>NZ_MPTA01000002.1 GCF_001939075.1 Paenisporosarcina indica | reverse complement strand
TTGCGTGCGTAGGACGTCGCTAGGCAATTAGAAAACCGATACCGAAAGGTATTGGTTTTTTTGTGTTCTTTTTTAGATTATTGTTGGTTACTGTTGTTTCTTTAGTAGGAGTGTGCGAGAAAGAGGAGGAACAAAGAGTTCGAGTTTAAATGAAACCCGTATCCTCTTTTACAATCGTATTTTAAATAACGGACCGCAATAAAAGATTAGATATAGTTTGCCTAGGCAAATACCTTGAAGAAAGGTTTTATTGGTTTTAATATCAAAGGTAGATTGTTGATCGATGAAGGGATGTTTTTATATGAAAGAAATTCAACCGATACCAGTATCCGTTTTGGATTTGGTAGCTGTAAAAGAAGGACAGACCAATAAAGAAGCTTTTGAAGATATGGTTGGTCTTGCTACACATGTAGAGAAGTTAGGGTATAACCGTTATTGGCTAACGGAACATCATAATTCACAGAGTGTCATTAGTTCTGCCACTTCCATATTAATTGGGCATGTACTGGAGAAGACGGAGTCGATTAAAGTAGGTTCAGGCGGGGTGATGTTACCGAACCATGCACCACTAGTTGTAGCAGAACAGTTTGGCACATTAGAAACGATGTATCCTAATCGAGTGGATTTGGGACTAGGCCGAGCACCCGGTACAGATATGCAAACTGCTCATGCTTTAAGAAGAACCACACAGGAAACGTCTTTTGCATTCCCGCAAGATGTGGTGGAATTGCAAAATTATTTTAAATCGCAAAATGCGCAAGGTCAAGTACATGCATATCCAGGAGTGGGTGCCGATGTTCCAATTTATATTTTGGGATCAAGTACATCAAGTGCAGAGTTAGCAGCTCGTTTAGGATATCCATATGTATTTGCTGCACACTTTGCTCCACAACAGTTCGAGCAAGCGATACATATTTATCGCAATCAGTTTGTTCCATCAGAATATTTAGCCGCTCCGTATGTGATGGTTTGTGTAAATGTGATTGCCGCTGATACAAATGAAGAGGCAGATCGATTATCGACAACTAGCGACAGATTTTACTTGAATGTGGTGAGCCGAAAACAGGAAATGTTGAAACCTCCTGTTGAATCGATGGAAGGTCTATGGAATTATTACGAAGAAAATGCAGTTAGAGGCATGTCAGCTTTTACATTTAAAGGTGACAGACATGCGATTATTGAGCAATTGACATCATTCCTTGGGACATTCCAGGTGGATGAATTGATGGCCGTTTCTTATGTGTTTGACCAGGAAGCGAGAAAACGCTCCTATGAAATATTGCAAGAAGCGATGACTCAAATTTAACTTCATGTAAAACGCTCACCCTTTCATGGTGAGCATTTTTATTAGGAGAGGTATGTTAAAGTCGAAAAAGAGGGAATATTGTCATTATTAATCTAGAATTTCTTTTCTAATCATATATAATAGGTGAAAAGTGATTAGAAAGAAGGGATCTCCATGTTTCCAACTAAGTACAGAAGACGCAATACGGTTGCCTTTACAGTATTGGCTTATTTCACGTTATTTGCAGGTGTTTTCTTGTTTTGTATTGGTCTATACAATGCGGACAGTTTGCAACTGAATGAAAAAGGATATTACATCGCAGTAATGATATTGGTGGCTGTCGGGGCAATCCTGACACAAAAAGTGACACGTGATAATGCGGAGGATAATGATATCCTGGCTGAGCAAGAACGCCACTTGAACAATACCAGAATTCCATCCCATACAAAGGAGTCTTGAAAATTCCGGAATCGTGACCATAAAATCGTAGTAAATGTACAAAAAAGTATTGCCTGTTGGCAATGATTTTTTGAATGAAATTCCCCAAATATTTATGCGATTGCTTCTTTCCCTAGTAAATCAATGATTTTTTCTCACAAATACGAAAAGCCCATCGAAAATAGTCGATGGGCTTTCTATTCTCATCCTGTAAATACCTGATCATATAGATAGCGATAATTCGCCTTTTTCGGTTTCATAAGCATGAAGAACAAAGGTAGTAGTTCTAGGGGCAAAAACGCCGACTCCTCGATAGTGAAGTTAAAAATAAAAACTAACTCTAATAAATTTGATTCAAATTATTTACTTTTTAAAACGATAAGGAACTGTAGTTACCACTACATCTCTTCGATAAAGCAAGATGGACCGGATCAGTAAACTTGATTGGTTATGGAGAATATTATGCCATCCTTTTTTGGGAATGAATTGTGGAATCAAGACGGTTACTCGATAGTTCGATGCATTTGCCTTATACTCCACTGTACTAATAAATTTTGCTAATGGTTGAGTGATGCTTCTATATTGTGAGTATAAGGTCACCAGCCGTACATCGGGCTGCCATTTCTTCCACTTTTCTTGAAAAATGAGTTCATCTTCTCTCTCAAAAGCCACATATACGGCAATGATATGGTTTGGATGAAGCGATTTGGCATAGTTCAAGGAGTTCTCTACTACATGTGTGATTCCTGCAACAGGTACAATGATCACGTTCCCTTCAATGGGCAACGCAGGTTCACTAGTGGAAATACTCAACTGTTCTCCAACTGCAAGATAGTGTTTTTTTATTTTATGAAAAACAAAAACGAGTAGAGGCAGGAAGATGAGAACAGCCCAAACCTGACCAAATTTGGTAATGAAAAAAATCATCATGACCGCGAAACTGATAAATGCCCCAACAAAGTTAGTAATTAGTTTGACCGTCCAACCTTTTGGTTTTTCTCTCATCCATTTTACGAGCATTCCCGTCTGGGATAACGTAAAGGGGATGAATACCCCGACAGCATACAACGGGATTAGTTCTTCTGTTTGCCCTTGAAAGATAACAATGAGCAGGATGGAAGTGATTCCTAACGTGATGATTCCATTGGAGTATCCCAGGCGATCGCCTCTCATTTTGAACATGCTTGGAATGTATTTATCATTCGAAAGACTAAAAGCCAAAAGTGGGAAGGCTGAATACCCTGTATTTGCCGCAAGAACAAGAATCATGGCTGTCGTTCCTTGTATGAAGTAATACATAAAGTTTCTTCCGAAGATCTCGGAAGCCAGTTGAGAAATAACTGTTTCCTCAACTTTGGGTGTAATGCCATAGTAAAAGGCCAAGAAAACAATGCCCACGAATAGAACTGCAAGCAATGAACCCATAATCACTAATGTTTTTGCAGCATTTTTAGCAGCTGGATTTTTAAAGTTTGGAATTGAATTTGAAATGGCTTCAACTCCGGTTAGTGCAGAACTTCCTGAAGCGAAAGCTCTAAGCAACAAGAATAAGGTAAGTCCAGCCACTGGAGTACCAAGTGGTGCGTGCAGATCAGCTGAAACATTGCCAGTAACAGTATTGAAAAGCCCCACACCAATTAAGATAAACAACGCGAGTACAAATAAATAGACAGGATAAGCGAGTATGGAAGCAGACTCTGTAATGCCTCGTAAATTCAAAACCGTAACGAAGATCACCAATACACTGGCAATGGCAACATTATGGTCGTGTAGGCTTGGAATTGCAGACGTAATGGCATCGGTACCGGCCGAGACACTTACCGCAACCGTCAGAATATAATCCACCAATAAAGAACCACCTGCAATCAATCCCGCATTCTCTCCAAGGTTCTCTTTTGCCACAATATAGGCGCCACCACCACGTGGGTAGGCAAAGATAATTTGTCTATAAGATAATATAAGGGCCAACAACAGTACAAGGACACCTACTGCAATCGGGATGGAATACCAAAACGCAATTGTACCTACGGTGACTAATACGAGCAAAATCTGTTCTGGACCATATGCAACAGAAGATAACGCATCTGAAGAAAGGATCGCTAAAGCTTTTGTTTTATTAAGCTTTTGTTCACCCAATTCAGATGACTTTAAAGGACGACCGATTAAAAATCTTTTCACTCCGGATAACATTTTCCCCACTTCTTTCTGTATCGAGCGATCTTTTCCATCCGCAAAAAGACAACCCATAATGCAATGCATGATACGTTAAATAACGACAAAAAAGCCCACAAGGCATAGAGAAAATAGCCTAGTGGACATTATGACACTCTCACTAGTTCAAATTCCTCTCTCATAACGCTTACGGAGTTAGCTGTCGGGTTCGGGCTAAAAGAGTAGCCCTACCTACAATACGTAGGATTCACCCCAAGCGGCCAGAGATGCCACAATAAAATGGGTCCCCCGTTCCAAATGGATTAAGCGATTTAGAAATATGAAACTGCAGACAATACTACTCTTTTCGTTTCAACTTGTAAATAACAATTTCTGAAGGCATATATTCATATTAAAACCACGTATTACTAGCTTATTTAGAAAAAAATAGTATTCATCGTCATTGGTCCATCTTAAAAAAATAAATAATCATCTAAAAGAAGCAATGAATGGAATGGGAAAAGCACTGGAAATCGAGATAAGAAAGTGCAATATCAATCTGTTTAGTAAGTAGAAAAAACTAGGGGGTAAAACTGATGGAAAAAGAATTAAATCCTGCAATTAGTTTGGAAAGATGGGAATCAAATTGAATCTAACAAAATCCAATCTCGCTATGAGGAATTTGTAGTAGATGGAACCTTTTTATTCGAAAACGAGTTATGTAATCTATATAATCTGAAAATTTTCATCGACTCTGACTTTGATGGAGGGTTTGTATAAGTGAAGTACTTTTTGAAGCTAAACGTGGTCAGTTTATTATTTGCAATCGTGATAGGAATTTCGATTGAACTTCAACTCAATTTCTACCGAATTTGGCGTTTAACGGGTTGGGAAGCAGATACAGTAAATGGTGTCATAGCAGGACTACATCTTATTGGGTTTGTTCTGTCTACCATAGTATTTGTTTTCTTAATTAGTAAATGGCTAGAGGGTAAAAAATCAAGCTTTTGGGCGGTCATTCTTTGGTTTCCATATTTGATTCTATTCATCGCACTCTTTTCCTATCTGTTCCCAATAACGAATCAAGGGGAAATGCCCGCACCTGTAAGTGGACTCATAATAATAGCCCAACTAATTATGTATCCGATTTATTTAGTTATGGTTACTGCATTTTGCACAACTTCAGCGTTGGTTATTGAGGAAAAAGTTCTGGATTAGAAAAAAGAGCCCAATCCAGTATCGAATGTGGGCTCCGTTCAGGTTAAATTGCGTTCTTAGCTATTCGTGCATACCGAACATACACTACATAAAACACTGCAGCACTAAGCAGACGAAGTCCTGAGTTAAAATACATAGCCATTTCTACACCCCAGGCATTTAACATCCAAATGCCGAGTTGTGGTGCAATAAAAGCAACAAAAGCGAGCAGAACATTATACGTTGTAATACAGTAAGTCCGAGACTCTTCAGGCGACTGCTCAAGCAATAGATTAAATAAAAGTAATACCACCCCGGACAAGAAGAAGCCTGAAATCGATTGCACAAGCGTAATATAATATAAATTCGTTGATAAGACAGTTAAAAATGGGGTTGTCGCCATGCCGATTGCTGCCCAGACAAAAACTAGCACGTTAGATTTCCGTTCAGCCCATTTTTTCCACAGTGGAAACGTCAAGATTTGTGTAAGCATATTGCCAACGGAGAACATACTGATCCAAAAAATGGTCGCGCCGACAACACGCACGTGATAAATATTAAAAATTCCCCAAGCCATTTGCCAAGCAAAATTGAAAAATAGTGCAGCGATCAAAAACCATACATATGCGGAATGTTGGAAAATTGACCAGTCCATTATTTTCTTTTTCACCATCGGTCCTTCTGATTTCAACGGTTCTTCTTTATGTTTCATCAATAAAAACACTTCTATTAAGCCAAAACCAAGTGCGGCAACGAATAACGCTTGATAGGCCATGACATTATCTGATGAGTTCCTCATTAAAATCCCAATTAAAAGCGTCGAAACGAGACCAACCATCGTAAGCAATCGGTTCCGATCACTAAAAAAGTCGCCCCTTCTCGAATCACTGATGATGCCACTAATGAACGTCTGCCATCCGATATTAGCGACCGTATTCGGTACACTCATAAAGGCAATAATTGCGAGAAATGCCCATGCTTGATAGGACTGGGAAGGCAAATAAACCAGTGTTACAATGAATAAAAACATTAAGCGGGCAATCAACACCGACATCGCGACTAGTTTCTTTTGAGTGTGTGCTCGGTTTAATAAAATTGCGGCAGGAATCGTCATTAATAATGCCATCAGTGGAGGCAATGAACTAATTAAACCAACTTGATAATTCGTTGCTCCTAAAATGGTAATCGCAAAAATCGGAAAGAAGTTTGCGGAAAAGTTCAATGCAATGGTCGAGGCCATTCCGTGATAAATACTGATTTTTTCATTATAAGGTCTCATGTTCTCTCCATAATCAATCAAAATATAATTCTATCTGTAACGAATTATATACTTGAATTTCAAGAAAACAAGTACTTTGAGACACGAAATTTCCGGGTGCTTTAATCTGATTAGACAAGTGAAAGGGTGTTCATAAAATGGCAATATATAAGCAACCATTGCTACCTATGAAAAAGAGTTTTTTTGAAAAAGCCTTTGATTGCATTGCCTTACTTTTATTCGGTGTAAGCATCGTCTATTTAATTACGATATGGTCTTCCATTCCGAGTGAGGTTCCGATCCATTACAACTTTGCAGGTGAACCGGATGGCTGGGGAGGGAAATGGACACTTTCCATTCTGCCCGTGATAGGGCTTGCCATGTGGATTGGTCTGTATTTTATCGAGAAATACCCACACACGCACAATTACATTGGATTGACGGAAGAAAATAAGGAACGTCTTTATAAAAATTCACAGTTACTGGTTAACGTAATGAGAAATGAAATCATGATTTTTATTGCTTACATGACTGTGGAGACGGTTCGTATTGCACGTGGACATGAAATGGTACTGGGAGCTTGGCAAATGCCGTTGTTCCTCGTGATTTTGTTTGGATCGATTGCCTATTTGTTTGCACGTGGTCTACGTCTTAGATAAAGCAGCAATAAATTCGGTAGTATGCGTCTTTTCATACTAAAGGAATTTATTGAATTATTTTCAGATAGAAAGGGACTTCCACATGGAGGTCCCTTTTTTCGATTTCGATAGGAATGTCACAATATTATAGGTTCTAATAGGTTATTTGTATTTAAGTATTATAAAAATAGGTTGCAATAGGTTCGAATGTGTTTTAATATTATTGAAATATCAAATAAATTAAAAAATTAAGAGGGTGTCAATATGACAGCGGAAATATTAGTGAAAGTTTCAAGAGGGGAATTAGTTGAAAGTTTACATAGGGGTCATGTTGCAGTGGTCAATTCCAAAGGGGAGTTACTTTATTCATTGGGAAATCCACTAGAAGTAGTTTACGCAAGGTCTTCAATGAAACCACTCCAAGCCATTCCGATTGTGGAAACTGGGGCAGCAGAGCACTACAATTTTGATCACGCAGATCTGTCTTTGACATGTGCCTCTCATAATGGAGAAGACCAACATACCAACCGTGTTCAATCCATATTGGAAAGAGCAGAGTTAAGCTATTCGGACCTACAGTGTGGAACGCATAACCCGAGGTGGCAGGACACTTACGAAGCATTGATCAAAGCGAATGGAGTAGTTACGGCAATCTATAATAACTGTTCTGGGAAACACAGCGGGATGCTTGCAACAGCTAAACATATGAATGAGTCGACAGATGATTATTATAAAATTGACCATCCTGTTCAACAACGAATCATGGAAGCCATTAGTGACTTAACGGAAGTTCCAAAAGAAGACATAGCGATCGGGATCGATGGTTGCGGCGTACCGGTGCATGGTATACCTCTACATAACTTAGCATTAGGTTTCGCGAAGCTGGCTGACCCAGTCCAGTTGCCAGCAAAACGTCAAGAAGCCATTAATAAAATTACGACAGCGATGATGGAGGCACCTGAGATGGTTGGAGGTACTGAGCGTTTCTGTTCAGACTTTATGCGCGTTTTAGATGGTCGAATGTTTGGGAAGGCCGGAGCGGAAGGCGTTTATTGCATCGGGGATAAAGAAACGGGAATCGGGATTGCGATCAAAATCGAGGATGGGAACGGACGTGCCACTTCCCCGGTAGCTGTTGAAGTTTTAAGCCAGTTGGGTCTCTTGGGTGAACATCAAAAGGAACAATTAAATGAGTATCATCACCCAACATTGAAAAATGCAAGAAAAGAGAAAATTGGTGAATTATTACCAGACTTTACGTTAGGACATGCATAATGCATTTACTATAAAACTTTTTACAAATTATTTAACACAAGTAGGGGGAAATTACGTGAGAAAATCTATGAAATTATTAGCACTATCGATGTTGGCACTTGTTCTTGTATTGTCAGGCTGTAACTTCTCCGATTCGTCTAATGGAAATTCGGACAGTAAAGATGGATCAAAAGATGAGAAAAAGACACTGAAGTTAAGTCTTGAAAATGATATTCCCGATTTAAACCAAGTAAAAACAACAGACGGTATTTCATTTGGAATCTTGAACAACATTATGGAAGGTTTATACCGTTTGGATGAGAATCATGAAGCTGTACCGGCAATGGCGGAGAGTGTAGAAATCTCTGAAGATAAATTGACGTATACATTTAAATTGCGTGAAGGCGTGAAATGGAGTAATGGGGATCCAGTAACAGCAGCTGATTTCCGCTATTCTTGGTTACGTGCAATTCACCCAGATACAGCAGGTTCATATGCATTCATCATCGCGGATTATGTAAAAGGCGCTGCTGAATTCGTGGAAGGCGTAGCGACGGATAGCGAGGTTGGCATCGTTGCAGAAGACGACACAACATTAGTTGTTACGTTGAATGAACCAACACCTTATTTCCTTGGATTAACGGCATTCGTTACGTATTTCCCACTTAACGAAAAGTTTGTAACAGAAGCTGGGGATGACTTTGCACTTACAACTGAAAACATCTTGTTCAATGGACCTTTCACGATGACTGAGTACGATCAAGCAGCTGGCGTGAAATTAGTGAAGAACGACAAGTATTGGGACAAAGAAAATGTAGGTATCGATGAAGTAAGCTTGAAAGTCATCAAAGAAAACAGTACAGCATTGAATTTATATGAAGCGGGCGATTTAGATCGTGTCTACTTGTCATCATCTGACATTCAATCATATCAAGATGACAAAGAATTTGGCACAGAATCTAAATTCAATTCATGGTTCGTGCAATTTAACTTAACGAAAGCACCATTTGACAACGTAAATATCAGAAAAGCATTCCAACTTGGATATGATCCGGAAATTTTGACAGCTCAAATCTTGAATAACGGTTCTACGCCTGCTTCAGGTGTCGTTGCAAGTGGAATGGCAGGGGTTGACGGCAAATTATTCCGTGAACTGAATCCGGATTTAGTTACACCTAATGTTGAAAAAGCAAAAGAATATCTTGCTGCAGGACTTAAAGAAATTGGTGGAACACTGCCTGCCATCGAAATTTTGACGGCTGATGACACCATTGCAAAAGACACAGCAACATTCCTTCAAAGTGAATTCAAGAAAAACTTAGGCGTCGATGTGAACATTTCGACTAAACCTTACAGTGGAAGACTTCAAGCGATGAGAGACGATGCGTACCAAATGGGAATCAACAAATGGGGTGCCGACTATAACGATGCAAGTACGTATATGGATTTATGGGTCGGAACACCAGCAAGCCCACTACGCGGACACTATAGCAGTACGGTATACAATGATTTAGTTGCGAAAAGTAAATCAGAAACAGATGAGGTAAAACGTATGGATTACCTTCTTGAAGCAGAAAAAGCACTGGTTGTAGATGACGCCGTTATTGCACCGCTTTACGATGAAGGGAAAGCCTTCTTACAAAACGCTGAAGTAACGAATTTTACGATACATCCGTATGGAGCACCATTGGAATTGAAATATATTAAGAAAAAGTGAAAAATTGCTACTGATTAAAGAATGAAAGGAAGAGAGAGAATTTCTCTCTCTTTCTTCATTTCTTCCTTTAAGAATCATTTTAATAAAAGAGGTGAACTGTATTGAAAAAATTTCTTGCTGTACGGATAGTCAATATTTTAGTGACGTTATTTGTAATTGCGACAGTGACATTTTTTCTGATGAAGTTGTTACCGGGGTCGCCATTTGATGAAGAGAAGCTTGCGGGATTATCTGATGAAGATCGAATGGAGTTTTACGCACGATACGGACTTGATCAACCGGTTGCCGTTCAGTATGCGAAGTACATGGGAAATCTCGTGAAGGGCGACTTAGGAATTTCTTATTACTACAAAGGTCAGCAAGTTGAATCATTAATCTCGAGCCGAATCGGACCGTCTGCTTTATTAGGCGCTCAGGCCGCGCTTTTGGGTGTATCAATTGGTTTGATTTTAGGGATGATTGCTGCATTCAGACATAACACGATGTGGGATTTTTTCACCATGTTCATCGCAGTTATCGGGGTAGCAATACCGAACTTCGTTTTCGCTGCTCTCCTGCAATACTATGTTGGATTGAAATGGGGCATTTTACCGGTAGCCTTCTGGGAAAGTTACGATAGCTCGATTCTGCCCACCATCGCACTTTCAATGATGGTCATCGCATTGATTGCTCGTTTCATGAGGAATGAAATGCTTGAGGTATTGCAGCAAGATTACATCTTAACTGCGAAATCTAAAGGACTTTCACAAATGAATGTCATCATCCGCCATACACTCCGTAATTCCATGATTCCAATCATTACGATCCTTGGGCCCATTACGGTTAGTTTACTGACAGGGTCACTAGTTATCGAAAATATATTTGGTGTTCCAGGAATCGGAAGTTTATTCGTTGATTCAATCAAAGTAAATGACTATACAACAATTATGGGCTTAACTCTTTTTTACAGTGCATTTTACATTTTAACCATTCTAGTGGTTGATTTGCTGTATGGAATCGTTGATCCGAGAATACGCTTAACCGGCTCAAAGGGGTGAATTAGATGACTAATACTAATCTAGAAAAATACGAAGTCAAAGAGACAGAGGGAGTATTTCGAGAAGATTCGTTTAAAGTTGTTGGTGCAAAAAAAGAGTCACAAGATACAATTGCGAGACCCCATGTAGGCATTCTCAAAGAAAGTTGGTTGCGCCTAACAAAAAATAAAGGGGCAGTTGTCAGCTTGGTTATCATTTCTCTACTGGTTCTCCTGGCACTGCTCGGACCTTATATGAACGAATATACATATGAGCAAACCGATTATGACAAGGCATTTCAAGAGCCAAATGGTGAGCATTGGTTTGGGACGGATAAATTCGGACGGGACCAATGGACGAGAATATGGGAAGGTACACGAATTTCATTATACATAGCGCTTTTAGCGAGCGTACTGGACTTGGCAATTGGGGTAATCTATGGTTCCATTTCTGCATTAGTCGGAGGAAAAGTGGATAATATCATGCAGCGAATCATCGAGGTATTGGTCGGAATACCAAACCTTATTTTAATTATCTTATTGATTATGCTGATGAAGCCAGGTATTTTCACGATTACTGTCGCCATGGTCATCACAGGGTGGGTAAATATGGCGAGGCTCGTTCGCTCGCAAGTATTCAAACTGAAGTCACAGGAATTCATATTAGCTTCACGTGCATTAGGTGCTTCGAATGGCAGGCTGATAAAAGAACATTTCATACCAAACACACTGGGACTCATTATTGTGAATATGATGTTCACAATCCCATCCGCTATTTTTACAGAAGCATTCTTGAGTTTTATCGGCCTTGGACTACAAGAACCATTGGCTTCTCTAGGTGTATTAATTAATGACGGCTTCGAGGGAATGAGAAATAACTTCTATTTATTACTGTACCCAACACTGGTCATCGTTGGTTTAATGATCTGCTTTAACTTGCTAGCCGATGGGTTGCGAGATGCATTAGACCCTAAAATGAGAAAATAACATAATCTAGAGGGTGAATCGATATGGAACCATTATTAGAAGTGAAAGATCTTTATGTTTCTTTTCATACTCAGGCAGGCGTTGTAAAAGCCGTTCGAGGTGTGAACTTCACCGTTAATAAAGGTGAAACATTAGCGATTGTTGGTGAATCAGGGTCTGGGAAATCAGTGACTTCCAAGGCAATCATGCAGTTATTGCCTGATCATAGTGCCTCATATGATAGTGGGAAGATCTTATTTGACGGTCAAAATATCCTGGAAATATCGGATAAGAAAATGGAGTCAATTAGAGGATCTGACATCGCCATGGTTTTCCAAGATCCGATGACGGCACTCAACCCGACGATGACGATTGGGAAACAAGTCGCTGAAAGTGTCATGAGACACGAGAAAATATCTAAAAAAGCAGCTCTACAACGAGCAATTGAAATATTGGATCTAGTTGGGATTCCTGAACCCGCAACAAGAGTCAATCAATACCCACATCAATTTTCCGGAGGCATGCGTCAACGCGTTGTAATTGCCATTGCCATTGCGTGTAATCCGAGACTGCTGATCGCTGATGAGCCGACGACGGCACTGGATGTTACGATACAAGCTCAAATTCTGGATCTGTTAAAGGAAATTCAACGAAAGACGGGCACCTCCATTATCCTGATTACACATGATTTAGGCGTAGTGGCAAATATGGCGGATAAAGTGGCTGTAATGTACGCAGGCAAGATTGTGGAAGAAGGAACGGTGGAAGAGGTTTTCGAACAATCCGAACATCCCTATACTTGGGGGCTATTAAAATCAATTCCGAATTTAGAAGCGAATGAACAATTGTATTCGATTCCAGGAACTCCTCCCGATTTATTAAGCCCACCTGTAGGAGATGCGTTTGCGGCAAGAAATGAATTTGCGATGGCGATTGATTATGAAGTGCAGCCACCGATGTTTGCAGTATCAAAAACACATACCGCGGCAACTTGGTTATTGCATGAGAAAGCACCAGACCTCTCGACTGTGATTCAATCAACAGAGAGAGAGCTGGAAAGAACGAAAAGAAGAGACAGAAAAGATTTTGCGAAAACAGACTCCATTATTCAAGTTCATAAGTTAAAAAAACATTTCCACATGTCAGGCAACAGTTATTTAAAAGCGGTTGACGGCGTCTCTTTTGATATTAGAAAAGGTGAAACCCTTGGATTAGTGGGCGAGTCGGGATGTGGAAAGTCGACAACCGGACGGACCATCATGCGGTTATATGAACCAACGGGTGGAGAAGTTTATTTCAATGGAAAGCCGATTCATGGTGATTTGAAGAAACAAGATGAAAATCGAATCAGACAGAAAATGCAAATGATTTTCCAGGATCCATACGCTTCACTAGATCCTCGAAAAAAAGTAATCGACTCTGTAGCTGAAGGAATCGACATTCATAAGCTAGCAGCAAGTGTCAAAGACAGAAGAGATATTGTCCAGAACTTACTGGAGATCGTGGGTTTGAATAAAGGATTCATGAATCGCTATCCACATGAATTTTCAGGTGGACAACGCCAAAGAATTGGGATTGCTCGAGCACTGGCTGTTAATCCGGATGTCATCATTGCAGACGAGCCTATTTCTGCACTCGATGTTTCCATCCAAGCGCAAGTAGTGAATTTGTTAAAAGATTTACAACATGAGCAAGATCTGACGTATTTATTTATCGCTCATGATATATCGATGGTTAAATACATTAGTGATCGAATCGGTGTCATGTATTTAGGGAACTTGGTTGAACTTGCACCGACGGATGAGCTTAGCAAAGAGCCGTTGCATCCATACACGCAAGCATTATTATCAGCTGTCCCTACGCCTAATCCAAAGATTGAGCGTGGAAGAGAGCGCATCATATTGACTGGAGACCTTCCTAACCCGATGAATCCGCCGACAGGCTGCCGTTTCAGAACACGATGTCCTTATGCCATGGAGAAATGTAAAGAAACGCCAATCTGGAAAGAAGCAAAACCAAACCATTTTGTCGCATGCCATTTAATTGAATAGACGACATAAAAACACCCACCAAATCATCATTCGGTGGGTTGTCTTTTCTTAAGTCCTGTTAATGACGGTTATTTTTCTAAATGCACCAGTTTTGATAGGGCACTTTGATAAATATCGATGGCTTTATATAAGTCTTCCAGTTCGGCAAACTCATCAATTTGGTGAGCTGTCATCACTTTGTTAGGAAAGACTGCGCCAAATGCAACACCACTGTCCAAATAGCGGGCATATGTAGCACCTCCAGTAGAAAGTAGTGTTCCTTCCAGTCCGGTTTCTTCCTCATAGGATTGAACCAGGGCTTGTACACCCGGATGGTCTCCACTTACATAATGAGGATTGCGTTCTCTGATGGCGTCAATGGTAAAGCCATGAGCTAAAGCAACCTTCTCAATATTGTTCTTGGTTGCTTCGTATGGAGTGGTAACAGGACAACGGATATTCAACGATATTTGTCCGCCTTCAAGGGCCTTGAAGTTAAAGATCCCTGCATTGACAGTTAAAGGACCTGTAATTTCATCGGAATGCTCGATAGCTAGTTGCTCACCGTAATGATTGTTTTGAAGGACAGATGTGATAAAACGAACGTAAGCCAATTGACTGCCTGTAAGCGGGAGCTTATCGAGTAGACTTGCCGCTAAATAGGCAGCATTCTCCCCTTGTGCGGGATCTGCTCCGTGAGCAGATTTCCCGCTGACGGTCAACGTCAAAATCTCATCTGTATTGACCAACGAAAAAGGAAACGATTTTTCTCTTGCCTCTTTTTCAATGACAGCCATCCATTTGTCCATATTACTGCCTTTGAATGTACATTTACAGTGATCGGGAACCATATTTCCTCGTTCTCCGGAGACAAATGAGAGCAACGTAAAGTCTGAAGAAGAATCATGAACATCATCCAGTTTCAATGTAATGTTAATTTGTCCTTTTTCAGCGTGAATGATTGGGAATCTTGCATCAGGTGCAAATCCAAAAAGTGCAGGGGGCTCGGTTTCAACATATTTCTGCATACATTTCATTCCGCTCTCTTCATCTGTGCCAATGATTAGACGAACGCGATGCGTAGGAGCTGGTTCATTTTCTTTCAATTGTTTCAGAGCATAGAATGCAGCCATGGTTGGACCTTTATCGTCAATTGCTCCGCGGGCTACAATTTTGCCGTCTACTACTGTAGGAGTGAACGGATCGCTTGTCCATGTGCCGGTAGCGGGAACAACGTCCACATGGCAAAGCACGGCAATATAGTCTTCTGCATCTGGAGGTCCATATTCTATGTAACCATAATAACCATCATGATTTACAGTGCGGAAACCAGCTTTCTCACCAAGGTCCAGCATATATAATAATGCGTCGTTGACTGCGTGACCAAAAGGTGAAATTTCCGTTGCTTCTGTGATATCTTTAAGGCTCGGGATTGCTAATAATCCAGATAAATCTTTTATAAAGTCACTATGTGAAGCTTGCATATGTATCTCTCCAATCAAATAGTTTACTTTCCAAAAAGAAGAAAGAATTATATGATAATTGTAACATTAATAGAGCGGACTAATGGTAGAATCCCTATAATATTCCGCAAAACTGCTGCGCTTTCCGCGGACGAGCGCCGAGCCTCGCTATCCCGCAGGAAAGACGTTGGCCGAAAGCATTTCGGTCAATGTCTTTGCGACGAAGCAGCGTAGCGATGCAGGAGCAGGTTTTTACTCCCCAGTTTTGCTCCATTTCTATAAAGAAAGCACATGATTTGGAAAGAAAATGAAAGAGCGCAAATGCACATAAAGAAGGTAAACGCACCAAAACTAGAAACGTAATCAAAAATCTAAAAGCCGTTAAATGAGGTTAATACAATGAAACGAAAAGTTCATGTTTTATCCATACAAGAATCGTATTTAAATATCATATCTAGACAGTTGATCGAGGTCTTGGGGGACAGAATAGAGATTTCTTCTTTAACAATTAAAAACTTACAGATGAATATCATATCCCCTGGCGACATCGTGATTTTATCCAAAGGAATTTTAATCGGGATTACACGTCCTTTTGTTCCTGCATCCTGCCCCATCATTATCGCCAAACGAGAAATTAACATCGTAAATACAAAAGAACTAATCAGCCTTCCAGATGGTCAAAAGATATTGGTAGTCAATGATACAATTGAACACTCAAAAGAAACTGCATTTTCTCTTGAAAATATCTATTTCGAGCACACCTATTTTGTGGATGATGGAGTAACTCCAATACCAGACGCAATCGACTTTATTGTAACTCCCGGTGAGATGCAGTTAGTGCCGCAACACCTTACAAACGTCATAGACATCGGACCTAGGCTATTGGACTATCAAACGTTTTTGGAGCTATCGATATTAATTGATGAAAACTATGATAAACAACATTTGATCAATCGCTTTATGAAATCGCAAGTTTCCTTGGCAATAGAGGTTGTGGATGATAGGGTTGGACAAGCTCTAGAAATTAGCAACCAAGTAGAGACGAATCATTCCATGAACACACCGTTGAAAATCGACGATTTACTAACAGACGAGAGAATCAACAAAATTACCGCTAAAATTGAAGAACATGGATTCTTGGAAGAAAGCATTAAAATTCTAGAACTCTTCGAAGATGGAAAAAAGCAATTTAATTCTTTTGGCAGACTAAAACTGAAACAAATGCTGGAGTCTAATGGATTTTATCTCTCTGAACAGCAAGTACGTATTCGGCTGGAAGTGCTACAAGAATTGGGATTGCTTCTTGCTCGCCAAGGTCGAGGGGGAACCACCATCACCAAAATTGGAGAAAAATTCTTGAATAATACGAGTGCGGAAAGCGGAAAGTGAATATTACAAAGACAAAGAGGCTGTCCCAAAAGTCATAGAAAATGACTTTTAGGGCAGCTCTTTTCATATTAATATTTCTCCGTTATATGAATATGAAGATTTCCGTTCCAACGTACTTTCATGTTTCGAAGCTAGCGTAGCGATGCAGAAACAGGCGGACGGTGAGCCTCCTCGTCGCTTAAAAACATGTGCTCCTGCATCGCTGCGCTAGCTTCGTCGCAAACGAGTTGTGCAAGATTCATTTGCACAACTCGTTTCCTGCGGGGTCTCACCTGTCCCGCTAAACCCGCAGGAGTCGCCGCCTTCCACTACAATCTATAAAGTGTTAAAAAGTCAACGGGCCCCTTTGACTAGCCTCATATTACCTGTTTTTCTTTAACTCCCCGAGCTAATCGTAGTACAACCCTTCCCATCAAAATAGAGCTAATGACTAAAACAATTGTATTCGGAAGTGCTTCAGTATAAATATCACTGTTTTCCATGACTGCCCACGATGGCCAAGTAGGAGCTATAAATGTCCAAATCATGGCTATTGAATTATTGAACAAATGCAATAAGATCGGAACGAATAAATTATTGGTTTTAATATACAGAAGGGAAGCGACGACGCCAAATATGAAAGCTCCAATAATATCGGCATGTAAAATTCCGAACAGTACACTTGAAATGACGATTCCAGTCCACATGGACGTTTTTGCTATCATGCGTTTTAACAACACACCACGGAAAATAAATTCCTCTGCAATCGGGGCAATAATCGCGATTGAGATAATGGTAAAGGCTAAATACCACGGATTTTCTGGCATTGGCAATGCCTCTAAGAAAAAGTCGACAAGACCAGGAGCAAACGGCATCAATGCAAACAATTGGAACCAAAATACACTCAGTGAAAACGCAATAGACAATACAACCAGTCCAAGTATTGAAGGTATCAAACGTTTTACATCTTTTACAAAGACGACATCCTTAACGGACATCTGTTGTTTCTTAAAATGGTACCTGAAAAATAAGACTGGCACAATTACGTAAATAATGAGCTGCAATGTGATGTCGACTATAGGCTCACTTGCTGAAAGTAAAACTAGGAAAGTTATTGTTACAATACTTACTAAGAGGGTAAACCCCAATAAATGCCTTATCTTCATTTCTTCAAACATCCACTTACCCCCTATCTAGTAAGCTATACGTAATTTAAGAAGATACGGTTTCGCTTTTTACTAATAAGAAAAAATTAAGAGGTGATGGTTTATGGAATTCAATACACAAAAGTTTGGACAACAATTGAAATATTTACGGCAGCAACACGGCTTGTCTATGTTGGCTCTTGGTCGAGATATCGGAACATCCGCAAGTCAAATTAAAAGCTGGGAAAATGGTAACAGTGTGCTTTCTGCCAACTGGGTTGTCAAAATAAGTGAGCGATTTAATATTTCAACAGATTTATTATTAAAGTCAACTCCCCAGAATATGAATAGTTGGGAGGATGAAAAAGAGCCTACACTTGAAGACATCACGGATTATTTAGTTGGAGCGGTGAAAGCTGCCGCACAAACAGAGCAAGAATGGGAAGACATCTTGAATGGAACATCTTCTCAAGATGACCTTTGCATGGAAGATTTATTTCCCGGGAAAACAAAGAAACAGCAGTACATGCAAGAAATTAGGGAACTTTTACCCAAACTCTCAGAACAGGATTTGCTAGAACTCTATACATTAGCCGAAGTGAAAGCGAGGAAAGAACGAGGATGATAGAAGTGGAATTCACTGTGGAGCAATAATGACACAAAATTGTACCGTATTCATCCTTTTTGCCCGATACTGGACACACTTTTATGATGAGGGAATGGACAGATACATTTTGAATGACATCATATTTGTATTTGGGTACACGTTTGAACATAATAAGATGTAAGCCTATTTTTATATTTGGCTATGTTAAACGCTGTTGATCTTGAATGGAAAAACAAGAGAGTACATTTGAGCCTTGCACAGCTTTTCTGCGACGAGTTTGCGCAGGAGCATGCACATCTATTTTGCGACGAGCTTGCGCAGGAGCATGCCCCAGGAGCGTGAATTCATGCGGAACGTGCGACTAGCGAAAATGTACGATAATAACAGAGTGGTTAACATAGAAAGATTTTTGTGGATTGTTACGTGAAATTACAGGGTGGGAAGTGAATCACATGTTTTTAGCGTGGAATGAAATTAAAAAGAATAAACTGCGCTTTATCTTAATTACAGGCGTCTTGATGTTGGTTTCGTATTTAGTGTTCTTCCTATCTGGTCTTGCAAGCGGGCTTGAAAACTTGAACCGTGAAGCGGTGGACAAATGGGAAGCGACAGCGATTGTAGTGACCGAGGAATCAGATAAAAGCCTGCCTCAATCGTCCATGACGCTCGATGACATTGACGATATTGAAGCGGAAGATACGGCAGTCATTGGACAGTTCAATGCCATTGCCACAAACGGTGGAAAGAAAGCCAATGTTGCCATTTTTGGTATTGAAAAAGATGAATTCATTATGCCTGATGTGTCACAAGGGGAAGCCTTTTCAAAAAATAATGAAGTTATTGCGAGTGATGCACTACTAGAAGATGGCTTTGAAATTGGGGATACACTCGACCTGTCTTCTACAGAAGAGAAGTTAACAATTGTTGGATTTACGGAGGACGCTCGTTTTAATGCAGCTCCAGTTCTATACGGCGACTTATCCACTTTCCAACGCGTCAAATTTGGAGAAGCGGCAGAGACAAAAGGCGATCAGATTAACGGCATTGTGCTCCGCGTCGATGATCTATCAAACGTTACGGACAATGAAGATCTCGAAGTTGTGGAAATTGAAACGTTTATAACGAACTTACCGGGATATACCGAACAAAGTTTGACGTTATCGTTTATGATTTACTTCTTGTTTGTCATTTCATCCGTCATCGTTGCTATCTTCCTGTACGTCTTAACCGTACAGAAAATTAGTTTGTTTGGTGTGATGAAGGCACAGGGAGTCTCGAACGGATACTTGTCCCGCTCTGTTATTGCACAGACCTTCATTTTGGCAGTCATTGGGGTGGCAGTAGGATTTGCACTGGCACTCATCACTGGAGCATTTCTTCCTGGAGCGGTTCCGGTATCCTTTGATATTGCTACGATGGTGATGTATGGGCTGATCTTGATTGCGGTGGCAATAATGGGTGCTGTATTCTCTGTTTGGACAATAGTTAAAATCGATCCGTTGAAAGCGATTGGGGGGTAAGTCATGGCCATTTTGGAATTAAATCAAGTCACAAAATCGTTTGGCACAGGTCATAAAAAAGTGGATGCACTGAAAGAAACACATTTTCAAGCGGAAAAAGGAGAATTGATTGCGGTCATTGGCCCCTCTGGATCAGGTAAGAGTACATTCCTGACAATTGCGGGTGGTCTACAAACCCCGACTGGTGGGGAAGTCATCATCAACAATCAAAATATAACAGAACTTAGCGAGAAAAAACGATCTAAGATCAGGTTGCAAGAAATCGGCTTTATTCTACAGGCATCCAATCTTGTCCCATTTCTGACAGTTCGTAATCAAATGAAGCTCCTCGATCAAGTAAAAAAGGACAATATGACAAAAGAGGAACTAACTCAACTATATGAAGGACTGGGCATCAGCGACCTTCTCGACAAATACCCAGCAGATCTATCAGGTGGGGAACGTCAAAGAGTTGCCATTGCAAAAGCTCTTTACAGTAACCCATCAATCATTCTCGCTGACGAACCAACGGCATCACTCGATTCGGACCGGGCATATGAAGTAATGGAACTGCTACAGAGAGAAACAAAGAGCAAAAAAACGACCACGATTGTCGTCACCCATGATACGCGACTGATTAGTTACTGCGATAAAGTGTATAAAATGACGGATGGGGAAATTAGGTTGGAAGAGACATAAGTTTTTTAAAAAGAATTAATCTACTATATAAAAGGCGTTAATAATAAGCGAGCTTTTCTTCGGTAATTATCGAGGAAAGACTCGCTTATTTTGTTATTCAGAATGTTATGGTCATTCAGGAAATCCATAGAAAATGCAATTAATAACACATTTCAAAATAATTTTAAAAATAATTTGAATTATTAAACAAGTGTGATAATATAATGAAAAATGAGTTTATTAAATAAAACTCAGTTTAATATACTAAACCGAGTTATAGACTGAGGGGGGCTATTAATCTAGATAATTCTTTTAAAGTGAAGAAATGAAAGCGTTTTCAAAAGAGCAATTCAAATAAAAAAACTAACTAGTTGATAGAAAATGGAGGAGAACTTTTTGAAAAGAAATCTACTAATCTCATTTTTACTTGTACTATCAGTTTTACTCGCTGCATGTGGAGATGCTGATGGAGCTACAAGTCAAAAAGAAAATGAAAAATACCCTGATAAACCAATTACGTTGATTGTGCCGCATCCAGCTGGTGGGGGTACTGATGCTGTTGCACGATCACTTGCAAATGCTGCTGAAAAACATTTGGGGCAATCTATCAGTGTTGTGAACAAGCCAGGTGGCGGTGGATCAGTGGGTATGACAGAAGGGTCAATGGCAAAAAATGATGGGTTAACTGCAACATTTGTGACGGTGGAGTTAACTACATTGAGACATCTCGGCATATCGGAACTCAAATATCAGGATTTCGAGCCAGTGGCACAAATCAACTTTGACCCAGGTGCGATTGCTGTTCCGTTCGATGCACCTTATGACACGATTGAAGAATTTTTTGCTTATGCAAAAGAAAATCCAAGAAAGATTAAAATGGGGAGTACTGTTCCTGGTGCCATTTGGCATTTATCTGCAGCATCAATAGAAAAAGCAGCAGGCGTAGAATTTAACCATATCCCATTTGATGGAGCTGCTCCTGCTGTAACGGCACTTCTTGGCGGACATGTTGATGCGGTGGCAGCTAGCCCTGCAGAGATTTTAGCAAATGTGAAGGCAGGAAAGCTTAAAGCATTGCTAATCGTAGATACCGAAAAGGCAGCTACATTGCCAGATGTTCCAACTCTTACAGACATTGGTTTGGATATTGCTAAAGTTGGAGCATGGAGAGGAGTTACTGTTCCTAAAGGTACTCCTGAAAGTTATATCACTAAATTAGAGGATGCGTTTTTGAAGGCTGCTAAGGAAGAAGAATTTATTAGCTTCATGGAAACTAGCGGCTTAGGCATTTCTGTATTAAATAGTGAAGACTTTGGGAAGGCAATGGAAGATTCGGATGCTTCTTTCGGAAAGTTGATTCCTACCTTGAATATCGATTGATAAAGAGTACGAGTTTCCTTTTGGAAGCTCGTACTGTAAATATCTTCTATAAACGACAAAGTTACGCAACGTAGATGCTAATTGAAATAATTACATGGATATCCCGTTTATTAAGAAATGGGATACAAACAAAAGAGTAGTTTAAAAAAATCATGAGTTCTAGAGAAAAGAAGAAAATAGTTTGGAGGACCAAATGAGACCAAAAATCTTTATATCAAAAATCATTCCCGTAGAAGTGGAAAAGTATATTTCTCAACACTGTGAATATGAAAAGTGGGAGAGTGAGGTGCCCATTTCACGGGACTCGCTTTTGAACAAATTGGAGAGCGTTGAGGGATTACTAACATCAGGCGAAAAAATTAACGAAGAGCTACTACTAAGTGCTCCGCGCCTCAAGATTGTAAGTAACATGTCTGTCGGTTATAACAACTTTGATATTGTTGCCATGAAGGAGCGGGGAGTACTTGGAACACATACACCAGGAATTCTTGACGGCAGCGTTGCTGATCTGACATTTGGTCTAATTTTGTCCGCGGCTCGCCGTATCCCCGAAATGGATCAGCAAATTAGAGAAGGAGGCTGGAAACAAGGTGATGATCGTAAAAATTTTGGCCTCGATGTTCACGGGACCAAGTTGGGCATTATCGGCATGGGTAGAATCGGTCGAGAAGTAGCACGACGCGGAAAATATGGGTTTAATATGGATGTCCTTTATCACAATCGAAACCGGGATACTGAATGTGAACAAACATTGGGAGCTCGTTTTTGTTCGCTAAATGAACTTCTGCAAGAATCGGATGTCATTGTGCTTCTTATCCCATTAACGGGTGAGACTGTGAATTTCATCGGAGAAAACGAGTTCAAACAAATGAAGAGTACAGCTATTTTCATCAATGTGTCCCGTGGGCAAACGGTTGACGAGGACGCGCTCATACATACCCTTGCGAGTGGGGGGATTTACGCTGCTGGTCTTGATGTATTCCATGAGGAACCACTCACTTCTAGCGGTTTAACAAAATTGAAAAATGTTGTGATGACTCCACATATTGGAACAGCAACACTTAAGATGCGTTCAGACATGGCAATGCTGGCAGCACAAAATTTAGTGTTGGCACTAAGTGGGGAAAAGCAAAACGTAGTAAAGGAAATGCACTCGGAATCAGCAATTAAATGAAAATCATTATCTAGTAAAAATTGATAGTGTATAAAAGCTCGGAGGAATAAAAATGCAAGAAAAATATTGGGTCCCAGCCTTAGAACGGTCAGATCTCATACTCAGACAGATTTCACAAAATCCTAATAGTTTAAGACTGATCGATCTTGTGGAAGCTACTTCAATTAATAAAAGTTCTATGTTTTCATTGCTCAATACAATGGAAAAGTTAGGGTGGGTCGTTAAAGGAAAAGGCGATACATATCGACTGGGTCCTTCCCTGGGATCTGTAAGTGCCGCTTACTTCAAACAATTTAATATTTTGGAGTCATTTTTTATTGAATCTGAGGAATCTGTGAAAAAAATTGAAGAACCAATCCAATTGGGGATATTGGAAGGTTATGAAGTAATTTACCTGGCAAGGAAAGATGCAACGACAAAAATAAGATTGGCTACAGATCCTGGGAGTCGCTTTCCTTCCTATGCATCTGCAATTGGGAAAGTGCAATTGACCAAATATAATCACGATGAACTCAACACACTATTTAAAGACGTCAAGTTTGAAAAGAAAGCGCCGAATACAATCAAAAACTTGAATACATTGATACCTAAAATTGATGAGTATCGAGAAAATGGATTTGCAACCGAAATACAGGAGGGAGCAGTTGGCTTCTGCTGCGTAGCAAGTCCTATCTACAATCATGAAGGCGATATTATGGCGGCTGTAAGTTTCACCATGTTAGAAGTGGACTGGGAAGTGAAGAAAGATTCTGCGACGAAAGAGATTGGTAGATTGGCAAAATCTCTCTCAGCCTTGGCAGGATATATCGGAGATAGAAAGGATGATTTAATTGAGAATCGGACGTTATGAAAAAAATGGAGAAAAATTTATTGGAATTGAAACAGAGGAATCAATCATAAATTTGAAGGCGTATTCAAATGGAGAATTTAACAAAAATAACTCGTTGAAAATTACGGACAACATGCTGGATCTGATTAAAAATTGGAGTGAGTTCCAACCACTCGTTGAAAGTGTGAATTCCAGAGATGTCTCACAAGAGTATGTGTATAAAAAGGATGAAGTTAAAACACTGGCACCTATTGATAACCCAGGCAAAGTAGTATGCGTAGGCAATAACTATATGGATCACTGTATCGAACAAAATGTGGAACCACCCAAAAATCCGTTGATTTTCTCTAAATGGGCAAGTTGCATTGTAGGACCCGATGAACAGGTGGTATTGCCACAAGAATCTTCACAGGTTGATTATGAAGCCGAGCTAGTTGTCGTAGTCGGGAAAAGTGGTAAAGATATCGCCGAAAGCGAAGCCATGGAGTATGTATTTGGTTATACGATCATGAATGATGTAAGTGCGCGGGATGTGCAATTTGCAGACGTTCAATGGGTAAGGGGGAAATCTTATGATACATTTGCTCCGCTCGGTCCAGTGATTGTAACGGCAGACGAGATTGCTGATCCGAATAAACTGGATATCAAGCTACAACTGAACGGCGAGTACTTACAAGATTCGAATACGAAACACCTGATTTTTGATATCCCTTACCTCATTTCATATTTATCAAAAGGGTTTACTTTTGAACCTGGTGATATCATCGCGACTGGTACGCCGCACGGAGTTGGCGTATTCCGTAAGCCACCTGTTTTCTTAGGAAAAGGTGACGTATGCAAAATTGAAATTGAAAAAATAGGCGTATTAGAAAATCCGATTTCTTAAACTTAGGAGGGCTTAAATGAAAACTTTATTATGGACAAAAGCACAAGTAATGGAGATGCAAGAAATAGAAAAACCTGCGGTAAAGAGTGATGAGGTTTTGGTAAAAGTGGAAGCTGCTGGCGTATGCGGTTCCGAGATTGAAGGTTATTTAGGTCATAATAGTTTGCGTGTACCTCCACTTGTTATGGGACATGAGTTTGCCGGGACGATTGCTGAAGTAGGTAGTGCTGTTAAACATATCGCTATGAATGACCGCGTTGTAGTGAATCCCCTCATCAGTTGTGGGAAATGTGGTAGTTGCCGAAAAGGATATGAAAACTTATGTGAAACACGTCAAATTATTGGGATCCATCGACCAGGTGGGTTTGCGGAATATGTGGCTGTACCAGCAAGCTGTATCTGGCCAATCCCAGACTCTCTCGATTTTATAACAGCGTCATTAACTGAACCTCTTGCTTGTAGTTTGCGCGCAACTAAACGGGCCATGGCAGCAAATCCTTTTGCCAACGTTGTCGTTTACGGGGCAGGAGCAATCGGTCTTTTAAGTGCATTGGTTGCACAAATGATGGGTGCATCAAATGTAATTATTTTTGATATCAATGAAAAACGTTTAGAAACGGTGAGAAATTCAGGCATTGAACACGCTCTATTGTCCAATGATCCAGATTTGAAAAATAAGCTTGCTGAAATCGTGGGCGAGCGTGGTGTTGATGTCATCATTGATGCAGCAGGTTTTGTTCCAACAAGACTGCAGGCAATTGAAATAATTAATTACGGCGGAACGATTATGAATATTGGTCTTGGCGTAGATGAAACCCCGATTCCTGTAAACGTACAGATTCGTTCAGAAATCACGTTCCTTGCATCTTTCTGTTATACAAAACAGGATTTCTATGAAGCTCTTGAAGTGCTGAAATCCGGAAAAATCAAACATGACGTATGGTCTGAAATCCGTACATTGGAGGAAGGCGATGGCGCATTCCAAGACCTGATTAATAACCGTGTGATAAACAGTAAAATATTTATGACGGTGTAAAGGAGAGAGTATTGTGGGCATACTCGGCAAAAAAATAAAAGACATCCGTGCATATGTAGTTGAAGGCGGAGGAGCAGATTATCACGACCAAGGAACAGAACACTGGATTGTACAACAAATTGCGACTCCAATGAGTATTTACCCGGAGTATAAAGAAACGAGAACAAGCTTTGGGATTAATGCACTGAAATCCATTGTGGTAGAAGTTGAAGCTGATGATGGCACGATTGGATTTGGGATTTCTACTGGGGGCTATCCAGCTGCTTGGCTGATCAAAAATCATTTAGATCGATTCATTGTGGGGCAAGCGGTTGAGAACATTGAAATCATGTGGGATCAAATGTATCGTGCATCCCTTTACTATGGAAGAAAAGGGATCGTCCTGAACGCAATTTCCGCAGTGGACTTGGCACTTTGGGACTTATTAGGAAAGCTCAGAGAAGAACCGGTTTACGCAATGATTGGTGGAAAAGTAAGGGATGAGCTTCAATTTTATGCAACGGGACCACGTCCAGACTTGGCAAAAGAAATGGGCTTCATTGGTGGGAAAATTCCACTGAAATATGGCCCAGCTGACGGCGAAGAAGGATTACGAAAGAATATAGAGTTTGCTAGTGATATGCGAAACAAGGTCGGGGATGATTTTTGGCTAATGTGGGATTGTTGGATGAGCCTCGATCTACCGTATGCACAAAAGCTAATGAGTAAGTCTGAAGAATTAGGATTTAAATGGATTGAAGAGTGCTTTAATCCGGATGATTATTGGAGCTACCGTGATTTAAAAAAACGTGCGGGAAATTCAATGATGGTGACAACAGGAGAACATGAAGCAACTAGATACGGATTCAAGATGCTTCTTGAATTTTGTGATGTTGATATTATTCAACCGGACGTTGGTTGGTGTGGCGGTTTAACAGAATTAATCAAGATTGGGAATCTAGCTGATAGCTACGGGAAAATGGTCGTGCCTCATGGCAGTGGTGTATATAGCCACCACTATGTGGTAACGAAAGTAAATAGTCCTTTCACTGAATACTTGGTGATGAGTCCTGATGCAGCATCGGTTGTCCCACAATTTGAGCCTCTTCTGAAAAATGAGCCTATCCCCGTAAATGGCCGGTTAAAAGTGGGTGATGCACCAGGCTTTGGTGCAGAACTCAATTACGATGCAGGACTGGTAAAAGTGGAAAAAGGTCAAGCATTATAAAACCAAAGTGGTTGGGCGAATGAAAAAGGGACATTGTCAAAGCCAAGATCAACGAACCCATAAAACATTTATGGCCATGATCTTGGTAGTCATTCTATTCGTGGCATACATTCCATTCTTATCAACTTATTTACCAAGTTTACTTGAATGAGAGTGGTAAGTAACCCGGTAGAAATATAGCAGTAGATTGCAAAAATTTATTGTTTGAATTATTAAATAATAGTGATAGTATATCGTAATAGCATTCTTAATTTTCGTGCTATTCTTGTCTTGAAGATAGTTATGGGCATTATTTCAGATCAACTTATTTACCTAATTTACTTGTCTGATAGAGAACCGCTTATGTTGCGACTTTTCCTATTAGACAAGAAAGTACATAATTTCCGGTGTTAATAAGTCTAGCTCCAAGCGCCAGCCCGCGGTCCTCTTTATGGGGTCAGAAAGGCGGAATTCCCGTCTTTCATCTTTCCAGCGCCGGCGTCGGGCTAGAGTGGCGCTTTGCGCTTTTCTAATAGAAATGGAGGAGAAATCATGCGCGTCACTCTATTCTCAACTTGCCTTGTTGACCTTTTTTATTCAAATGTAGGAATTTCAACGGTGGAACTCCTTGAAAAATTGGGGTGTGAGGTTGATTACCCGAAAGGACAAATTTGTTGCGGTCAACCCGCCTATAATAGTGGATACAAAAAAGATGCGAAAACTGCGATGAAACAGTTGATTAAAACGTTTGATGATGCAGAATATGTTGTCACTCCGTCAGGTTCTTGTGCGCTAATGCTACGGGAATACGGCCATATCTTCGCTGATGATGAAAAATGGGCAGCTCGTTCAAAGGCGTTAAGTGTTAAAACATATGAACTGACCGATTTCATTGTCAATGTCCTAGGGATTGACTCCATTCCGTCTACTTTACAAGGGAAAGCGGTATTCCACACGTCTTGCCATATGACAAGGCTGTTAGGAGTCAAGGAAGAACCAAAACTACTATTATCCAATGTTGAAAAATTAGAAATGAAACCATTAGCCAATGCTCAAAATTGTTGCGGATTTGGCGGGACTTTTTCCGTGAAAATGGGAGATATCTCAGCAGAAATGGTACAAGAGAAGACAAGGTCCATTCAAGAAGCCGATGTTGACTATGTTATTGGTGCGGACTGCGGGTGCTTAATGAATATCGGTGGACGTTTGAAGCGGGAAAAACAAGATGTGGAAGTCTTACATATTGCTGAGGTATTGAACAGGGGAATGGGGGTGTAATCCATGTCAATCAAGATTAAGGAAGGCAAGTTCAAGGACCGTGTGACGGATGAAATGAAAAATGATTTCATGCGTAAAGCGGTATCTGGTGCTCAAGATAGTTTAGGAAATCGGCGTTTGACGTCTACCGACAAGTTGGGTGATTGGGAAAGTTGGAGAACAGCGGGTAGCGAAATCAGAAAGCATACCATTGATAACCTGGTCCATTATTTAAGCATGCTGAGTGAGCAAATATCAGCAAAAGGTGGTCATGTGTATTTTGCGGAAACGGACGAGGACGCGAGAAACTATATTAAAGAAGTCGTACGGAATAAAAACGCCACAAAAGTAGTGAAGTCGAAGTCCATGGTAACAGAAGAAATTGGATTGAACACAGCACTTGAGGAAATCGGATGCGAGGTCGTGGAAACGGATTTAGGCGAATATATTTTGCAGGTGGATGACCATGATCCCCCCTCACATATTGTGGCACCGGCACTCCATAAAAAGAAAGAACAGATCCGGGATCTTTTTGTCGAAAAGTTAGGATATGACAAAACCGAGGATCCGGGTGAATTGGCAAAGCATGCACGGAAAATGCTGCGCGAGAAATTCCTGGGTGCCGAGATTGGCATCACTGGATGCAATTTTGCTGTTGCTGAAACGGGAACGATTTGCATCGTGACGAATGAAGGAAATGCCAGAATGGTCACGACCATTCCCAAAACACAGATTACCGTAATGGGAATGGAAAGGCTCGTTCCTTCCCTTGAAGATCTGGATATTATGGTCAGTTTGTTGACTCGTGCTGCGGTTGGCCAACCAATTTCAAGCTATGTCACCTTATTGAATGGCCCTAAAGCGGAAGAGGAAGTAGATGGACCCGAGGATTTACATGTGGTCATCGTGGATAATGGAAGATCGAAAATCCTGGGAACTGAGTTTCAGGATATCTTAAATTGCATTCGTTGCGGTGCTTGCTTGAATGTATGTCCAGTGTATCGTCACATTGGGGGACATTCATATGGATCGATCTATCAAGGTCCAGTAGGGGCGGTATTGACGCCATTACTAGACGGCTACGACGATCATAAAGATTTACCCTATGCCTCCACTCTTTGTGGTGCGTGCACGGATGTGTGTCCAGTGAAAATCCCTTTGCATGATTTACTGCTCAAGCATCGTCAAGAAATCGTGGAGCAGGGAGGGCGTGCCCCGATTAGCGAAAAACTCCTCATGAAAGCGTTTGGTTTTGGGGCTTCATCAGGTGGGCTTTACGAAAGCGGAACAAAAATTGCTTCTGTCAGCCTCAAGATGCTCCTACGAAACAAGGAAACAATTTCAAATGGTCCCGGCATGATGAAGGAATGGACCAACAGTAAAGAGTTTCCAACGCTTAAAACGAGCCGCTTCAGAGACTGGATGAGCAAGCATGAAAGCGAGAAAAAACATGAAGAAAGGTAATGTGCAAAACCGGGAACACTTTTTATCGAGATTTGCCGATCGAGTTCAAGAAGGAGTACCCGCCAAACGGGAGAACAAGGTGAAGCCGATCTCGAGTATATATAATCTGCTTGAAAAAGAATCAATCGAAGATGTATTTATCGGAAATGCCAGGACGATTCATGCCGAGACGATCAGGACGAACACAGAAAATCTAACGGAGGTACTTGAGTCCATCTGTGAAAACGTGGCGAAGGACCAAATTTTATCCTCCATCCAGACCGATAATGAAAAACTGGAAAACTGGACGTCAAAACGAACGGTACAATGGACACCTCAAGATGGCAATCAAAATGTAATAACTGCAGCCCAATCACGAATCGGAATTACATATTGTGATATAGCACTTGCTGAATCAGGTACAGTCGTTTTGATGAATGAACAAAATAAAGGACGTTCAGTAAGTTTATTGCCCGAAGTACATGTAGTGATCATTCCAAAATCAAGAATTGTTCCTCGGTTGAAAGAAGCCATGGAAATAATTAATGGACGGGTAAACAGGGCTGACTCGTTTCCTACATGCGTAAATTTCATCACGGGTCCCAGCAACTCCGCTGATATCGAATTTGTTCTTGTAGTAGGTGTACATGGTCCGCTTGAGACCATTTACGTCTTAGTTGAAGATGAATAAGCAGGGCTAATATGGAACAAGAGCCACCCCGAGCAACGACAAGTTGCTCAGAATGGCTTGTTTCATGGATGTATCACTTCATATAGGTGTTCACTAAGTCATAAGATCTTTCTTTTGTGAGTTGTTGGAGTGTACTCGCATATTGGACATTTTGGAATGAACCACCTTCATACTCGGCTGCATCTTCTTTTGCTTTTTTGTCTCTGAATTCGATCCACTGACGTTGTTCTTCACGTAATTTGGTCATGTCTTTGTCAGATAGCTGTTTCTTTAGTTCGCCATACACTTTATTTAATGCGGCATCCCATCTTTTATAAGCTTCAGATTCTGCTTCTACTAAATCAACTGTAGTCCCACTCTTGTATAAAGGATCTAGATCGCTGAGTCCTTTTTCAATACTATCAAGGTAGAGTAGGTATTCATTTTTTGTACTAGTTGGTGCTTTTTCAGTTTTAACTGGAGCAGGAGCACTTTTTGTTTTAGCGGGTGCTACTGCACTTTCAACTTTCGTTGCTGCAGGTTCTTTTTCAATTTTCGTTGCTGCAGGTTCTTTTTCGGTGTTAGTTGATTCCACTTCTTTCCTCTTTGCAGGTGCAGTTACAGTTTGTTTCTCTTCCTTATTTTCCAAAGCAGTTTCTTTATACACTTCGAACTGTGTTTTAAGAGTGCTTGCAAGGTCTTGATCCTCTAGTAACTTGTTGATTTCTGTTAGTGCATCATCCCAATCGGCCAAATCCATGTTTGTTTCTACGTGAGTGAGTGCCGTCAATTGTTCGTAGGCTGCAAGTGCCTCTGGATCTTTCGGTTTCTGTTCTAAGGCAAGCTCAAAAGAATTCTGAGCTTTCGTAAAATCTCCAACCTGTAACGCTTTCGTTCCTTGTTCCATCAATGTGTCAAAGTCACCATTGCCACAACCTGACAATAGAAAAACGGCTGTACTTATCAATAAAAGTTTCTTCATATGTTCCTCCTAGGTGTTTATGTATAGTTGAAATCTTTTAGGACTCATTCCCTACGGTATCTTTTCTTATAAATATGCCCATACCGGTTTCTTGAGATACTAGAAATTCGAACTAAAAGTTAGACGGAGACCTCACACATCTGGTTTCAAAAAAGAATATTTATATGAACAAAGATTGATGATGCAAACTTATATATATTTTCGTGATTTCTAAAAGGGGGCTGGATTAATGAAGCTTGAAGAGAAAGTAGTATTAATTAGTGGCGCAGGATCAGGTATTGGAAAAAGTTCGGCATTATTATTTGCTCAAAATGGAGCAACGGTCATCGTTAATGATATTAATGAACCAAATGGAGAACAAACCGTTGAAGAAATTGTAGGCAATGGGGGGAAAGCCATATTCAAAAAAGCAAATGTAAGCAATGCTGACGAGGTTAAGAATATGATTGATGACATTATAGAACGGTTTGGCAAAATTGATGTCCTATTTAATAATGCGGGTATAGCTGGAGTTGGTGAGCTCCATGAAATTGAAGATGAATTGTTTGATGCAGTGATGAACATAAATGTAAAGGGAGTCTTTGTTTTAAGTAAATATGTAATTCCTTATATGATTGAGAAAAAATCCGGGGTAATTATTAACATGTCCTCATGTTTAGCTGAAATGGGAGTAGAAAGAAGGGCTTTATATGCTGCATCAAAAGGTGCAGTCCTATCAATGACTAAGTCAATGCAAGTGGATTATGCCAAACATAATATTAGAGTAAACGCATTATTGCCGGGAACCATCTATACCCCTTTTGTGGAGCGCTATCTTAAAGAGTCCTATGAAGATATCGAAGAAGGTCTAAAGTCTATTACTAACAGGCAGCTGACAGACAAATTAGGGGCACCTGAAGATATAGCAAAAGCAGCACTTTTCTTAGCATCAGATGATTCATCATTTGTAATGGGTTCCCCACTATACGTTGATGGGGGAGTAGTTTTCGGGAAAAAATCGTAGTCTCGGAGTCTAATTGGTAGGTTATAACAAACTTAAATGAATATGTATAATTGAATACAGTTTTAATGAAATAGCTCGGTTCAATTTGAACTGGGCTACAATTAAAGGGACCCACTTTTTAGTACCTCATTTTAAATTAATAATTTTATAGAAAGGAGCTAATTATTAATGTTTTATGCCCAACTAAGTGTCTTTTTGAGTCCAATATTAGCTATTGTAATTGTCTTTAATTCTGTTTCTTTAATCAAAGAAATCGTAAGAGAAAAAGATCCAGATATTTTTTTAAAAACTATAATTATTAGTTTGTGCTTTGCATTTATCGTATTTACTATTACATCACTAACTTATGATTTAGGCTAGGATAATAATAAAAGTCCGAATGTTAAATCATTGCTCCTCAGTTTACCTTAGCGGGAATTATACCTTTTTTAAACTAACCTAGCGCGTTAATTCTACATGGAAAAAGGACTTTCTAACATAAAATGTATAAATTAAAACGATTACTGACCAAATGAAATTCCCAGTAAACGGTTGTTCATTATATGAGAATAATAGAATATAGCTTAACAGACCAAATCCAAATGAATATAAAATCATTAACCAAAATCCCCATCTTTTTAAACGCATATAACCATATATGATGATAAGGGAAACAACTGCCAATATAATCCTAAATGGCTGTTCTGGAAAGTTTGGTAAGCCGAATCTATCTGCTATGCCAAATTCATCTGCATCCGGATTAAAAAATATGGCTGTGATAATCAATACAACTGCACCGAAAATGTAAAAATAACTAATAAAAGATACTCCTAAAGGTCTTTTCATTTTTTCACCCTCTTTACACTGTTAAAATTTAAACCTTATTCCTTATCGTATTCAACTGACCAGCCAGATAGTAAAAAAGCGTCTCCACTTATTGTAGAAACGCACCCAATGCCATTTAAGAATCTCTTATTATCTCTTAGCTTGTAAAGAAATGTACGTAGACTTAGGTGAAGATTACTTTGAAAAGCAAAAACAACAATCCATTGTACGGTATTCTGTTCAAAGACCTGAAAAACTTGGGTTACAACGTGACGATAACAGAACCAAATGCATCCTATTCCACCAAATAATCTGATCCACTTTTAGCCGCTGCGTTTTTTTGAAAATTTAATGAGCTACGTCTAGTTTAGTGATGTTCCTTCCAGAGTTTTAATTTTCATGGGAGTTGAAGTAGAATTTACTCCTTCTGATATTCAATCTGCTCTTTAATGTAATTAGCGTCATCTTTATTGATTTCAAAATAATCGACTTCGTCCCAACTTACCCCAGACCGAATTCCGATAATAGCACCTTCATTGGTGAACCACAGTCTGGAATCAATTAAGCCAGTGGACTGCTTCGGACTAAGTACTGAAATATGAACATCTGGCTTTTCTAAATTTGGATTTGGATTTGAAATTTGTTCCATGTTGAGATAAATCATCATAAAGTTATCGACTATACCTTGGTTTTCTGTGTCTGTAATAACTTTTTCAATATTGATTTGTCCAACATTTTTTTTGTCCTCATATCCAATGCTAATTTCCCGTGAAGCCTCGTTAAAGTTTACTTTTCCAATCATATAGCCACCCAAAAATGCAATTAATATTAAAGCAATGAGACTTATAATTTTTAGTGATTTAATAAAAATTCCCCCCTTTAGTTTGAGTCCTGCAGAAAGACTTAAATAAACTCTTCAGTTATGCCCCTATCTCCACCTTCATCGTGTTTGGGCTTAATCCCATTTTCTTCAACACTATCATCCACTATTTCTTATTAAATTCGCCTTCTAATTCGTTTTCAATTTCATCATCACTAACTGTAACAATTTCATCTTTAACTCCATACTTCGTTTTTATTAACTGACCAACCTCTGACTTATCAATCCCATCCTTTACTGCTGCAAAGATTACTACGTACAAAATTAATAAACCAACAATCCAAAGTAAAATAGTTCCCCATAACATTTATCTCCACCCCCAATTAATTACCTTCTTAAACTAACCTGCTACGTTTGTTAAATTAGAATAAATATTAACTTTCCCAGCTATGTAATCGTCAACCAATCAAAACATTAGCATTAATCTTTGTACTCCATTTGTTGAAGAAGTGAGATTATCTGTTTGTTTTGTTCCACTTGAGTTTCACTATTTTTTTTTATTTGTCGAACCCATCTAAATACTAAAGCTAAAATCAATAGTGGCAATAAACTGAGTAATACTGGGAAAAAGTCCATTTAAATTCCTCCTAATTTTATAAGTCGGTAGCAGTTTAAAATCATCTATGATGGTATGTAAAAATCCATATTCAAAAACGGACGTGATAATTCAATAAGTTCGACAAAACAAGCGTTAATCCTTCTTTGGATCAACGCCTCCTATAGTTCAAGTAAATATTTCCACAAGAACCCCTAATAAATGCATTCCGGCAGTAAATTCAAAAGCTATTCATAAAGAAAAAAGCAACAATTCAAACGTTGCTTTTTCCTATCTAACTTATTCGAAATTTTGATTTCCAGAGAACTTCAACCTAAAAAAAGTCGAATTTCTTCCTAATCTAAGGTTCCGACTTTTTTAAAAGAGCGTTCTAATGGAGTTTTTCCCTTAACCTGCTTTAACGTGGCTACAATAAGAAAGCTAACAATCACTAATAAGAGCCATGAACTCACCTTTCCTAGATGAACGAGACTCCATGCATCGGTTTGGTTTGGGTATTCCCAAGCTCCAAAGAAAGTTGCGACATTTTCGGCTATCCATATAAAAAATCCAATGAGCACAAAGGAAAGTGCGAGTGGCATACGGTAACGAGTTCCACCAACCTCGTATGTGACCCATGATTGCCAAAAAACGATAATTACAAGTCCAGATAACCAAAAGCGGACGTCAATCCAATAATGGTGGGTGAAAAAATTCAAATAAATCGCTGCCGCAAGTGGTACAACTACCAAAAATGGTGGCCACTTAACGAGTTCAACATTTAACCTCCTCCACGCCTGGCAAAGAAAACTCGCTACACTTGCGTACATGAATCCGCTAAACAAAGGCACTCCAAAAATTTTGAAATAACCTTCCTCTGGATAAGACCAGGAGCCCATATGTACCTTGAAAAGTTCAAGAGCGAGTCCGATAAGGTGAAACAATGTGATAACCTTTAGTTCATCCCGTGTTTCAAGCCCTGAATGGACCATCCACCACTGCATCAGAAGGCAGATGATGAGCAGCCAGTCATACCGTGGTAGGAAGGGAAGGGGCATGATTTGTGTAAAAGCCAAAGAAGCAAAAATAACGACAGGAAACAAACATGATAAGGCCTGCTCCCAACCAAAACGTACGAGTTGTTTTAGTGCTCTCATAATTTGTGCCTCTCCTATCAATGGTAAGTATTCCCACGTTAATTAATCTTGGGTGTCTTCATCACTTCGGTATTCTAAAACGTCTCCAGGCTGACATTCTAAAGCCTTACAAATCGCATCTAAAGTTGATAATCGAATCGCTTTTGCCTTCCCGTTTTTCAATATAGAAAGATTAGCCATCGTTATGCCAACCCTCTCAGAAAGTTCTGTAACACTCATTTTCCTTTTAGCCAACATCACATCAATATTGATTATAATTGCCATTGTTTTCACCTCAGACTATTAAGTCATTTTCCGATTTTATATCAATCGCTTCTTGTAAAAGTCTTTGAAGTACTGCAGCAAAGACTGCGATCACCAGTGCAGCAAAAACAGGAACCATTCCCATTATGATGAGGCCTGGTGCATCGTCTAGCTCTGCTATGAGATAAACAAATGGCAAAATTAACACATACAAACCACTGACTGTAATTGCACAGAATTTGATATTCTTTAGAGCTTTAACAGACAGTTCGGAGAAAGCTTGGTTTTTGTCAATATAGCTTAAAAGTTTATAAGCCTGATACAATGCAACGAAAAACGGGATCACTGCTACACACATACCTATTAAAATGGGATATAGGATATGGGCATATTCTGGATTTACTGGATTATTAGCTAACCAAGACAACCCAAATATGCACAAAGCAAGAACTGGAATTCCGATAAGAATAAGAGCTATCTTTAAAAAGAGTGTTGTTCCTTGTTTCATAAAAAGCACCTCACTAATTTATTGTTAAGTTGACTTTAACACATGATTTATCGTTACTCAATAAAACATTATTGTTTTTTATTGTATTATTGTTGTTATATTAATATTCTTTCCATCTAATAAATGATAAAAAACCATACCTCATTACAAAGTAATGCTCTATCTTTAAACTATTCAATTTGTTGCTTTTTCACTAACCTGCTTATAAGAACATTCGATTAAGCATAAACAATATTTGACTACAAAAAAACACCGCAAATGCGGTGCAGATAATATTACATATTTGCCTCTTTCAAGGATAAGGAAGTGTACCTTAGTCTTCCCAAACACTATCCATAAGGGACTTGATCTCTTTTTTACGTGTTGCTGATTCGTCTTTCATTGTAATCCATATCCCATCCACCAATTCTACAACATCACTGACTTTCACAGTTGGATCTACGATGTCTTTTGGAATATCTTGTGTATGTCCATCAATCTCGATGACCACCATATTTCCTTCAAATCGATCAACAATTCCCTTCATGGTTACACTTCCTTTTAAATTGGTGTAAAGCCTGTTTCAGTGGTTGTAGTTGTTCCGTTATAAGAAATTGTAATGTCTCCATTTACAGTGAAGCCCTCAGCAGCCCGACCAATTTTAAAGGACATAGTAGCTACGCCATTCGCATTCGTTACACTGTCATAAGGAGTGTCTTTTGACTTGAATTCGAGGTTCAGGTGAACATTTGCCCCATTTACAGGCTTTCCGTTCTGGTCTTTTACCGTTACAGTCACCGTTACTTCTTCATTTTGGTTGGGACTGGAATTATCAATCGTTGCACTAGCCTTCAAGCTAGTCGTTGCAGTGGCACCTGTAGCGGGTGGTGGTGTCGTTTGGGTTTTCGGTTGTGTCTCGGTTTTTGGTTTCGCGACAGCTGCATGGACCCATGCATGTTTATTGACGTCGATTGTCTTTCCATCTGTTGTGAAAACAATCGTGCCATCTGTATCATTGCGGTAAATACTCGCTTTATGATTGGACAGTCGATCCAGGACTTCGCTTGTAGGATGACCATAGCTATTTTTTCCTACTTGTATCACGGCATATTTTGGTTGAACATTTTTAATAAATGCCTCACTTGAAGAGGTGTGACTGCCATGATGGGCAACCAAAAGAACGCTAGCTTGCAGGTTTTCACCCGATTGTATCAATTTTTCTTCTGTCGGCATGCCAATATCTCCCGTTAAAAGGAAAGATTGTTCGCCGTATTGCAATCGAACTACTGCACTCAGTTCATTTGCATCACTGTTCGTATCGTCGACAGGAGCTATCATTTTCACTTGTAACGTAGGATCCAAATCTAGTTCCAGTCCTGCCTTGGCAGTACTTACTTTTAATCCTTTAGCTTGAACCGCCAATAAAACAGATTCAAAAGTTTCTGTATCTTTTTGAGCCTTAGGCATATAGATTTTCCCAATATCAAAAGAATCAATCACGGCGTCAATCCCACCGATATGATCCGCGTCTGGATGCGTTCCGATTAAGATATCAACTTTCGAGATCCCTAACTGCTTCAGATAAGCAACCATAACATCCTCATCGTTATTATTCCCACCGTCGATCACCATTACCTTTTTATTTGGGGCAATGATCACTTGTGCTGCTCCTTGACCAACATCCACAAAATGAACTTCTAACTGACCATCTAATGTGTCAGTTTTAGGTGTCTCAGCCTTAGGAGGAACTACGGCTGCCGGCTTTTTCTCTTCAGTTTCTTTTGTCGTTTCGGGAGGTTTGGTTTCTTCTTTTTTCGTAGTTTTCTTTTCTTCTACGTTAGACGCTTTCTGTTGATTTGAAGCGGGTGAAGTGGTGGAGGTATCGCTTGGTAGCATGAATCCACCTATCACAAATACGACGAAAGAAGCGACGACAAACAACGCACTTGCCTTCCTAGAACCTAACTTCAGGAATTTCACATTGCCTTTTAGTACGCCAATAAGACCTATAAAAAAGCTAACAGTAGCCAATAATATTAAAATAGTACCTAAATTTCCCATTTACATCCCCTAATTCTGTATTTATCTTGCATTTATATTGTAACAAACAACAATAACCGTTGCTGTACCAATATAATCCTCATCATCATTTCTAAAGGATCGTCTATTATAGGAAAGATAAGTCTGACATATGAATTTTTCCAGCTTGTCTAAGAGTAATGGAATGCAACGTGTTTGAGTAAAGAGGCAAGAGGGTATGTACAAATGACTGTTTGATTTTAAATGAAAAAACGGAATATTTAAAATTTGAAGTTTAAGTAAGTATATGGTTAAGTTAAAGTACTGAGCTTTCTAAGAGTTGAATTGTATAGCATACAGGAGGAATACGAAGTGGAAATCGGAAAACTAGATACGAATCTTAAATTATACATTGAAGAAAATAAAATGGACTTCGAGAATAAATTGCTAAATCAAGCTGTAAATGTGAAAGATAAAATAAATGATATTTTAAGGGTAGGAGATATTGATTTAATCAATAATGCCCATCAACTAGTTTCTTATGTGATGAATAATAAACAAGAAGAGCTGAAAGCATTTGCGAAACAAGAAGGCATCGCGTGGGCAACACATTCGTTGACATTGTCATTTAAATTGGAATGGATTCAAGCGATTCGCAGAACCTTATGGTATTTCATTGAGCAATATGACGAATTAAATCCTAAATCTAGTAGCGAGTTCTTCCAAATGGAGAAAAAAGTTAATAATCAAATTGATCAATTTTTAAATACGTTCTTTATTGACTACTCAACATACAAAGATTCATTGTTGACGGCTCAAAGAGATTTGGTGGAGAACTTATCGGTTCCTATTATTCCAATCACTTCAAATATCTGTATCTTACCTTTAATTGGTTCTGTAGATTCATTTAGAACGAGTATCCTGGAAGAAAAAGTGTTAACAGAAGTTGGACGTTTGCATATTCAAACATTGATTATAGATCTATCGGGAATCGCTGATATGGAGACTGAAGTAATCGATCATTTACTGAAGACCATTAACGGTACCTCTATGATGGGTTGCCGCACGGTGATTACAGGCTTAAGAAAGGATGTTGTAAGAAAAATGATTCACTTAGGTCTCTCATTTGATAAAGATACCAAGACATTCGGAACCTTACAACATGCATTAAACACATACCTAATCAGTTAACCAAACTCTACCCCAGAATAAGAATCAGGGGGTAGAGTTTTTTCGTACATCTTTTTTGGTGAAAAACAAATGGCAAGAAAACTTAGTACCACCAAGTACCACCAAGCGAATTACTAGATTGACGAAGGAAGAGTTCAACGTCTTCCCGTTAAATGAAGGTTGCCCGAAAAAGACCATGCATAGGATGGATATGTGTGAATATACCTAAAACACCGCTGGGAAATTAGGTATTTAATTGAATTCGTAGTGAAAATTCGATATAATTAAGTCAGTAAGTATTGGCACGATAAGAACCGGGTGTGCAACCACCCGGACCTGCAATTGTTGACCGCAAGAAGGCGGTTGGCTCAATTTGAATCGGAAATAGTCGTTCAAACCTTACCTGGGGTGGCGACTATTTCTTTTTGTTTGCAAAAAAGAAAAGTGACAACATTACACCGAATCCTGTGACAATCACAGCGCTTGTCTGAATCAATAAGTTAATCGATTCATAAATCGACATTGGCAACACCTCCATTCCCATGGAGTAACCAAGCGCACATCCTGTATCGTCAATTGCTATTTTTATTTTACCATAAATAGAACATACATTCCCATTTTTATATTCTTTTCATGAAAAATGTGGGAATCGCATAGCAAATGACGCAATTTAGTTGCGGTCTTTATTACCTAAGTAGACAAAAAACCCCTGTAGATTCTATAAAAAGAGACTCTGAGAAAAAAAGAATCTTGATTTAAGAAGTTTTGTTTGTTAACAAGAAATAACTTCCAAGAGCCTGTGAGAGATTTCAGGCTTTTTTATCATTCTATTAAAAAAACCAAAAAACATTCTTTCGGAATTCGTAATAATATAGTTGACAAAAGCCACCTTTCACACGTAGAATTAACGAATAATTCTAAATAGGAGGACTATTAAAAAATGTCCGAAAAGATAATTCAAGATATTAAAAGTTTTAATCGTTTTTACACTCGTGCAATGGGACTTTTCAATTTATATACAGATAAAAGTGCTTACTCAGCTACTGAAGCCTTAATATTATTTCAAATATCCACACATGAATTCTGTACCGCGGCTTATTTGTCAAACTTCTTTCTCTTGGATAAAAGTTATATGAGTAGAATATTGAAACATTTCGAAAAAAAAGGACTAATAGAGAAGAAAGTTTCTAAAGAGGATCGTCGAATTTACCATATAGAACTCACAAAAGCAGGGGGAGATGTACTAAATTTATTAGCCGATAAAGCAAGTCTCAATGTTCAAAGCATGATTGACGGAATTTCCGAAGAAGAGATTGAAGTCTTAATTGACTCGATGAAAAAGATTGAGAAGGTTTTATATCCTAACATTAATTAAGGGGGAAATCAGAAAATGAAAAAGAATGCATTCTTCTTACTAGTTTTAAGTTTGTTGTTAATCTTATCTGCTTGTACGGAAGGGGCGGCAGGTACAGGTGATTCAAAAGATAAAGGTAATTCTGCAACGACAGAAAAAGATAGTATTGTCATTGCATTTGAAGCTGATGCTGGAACGCTGATTGCTAACTCAGATGTTAACTATGTAACTGATACGCAAATTCGGAATATTTACGATGCCCTTATTGAACGTGATGGTAAGACGGGTGAATTTATCCCCGTACTTGCCGAAGAATGGGAAAACGTAGATGAATTGACTTGGAAATTGAAATTGAAAGAAGGAGTCAAATTCCATAACGGAGCCGATTTTGACGCTAATTCGGTTAAATATAGTATTGACTATATTTTAGATGATGCAAATCAATCGTTCTACAAATCGCGTTGGGTAGATGTACAAGAAGTGACTGTACTTTCACCATATGAAGTCCAAATCAAGACAGCTAAGCCTTTCCCTAGCTTAATTCAACGAATCACTGAAGATTTGCTAATTATGGAACCAGGCTACGTTGAAGAAGTTGGAACGGATGAAGCGGCAAAAAAACCGGTTGGAACGGGTGCTTATAAATTTGTAGAGTGGTCCCGCGACAATTATTTGAAATTAGAAGCATTCGAAGATTACTGGAATGGAACACCTAAGATCAAACATTTGGAATTCCGTTATATTCCGGAATTCAGTTCTCGTTTATCTGCTTTCTTGAGTGGAGAAGTAGATTTGTTTAAAAATATCCCGGTTGATTCCATTGGAAAAATTGAAAGCGATGGAAATTCAAAAGTTGCAGAAGTAGCGTCAGCACGAATAAATTATCTAGCATTAAATACATTCCATGACGGCCCAATGAAGGATGAGAAAGTTCGTCAAGCGTTGAACTATGCAGTAGATGTAGATGAGTTGCTAGAAGCAGTATTAAATGGTCATGGAACTAAAATGACTGGTCCACTAGCAGTTATCAATACCGCATATGTTGAAACAGAAGGTTATGATTTTGATCCGGAAAAAGCGAAGAGTATGTTAAAAGAGGCTGGGTACGATCCTGAATCTTTGGAGTTAACTTTGGATACACCTAACGGCCGATATCCTATGGACTCCCAAGTCGCTCAAGCCATTGCTGCTCAACTTCAACGCATTGGTGTGAAAGTCAATGTACAAGTGAACGAGTGGGGAGCTCATCTGGAGAAAATCAGAAATAGAGAAATGAAAGACATGTTTATTTTAGGATGGGGACCAGCGTTCGATCCACAATCAACGATTGAAAATCTCTTTACAGAAGTGGCTCCATACAGTAGTTTCTACGACAAAGATCTTGAAGCCAAAATCTATGAAACAAATGCATTATTTAATGAAGATGAGCGATTTAAAGGTTATGAAGAACTACAGCATAGTTTGGTAGAGAAAGCTGCTTGGGTTCCATTATGGCAACAGGCTGACTTGTATGCAGTTTGAAAGGATTTGAACTTTAGTCCTCGTGTAGATGAAAAACTCCCGGCGTTTGAGATGTCATGGAATTAAGAGATTATAATTACAGCTAAATGAGGGGAGGACATTGCCTCCCTTTACATATTTATATCTGCTATAAGAGGGGAGTTAAGTATGCTTGATTATGTAATTAAAAGACTAATTCAAGTTGTGGTTGTCGTTTTGTTGGCGCTTACTGTTGTGTTTTTCTTAATCCGATTATCTGGAGATCCAACAGCACTGTTCTTGCCCCCTGATGCACCACGAGAACAAATTGAAGAATTCCGAGAAAAGTTAGGATTTAATCGTCCTCTCCATATTCAATACGGGGAATTTATGGTAAATGCAGTTCAGGGAGACTTTGGTCAATCTCTACGTAGCCGTGAAGATGCTTTGCCGATAGTGTTGGATCGTTTGCCGGCTACATTCCAATTAGCCATATCATCACTATTATTATCTTTGTTAATTGCCATTCCTTTAGGCGTACTTTCCGCTTTTAAAAGAAATTCAGTTTTCGACCGGATTAGTGTTGCGTTTACGGTGTTGGGTCAAGCGGTCCCAAGCTTTTGGTTAGGTCTGTTACTCATATACTTTTTTGCGGCCCAACTGCATATTCTTCCTTCCGGTGGAGCAGGATCAGTTGTTCATTTAATTCTGCCTATGATTACTCTTGCCGCTTATAGTGTTGCAAGGTTTACGCGTTTCACACGATCAACCATGTTAGATGTATTAAGAAAAGATTATATACGTACGGCAAAAGCTTCAGGGGTACCGACTTTTCGATTGGTAGGGCGTTATGCACTTAAAAATTCCTTAATTCCAATTATTACGCTAGTGGCTCTAGACTTAGGAACTTTACTTGGAGGAGCAGTGATTACTGAGGTTGTATTTGCTTGGCCTGGAATTGGAAGATTATTAATGCAATCCCTTATGAACCGAGACTTTCCAATCGTTCTAGCTGGAGTATTTATCATAGCGCTGATTTATGCAGTGATTAACTTTGTTGCGGACTTATTGTATGCATATGTTAACCCGCAAATTCGAGTGAAGTAGGTGAGAGTATGACAGTGAATTTCCCAAAAGTACCTCACGCAGCAAATACTCAACCATTAAAGAGCAAAAAACAATCTGCAGTAGCTGCGTTTTTCTCCAATCTAATGAGAAGTTGGACAGGAATGCTTGGATTTCTCATTATCGTTCTCTTGCTGTTCATCAGTATTTTTGGTCAATGGATTGTTCCTTATGATCCACTTCTTGCGGACTTCGGTAAAAAATTATTACCCCCAATGACTGATGGTCATCTGTTAGGAACAGATCAGTTAGGAAGAGATATTTTTTCTCGAATCATTTTGGGAGCAAGAATATCAGTAATCATAGGTGTAACTACTGTGTTGATTGCTGGGACATTTGGAACAATTGTAGGAATTATTTCTGGATATTTCAGAGGTTGGATTGATGTTATCTTAATGCGCATTGTGGATGTTCAACTAAGCTTTCCATTCATCCTTTTGGTTTTAGTAATTAATGCGATTATTGGTACAGGTCTGCGTAATATCATTATTTCTTTGGCTATCGGTGGGTGGGTGATTTTTGCTCGTGTCATCCGTAGTGAAGTGCTCGCCCTTCGTGAGAAGGAGTTTATTATTGCAAGCGTAGCAACTGGTGTATCAAGAATTGGTATTTTGTTTAAGCATATTCTACCCAATTTATTTACACCCATTATTATTCTTTCTTCCCTTCAAATTGGGACTTATATTATTGCCGAAGCATCAGTTAGTTTCTTGGGATTTGGGGTTCAACCTCCAGAACCGGCATGGGGAAATATGTTAAATGAAGGTAAAGATTATATTTTCAGTTCATGGTGGTTAATCACGTTCCCGGGTATTGCTATAATGTTTACTGCTCTCGGTGTTAACCTTTTCGGAGATTGGCTTCGTGATACATTGGATCCAGAATTGAAAGGTGAGTAACAAGGAGGGATGATCGTGTTGGAAAAGATTCTGCAAGTTAATGACCTACGAATCCAATTTAAAAGTGGAAAAGAGACTGTTCAACCCATACGAGGAGTAAACTTTCACGTGAATAGAGGAGAGACTCTGGGTATTGTGGGTGAATCTGGTTGTGGGAAAAGTGTGACTTCCCTTTCAGTTATGGGCCTTTTGCCAGTGAAATCTAGTAAGATTGTCTCTGGCGAAATCCTTTTTAATAATAGGGATATTTCAAGGCTAAATGAAAAAGAGTTTCGTAAACTTCGAGGTAATGAAATTTCAATGATTTTCCAGGAACCGATGACCTCTCTGAACCCTGTCTTTACGATTGGTGAACAATTGAGCGAACCTTTAAGACAACATAAAAAGATGTCGAAATCCGAAACTAGGAAAACGATTATTACGGTATTAAAGCAGGTCGGTCTTCCGAGAGCTGAACAAATAATTGATGAATATCCTCATCAACTATCAGGTGGAATGAGACAGCGGGTAATGATTTCACTTGCCTTGTTGTGTCAACCGAAGCTAATGATTGCAGATGAACCTACAACCGCTCTAGATGTTACAATTCAAGCCCAGATTCTGGAGCTTTTAAAAGATATTAAAACAAAGAATGATATGAGCCTGATGCTTATTACGCATGACTTAAGTGTTGTTGCCGAAATGTGTGATCGTGTAGTGGTCATGTATGCGGGTGAGGTGGTGGAAGAGGCCGAGGTAAATGAATTATTTGATCGACCCTTACATCCCTATACCCAAGGGCTCATGAAATCATTGCCTTCCAATAATGAACGCAAAAGCACATTATTTTCAATCCAAGGTCAAGTTCCAAAACCTTCTGAAATTAAAGAAGGTTGTGTATTTGCAAATAGATGTCCATTTGCTTTTGAAAAATGTCTGGCAGAAACACCACCTGCTTTTAAAAAGGGCGAACATATCAGCAAATGTTGGCTACAGGAACCAGCATTGGAGGAGGTGAAGCATAGTGGAGAGCCAAGTATTGTTATCAGTTAAGAATTTAAAAAAGTATTATGAGATTCCACAAGGGATGTTTAAAGAAAAGATTCTTGTAAGAGCTGTAGATGACGTGAACTTTACAGTAATGAAGGGTGAAACTTTTGCATTGGTCGGTGAGTCTGGCTGTGGAAAATCAACAACAGGGAGAACGATTTTAAGATTGGTTGAACCAACAGCAGGTGAGGTCATATTTAAAGGTACTAACTTAGCAACTTTGCCGTATGATCAGATGCGTTCTATGCGCAAACAGATGCAAATGGTATTCCAGGATCCATATGCTTCGCTTAATCCGAAAAAAACTATTCGTCAAATATTAATGGAACCATTGAGGGTCCATGACAAATTCGATAAAAAAGAAAGATTACAGAAAGTCATTTCGATGCTTCAGATAGTCGGATTATCTGAATACCATTTAGACCGCTATCCTCATGAATTTTCTGGAGGACAAAGACAACGAATTGGAATTGCACGTGCGGTAATTCTTCAGCCAGACTTCATTATCGCAGATGAACCGGTATCGGCTTTGGATGTATCAGTACAATCTCAAGTCATCAATTTAATGCTCGAGCTACAGAAGGAATTTGGTTTAACATACTTGTTCATTTCACACGATTTAAGCGTCATTCAACATATGACAGACCGTGTAGCCGTGATGTATCTTGGGAAAATCGTTGAAATTGCAGAAACAGAGGATTTGTTTAATAATCCAAAGCACCCGTATACGCAAGCTTTACTATCCGCTGTACCCGTAAAACATCCAAAAGAAGAGAAGAGCAGGATCATTTTAAAAGGGGATGTTCCTAGCCCCGCTAATCCGCCTTCTGGTTGTACATTCCATCCACGGTGTCCATTTGCAATGGAAATCTGCAAATCCGTCATGCCTGAACCAACAGAGTTTGAAAAAGGTCACACGGCAAATTGCCATTTATATATAAAAAACGAGGAGGAAATTAAGCATGCTGTTATCTATTCCTAAAAGTGAGTTTCAAGAACGTCAACAAAAATTCTTTGGTAAATTAACAGAGCAAAATTGTGAAGCAGCAGTGGTTTTTGCAGTAACGGATATCTTCTATTTAACAGGGTTCCACTTCCATCCAACAGAACGTCCAATTGGGTTATTTGTTGACCCAAATCAGAAGGTTCATTTGTTCCTACCTGCACTGGAACATGAACATGCTGAAGAATACGGCGTAGTGGATTATGTCCACTCGTATCCGGAGTATCCAGGAATCAAGCACCCGATGGAGTACTTAAAAGAATTATTGGTTCAGTTCGGCTTTGAAAATAAAACGGTAGGTTATGATGCAATTGGTTATGGATCTTCTATGGGATACCGTGGTCAGTCGATTGATCAATTGATTACAGTTAAAGAGTTTGTTTCATTAAAAGGAATCATTGAGGAAATGCGCTTTATCAAATCCAACAACGAAATTGAATTAATTAAAGAGTCATGTCGATGGGGGAATTTAGCGCATCGATTACTTCAAAAATATACAAAAGCTGGATTAAGTGAAATTGAGATTACTAGTAAAGCTTCAATGGAAGCAACTATGGCTATGATTGAAACGTTGGGACCTGAATATAAGCCGCATGGTAAAACAGCTTATGCTATTTTTAGAGGACAAGTTGGACCAGAATCAGCGTTTCCTCATGCTGTAACTCAAAACCTAGTTCTTAGAAAAGGCGACACTTTGGTTACTGGCGCTGCTGCAGATGTTTTCGGCTATGGAAGTGAATTGGAACGCACAATGTTTGTTGAAGAAGTAACTAAAGAACAAGAAAAATATTTCCAACATATGTATGAGGCGCAGGATGTTGCATTTTCAGCAATCAAACCGGGCATTCCATATTCTGCGGTAGAGGCTACAGTTCAAAAATACTTTAAAGAAGAGGGCATCACTGAATTGACTAGCCATCATACTGGACACAATATTGGCATACTTGGTCATGAAGCACCGTTCTTTGATTTAGGGGATCATACTGAAATTAAACCGGGTATGGTCGTTACTGTTGAACCAGGTATTTATGTAAAGGGACTAGGTGGATTCAGACATTCAGACACGGTTCTTGTAACTGAAGATGGCATTGAAATGCTAACTTACTATCCTAGGGATTTAAAGTCTCTTATTTGTTAATAAATATTTGACACTTGGCAGAAGTCTGCCAAGTGTTTTTTAAAAAAGATAGGAAATTATATAATTTTCAGTTCTATAAATCCAGTGTTTCAACTATTTTGGAGAAATAGATTGATTCATGAATACTGTGGATTTCCGTGTTCCATCAATTTAATTTATCCTTTTGAAACTTTTTTGGAATTAGTATTGCAGCAGATAAAGTCTCTTGATTAATATTAATAGCCATAACCCAGTTCAACTTATTAAATTTAGATTGAAATAGAACGACTGACAAACCTTTCATACTGCTAGCAGGATGTTAACAACTAACTAGGGAGTTCACCACAAATTGACGGGAGTGACATTAGAGCATGAAATTCATCATCATTGTTGGCCCACAAGCTGTCGGGAAAATGACAGTTGGCCATGAACTAGAGAAGGTAACTGATTTGAAACTCTTTCATAACCATTTGACCATCGAACTGGTGCATCCGTTTTTTGATTACGGCACGGAAGCGGGTAACCGTCTCGTCAAATTGTTCCGAAGAGAAATGTTTGAGGAGTTTGCGAAAAGTGATTTGTATGGAGTGATTTTCACATTTGTTTGGCGTTTTGATATGCAAGTCGACTGGAAGTATGTTGAGGAAACCAGTGCCATATTTGAATCACGTGGCAACGAAGTATATATTGTCGAGCTGCAGGCCGATATGGAAGAGCGGCTCGAACGAAACAAGTCCCCACATCGTCTAGAACATAAGGCAACGAAGAGAAACATCGAATGGTCTGAGGCTCATATGAAAGACGTAGCGGATAAATTCAGGCTTAATTCAGTCGAGGGTGAAGTAAAGAAGGAAAACTACATAAAAATTAATAATACTAATTTGAGTGCGGAAGAAACGGCCAAAGTGATTCAGGAACGGTTTGGGTTGTGAGGTTTGAAAAGTATGTTTCATAAACAAAAGAATGAGAGAGACAAGTGAAGAACACGCTTGTCTCTCTCATTTTCGTCGTTCAGCTTTACCTTTAGTTGGCGGACGAAAGACTTGCAATTGTATTTGATCAGGAAGACAACCATTCATTTTTGTAAAGTAATCGTTTTTGATTTTTCTCAATAACAGTTTTAAGCGATAAATCTCTATTTTGAGCGATAAACCCTTCATTTTGAGCGATAAATATTTCACAAGCCCTGTTTGACCTGGAAAATAATCTCATTATACAAGTAGACTTGTGTTGAAACTTCGAATCGATGCATATGATAGTGATGAAATTTCTAATATGGGCTCCAACTCAATAGAATAGGTAGGAGGGGAAGAAAATAATTAGACACACACAGAAAGCTCCTTCGCAAGCGATGTTGGAAAAAATGAGTGAAATGGAACTGCAGCTAATGGAGATGAAAGACAAGAAGAACATTGTTACCCGTCAAGAAAAATCACGAGTGCGCAGAAATCTGATGAAATTGAAAATCAGATTTGACATGGTCAGTAATGAAGAAAAGGATGCTTATATCGAGGAATTGATGGAGTATGCCTTTTATGAAAAAACAGGTAAGTATCGAGACTCGACGGCAGCATCCAATGCATACGAATACATCTTGCACTTGGACCATCAAAATCCGGAAGCTCATTATCGCTATGCCTACTTGCATTATTCGAAAAGGGATTGGCTCAAGGCGATTGAACATTTCCAACGGGCATTGAACGTTCCGAAGAAACAGGATTCGAATTTCCCATTAGCTGAAGATCAAGTCATCAAAGCCAAATTGTTTATTGGCTACTGTGCAGCCCAAATCGCCAAGGACTCCCTAAGAGAAGCAAATGCACTGAATCAAGAAGCATTCAACTTGGCATACGAAGGTATCAGTATTGAGGAATTATCAAATCAATTGAAGCAACAACTGGAAAAGACGGAGTTTACCTTAATCACGTCGAGAGGAACACAAGGGATTTCCCCTAAGAAATACATAGAACTGCTGGATAAACTGGACAAAGAACAGCTGTTGATTAGTTTCGTAGAAGATCAACCATTTATCCAATTGGGTGACGATGCTAAAAATACGGTCAGTCCATGGGATGGCGTGATTTTGAAACGGTTACTGGTGAAAAGCATGAACAACTTGCCCGTGACATTAGCTGAATTAAATGGTTTCATCCCAGAAATTGAAACGATCAAGGAGCTTACATGGGATAATTACCGGCAACAAGTCAGACGCATCAATCAAAGTTTGAAGGAGTGTGGCTTTACGGAAAATCCGATTGTCGCGGATGCTGGCATGCAACGATACCGAATTCATATTCAGGATTTTTGTATTGTGGCACGAGAAGATCAATATTTATAAACGAAGACTGCTTTACAACTGGTGATGTGCCAGCTGTGAAGCAGTTTTTTTATGTGGATTAGTAAGAGCAGGTGCTGTGACAGGAGTGTCACAGTCCTTATTCTATACTGTGATTACCAAAATAAAAGGAGAGATGTTCACATGAAATATACACAATGGCAATCACTATTCACACGGTTTGGTTTTGACATCACAGAGGAAGGCAGTGACTTTAATGTCAGTCAGCTGAGCGAGGACAATGCGATGTTGCTTAATGCCATCCTGAAACAATTGAATGTTACATACTCGCTCTACCGTACGAAACTTCAAATTGACTCAGAGACGGTGACGGAAGGTGACTGGATCCAGGTGCAGGAACGACTGACGAATGGTTGTACGGAGATGCTACTTCCCTACGACAGGCTGCCCCTAGCAAAAACGGATCTTTACATCGCTGGACTGGTGACACAATTCAACAGACTGGGGTTTGCAACGAACTACTCATGTGACAGTCATAACAACAACCGAGCATATCTCGGCTTTCCATCTCGCGTAATAGCAAGAAATGCCGCTAAGTTTTGTGCGTGCATGCAACTAACCGCATCTTTAAATCGCGACACAGGAATTTCCTTTCAAATGAAAAGAGAGAGCTTACCTGCGATCGCTGAAAAAATGTCGACCATTACAAAGGAGGAGGCACAAAAGATGATTCAATCGGATTCGCTAGTACTGCCAAAAGATGATTACTTTACACAGCTTGAAACACTATTGAATATTCCAGGAGCAAGCGGCAATGAAGGACAAATCCGTAAATATGTCCAAGAACAATTATCGCCTTATGTGGATCGTATGGCGGTTGATGAAGCGGGCAATTTAATGGCGATCAAAAGGTATGGGCAGGGGCCGACTGTCTTATTGAATGCCCATCTCGATACAGTGGAAGAAATCGACCCAATCCGCATCATTGTTAAACAGCAACACCTTTGGTCGAGTAGCGAAGGGATTTTAGGAGCGGATGATCGCGCTGGCATTAATGTATTACTGGCCGTAGCGAAAACACTAACCAAAAAACATTTTACTGGAACCATCAAATATATTTTCACTGTAGAAGAAGAAATGGGTCTTTGTGGTGCAAGAGCCCTTCATGAATCTTTTTTATGGGACATTGATATGGCATTCGTGGTTGATCGACGCAATACATCGGACATTGTCATTTCAAGAGGAGAGTCTACACGATTCTGTTCGGTACCATTTGCAAGGGCAGTTGAACGCGTTGCGGCTCTAGAAGAATTTAGTGATTGGAAAACCACACCTGGCGGATCAAGCGATACGGTGATCTGGGCATCCCATGGGATTCAAAGCGTCAATTTATCTGCCGGTTATAACTTTGAGCATACAGACATGGAACAACTGGATGTTCAAGCAAATTACGAAACGTATGAGTTTTTACTGGCATTAATTCGAAATGCAGGGTATTTACGTCAAAGAATCTTGCCATATCGTGCGGTTTAAATAATTGATTGGTTCTTGTTGAGGGGGGTTAGGAATATTCTTTTACGAGAAGACTTGAATTTAGTTGTAGTTGCACAGTGAATTGGGATTGTAAAAACGTATCACTAGTTTAGAGGATGGGAGTGGATAACAATGGAATGGTCCTACTGGAAAGTGATTCTGAAATATGGGCATGTAGGCCAACGAAAAGAAGTGAGCGTCGCACGGTATTTAACCATGTCCAAAGAATTCACGTTGCTCGATGTCATGGCAAAAGCTCAACTGATGCCCGGTGTCAAAGCCAGGGGTATTTTATCCGCAAGACGCATCACCGTGGATGAATATTTAGTCGGGAACAGGGAAGAAGCTGAAAACTTTTACTTGCAGAAATTGAAGACCTTCAACCAAATCACAAGCTGAGTATCTCAGCATAAGGAGAATAACACTAATGAACGCAACATTGGATTTATTAAGGCCAGTGAAGATTGATTTGTTTAAAGAGAATATTTTGGGAAGAATAGGGAGATTGGTTGGGTGAGAATAGGCTGGTATAAGTTAAACACAGTAAAGACGTTCTAGGTAACCTAAAGTTACTTTACGAACGTCTTTATTTTATATCTTAAATTCTCTTTATGAGGAGTACTTAGTGAATTCACAAAATATGCCAGAGTGATGGGGTGGATACATATTCCATCTATAATATGTAAAGGAGATTGCTAAAATAATCTCCTATGTTGATTTTGTTGACGGTTATTGTTTTGTTTCTTTTCCTCTTTAATTCGATTGAAAAGCCTTACATTTGACACGTCATTATTTCTTGAGTGTCGTTGAGTCATCTCTTCGAGTTTTCTTACTGCAATATCAAATTCATCATTTGTCATTTTTTTAGTGGCAAGCATTGAGCACAAGTAAGCGAATGCAATTGATGTCGTATCAACAATCACATTTACATTTACATCGACGTCTGAATTTCCACTTTTGCCAATTGAAGATTTATTAAAGTCCACATCATTTATAAGCGAATTAGCCTGACTTTTAATGTCGTTATTGCTTTTTTGAGAATTGTTATTTTTAGAATTGTTCAATTCTATTTCTCCTTCCCTAGAATAATGAGATAGTAGGATAGTTTATCTCCTATCCCACCATAATAAATAAAATCTAAGCCTTGTTCTTAGTTAGACTCTGCCCGTCCTCTTGAACGGGAGTCAGAATCAACATCAACATCAATCCAAACTCTTGAGTTTCCACTATTATTAACTCGTGCAATGTTCGTATTGCGATCATCATTTCTTAAGTCAGTATCAACATCTGTGTTACTTCTGAAATCTATATCAGATCTTGATCTTGAATCAGAATCGCTATCGGAACGACTATTGGATCTAGATTGGTTGTTTCGGTTATTATTATTAGAACGTCTGTTATTTCTCCATTCATTACTCATTTCTTTCACCTCTTTTTCAGTATTATAGTTATAGTTTATTCACTGAATAAAAAAGACATGGACACTTAGCTAGATATTAGAATCGATCATCAGACACTGACCGTGCTCTTGAACGGGAGTCGGAATCCACATCAACATCAATCCAAACTCTTGAGTTTCCACTATTATTAACTCGTGCAACGTTCGTATTGCGATCATCATTTCTTAAGTCAGTATCAACATCTGTGTCATTTCTGAAATCGATGTCAGATCTTGATCTTGAATCAGAATCGCTTCTGGAACGACTATTAGATCTAGATTGGTTGTTTCGGTTGTTTCGGTTGTTGTCATTGGAACGATTGTTGTTTCTCCATACATTACTCATTTCTTTCACCTCTCTTTTGGTATTATAGTTATAGTTATAGTTTATTCACTGAATAAAAAAGACATAGACACTTAGCTAGATATTAGAATCGATCTTGGTCAGACTCTGCCCGTGCTCTTGAACGGGAGTCAGAATCCACGTCAACATCAATCCAAACTCTTGAGTTTCCACTATTATTAACTCTTGCAATGTTCGTATTGCGATCTACATTTCTTAAGTTAGTATCAACATCTGTGTCATTTCTGAAATCGATGTCAGATCTTGATCTTGAATCAGAATCGCTATCGCTTCTGGAACGACTATTAGATCTAGACTGGTTGTTTCGGTTATTATCATTTTTACGATTGTTGTTTCTCCATTCATTACTCATTTCTTTCACCTCTCTTTTGGTTTTATAGTTATAGTTTATTCACTGAATAAAAAAGACATAAACACTTAGCTAGATATTAGAATCGATCTTGGTCAGACCTTGCCCGTGCTCTTGAACGGGAATCGGAATCCACATCAACATCAATCCAAACTCTTGAGTTTCCACTATTATTAACTTTTGCAATGTTCGTATTGCTATCTACATTTCTCAAGTCAGTCTCAACATCTGTGTTATTTCTGAAGTCGATATCAGATTCAGATCTTGATCTTGATCTTGAATCAGAATTGCTATCGCTTTCGCTTCTGGAACGACTATTAGATCTAGACTGGTTGTTTCGGTTATTATGTTTAGAACATTTGTTGTCACATGAACAATGATGGCTTCTCCATACGTTACTCATTTCTTTCACCTCTCTTTCTGCTTTATAGTTATAGTTTATTCACTTAATAAAAAAGACATAGACACTTAACTAGATAGTGGAAAATATATTTATTAATTTAGAGTTGTGATGATTTATATCACGTTTCAAACACCAATGTTATTTCGTGAAAAAGTGAATTACCGTGAATTACTTGAATCCAGATGGCCACAAGAAGACTGTCAGACGAAAAACTGATCACCGAGTCAGTTAGATTATTATTTTTCAACCTGTATGCTTAGAATCACAGTTACGGCACTGGGAATTGGGATGGGAAACTAGTTGATTTTTTCGGAGAATCAGAGTCTAAACGCACTTTCAGCTTGTTAAATAAGCAAAAAGAAAGAGCATCTATCTAAATATAAATACCATGGCAGTCAGATTTCAGCTGATAGGAACAAATTAATCAAGTGATTTTAATACTTTTGATAATGCATTTAAGTTTTCGGATAAAGGAAGCACCATTCATATAGTTCAGTCGCAGCGGATCTGGAAAGGCAATCATCCAAGTCCTGAATAAGAAATCGGGTTAAAATGAAAAAGACGAGCGTAAATCACGCTCGTCTCTCGGTTTTTACAGGCAATCCTGCGGCGGACTGCATCCCTGCTTCTGCGGTTACTTGTCTCAAAGGAAACTTTACATTCTGGCAATTAGTGATCTTTGTTTGGTTAACGAAAGAATGGTCACATATTATATGGAGAGAAAGCTGCCGAAGATGCAATTTCGGCAGCTTTCTTGCTTTTATTATTTTTACCCACTCCACATATTAATAAGGTATCCCAATCTTAGTTATTAATAATACTTAATAGTTGGTCGCCAAATTCATTTACTTTTTGATTACCGAACCCTTTAATTTTGATTAGTTCTTCTTTGTTAGTGGGTCTATGTAATAAGAGTTCGTGTAAGGTAGCATCACTAAATATATGAAACGCTTTATAGCCTTTTTCGTTTGCAAGTTTTTTTCTGAACGCTCTCAGTTTTTGTTCAACTAGATCATTATTGATAACCGTTTTTTTAACAGGTAATTCAACGGGAATATTCGTCGCAGCTTTCAACATATATCTCTCTGAACTAAATGGTTTACGTGTTTGGTTGGCAACAAGAAAATTGGCCGTTTTATATAAATAAGCAGGTAAAACATTTCGATCTGAGAATTTCTTTTGTTCTTTTTCTAATAAAGGAACAAGATTATCAATTCTACAAATCATTGATTTTACTTCTTCAGGAGCGTGAGTCATATCAATTTCGTTTCGTTCATTCGCAAATGTTACACCGCTGATAATCTCAATCTTATTGATTAGGTTATGTTCCCTTAAAAACATATTTAAAATATCTCGTTGTCTTTTGGCCTGTCTTAACGGGCTATAAACACCTTCTCTAAAAACAGTACGAGTTCCTTTTTTAACGACCCGAGTAAAATCTCCACTCTCAGATACAACAATATTCCCCATGAACTTCTTCACTTCTAAAACAAAAATAAATTGTGGTGTGATAATAATAAAGTCATACTGTGCATGATAATCTTCAATACTTATTTCTATATCATGAAGAATGATCATTGGAATAAACGAATGCCTCAATTCATACATAACATTCTTTTCTCCAGATAATCCAATGTGGGCAAGTTTTAGATGTTCTTCTACAAGGGTTTTATTTATATCTATATGTGAGGAGCTTTTAAGTAACTCTAATTCCTTAATTAGGGTAGACACTTCTGTTCGATCCTGCAAAATGATAGGCTTTTTTAAATCATCCGCATCCATTATTTTATTTACTAATTTTCTTAATAAAGACATGCAATTACCTCCGAGTGAAATTAATCTTATATCCATACTTTTAATAAGGTTATTATAACGTAAAAACAAAGTTAAATTTGGGTATAAATGAATTTTATGTAAATTACGAATTAAATTGTTCATATTAATCATTGCCAAACTCTGTTTTGTATGCAGTTTTATTGAGATACTAATAGAAGAGAAAGAAAATAAGCTCCATTATCATGGGCTTACAAGATTTTCTATAAATTGTTAATCGGAAAACTAATAATAGTTATATAATATACATAGTATTTATGATAAAAATCTGCTGTGGTAAAATTATGGTAGGTAGTGTTTAGGGGGAGTAAAAATGCAAGATAGAGATATATGGAATGAACTAATAATAGATAATAGATATGATCATGATTATAGTTACGATGGAATCGTTCGGAATATAAAGAACAACCCATCTGGAGCCATTGCGAAAATGGAGTTGGTTTTCAAAAATCTTTCTTTCGACAGAATGAAGCAGCTCACGCACACATTAAATGTGAAGCCCATGGCTTTATGGTATTTCGATTTAAAATTAATGGATTTCATCTGGAAAGAACTGAGAAGTAAATATCAAGCTCCAGAAATGGAATATAAGGAAGCAAATGTATTTATCGAACTAGCAAATAAAAAACGTATAAAAGACCTTTCATCGGATGAAGCCGAAATCGCGATGCAAGTTATTATTTTCTTAACTAAGCAAATCATTGAGTGGAAAGAAATAAATGCAAGCAGTAGTGAGGATTCTAATTCAGAAGTAGCAGCGTCTACTCTAAATAATGATGAAAGTTCAAATAGTGGAGTTTATATCGCACCACGTGTTGAAAATGAAGGTTTCTTGAAGACATTATCTGTACTGCAGTCTTCTTCAAAAGAATCAGTTGTAAATGCCGATAGCTTTGGTCAGTTCAGAAGCTATATGCATGTGCAGCGATCCATAGAATTGGAGATTATCAGTCTTCTGGAGAACGTCCAAGCGAATAATACACCGACCCTTATCATGCTGTGTGGTAGCGTGGGAGACGGAAAAAGTCACTTACTGGCTTACATCAAGGAAAAACGCCCTGAGCTGTTAGCCAACTGTAACGTACATAACGACTCTACTGAATCGTATGATCCTACAAAGACTTCATTAGAAACGCTTGAAAGAGTCTTGAATGAATTTGATGACGATAAAACGCCAACAATGAGCTCTCTAATCGCCATCAATCTAGGGGTACTTCATAACTTTTACAATCAACAGAAGAGTAAAGGGAAGTTCAACGCTCTATGTGACTTCATCGATCGTAGCGGAGTCTTTCAGCAAAGTGCAAACGCAGTTCAGGATGATTCCCGATTCAAGCTATTAAACTTTGCGGAATTGAAACCTTTCACACTTGAAGCGAACGGACCAAGCTCTGATTTCTTTTTGAATATCATTAATAAAATCACGGATAACCAACCTCTTAACCCATTCTATCATGCTTGGTTACGCGATCAGGAGAATGGAATATCAACTGTGATTCATCAAAACTACGGCCTTCTACGCAACCCGAAGGTCAAAGAGTCTATTGTGCAGATCTTGATTGAAGCGATGGTTAAAGAGAAAATCTTTATATCCACCAGATCGTTTTATAACTTTATATATGAAATTATTGTACCGGTGAATGAAGTTACCCAAAGTCAGAGTAGCTTTGATTTAATCCAAAATAGCTTACCGAATCTATTATTTGCCCATCCGGATCGCTCGCAATTATTAAAAGCTTTGAGTGAACTGGATCCATTAAAAAATAGATCAAGTGAAAAAGATGAAATGATTACGGAATTTCTTCTTAGCCAGGACAAACAAGGGTTTATCAACAACAAGTTTGCGAAAGAAAACCAAGATTCCTGGATTCCTAACATTTCTGGAATTAGTAAAGAAAACTATCTCGAGATAACCAAATTGCTCATCAGACAAACATCTCTTTTATCCGACTATGAGAGCAATGAGAGTTATCGAGACTTTATTAATTATCTATATGCGTATTACACGGGAGATGGCGACAAAATCGGCGTCCTCTTTGATATGTTGAAAGATGTGGTCTTTTCTTGGAACGGCTCACCGATGGATGGCTATATATTCACGGGTTCAACGAATAAAGAGTTCAATATCGCTGTTCCAGTTCAGCTAGAAGAAGATGTCGATGAAACCATTTTTAGTTCGATGGAAGGGAAAGCGAGTATCGATCGGTTTACCCCTTATTTAAAAGTAGGATTCAGACAGAATAATGAACGGTATTTCTTTGAGCTGGACTTTGCCCTGTTTTCGCTTCTTAAGAAAATAAGAAAAGGATACAGACCGAATAAACAAGACATTCAAAATGCTCTTCAATTTAATGAGCTGCATGAAAAAATTATCAAATCTGCTGAGAAAAACAATAAGATTTTATTGCTTCACAAGAAAACGAATGCCATGTATGAAATCTCAAAACCTAGGTTTTCACAGGCGAAATTTGAAATGAAGAAGGTGTAAAGCCATGGAATATAAATTAGATTTCGATAGAATTGAAAAATTCACACTAAAGGGTGGTAAATACACGTTCAGACGTAGGCAGCAAACTTACTTATTGCCACTTCCAACCCGTAAACCAGAAAGAGCCAAGTTTGAGAATGGTTTTTCTACTATAACTGGTGCAGTACTTAGAGCAATTAATGACAAGAATATCCTAAAAGAGTCGGATCAGAACTTTATTGAACATATCACCAATATGGGCAAATTCAATGATGATGAATCAAAAGAGATTTTCAAACATTTTGTTGAAAATCAAATCAATGAAATTGAAAATTCAAATGTCACTAAATTTAACCAACTGGAATATATCCCTTTTACGGAAAATGAAAATGAACGAAAAGGAGAAATTGATTTCTTTACGTTTTTCTATGACTTTTTCATTACCAACAATAAGGAAGAACTTCAGAGCTTGTTTAAAAATCTATCGGAGCAGGATTTGATTTCTTCCATTTTGGATTTGTCTAGTGATGGTGAAAAAACTGTAAACCAAGCAGGAAAATATAGAAATACATTTCCTGAACTGCAAAAACAATTTCTTGCAGACATAAAAACTTTGTCTACAAACACGAACTTCTTAATTGAAAACATTTCCTCACTGTTTGTTCATTATGCCTTTATCGCGATGGCTCAATTAATTATTCAAACGAATAAATTAACGAATTTCAATGAGTTGGAGTTGTCTCCAATCTATTTTTTAATGAATTGGGAAAAGGCGTCAAAATGGAGAAATGGCTATAAAACAGGCTACAAAATGTTATTGGAGCAGTTTGAGGGCTTCTTTGCACACGAACATGCTTTAAATATTGTGGGTCTGAACACATTTTCTGATAAACCGAATCAGTTTTATCATGACATTGAAAGAGAACTGAAAAACGTAGGACCAGAAGAAGAAAAAATGTTTGTTAAATCAATCTATGAGTGGATTCACAGTTTTTATAAAGAGCAGAATGGAATCAATGTAGGTCTGCCTGAAAACGATGATAATAAATCCCTGGACGAGGCTTTTAAAGACTTAGTGTCCGTTATTAAGCAGAGACTAGATAATGCAGTTAATTCACGATATGAAAAAGCATTTGAAGCTTTTATTTCAAAATTCTACCGTAAAAACGGTGGTTCTTTAGGAACGATTCTTTCATTGAAACTCGATCAATTATTGATGTTGGTGGCCGTTTCGGTTGGAGAATCTTCGAATCGAATCGAATTAAAACAACTATGGGATGAATTCGAAAAACGAGGTGTCTGGCTAGATCACCATTCCAAGGAAGAAGTGATAAACACTTTGGATAAATTGAATTATCTTGATAAGAAAAGTGATAGTGGGGATGCTCAATATGTTAAATCCATTTTATGATTATATAGGCGGACAATTAGTTACCTTCTTTAAAAAAGAATCCGAAGAGAATCGAATAGACCGCTATTACTTGTATCTGCCTGAAGAAAATCTGGTAGACGAACTGATACAAGTTTTGAAAACGGATAGCCATGCGGAAAAATTTGTTTATCAACATGAATCAGGTTTGTCAAAATATGAAACAATCTCATTGAATTTCAACGAAACGAAATTCGTCATTGCTTCCACAAATGACAATACCAGCATTGATTTCCTTGTCACTCTGCGTAACGAAATGAGTGAACAAAAAGGACAATGGAAAAATACAGCACTAATCATGATCTGTAATACGATAAACGATTCGATTAGAGGCGGTAGCAGGGATTTAACTTCAGAAGGGCTTCCTCTACACGTCAGCCAGATTGTTGGGAACTTGGAAGAACTTTTATTCAAGAGTGAACTAATTGACAGTGAAAAAGTGGTATTAAGACATTACTTGAATAAAAGAGAAGCTGAACACAGAATCGAAAATTCTTCTTTCTTGGACTTTGAAGATATACTTTCACTGTTAAAAAAAGCACGGCTAGATCAAGGTGATTTTGCAGCATTAAATTATTTCCCTGACTCTAGCTTAGTAAAACTTGTGGAAGTCCGAGATTCATATGAATACGAAAGTAGTAAGTGGAAAAAGGAAGATAAAAATATTGCGTCCAGATTGGAAGATAATACGTCGCTATTTGAAGATGTGGAACGTACTAGACAACTGGGGAATGAGAAAGAAAAGTTGGAGGAACAGTTCGATAAAGGTGCCTCGAAATTGAGAAAAGATGATTGGGCATCGACAGATTTTCAGGAGTTAACGGAATGGATGATCAAAGTTAATGAAAGAAAAGTAATTTCCTTTAACAACGATAAAGTCAAATCTGTTTTAGTAAGCGAGCAGTCTAATAAGGAACTGACTACCTGGTTAAGACCAAAATCGGATTCGGTAACGGGTAGAAGAACTTGGAGTTTAATTGTTTTTCACCCGGATTATGTAGAGGGTGAACATATTGAAATTAAAGTTCCTTTTGATCGAAATACATCTGACAAATTTTTAGTGCAGAATAGTTTGAAATTCACTAAAAGCAAAGGTCATTCATTAATAGCGAGTATTAAACTAGAGCATTCGGGTCGTACGTTTAAACGTGTGACATATAAACATGAAGACAGTACTGCAAGCACTTATAACTTTAATATTCTGGTAATCAAATGCAATGAAGACTTATTGGATTCCCATAAATCTTCGTACTTTGTAAATGCTAGTTCAATGGCTAATCAAGCTCTTCAATTGGAACTGAAAGACCAAAAACTAGTCATTGGTACAGGTGGGGAAACTACTTTAGTTCAATCAGTAGAATCGGAAGTTAGTTTCAATGAAGGTGTGGAAATACACTTCGAACTAGGACTGCTGGATGAAATGGAAACGAGCTTCAAGTTCATGTTGAATTCGAATGATTTTGTCATCCCGATTGAGATCAAAGATATTGTGTTAAGAGTTGTTCCGATTGAGCCGATGCGTATTTGGGAGAAAAAAATCAATAGCCAAAACACTTACTTGGGCAATGAAGATTTCTCGAGAGTGGAAATCGACCAACTGCCATTCGTGACACATGAGCAAGACCGGAAATATTTCATGTTCGAAAAACAATGGCTAAGCATGATGCCTAAAAGAGCGAAGCTGGCAATAAATGAAATGGTGGAAGAGCCATTATTCATGCCTGCCAAGTTGGAAGGAGCCTATCACAACTTCCTGAACTTATTGAAAGAGACAAACACCATTCCGTCCTTTACCTATTATTCAGATGAACTTGTTGAGTATGCGGAAAAATATATTGAAGAGTATGTCGAAGCGATCGACAATATCAGTGATGGCGAGTTAATGAAGAATGATGAAAGAGATCTTTTATATCTAGGGGCACTTTTTGACGAGAATGAAATCTATATGACACCATTTTCTCCGTTGAACGTGGCGTACCAGCTTCAATTGACGAAGGAAACTGCTGGTGAAAGCATAGACAGTAATATATTGAAGAGACTAAAAGCTGCTTATACTATTCCGTTCTTAATCGGAACAGATGGTCACTTATTTAAACCGGATTCTACAAACCGTATTCCGGAGTGGCATTTGTTCAAACCGAGAGAAGAAGTGTCAATCGGCGAAACGAATAACTACTTGGCGCAGGTTGTACAGGAAAAAATCAATCAGTTCATGGATCATTATGATTACTTGTTTGAAATCGACAGTAAATCCGCACTGCTTTTAAATATCGTGAATATTAATAATGACCGTGAAATACTCAAGGGAATCATTAACTGGTTTAAAGTAGAAATCACGAAAAATAATTCACTGAGTAATTTAAGAGACATTGTGGTGACTTCTTACAATGTGAGCTCGAATATAAAAAGCGCTTTTGATTTGATGAATGAGATTGAAGAACCATCAATTCTGAAAGATGAGCTTGGAATTGATATCAACATAAAAGACTTTTATGCCGAGGACATATTAAGAGCCATTCAATCGTCCTTACAGTATGCAAAAAGAGACATCAATGAACAACTGGAATACAGTCATGTGACGTTCTACAAAATGAAGAATAAAGAACATATCGCCAAACAAAAAGTGGATCAAGCTCCTAGTAGCATTAACTTAGGTGGTATTTATACGACAGTATCTTCTCATCGAACAGAGGATGGGGGATACAGAGTTGGGTTTGGTGTAGGAGATGCTGCACAAAATCAAACATTGTTAACAAAATACGCAACCAAGATTAATGAACTAAGTGCAAACCGTACAAATGGCGGGCATGACCCATATATGAAAAACATTGCTTTCGCACTTCATATAAATAATGAAGACGAAAAGTATCTTGCAGAACTATATAAAAATAGCCATTGGTTAACGTTCATTGACCCTGCAGTTGATTTGAAGTATTTCCAGGAATCATCAAGCAATCTAGTCATTGTTCACTATAGCGACCAATTATCTTCAACTAGCCATTTCGATGCCATTACCGTTACGGACAAGTCCAATCAATATTTTAAAGTGATTAAAGAATTCTTGTTGTCGCAACAAATAGCGGTAGAAGACGAGAGAATTGAAGAGGTAATCAAAGCCTTTAATACGTTTAATGGAGAATGGTTGCTACGAGCAGTTCAAGGCAAGTCACACGATAAACGAGAAAAAATGAGTATCGTTTCTGCGATTAAACGCTCTTTACTATTCTTTGAAACTGAAAATATTGTATGGGTTCCAATATCAATGGAAGAAATCGTGCGAGTAACAGGCAATATTAAATTGAGCAAAAAAGAAGGCATCTTCTCCGGAAAAACTATCGGTAAAAAAGGAAACTGCAGCGATGATTTATTGATGATGGGACTAGAGCTAACCGAGGATGAAAAAGTATTGGTTCATATGTACCCGGTTGAAGTTAAAATTGGGAACAATCAATCGTCTGTAATCGAAAAAGGAATTTCTCAAGTAATCGCTCTGAAAGAAAGACTAGATGAGCAGTTATTAAAAGAAAATAATTTCGACTCCAAGTTCCTGAGAAACTTCTTTGCTCGCGTGTTAATCAATAATGCCAACAAAATGAAAGTAAATAATATATGGCCTGAAAAGAATTACACCGTCAGCTCTACTATGATCGACAAACTGCTTAATGATGACTTTGAAATCACAAGTTCACTAAGAGCAGAGTTTGGCCAAGGAATGGTCATGTCATTTAAAAAAGGCATAACCGAGAGTAGACAAGAAAGAAAAAATGGCGTCATCGTCTATGAGATTCCAGAACAAGCAGGATACGCAACTTTAGCCGTATCCATGGAAAAATTGAAGAATGATGACTTCAGTGAGATAGAGATTGTGGAATTACCGGAAGTGGTGGAGGTGGTAGAAGAGGAAGTAGTGGTGAAACCTAATCCTGTATATCCACCGGTAAAACCAGAAATACCTGAAGAAACACCAGAAGTAGAGGTAGAAGTGCCGGAAGAAAAATCGGTTGATTCGGAAGAAGAGTTGATTTATCCGTTACCTCCTAATGAAGATGTGGAAAAAGTAGCTGATGGTTCTGCACCATACGTTCCGGAGGAGTCAAAGTCTGATGATTCAGTAGAGCCAACTGTAACTCAAACAGGAATTAGACCACTAATGGGATTGGAAAGACAGGAACCCATCCACTGGGAATTCAATCACTCGCAACTTTCAAACAGACATCTATTGATTGGTGGGCGTTCAGGTCAAGGGAAAACGTACTTTATCCAGTCTCTTCTGAAAGACTTTTCTAAATCAGGTCAACCAGCATTGGTCATCGATTACTCAAGTAGTTTTACGACAACCCAACTAGATCCGGCCTTTTTGGCAAGTGTGGGGGACAAATTGCATGAACGAATCGTTTATCATGACAAGTTCCCAATTAATCCATTTGTCAGACGTGAAAAAGAAGTAGCAGGTAGAGTGTCAATAGAGAAGACTTCCGAAACAGCAAGAAGAGTCCAGGATGTATTCGCAGCTGTCTATAAATCATTTGGATCCCAACAAAAAAATGCAATCTATGAGGCAACAAAAGCGGGCATAGACATGTATGGGGACAAAATGAAAATGGAGCATCTGCTTGAACGGATAGAAGAACTTGAAGGATACTCAAGCACAGTATTACAGTCCATTTCAAGTCGACTGGTTCAATTCGTCGATATTGATCCGTTTGACTATGACGGCGAAGCGCAGTGGGATAATTACTTCAATACCCCAGGGCAAATCACGGTAATCCAGCTGGCTGGCTACGACCAGGATGAGATTAAACGTATCATGACCGAATTTATCTTGTGGGATTTATGGTATTACACACAGCGAGGTACGAAAGAAAAACCGATTCCAGTTGTATTGGACGAAGCACAAAACCTTGATTTCTCGGATGGCTCACCAACTGCCAAAGTGTTAAGGGAAGGCCGTAAATTCGGTTGGGCTGCGATGTTTGCAACGCAAACATTCAGCAACTTCGAAAAAAATGAACTTGCCATTTTAGACAATGCTGGAACAAAGGTTTACTTTAACCCAGCAGAAAGCGAACTGAAAGTCATTGCGAACAGAATCGGAAATGCCGACATCGAGGACTTACGCAGATTGAGAAAAGGTCAGTGCATGGTATTGGGGCAGTTTATGAAGTCGAATGGATCTATGTCTAACCCTGAACATCATATTGTTCAGGTGCCGGAGATTAAATCAGAGTAAAAAGGAAAAAGCTAATCTTGCGTGGATTATATCCAGCGAGATTAGCTTTTTTACTTCGTGGAGTTCATATATATGCACTAGTTTAATAAAGTAAACTATTTTGATGAATCTTTTTGAAATAAAGAAATTTAGGGGTAGATCAGATATACTGAAATTATCAGACTATGAATATAAGGAGTGTTATATTAATACATGTCGATTGCTCATGAATCAACAAAAGTGAATCTAGACTTTTTAGTAAAAGAACTTGGTCTTAGACAGGAAAGAAATACAAAAGTCTTTCGTAAAGGGAAAATATTTGTTGTCTCTCCATCTGTCCAAAATGATAGTAATTGGTTTGACATTGGAGAGAGTATTATGGATTTATATAATTCCGATCAACACGAAGGATATTTACTTGTCAGATTTAAAGATCGGTTTATCATGGCGAAATTAAATGCATTTAAAAAGAAAATGATGCTAGATGGCACTCAACCTAATACAAATAAGCTGCCACCACATTGGAAGTTTAAGATAAAAGAATCTGCTAATCCTTATATAGTGAATATGGCAGATAGTAAACTTATGTATCCAATTCAAATCCCTTTTCCTACTAAAAGTCAGCTTGTGAAATTCTTTAGCAAGAAATAATTCAATCAAATACATGACAATGATGTTTAAAAGGAGAGAAGAAATTGATTAATGTTGTTGGTGCAATAATAATAAATGATAAAAAAGAAATTCTTTGTGCATTGAGATCTGAAAAAATGGCTCTACCAAATTTGTGGGAGTTTCCAGGAGGGAAAATAGAACATGGAGAGTCTCATGAAAAAGCTCTAATTAGGGAAATTAGAGAAGAGTTATCTTGTGAAATTGAAGTACATCAATTTGTAGAAGACACAGTATATGAATATGAAACATTTACCATAAACCTAATAACATACATATCAAAAGTAATAAATGGTACGCCATTTGCTTCAGAACATGCTGAATTAAAATGGGTACCCATCCAAGAATTATTAACTTTAGAATGGGCACCTGCAGATATTCCAGCGGTTAATAAGCTATTATCTAATCAGATCGTGGTATAAGTCCTCTGGGACCGGGTTATGAAGTTTCCAAATAATATTCATTGGTTTATCACCGTGGCTGCTAACATAATCGACTTCACCTAAATACGTAAATGGCAAAGTCATGTTGTGTAGTTGAGTAAATTTACGAACAAATAAGTGAATATGGAAACCTTTTTCTTTATGATGTACATAATCTTGTCCACGTCCTGAAGAGTGAGAAGCACGATTTTCACTTTGCCACATAAATGTAGAAGGATCTCTGAAGCTATCTTTGTATCGTATACTTTCTGCAATATCTTCAGATTTATTCAAATTGATGAATAGTAGATAGTGATTGTCTACTCTACTTATCCCTTCGCGCCACGTGTTTTCTGCAACCTTAGCTTCGAACAAGAAAATGAGTTCATTTCTTGAATAGTTGTTATATAAAGCAAGGCGTTTTGAATTTTGCAGCATATCTTCTCTTTTAAACGTTCTACTAAATTCAATAAGTCCGTAGTCAAGGCGTTCATTTAAGTAGTCTCTAAAACCTTCTTCTTTTAGTAACTGGAAGGTCTCATGTGAGAATGTGAATACATTGTTAGTGTATGTGCCGAGAGCAACTTGTTGTTTTGGACGCATATTTGTCAAGCGGATCATTGCACGCACTATTAAAGTGTCATGTGAATTTGGATCTATATGAATTGAAAATCTTTTGGAAAGCCATAAACGAACGTCTAATACAGAAACATCCGACTGCAACATTCCAAGTTTATATACGGCAAATTCGTATGGCCATTTAAGTGGAAGCATACCTTCAATTCTTTCAATTAGAGACATCTTGATTTCATCAGATAATAATAGTTCATCAAATGAAGATAAATCACGCATAGACTTTTTAGTTTTCACCCAGGATTTATGTTTATACAAAAAGAAAGTGAGACTTGGAGCTTCTTCAGAATAGAGGAAGTCCATAATTTCAGGAGATCGTCCAAGATCATGTTTAAATTGATAGTACATTTCTTTTAGTATTTCTGTAGGATTTAATTTAATCGTTTCTAACCTTTCCAGAATCTCTCTTTGTGCAATAGGATCAAGTTGAGCAAAGGAACCTGCCGCTGTATCTGCAAATTCATGAGCCACAGAAACTCTTAAGGAATCAACATCAAACGCTTTGCTGTTATATTGACCTGATAAAGCTAATGGAATAATGAAAGATTTTCTGTAATTACCGATGAAATCCAACACTGTGACATATTCTTTATTGTCTATTTTTCGTAATCCACGACCTAATTGTTGTATGAAGATCGTTGAAGATTCTGTTGGGCGTAAGAAAAGCATTAGATTAACTCGCGGAATATCGATCCCTTCGTTGAAAATATTGACCGTAAATATTATAGATAAATTATCGGTAGGTTCTTCAAGTCGTTTTATCATACGACTTCTATGTTCAACCGAATCTTCGCCAGTTAGATAGATTGTTTCAAATCCTCGTTCATTAAATTCATTTGACATAAATTTCGCATGATCAATATTTACACAGAAACCAAGACCATATAGGGTATCTCCATCAAAACCGTATTGATAAATTTTTTCAATAATTGATTCGACACGTTCATATGTGGATAGAGCCTTTGTAAGTGAATGTTCTTCGTAATGGCCATTGGTTACTTTTACTTTGTCGTAGTCTACAGTAAGGTCGGATAATCCAAAATAATGAAAGGGAGCTAATAGCTTAGCTTCTAATGCATCTCTTAATCGAATCTCATACACAACGTTATTATCACATAATGAAAGTACGTCCCTACCATCCATTCGTTCAGGGGTTGCAGTGAGACCTAAAAGAAACTGTGGTTCAAAATAAGAGAGTACTTTTTTATATGTAGCTGCTTCTGCATGGTGAAACTCATCAACAATAATGTAGTCAAAGGCATGCTTATCAAACATTTCTAGGGTTTTGTCCTTGGATAAAGATTGTATTGTACTAAATATAAAACGTTTATCATATTGTTTCGACGTTCCTGTGATCTTTCCACAAAGATCTTCATCATTGAATAATGAAGTAAACGTTTTTATGGCTCCATTTAATAACTCTTCACGATGGGCAATGAATAATAGTCGATTTGGTTGGAATCGTTGCACATCAAAGGCGGATAAATAAGTTTTTCCTGTACCTGTCGCGGCAATAATAACGCCTTTTGATTGCCCTTGGTTTCTAGTGAAGGAAAGATTTTTTAGTGCCTCTTTTTGCATTTCGTTAGGTTCTATTCTAGGTTCAACCATGTATTCTTCTGTTCTTTCAAAAGTAAATGAAGACATCTCTGAATTCTTTTGTTGATTTTGATATTTTTCATATTGTCTTAAGAAATTCTCATCTGCAGCAACTGCATTTGGTAAAGCCCACATTTTATTGAAAAATAACTTGGTTTGATCAAAAGCAGGTAAATGCTCTGAATGAGGAATCTTTACATTTAATTCATGACCATTGATTAACGCAGAATGTGAAATATTGGATGAACCGATTATCACCGTATTTAATTCCGATTTCCTTTTAAAAAGATAGGCTTTAGTATGAAACGATTCATTTTTTAATGGAAGAATTTTTAATTCAACGTTTTTAAATTGTTGTAAGTGGCGAATTGCTTTAGCTTCAGTAACATTTAAATATGTAGTAGTTAATATTTTCACAGGTATATTTCGCTTCTCTAAATCGATCAGTTCTCTAGTTAAAAGTTGAGCACCTGACATTCTAATAAAACTAACTAGAAAGAACACTTCATCTGCCGTTTTCATTTCATAAGAAAGTGTTTTAAAGAAATTCTTAATTTTATGTGCATCATTATAAAGTACATCAACTCTAGATAAAAATAGATCTTCTTTTAAAGGCAATTCTTCTAATGTATCAGAATAAGTGATCATGGATAGCGGCAAATGAAAATCTGAATTGACATCACCATCTGTAATTTGATGAACTTTGTTAAGAAGTTTGTATATGTCAGTGAAGTTGTTTTCGTCTGCGAGAGATCTTATTTTATCGCCGATGACATTCGCTGCATGCATGGAAAGCGTTTCTACATATTCATCTAGACCTAATTTTTGAATTAATTTAGTTTCTGGGTAGACTTTATTTTCCATATATAGCTCTTCCATAATTCCCTTAGAATATTTGCTCATGGTTTCCTCCAATTTAGTTATTTAGGTCTTCATTATTTTTATATTTCCGATTTAATAGTGCTTATATGGATACGTTATTATAAAAACCACAAAATGTAATTGAAGTTGGAGAATAATACTATTTCTAAATTATACCATTATATTTATTAAGGATAGTAAGGTTTCTACGTATCTAACAGTGTAGGAAGACGTAAGTTTTAAAGCTTAGTTTTCTCTTTTAGGGAATTATTTTCACATATCGTTAATATAAATGGTAGATCTTTTTTTCCACAAGAGAAAGAGGCTGAACCTTAAGTCTAAATCAAATAGACATTAAGGTAGCCTCTTTTTAGTTAATTTGGATGGTAGCAGCTTTTTTCTCAAAGTATGTGTGTAAACGGTATTCACAAATCTGACGAGTCCATTCATAGACAATTGAGCGGTCTTCAGGTGCAATATCGAAATTCACCTTGAAAACTTTCTCCTCATAGGTAACCAACTTATTAGCAGAGCCACCCCACATGGTCATTGGCATCCGTTGAATGAGCGAAGCCACTTTGCGTTCATTATACTCTTCCATTTCTTTTCCCTGCTTATCACTGAAATCAATATTTTTACGGTATGATTTGTCCGTTAGGTAATGATGGAAGGACATTGCTGCATCCACTGCTTGAATGGGCAAAAACCACTCATCCTCACCTCGTGTCAGCATGCATCTGAGTAATACCAGTTTATAACTTTTCGTCATTCCTGTACGCTCAACTTCCAGAAACCATTCTTCATAATCCTCCAGAATCTGTAACTCCTTAACATTTAAATCGCCAGAAGCCTTCAACATGTTGAAATAGGTTCCAAATTCACGCTTGATCATGGACGAGTCCACGCCTGCCTGCAAATGGTATTCAAGATAGGTTGGACGATGACCAAGATCTTTGCGAAGTTCATGACCGTGCATTATCAACAGTTCTTTCCCACGTGCCAACTTCTTGGTCATATGAGAAATCAAATTGATGACTTCCGTATCGATGTTGAATTCACAGCCCTCCGGCAATGTTTGTTCAATTACTCGAGATTCAGGTATCCCGACATACGTTGGGTTGAAGACGCCCCATTTAACATCGGCATTACGGTAGTTCCCTATTAAATCGATAATGACACAGTGATTCTTGCCCTCCACAATCCGAAGGCCGCGTCCGATTTGTTGTGTGAAAACTGCAAGTGATTCAGTAGGTCGAACAAACAGTAATGTGTCGACTTGAGGAATGTCCACACCTTCATTGAATAAATCAACGGTAAAGATAATATCTAATTTGCCGCTATTCAAGCGTTCTCGCGCGGCAAGCCGTTCTTCATTTGGCGTGTTTCCATTCAAAGAAATAGAACGATATCCAGCTTTCTGAAACTGGTTGTTCAGGAAATTTGCCTGGCGGATGGAGGAACAGAATGCTATCGTACGTGATTGCTTATGTATGTTCCATTCTTGCAAAATTTTCTCTGCCATTTCCGAACGCAATTGGACGCGTGCCAATTCTTCTTCGTCATAGTGAGTCCCGAGCCAACGTAACTGTGAGTAATCGGTGTCATCATAAATTCCATAGTAATGGAAAGGGGAAAGCCATTGGTGTTTAATAGCATCGAGAAAATGAATGGATATCGCGACATTTCCGTCACAAAGCCCAAACACATCTTTATTATCTAGACGATAAGGTGTTGCGGTAATACCAAGTAGGAACTTCGGCTTGAAGTGATCAAAGATACGCATGTAGCTTGGTGCACTGGCATGATGGAACTCATCCACGACAATCAGATCAAAGGTATCTGGTTCGAAGCGAGAAAGATGATGTTTCTGTGTCAAAGTCTGAACAGAAGCAAAGAGAAAATCCGCATTTATCGTTTGTTCTTTGGCATTGTAGAATCCAGTACTTTTTTCCGGATGTACATGGGTGAAGGAATGTTGGGCCTGAATTAAAATTTCTTCTCGATGGGCAATGAAAAGTGCTCGTTCAAACTTCTTGGCGAAAAATGCAGCCAAATATGTTTTTCCAAGCCCGGTAGCCATCACTGCCAATGCTTTATTGTAGTCATCTTGCATGGAATCTTGAAGTGCTTGCAATGCCAAGACTTGAGCTGGACGCGGTGTAAGTTCTTGTTGAGTAACATAGGTTTCATTTGTCTCAGCTACTATGGATTGATCCGTAGGTGTTCCGTACATGACTTCCTGTTCCTCTTGTTCAGACCATGCCTGACTAAAAGGTCTTTGCATATTATGTAGAACAAATTGTTCACGATAAAGGGCTAACGTTTCTTTGTTCATTGGGATGGTGCGTTCTTCATAAAACTGTTTCATAAATTCTTCCGAAGCTACCGAAAATAGAACGTCATCCATTGGTGTCAGGACATGCAAGCTCCACTCAATACCACTTGTCAAAGCAGATTTAGATAAATTAGACGAGCCAACGATCACGTGGTTTTTATTGTTTCCACGGAACAAATAGGCTTTAGGATGGAATGATTGTCCTGAACTCTGGAAAAGACGTAATTCAATTTCAGGAAGTTCATTATGAAGAAGTTCCAATGCATCTGGTTGAGTTATGTACAAATAATCACCGACGAGCATCTTGATCTCACACCCACGTGCAGCGGCAGCCTTCAATTGTGGCAACACCAGTTTCACGCCTGAGGTCATAGCAAATGCCGTCATCCAATACATGCTGGAAGAGGATTCACTAAAAGTCTTCAAATCATCAACTAACCGATGTGTAATAAGCCGAGTCTCAGTCATCTTCAACCTCGATAAGGAAGTACCCCTTATCAAAACCTCCACGTTTTTCACGCTTAGCAAGACGGACTTTCTCCAGCTCTTCCTTACTAGAGTCATGGAGTGGTAAAACGGCGTAAATCAATTCTAGTAAATCTGCTAATTCCTCTACCGCTTCTTCATTAGTTGATGCTTGTTGATATTCTTTCAATTCCTCACCTAGTTTATTTTTAATCTCCTCTTCGTGTTGAGATGGTTCCAAAATATTCATTGTATACTTTTTGTTGTCTGCTTCGATAATCGCGGGAATTCCGTCACGAACTAGTTTGTTGTAGATTGGCATGAAATGACCTCCTGAAAATTCATAGATAATTATGAATTATATCATTCAATTTTCCGTTATGAATGATACTATTGAAATAATTACCATATGAGATATAGCCGATAATAAAGCATCACACCATGAGTAGGAGTGGAAACAAATGATTATTTACAATGAAACATCTTCAAAATTCATCGATCATGTACTTGAGCGAAATATTGGAACTGTATTGTCTGAAAAAGTTCTAGAAAAAATGAATAAATCGGTTTCTCCTAGCGAAATTCTTTCCTGGACAAACTCTCTCCCACAAATGGCGAAAATCCTGAGAGATGCGGACCTGAAAGAAGATACGCATGTGCTCTTGGAGTATAAATTGCCTTCGACGGAAAAACGTATTGATTTTTTCATAACAGGTGAAGATAGTGTTGGGAAACAAAATGCAGTAATTGTAGAGCTGAAACAATGGAGTAAAGCAAACGTTGCTGAAGGTGATGGAATTGTTGAAACTTTTTTAGGTAAAAGAGTTCGTGAAACAGTCCATCCATCCTATCAATCCCTTTCTTACAAGCGTTATCTGGAAAACTTTAATGAAGCATTTTATCATGACTCGTCGATTAACTTGAGTTCATGTGCATATCTACATAACTATATCCCTGTCCGTAACCGGGCAGAAGAACCGTTACTCAATGCACGTTATGCAACTTACGTAGAACAATCTCCAATCTACTTTCAGTTTGACGACCAAATATTAATGAAAATGATCAAAGAAGCGGTCTCTGAGGGGAAAGGAACGGAAATTGCAAAGAAAATTGAAGAAGGTAAAATTAAACCTTCAAAAAAATTGGTGGAAGCAGTAAATTCTTTATTTGAAGGTAATGAAGAATTCATTTTGTTGGATGAGCAAAAAGTGGCCTATGAAAAGGTGTTATCGATATACAGAAACTTGGATTTAGCAAATGACGAAAAACATACAATTCTTATAAAAGGCGGACCTGGTACCGGTAAATCAGTCATCGGCTTAAATTTAATGAATTTTCTTTTAGGGGAAGAAGCGACTATTGAATATATAACTCCTAATCAGTCCTTCCGCGAAATACTTAGGAAAAAATTGATTGGCTCCAGTGGGTTCGTTGAAATACGAAATCTATTTAAAGGATCTGCTTCTTATGTAGAGACACCCCGTAACTATTTTGATGTTCTTGTATGCGATGAAGCACATCGTCTTAAGAACCAGGGACATATGAAAAAGAAAATCGACGGAGAAAATCAAGCAACTCAAATTATCAGATCAAGTAGATTGAGTGTGTTCTTTATCGATGATGAACAAGTCATTTCCAATAAAGACATCGGTCGTTTCGAATTATTAAAGGAAGAAGCTGAAAATCAGAATTCGAAGGTCCATGTGGTAGAGCTGGATTCACAATTTCGATGTGCTGGTTCAGGAAACTATCTTGAATGGTTAAATAACCATCTTTATGAAGAGCATAAAGATGTTCAGTTGGATGGAGACTTTGACTTTCAAGTAGTGGATTCACCACATGAGTTGGTAGAAAAAATTGTACAAGAAAAGAAGGGCAGACTTCTCGCAGGTTACGCCTGGGACTGGATCAAGACACCCGTGGATGGAAAATTATCAAACGATGTAGTCATTGAAGAACAGGACTTCGCAATGCCTTGGAATGACCCGAATCGTATTGACTGGGCAATCCAACCCGAATGTTCCCACCAAATTGGCTGTATCCATACAGTACAAGGACTGGAAATGGAATATGTAGGAGTAATCGTAGGACGGGACTTGAGCTTCAACCCCGAGACCAATTCAATTGAAGTGAAGCGAGAATACTTCAAAGATAAAGGTGCAAAACCTGCCAAACCAAAGAAAAAATACGAGATTGACCCACTTGATCAGCTCGTTAGAAATACGTACAAGACATTAATGACTCGTGGAATGAAGGGTTGTTATATTTACTGTTGTGATGAGAAACTTGGATTGTTTATTAGAGAGAAGATGGGTGCTCAGTGTTAATTAAATTGCCTTTGTAAGTAAAAAATTGCTATGGTGTTCTTTAACTAATTAGACTTTGTTAAATTATAGGCTGCCTTTAAATAGCGGCTCTTAGATTTAAATTCGAAGAGACTGTGGGAAACACTTTTTAATGTGACAATCTATATATTGAGAACTTTCTATTTACTGCTAGGAAATTATCTTAACCTAGGTGAAAATGTATTGTGCAGTATGAATTCCAAATCCACATAAAAAAAGAGCAGCATATCGCTGCTCTTTTTCTTACTTCGTTTTTGCATACCAAGCCGGTCTGAATTTAGTTGTTTTATTTCCTTTTTCCATGAATTTGAACACTAAATGTTGGGGTTTATAGGAACTAAGTTTAGTTTCTAAATTCTTGCCACCGACAACGTAGATTGTTTTAGATTTTTCACGATAATCGATCACAATGTATCCAAGGACCAACATCTCTTTAATAAGTGTTGATATAAGATCATTTTCATTTGTCATGGTTTCTTTCTTTGCAGTAGGTTGCAATAAATTAACTTCTTTTGCAGTCTTATCTTTCGATACTTTATCTACCTGTTTAATCATTGTTGAAAATTCCTTGCTACCTCTTTTTACTTCGTTATATATGGAAGGGGTAGAAGGGATCTCTAACTCCATTTTCATCTGTGGAGCAGATGCATTGTAGTCTAAAATATCTTCAGTATCTTTCATTGCTTCAACTGTTGGGCTGTTAAATCCAGCTCGAGCATTTGAAGACAATTTTTCCAATTCAACATCTACTAACTCCGTTTGATCTACGAATAAATCCTCTGCTGCTTCTTCTGTTATTGATTCTTTTTCTATATGAACCGAATTTAGATATTCATTAATTATCTTTTCTGGATTAGAGATGTTATCTTCAGAAGAACTAGAGTCCATGTTTGCCCACTCCGTGTATGGGTGTATGCCCATTTCCTCAACTTTCTTCCATAAGCTTTCTAAGGAGTTTTCGGGATTGTTGTAGTATGTGCTACCAAGGACACGCCAGAATGTCCATCCAGCTCTTTGTAATACACGTTCACGAAGGAAATCACGTTCTCGATCTTCGACTGACGTATGCCAGTGATCCCCGTCGCATTCTACAGCAAGTTTTGATCTTTCACCTTGAATGACCAGGTCGATTCGATAATTTGCTACATTATACTGAGGGATGACTCGATAGCCTTTTGCTACAATTGCATCAAACACATTCAGTTCAAATTTACTCTCACATTTCTCACGATTAGATTCCGTTTCTTCTTTTAAAGGATCTGCAATATAGGTGAGTAGTTGATAGCGTAAACAATCTCGGTTACTAATGTCATTTACAGAGATGGAGTGCATAACCCAGAGTTGGTCTTTTGCTCTGCTGACAGCTACATTGTATCTTTGTCGTGTTTTATCGTCTGCTGCTGCAACAATACGAGTGTTACCATTTGCAACAACCATAGATAAGAAAATTATATCCCGTTCATCTCCTTGGAAGGCATAAGCATCTCCACAAATGATATTTCTTTCCTCCATTAATTCTGCACCTAGTTCTTTTAGAAGCATATTTTGGATCAAGGTTGCTTGGTTGGCACCTAATAGGGAAATGACTCCGAAAGTTTTTCCATCGTATTTTGAATCTTTAATACAGTTTTTAATTTGTTGAACAATTGCTTCTGCTTCCACTTCATTGTAAGCATTTTGCGAAGAACCTTCACGTACACCATGAGGAAGATAGACAGACTTAATTGGCTCCAAGCGGTTTGCTGGATATTGCCGCAACGGGATCAACGGTTTATTTTGATAGGAAATTCGATTAGAGAACCCGATAATCTCAGGCATACATCTAAAGTGTTCTTGTAGTGTTATCGTATCTTTGAACATGATATATGAAACATCGAAAAATGATGTTTTCAAGTTAAGATCTCGTCCAAACGGGAAGTCAATATCTTTAAAAAATTTAGTTTGCAGTTTTAAGATATCTTCATCAGTGATACCGATAATAGTAGGGCTAATTTGTTTATCATCCCCAACAATAATCAGTTTTTTTGCTAAATATTTTAACAGAATAGCGTCATGCCACGATTGGCTAGCTTCATCAATAATTACAACGTCAAATAAGTTTGGGCGAATTTCAAAGTTATCATAAACTTGATTGATCGGCATGATCCAAGCAGGAATCGCCTCAATACATTTCTCCATATGCATTTGGGCATCTGCTCTATATCTAGCTGCATTTTTCCCAGTTCCTTTGCCAATACTTTTGACTGCTCTTGACCAAGCTTTTAAATGCTTACTTTGGCTGTCTGTCATTGTACTAAGCATACTAATCCATGCTTTCGCTGTTCCGATTTCAATTGTTCTATTCTTAATATCTTTTTCAATTTGGTCATATTGCATGGATAGTGTACTTTCACTTTTCTTTGAGAATTCATGAATCCAATTTTGTGTTTGTTTCCATTCAAAAGTACGTTGCCAATAATTTAATCTTTGCTCCCAAACGGGGGAGGTATAAGTTTCAACAAGAGACTTAGCAAGTTCACTGGATTCATTATTTAACTCAGTGAAAATTTTATTAAGTGTATTATCGCGTTTCATGACTTCTTGGAAGTGCTTGTATTGTTCGTACATAGAACTGTATTTAATAGTATCCCTTGTTTCAATAGCTGCGATTACTTCGTTATAAAGTGGATGTGATTGTTCTGTGATGACTGACTTAATAAGTTGAATACTTCCGTCAAAATAAGTGGATTTAGATTTTATATTATTTTTGACTTCCATGATTTCAATGTTTTGGAATAATGAATCGGCCATTTCTTCATTAAAACTGTCCATTGTTAAAAAAGAATGGTCTCCTAATACATTGTTTCGCCATTGTTGAATGTTAAGCACTTTGGTTAGTTGCGAATATGCATTTTCATACTCCCGATAAGCAGTCAGTGGATTAATTGAATCTCTTGTTACGAAAGTCGGAACTAATAAATTCTCAATTTGCTCTTTTGCATACTTTGTTTGAGCATACGCATGTAGCATTTCAATTTGATCAGTTGATGTTATAGCGGCACCGTTATATTTAATTTTTTGTAATTGAGAACTATACTGACGGACTACTTTAGGCTTGTAGATGAAATTACCTAAATTACCTCCATTTGATACGTGAGCATGTAAGTCTTCACTCATTTTCTTTAATTCAACTGTCGTAATATTTTCAGAAGATATCAATTGATCATCGAATTTTCCACTATTTTCTGTAACAGTTTTGAGATGAAGAGATACATTGTTTATAATTTCTTCCCATACGAATCCACGATTTAAGAAAATGTCATCAATCACTTTCATAAGAGATGGATAACTATTGAAGAGTAATGGCCTTTTTAAGTCTTTGTATTCATTTAGAGCAGTTTTTAAATTGGTACGTTCGCTATCGGATAGATTTGAAAGGTTTTGTTGCAATTCATTTTTTTCATTTTCTTTAATTGATTCAAAAAAGGATATTAGTTCAGCTTCTTCTCTTATCGCTTCATCTAGTACATTAATATTCAAATCTGAGACTAGGGTAGGGTATTCAAATTGATTATAGCCATCTGGAGTTTCTAGATTAATATTTTTAATGCGTATGAAATCAGATGCAAGATTTTTTTCTTTCTCCCAGAATGAATCCGGTGTATCAAAGGTTACGGGAGTCGAATACCAATTGTGAGTTCCTGCTTGTTGGTTTACACTCTCTGCAATTTGTTGTGCAGTTCCCTTATAAAGAGTAGTGAAATGAAGTTTATATGTTTCTGCTTCCCGTATTTCCATTAACTCTTTTTTCGTTTTGTTCAAATTGGTTTTAAGTTTTTTTAATTCCAACTCTTTCTTGGTTACTGTTGAAGCCATGCTGGCTAGGTCGAAAAGTTCTTTATTGGTCGATATGGTATTTACAACTTTCTCTAAGTCCTTCATGGAAGTAGAGTCACCACCTAGGAGACTTACAGAAAGATCTTGGAGCTCAGTTGGTAACTTGCTTTTTAATACACCTAGTGCTTTTGCTGTTTGACTTGTTATTAATACACGTTGCCCAGTAGCAAGTAAATGGGAAGTTAGATTGGCAATCGTATGCGTTTTTCCTGTTCCGGGTGGCCCTTGTACAAGTACACTGCTTCTACTGTTTAATGTAGAAATAATTCTATTTTGCTCTTCATTTGAAGGTAGCGGGAAATAAAATTCTTGAGCTTCTTTAAAAGAAGTATCCTCATTAGTTCCTTCATTACTATCCTCATGGGAAGATGATTGGAACATGTTTGATAAGTTGCTTGGTAATTGTGATTCATCCGTTATGGTAAGTAATTGTTCTACGGCTGTTTGACATGCTTTTTGAAAACTTTTTTGAGTTTTTTTTCGTAAAACAAATGCTGGACTTAAAGAGACTATTGCTTCATTCGGCATAATATTCGGAGTATCAAGTGTTTCAATATAGGTTCCTTTTGAATCTAAAGCATGGACGATGGTTTGCAATAGGGAAGCTGTATTTGAATATAAGTCTTCGTCTAGGTCTAATAAAAGACTATGTATTTCTTTACTAACCTCACCTGAAAGTCGATGTTCAACTAATAGCATATCCTCTTCATATTCAAATGTTTTACCTTTTGAAGTAGGGACAATAGTGAATTCGGCTTTCTCTCGATTAAATTGCAATTCTACCTCTGAAGTAAGTAAATGGCGTTCCACTGAATCCTTTTGGTTGAACTTCCACTGAAGAAGTCCTGTACTTACAACAAGTTCCATTGACTCAGAGTAAAGCTGTAAGTTCTGATGCATTTTAAACAGTTTATCGTAAAGAGACTGAATCTCATCAACACGTTTTGCCTCTATGACAAATGGATCCCATCGATTCGTTTTGTATTGATTTATCTGTTCTATAATGTCAGGGTTATCTTCTAATAACTCTTCTATTTCAACGAATGTTTCATCTTCAAGCACTCTTTTGGTTATACTTTTATGGATTTTAAATGAGTATTTTCTGATGTCAATTGCTAACCATTCTTGTAGGTTTTGTGGGACAGGAGTAATAATCGGATAAACGGGCTTTTTGACATATAGCCATTCATCCGTATTGTTACGAAATGCATCTATACATTCCGGTTCATCAGGTAAAATTGAAACCCATAAAACTTCATCATATTTTTTATAACTTGAAACGGGCTTTTGCTTAAGTTGCGAAAGCTCATTTATATATTGAATTAATCTAACGACTTTTTCATTCAAGGGTATTGAAGACATTGAGTCCACCTTCGATCTATTATTTATCTTGGAAAACATGAAAACATTATCAATATTTTAACATACTACTAACAAAAACTGGAGACTTGGTGTATGGGAAAGTATGGTTAGGTAACGGTAACTACCCGATAAATGTAGGATTCCAGTAATTGGTTTGTAAACAAAGTACTATATGAATATCGTCCTGAAAAAATTACAGATTTTATGAGGGATAAATTGAATCGTTATGGTAGAACTGTTACAAAACATGTGAAAATCGAGAAAGACAATAAAATATGCAATGATGGAAACCGACTCCAAAAGTATCGGAAAGAATGTGTGGGGAATTAGTAGTTCCGTACATTTTTCTTGCAGAATAAGAGGACCAAGAAAAGTATAAGGAGAAAGAAAAAAGGAGGTTTTTAAAACTGGAGAACATCTGTATTTTAAATTGAATCCTAACTTCATATCATCTGATACAAATGCCGATTCATTGCTAATTAATGATAGGTACCTGTGCGAAAAACAACTCAGATCATTGACTACAATTGTATATAAATGGATGGGAGAAAAAGATGCTTAAGGTCTTCTGTGGAAATTTCTCCTAGCAAGTACTATAGTATGGGTTTTCTTTAAGTTGTTGATTATTCTCCAGAGTTTATTAAACAATTAATTCAAAAGCATTCTTTCAAAAAATCAAGAACATCTACTTCCATTAAAAGGCGACAATTGTTAGTATAGTAGTCATTACTTGTAGTACTTGTATTATACACATCTAGTTGAGGAGGATTATCTATGGTCTATGTAGATTATAAAGTGTCGTATTCAGACAATTGGTATTGGGTACAACGTGTAAAGCATTATCCTGGTGGGCAGACCTTTGTTGAAAATGTGGGGCGTCATAACAATACACCTGATGCTGAAAAGCAGATGCAAGAGATTAAGGATAAAGAAGTGCGTGACGATGCTGCGGCCATTCAATTGGTGAATAACTATACCATTAGTGCACGGTCAGCTCAAGATGTGCAGAAATTGATTCAGGATATGAGAACCCTATTTACTTAAGGGGAATAGTAATGGTTAAAAATAAACACAGCTAGTGTAACAGGTAATTACACATTTCAAGCTTTAGGATATTCTTCGAAAAATCTATATTAAAAAGAACAGGTACAACGAGAAATAACCCATCTAACAGCTCATTATATCTATCTTTTAAGAATAATATCGATGGTTACGAATCGAGCATTTTGGATTATATGGAATCACCAAATTTCCCTGAAGTATCTTCGTGGGTTGTTGCAGTTGCAAGTCTAGTTGTTATTACTATTGGATTAGGTACTGGATCGGCTGGATGGCTTGCTGCTTTTGCTGCGGCAGGTAATGTTGTATTCTTTCACATCCGCTGGCTATGCTACTTATTACAGAGCTAGTCTAAGTAGAAATGCTCAAGAATATTTACGAAAAGCACAAAATATTATTGCTTACGGTAGCTGGAGTGGTGGCACTTACGGCTTGGTAATTGGTTTCTAAAAGTATATTGTATTGGAAGAGTAATATGAGAAAATATATCCTACTCTTTATTCCTTTATTCTTATTGGGAAACATGACTTGGACTTACTTAAATATTTCTTCAAGCCAGAGTGATCCTCTTCCGTTTATGTTTTGAAATAGTGTCGTTGTCTCTGCATTAATATCTTCCTTCTCTATTCTTCAAGCTTTTATATTATTTAAGCGGGAAAGAGAAAAAGCACTATATAATTCCAAGAAAATAACCAAGGGAGATTCTCTCTTGGTTATTTTTATTAGTGAGTGGGGCCCCTGTGTCAAAAACAATCACGTTAGTTTTAGCTAACGTGATTGTTCATATATTATGATTGTTTCTCAAACAGGGGCATATCAGTAAACTTTAGTCAAAGGAGATGTCAGATTGATATCGAAAGTAGAAAAATTTACATTCTTTTCAGAAACCGAAAGATTAATAGTAAGACCTTTAAAGAAATCCGATTATGAGAAATGGCTCAATGGATTTAATAATCGGTTTGCTTCACACCATCGGCACGATGAAGGTAAAATTGATATGCAAGAATGCACGCAGGAGTGGTTTGCTAACTTAGTTGATAAGTATCAACGATTAGCAAAGAATGATATAGCACATGTATTTGACATTTTCCGAAAGCAAGATGGTGTACATTTAGGAACGGTGGACTTTTCTACCTTAGCGAGAGATGACTTTCAGTGGGCGAGAATTGGTTACACTATACACAATCAATATTGGCAACAAGGGTATGCTAAAGAAGCAGTGAGAGAAGCTCTTCAAATTGCTTTTCGAGACTTGGGTTTCCATCGCATTGAAGCTCATATCAATATTGATAATGAACCATCTATGAAATTAGCAGAGGCTGTGGGCATGAAGTTTGAGTGTAAAAGAGAAGGGTTCATATTTGAATTCGGTGAGTGGACAGATAATCTGATCTACTTTATAAATGCAAACTAGTAAGTCTTTATTCATAGGTGTAGATGGAATTTTGCTGATTTCGTCATTTTTGTTCTGACAGTTCTTATTTAAGAAGATTGCACAATCTCAAAGATTACGTTTAGCATGCCAATAATATATTCGAAGGAGCATCAAAATGAAAAAGAAAATATCGTTCATTCATTCTTCAAAGTTAGCTGCCGTTGATTATGCTTACGCTAGTAGAGTGCCTTCAGGTATGAATATGCTCTATTTCGCGGGAGCATGTCCACTTGATAAGGATGGAAAAGTAACTGGTATTGGTGATTATGCTTTTCAGGCAAAAACCTGTGTGGATAATTTGAAAGTCGCCTTGAAGGAGTGCGGTGCCACAGTGGAAGACATGGTATATACGAGAGTGCTCGTAGCGACTCAAAATCGGTCGGATTTGGTCACGGCATGGGAAGCAATCCGAAAAGAATTCGGTGATCATGATGTCCCGAGTACTTTATCTGGAGTCACAGTACTAGGTTACCCCGATCAATTGGTGGAAATCGAAGCCGTAGCAGCCGTAGAAGACCAAACGGAAGAACAATAACCAAATAGAAGGAACATGCGGCAAATATGGCATCTTCAATAGATTGTTGATTCTTTCCCAAAATCAAAAGCACGGGAAGAATGAGGTATTTTGGTTATAATGATCTTTCTTTTTTATTGGCTGGATTAGCTGAAATAGGTGGTGGATACCTTATATGGTTGTGGTTAAGGGAAGGAAAGTCAGCATATTTGGGGCTTTTTGGAGGAAATGCATTAGTTTTATATGGCATTATTGCTACTTTTCAATCATTTCCTCTTTCGGAAGAGTCTATGCAGCTTATGGAGGGGGATTTATCATACTATCCGTATTATGGGGGTGGGGTGTAGATAAAAAAACGCTTGATTTGTATGATTGGATAGGTGCAGGCATATGTTTAGTTGGTGTATCAGTGATGTTATTAGCACCCCACCATTAATTAATGGGTGCCTGTGCGAAAACAACTCAGAGTATTAACTACAATTTAATGTGGAATTTCAAGAATCTAACAATAAAGATACTGTTTGATTCTTTTTTTGTATAAAAATGCAAATAATTATAATGATATAAATTTTAGAATTCCATTCAATAGAACAATTCTGTCACTTTACTACAATTCTTCATTTTTCTCAGCCGGATAATTTACATATTGATAAACTTTTAATAGAATTAATTTTTCTGAAAAACTTGTACTTTTTGTCCTCTGTGTCAAAAACAATCGTGTTAGTTTGAACTAACGTGATTGTTCATATATTTATGATTGTTCCCCACACAGGGGGACTTCACTAATCCGAAACAGAAGAAACCTCCAATCAGATGGGCTGATTGGAGGTTTCTTCAGTATGAAAGCTAGTAAGTTTTTGCTGAATCTTATGGGATGGCAATGAAAGAGAAGACACCTATTTTTTTGCAAAAATACTTTACAAAAGAAATAGGCGAAAAGATGCAAAAATAGTCATAAATTATTGATTATTCAAATTAATATACATATAATAAGCATCAACAAGCGAAAAAAAACACAAATGAGCGTTAAAGGGGTGTATTCATGCTAGTCATTCAAAGACGGGAATTGATAAAAAATCAAATTGAAGAAATAGGTGAAGTATTAGTAGCCGAGTTAAGTAAGGAACTTAATGTTTCAGAAACAACGATTCGAAGAGATTTGGATTTTTTAGAAAACCAGCAAATTGTCATGAAGACATATGGAGGAGCAGTACTTCACGATAACTATTCGTTAAAATCAGAACCTTTATTCTCAGACCGGTCAGTAACGAATAATGTCCAAAAAAATCACATTGCCAAATCAGCTGCTAGTTTAATTAATGATGGGGATGTCATTATTCTGGATAACGGAACGACTAGCTCGTTGATTGTTAATTATTTGCAAGCTAAAAAAGACTTAACAATTATCACAAACTCGATTCCCATTGCCTATAATTTGATGGCAAGTGAACATATTGATGTAATCGTTCTTGGCGGGCAATTGCGTAAACGGACAGGAGCAATTGTTGGAAACAGCACAATTTTATCACTCCAATCTATGTATGCGGATAAAGTTTTTTTATCATGTAGCGGTGTTTCTATAGAAGGTGGTGTAACGGTTTCGAATATGAATTCAATGGCACTCCGGAAGCAAATGATGGAATCTAGTCAAACAACCATTCTGCTAGCGGACTCTTCAAAAATTGGAAAACGATCCATCTCAAAGATCTGTTCACTGAATGAGATTACAAGTCTTGTTACAGATACTAACTTTGAAGAACAGAAACAATTTGAAGAACTAGGTATAGAAGTTATGGTGGCAAATGAGAATCAGGAGGATTGTCTATGAACATTTCACAAATATCCGAAGAAATTGTCAAGTTGGGAAAGGAGTTAACTGATAAAGGATTAGTTAACGGTACAGGTGGAAATCTTTCTGTTCGGATGGAGAATGTTGTCATATCCACACCCAGTGGTTGGTCATTGGGAGAATTGAAGTCTGCTAGTTTATCCATTACGAATTTAGAGGGGATCACTCTATATGGTCCAAAACCTACAAAGGAATTACCGATGCATTTAGCCATTTATCATGCGAGACCCGATATTAATGCAGTAGTTCATACGCATTCAATATACGCAGTCACATATTCTTGTACAGCCACTGTGGATTCGTTAATTCCGATTTACATTCCAAGTATTGCAGCAAAAGTTGGCAACGTGAAATTGATTCCCTTTGTTTTGCCTGGTTCCAAGGATCTTGGAGAGCTTGTTGGAAAAGAAATTCGACAATACAACGGGTTACTGCTGGAAAATCATGGTGTCATATCGGCAGGAAAAACATTAAGTAAAGCGGGCATCGGCGCTTATGAGATTGAAGACAATTTAAAAATAGAGTTTTTATCCAATCATACAGCACGCAGAATACCGAATCAGTTGGTAAAAGAAATTATCGAAACATATGGAGGTTAAAAAATGGTAAAGACAATGAGAGCACTTACTTTTTATGCACCAAAAGACTTAAAGGTAGTGGAAGTTCCCATTCCCGTAATTAATGAAGATGAATTATTAGTTAGAGTATCATACGCAGGTGTTTGCGGAACAGATAACAGGATTTATCAAGGAACAAAAATAATAGAAGGACCTAGAATAATTGGACATGAGTTTTCTGGTGTAATAGAAAAAGTAGGAACAAACGTACAAAGTTTCTCAGTGGGTGATCATGTAACCGTTTATCCTATGATTTCATGTGGGGATTGCTATACGTGTAAAACTGGTCGAAAGAACATTTGCGTCAATCGAAAAACCATCGGCTATGAAATTGATGGAGGCTTCGCACAGTACATAAAAATACCTAAAATAGCGATAAATATGGGTAATGTATTTAAAGTATCATCAAATCTAGATCAGAAAGTGGTAGCAATTACTGAGCCGATTGCAGCAGCTTTAAATGGAATTAAACGTGCAAATATTCAACAAGGCGATTGCGTAGTTATCATTGGTGCTGGCCCTATTGGTCTATTCCATGTTCAATTGGCAAAATTGAAAGAACCAGGAATTCTAGTTGTCATCGAACCAGATCACGCAAAACGCGAAATCGCATTAAAGCTTGGAGCTACACATACCATAAATCCTTTTGATGAAAATCCGGAAATTCGACTAAAAGAACTTACAGACGGAGAAGGTGCCGATGTAGTTATTATTGATGTTGGTATTCCGAAAATAATTGAAGAGTCAATCGAATATGTCAAAAAAGGTGGAACGTATGTGATCTTTGCAGGTGCCCCGCATGGTTCTAAGATTTCACTTGATCCCAATTTAATTCACTATAAAGAAATCAACTTGACTGGTTCATCTGCTGCTACACCTGAACTCCACCAAGAAGTGTTAGATCTTGTTGAAAGTGGTCAAGTTGACGTTACTCTTCTCATTTCAGAGGTTGTCGGTTTAGATGAATGGGAACGTGCATTGGAGATGAAAAACAGTTTTCAAAAAATAAAGGTCATTATTGATCCATGGGCATAAAGGGATTAGATAACATGCGTTATTTGGCAGGAATAGATGTGGGTACAACTGGCACAAAAGTGACAATCTATGATGAAACTGGAAACATAATGGACAGTGGATATTCCGAATATGCTCTTTCCAAACCTCAGCAATATTGGGTGGAGCTCAATCCGTTTGTTTGGTGGGATGCGGTTTGTCAGTCTTTTCGAGATATTTTCAGGAGAGGAACGGTTTCTTCCTGTGATATAAAGGCGATTGGTGTAAGTAGTACAAATGCGTTAGTTCTTTTAAACGAAAGTGGTCATCCAGTCATGCCTGCAATCATGCAGTTAGATCAGCGTGCATCGAGTTTAGTAGATGATATTAAACGCGATATAGGAGAAGATTATGTACTGGAAAAAACTAAAAATAGAATTGCGTCTGGTGCTTTCTGGGGTCCAACCATTTTATGGTTAAAACTAAATCATGAAAATGATTTGAACCGTGTTTCAAGATTTATGACACCACATAGTTTTATCAATTTTAAATTAACGAATTCTTATTCCATAGACCATAGTCGAGCATCAACCACAATGTTATATGATGTCGATAGTAAGTCGTGGGACCCTAAGTTATGTACTTATTTCGGTATAGAAAAGAATCTTCTTCCACCTATTCAAAAACCGGTTGATATCATTGGTTCGGTTACTAAAGATGCCGCAAAGTTAACGGGATTAGAAGTAGGAACTCCTGTCATTGCTGGATGTATGGATTCATTGGCTGGTCATATTGGGTTGGGATCTACGCAATCAACAGCTTCTTTGATTCTTGGGAGTGTTGGTAGAATCTGTTTTAATTCGCTTGAAACAGATAACAGGTTTATGAATGTAACCAATTCAGTACAATCTAGTATGTTTTCTATGACGCCAACAAATAGTACTGGAATCTCCTACAAATGGATAAAAGAACTTTTATTCGATGAATCTACGTGCAAACAATCCAAAATCTATCAACAAATGGATGACATGGCTAGTAAATCATCGATTGGTGCGAGAGGTTTAATTTATCACCCTTACATTTCCGGAGAACGTTCACCTATATGGAATCCAAAAGCAACAGGTTCATTCTTTGGCATGACTACCGAGCATAAAAAAGAAGACTTTATTCGGGCAGTTCTTGAAGGTGTCGGATATTCTCTAGCGCACAATTACAAAATAATGAAGGAAGAATTAGGTGTGGAGTTCCAATGCTTACATGCAAGTGGAGGTGGGGCAAAGAGTGATATTTGGTTACAAACTTTGTCAGATATTCTAGGGGTTTCAATAAAAGTACCACATAATTCTGACAGTGAAACGTTAGGAGTGGCTATTTTAGCTGGGATTTCAATTGGTTTATATGCAGATGATGCAGATGGTATAAATCAGATCGTTTCCTTTAAAAAACTATATAAACCTAACTGTAAGAATCATGAAATCTATCAAGAGTATTTGAATATGTACATTTCTATTTATGAAAAAAATAAAAATTTATATGATGTAATTCGGAATATACGACAATGATTTGAATATAAAAATGGTTGATTAGTATACCAAAAAATAATAAAAAATAAATTTTGAAAATTCACTTGATTTAAAAAATTGCATCTGCTAGATTTATCTTAGGTACTTTAGGAAACCGATTTCCTAAACCGATTTCCAAGATTTATTAGAATTGAGGGTTTTACAATGAGTTCAAAAGTCACAATGACAGATGTCGCAAAAGAAGCAGGTGTTTCCAAGTCTACAGTTTCCCGAATATTAAACGGAAATTACGGTCAAAACACAGAAAAAACGGTTCATAAAGTTTTAAAAGTGATTGATGATATGGATTATCGACCAAATGCCCTTGCTAAAGGTTTAAAAGGCATGAAAACAAATGTAATTGGAATCATTTTATCAAACCTTCAAAATCCATTTTGGATTAAAGTGTTAGAAGGTGTTGAAGATACGTGTCGAAGCAAGGGATACAGCTTGATGATTTGTAACTCCAATGAAGAAGCGGATATAGAAGAAGAACATATTAAACAATTTCAAATGAGACAAGTGGATGGAATTATTATTAATCCAACCATAAAGAATTTAAATCTTTATGATCAATTGAAAAAAGATCGTCTGCCTTTTATTTCAATCAACCGAAAAATTTATGGGCTTGAATTTGACACCGTTGTCGTTGACAATGTTTCGGGTGGAAAGTTGGCAGTTACCCATTTAATTAAATTAGGAAATAAGAAAATCGCCATTTTCCTTTATCCAACAGAAGGCATTAGCCCTCGAATAGAAAGACTTGCGGGGTACAAAGAAGCCTTAAAGGATTACGGAATTGATAGTGATCCAGAGTTAATTGTAATTGCGAAAGAAACACCAGGAAGTATTCGTGAAAAAGTAAAACAGCTATTGTTAAGTCAGAAACGACCGGATGCCATACTATCTACAAATAATATGATGACACTTGAGATTCTTGAAGGGATAAAGGATTTAGGATTAACAGTACCGGATGATATTTCACTTATCGGCTACGATGAAACGGTTTGGTCAAAGCACTTAAATCCTCCATTAACAACAGTTAATCAACCATCATATGAGATGGGACAACTGGCAGCAGAACGACTAATTAGTTTAATAGAATCGAATGATTCAGTAGATGAAGAAATGAAAACGATTTCATTAGAACCTAATTTAATAATTAGAGAGTCTTGTGGCTTTAAAGAAGGAGTGAATATTAATTGACAAATTTCGGTTTTGGAATTTTTCCAAGAACAAAAAAGGTCGATGAAAAATTGATCAAACAGTTTGAACATGTTGTAACTCCGCATGTTAGTGATAACTTAAACAGAATGTTTGCAGCAGACGATACATTACGTCCCTATCATAAAAAAGGGAGATTGCTAGGAAGCGCTTTGACTGTGAAAACCAGACCTGGAGACAATTTAATGGTTCATAAGGCAATAGATATGGCAGAACCAGGAGATATCCTAGTAGTCGATGCAGGCGGGGATACGACAAACGCAATTGTCGGTGAAATCATGCTGAGACTATCTCAAAAGAAAGGGATTAAAGGTTTTGTTATAAATGGCGCGATTCGAGATTTGGCGGCATTCCAAGACGGTGATTTTCCAGTATACGCAAAAGGTGTAACGCATCGGGGACCGTATAAAGATGGTCCCGGGGAAATAAATGTCCCTATTTCACTGGGTGGAACAATCGTCTATCCAGGAGATATTGTTCTAGGAGATGAAGACGGGTTGGTCATCATTCCAAGTGAGCAAGCAGGAGTGATTCTTGAAAAAGTAAAACAGCAAGAAGTAAATGAGCAAAACATAATGAAAGCTATCGCTGAGGGGACTATTGACAGAAGTTGGGTAGATGAGACTCTCTCCCGGAAAGGGTGCAAATATCAATGACTCTACCAACAAAGTTCGATTGGAAAAAACTTGAAAAATTCTGTTTTGATGTGTTTGTTAAAGCAGGTGTCAGCCAAGAAAGTGCAAAAATTGTTGCTGATTCTTTAATTCAAGCTGATTTAAGGGGAGTTGAATCTCACGGGGTTGTAAGAACATCCATTTATTTAGAGCGAATTGAAAAAAATATGATTGATTCCAAGAGTGACATCAAAGTTGAATCGGAAAGTGATGCTACTGCCCTTGTAAATGGAAATAATAATTTTGGATCTGTCGTAGGTTCTTTTGCTTTAGATGTAGCCATACAGAAAGCGAAAGAAAAAGGTGCAGGAATTGTTGGTGTGAAAGAATCTAACCATTTTGGAACAGGTGCTTTTTATGCACTTAAAGCTATTCAACAGGATATGATTTTGCTCGTCATGTCCAATGCTTCCCAAACAATGCCTCCAACAGGCGGGATTCGCCCGTTTATTGGAACTAATCCACTGGCTGTAGGGGTTCCAGCTGGTGAAGAATTGCCTTTCATACTCGATATGGCGACAAGTGTTGTGGCAAGAGGAAAAATCATCGTTGCGGCACAAAAAGATAACCCAATACCGGAGGGTTGGGCTATGGATAAAAACGGGAATCCCACAACTAATGCTCACGAAGCACTTGAAGGATCGGTACTGCCTATTGGAGGACCAAAAGGTTATGCCATTTCCATGTTTATTGATATCTTGTCAGGTGTCTTAACGGGTGCCGGTTTCGGAAAATATGTGAATAATATGTATGAAAATTGGGATGAAACTCAAAATGTCGGTCACTTTTTCTTAGCAATTGATATTAATCGCTTTATGCCTATCGACATGTTCAAAAAACGTATGGATCTTTATATTAAAGAAATTAAAGCTGAACCAAAAGGTGAAGGTGTCAATGAGATATTCATCCCTGGAGAAATTGAATTTAGACGTGTAGAAGAACAGAAAGAAACAGGGATTGAGTTGCCATTTAAAGTAGTTAAAGAGCTTCATCAAATTGGAAAACGCTATCAATTAGAATTGATGGACGCTGCAATACATGAAAACAATAATGTGAAGGAGACAATTTTATGACACTGAAAAATTTCCGATATGAAGTGCCGACAGCCATCGAATTTGGAAGCGGTTACATTAATACATTAGCAAACCATGTAAAACAATTAAACGGAACAAAGGTACTGATAGTTGGTGACCCAGGGGTACTACAAGCAGGTATTATCTCAAAACTAGAAGCTCCACTGAAGTTAGCTGGTATTCCCTTCGTCATTTTTACAGAGGTTGGAATGGAAGCGACAATTGAATCAGTTGATTTAGGTGTGGATTTTGCGAGAAGAGAAAACTGTAACTTAGTGGTTGGTGTTGGTGGAGGGAGTGCACTTGATACGGCCAAATCCATTGGGATTATGTTGAAACATCCAGGTACTATTCGAGATTACATCGGGATAGATCTTGTCCCTGGACCTGGGGTTCCAGTGATTGCTGTTCCAACAACTGCAGGTACAGGTAGTGAACTTACAAGATTTGCGGTTTTATCAGATAAAAAAGCACAGGCGAAACTAAGTGTAGGCAGTATGTACGTTTGTCCAGTTCTTGCATTATGTGATCCAGAGCTAACACTTACTTTACCAGCCCATTTAACAGCTGCTACTGGAATGGATGCATTGACACATGCAATGGAATCGTATGTGAACAAAGCCACACAGCCAATTTCGGAAACATTATCATTGCAATCAATGAAATTGATTGCTAAAAGTCTTAGATTAGCAGTTGTACAAGGAGAAAACTTAGATGCACGATCTGACATGCTACTAGCAAGTTCTATTGCCGCAATGGCCTTTAATACAACTCGATTAGGCTTAGCCCATGCATTAGCTATGCCACTAGGGGCTCATTTCAAAATTCCACATGGTGTAGTAAATGCCATTCTCTTACCGGAAGTCATGAAGTTCAATTTAATAGGCAATATGGAAAAGTACAAAGAAATTGCCAAGATTTTCGGTGAAAACGTAGATGGTTTATCCGACCGGGAAGCTGCTGAAAGTGCAGTAAAAGCAGTTAGACAACTTAACAAAGATATTGGGATTACACAAACACTCTCAGATTATGGTGTTGAAGAAGGACATCTAGATTTCATTGTAGAAGAAGCGATGCTTTCGGGTAACGTTCCCGTAAATCCAGTAAAACCAACGTTAGAAGACTTTAAAAATATTTGTCGTGCAGTGATGGTGGTAAGTAAAAAAGAAGCAGTATTCGCATAGTTAAACAGTTATTCAGATAAAGGAGTGTTTCATTTGACAACAATCACGTCTACGAACAGCATGTTGAATTGGCTTGAAAAAGCAAACGCGAAAACGTATGGAAACTTTATAAATGGTGAATGGACACCAAGTAAAGGGGGAAAGGTATTTTCAATCTTTAACTCTTCCAATCAACAACAGTTACTTGCAAGTTTCCAAGCTTCCACTGTAAGCGATGTTGATATAGCAGTAAATGCGGCAAATGAAGCTTTCAAAACTTGGTCGAAAGTACCGGGTCCAGACCGTGCTTCCATTCTGTTCAAATTTGCTGATCTCCTGGAAAAACATATTGATGAGCTTGCCTTTATGTTGTCTGCGGAACAAGGAAAAGTATTAGCTGAATCAAAAGGCGAAGTGATACGTGCTGCAAAAGAAACAAGATTTACGGCAGGAGAAGCATCTCGCGGAGCAGGGCAGACACTTCCAGGGGAACGTCCAAATGTTTGGAATTCCACTATTCGTAAACCAATCGGTGTAATTGCTGCGATTGCCCCTTGGAACTTCCCGGTTGTAACACCTGTTCGTAAGATTGTTCCTGCACTCGCAAATGGCTGTACGGTTGTTTATAAACCATCTTCAGTTACACCGTGGACATCTGCACGTTTAATGGAGCTATTATCAGAAGCGGGTGTACCGTCTGGTGTTGTCAATCTTGTCGTTGGTAGTGGTTCTCAAGTCGGAAATGCGCTTGTAAATCATCCATTGGTAAAAGGAATCAGTTTTACAGGATCCACAAAAATGGGTCTTGAAATAAACAAACAAGCGGCTGCAAGATTAGCGAAGACACAGCTTGAATTAGGTGGGAAAAATCCAGCCGTGGTACTAGATTATGACGATGTTGAATACGTGGCGAAGCAAATATCGAGTGCTGCTTTTGCTTGTAGCGGCCAACGTTGTACAGCCATCAGTAGAGTCATCGTATTGAGAGAAAAACAGGAAGAATTAATCGGTGCTTTGTTAGCTGAACTTCAGAAGATTAAAGTGGGACCTTCATGGGATGAAGGCGCAACAATGGGTCCTTTAGTCAATCAATCACAATTGGATGCTGTTCAGAAATACATTGAAATCGGAAAAACAGAAGGAGCAACACTTCTATATGGGGGAGAGGTCCTTACAAATGGGGATTTTGGAAAAGGTGCTTATATGAACCCAGCCATTTTTACAGATGTAACTCCAAATATGAGAATAGCAAAAGAAGAGATTTTCGGGCCTGTCTTGTCGGTGCTTGCTGTTGACAGTATAGAGGAAGCATTTGAACTGGCGAATGATGTTGAATACGGACTTGCAGCAGCCGTATTTACAAAGGATTTACGTGCAGCATATCAATTTGCCGATCAAGTTGAATCTGGAATGGTTCATATTAATCATGGAACTGCAAGTGCTGCACACCTACCGTTTGGTGGAACAAAGAATTCAGGCTTTGGTGCATTCTCAATTGGGAGCACAAATGTTGACTTCTTTACAGAAGTGAAAGCTGTTTATTTCCAGTATTAAAGAAAAATAAAAAGCCGAGACAATATTCAACACCGTAAGAACTAAAGGGGAGAAAGAGTTTAAACGGTATCTACAGAATATTGTCACCGACTACAATAGAATAACTTTGATATAAATATTAACAAACAAAGGGAGATGGAGAAATGAGAAAGCAGTTGAAAAACGCATTTATTTTATTGCTGGTTTTAATCATTGCTGCAGGGTGCTCATCTAATACGGCTGATGGAAATGATGTGGACGCTGAAGGAACAACATCTGTTGAACCAATCGTTTTAAAATTAGGGCATGTATTGCCAAGTTCTGAAATTCACGCACAAGCGGCTGAGAAATTCGCTGCTGAAGTCGAAAAAGCCACTGATGGTCAATTGAAAATTGAGATCTTCGCTGATGGAACTTTAGGAAAAGATAAAGATCTGTTAGAGGGTTTAAAAGTTGGAACAGCTGATATTTGGCTTGGAGGAGCAGGGGTGCTTTCTGGTGCTTCTGATACAGCAAAAATTTTCACTGTGCCATTCATGTTTGATGATCAAGCCCATTTTGAGAAAATTTACAATGGTGAAGTAGGTCAAGAAATTTCAGATAAGATCTTAGAGGAATCCCAATATAAAGTACTTTCATATTGGACACGTGGTGCACGTTGGTTGACAACTAAAACTGAAGTGAAAACTCCGGATGATCTTGCAGGATTGAAAATTCGAGTTCCAGATAGCCCTGTATTTGTTAAGTCATTCAAAACTTTAGGTGCATCTCCAACACCAATGGAATTTGCTGAAGTTTTTACATCTTTACAACAAGGTGTAATTGATGGGCAAGAAAACCCATTATCATTAATTTATAATTCTAAATTTAATGAAGTGGTTGACTTCCTAGTAAAAACAGAGCATGTACGTGAACCTATTGCAGTAGTTATCGGTGGGGCAACATACGATAAACTTAGTCCAGACTTGCAAGAAGCACTAATCGCAGCAGCAAATGGTGAAAGTAAATCGTTTACAGCCGAAGAAGTTCAAAAAGGTGATGAGCAATTTTTAGAAGATCTAAAAGCAGGAGGGATGACTGTAGTTGAACCGGATTTAAAAGCATTCCAGGACAAATTGGATGGTTTTGTTGACAAGGAATTCCCTGAAATTAGCGATATCTATGAAAAAATCCTTTCTACGAAATAATTAGTTTTGTACGTATGGGGGGTCTTCCCCCCCATAAATTCTTTTAGTGAGCCATATTTATTAATTACTTTTAAGAAAATGTGTACGTATGGCTTGAGGAAAGAAAAATATAGTAACAGAAGTGAGGTTACATTATGAAGGCAATTATAGGTTTAGCAGATCGTTTGAATCATTGGGTTTTTAATACGATTGCAATATTATTTGGATTAGTAACATTATTGACTATTTACCAGGTTTTTGCTCGCTTTATTCTACACAGTCCCCTGGTTTGGTCAGAAGAAGTAGTAAGATATTCGATGATATGGATTGTCCTACTTGGAACATCAGTAGCATTACGTAAAGGTTTATTAGTCTCGGTTGAAATTGTTCTACATATCGTTCCCCGTAAGATAAAAAAAATGATGGAAGTTCTCATTGTTTTATTAAATGTAATCTTCTTATTTATCCTTATAAGATATGGATTTATTCTTTTAGAACTTACAAATGGGCAAAAAATTGGCGCACTAGATCTACCGGTTTCTGTTATTTATTACGCAATTCCTGTTGCTGGAATTTTAGGAATCCTGAATGCTTTGCTTGTATTAGTTGAAATATTAACTAAAAAAGAAAAAGAGGAGGATAAAATAGATGGTAGCGCTCTTATTTAGCTTACTTTTCATCCTCTTTGCTATCGGTTTTCCTGTTGCCTTTTCCATGGGCTTTTCATCAATTTTTGCCATGACGAGTGCAGATATTCCTGCTCAAGTAGCTGTTCAACGAATTGTAGCATCGCTCAATTCATTTCCATTAATGGCCATTCCATTCTTTATATTGGCGGGTAATTTAATGGAACATAGTGGGATTTCTCAAAGGTTAATTAACTTTGCAAACGCATTAGTGGGTAAATTGACAGGTGGATTAGCGATTGTCTCCGTGATGACAGCTATGTTTTTTGCATCAATTTCCGGATCAAGTGCAGCTACTGTAGCAGCAGTAGGTGGGATTTTAATACCTGCAATGGTTAAACGGGGCTTCCCTAAAAACTTTGCTACTTCAGTACAAGCAGCTTCAGGTGAATTAGGAGTTATTATCCCGCCGTCCATCCCTATGATTATTTTCGCTCTTTCAGCTGGAGTTTCAATTTCCATTGGAGATTTATTTATGGCTGGAGTCATTCCTGGTGTCTTAGTTGCAAGTTCCCTAATGCTATTAATATTCTTTATCTCTAAAAAGAAAGGATACGGGTTAAATACAGGAGTTAATGACGATTTAGTAATTCAAGAAGGAAGATTAGTCTCGTTTAGAAAGGCAATTTTACCATTGCTCATGCCTTTTTTAATACTTGGAGGAATTTATGGAGGTATCTTTACTCCAACTGAAGCAGCTGCTGTAGCTGTTGCTTATGCATTTATTGTCGGATCGTTCATTTACAAATCCTTAAATCTAACAAATATTATGAGTGCATTGAAAAGTTCTGCACTTTCTACTTCGATTATTATGATTATCATAGGCAATGCAGGATTGTTTGGTTGGGTGTTAACTGCTGAAAAAATTCCAGATAAAGTAGCAGAGTTCTTCTTAGGAATTTCCGATAGCCCAATCGTCTATCTAATATTAGTAAATGTATTGCTATTACTTGTAGGGATGTTTTTAGAAACAGGTGCAGCAATTGTCATTTTAGCTCCAATATTAACACCAGTTGCCATGTCTTTTGGCATCGACCCTATTCATTTTGGAATTATTATGATTGTCAATTTAGCGGTCGGAATGCTGACACCACCGGTTGGTGTCAATCTGTTTGTAGCAAGTTCGATAGCGGGACTTAGGATTGAACATCTCCTAAAGCCGCTTATACCATTTTACGTTGTATTATTAATCGATATTTTATTAATTTCGTATATACCGGAAATCTCTTTATGGCTACCAAATGTTTTAAAATAAAAAATTTAATAGAGTCTTTCAGTAGGAGGGATTCAAGTGAAGGTCATCATTGCGCCTGATTCTTTTAAAGGATCGGTATCAGCATCTGAGATGTGCAGGATCATAAAAAGAGGAATAGTGAAAGTTTTCCCTGAAGCTGAGGTCATTGAGGTTCCGTTAGCAGATGGTGGTGAAGGGACAATGGAAAACTTAGTTTATTCTTCTATTGGAACAATCAAAACAATTGATGTACACGACCCTCTTGGTAGAAAAATCAAAGCTTCATATGGAATATTGGGTGACGGTGAGACAGTTATCGTGGAAATGGCTCAGGCTTCTGGGTTACCGTTAGTAAAAGAACATGAAAAACTTCCACTCAAAACAACTAGTTACGGCACTGGAGAACTAATTAAAGATGCAGTTGAAAAAGGATACCGAAAGTTCATTATTGGTTTAGGAGGAAGCGCAACTAATGATGGCGGAGTTGGCGTTCTAAAAGCGTTAGGAATGAGATTTTACAATGTAGAAGATGAAGAATTAAAAGACGGTGGTGCAGATTTAATTAATCTGCACCACATTGATGAAAGTAGCTTACTTCCTGAATTGTCTGAGTGTACATTTACGATTGCAAGTGATGTCGAAAATACGTTATGCGGTATTAATGGCGCATCTTATATATTTGGTCCCCAAAAAGGTGCTACTCCTGGAATGGTGAAGCAATTAGATGAAGCTTTGCATCATTTTAGTGAGATAGTAATGAAACAAAAGAACACAGATATGCGAAGTAAAGTGGGTGGTGGTGCCGCTGGTGGTGTAGGTGCAGCTCTTATGACCTTCTTACATGCAAAATTCCTACCGGGTATAGATGTTATTATGGAAGCTCTAGAATTTGAGAAACAAATTTTGGATGCGAATTTAGTCATAACCGGTGAAGGGAAACTAGATGCCCAAACACTTTCGGGGAAAGTCATCGCAGGTGTCACAAAAATAACAAGGAAGTATGGAATTCCGACTATTGCGTTGTGTGGAGGGGTGGAATTGAATGACTCACAGTTAAAACAACTGGGATTACAGGCCGGTTTTTCAGTTGTGCCAGGACCTTGTACTCTGAAAATGGCTCTTGAAAATGCACCGGTTTGGATAGAAGAGCGTACCATTCAAGTCATGAATATCATGTCATGTTTCCAAAAAAAACTAACGTGATGGGAGAGTTACGATGAAACCAAAAATTTATATTACACGTAAGTTACCAGACGCTATAATCGCACAGCTTAGTGAAGTTTGTGAAGTGAGTATGTGGGAAAATGAAGAAGAGCCTGTACCGAGAGAGGTTCTTGAGAAAGAAATGCAGCAAGTAAATGGACTCTTTTGTTTGCTGACAGATAATATTGATAAATCCCTTATTAGTCAGTCATCACAACTGAAAATAATTAGTAATATGGCTGTAGGATACAACAATATTGATATTGAGGCAGCAACTGAAAAAGGTATCATGGTTACAAATACCCCTGGCGTATTAACTGAGACTACTGCTGATTTGACATTTGCTCTCCTAATGGCAACAGCACGACGGTTGATAGAAGCCTCCGATTATTTGCATGAAGGAAAATGGGAAACGTGGTCTCCTATGCAACTTACAGGACAAGACATCTACGGTGCAACCCTTGGCATTATTGGCCTCGGTAGAATTGGAGAGGCATTGGCGAAAAGGGCAAAAGGTTTTGACATGAATGTTCTTTATTACAATCGGTCAAGAAAATTTGTAGCAGAAGAACAATTAGGCATTCATTACGTGGACAAGGAAACCTTACTAAAAGAGTCTGATTTTGTATGTGTTTTAGTTCCCTTTACACCGGAAACGAAAAATACAATTGATCAAAACGAGTTAGCTTTAATGAAACCATCCTCTGTTTTAATAAATACAGCTCGTGGAGGCGTAGTAAATGAAGATGCCCTCTACAAAGCTTTAATAAACAACGAGATTTGGGCGGCAGGATTAGATGTCTTTGAAGTAGAACCTGTCCCATCAGACCATCCATTGTTAAAACTACCGAATGTGGTAGCTTTACCTCATATAGGAAGTGCTGGTATTAACACTAGAATAAAAATGGCTAGTCTTGCGGCATCTAACTTGATTGAAGGAATTTTAGGTAGAATACCGAAACATTTAGTTAATAGCTAATAATTTTTAAACAGATCTGTTCAAGAAGCTAAAAATTTCATATCGTCATGAAAGGGACCGATTAGTCTGTTTAAATCTTTCCCCTGGGACGAAATTAAACAAAAAGAGTAGCATTCATTTTAAACGCTACTCTTTAATAAAAATTATTAATAATATGGATCGCTAATTCTTGCCCTAAAGATGCCTAAAACAATAGATAATATTATCCAAATGACCAATGAAACTAATGAACAAATAACAAATACAGGTACCCACAAGCGTTGCGTAGAATCCATAAAATGTATAAAATTTAGTGTTTGCCCTAATATATAAAATGGATAGTTGGCAAAGTGAAAAACCATCGTTTTTTGGGTAAAGAAAAAGTGCCAATCACAGAACTTCCAATTACCCACTCACTTTAAAAGGAGCTTCTTTGGACACTGTGTCAGCCTATCTAATTTAGACAATCCAACTGGGTGAAGAAACAATAGATATTTACACTAGCCCCAAAAAGCCTCTTAATTTATTTCGTGAACATAAGACCTCTTCCCATTTCCGCACCTAGCTATCAAAAGTTACGTTCAAGTTAGATTCAGGTATCCAAATTTCTATTTTGTCTACCCTTACAAAAGGGAACAGTAATACGAATTTCACCAACAAAAGAAGCAAGAGAACCGTCCCCTGCTTTTTTTTTGTTATTTAGTTATTGATATACTTCTCGAACACTTTACCGAAGTCTTTGACGCGATATTGTTGACGGACCGAGGTGAGCCAAGTGTACCCAAAGTTCGTCAATTCATTGTATTGTTTTTCGAGATTCGTATCTATAGGGCGTGTGTTTTGAAGAATCGTAACCGCTTTTTCTAGGCTTTGATCTGCTAACTCAACTAATATACGATTTTCACGCATGTCTTCTGATATACGAAGAAGCGCTTTATATAAATCTTTTAGCTTTTCGATTTGGTCTTTTTGCACATCGATGCTGTAATGTTCATTCCCAAGACGGAACTTGATTTCAATATCGAGGTCAATCTTGCCTGCAGTCTCAAGTTCCACGTCTTCAATTTTATTTTCAGAGTACAAATAACGCTTCAAAGTTCGCTTTGAAGATGTAGCGCTTTTCCCATCAACGTGAATAAGCGCAAGATTGGTAAAGCAATATTCATCAGCCTTGGTTTTGATTAAAAAATAGATTTTTTCATCGTCTTCAGTAAAGACATAGTCATCTGCGTCTGTTTTGTCATAATCTACGGGGTCGATAATTTTCCCAATATCAGATAAACCTAAAGCGTCTGCTGCAATTTTTTTAAACATTCTTTTCCCAACCTTTCTTTTTATGTTAAATATTGTAACAGGATAACGCATTTAGAAGCAAGGGACGGTTCTCTTGCTTCATTCTTCCTTTTCCTATAAGTAAGGTGTAATCCATCCTGATCAAGACTGAAATGAACTGTGCTGATAAAGGTGAAAATGACCAAACATTGAAATTTTCGTTATTAGACGAATTTATGGGTGAAGAAACAATGGAAATGAACACAAGTCCCCAAATAGTCCCTCAATCTATATCTCGATCGTCTAACCTTCCCATTCCCATACTTAGCTATCAGAAGCACAATGAATCATTTAAGATAAAACCTGGTAACCTAGATTCTATCTTGCCCATCCATCCAAAAAAAGGAATAAAAATACGAGTTTCACTGCCAAAAAGAAGCAAGAGAACCGTCCCTCTGCTTCTTATCTATTTGTGATTGCCATCGCTTCACTAATTCTTTCAGCATATTCTTGGAGAAGTGGTAGGAACTCATTTGTAATTACTTCTTTAGAGATTCTGCCTGCATGGACGGAGCAGTTGATGGCCGCGATTACTTTCCCATTCGCATCTCGTAGTGGAACTGCGATGGACCGTAGTCCTTCTTCAAACTGTTGGTCGACGCCTCCCCAGTTTTTTTCAAGAACGTCTTCCAATGTGATACGCAATTGGTCTTTATCGAGTATCGTTTTATCAGTAAATTTTTCGAGGTTTAAACTGGTTAGGTATTTTTCTAGCTCTTCTTTAGGTAAGTTTGCCAGTAATACATGGCCCATGGATGTTGCGTATGCTGGTAACTTAGATCCGACGTCTAAGTTGATGGACATAATGCGCTTAGTAGAGACACGTGCGACGTAGATAATATCTGTTCCATCTAATATAGAAATAGAACAGGATTCTCCGGTTTTATTGACAAAATCACGCATGAACGAGTGGGCGATGTTCCATTTGTTATTAGATGATAAATAGGTATAGCCGAGTGAAAGTGTGCGAGCAGTAAGGGAGAATACTCCATTACTTGATTCTGCAAAGCCGAGATGCTCCAGTGTCAGTAAGATTCTGCGAGCAGTGGGTCTACTAAGGCCTGTAATTTTAGAAACATCGCTAATCTTTAAAGCTTTGTTATTTTGGGAAAACGCTTGAATTACCTGTAGTCCTCGATCTAATGATTGGATGAAGTCACCTGATTCTTTAAAATTATCTAATTGTTCTGTTGACAAAGATATAGCCCCCTATGTTAAAATGAACTTGTACGAATAAAGAAGTGATGTACGTATACCGTACATTATTAATAGTTACTTTTCAAGTACTATTTCAATAAGTAAAGATTAAAATTTTTTTGCGGAAATATGAATGCGTTTACATGGGTGAATTGATACAACTTGGGGACGAGAAAACAAACAAAATCAAGGGGGAAATGATGATGATGGAAACAGCTGTAAAGAACGCACGTGTATTAGAGGCATACGAAGGTTTTGTAAAACATATGAAAGCTTTCTTGGATGAGCAACAATTCAATCATGAAGAGTATACGAACTTTGTAAAATGGGCGGATCGATTGGGTAGAAGTGGAGAGATTCCGTTGTTCCTAGATGTGTTCGTTGAAACATACGTATTAGAAGCAAAATATAAAAACTCTCCAGGTACTGAGCCTTCATTATTAGGACCTTACTACGAAGAGAATTCACCTTTACTAGAGGGCTCTAAAGTTGTTATTCCACAAAGAGCAGATGAGCCAGGAGATAAATTAAAATTCTCCGGTAATGTCAGTTCAGTAAATGGTCCTATTGGAAAAACAAAAGTTGAGTGGTGGCAAGATGATGCAGATGGATTGTATTCAAACTATGATTCAACTGCACCGGAATTCAATTTAAGAGGTCAATTCTTTACGGATGAAAATGGAGATTTTGAAGTAGAGTCTATTGTACCTATTCCTTATCAAATTCCAACGACTGGTCCTACTGGTGAATTCACTTTTGCAGCTGGCTACCATGCTTATCGTCCAGCTCATATCCATATCAAATTCGATCACGAAGGTCATGAAACTTTGATCACGCAAGTTTTCTTTGAAGGAGATAAATGGTTAGAAACAGATGTTGCAAGTGGTGTTCGCTCATCCCTTACTACAAAACTAGTTGACAAAGGTGACTATAAAGAAGCTTCGTTGAACTTCATCATGCGAACTGAATAATTCGTGCATTCCATAGCTGTCGAGCAATCTTGACAGCTATTTTTGATAATAGACAAGAAAGTAAATAGTTTCCGGTGATATTATGTCTAGCTCCAAGCGCCAGCCCGCACCTAAGCTTCAGGCTCTCATGCGAAAGCAAGCTTTCGAATCGACCCTTCCAGCGCCGGCGTCGGGCTAGAGTGGCGCTTTGCGCATTTCTTAATAGGAATGGGATTGTTTTACATACAAAAGGTAGAAATGGAGGGGCATTATGGAGTTATATAAAGTGAATGTGAACGGGAATGACATACAAGTAGCGGATTATCCGGGTGAAAAAGGACCGATTATTGCCATTCATGGGCTTACAGGTACTCATAAGAACATGCACTACTATGCTGAGAAGTTTAAAGGAGATTACCGTTTTATATCGGTAGATTTAAGAGGTCGTGGAAATAGTGCAGAGACTGATGCAGAAACTTCTATTTTCAAGCATGCAGATGATATTTTAGGCTTGATCGCTGAGTTAGAGATAGAAAATCCAATTCTATTAGGATATTCGATGGGTGCTTTTATCTCCTCGATCGTTGCAAGCAAGTTAGAGTCAGTGCAGGCTTTGGTTTTATTGGATGGGGCTGCGAAAGCAACGGAACATCAGCGGGGAATTGTTCAGCCTTCTTTAGGAAGAATCAGTAGAGAGTTTACTTCCAAAGCTCATTATGCAGAAGAAATTAAAAAAATCTATGCAAACCTAGGTATTTCTTGGAATGATACGTTACAAGACACGGTGGAATATGAAGTTGGAGATACAGGTGATCATTGGGAGAACAAATCAACAGAATCTCGTATTGTGGCAGATTTTGATAGTTTCTATACATTTAGTCCGAAAGAGAATTTTCCGAAAATCGACTGTCCGGTACTTCTAGTGTATGCAAAGGGCAGTATTGGTTCGATGGGACCACTGTTTTTCTTAGAAGATTATGAAGAAACACAGCAATATGCAACTAGTTTGGAAACGGTTATATCCGATTGCAATCACTACACAATGGTGTTTGAAGAGCGTGAGGACATCAATGGCTATATTGAAAAATTCTTGAATGGGGTGAACTAGATGAGTAAAGGCTTGGAGTATTTTAAACAAGTATACGATGAGGTTCCAGGATGGGTCCAAAAAATGCATGATTATAGTCCAGTTGTGCTGGATCATTATACAGCAATTCGTGGTGAAATCATGCAAGATGGGTCGCTTACTCGTAAGGAGAAAGATGTACTAATCGCGACTATGAATGCGGCAAGATTGTATCCAAGAAGTATGCTTTACCATACGAAAGGGGCGATCGATTTTGGTTCGACGATTCCTGAAATTGTGGAATACTTTTTAGTTGCATATTTGTATGGCGGTAACGAAGCTCTTAAGGTTTCCCTGGAGGCACTTGCATATGCACTTGAGCTAAAAGGTGTTCAAGTGGCGCAACCAGCGAAGGATCCTAAAACAGTAGAAGAGTTGTTTGACACAATGATTACGTGGTTAGGAAACGAAGATACAACCTTCTTAAAAGAGTCTCTTTCAGTAATTCAAGGTGGGGACGAAACGAAGATTGAAGAAAAGCTGATGAGTAATGGGCAAGTATCGACTCGTTTGAAGCATTTGAGCATGGTTGGAAATTATACGACACAACTTCGCGGAGCAGAGGCGGCAGCGTGGATGGAAAAAGCGCGGAAAGCAGGAGCTTCAGAAGCTGATTTAGCAGATGTCGGCTATATTTGTATTTTAACAGCAGGCATTCCATCGTGGTTCGAGCTTAGTGATTCATTAAAAATAACTGAAAGATAAGGAGGGGCATGTATGTCTAAAATTACAAATAGTATTCAGGATGCTCTATCCTGTGTGGAATCTGGAAATACGGTATTAGTTGGTGGTTTCGGATTAGTAGGAGCACCGCTTTCATTGATAGAGGGTTTAACGGAAAAGGATGTAAAAGATTTAACAATTGTCAGTAATAATCTCGGAGAATCAGGTAAAGGTTTAGGTATTTTGTTAAATCAAAACAAGATTAAAAAAGGTATAGGCTCTTATTTTACAAGTAATCGTGATGTGGGTGACAAGTATCAGAAAGGGGAAATAGAGTTGGAATTACTTCCTCAAGGTACATTAGCGGAATCATTACGTGCAGGTGGGGCAGGCCTCGGGGGCTATTATACGACTACTGGTGCTGGAACCGACCTTGGAAAAGGAAAAGAAGAACGGGAAATAGATGGCGTGACGTATATTTTCGAAAAAGCAATTCGTGCAGATGTAGCTTTAATACGTGCACATAAAGCGGATACACTTGGGAATTTGGTTTACTACAAAACGGCTCGTAATTTTAATCCATTGATGGCAACGGCCGCAAAAAAAGTAATTGTAGAAGTGGATGAAATTGTTCAGCCTGGTGAGTTAAATCCAGAAGAAATTGTTACTCCATTTTTATATGTGGACGTGATAATCGAAGCACAACAAGTATTAACGAAGGAAGGAGTTGTGAATAGATGACTAAGACGAGTAAAACAGATATGCAGCATGTAATTGCAAAGCGTGTAGCTCAAGAGCTGGAAGGTCCTTGCGTTGTTAACTTGGGGATCGGTATTCCCACTTTAGTTGCAGAGTATTTGGATGCGGAGGATATTTACCTACATACGGAAAACGGATTACTTGGAGTCACAGATGTGGAAGCAGAGGAAATCGATCCTAATCTTGTGAACGCTGGAAAGTTACCAGTTGGAGAAGCCATTGGTGCATCGTATTTCAATAGTTCGGATTCGTTTGCGATGATTCGTGGTGGACATGTGGATGTCGCCATTTTAGGTGCCCTGCAAGTGGATCAAACCGGTGTGATAGCCAATTGGGCTGTTCCTGGCAAGAATATTATGGGCGTCGGCGGTGCGATGGATTTGTTAGTTGGTGCGAAAAAAGTCTTTGTGACGATGAGTCATACGTCGAAGGACGGGAGTAGCAAACTATTAAAAGAATGCACATATCCGATTACGTCCACCCGAAGTGTGGATATGATTTTCACAGAATTAGCTGTGTTTGAAGTGGTGGATAAGCAATTGAAGCTAGTAGAGTTAATGCCAGGAGTAACAATAGAAGAAGTACGAGAGAAAACAGAAGCTAATTTCGCTGAGTAAATGAGGAGAGTTGGTTGAAGATGAAGATACGTTCGTTCGATGTATATATCCTGGATTTACCGACAATTCGTCCACATCAATTGGCGATGCATACAATCGTGTCACAAGCGATTGTCGTTGGGCGTGTGACGGATGAGGAAGGTCAAGAAGGATGGTCAGAGGTAGCGACGATTGGTGGTGCTTCTTATGGGGAGTCAACACCCGAAGCGATTAAAGCAAATATTGATACGTATATTGCTCCTTTAGTGATTGGAAAAGATCCAGTTCACTTCGATAAGATTATGTTTGAAGTCTCGAAGTTAGTGCGAGGGAATAATTTTGCCAAAACGGTTGTAGAAACAGCTATTATCGACTTAGCAGCGAGAAGTAAAGGGGTACCAGCATTCGAATTATTTGGAGGTCAAATCCATACTTCATTGCCAATCGCTTGGACGCTAGCAAGTGGGAAAACAGAAACAGATATTGAAGAAGCACAAGAATTCTTGAATCAAAAACGCCACAATATTTTTAAGTTGAAAATAGGTAAGGGCGATCCGTTTAAAAATGTGGAACATGTTCGAAAGATTAAGGCAGCTGTTGGAGATCGGGCACGAATTACCGTCGATGTCAATCAAGCTTGGGATGAGGATACGGCAAATTATTGTATCGCTGCATTAGAAGACGGTGGTGTTTCAATGGTTGAGCAGCCACTTCCTACGTGGAATTATGAAGGCATGGCAAGACTCACTACTAGATTTAAAGTGCCTATTATGGCAGATGAAGCGGCAAACAGTGTGCAGGATGTATTCCAAATTGCGAAACACCGTGCAGGAAATTGTATCGCGCTTAAGCCTTGTAAAGCAGGTGGATTAACTCAGACGAAGAAAGTAGCTGGCATTGCGGAAGCTGCCGGACTTGGTTTGTATGGAGGTACGATGATCGAATCTAGTTTAGGTACGGCTATTTGTGCACAGTTATACGCAACTATTCCAGAAATGAAATTTGGCACAGAGATTTTCGGTCCTTTATTGTTCAAGGACAATATTACGGTGAATGACATGCAATATGAAAACTTTGAAGTGATCATTCCAACAGGACCTGGTTTTGGTATGGAAATCGACCGCGAAAAAGTGATGCATTATGCGAGAAGCGAGGGATGAAATCTTGAAAAATGTAGTAATCGTAGATGCGGTGCGTACAGCTATTGGGAAGCTTGGAGGCAGCATAGGAAATGAAACAGTGGATTTCCTTGGGTCTCATGTCATTTCAGAGTTGGTACGCCGTACAGAGTTGGATAAAAGTGCAGTTGAAGAAGTTATTTTAGGACAAGCCAAACAAAGTGCAGATGCATCAAACTTAGCAAGGGTTGCGATGCTTCGTGCTGGAATTCCAGTAGAAGTGCCTGGCTACACGGTTCATCGTCAGTGTGGATCTGGTGTACAAGCCGTGAATTCAGCAGCCCAACAAATTCAAACAGGGCTAAGTGACATTATTATTGCAGGCGGGGCAGAGTCGATGAGTACAGCACCCTATTATGTGAATGGGGTTCGATTCGGCACAAAGTCTGGAGATGTCTCGTTGAAAGATCCGAATACTGCAAGTCAACCTGGATCACAACCAAGAGAAGTTTACGGGGATTTGAATATGGGGATTACTGCAGAAAATGTTGCAGAGAAGTATGGGATATCTCGTGGAGCTCAGGATGAATTCGCATTGATTAGTCAAGAAAAAGCGAAAAATGCGATAGAAAAAGGGTATTTTGAGAAAGAAATTGCTCCTTATCCTGTGAAAACACGTAAAGGAATTATTGAGTTTAAAGTGGATGAGCATCCACGCGAAACAACATTGGAGAAGTTGGCAGGATTGAAGCCTGTTTTTAAAGAAGGTGGTACAGTAACTGCCGGAAATGCGAGTGGCCGAAACGATGGAGCAGCTGCATTGTTAGTAATGTCTGAAGACGAAGCATTGAAACGTGGATATAAGCCAAAAGCGCGTATTCTAGCTCAAGCTTCTGTTGGTTGCTCACCAGAATTGATGGGGATGGGCCCTGTCTATTCAATGTTGAAAGCATTGAAACAAACGAATTTAACAATGGCCGATTTAGATGTTGTAGAGCTTAACGAAGCTTTCGCAGCACAAGCTGTTGCATGCGTAAATGAGTTAGGAATAGATGTTGGAAAAGTAAATCCGAATGGAGGAGCCATTGCAATGGGTCATCCAATTGGTGCAACAGGTGCCATTTTACTGACGAAATTGATACATGAACTAGAGCGTACTGGTAAGAAATATGGCGCGGTGACCTTATGTATCGCAGGTGGATTAGGGATCGCAACAATTGTGGAAAATATGCAAGCTTAGGAAGCAAGGGGACGGTTCTCTTGCTTCCTCCTTTTTTGACAGATACCTGTGCTTAAATGCATAAAATCTATCCACTACAAATGAATATCATTAAAAGCCACTTCCATCATGCTAAAGCTGATAAAAGTGGCTTATTTATATTTATTCATGCCAAGGAATGGTCATCGGTAAGTTTTTTTAAGGTTATAGTAACAGAGATTACGCACGAACATACTACAGAAACCTGATTAAAATTAGTGTTTCTCCCTTGTGTCAAAAACAATCACATTAATTAAAACCAACGTGATTGTTTATACTTTCAGGATTGTGTTGGACACCGCGGCATAGGTATCATCGGGAGATGTAGAATTCTCACTTACCATGTTATTAACCTTTTTGATTATTTCTTCGATCGAGCAATCCAAAGCATGGGCTATCTCTGTAAACAATAAAGTTTGTATGGTATTTAAAAGTGTAAGATCTTGATCAGGAAGTTTCATATTTTGCATGCTAAGTTCAAGTTTTTTCCGCATCAACGTATTAATTACTAGAGCAATCTCTGTTCGGTTTCCTGTTTTTACCGTAATGCGATATTTCTTATTACGCAGTCTTAAGTCTTCTATCCAACTCGTACCTGGAAGTCTAAAGGATTGTAAAATTTCTTCAGCCTCTTCACGATTCAACAACTTAAGCATAACCACTTTATCATTATCGACAGGGATACTAATTGTTAAATTTGACTGTCCAACAGGATGCAAATCATAATAGGTTCTGGTTCCATCAGAAAAAGTTTTTTCACATATATTATCAATTTGGCACAAGCCATGTATTGAATAGATAATTACATCTCCAATGTTAAACATAATAATTACCACCTATCTTTAAAATCGTCAACTTAGTTTACAATATACTTTATTTTATTGTATTTTTCAATAATTGTCAACTTTGTTGACAATTTAGAAAGATTTTCATATAGTAATAAGCAAAGAAAAGGTCGGGGTGAGAGGTTTGAATTGTGAATTACAAGAATTAGATTTTATTGACTTAATAAGCGAGCGACATGTTCAACTTCGAAGCATTATTGAGAAATTGTGGAATGATACTAGCGATATATATATATCGATTTCAGAATGGTATATTATGGCAAGAGTTTATAAAAAGCGGCCAACGATTTCATACGTTACCAAACATGTTGACATTTCTCGGCAAGCAACGCATAAATTCATTAAAAGTCTTGAATCAAAGGGATTAGTTATAATTAGCAGCTTAGAAAATAACAAAAAGGATAGGTGTATACAGTTAACTAAACTAGGTGAAGAATGTTATGAGGAAAACAAATCCTTAAAGGCAAATCTCGAAAAAAAAGTCATTGATAAAATTGGATATGAAAAGTTTCAAGTTCTTAACGATATTTTGAAACTAGATTGGGGTTTATAACCTAAAACCTCGCGTCCAAAGGTAAACAAATCGGATTATTCACTCTCTCATGCCAAAAGTTAGGGGAGTGGCTTGTTAATGTTTATTCAAGACAATGAACTTCCCTATTTTCTCGCACAACTAGCAGGAGTTCAGAACACACTTCTCGAATTAGTACCAAAATGGATTTCAGGAGGAATTTGGATGGGGATTTTAGATGGTTTAATGGGTAATGCATCGGAGATAGAAAATGACAAAGTAGAGAGTGAACTGAAGGATTTGCTAGCTCCTACTGAAAAGGTGGAGCATGCGTATAAGCTTATTCGGGATCTAATTGTTTTTACGGATAAACGATTATTACTTATTGATAAACAAGGTATGACGGGGAAAAAGGTAGAATATCATTCGATTCCATATAAAAGTGTAGTGCATTTCTCGATTGAAACGGCGGGCACTTTTGATCTGGATGCAGAATTAAAAATTTGGCTATCGGGAAGTGCTGCACCCATCCTGAAAAAGTTCAATAAATCCTTAAATATATACAAGGTTCAAAGTGTGTTAGCAGCGTACGTCATGAAGTAATAGATCGAAGAGGAGTGACAGGTACCTGAGCAACGATTTGCCCAAACTCAAGCTTATCATCAGAAGACACTGGATTTGCCGTCAATAAAGTCTGCGAAAATAGAAGCTAAAACAAGAAAACATGGTGAAGTAAGGAATCTTGAAGTAAGTACACATAGAGGAGCTAAGTGATCACGTCACTTGGCTCCTTTTTTATATAGAATTTGGGCGACAGTTTCTCTGTCCATAGGGACTTGTCAGCTATTTTGAGCTTCCAGATAAATAGCAGCAAAAGTTTTAGCTGTCGTTTCCATCGCAGGTTCATGGAAATCGAACTTCTCATGATGATGAGGGAATACGACACTTTCATCATCCATCTTTGCACCCACAAAGAAAAACGCCCCGGGTACTTTTTGTAAGTAATATGAGAAATCTTCCACCGGCATAACGGGATCAATATCAACGTACGATTCTGGACCAAATGTGTTGGTTGTGGCACGACGCACAACGTCCATCTGCTCTGGGTGATTCCATACAGAGTCATACCCTTTTTCAACTTGGACTTCAACAACACAGCCTAAAGCACCACCGACAGATTCAGCAATCTCTTTTACGCGTCGACTTGCAAGTTGTCGCAAGTCCTTATCAAATACTCGAATCGTACCCTCCAATACTGCCTTTTCAGGTATCACATTATCCGCATCTCCGGCATGGAATTTACCAATTGACACGACAAGCTCTTTCAAAGGATCAGCGTTACGGCTAACGATGGACTGTAAAGCAACCATTATATGACTGGCACCTAAAATCGGATCAACACCGGTGTGAGGTTCTGCACCATGCGTTCCCGATCCATTTACGATAATTTTAATCGCGTCTTCCGCTGCCTGTAAATAACCGTCTCTACCATAAATGTAACCTGCATTCAGCTTCGATTGAAGATGGGCACCGTAAACGAAATTCACACCATCAAGGCATCCATCCTCAATCATCGCTCTGGCTCCGCCTGGTGATAACTCCTCGCCAAATTGATGAATTAATACAATATTACCCTTGAGTTCAGCTTTTACAGCATTCATCACTTTTGCAAAGCCGAGAAGTGAAGCGGTATGGCCGTCGTGCCCGCAAGCATGCATCACACCTGGAACAGTGGATTTATAGGGCACATTTTTAGCGTCCTGAATCGGTAAAGCATCAAAATCAGCTCTAAAAGCGATGGTTTTCCCAGGCTTTCCACCACGAATTGTCCCAACAACCCCTCTGCCACCAACGCCTCTCTTCACTTCAATGCCGAGTTCTTCCAAGTAGGTTGCAATGTATTCGGGCGTATTTACTTCTTGATGAGAGAGTTCAGGGTGCATATGTAAATGCCGTCTTATTTTCCTCATTTCAGTCATATTTTCAGAAATACTAGTAAATATTGTGTCCTTTAACATATTAAAACCTCCTGTATTTATTAGGGAAATCCCTAATTGGTGACTAATTATTTTCAGCACTGTCTAATCATTATACTGAATTATTTATTCGCTAGCTTTTTGTTTGAGAATAAATGGTGAGTCATAGAATTGCTCGCTCCCTTTCGTAGGGGAGAGAGGCGGTATCGATATTGAGGATTAATGCTCGTAGCAACATTCTCGACATTGGTGGGACTAATACTTTCATTGTATTATTATTATTATTATGTCACGGTTCTGGATAACTCAAGAACTGGAAGAGGAATATTGATTTCGTGGATGATCCACATCGATAGGAGAAAATATGTGCAATAAAACGTTCGAGGTTTAAAGCGAAAAACAAAAGATAGGATAACTCTAGACTAGCGAATATTATGGATGACTTAAAAATAAAACTAACTAAAAAATTTATTGTATGGGGTGAAGTAAAATTAAGATTCTGTTTATATGTAGTAAGAACAAATGGCGAAGCCCGACTGCGGAAAAGGTATTTCATAATTTTAACGGCTATGATGTAAGATCAGCAGGAACAGAGGTTGGTGCAAAGGTTAAGGTTACTAACGGGCACATAGGTTGGGCTGACTATATTTTTGTAATGGAAAAAAAGCATATAAGACGGCTAAAAGGCAAGTTCGGATCAATGCTTGATAATAAGAAGATGTTGAATTTAGACATTCCAGATGATTACGGTTATATGAACGAAGAATTAATTGAAATACTAAAAGTTAGAGTTGGAGAATATATAGAAGTTCCAGAGTGAAACCTCATATATTCATGATTATTTCCCGCACAGGGGAAATAATCATGAAAGCTGAAACCACGAAGAAGTCGTTCAAAGAAGTATACTTTGAACGACTCTAAGTTTTATTCCTGCAAACTACAAACAACTTGTCCAACGGCTTTTGCTGCAACTAGGAGTGAATCTTCGTCGATATCAAATTGTGGATGGTGGTTGAAATATGGTTTTTCTACGCCTTTTGGTGTGCATCCAATATAAAAGAAACAAGCAGGGAACTTTTCTGCATAGTAAGCAAAGTCTTCCGAAGGTGCCATTGCAGGGACTTCTTTTACTTCTGTGATTTCTTTTATATTCGCATTTTTAAGTGCTTCTGCCACTTTTTCTGTAAGTTCAGGATTATTGTACAATGGCGGATAGTCTGGTGTATACGTAAGATCACAAGTTACATCGAACTCTTCCTCAAGTCCTTTGACAAGACGTTTTACTTCTCGTTCAATCGTTTCTTTCGTTTCAACAGTCATGTAACGGATATCACCTTCAAGCTCTACGCTATCTTTTATCACATTAAAGGTACCTGCTCCATCAAACGATCCAATTGTAATTACTCCTATGTCAAATGGGCTTAATCGGCGACTTATAATGGTTTGTACTGCGGTTACAAAATGAGCACCCGCAACAATTGCATCATTTGCTAAGTGAGGTGATGATCCATGCCCACCTCGGCCTTGTATTTTCAATTTCATGTAGGCCCGTCCATTGAAAGCAAAGCCTTTATTGTAACCGACCATTCCAGCAGGGGCAATTGGTAATAAGTGAATTCCATACACTTCATCTAAATCATCCAACAGTCCAGATTCTACAATACTTTTTGCTCCACCTGGTGGAGCCTCTTCAGCATGCTGATGAATGATTTTAATGGTTCCGGATAGTTCTGATTTCAGTTGAATTAAACAATCTGCAAGAACTAACAAGTAAGCTGTATGACCATCATGTCCGCATGCATGCATGACGCCCTCATTTTTCGATTTGAAAGGTACGGGTGTTTCTTCGACAATTGGAAGCGCGTCAAAATCTGCGCGTAATCCAATTGTTTTTCCAGGTTTTTCGCCTACTATTGTTACAATAATTCCGTAACCATTTCCGACATTTGTTTGTATATCGACGTTTTTTCCTTTATAAAAGTCCGCAATGTATTGAGCTGTTTTTTCTTCTTTAAATGATAATTCAGGATGTTCATGTAAAAAACGGCGGATTTGAATCATTTCATCTTTACGTTCATCCAACATGTCCATTAATTTTTCTTTCATAACTAAAACACTCCTTATTTTACTTCACTTTTACCAGCATGATTTGGAACCAAGAAAATAATTGATAACAAAGCGATGACTGTGAAAATCACATTGGCAATAATACCTCCAGTTGCCGCTGCATCTACACCACTATTGGCTGCAATCATTGCATAAACTGTTGCTGAAATCGCAACCCCGAAAGCAGAACCAAGGGAGCTCGCCATTTTATATATACCCGAAGCAGCCCCAATTTTATCATCAGGTGCGTTCGATACGGCAGTGTCTGTTGATGGTGTTGCATAGAGCCCTAAACCTAATCCAAACAAAGCAAATCCGATAAATACAACTACTGTGTAAGCAACATCTGGTAAGAATGTTAAGCCCATTATACCAACACCGATAAGCGTCAAAATTGTACCCCAAAGCATCGGTTTTTTTGCCCCGATTTTTTGAAGAATCTTTTCTCCAACACGGATCATACCAAGTACGGCAATTAGATAACCGATGGAAAGCATACCCGATTGGAAAGAAGTAAATCCTCTTCCTTCTTGTACATACGTATTCGCAACAACAAGCGTTCCGGCAACAGCATTGAGCAAGAAGTTTGAAATGGTTGCACCCGTGTATGGCAAGTTTTTAAATAACCCAAAATCGATTAGCGCATTTGATTTACCATTTTCAAATTTTATAAAGATGATTGCACCAATTACTGCGACAGCTAACAGTACAATCGTAATCCAGTTTGTCCAACCAATTTCAGCACCTTGTGTGATGAAAATATTCAATGCTAACATGGTTATAATGAAAATAATCAGACCACCAACATCAAATTTAGAATTGTCGGTTTGTCTTGCTTTACTTTCAGGCGTATCTTTTAATAACCACAATGCAAGAATTGCGATGATAATTGAGAAGATGAAAATCCATCTCCACCCCATATATGTAGCAATTGCTCCGCCGAATAACGAACAAACACCTGAACCACCCCAAGAACCAATTGACCAGAAGCTAAGTGCGCGTTGTCGATCAGCCCCTTCAAAATAGGCTTTCATCAAGCCAATCGTTGCAGGCATAATACAAGCAGCCGATAAACCTTGAATGATCCGCCCAATGATGAGTAATATTGAACCATTTGCTAAAACTAAACAAAGTGAACCAATGATACTTAAAATGAGTCCGATATTCGTCATTTTCTTTCGTCCAATTTTATCAGCAAGTCCACCAGCTGCTACGATGAAAATACCGGAGAATAGTGCTGATAAACTAATTGCAATGTTTAATGTCCCGGATGAAACTCCCAAATCCTTTTGAACTACGGGAACTACGTTGACGATTGCTTGAGTAAAGAGCCAAAATGTTAATACCCCAAATACAATTCCTGTAATCATTTTATTTGTACCTTTATAGGCAGTTGTCATAATTTGCTCTCCCTTCTTTTTATTCCTTCATTCTTTACAGAACTACTCATTCTATGCATAAATACACTTGAGCTAATTTTCTTGGTAAGCGTCAAAGTTCTATCGTTTAATAGAATCAGTAACCAAATAGGAATTAAGGGAATGGTCAGTATCATCGAGGGCAGGTTAACTCATGGCTTCGAGGAAAGGTATTGAACCAGTTAATGTTTACTTTATTACATTTTCGAGATAAATGTATTTGGGAAGGCTTGTTCAATACCCAGTTTATGAAAAGTGACTGTTTCCGCAACAAAAAAAGCGTGTGAAACCTTGATATTAAAGGGTTTTCACGCTTTTTTGTCTAATAATAAATTTGACCATATGCTCGGAAGGTGACCATCAATTAAACAAATTGTACATGGAGTTAATTAGATCAAGAAACATAGGAGGGTACGCCTTCATAAGTATCAAAATTGTAACTCAGTGTTCTAAAACCAGGGGGCAAGAGCTATAAAGAAGTGCGTAGATTCAAGAAGGGTTTACGGATGATAGTAAATGAAAGTTTTCGAATTTTTCCGATTTAAGGTACTATAAAATATATATCAAACAAAAGCAGTTTAGAAGGAATACAATGCACAACCTAAATTCGCAGAAATTTCAATAGAATGATTTTGTTGTTATTTCCGTGTTCAAATAAAGGGGAATCCAACTAATCGAGACTTTAATGTTATGTATTGGAGAGGAGAGCGCAATGACTACTCATTTTATAAAATTAACTGAACCCACCTCAAGCCTTATAAAGGTGATTAATCGTTGGGAAAACGACCCAACTTTAATTCCGTTGACTCGCCCTAACCGAAATAAATCAGAATTGGAAAGTCGTTATAAAGTGACCCTGGATGGTTTAATAAAACGTCTGGAAAACCATCACATCTACCTAATATATCTGAATGACCAGTTGATAGGTGAAATGAATTATATGATCGATCCGAGCCATCTCTACAAAAAAGAGCCTGGGACCGCCTGGATAGGAATCACAATTGGTGAATCTATAGGACGGGGAAGAGGTATTGGTTATGTAGCAATTCAATATTTGGAAGAACAGATTAAGAAGCAGGGGCTTAAACGTATTGAACTAGGCGTGTTTGAATTTAACGAACAGGCACAGAAGCTTTATCAAAAGATGGGATATAAGGAAATCGGTAGTATCGACAGTTTCACATTTTGGCAAGATAAAATGTGGACTGATATTCGAATGGAGAAGTATTTATGAAAACGATAAATTTCATTCCTATTATTTCATTTATTTTATACGGCCCACTTTCTTTTAGCGTTAGCTTTTCTTTTAGTACAAGAGGATGTTGATTCTGTCATTCCTGGCGGTAAGCGAATAGAGCAAATAGCTTTCAATGTACAAGCTTCGTCTATTTTTCTATCAATCAAGACTTCTTATTATTTCTCTGATCAATAGCAGTGGATCATTTCAAGATGATCCACTGCTATTGATTGTGATGAGGGAAATTAGAAAAAGTCATCAATTTGTAAAAAAATATCTTAAGTTTAGTATAAATAAGTGGACAATTAATAGTTTCAAAGATATATTTAGTTACTTAGATAAACTAAGTTACTAAATGTAATCTGTGGAATTGTGAAAACAGTGAAACTCTTTGTTTATGGAGTTCTTTTTTTTTTGCATTTAGCTTACTATTAGTAATTTACTTTCTAAACATAACTAAAGGAGGAATAGACAATGACGAAACAACAATATATGACATTACTTGTACGCGTCGTATTCGGTTTCATGTTCTTTATGCATGGGCTAGTGAAATTTCAAGGAGGAATTAGCAATACAGCTGGTTACTTTGAATCACTTGGATTAATTGGAGGATTTGCTTTTGTAGTTGCAATTGTTGAATTAGTAGGAGGCTTATTATTAATTCTAGGTCTCGGTACAAGAATTATCGGTGCAATATTTGCCATCCTTATGGTCGGTGCTATTTTCACAGCGAAATTACCACTAGGATTATTTGGAGATGGTGTGATGGCTGGCTACGAACTTGAAGTTGTATATCTTGCATTAGGAATTTACTTCATGTTTGCAGAACGTTCACCACTTTCTCTTGATAAGACAATAGCTAAAAACTAAGACCGGATGGGAATAGAGCTTTGAGCGACGGACAATACTAGCGTATCACCCAATTCGATTTTTCCAAATTGCAAAAGTAGCTCTTGCAGTTCCTGTTTTTAGAAATGGACAAGCCATAGCAGTAGTTGCCATTACAGCACTACAAGCAGTTGTTGCACGTAGTAAAATGAAACACCTTATGAACGAGGTTAAAGACTGTATCAAAGTCATTTCACGTGAAATGGAACATTCAGTCGACTAATACACTTAAATTATTGGAGGAATTACCATGAAAGTAGTAGCAATCGTAGGAAGTATTCGTAAAGATTCATATAATTTACAACTAGCAAAGCACGTACAGGCTCGTTACGCTGACCAATTTGAGCTTGAAATTTTAGATTTAGCTCCACTTCCAATGTACAACCAAGATATCGAATTAGACGCACCACAAGAAGTACTGGACTTTAAAGCAAAAGTAAAATCAGCTGATGCAGTTCTTTGGGTAACACCTGAGTACAACTCGACAATTTCTGGTGTACTAGGTAATGCGATTGACTGGATGTCACGTGTTGATCGAGTAGTATTCGGCAAACCATCTATGATTATGGGCGCTTCTATGGGCGCTTTAGGTACAGCAAAAGCACAAATGCACTTACGCGATATCCTATTTGCAAGTGGTTTAAATTCTCCACTATTACCGATGAATGAAGTATATGTTGGAGCAGCACATACTAAATTCGCTGAAGGTAACCTGATTGATGAAGCAACAATTGAGTTCTTAGATACCGTGATTGCAAACTTCCAAAAGTGGATGAAACAATTTGCATAATCAATAACAAAGGCACCTCTTATGCAAAATTGCGTAAGAGGTGTTTGTTATTGGAGCGAAAAATGAAAGTAACAAATGGAAATTACCTCCAAAATATTGGGGAACTGGGTTAAGGAAGAAATTCTCCTTAACCTTTTTTGTTTTGGAATCATTAGACATTGTTCACTAAGCGATGCTTTTGATCGTCTTTCTTATTCAAATATCGTCTTGTTGACTGTAAACAATTGAGTTATTCTTCTTTTTTTAGATTTAAGAATTCACTAACTACCTTTGCATATTCATCTTTTGGATATTTTTTATATAAGTCGCTTGCTAATCGAATTGGGTCACCAAAAAAGTATCGCTCATATTGGGTTTGTCTTGTTCCAAATGAACTCATGGTTAAATCCCAAGCTAAACGAAATATTTTTACACGTTCTTCTGCGGTCTTATTTGTTCCTTGAAGATAAAGATCTAAGTCGTTTCTAATAATAGAATGAAATGCTTTTTCGGTTGGCAATGTAATCATTCCACTAGCTCCGATTATCTGGATAATTTCAGTAAAACGAGGATAAATTTTAGGGAAAATGTTACCAGCAACTTGAAGCGGGAAAATTTCTGGCCGCATATATCCCCATTCATCTAATTTTGCGTTGTTCTCCGATTTTTCTAACAAGGCTTTCATCGTTTCAAGACCCATGATGATTTCTGACATCTTTTCTTGAACATGTTGATAATCGCCAATATTTATCGTTTCGATAATAAGCTCAGCAATACCTAAGACGAACTCTGTTTTTACAATTTGTCTATTCAATACTTGGTGTTTAGTAAAGGGATGGAAAGAGCTTTGGATTGGGAATTCTTCGGCTACCTCCGAATTGTTGTAATAAAATACCCTTTTCCAAGGTACTAATACATTGTCAAAGACAACGATAGAATCCATTTCTTCGAACCGCGAGCTTAATGGATGATTAAAAGAAGATTGTCCTCCGATGAATGTATCCCTACAAATAAACTTTAGTCCTTTCGTGTTAGCAGGGATCGCAAAAGCAAAAGCTTCATCTTCATTAAATAGAAATTTCCCAACGCTAAATACTAATACTTCATCGGTTAAACCACCTTGCGTAGCAAGAAGGCGGGCACCTTTAATAATGATCCCTTTTTCATTTTTACCAATAACTTTTGCGGCGATTGGCGGCTCATCGTCACTTTCAAAGTAGATTTGAGAACGATTCACTTGTGGTGAAATAAAGGTATGTGTAAACGACAGGTCATTTTCCCTAGCCAATTCATAAAATGCTTGCAGATTATCCGGAAAACAATTGTCCTTATTTTTTAAAAAGGATACTGAAGAGGCAAAGCTCATTAAAACTGTGTTCAAATAATCTGGGCTTCTTCCCATGATTCCCCCTGAATACCTAGCCCAATGTTCAATCATTTTTCTTCTTCTTATTAAGTCCTCTTTCGTTTTTGGTTGCAAATAGGAAAGACCAATAAGTTCACCTGATACTGGGGAAATAAAAGTCATCTCATTTTTTAATTCCGGGTCAAGTTGCAAATCATAAAGAGCCGCTTTTGACTGAATAAGTCCTTTGAATGCAGGGTGTTCCGAGAGCAACCCCTCAATTTTTTCACCGTCGTACCAAATCTCATTGTTTAGCTGGTTTAATCGGTTAATATAATCTTTTCCGTTAATAGCCCCCATGTTTCACTCCCCAATTTAATTCAATATTTAACTATTCCATTTAAGCCGTTATAAGAAGGTAAATCGTTCAATATTTTATTATTCGTACTAAAATTAACCTATGTAACTAGAGCTTGCTAATATTCCTTCTTACACTAACTGGTGCTTCGCTTAATAATTCGGATTTCGAAATAAAAAATTAAGAGCCTTCCTACATAATCTAATGTAGGAAGGCTCTAGTTTTTTTAGAAGAAAATTAAATGACTTATTGTTTCTATAAATGGAAATCTAATATGTTAAATGAGTTTCTTCTATATATATTCTCTTCTTATTTCCTGATGTTAGTAATATCCATACTTCTTACGCTTTCTTAATACAAAAAGGAGAAAAATTAGTAATGCAATTATAATTACTGCTAAATAAAATAGAATGAATAAGTCTGATGTGAAAATTTGAAAAATATCCACAAAATCAACTTCCTGCAAATAGACACGATAATAATCTTGTTCATTATACTTAATTGGTAGCGGATCGTCTTTGTACTTATCATAGCTGTGCTTGGTTACTTCTTTTGTTACGCTAACAATCTGATCGTTCTGGTTTTTATAGACAAGTCCTAAATTGTAGACACTATTTGCATACATGGACGAGTTAATAACGATGTCATGATCTGCCACTAATGCTATCGTTTCTATCTGTTTCTCAGACATAAATCTATCATACCCGCTTTTTAGCATGTCCCCGAAATCAAATACAAAGAACAACAGACCTACAATGACTCCACCGAATAAAAGAGAATTCCCAAGGATATTGATCGTTCGGTTTAAGCCTTTTGCATGTTCAATCCGTTCAAACATCGCTCTCACTATATTTATCTTACTCACCAAATATAAAATATAACCTATTGGATAAAGACTGAAGAAAGCTAATCCAACATAAAAGGAGGTATATTCTTCGTCCAAATCTGCCTGTGTATGAAACGTTCCATTAACAGTATAGCCATTTAATGAATCGCCAATTTCAATCTTGTCAAATTCTTCTTTACTGATACTAGCCTTTTGCCCTACTTTTAATTTAGTGGTTGTTTTTCCAATAAGTCCATTTTCGATAAGCGCGTAATAATATGTCTTTCCAAAGAGGTCTTGATTCGCTGTTTTCCCATAAACGGTAGTTGGTGTTTGAATTTGCTCATTATCCTTTTTCAATGCCTCATACTCTTGCCAGTTTATGAAAATGAGGCAAATCGAGAAAACAAATGCTGCGAATGCGAGAAGCGCATACCCTAGTCTTTTTATCTTTTCTTTGTCATTCCTTTTTCTCATCCATTGACCCCTTTTATTTTGTTCTATTTTTCAATATAATTTGTAGGCATATACCAACAATTCATTCGAATGAGCGGTAACTCTCTATGGGCTTTCATGATCAAGTGCATATTTTCCCGGATAAGCTCTCTACTCATTTGCACGTTACACCTATTGTATTTCTCTTGCAAATGGCGAAGATCCTTCATGATAAGGCTATCCTCTTTTCCCATGCTGCATATCTCCCTAAAATTATAATAGGAAAGTCCCCATTAGATTCCCTTTTAACAATCCAAACCAAACCTAAAAAACTACCGGGATTTATGTAAATAAAAACCAGTGTCGAAGAAAAGACACTGGTTTTTATTTATCATCTAGGTAATGTAAATGTCGCGGTTCTGCCTTTGAATAAGTCTTTTCCGTCTGAACCGGTAAACGGTCCAAATTCTAAATCAAACTTCTTGAAAATCCCAAATTCATCTTTATTGAATAAGAATACATGTAATTTTTCGCCTTGCTGCCCGGCCGCAATTTCTTGCGGTTCTTGTGGTTCTGCCATTCCTTCAGCAATCGCCGTTCCCCGGTTTTCATCAATTACTATTTTAGAGCCGATATTCCAAATACTCACCGGTGCGCTCGATTGATTATCAATTTTCAGTTTAACCGTTAAAGCAACAACACCACTTTCTCCAAAATTTTGGAATCGTGCTTTATTGGCTTCTGTCGGGATAACATCCGTGTATTGCACGCCATCAAGGGTTACGTTCACATCGCCAATCTGCTTTGTTTCATTGATTCCGGATTTTTCAAAAATCATTTTTTTGTCTGCCATGTTATCGGTAGTAAGGCGATCCTGATAAAAAGTTGGTGCAGTTGCCGTTTGTTCCCCTTGTTCTCCACTATAAATAAAATCATAAGCAGGCGATTGTTGTTGGTTAATATTTTTATATTGGTCGTTATCGGCCAATCCGCCTTCAATAATATATTTTGGTTTTACGGTTTTGAGTTTTTCAAATTCATCATCCGTTAAAGTAAAGCTCATTAAACCGGTTACCTTTTCACCAGCTTCAAATAAAGAGACCTTTTCTTTATTCTTTTTGATTTTATTTATTTGTTGATCTTCTGGAACAAGTGTCTTCCAATTAGCTGGAATATTATCAAAATTATTGCTTACTTGTATCTTATGGTTATTATTGTAATACATCGGTTTGCTGGTCCCGTTTTCAATGGTCACTTTAGTGGATACAACATATCCATTGATCTGATCATCAAATGAAATCTTTGAGTATTCGTTCATATCTGTTACTTTCACAATTTGGTACTCGTCCACGGAAACTTTAAAACCACTCATATCATGTGTATATTTGGGATCTTTATTTGTGTAAATTACTTCGACATTGCCTTCTGTTTCTACTGCAATGTTCGGATTCAAAACCTCTCCGGTTGAAGGAACTGTTTCTTTTGAAGCTACGCTTGTTACTTCTTCTGCACTATCTTCTTCTGTACTATTTTCTTGGGCTTTCTCTACTTTTTCCTCAATTTTCGGCTTAGATTTAACTACTTCTTTTGAACCTGAAGCTTTTTCTTCGTCGCCACATGCTGCAAGTAATAGCATGACAGAAAAAATTATTCCCAATAAAATTTTTGAGTTCCCCACATGTTCACAACCTTTTTAAGTAGTATGTATTACAAAATAATACAAATTAATTATAACATACAATAATTCCCTAAAATGTGATATTACCGAATTACTGCTAGATTCCATCAAATGCCGGACGATATACCATAACACCTGTGATTCCTTGTGGATCAATTATAGTATTTTAATAATGCAAAAGATTCAAAAAATATCTTGACAACGCTTACATGTTTTTTTATAGTAAGACCGTAATAAAGAATGGCGTTCCATAATGAGGAACGCATGGGAGGAGACAATATAATTGATACAATCCGTTGACCGTGCATTACAAATCCTCGAATTTTTAAGAAAGAACCCAAGAGGGCTTGGAGTCACTGAGATATCTATTTCTCTTCAAGTAGCAAAAAGCACAGCACATCGGCTTTTAATGTCTCTTGAAGAACATGGATATGTACAGAAGTTCGGCAGGGAAAGTACATATAGATTAGGTCTGAAATTTATTGAGATGAACTATACAGTGACAAAAAACTTGAATGTACTTGAAATTGCAAGGCCTTTTATTGAGAGTCTTAGCAAGGAAACGGGAGAAATTGTCCACCTTGTAACATTAGAAGGGCAGGAAATCATTTACATAGATAAAGTTGAAAACTCATCCACTATAAGAATCTATTCACAGATTGGTAGACGAGGACCACTGTATTGTACGGCTGTAGGAAAATCAATTCTAGCCTTTCTTGATGAGAGAGAAGCTAAAAAATTAGTGGACAAGATTGAGTTTGCCAGACTTACGGATTATACCTTGGTAAACCGGGAGGCATTGGCAACTGAATTGGCCACTATAAAAAAAGATAAATATTCCTATGACAATCAAGAGCATGAAATGGGAATACGCTGTGTCGGTGCTCCGATATTTGACCATAATGGAAGACCTCAATACGCTTTAAGTGTCACTGGTCCTCTTGACAGAATGTCTGATGAGATACTACAGCATCATATTCCTCTGTTAAAAGATACTGCAAAAAAGATTTCAAGAAGTCTTGGCTATATTAATTAATTCGAAGAAAAATAGAGGAGGTCATTGTTTTGAAGAAGTTTACATTAGGAAGTATTTTATTAACTAGTTTGATATTGTTGGCAGCATGTGGTGGAGGAGGAGAATCATCTGTGGCTGCGAACGCATCTGGAAGTAAGTTTCCAGAGAAATCCATAGAAATAATTGTACCGTATGCAGCTGGTGGAGGTACTGATACGTTGGCTCGTTCATTTGCAGATTTGGCTAAAGATAATATCGGTGAACCAGTTACGGTTGTAAACAAAGCAGGAGGCGGTGGAGCCATTGGTATGCAAAATGGATTATCCGCAAAAGCAGATGGATACACAGTATCTATGGTGACCGTTGAATTATTGACTCTTCCACACTCTGGATTAGCTCAATTCACTCATAAAGATTTCCTTCCAGTTGCATTATTAAATGAAGATGCCGCTGCAATTACAGTGAAAGCTGATGCTCCATGGAACACGATCGAGGAATTTATTGAAGCTGCCAAAAAAGAAAAATTGAAAGTCGGGAATTCTGGTACAGGTGCTATCTGGCATTTGGCTGCTGCTGCTTTTGAGAAAGAAACTGGTACAACACTAAATCATATTCCATTTGAAGGAGCAGCGCCTGCAACAACTGCACTTTTGGGAGGACATATTGATGCAGTTTCTGTGAGTCCTGCTGAAGTAGCTACTCTAGTAGAATCAGGTGATTTTAAAGTGCTTGCTGTAATGGCAGAGGAAAGAGTGGAATCCCTTCCAGAAGTTCCAACATTAAAAGAACGAGGGATTGACTTGTCAATCGGTACTTGGAGAGGTCTTGCAGTTCCAAAGGATACTCCAGCTGATGTAGTTGAAAAATTAGAGGAATCATTCGGTGAAACGGTTCAGAGCGAAGAATTCAAAGCAACTCTAGATAAATTGAAGTTAGGATATCGATATGAAAATGGAGAAGGATTCACGACTCTATTAGAAGAACAAGATAAGCTTTTTGGTGATTTAATTCCTTCATTGAATTTAAATTAGTAATTTTGCTGAAAAGGCTAGCATCTTACTGTCTAGCCTTTTCACTTTTGATAATAACGGAGGTCACTATGATCTCTTGCAAATCGAATTTGATCTGGAACAAAATAAAAAAATGTTGTTCTGATTGAAGGAATGCAAAAATCGGAGGTAATGGATTTGTTTCCTGAACTTATTACAATAGGAGAAACGATGGTCTTGTTCGAAGCAGCAGCCGACGGACCACTGCAATATATTCACCAATTCAACAAAAAATGTGGCGGTGCAGAATCCAATGTTGCAATCGGCGTCACACGACTTGGCCATTCTGCAGGTTTTATCAGCCAAGTTGGAGATGAAGAGTTTGGCAAATTCGTAATATCATCTATACGAGGAGAAGGCGTCGATACATCCCGGGTAAAAATCAATGAGGATTTTTCGACAGGCCTTTATATTAAAGAAACACTCCGTGAAGGCTCTAATCAAGTCTATTATTACCGTAAAGGTTCTGCAGCAAGCCAGATGAAAAAAGAAGAATTAGATTGGGAGTATCTTAGACAAGCAAAAGTTATTCACTTAACGGGAATCACCCCTTTTCTAAGTGACAGCTGTGAAGAATTAATCTATGCGGTTGCTGAATTTGCAAAAGAAAATAATATCCTTCTTTCTTTCGATCCAAATATTCGTTATAAATTGATGAGCGATAAACCGGATGCGAAAGATATTGTATTGAAGATTGCTAAGCTGGCAGATCTTGTAATGCCCGGCATAGATGAAGCAGAATATCTACTTGGAACACGTGACTATAACGAAATAGCTCAATATTTCCTTAATGCAGGGGTTTCTAAGATTGCGATTAAAAATGGTGATATTGGAACTTACTATGATTCCAAAGAGGATGAAGCAGGATTCATTCCGAGTATTAAGGTTGATCGTGTGGTTGATCCGATTGGTGCGGGAGATGGGTTTGCTGCTGGACTTTTGTCAGGTTTGCTCGAAGGGAAGAGTTTGAAGGAAGCCGTAACAATGGGTTCAACGATAGGTGCAATGGTCGTGACTGTCAAAGGTGATGTGGAGGGTTTGCCACGAAGAGAAGCACTTGAAAATTTCCATAGAAAAAGTGTGGATGTACTAAGGTAGAGGAGTGTATAAAATGAAACAGGATATGCTGAATCGACTGCTTGAATCTGGAGTGGTTGCGGTAGTACGCAAAATTGAAGCAGACAAGGTGATGGATGTCATCGCTGCGCTTGTGGAAGGCGGAATTACTGGTATTGAAGTGACAATAGATTCGCCGAACGCGTTTCATGTCATTAGTGAAGCCAAGAAATTATTTGGCGAAAAAGCAGTAATTGGTGCTGGAACTGTGCTTGATGGGGAGAGTGCTGTCCGTGCGATTCAAGCAGGCGCCGAATTTATTTTCGCACCTACAATGAGCAGGGATACAATTGCTGTCGCAAACCGTTATGGCAAGATTGTAATTCCAGGAGTATTTACCCCTACTGAAATTTTACAAGCGTATGAATGGGGTGCGGATATTGTTAAAGTGTTCCCTGCCAGCGTATTGGGAAGCCAATTCATTAAAGATGTAAGAGGCCCTCTAGGTCACATTCCAATGATGCCAACAGGCGACATTGGTCTTGAAAATATCCAGGAATATATTAAAGCCGGGGCAGTTGCTGCAGGAGTTGGCGGCTCCCTACTGAATAAGGAATACATACAAAACGGCGAATGGGATAAACTTTCTGGCCTAGCTCGACAGTATAAAGAAAAGGTAACAGAAGCAAGAGTTAACAAATAATAAGATTAAGCAAAACAGCCAGCTTAGAAATAACTTTGAAGATGGCATTTATCTCTTAGATGTTCAACTAACTGTTCAATAGTAAGGAGAAAAAAGTGGCCTCAAAATTGGATTGATTTTAATTGCCGATTTCATTATTCAAATTGGACGAGTACCAAAAGAAGGTCAAACTCACATTGTTGAAATAAGGTTACAAAAAAATGGTTAAGTAAGGTGGTGAGGACGTGAGTAAACAGAACGCAGGTGTATGGGTAGGTCTTATCATTTTGGTTTTTTCCTCGGTCATTTTTATTCAAGCAATGAATCTAGATTATTTTAGTAAATTCGGACCAGGTCCGGGACTATTCCCAATATGGTTATCAGGGATTCTACTTGTCTTATCGATATTGTATATTCGGCTATCTATCAAAAAAAGCATCTACTATTTTTCGGACATTATTCCAATGGGGAGAAGCTTTGGAAACATTTTATCAGTAGTCTTGGCACTAATAGTTTTTATGGTACTAGTTAATTTTACAGGTTTCATCATTGCAAGTACGGTACTACTTTTCACTTTGTTTTCTCGAGAATACAAATGGTATTGGGGTTTAGGGATAGCTATCTTTACATCAATTATTTTATTCATAATATTTAAGGTATTCTTTGAAATACCGCTGCCTGTTAGTGTATTTGGGTGGTAAAGGGGAGATGTAATAATGGATTCTTTCATTCAATTGCTTCACGGCTTTGAAACAGCATTATCATTAGGGAACATTCTATATTGTTTGATTGGTGTCTCTGTCGGAATGTTAGTAGGAGTCATGCCTGGTCTAGGTCCAACAACAGGAACTGCCATTTTGATTCCGCTTACAATTGGCATGGAGCCCGTCTCCGCTATTATTATGCTAGCGGGCATTTATTATGGCTCGATGTACGGAGGTACCATTACTTCTGTAATGATTAATACACCTGGGGAAGCCGCTTCTGTAATTACTTGCTTAGATGGACATCCATTGGCAAAACAAGGAAGAGCTGGCGTTGCTCTTGGTGTAGCGGCAATAGGTTCTTTTATAGGCGGTACAGTAGCTATTATTGGACTGGCTTTTATCGGTCCTAGTCTCGCAGAATGGGCATTGAAGTTTGGTCCACCAGAATTTTTTGCTCTTATGACGTTTGGATTAATCATGGTGATCGGCCTCATGGGTCAATCATTGATTAAAGGTTTGCTTGCTGCATTTATTGGTTTAACCTTATCCCTCGTGGGGATGGATCCAGTATCTGGTGCAGTTCGATTTACAATGGGTGTTCCTGAATTAATGTCAGGATTTGACTTAGTTACGATCGCAATGGGATTGTTTGGTTTATCTGAAATCCTACTTGGGATGGAAAACTTATCAAACAGTGAAAAACCTGCAAAAGTAAAAGGGTTGCTGCCAAGACGGGAAGAGTGGAAACCAACAATGAAATCCATCAGCAGAGGAACAGGGATTGGTTTTATAACAGGGTTAATACCAGGAACGAATTCAGTTATCCCGGCACTCCTTTCTTATTCTGTAGAAAAGAAACTGGCTAAAGATCCGTCAAGATTTGGAAAAGGAGCAATAGAAGGTGTAGCAGGGCCGGAAACAGCCAATAATTCCTATAGTGGCGCCGCCTTGATTCCACTGCTGACACTAGGTATTCCAAGCTCCCCTACAATTGCTATTATTCTTGGGGCATTTATTATGCACGGATTAACTCCTGGCCCAACTATGTTCCAAGATAATCCTGATTTTGTATGGGGTATTATTGCAAGTATGTTTATTGGTAATTTAATTTTACTTTTCATGAACTTACCACTGGCTGGCGTTTGGGCAAAAGTCGCCTTGATACCATCCAAGCTTCTTTACCCGATTATCTTAATAATCTCTGTGTTGGGGGCGTATAGTGTAAACAATAGTTTATGGAATGTCGGTGTAATGATGTTTTTCGGAATATTCGGTTATTTACTGAAGAAATTAGATATTCCTATGGCTCCGATCGTGTTAACTTTTGTTCTAGGGAAGTTGATGGAAACTTCTTTACTACAATCAATAAAAATGTTTGAAGGAAATTTATTATTATTTTTTAATCGTCCGATATCCGGTATTTTATTAGTAATTTCCCTGCTGATTTTACTGGCGAGCATTTATGCGGAAATTAAAAACAAAAAATCACATTTCGCCAGCGATGTAGAAATGTAAAAAACAGTTTTTGAAATATTTTATAAATATGGGGCGGAATTGAAAATACTTTTGCTCTCCAATACAGACATGCAAAGTGGCTATCTAGTCCAGATAGAAATTTAATGTAAAACTGAACCCCTAGCTCATCATCTTAACTGGTGGTGGGCTTTTTTAGTGAAAGATACCTGTGCAACACATAGTAATTCCATGTATTCAACACCCGATTGGTGTACATTTAACATTTTCACCGTGGAGAAACTTGTCGCATAAAATAAAGAATGATGATGCGAAGAATAAGTTTCATCGATTTCTTATAGGAAGGCTGGGACATTGAATAAAAAAGGTTTAGAGTTTGGTCAAAATGGTCGGAACGCATTATCTGCCACTCAGCTTGACATAATTGCTTCAGCCATAGTTACATTCGGTGATGCTCTTGGAACGGTTGCAGCAGTACTAGCCTTAGAAGCAGAAGAAGAGGAAGAAAAAAGTCAAGAAAATCAAGAGAAACAATTAAAAAAAATGCAAAAACAAATCGATTACTTAACAAGTGAATTATTTAAATTAAAAAGCCAAATGCCTTGAATTATATTTCTAATCAAAACCTTGCTGGATTGCTTCTCGGTTTCATAACCTATTTGATTCCTGCGGTACCTGCATATTACTGCAACCCCATTGTTAGGATCGCGACTGAGCTTTGCTCATTGCGCAAATGAAAAAGAGAGTGAACGATAAGCGACTGCTTTGATCACTCTCTTCTTGTTTTTTAGACAAAATACCCAGGAAATTGTTTCATGATTGCGCTTGAAATTTGATCAGCCATTAATAAAGCCTGAAGTTCCGCTTTATCGAACACCTCAATTGCCAAACGATAATCTTTTTGCAAAATGGCCACTGCTTCCTCCTTAACTAAATCTAGATGATGGTACAGCATTTCTTGGGTTGCTTGCAGTTCCAAGTAAGGATTGATGGTACTCAGCAATTCAGCGATGTCATCTGCATTTTTATGCCATTTTTTATCCAGCGCTTCAACTGAATCATTGTTCCCTGCTTTTGCTGCTTTGACCAGGTCAGCCGCGATGACCAGATGTTCGTGCAATAAGCTCGCGTATTTCTCCCCTATTTGCTCTCCATAATAAGGTTTAATGGAATCTCCCATATCCTGTGGGTTTTTCAATAGCCGAGCAACGGTAAACTCTGTATCTGGCAAATCGAAAATCAAAGAAACAATAGTTGCTCTTGTCCAAATCGTATGCTGCTCCCATAACAATCGCTGGGCATATTTAAAATTCATTGCTGATTCACTAACGAATGGCATGTGGTAGACACTCGCAGGATAGTAATAGACGTACATAATAATCTCCCCCTTTTCTCCATTTATCATATTCGCCGCATGGATAGGAGGTGATTCACTTCATTGGAAAGCCAAAAAATAATGAAAGCTACCTAAGGTTTCCCCTTTTTTCGGACATAGTTAAAAAAGGGCTCCTACAGTAAGCGCCTTTGTCAAAAACAATCATGTTAAATTGTTAATGATTGTTTCGCATAACGCATGCCATGTCGAATGAACATGGCAGCGCGAATAAGAAAAGACTCACCATACGGGAATCCTGTAATAGCCTGGACACCTACTATTAAATAACGAGTATAAGAAAGCCACTTCAACAATTCCTGAAAGTACTCAATAATGTAAAAACCCTTCTCGCGATGAGAAGGGTTCTTACATTGCATTTAGAATCGATCTTTACCATGGTTAAGTGTATTCGTTGTATCATCAATATCGACTTCTTCACGTCGGACATTTTCAGATACGGTTTCCGTGTCTTGAACTTTACGTTTCCCGACTACGATTTCTTCCGTGATGACATCTTTCTTTGTCACCTCTACTTGCTCTTCAGACACCGGGATGTGAATTGTGCCATCTTCCTGGTATGCATCTGTAGTGGTAAAGCCATTTGTTGTGTCCACGCCTGTTTCGCGATCGACCGGACGGCGTTCGACGTACACTTCTTCGCGTTCGACTGGGACTTCAAGTGTTTGGACGTCTTCAACCACATGTTTGTTGACATTCACTTCACCGGTTTTGACACGTGTTTTGTCCACATTCAATCGCTCTTCATGTAACTCGATGCGTTCTTCGGCAGAGTCATCGACACGTGAATCACTATATGAATCATTTACAAAGTCATTAGTTGCCGTGTGAATGTCTGAATGATCGTTTGTCCCGAAATTAGCTCCGTAATCACGGTCCACGTATAGGAAAATCTTCCCGCTGTTCACTTCTGAATAATAGTGATCACGCTCCTGATCATCAAAGCCCATGCGTTGGAAGCTGTCATTTACTAAGTCTTCGCCCATCATGAAGGACTTGAACTTGTCCCACCAGCTTCCACCATCTGCATCTGTATTAGACTGGATGCCCGTGTCCCCTCGCACCATTGAGACTTGATTGTCACGAGTTGCCACTACATACATGTCCTCGTCTGAATATCCTTTCAACTTCAATTCATCAATTTGTTGTTGAAGTTCTGTTTCATTATTAAATACACCGTATAATTTTTTGTCTCTAGTTTCCATATTAATCATCCTCCTGAAAGTAAGTTTGACAGTATTTGTTGTTACTACGTCTACTATCTACATAGCCTTAAGGCGTTGTTGATAAACTGGGAATTCTTAGTAACAGGAGAGATTTGTAATAGTGTTGAAAATGAATATCGTCAATTTCGAGTAACGAGGCCAATTCGGAAAATGATAATCAAGATGCAGAGTATGGAACGTACGATACAAACTATAAGCCTCGTGCTAAACGTGAAGGCGCAAAGGGTCGGACGTATTTATACACATCATATATACCGTTATTAATTGAGCTGACAATGCAACACTTAGTTCTATAACAATCGATTTTCCTCATGATGGAAAGAATAAAGGTAACTAAGAAGTAAGTAAATAACGGCTAAGATCAGAACCAGTTCTAAGGCGCCAGCTACGATGATCTACAAGTATTGATTTTCTTTTTTAATTTTCTGACTAAGTAACATATCTTGATAAATTCCTAGTATAGTAGAAAGGAGCATCACGGAAGATGATGTTGCTCAGAGGAGGCAATGTCGTGACGTATAACTTTTATATATCGGCGTTGCTTATGGCGACCACTTTGTGTTCGTTATTTATTGCCTATCTTGCATGGAAGAGGCGGGAAATTCCGATTGTCCGTAGCCTGTTTTTTGGTATGTTAGCGGGAGCGTTTTATTCCTTTGGCTATGCTTTTGAAATTGTGAGCGTGAATCTGGAGCAAATCCAATTTTGGCTTAGGATTGAATACATTGGAATCTCGTTTGGTCCGTTAATCTGGTTTACGATGGTGCTTCAGTACACAAACCGCCAATCTTTTTTCCGGAACTGGAACGTTGTTTTGCTGTCCGTCGTACCTTTTATTACATTTATCGGTAACTATACAAACGAGTGGCACTTTTTATTTTATGAAAAAATGGTACTGGAAGAATCAAAGGGATTTCCAATCGTTTCTTTAACAGCAGGTCCTCTTTATGAGCTTCATGTTGTCTATTCATACAGCTTGTTTATTATTGGGATTGGGCTATTGCTTCATATGTACTTGAAATCGTCCGGGCGAATGAAAAAGCAAATTGCATTAATGATGATCGGCTCATGTGGACCTTTTGGGATTACTTTAATTAGTATAAGTGGGGTGTTAAAAACGCCAATTGACTATTCTCCATTTGGATTTCTTTTTTCTGGAATCTTTTATATGTGGGGAATTTATCAATTTGATTTGTTAAAATTAGCACCTTTGGCTTTACAAAAAGTGTTTGAGTCAATGAAAGACGCAGTAATTGTGTTTGATTTGGACAATAGTGTAACCAGCCTTAACCCGTCTGCACAACAGATTATTAAGAACTTATATCATAAACAGGTGATTGGAGAGCCGGCAGAACTTCTATTTGCCCATCATCCTGGATTGTTGGAGAAAATTAGTCAGGGTCCTTCAGTTGAAAGTAAAGTAAAGATTTTTAACGAAGGAAATCCTTTTTATTATACTGTTAGCGTATCGTATGTTTATGACAGCCGTCATAAACCAGCTGGTAAAATGCTTGTGTTAAGTGATGTAACCGAAGCTGTACTAGCTGAAAATACATTACGTTCAAACTCAAAACAGTTAGCTGAACTGAACCTGTTTAAAGATAAAATGTTTATGGTGGTGGCTCATGATATTCATTCCCCTCTTGCTGTCCTTGGTAATTTAATGGAGTTGCTGCGAGAAGAGATGGAAGCGTATGATGAATCCCACGAGGAAGTGCTTTATGAAATGGAACAGCAAATACAAAATACAACTATATTAGTGGAAAACTTGCTGGATTGGTTTCGGAGCCAAAAAGAGGGGATGGTGTTCACCCCTAAAATGTGCAGACTAGCCGAGGTTGTGCAAGCGAATATGCGCTTGCTACATGTGCATAGCAGTAGAAAGTCCATTCAAGTAAAATCTGATATTCCGAACAATACGCTTGTTTACGCCGATCCAGAAATGTTGGATTTAATTATACGAAACTTGCTTTCAAACGCGATTAAGTTTACAGATATTGAGGGAAGCATTCATGTATCAGCGAAGCAAATAGAGGATTACGTGATTATTTCGATTGAAGATACCGGACGGGGAATCGATCCAAACCAACCGAATCCTTTGTTCACGACAGAAGATCCAATCACATTTGATGGAACGGCAGGTGAGAAGGGGACTGGGCTAGGACTAACGTTATGTAGAGAATTTGTGCGAATAAACGGTGGTGATATTTGGTTTGAAAGTACATATCTACAAGGAACCATTTTTTATTTTTCCATTCCCGCTACTGTTGAGCAAGCGAAGTAAAGAAGGGGGCTGAAATGATGAAAGTCGTTGTAATTGATGATGATAAGGCGATGCATTTGATCATGAAAAGAATGTTAGCCAAAGTCAATGAAATCGAAATAGTGGCGATATTCCAGGAAACCATCACTGCCTTTTCATTTTTGACGAAAAGTACAGCTGACTTACTGTTTTTAGACATTAATATGGCGAGAGAAAGCGGTATGGATTTTGCTAAACGATTAAGGGAATATGGATGCGATATAAAAATCGTGTTCATCACGTCTCATAAAGAATATGCGCTGCCGGCATATGAAGTTTTCGCCTACGATTACATCGTAAAACCGATTACTGAAAAGCGGCTACACCTGACAATCAACCGGGCCCTTTCCGAGAAAGCTGCACAAGGAAAAAAAGAGACCAACATAGAGACAGTACCACAGCCATTCTTCATTGAACCCTTAACAAAACGGGAAAAGGAAATTTTAACGTTAATCAGTAGTGGGATGACAAACAAAGAAATTGCCCTGCTATTAAAATTAACGGAAGGAACCATCAAAAACTATGGTGTACATATTTTTAGTAAGCTTCAAGTTAAAAATAGAGTTCAAGCTATTGCTACTGCTACTAAATATAATCTTTTAGATTGAGTGTTAAATGATAATTTATCACTCCCAAACGGTACGGTATGCCCCTGTCAAAAACAATTCCGCTAGATTGAACAAACGGGATTGTTCCTATTTTCATGATTGTTTCGGATACAGTATAACGATAGCAGATGGGAGAAAATTGTACTGATAGTAACTTTTCCCTTTGTTGTTACGTCAAAGGAACTATACAGACGGGGGGCAATCGAACATGAGAAAATTAATTTTGTTTTTCCTATTTATCAGTGTAGCTACGTTACTGGCAGCTTGTAGTGATTCTGAGTCCTCGTTTGAAAGTAAATCTTCGGACGATAAAGCCGAAATGGTTACGGATGAAAGTACAAACGACGTAGCTGTAGAATCAGGTGCAACGAATAACGAATCAGTTACCAAGGAACCTCAAGAAGCCTCAACATTAAGAATGATCATCCATCAAGCGCAGTTACAGGTGAATGTGAAAAAACTTGAAACGGCACAGGAGAACATTACCAAAAAAGTCGAGCAGTATGGTGGTTATATTGTTGAATCGAACGTCTACCAAGAAGACGATGAAACGAACAGTGGCAAGATGATTGTTCGCATTCCAGAGAAGCATTTTCAAACATTTCTACATGATGCTGAAGAGCAAGCGGCCGATATTCTAGAACGCAATGTGTCTGGGCAGGATGTCACCGAGCAATATGTAGATTTGCAATCACGCGTGAAATCAAAGCGAGCAGTTGAGGAGCGTTTGCTTGAGTTTATGGGCAACGCACAGAAAACGGAAGACTTGTTGAGGATTTCCTCCGATTTAGCGACGGTACAGGAAGAGATTGAAGTCATGGTTGGAAAAATGAACTATCTAGAAAATCAAACATCTTTTTCTACGATAGAACTGATAATGTACGAAAATCGCATTGTGGTTCCAGAGATAGAAAGTAAAGACTTAAACACATGGGAAAAAACAAAAAAACAACTCGCTACAAGTACAAACGGTTTGCTGGCGGCAGGATCATCCTTTATCGTATTTTTCATTGGGAATTTACCCGTGTTACTCCTTTTAGCAGCCATAGGTTTTGTCGTGTATTGGATCATTAAGAGAAGACTACGGTCTGAACAAAAAACCAAATGAACGTAAAAAGCAGCTCGAAATTGAGCTGCTTTTTAGTGACAGATACGTGTGCGAAAAACAATTTAGGCTATGAACTACAATTGCGTATAGAATTTCATGAATTCAGCACTGAAGACCGTGCTGGATTCTTTTTGTGAATAAAGATATGGATATTTAAGTTAACACTCAATGAATGGCTTTCTTGAATTCTCCTGCATTTTGTCCTTCTCGAACGGCAAGGCAGAACCAGCGTAGGCATCCACATTTCGCGGAAGCGTTATTAGAGGGATTTACCTAGTCAAGTCTATAAGGATGAACTTTTTCAGTTGCCTCAGTTCTTAGCGAAGTTGCCGTCGACTTCAACCGTTTCATATATATTGATAAAAGCTTGCTCGTCATGGATCCGGACAATTTTTTTGATTTGCATGGTTTCGTAGCGTGTAACGACCATCATTAAGATTTGTTTCTTCTCCAATGTGTAGCCTCCATATGCATCTGAAATGGTAATGCCACGATAGACGGAGTTCAGCAAATCCTCCCGTATTACCTCTCCCTTTGAAGTGACAATCTGCATTGTTAATTTGACATGATTAGTAAAGATAGTATCAATCATTTTACCCGTCAAATAGATGGATAAAAGGGTGTATAATGCGATATCCCAGTTGAAGATAGCTCCAGAAATAAAAACGATAATCCCATTCATACCAGTGAGAAGCAGGCCAATACTGAAATTACTGGTTCTGGAAATCATAATTGCAATGATATCCAAACCGCCCGATGTTCCAGAAAACTTTAGGATAAGACCTACTCCGATCCCGCCAATGACTCCGCCAAAAACTGTCGAAAGCAATATATTGTCGGTCACCTCAACGACCGGCAACACGAATAAAAAGACCGAAAGTGAAATGACACAAATCAATGTATTGATTGTGATGGTTTTTCCGAGTTTGAAGTAGCCTAGAATGACAAGCGGCAAGTTAAGTACCAAATTCAATAAGCCGGTATTGAATGGGGAAATCAATCCAAGCAAAATAGCAATTCCACTAATTCCACTACTTAAAATGCCATAGGGAACCAGAAAGAAATTAAAAGCAAATGCAACAATCAACGAACCTGCGATGACGATCAAATTTTTCATATGTCAAATTCCCCTCCAATTTATTACAAAAAAAAACCGTCCCTCCATAAAAAGGGACGAGTTTGTGCTCGCTTTACCACCCATAATCCATATGTTTCAATCAGAAACAGAAACATACGGCTCTTAGTCAACGTACGATAGATACGTGTTCCATTGTAACGGAGGAAACCCGTCAAAGCTTATTGATTTCAGCCTTGCATCTCTGAGATGATTTTCGGATGAGATCTGCCGGTCAGCTTACACCAAGCGCCGACTCTCTAGAGAACAGGGGTCTGATCTTACTCTTTCTCATCACTGATTTTTATTGTTAAAAATAAATCTATCACGGGGCGAATAGGTACGTCAATATTATCTGGCTACATCGTATTAAATTGAATGTATTTCAAATATTCCACTTCGAATTTAGTGGAATATTTATTAGCAATAAGTAACTGAGATTCCCTATTCCATAGCAATCAAAAAACACCATTTCCACGAAAATTCTTTCGTGGAAATGGTGTTTTTTGTTGTCCAGAGAACGCACCACAAAAATAAAATATTCTTTCAAAAAATTGTCGCCGAATTGCTCGTTTTTTTCTATGTAAGGATTATCAGGGGTAAATACCGGATTTCTATACATTAAAAAGGCCCACTACCTCCAAGGTAGAGAAAGTGGCAATGGGGAGCAGACGATGTACTATTTATCGGATTATCAAACATTTGGTAGTGTCCAAGAAATGGATACGCATGTTCAGCAACATATTAACGTTAATTTTCATGAGCTCAATCAAACGGATCTTGCTGTCCTCTCATTAATTAGTCGTTATGCTTGTAAATATCCAGGTGTGGCACATCTGAAAGTAGAGACTATTACGAAGTCTTTATCAAAATCAGATGCAACGATTCGTCGGGCCATTCGTAAGTTGGAGAGATTGCATGTGATTGAAAAGATCCAGTTTATCCGTCGTGTCGCTAAAGGGTATGGAGCGAACATTCTTCGTGTTTTACCTAATAATGACAACTCGCCTGTGACAACTCGCACTGTACCGAAGACGCTTACTCCTGTAAGCACTGAGCCTACTAAAATGGAGAATAAATCTTTTAATTCTAATAATCTTATACAAGATACATATGATACTGAGGATGCACTTGAGAAAGGATTATTAATAAAGTTGCCTTCAAGAATAGGGCGTACACTCAGTGCCTTCTTTGATCGGAGTACCATTTATGAAATCTATGGCGTCATGTTAAGGGCAAAAGCACGCATCACCCGATCCATTACATTTGAGCAATATGAGGATGCTTACAATGATGCGATTCTGTCCGTAGTGAATGCGTATAAACGTGGGCAAGTGAAGAACCTATAAGGCGTGATCTATGCAGCAATCTTAAGAGTGTCGAAACGTTTATACGTGACGGCAATGTTTAATGATGCAATGGATAGGTAGAAGTGAAGAAGGATTTATTTATAGTAGAGACTACTAAGTGTATTTTATTGATCCAGACTGCTTTGTTCATTTTTAACACGAGACGCGACATCGGGTCGATCTGTGAAAATGCCATTTACGCCGAGTTTCATGAGTTGACGCATCGTATTTTCATCGTTGATGGTGTATGGAAGGACCAGCAATCCTTTCTTATGAATCGCTTCAATAAAATCACGATTCACTGCATGTACATTGACGCCGACACCAGATGCATATTGAGATAGTTCTTTTAGTGCTTTTTTAGATAGCTTCGCTTTCTTGCCGAACTTATATAATTGAGTTAATGGAATGGAAGGATCCAAGGCATGTATTTCCTTTAGGCTATCAGCGTCGAAGGATTGAATAATCACTTTCGGTGTAATGTCTTCTTTATTGAGAAGGTGATGTTCCCCTAACTGCAGGAGTAACTCTTTTTCAATCCCAGGATACATTTTAGGTGATTTTATTTCGATGTAGTAATTGACGGAGTCACCGAAGTGATCGAGAATCTCTGACAAGTCAACGATACGCAAATCACTGAAATTTGGAAAAGCGTAAGACAACGGGTTTTTAACAAGCTCTTGTCCGGGAGAGTGAAGTTGGATATCATCGAACGTAACATCAGCCACTGCTTGCTTTACATCATGAAGGGTGACAACCGAGTCGTGAAGTGCAACCAGTTTGCCGTCTTTGGTCATTTGCAAATCGATTTCAATGTAATCCGCCCCCATTTGTACCGCCATTTCATACGCCGCAAGTGTATGGCCTGTTGTATAGGCAGATGCCCCGCGATGGGCAATGATAAGAAAATCATTCTCCGGTAATGGTGTACGTACAGCGGGAGATGGTGTTTGTTGAAAACATCCGTATGTAAAAAGAAGGATCGTAAGCAACATGATATTCTTCATAATATGTATCCTCCAAAAGTGTTCAGTGAATGATTCTTTCGGAAATTATATGATAAAAAAGCCGTGTTTATTTCCATGTGAATTTCTTGATTCATAGGATGTCTTTTAGTACTTATCAATAGACGTCTAGGAGGAAGAAGGGAGCTAAATGTTGAGTCAGTGTTGTTTTAACGAGTTTTACTGACTTGTTGACATTAGAAGATACAGATTATAATGAAATAAATCAAATGGTCCGTTATACATGGATTGCCATGTTATGTAGGTTATAATAGCTTCATGTTATACAGAAGGAAGGTGTGAATTACAATGAGCTTGTTTTTAAGTTTTTCTGAATACATAAGCAAACATGTAGAATCCTTGGCAATTGAAGTGGTCGAGGGTGTTATTGGGAATATGAAATTAGATATACCTGAAATCGAGAAGGAACAAGCGATTTCCATGTATGTTGAGCTATTAAACTTTTTAGGGGAATCAATGGTTGGTGAAGGTACAGACCCAGTACCCGATACCGTGATCGAGTGGAGTAAAAAGAATGCGAAAATGCAAGTATCATCAAGTGGGGAAATTTCGGAAATTCTCGTTCGTTATCCGCCAACGAGGGATGTCTTTACTGACATATTGACGAGAATCAGTATAGAACTTGCTCTATCGGTGAAGGAAAATGCCTTGATCATAAAACGCATGAATATTCTGATGGATGTCAGCTTAACTGAAACTGTGTATGCTTTTGAACATCTCTTAAATGAAGCCAGGGAAGATACGCAAAAACAGCTGGCAGCATTGTCAGCCCCGATTATACCTGTCAGGGGTGACATCGTGATTCTTCCCTTGATTGGAGATATAGATTGCTATCGGACAAAGTATTTAATGGAACAAGTGGTTCCGAAAATAGCAACAATGGATATAGATCATGTCATTGTAGACTTTTCAGGATTGTTTATTATTGATGAAGATATTGCCACACAGCTCCTTCAATTGGGAAACATGCTCAACCTAATGGGTATCCATATCCTTATTACCGGAGTACGACCTGATTTAGCGCAAACAGTGGTAAATAGCGGAATTGATTTTTCTGATATCGAGACTTTTGCGGATGTTAAGACCGCATTGAAAAGTCTTGAGTAATAACTTTGAAAGAAGACAGCGCCAACCAGCTTGAAGCTGATTGGCGCTGTCTTTTTAAAAGATAAGAAAGTTTTAAGAATTCTATAACTTTTCATGTCTAGGTCCAGCCTATCCCTAAGCTTCAGGGTAGAATGGCGCTTTGCGCTTTTCTTATGTAGCTGAACAAAAGGAATTGTCTATGGATCAATGTCCATATCACAGTGTTTATTATAGCTTTTTTCTTTAATAGCAATCTCGTATTCTCAAGAGAAGAAAGTTGTGCACACAAATCGCGGGTCACGTAGGAATAATTGGGGATGACGTAGGAAAAAGGGGAGTTCACGTAGGAATTATTGACCTTCAAGTATGAAATGGCGTTATAAAGAGCTGCGTCCAGTCATTGCTATTAACATCGTGAATTTCAATTTGCTCAAACAATTAAGATTCGTCATAAATCGACATTTGCCCATAAAAAAACACGCTATCCCGAAGATAGCGCATCTTTCTAAATGACCCCTACGGGATTCGAACCCGTGTTACCGCCGTGAAAGGGCGGTGTCTTAACCGCTTGACCAAGGGGCCGAAATAATCTGGCGGAGAAGGAGGGATTTGAACCCTCGCGCCGGTTGCCCGACCTACACCCTTAGCAGGGGCGCCTCTTCAGCCACTTGAGTACTTCCCCAGATTGGCTCCGAAGGTAGGACTCGAACCTACGACCAATCGATTAACAGTCGATTGCTCTACCACTGAGCTACTTCGGAATGGTGGGCCTAAATGGACTCGAACCATCGACCTCACGCTTATCAGGCGTGCGCTCTAACCAGCTGAGCTATAGGCCCACAAATAAAAAAATGGAGCGGGTGAAGAGAATCGAACTCTCATCATCAGCTTGGAAGGCTGAGGTTTTACCACTAAACTACACCCGCATAAAAAATGGTGGCTCAGGACGGAATCGAACCGCCGACACAAGGATTTTCAGTCCTTTGCTCTACCGACTGAGCTACTGAGCCACAATCGAATTGTACTAAGCTTCGAATCTCTTCGTCAGCTTCATTCGTTCGTTCAGTCACGTACGTTAGTACGCTCCTTTACTCACTCATTTTGCTTCCTCGACCTTCTTTGCTTATTCCAATTCTAAATACTTTAATAAAATGGCGGTCCCGACGGGAATCGAACCCGCGATCTTCTGCGTGACAGGCAGACATGTTAACCGCTACACCACGGGACCATTTGGTTGCGGGGGCAGGATTTGAACCTGCGACCTTTGGGTTATGAGCCCAACGAGCTACCACTGCTCCACCCCGCGCTAATATTATGTTATAGACACTATTGCTTCTACGCTTATGGCTTAGTGGACATCTGCATCGGCTTCGCCTGCTTCGATGTTACTTGCTGTCTTCGTACAGCTGCGTTGCTCCACCCTCGCGGTTACTTTATAGAAAGTGAAATCTTTCTATTCACGATTTAATTATGTAGAGTGTTTATTTGTTTCTTGTACCACACACTTAGTGAAAATGGAGGAGGTAGAGGGATTCGAACCCCCGCGGGATTTGACTCCCCTGTCGGTTTTCAAGACCGATCCCTTCAGCCGGGCTTGGGTATACCTCCGAAAGATAGATAAGTGGTGGACCTTGCAGGACTCGAACCTGCGACCGGACGGTTATGAGCCGTCTGCTCTAACCAACTGAGCTAAAGGTCCTAAAAGATGGCGACGAAGGAATTGAAATTTCATCTTACGATAAGAACTTCTAATTGCTGTTGCTGCAAACATCTTTATTTTGGTTAATGGAGCCTAGCGGGATCGAACCGCTGACCTCCTGCGTGCAAGGCAGGCGCTCTCCCAGCTGAGCTAAGGCCCCGTATAAGGGATAAATGAAAACTGGTGCCGGCGAGAGGAGTCGAACCCCCGACCTACTGATTACAAGTCAGTTGCTCTACCAGCTGAGCTACACCGGCAATATGTAATGGGAAAAATGGTGGAGGATGACGGGCTCGAACCGCCGACCCTCTGCTTGTAAGGCAGATGCTCTCCCAGCTGAGCTAATCCTCCAAATAAATCGCCCAGCGACGTCCTACTCTCACAGGGGGAAACCCCCAACTACCATCGGCGCTAAAGAGCTTAACTTCCGTGTTCGGTATGGGAACGGGTGTGACCTCTTTGCCATTATCACTGGACTGGGTATTCATTTTTGAAGACAAGATTTATTATAACAACTCTGTTGAGTATTACAAGTACTTTTCTACAAGAATATTTTTATTTGAATGAATTCTATTGAGTTTAGTAGATAAATGGCGAAAATTCGGCTGTTAAAGGTTCAATAAATAAATTCTTCAGCTGTTGAAATAGTCAAAAATAAACATCCCCACGTCATTTTATGGACTGGGGATGTTTATTGTCCTCAATTGAAGAATGGTATTCCTTTAATATACTTTATCCCCGTTAAAGATTGAATTCTTAACGACGACATAATCTACATTACGGATTGCTTCTAGCTTGTTTCCGCCGGCATAAGAAATAGAAGATTGCAGGTCTTGTTCCATTTCTCTCAATGTATCTTCTAAAGCGCCTTTGTGCTCCACAAACATTTTTTTGCCTTCGACATTTTTCTTTTCACCTTTTTGAAATTCGGAAGCTGAACCAAAGTATTCTTTGTAGCGCTTTCCGTCTTTTTCAAAAGTTTCACCTGGAGATTCTTCGTGCCCAGCGAATAATGAACCGATCATGACCATAGATGCACCAAATCTAACTGATTTCGCGATATCGCCATGTGTACGAATTCCTCCGTCAGCAATGATTGGCTTGCTCGCCGCTTTTGCACACCAACGCAGTGCCGCTAGTTGCCAACCACCCGTTCCGAATCCAGTTTTGATCTTTGTGATACAAACTTTCCCTGGTCCGATGCCCACTTTTGTTGCATCCGCACCGGCATTTTCTAATTCTCTCACGGCTTCAGGAGTTCCTACATTTCCTGCAATGACAAAACTATTGGGTAAGTATTTCTTGATATGTTGAATCATCTCGATTACGGCATTGGAATGCCCATGTGCAATATCGATGGTGATGTAATCCGGTGTAAGCTCTTCCTCTGCTAATTGTTGAATGAAACCATACTCTTCTTCTTTAACTCCAACACTGATCGATGCGATCAATCCACGTGATTGCATGTCTGTAATAAAAGCTTTGCGCTTCTGCGGTTCAAAACGATGCATTACATAGAAGTATCCATTTTCAGCTAAGTAGAGAGCGACCTTTTCGTCTATAATCGTTTGCATATTTGCAGGTACTACCGGCAGTTTAAATGTATGTCCGCCTAATGCAACGGTTGTATCACATTCAGATCTGCTATTTACCACACATTTCGCAGGAATCAATTGAATATCTTCGTAATCAAACACGTTTTCCATATATTACACCCCTAAATACGAATATTAAAGTTGAGTTAATTAAAATTGTTCGTCCATAGGGTAATTTATAATATTTTGGTCAAGATGTCAAAGAGTTTCGATTATATAATCAATAATAGTTCTATTTGAAAGAGAATAGAGTGTTTTTATTTCTATAGGAAGAAACAACATCATCACGTTAAAAACATCTATGTTACATGACACGAGTAATTGAGTGTTGCAGAATTCTCGTCAAATAGGAATCAAGACAAAAAAATACGTTACATGCGAACAAGGGGTTCTCTTGGGAGGTACAAAATTTCAAATGTATCTGTAAATAGCTATTAAAAACGAAATGGGATTAGCATCGCAATAAGCTGAAGATGTGCACTTTTGTCATTTTCTGATAGAAATAGATATAAAAAATACTGAGATTATATACTCAGTGTTTTTTTCGTTATAATTTTTAGTCAGCAGTGTTTTCTGTTCCCTTCTTCAACTAAAGCGCCCGTTAGTTCAAGAAGAAAGATTAATTAAATCATTAGCGTTCAAGTCTTCATCCTCGAATTATAAGATTATCTCACCATTTTGAAAAATCTGGTAGGGCTTTAAACTTTCCAGCTGGGTCTTTGACCATATAGCTCCATTATCCAATCCAGTTAGGGTGCTGGTGGAAGTCTGGTATTACCACTATTCGTCCTTACCTAAAAAGCCCAACTTCTCTGCAAATAAAAATTGAGAAATAGGGCTTTTCTGTTACTTTATTAAAGGGACCTATTAAGGCAGAATTCATTTTCTTTGTTATGACAATCCGAATTCACCACGGACAGTTCGACTCACATCGATCACCTTTGTCATTTGATTATATAATTCTTCAATCTGTTCATCATTATCAACTTTCTCCAAAACCTGACTATGGTGAACCTTATTATGATAGCTGTTAATTTCTAACATAAGTACTTCACTTTCGCGTAGTTCAACTGCTGATACCATTCCTGAACAACCATATTCCGGCTGAATAGATGCAGCAGTATATGTTTCGCTCTCGATAGCACCATATTCTTTGTAAATACGTTCAGCTTCTCGATTAATTTTTAAAAATTGTTCTTTGTTTTCTTCCAGTACTGGATAAAGATAAATTTCTAAATACATGATTACTCCTCCTTTAAGTTGAATTATTAACGTTATTGTCAGAGCTTCGGCTTTAAAATATTTAAATTATTATTTATTTCAATTCCGTCTTCAACTAACCTGCTGCGTTAATTTAATAAGAAAATAAAATCCTCTTTTATTTATTATACCAAAAATCCCCATTTCCACTTTATTAAAAAGTGATATTGATTGGTACTGCAATTGGCATATCAATTAACAGGAATTTTGGTCGCCTTACAACTTTTATTGTAAAGCGACCAATTAGGCTGCCAATTATACACCTAATAATGAAGCTTTTAGAGTAAGAAAGCTGATATATCAATAAATAAAGAACTACCAATATGATTGCGAATTGATAGTCCTTTTGTATTGTGTTTTAAGTTTTTACACGTCAGAAGAGAACCCGTTAACATGCGAAAGGCTTTTTGTCTTTTAGAAATGAATCGGGTGGTCATACATTTTCATAAGGATTGGTAACGCTAATTCCATATATGCTTCCGGCGATTGTTGGCTATTTTGTTGCCAATCGATAGTGGCCCCATAAATTGCCCATGTCAGCATAACCGCACTGATATGGCACAGCTCCTCCTCAATTTCATAGGAATCTCGTAACAAGTTAGAGAAAATGCCCAATAATGCATCTTTTAATTTCTTTTCGATGGTTGAAGTGAATGCTTCAAAGCTTCTTCGACATTGATTGGACAAGTCGGTTTGGAATTTTGTCACCGATAAAAAGATTTGAGTAAGCGTTTCCTTGTTCAATTCATCGTGCTCCATAATTTCACTCAAGACATTTGTCATTAAATTCTCTGTCAGTACGGCATCCAATAAATCGTATTTGTCTGTAAAGTGATAGTAAAACGTCGCACGATTAATTGTAGCCCCAGTCGTAATGTCCTTGATTGTAATATCTTTGAACTCTTTTTTCATCACTAATTGCATGAAGGCATCCATAATGAGTTTACGAGTTCGAATGATACGTGGATCTACCTTTACTTCGGTCATGATTTCCCCCCAGGCCTATTTTTCAGTCAAATTTCACTATCTGTCGTATAAACGACAAAAACTGAAATCTGTTGGTGGTTGTATCTTTATCAAGTGAATACTATTTAATTATACAACATATGTTGTATAAACTAATAATGTCGTAAATGGTAATGGTGCAATTCCGATTGTGTTTACAAATTAGAAGGGGGAAATAAAGATGGAATGGTTAACGTGGATTCTACAGGGGTTACTAGGATTGGCATTTATAATGGCCGGCCTTGGGAAAGTAACAGGTTCAAAAATGCATGTAGAAGGGTTTGAACATTGGCGTTTGCCACAGTGGTTCAGAGTCGTAACCGGTTTTTTGGAGATAGCGGCTGCTGGTTTATTAATCGCAGGTTTCTGGGTTGATCACTTGGCATTATACGGTGCCGTCATTTTATCTGCTGTTGGTATAGGTGGCGTTCTAACACATGTGCGTGTGAAAGATGGTCTAAAGGAATCGTTCCCAATATTTGTTTTAGGTGTTCTAGCAATCGTTCTTGTATTTTTATTGTAGAAAAATCCTTTTTATAACCATTGTTTATAGGGATGAATTTTATATCAAAAAGGAGCGGCTGAGATTTGAATCCTCAGCCGCCTTGTTTACTGTATGGAATCTGTTCATTTTTACGGTATCAAAATTAAAGCATTCTGAAAAAATAGGGTCGACACGGTCAACCATTTTTTACTAATAATTAATATGCTCTATTGCTGAAGACAAGATCGAGCGCCGCATACGCGTTGACATAACCAGATCCAACTTCCCATGATTCATAACCTGGCATGTCCGATGCGGTTTGTTCCAATATCGATTTTACTTCATCAGGTGATAGTGTGGCGTCTGCCTCTAACAGCAATGCAACAATTCCTGCCACATGTGGAGTGGCCATTGAAGTTCCGCTCATGGTCGTGTAGAAAGGAAGATAAAGTGGTTCGATGAGCTGTAAATCCAGCTGTAAAGCTAATGCGGTCAATGGTGAAACGGTCCGGGTTGAAATGATATCAACACCAGGAGCTACGACAGTAGGGGAATCGGTCCATGTCCATGTCTTCCCATCCAATTCAAATGTTCCACCAACATCTTTTGTACCTCTTGAGGAGAAATCAGCAAGATTGGTACCGTCTTTTTCACCTGCACCAACTGAAATAACCCAAGGTGCTTTTGCGTAAGGATTATGTGTATTTTCCGCAGGTCCTTCATTTCCTGCAGCGAATAATACAACAATTCCAGCATCGTAGGCTTTTTTGCTTGCCAAGTTGATTGGATCGTTCGGATCAAAATCGCCAGTGGATCCCCACGAGTTTGTGATTACACGAATATTGTACTCTTCTTGATGGGTAATGGCATAATCAAATCCGCCAATTCCATCCAAAACAAATAGTGCAGCGCCTGAGCCGTAGCCAATCAAGTCAGCTCCAGGGGCAACTCCTTCATACTTGCCTCTGGACTGGGCCCCAGTCCCGCCCACTGTACCAGCAACATGTGTGCCATGGCCGGAGCTGGCATCAGTATGGATCACATTCTCCAAATAAGAAATTGGCAAAATACCTGTGCTCTCTAAATTCGACATTCCAAGTACGTTCTGAACAAGATTTTTGCCTAGTTTAAGATCCTTATGTGTTCCATCTACACCGCTATCATTTATTACTACTCCAATTCCATCTCCGGATACTGGAAAACCATTATTCTTTTGAATAAATCCTGGGTCACTCCGAGCTTTATCTACCCCGGTAATCATGGTTGAATCTGCATTAAAATAGTTCAGCTTTTCATTCAAATAAATAGATAGTACGTCGTCCCTTTCCATCAACCGTTCCACCTGTTGCTTGGTTGCGACTACCCCCATAATAGGAAGGCTTTGCATTGTGATAGCTGAGGTGATTCCCAAGTTTCTGATAAATGAAACCTGTGTACTTGAGGGCTTCTGATTTCCTTCAAACGTGACAATGACTTGTGCCAAACCATTCTCTTCCAAAACCGACCATACTTTTTCATCAACCAGCGTGTTGGCTACAGGAAGTAGTCCAGTTGCTTGCGAAATGGAGCTTGCAGGGAATATCAATAGGATTATGACAAGAAAGGCTAACAATTTTTTCATTCTTTTTCCTCTTTTCCGTGTGGTTTAAGCATTTCAATCATTGCACGTACAAATTTCCGATTACACAGACGATTCAATCCTGATCTTGGACAGAAAATGCAGTGGACACAAATATTATTTCTTCAACAACACCTCTTTAATTTAGAATATTTTGATAATACTAACGATTCTTATATCCTATTTGTAGAACGCTCAAACTTTTAAATTACAAATATAGTTTAAATAATTAAGTGCTTGGAAAAAAAGCCTGTATATGAGAATAAAAACGTTGCAAATGTGTGAAGAAAAGACGATAGGGGCGATAACATGAAATCAGAAATTTGATTTTCAATTCAGGGTTTTGGAAGGAGTGGTTGACAACGATGAACGTGGAAATAAACAGGAGAAAAAATTGAATGAAAAAAACACTCTGATTCAGGCAGTTGGTCACCGAATCAGAAGTGTTTAATACAAGTATTATATGAGGTATTCACAAATCATATATACCGGCTGAGACTCATCTTTTTCTCATCGTTTATAACGGCCGGATTGAATTCTTCAGCTGCAGAAGGTAATAAATCGATAAAATGCCACAGTGAACAATAATCGTCTCTAGGACCAAATAAATCGTTTGCAACCAAATAGATTTCTCCATCAGCCGTTTTTTAAATAAAGAAACGCCGGAATCTGGTTGCCGTACTTTACAAAGCCGAGATTTTCTATAAATATGGTATTTTGCTCTATAAGCTGAATTGCAGCGTTTTCCCTGTCTCCAGGTAGGTTTTCAAATTGCTCAATATGAACGGCCAGCCATTGTTGTATCCACGGAAAGTATTATCTTCATGGACAAAGTCAGCTTCCGTTAGATTCTTGTGGATCAATGTCAACTTCACGACATCACCATCCATCTGTTGTAATTGGAACGTCACGACCGTCGGATCTTGCCGATCTGATTTATCTGAGACGTTTTCCCAGGTATAGGTCATCTCACGATTCGTTTCATAGCTTAAAATTTCCCCAAAATCGGTCACTTCTCCTCTTGAATATTCCACGCGCGAACCAACTTGCCAATCGGATTGAATGGCAGTTCCGAAAAAGTATTGCTCCGTATGTTCACTTTTTGTCAGCGCATCCCAGATCTTTTCAGGTGTTGATGAAATATAGGTTACATAATTGAAAGTAGACGCATGCATAATAATTCCTCCTTAAATTCCTTTATACAAGTAATTTCTCCTTTAAAATCAAAAACTCCTTTATATAGGAGTAATTCCATAAGAAATGTGCACAATACTTAAAAATAGTCCTAGGTGGTTTTCCTTTAAAACGACGAGAAGTTCATCGTAGTGTTTATTCAACTTTTTTTGGGGTAAATTTTAATAAGAACGATAAATACGATCAAGGAGGAGAATAACTATGGACTGGAAAAAGAAATTATTAGCTAGTGGTATGGTTGGAGGATTAATCTTTGGTGGTGTAGCTGGTTGTGGCGATGGTGAAGATCAGGATAACGGGATCAGTGATGGTGAACAAAAAGATGAACTAGATGATGAAAATAAAGATAATGTGGATGTAGAAGACGAAGAAAAAGAATGAGTGAAACAGGAGCAGATTGGTGCTCCTTTTTTCATGCCTAAAAATACGTGCATTTAATTGAAAGAATTATAGAGCAAATTTTCGTTAATGTACGAAGAATAAAGGAAAATTAAATGGCTGGGTCGAACATGATGGTAAGAGGAAATTTGAAGGAGGTAGGAATTTATATGCAAAAAATTGTACCGAATTTATGGTTTGATGATAAGGCTGAGGAAGCGGTGAATTTTTATGTCTCTGTTTTCAAAGAGGCTGAAGTGAAGAACGTAGCGAGATACACGGAGGGCGGCATGGGTGAGCTAGGAAAAGTGATGACGATATCGTTTGTACTGAATGGTCAGAACTTCATGGCAATCAATGGAGGTCCTCATTTTACGTTTACTCCTGCTGTTTCCCTTAGTATCGCATGCGAAACGCAAGAAGAGGTCGACCACTATTGGAATCAACTTTCCGAAGGAGGGAAGCCAGGGCAGTGTGGGTGGCTGGAGGACAAGTATGGTCTGTCATGGCAGGTAGTACCTACCGCGTTAGGTCGATTAATGCAGGATTCTGACGCGGAGAAAGTTCAACGAGTGACAAAAGCCATGCTCAGTATGAAGAAGTTGGATATCGAACAGTTGACGCAAGCATAAGACAACAAGCCACCTCCAACCCAAGAGCTGATGGAAGGTGGCTTCTTATATAAATCGTCCTATTTCCCATAACTAACTTCCTGCAACGATACAATTATTCGTCTAATTCTGTTACGGAAACGCTTTGTTTGGTATCTGGATTGTCGAGGGGATGTATGGTTGCCAGTCCTTTGGTCTGATCGATATGTTCAATATAAACGGCCTTTCCTTTATGGGAGACACTTACCATGCTTTTTGTGGAAGAGATTTCTTGTGCACGTTTTGCTTCCATGTGGGCACCTCCTTTTGATATGCGATACCTATACTATTTGTTTGAAATGGAAAGATATACAGTCATTCTGGAAATGCGAAGTGGATTCGGAGTTTTGACCACAACTGAACGTTGAGTGAAAAGAATGGTGAATGAAATCAACTATTATGTTTTTTGGATTTATGCCCTTGAATCTGGTGAAAACACTTTAGTGTGCTAGTGCGCAAGAAAAATCTATTGACAACTATTTTTATTGTATGTTACCTTTGTTTTACGATATTTCACCACACTAGTACTTTAGCACAGTAAAGTAAATAACTAGTAGTCAAACAAATAAAGGTGGTTTTTCAATATGAAACGTTCAATAATGATTATTCTGGCGATATTAACAGTCTTCTTGGTCCTTGCAGGATGCAACGAGTCAGGTGGGAAAGATAGCAGCGACACACTAGTAATTGGGATCGACGATAAATTTGCACCTATGGGTTTCCGGGATGAACATAATGAAATTGTTGGTTTTGATATAGACTTAGCCACAGCTGCAGCGGAAAAGATGGGGAAAAAAGTGACGTTCCAACCAATCGATTGGAAAACAAAAGAAACCGAGCTGAGCAGTAATCGAATTGATCTCATTTGGAATGGATATACAATCACGGATGAGCGCAAAGAAAAGGTATTATTTACGAAACCGTATTTGGAAAATGCGCAGGTGGTCGTGACTTTGGCAGATTCGGACCTAGTGAAACTTGACGATTTAGTCGGTAAAACAGTGGGTTTACAGTCTCTTTCTTCAGCGGCTGAGGCCTTGAGTGCCAACCCGATCAACTCTGAAATCAAAACAGTTACGGAGTTTTCAGATAATGTCATGGCTCTTACTGACTTGAAAATTGGCCGTGTGGATGCGGTTGTGATAGATGAAGTGGTCATTAACTATTACATGACCAAAGAGAAAGATACCTTTAAGTTACTCGAGGAATCTTTGGCACCGGAAGAATATGGAGTGGGCGTGAAAAAAGGGAATGAAGAATTACTGGAAGAGCTTCAAAAAGCACTTGATGAAATGAATGAAGATGGCACTGCCGCTGAAATTTCAGAGAAATGGTTTGATGGAGATAAAGTATTAAAGTAAAAAGAACGAACTAATAAATTGCAAACAGTGTTTCCTCTGGAGGAAATACTGTTTTGTTTTTGGAGGAATCCTTACATGTCTACAGAGTTCATCAACATGATTATGCCTATGCTGGAAGGGGCGAAAGTCACCATCCTGTTGTTTTTGATCGCCATTGTGTCGTCGATACCATTGGGATTCATCCTGACTCTTGGTGTAAAAAGCAATAATAAGATTGTATCTTGGCTAGCCCAGACCTATATCTACCTGATGCGTGGAACACCACTTTTGCTCCAATTACTCTTTATCTGTTTTGGGTTACCTCTACTTCCTGTAGTTGGGGAATACTTGGTTCTTGACCGCTTTGTGGCCGCTTGTCTTGGATTCATCTTGAATTATGCCGCCTATTTTGCCGAGATTTTCCGTGGAGGTCTGCTGGCTATTGATAAAGGTCAGTATGAAGCCTCTCATGTGCTCGGTCTCAATAAATGGCAGACCACGACTCGAATCATTTTACCGCAAATGTTCAGGATCGCACTTCCCGCCATTTCCAACGAGTCCGTGACACTGGTGAAGGATACTGCATTGCTCTATGCGGTTGCCGTCCCGGAGTTGTTGCACTTTGCGCAGACTGCGGTAAACCGCGATTTTACGGTCGTGCCTTTTTTCTTCGCCGGAATGATTTATTTGGCAATAACACTGGTATTGACTATGTTCTTTAAATGGCTGGAACGACGATTTAAATTTGTCTAAAAAGGAGTGTTGAATATGGCAATCATTGAAGTATCTAACCTCAAAAAATCATTTGGTGAGCTTGAAGTATTGAAACAGATTACTTTTGATGTCAATAAAAACGATGTGGTTGCAGTGGTTGGTCCATCTGGATCAGGCAAAAGCACGATGCTCCGCAGTCTGGTCTATCTTGAAGAAATAAATGACGGGTCCATTTCTGTGGCTGGACATAAACTGGTCGAAAGCGGGATTTACTCGAAACCCAAGGAGATTAATCTCATCACTTCCAAAATGGGGATGGTCTTTCAACATTTCAATCTCTTCCCGCATCTCACCGTTCAGGAGAATCTTGAAATTGCTCCGAAGTTGTTGAAAAAGGAGCCATTCTCGGTGATTCAACGACGCAGCACGGAACTCCTTGAAAAAGTGGGGCTCTCTGATCGGGCGAAGGCATACCCTTCCCAGCTTTCAGGAGGACAGAAACAAAGAGTTGCCATTGCAAGAGCTCTCATGATGGATCCGGAAATTCTCCTGTTTGATGAACCTACATCCGCACTGGACCCTGAATTAACCGGTGAAGTACTGCAAGTAATGAAGAATCTTGCCGAAGAACATATGACGATGATTGTGGTGACGCATGAAATGGAGTTTGCTAAAGAAGTAGCAAATCGTGCGATCTTCATGGACAATGGAGAGATTATCGAAACGGGTCATCCGAGTGTGTTGTTTACGAATCCCCAGTTCGACCGAACGAAAGCCTTCTTAAATCGTACGTTGAGATGATTCATCGTGATGGATTGTTTGATCTGTGGGAAAGAATTAATGATATACGAATGCGGTTATACAGCTCAATCATAGACGAAATGAAAAGGTGAACCTTTCCGTCAGATTCTGACAGAAAGGTTCACCTTTTTTACTGGTCACTAGCGAAACGCATCGAATTGGATGTTTTCTATTAAACTATTCCAAACCATGTGTAGAGAGCTATGACCACAAAAACAACTAACGTTTTAATGATCGTGATCATGAATATGTCACCATATGATTGTTTATGAGTTAACCCTGTTACAGCAAGCAAGGTGATAACAGCTCCATTATGAGGAAGTGTATCCATACCACCTGATGCCATGGCAACAACACGGTGCATAACTTCAGGTGAAATATTGGCTAAAGCAATTGCCTCGTTAAATTTATCACCCATCGCACTTAAAGCGATTCCCATACCTCCAGATGCAGATCCGGTTATACCCGCAAGTGTACTAGTGGTAACTGCACCGTTGACAAGGGGATTTGTAAACGTTCCTGATATTCCGTTGCTGATTACCGCAAACCCTGGAAGAGCAGCAATGATTCCACCGAATCCAAATTCAGATGCTGTGTTCATCACAGCAAGTAGTGAACCTGCAATACTGGCGTTCAGGCCAGCTTTCAAGTTTTTCATGACTCGTTTCCAGTTAAATGCAATGGCTGCGACAATCCCAACAACTAATGCAATTTCAACTGCCCAGATTGCAGCATTTGCCGCTACATCAACAGAATATTTATCTAAGCCCATGGAAGCAAAATCGAATCCATTTGGATACCATTTCGGTATGGCAGTAGTTAAATATTTATTCATGACTGCTACGAGAATAAGAGGAACAAAAGCTAAAATCTGTTTGAAAACAGATTCGTGTGAATTTAGAGTAGAACCTGGTTCATTGTCGCTGACTGTTTCCTTTTCTAGAGCAGCAGCTTTATCCGCTTCAAATCCATAATAACCTTCACCTTTATTTTTTGCTTGTCTCTTTCTGAACTCTAGATAGGATAAACCAATGAATAAGACAAGAACTGCCCCGATTGTTCCAAGTACAGGTGCCGCATAAATGTCAGTATCAAAGTAAGGTATAGGAATAACGTTTTGAATTTGCGGTGTTCCGGGCAGGGCATCCATGGTGAAGGTAAATGCTCCGAGACCGATGGTAGCCGGCATAAGTCTTTTTGGGATGTCTGCTTGCTTGAACAATTGAACTGCAAAAGGATAGATTGCGAAAACTGCTACAAACAAACTGACTCCACTATAAGTTAAAATTGCACCCAGTATAATGACTGTCAACATTACCTGTTTTGCACCAATCAGGCGGACAATTGTTTTTGCAATTGACTCAGCGATCCCAGATATTTCAATAATTTTCCCGAAGATAGCGCCTAATAAAAAGATGGCGAAATAGTTTTTGATAAACCCAACCATTTTTTCCATGAATATACCGGAAAAGAAGGGCATTATATTAGCGGGATCAATTAAGAGAACGGCTAATAGTGCACTTATAGGAGCAAATAAAATAACGGAATAACCGCGGTAAGCGGTAAACATTAAGAGTCCAAGTGCCAATAAGATGATAATCAAGTCCATAAAATTACTCCTAACCATTTGTTTTTTGTTTGATGAATGTTCTAGATGTCTGCACACAAAAGGCACCAAGAGTACCTTCAATGGTTGTACCTACCAGCTGATCGAGTGCTGAAAACACAATCAATATTTCTATTTTACGCATATTTACAGAGGTAGCACAAGAACTTTTCTGAATGTACGAAAAATGCAATTGATTCCGTTAGTTTCTTTTGAAGTATAAAACATGCAGAAAAATTATCCCTCCATGCTGCTATTTACCATTGATAAAAAACATTTGTTCGCATATGATAAGAACAAATGTTCTATTTGGAGGGGTTATTGTGAAAGAAAGTCTTTCTAAGTCCATGCATTACGGTCAGATTGTAGAAGTGATGTACATCTCAAATAGCGGCGAAATCACAAAAAGACGCATTAAAGTACTGAAGCTTTATGGTGATTCTTTTCAAGCGTACTGTTTTCTTCGCAAGACCAAACGAACTTTTAAAGTAAACAATGTCTTAGCATTAATCCCAGTCGAACGAAAAGAAAGTTGGGTGATTTAATTGGCGTTTAATCGTGATGTAACCGTTGATGGAAATATTCGTGATCGTGGGAAAATAAAATGGACAGCGATGATGTTGCCGGAGCATGTAAAGGAACTTCGAAAATGGCAAGAAGATGCCGATAAAGTAAAACGACCTGAATTAGATGAATTTGACCTGCAAACATTACAAGAAGAAGTGGCACGTGCTTTATCGAGCAGACTAGAAACACGTATTACCACTTGGCTAGACGGTCAGTTGCATTACCATAGAGGCGTAATCCAAGAAGTCAGCACACAGTATGTAATCTACGAAGATCCGTTTGGCAAACACCGTGTGCCCATTCATGAAATTGTGGCGGCCATGATTGTAGAATAAACAAGAACAGCCCTTCCGTTGAGGAAGGGCTGTTCTTGTTTATTTTATGAAAGTAAAGTCGCGAAACTTCATTCTTTCCTTAAACTTACTCACCAGTTTCAGCAAAACGCTTAATTCTGTCTCCAATTTCATCACGAACACGTTGGAACATACCCCATTTTTCTTCGTCTGACCCTACAGCTTTTGCAGGGTCTTCGAATCCCCAGTGTTCTCGTTTTACATGTGAAGGTGTCATCGGGCATTTATCAGCCGCATCTCCACATAATGTCACAACAAATTCTGCGTTGTTCAGGATTTGTGGATCAATGATATCTGAAGTTTGACTTGAAATATCGATGCCAACTTCATTCATCGCTTTTACAGCATAGGGGTTCAATCCATGTGCTTCAATTCCAGCGCTTAAGGCTTGCCACTCGTCACTTAAATACTTTTTACCCCATCCTTCAGCCATTTGGCTTCGACAAGAATTACCTGTACATAGGAAATATAACGTTTTTTTAGTCATGAGAAAAACCTCCTGGATTAGATGATCAATAACCATAAATAAAGACCGATTAGTGTAAATAATAGGGTTGGGACCGTGAGAATGATCCCTACTTTAAAGTAGGTCCCCCACGGGATTTTTACGCCTTTTTGAGATAACACATGAAGCCAAAGTAGCGTCGCAAGTGAACCAATTGGCGTAATCTTCGGACCTAAGTCAGAGCCGATGATATTTGCATAAATTAAGGCTTCGCGAAGCGTTCCTGTCGTACTCGTATCTGCAATGGCCAGTGCGTTAATCATTACTGTCGGCATATTGTTCATCACCGATGACAAAATGGCTGCAATGAATCCCATTGCGATCGTACCCACGAATAACCCTTGATTCGCTGCCACTTGAATCAAATCAGCCAACACACTTGTCAGTCCAACATTGCGTAAACCGTATACGACAACGTACATACCAAGTGAGAAGAACACAATCGACCAAGGTGCTCCTTTTACTACGCGAGTTGTGTGAACGGCAGAACTTTTTTGCGCCATCATTAAGAAGAAAACAGCGATAATTCCTGCCACAATCGACACCGGAAGCCCCAAGAATTCACTTGAGAAATACCCGATTAATAATAGGGCTAGTACAAACCAAGATAAGCGGAACATTTTCTCGTCTTTAATGGCTTCACGAGGTTGTTTAAGGTCGGCCATATTATAATTTCTAGGGATACTTTTACGGAAGAATAAAAACAACACTAAAATACTGGCAACAAGTGAAAATAAGTTCGGCACAATCATTCTAGAGGCGTATTCCACAAAGCCAATACCGAAAAAGTCTGCAGACACAATGTTCACGAGGTTACTGACAACTAGCGGCAAAGAAGTTGTATCTGCGATAAATCCACTGGCCATGATGAAAGGAAAAACCATCTTTTCTTCAAATTTCAAATTTCGTACCATTGCCAGGACAATCGGCGTAAGGATCAACGCGGCACCGTCATTGGCGAATAATGCTGCCACGAATGCACCTAAAATGCTGACGTACACAAACATTCGGAGACCATTGCCTTTTGCGGCTCTAGCCATATGTAAAGCCGACCACTCAAAAAATCCAATTTCGTCTAAAATAAGTGAAATAATAATAATAGCGATGAATGCTAAGGTAGCGTTCCAAACGATTCCTGTAACATCGATAACGTCTTGAAAATCAACAACTCCTGCAAGTAATGCAAGTAGTGCCCCTCCACAAGCAGACCAACCAATTGATAGGTTTTTAGGTTGCCATATAACAAAAAGTAAGGTCACAAGAAAAATCACTGATGCTAAAACAACTGATAACACGATAAGCCCTCCATTATTCGCAAGTAATACGTAACCCTTGCTGTTCCAATTCCTTCATTCGATAATCTTGATCGGGAATGAAATCAAGAAGACGTACAACAAACTCATACGAATCATGGTTTGTATTCAACGAATAAAATATCCATTGACCTTGACGATTCTCATTCACTAAACCTACATCCTTCAGTTTTCGTAAATGTTGACTGATTGCAGATTGGCTAATATTAAATAGCGCTACAAATTCACATACGCAATATTGACTTTTCTGCAGTAACTTTAACATCGTCAATCGGGTTTTATCACCCATTAATTTTAAAATAATACTCGCCTGATCCAAATCGAGCGTCGTTTTCGCTAGCATAAAGCGTGTCACCTCCACCTACATGGTTGATTTGAAATAAACATATCAGTATATACTTATATGGTCAAGGTGTTGCATTAGTAAATTTCCGTCTAATAATTGATGGACTTGGTGGTTTTCTAATGCAAACTTAGTATGATAATAGACGAAATAATATAGTTATTAAGAAGGGATTTAGATATTCTGTGATAAGTGCTGTACTTCATGGTGTTATTTTAGCTTTCGGACTCATTCTTCCATTAGGCGTTCAGAATGTTTTTGTGTTTAATCAAGGTGCTATTCACCCGAAATTCAGTAGAAGTTTACCGGTAATCCTTACAGCGGCTCTTTGTGATACTCTCCTGATTTCATTAGCTGTACTAGGTGTATCAGTTTTGGTTTTAGGCATTTACTGGATCAAGGTACTTCTATTAACAATTGGCATCTTATTTTTAATGTATATGGGCTATGTGACTTGGAAAAGTAAGCCTCAGATAAATTCAATCGATGCAAAAGCACTTGCACCGAGAAAGCAAATTGCTTTTGCTGCTTCGGTCTCGTTATTAAATCCTCATGCCATTATGGATACGATCGGCGTGATTGGCACAAGTTCATTGTCGTACTCTGGTATTGGAAAAATTGGGTTTGCTGTTGCTTGTGTCGTAACATCTTGGATCTGGTTCTTTGCTCTTGCATTCGTTGGTAGGCAGGTTGGAAGATTATCAAACGCAAATGGGTTTCTGGCAATATTAAATAAAGGATCGGCACTCATAATGTGGGGGACAGGGATGTACCTTCTATTTACATTAGTGAGTTGATAGACTTTACTGGGAAAAGTTGTTACTGAAAGATTTAATAAAATCTGTTACATTTCCCACGCACAGACGTCTATATTAGAATGCAACTACAGTGAAGGAGTGAGAAAATGAAGAAACTAATCGTCGTGATTCTGATTTTAGGAATTGTTGGTTATGGTATTTATTATTTCGGAACCAATGTTGCTTCGGATAAGTTAGTCGATTCGTATACAACTGAACTTGAGGATAGTGGACAAATAAATGAAGTGAAAGCCTATATAGAAAATGATCCGGAATTAGCGGAAATGGTAAAACAGGCAGAGTCTGCAGATGAAAGTACCTTGCCATTTACTACAAAAGGAGAAGCCACACGAGTACTAGTTAAAAAGGTAGGCATAAACAAACTCCAGGAACTTCAATCACAAGTTCAAAATGGAACTGCATCTAAAGAAGAGGTATTGCAGATTCTTGATGAGAAACTGACAGATGAGGAAATGTTGGCGTTACAAGTAATTGCCTATAAAGAACTTTATAAGAAATAATCAATCCAATAGTAGTACCAAAGGAAATTAGAAAATGGGTTCTCCTACAAGAAGTCTTAATAGGAGTTGATCAAATGGAAGCACAAGTTCAAAGTTATTTTGTCAATTTAATTGCAACAGAAGAAGATTCTAAATAGCAAAAGAACTATGCAACTGTATCCATCTTGTCAGTGATCTTCATAACCGTGCAAAATAGAGCACCTTCAGCAACGAGCTGGAGAAGGTGCTCTATTTTTTTCGTGGATTTTATTCTTCCTGAAATTCAACCCAGATTGCTTATATAGGGTAAAGGGTAAGTCTGTGTTTTGTCCAAACGAGCGCCCATAGTAGAAACAGTTCAAAAGCATTTGTCACTGCGGCACTATTAATGTTTAGGGGTACCATACTACCGATCGTCATGACTGCAGCTCCAATAAAAAACCATGGCCATTTTGTCTGTTTCCATAACACTATACCTGCTACAAGTAGCACGATGGTGACCAGCAAGATCATGATGGGCGGTCCAGACGCTGATTCAGTGGATACATAACGCAAGACCCCAAACTCTGTCTTGGGTTTCAACTGAAGTCGTGATGTTTCAAGCCAAATCTCAATGCCAATCAATCCAATCGTGTAGATGATAGCTGACAAGGTTAGCCATTTTTTGTCGGTCCATGCGATGCCGCTTTCGCGCAGGACGCCTAGCGAAAACAAGACAAGTAAAGGAGTGAAGAAAGCATGGCTCCAGTAGCGAAGTGCGTTAAGTGATTCGAGAACAGTTCCTTCACCAATCCATTTGCCAAAGCCTAGGACTGCGTTATCAAAAATAAGAGCCCCCAAAATGGCAAAAATGAAACTTGACCATGTTAAAAAACGGCTACTATTTAAGCCACTAAGCCCCCAAATGAAAAGACTGATATAGCCCAATGTGAACATGAAATAAAACTGTATATCCATAGGGCACCTCCATCTACTATTTAAAGTTCCCTTTATATCAAAATATAATCGACAAAACGATTGAATAACTCTCCAATAACATCCGTTAAAAGCATCCTTTATGTAGAAATCCATTGTATATGCATAGTTGATATGTCAGATACTGTTAGGTAGAAGGAGGGGAAGTAGTGGTTATTAGCAAAAGTAGAAAGTCGGATCGCTATTTGCTCCTAGTTGTGGCGATCTTTTTTATTTGGTCCGTTATTCAGCCAACACAGTATTGGATTTGGGTAGTGGAGGTTCTTCCGGCGGGCGTTGTATTGGTTGTTGCAATCATCACTTACAATAAGTTCCGTCTCACCACTCTTTCCTACACTGTAATTGCCATTATCTCAATCTTGACGTTTATTGGGGGACACTACTCCTATTCAGAGGTGCCTTTGTTTAATTGGCTGAAGGATGAGTTTGATTTAAGTCGCAATCATTATGATCGATTGGGACATTTCCTGAAAGGGTTATTTGCGATTGTGGTAAGAGAAATATTGTTGCGGAAAACACCATTATCGAAGGGTGCTTGGTTGTTTGGGATCACAACGAGCATCATGTTAGCTATTGCTGCATTGTACGAAATCATCGAATGGTTGAGCACAAAATTTCCGACAAAGGGGAAAGTGTCTGAAGACTTTTTAGGGATGCAAGGCGATAAGTGGGATGCACAATGGGATATGTTTTTAGCTTTTGTGGGTTCACTATTGGCGTTGTTGGTTTTATCAAAACTTCATGACAAGCTGTTAAAAAGACTTATAGAATCACCAGAAAAGAAATAGCCCATCGTTGAGTGCGAACTCAGATGGGCCATTTCTATTTTGTTCGTCAATTAATTATAAGTAGACTCAAACTGGAGGATGAATTGGCACAGTATCCTGGGGCAATTCATAATTTACCACAACTAAGTTGATTTTCTCACTTTCAAAATTCACACTTGCCAAGCTCGAGAAACTGATGATTATAGCTAATAAAACGGTTTTTTTCATACAAAACACTCCTTATAAGATGAATTTAACTGCTTGTTCGTATTTTCCTTCATTTACATAAAAGTCCGTGAGCATTTTGGAAAAGTGATGATGAAAATCTCTTTGTTTATCCGTTTTTCGGGTATAGGGAACCACTCGATCTTCCAAAAAGTGCATAGCCTTCTGTTTATTATCATTTAGTAGCATTAAATAAAAAGATGAGTAGAGCTGATAATGGGGAACCTTGATTTTAATCGATTCCTGATTGAGTAGGGCAAAACTTGCGTTACTATCATTCCACTTTTCTAACCTAAACTCTGTAATCGCAATGTTATAGAGACACAGTAGGTAGTGCTCCGTGTTCTTTTGCATGGTCAATGAACTTTTTTTGAAATAATCCAAAGCCATGGCATAGTCACCCATTTTGTGTCTGAGATCCCCCATATTGTGATAAATCTGAGGTAGTAAATCTGTCTGATGAAGCAATATGCTGTTTCTGATTAAGTGCTCGTAGTACACAAACGCTTCATCATAAATCTTGGACTGCGAATAATTAATCGCCAGTGACATTTGAACATGTAGAATTCTTTTGTAATTAAACTGCTCCTGTAAAAGTTGGATTGCTTTTTTACCAAAGTATATGGCATGTTCGGGGTGTTTCATATGCCCTTTGACTAATGCCAGATGATAATAGATTTCTCCCTCAAACAAATTACTCTCTGCATTTTCTAAAATAATGGCAGAAAGCTGTTCGTTCGCTTCACCATATTTCCCCCTCATCAATAAAGCTATCGCACTAAAATAGGAAAGTAAATATCGTTCATGTTGGGAAAAATTTTGCCTTTGTGATTGCAGCCATTTAATCTGGTATTCTGCAGTGGGTAGGTCATTATTAAATAGGTGATATCTTAATTTATATAGCTCGTATAAATAAATGTGTTTGGTAAAAGCAATGATTTCTTTGTACATGTCTAACTCACGGTAAGTGATCTTCGCGTTTTCTACTTCCAAATAGTGAATGTTTTTCAGTAATTGCTTCAATAAAATATGTATATTTTGTTCGCTTTCTTCGACGTCCTGTACAGTCACCTCAAGCCTGCCTAGTAAAAGCCGAATCGTTTCCACGTTTGCTTCCTTGCTGTTATTTTCAATTTTGCTAAGATGTGGGACCGAACATATTCCATTTGCAAGTTGACTCTGTGTTAATTTCATCTTTGTACGATGGTATTTGATTAATGAGCCGATTTGCACGTTATCACCTTCTAACTTTATTTTCCTTTTATTATACTTAATTATTGAAATTTTCCCAATAAACAAATCTCTTTTTGTATGCTAGTTTTGAGTTAGCAACAAAATTCAAAAACAAAAGGAGCTAACAGAATGAAAAAATCGAAAAAAGTCTTAATGGGTGCATTGTTAACTGCAAGTTTAATCATTCCTTCCATGGGCGTAAGTGCGGCACTGGAGAAAGAAATCGATGTCGAGAAATTCCGTGTGTATGTGGAAGCGGCTAATCCATCTACAAAAGCTTCACTTAAAAAGGAACACAAAGCACGTTGGGAATTGACGGAGAATGGTTTCTCTACTGAGATGACCGAGAAACAATTCACCTTACTTCAAAAGAGTAAAAATGTGACGGTCACGAAAGTACAGGCAGTCACGCTCGATACAGATGTCCGAGCAAACGCAAGCCAAGTGACGGCTGCAGCATATCCAACCCAGCAAGTTCCTTGGGGCATTAAAGCAATCTACAATAATAGTAGTTTAACGACTACTACCGGTGGAGCGGGCATCAATATTGCCGTCCTGGACACGGGTGTAAACGTAGCCCACTATGACTTGGCAAACACGGTTGAACAATGCAAAAACTTTACAGGTGCCACGACAGTAATCAATGGCAGTTGCAATGATGCAAACGGACATGGTACACACGTTGCCGGTAGTGCATTGGCGGACGGAGGAAGTGATAAAGCAGGAATTTACGGAGTAGCTCCGGACGCTGATCTTTGGGCGTACAAAGTGTTGGGTGATAATGGCTCAGGGTATTCGGACGATATCGCGGCTGCCATTCGTCATGCGGCCGACCAAGCAACTGCAACTGGCACAAAGACTGTCATCAATATGTCTCTTGGCTCTGCAGGAAATGACAGCCTTATTTCAAGTGCGGTCAACTATGCTTATGGTAAAGGCGTACTAATTGTGGCAGCTGCCGGGAACTCAGGGCCAAGCCAAGGATCAATCGGTTATCCAGGAGCACTTGTCAATACAGTTGCAGTTGCAGCCCTTGAAAATGTTCAGCAAAACGGTACATACCGCGTAGCAGACTTTTCTTCCCGTGGTTATGCTTCAACGGACGGTGACTACGTAATCCAACAAGGTGATATTGAAATCTCAGCTCCAGGTGCCGCGATTTACTCGACTTGGAACAACGGTGGATACAACACAATCAGTGGTACATCGATGGCAACGCCACATGTTGCTGGTTTAGCAGCTAAACTATGGGCTCAAAATCCATCTTGGTCACACACGCAATTGCGTACAAATCTTCAAAGTCGTGCGAAAAGCGTTGATATCAAAGGGGGAATCGGTGCAACAACTGGTGACGATTACGCATCAGGCTTTGGATTTGCACGCGCTCAATAATCGTAGAGGTTACCTATAATTGATAGAAAACTAGAACAATCCAGAAATCATCCGGTTTCTGGATTGTTTTTTTATGTCAATAAGTAGTAAGGCATGTATATTCAAAATAGTTAAAATGTTAGAATGGAGATTGAATTTGCGTAGTGATAAGTCAGCTACTCATCTGTAAAGGAGCGATATACATGATACATAAATTACAACTTGAAACAGCGAACTTACATGGGTCCTTCAATAAGGACTATGAACCGATCATTACGATTGATTCTGGCGATACGATTCAATTGAAAACATTGGATATTCAATGGGGCTATTCTGCCTCTAAGCAGGAGAAAAGAAAGGTTTTTGAATCAAGAGAGAACGAGAAAAAGCCTGGACACCCGATACTTGGACCAATTGCCATAAGAAACGCAAAGCCTGGGATGGTATTAGAAGTAAGAGTAAATGATTTGGTTCCTGGATGGTATGGTCGAAATTGGGCAGGTGGCCATCTAAACTGGCAAAACGAAAAGCTGGGAATAGTCGATACAGAGAAACTTGAGGTCGATTGGGAATTGGATGCAACGACGATGTCGGGTAGCGCAGTCATTGGAAATCAAACATTTTATGTAGGTCTATCCCCATTTTTGGGCTTGATGGGTGTGGCACCAGTGGAAGCGGGTACACATTCTACATCGCCACCCCGGTACTGTGGAGGGAATATTGATTGTAAAGAATTGGTTAGAGGAAGCAGCTTGTTTTTGCCTATAGCAGTAGAGGGGGCATTATTCTCCGTCGGGGATGGGCATGCCCTGCAAGGAGACGGAGAGAGTTCCGGTACGGCAATTGAGTGTCCGATGGATGTAGTGGATCTAACATTAAGTATTAGAGAAGATATGCATCTCGATAACCCGATAGCTAATACCCCAGCAGGATGGATTACTTTTGGGTTTAATGAAGATTTAAATGAAGCTGCTGCTGTGGCTCTAAATGAAATGGTGATCTTGATGCAACAGTTTTATGGAATTGAAAAAGTGGAAGCGACTGCACTAGCTAGTGTTGCTGTTGATTTACGAGTAACTCAAGTGGTAAATGGAGTAAAAGGTGTTCACGCGATTTTACCTCATGGTGTGATACGTAAATAGGAAATGTCCTGAATAATAATTTAGAAGTGCGGCTGAATGTGGATTTTCAGCCGCATTTTTCATTGTCAAAAAGTGATGATTCTGTCTTTCCCCTAAGAGGTTGTAGGGAAAGGGGTTTATCGCTTATCATGAAGAACTGATTTGAATAATGCGGTTGAATTATGTATCGTGAGAAAAGTGAAACGAATTAATAAGTTATAATTACTTACTATAGATGAATTTAAACGAACGGGAATTGAAGGGGGCTAGTGATGTGACAGCTTTAACAGCAAGTGAGCCTGTGATTCGTTGTGAGTTGTCGGTTACGGATAAAGTGGAGCGAGACTTTTTCAAATGGGCAAAGGGATCGCGAGCATTTTTACATCTGCAGAAATCTTTCTATGTACATATTGAGAAACAGCCAAACGGGAAATATGAGGAGATTCGCGTCTCCTTGTATGTAGATCCAACCAGAAATAAAAAAGTGTCCGAGGTGCTAGGCGGGGGCACGGCCGTGATGGAGTGTACATGGACAGGCAAGAGCTTACAAGTAAATAACTTTTTTGTCACGAAGAAGAAGAGTCTGACACTCGGCTCCAATCGTCAATATTCCACGAAAATGGAATTGGTGATGAATGGCAGTGTGCCAACGGATAAGATATTGGACTTATACACCATTTTGAAAGGTTTGCCGATTGCCTCGGAACGATCCGATTATGTACGCAAACGAATTAGCAGCTGGAATGCGTATCTTCAGATCATGGAGAAAAATGCGGATGTTGCTGAGCTGGAGTTACCCTTTCAATCAGCACGCTTAAATAAAGATTTTAGCCAGCTAACGCTAGAAGTACGGGACATGCCGAATGGAATTGACAGGAATTATCGTTCTGCGAGTGCAAAATTGGTTGAAGCTGGTCAAGTGCTCGGAAAAGTGTCGAAAATCAATAAAGGCAAGCGGAGCATGGATATAGATTTAGATTCATCTCTGAGTGAAAAAGCGAGAAAAGGCATCTGGCAACCAGCTGCAAGAGGGAAATTATCCTTAAGCAATATGGGCGAGTTGTCCCTGGTCAGAAGATTGAAAGATGGTTTTCGTCGACTGGAAAATGGACTATCTGCCAATCCGAATTTAGATAAGCTGCTATTTGAGGAGCGACCGAGAGTCACCAATGGCAAGGTTCCTGATATGACCTATAAGCAACCATTGAATAGCTTTCAGCAGGAGGCAGTCAATGGTGCAATGGCTGCAAATGATCTGTATGTCATTCAAGGACCACCGGGCACTGGAAAAACCACGGTGATTACTGAAATCTGTTATCAAAATGCAAAACAAGGATTGAAGACGCTGGTTGCGTCACAGTCCAACTTAGCCGTAGATAATGCACTTGGCAAACTAATGACCGACAAAGAAATTCGGATTTTGCGAATTGGGCGACCGGAGAGCATTGAAGAGGAAGGCCAGAAGTTCGTAGAGGATCAAGTGGCGTTGTACTGGAAACAGCAGACGGTAACGTCGATCGGCGATCATGTGAATGCGTTTGAAAAAGATGAAGGCAAGATTCGAACCAACATCGAAGATTGCGAGGCGACGCTAGAACAATTGGCCGATGATTTAGTCGAACTGCAAGAAAAATTGAAGCGAAAAAGCCAAGCTCAAGAGCAAAAACAGGAGTTTGAAAGACAGCTGAAAGTAACGCAAGATCAGTCAGTGGAATGGATAACGGAGCGTAACGAATATGCATCTCAACTGCCAAACCTCCAAGAACGATTGGTGAAAGAACAGGAATCACTGATCTTGGCCACTGATCAAGTTGAACGTTTTTCGGGAACTGGGGAGTTTTCGAGAATACAAAATCAACTTGTCGGCGACATCAAGCTACTTCAGGACCATATTCTTTTGGCACAACTGGAACAGTCATTGCGTAGTCATCAGCAGGACCGTACAGAAACTGCTCAAAAATTGGAGGAAGGCGCGTCCCGAAAGACTTCGTTAACAACGCTTAAAGTCCAGCTAAAAACGGTGACTAAAATTGAAAACTACAAAGTGTTGATCAGAGACATGAATTTGTTCGTATCTCAGGACATTGTCCAACTGGTTAATCAACTGGATCGGGTTCATGCAGCATACAAAAGTCATCCGGTCACAAAACAATTCGAGGATGACGTGAGTGGCAAACTGAATAATGCGATTAAATACGTCGAAGAGAAATTGAATCACCATCAATACAATATGAAAATGCTCCATCAAAAGATCAAGTCGCGTTCTCTCCTTGAGAATGCCAGCATATCTGACCAACAGGTTGAAAAAATCCTAAATGCGTTACGTATTTTTACACGCGAAACGAAACAATTTCAAGTACCGATGAGTCAACAAAATCGTCAAAAGCTTGCGAGGTACTTCGAAGAAATGGTCGTTATACGAACGTCCAGGGGGTCTAGCAAGGGTGGCTCAGACCCGCGGCTTGCTCAATTAAGACAAGAGGCTATTGAAACATTTGATGCAATTAAATCGAAGACGGATCTGCTCGGGAGCCAACACATCAATCAATTGGAAACGGCTAAATTGACACTAGGAGAGCAGCTAAAGTCCTTGGATTATGAAATAGACAACCTGTCGAAGTCTTTTAACGAATTGAAACAGCGATTCCCATCTGGAAGCAACGATGAATCTTCTGATGAAATGAAAAGAAGGCTTTCGCTAAAAGAAGAAACGTTGAATCAACTCGGTACCGAAGAGCATTACGTGAGACAACTGCAGCAAGTAGCTGCGGAAAGTGAGCGGAGTGTGGCAATACTTCAAAAGGAAATCGACCAGCTTCAACTGACCATGGAGAATTCCCTACATCAAATTTCCACCAACCAATCAAACCAACTAATTTTGAACAAGCAGTTGGAGGCGATTGAAGAAATCGTAGCGGAGGATGTGGAGAGTCAGTTGAATAAATCCAAACTTCATCAGCAGAAAACCACTCAGGAATTGGACGACTTAAAGCGCAAGGAAAAACTACTGGCGGTATCCAATGATATTCGTCTTGAGTGGACCGGCATGCTGGAAGAATCAACTGAGTATGATTTGAATGAAATCAAGAAATTGTATATCCGTTATGCCAACGTAATCGGCGTGACCTGTGCGGGGTCCGCGAGAAAAGATTTCATCAATGATTATCCGGATTTTGACGTGGTCATCATTGATGAGGTGTCGAAAGCGACGCCGCCTGAATTACTGCTTCCTATGTTAAAGGGGAAGAAAGTTATTCTAGTCGGCGATCATCATCAACTGCCACCATTGATTGGGCAAGAGACAATGGAAGAAACATTAGAAAATATGGAGAATCGGGAAGAGAAAGCCGAGCTTAAAGCAATCTTGGAAGAGTCGATATTTGAACGATTGTTCAAGGCATTGAGAGATACAAATAAAACAACACTCCGCATTCAGTATCGGATGCATGAAAATATCATGGAGACCATCAACCCGTTCTACCAGGAAAAAAATTACGGGCTCCAGTGTGGCTTGAAAAATTCCGATGTGGACCGTGATCACCTTCTCGACGGTGAGTTGGTGAAGCGCGGCCAGCATCTTCTATGGTTTGACATGCCACATAAACAAGGTTACTTCGAAGAACAGGACCGCCATAGTCGCAGTTATTATAACTCGGCTGAATTGAAGCAAATTCGCGCATTGTTGTTGGATTTGGATCAGTCTGTATCCAAAGCAATACAGCAAGGACGTATGGGTAAGGGAACGAAGAAAAAGGTAGGCATCATCAGTTTCTATGGTGACCAAGTGAAGAAAGTCGACCGAATGCTCAGTCAAGAACTTAATCTTCCGCATCTACATTGTCGAACAGGGTCTGTGGATAAATTCCAAGGGATGGAAATGGACGTCATTATTCTAAGCTTCGTACGAAATCATGAACATCCAGAAGGCAATATTGGATTCTTAAAAGACTATCGTCGCTTGAACGTAGCCTTGTCACGGGCAAGAGAACTCATGCTAATCGTGGGAAGTGTAGAGATGTTCACACAAAAAGCAAAAGGTGAAGCTCAACGAAACATGTTTACTAACGTTCGGAATGTGGTGGAGAAACACGGTGGATTGAAACAACATCAAGAAATTACTTAAGAAAGGAGTGGGAAAGGCATGTCATCGCAAACGGATCAGCAGGTATTGGACAACATTCGCAAGCAGAAGCATTTGAAAGTCTTAAACACCCTGCAATGGTCTTTTCCCATGCAACGCCTCGAAATCCATATGAACACAGTCATTCGAAGCCAAATGGATGTGTTAATGAAGATGATGTTAAAGATTTTCAATCGACTCGACATTAAAGCGGCGGTTGAAATAAGTGAGCTACTATCGGTCGAAATGATCTTCATTGAGCATATGCTGATCTTGTTGGAGCGGTCCGGAATGATTGAAAAGGAACAGGGTATCTACAGACTGACTGCTAATGGTACAGCCCAGCTTGAAGCGGGAACTTTCACACATGAACCAGTTGAAGAGACAATCGAAGTAACTTATAGTCCGTTTCATCAGCGTGTGTTGAAACGACAAGACGACCAGGAATCCGTAGGAAGACCAAAAGAGATGCCTTCCTATCGCTACGAAATATCGAGCGACTTATCTAGCTTTGAAGAGCAGGACGACGCGCGAATTAATCAAATGATTGAAGAATCGGGCTATGAGTTTTTGGTTGAAGAAGGTCAGAAATTGATTAATGACTTACTTTCTCAAGATGTAAAAGAAGTCGTGCCAGCAAGATGTTTCGAAATCCATATTCATGATCAAACCGACGATACCGTCTATATACAAGTGTGGAATGCCTGGACAGCTCGCTTTGATGAGCGATTCGAAGAGGAACTTAATCGTAAAGAAGCGAGTGAATTGCGGGAAAGATATGTTTCTAGTAAATAAAAGGGTACGGAGACTGATAAGTGATTTTCATCATATTTGAGAAAGAGGCAGTCTCAAGAGTCTAACCAATTTTTAGGAAGTGGAAAAATTGTATTATGTAATGCTCATATTAGGGGCTTCGATGGTTTTCATTGCGGTTGGAACCTTCATTTATATGTATGTTGAAAAAGAATTTACGCTACTAAATATAGGCAAGTTCATTGGAGCCTTACTAATGGGTGTATTATGTCTAATGGTTACTCTACCAAGTCTAAAATACATGCTTCTAAAGGAATATGATGTTGTTAAAGGGGACTGCACCATTGAAATAACGTCTTCAGGGCGTTCTACTGAATCGACCTTTGCCATGCGGGATACAGATGAACTTTTTTATTTTACTCATATTCCCGAACTTGATGCTTATGGAAAGTCGATTCCTTACTATTGTGAGGTGACGGTTACTAAAGACCATGAGTTTGAAATAAGTTATAAAATTTATGATGTCAATTCTCGAGAGCTACTGTTAACAAGTGAATAACATATGTTTTTACTTGTTAACTGTAAAAACATTCAAGTAGAACACACCACCATCCAAATTGAAAAATCAACTCTTCCACAGAATGAAATTAAACTAGCAATACGAACTAAATCCCTTCATTGGAAGGGATTTCCTTACAAATTAAAATAATGTTAATAATGAACCGCCTAAAGCACCAGAAACTACAATCATCCATGGTGGAAGTTTCCAAAACACGAGCATACTAAACAAGATAGCTGCTAAAGCAAAATCTTGAGGTTCTAAAATTGAGCTTGTCCAAATTGGGAAATAAAATGCAGAGATTAAAATCCCTACAACTGCTGCATTTACACCCATTACTGCTCCTTTAATTTTAGGATTGTTTCGTAAACTATCCCAAAAAGATAATGTACCTAGAATAAGAAGGAATGCAGGTAAGAATACGGCAACTGTTGCTACCAAACCACCTTGCCAACCGTTCATAATGGCACCTAAATAGGCAGCGAACGTAAATAAAGGACCCGGTACTGCTTGTGTAGCTCCATAACCAGTTAAAAATGCTTCTTCGCTTATCCATCCAGTTGGCACAAATGCTTGTTCTAATAATGGCAAAACGACATGGCCTCCACCAAATACCAAGGAACCCGATCGATAAAAACTATCGAACATAGCAACCCAATAGGATCCAGTTACTTCCCTGATGACGGGTAAAAGAAATAGTAATCCGAAAAACAAGAGTAGGCATATCACTGAAACTCTCTTTGAAATGGGGAATTTTGAACTCACTTCTTCACTTGCGTCATGTTGTTTATACAGAAGAAACCCTAAGAGTGCAGCTATTAATATGACTCCGACTTGAGTAAAAGCTGTTTGCCAAAGAAGTGTACCGACTAGAGCAAATAGGGCAATGGCTTTTCTTTTTAAATCAGGAGTCAAATTTTTTGCCATCCCCATAATGGCATGTGCAACTACAGCTACAGCTACTATTTTCAATCCGTGTATCCATCCAGCATTTCCTACATCGAATCCTTTTAGAAGTAAGGCAAAAAGGATCAGTGCAATAACGGAAGGAAGCGTAAATCCAATAAAAGATGTGATTCCACCTAACACTCCTGCGCGCATGACTCCTATACCGATTCCCACTTGACTACTGGCTGGACCAGGTAAGAACTGAGATAAAGCAACTAAATCAGCATAACTTTTTTCATCCATCCATTTTCTTCTTCGTACGTATTCTTCATGAAAGTACCCTAAATGGGCAGTTGGTCCACCAAAAGATGTAAGCCCCAGTCGTGTCGAAACTAAAAGTATCTCCAAAAGTGATTTGAATTTTCCATTCAAGTTATTTTGATTCATTGTTATCTCCTATTGTTTAGTCTTTGATTTCTTTAAAAAGTTCAAATGCTTTGTTCCTGGCTTCAATAAGGACTGAATTTCCTTTAGGTTTCCAATAATGCAAATATAACATTATGAAAATACCTTGCAATTCAAAACAAAGAAATTTACAGACTCTTAACATTACATTAGCCAAAGAATTAAAAATATATTGATTATGCGACTAACCGGTTCATTAATTCAAAGAAGGAGAAAGCCTCTTTTTTAAACTAACGCGCAAATAGAAAAAGGTGTATTATCTATCTTACTCATTGGTATATTGATAAAAAGAACAGAACATAAAAATGTCGATAAATCGAAATACGATAGTATTTAATCAATGGAAGATTTGTTAAATAAATCGAGTTAGCGAATGCTATATCTCTTATTTCTTATACTACTAGCGGCTCCGTTCGTTGAAACACTAAATACATTGTAGTGTTAGAAAGAGGTTGATTGTCCATAAAGAAATAAAATGTGTATGTTCCCATTCATAATAGTAAAGGAGTTCGTGTGATGTATCGAAAAGAAGTGTATGTTTTTCAAGAAGGAAAGCCGGTAAAGACTGTGGTGAGAAATTATCAGAAGAAAGACTTTCAAGCTTTGATTGCCATCCAGCGAGAAAGTTTTCCACCACCATTTCCGTCAGCGTTGTGGTGGAATGAAGAACAGCTGACCAATCATGTCGAACTCTATCCACAAGGTGCATTATGTGTGGAGATAAACGGAGAGATTGTCGGTTCGATCACTGGATTATTGGTTGATTTCAATTTTAATCAACCCAATCATACATGGGAAGAGATTACGGATCATGGATATATACGCAATCACAATCCTAAGGGAAAGACCTTATATATTGTTGATATTTGTGTCAAGCCTGCCCACCGCAAACTCGATCTCGGCAAACTGTTGATGCAATCAATGTATGAGCGAGTCGTTCATGATGATTTGGTGCGTTTGTTGGGTGGTGGGAGAATGCCTGGATATCATTGGCATGCGAAGGTCCTCACACTAGAACAGTATGTGGAAAAAGTTGTGGAAGGTGAGTTAAGGGATCCAGTGATTTCGTTCTTGCTCAGATGTGGACGGACACCGGTATGTCTGATACCCAATTATTTGGAGGATGAGGAGTCACTTAACTACGCTTTGTTGATGGAGTGGAAAAATCCATTTGAGAATCAGTGATTGTTATTTACAGGAAGTATCCATTCACTAGTTGCACATACCAGCCGCAGGATGATCTAAATAAAGAGGGATGAGTGTTGTGATGAAGTCACAACACTCATCCCTCTTTATTCCTTAGACCAAGGTGCAGCAGTCAGGAATCCCAAAGTGCCCTGGAACCCTTTAAGTATCAAGCTCAATATGAACTAATAAGTTGAAACGTTTCCGAAAATACACTGCCTAGAGCAAAAAAAATTATAAAAGCGTTTACATTTCGATAATTGCGTACTATTATACTTGTATACAAGTATATCGTCTGATAAAAAAGGAGGGAAGTTATGAGTACATCCAATGAATATATATATCCAATAAAATGGATTGCGAGTGCTTCCACTGGCGTACGATTAGCATGCGAGCTTAGAATACGGATCATATCAGGCAACATTCAAAAGGGTACAGTACTTTCTGAAAACAAACTAGCATCCGAATTCGAAGTAAGTCGTTCTCCAATTCGAGAAGCATTGAAAATCCTGGCTTCCGAAAACATCATTCGCTTGGAACGAATGGGTGCGGTTGTGGTTGGTTTAACTGAACAAGATATTAAGGAAATTTATGACGTGCGATTACTGATTGAGACGTTTGTCTACGAACGCCTTGTGAAATTAGATACCAGCAAATTGGTAAGAGAGCTAAGCAAAATCACCGAAATGATGGAAATTGCTATCAAATATAAAGACGTCGAGGAATTTTCCTACCAAGATGTAGTGTTCCATGAAACAATCATTCGCTCGATAAATCATTCCTATATCATGTTGATCTGGAATAATACAAAACCGGTGATGGAAAGTCTGATTCTCTTATCCATGCGGAAACGTCTAGAAGAGAAATACGAGGATTTCAAACGGATTTTGACCAACCATCAAGTCTATGTGGAAGCGATCAAAACAAAAGATCGAGATATTATGATCCGCGCCTTACATCAAAACTTCGATAATGTGCAAGGAAAAGTGGATGATCTTTGGATGTCGCAACAAATGCTCACAACAGAAAGGGAGCAAAAAAAATGACCAATTATATGTTAGGTGTAGATATAGGTACGACTAGTACGAAAGCGGTATTGTTTACTGAACAAGGTGAAATTATTCAACAAGAGAATATTGGGTATCCGCTTTACACGCCGGACATTTCAACGGCAGAACAGAACCCGGATGAAATTTTCCGTGCCGTTTTGAAATCGATTTCAAATATAATGAAGCTTTCCCAGATCTCACCCGAAAAACTACTGTTCATTTCATTTAGTAGTGCAATGCATAGCGTCATTGCAATAGATGAAAACAATCAACCACTAACGCAATGTATAACTTGGGCGGACAATCGGAGCGAAGCGTGGACACGTAAAATCAAAAATGAATTGAACGGGCATGAGATCTATAAACGCACAGGAACACCGATCCACCCCATGTCGCCATTATCCAAAATGGCTTGGATTGTGAATGATTGTCCTGAAATCGCGGCCAAGACCCAAAAATATATTGGGATTAAAGAATACATTTTCAAGAAGTTGTTCGATCGCTACGTCGTGGATCATTCGCTCGCTTCAGCGATGGGCATGATGAACCTCAAGCAACTGGACTGGGATGAAGAAGCACTGCAAGTGGCAGGGGTAACACGGGACCAGTTATCTGAGCTTGTGCCGACAACTGAAGTTTTCACGAATTGTAATCTGGAAATAGCCCAGAAACTTGGCATTGCACCACAAACTCCTTTTGTCATCGGAGCAAGTGATGGTGTGCTTTCCAATATTGGCGTGAATGCGATTGGAAAAGGCGAAGTGGCCGTGACGATTGGGACGAGTGGTGCCATCCGGACGGTTATCGATCGCCCTCAGACCGACGAAAAGGGACGGATATTCTGCTATGCGTTAACCGAAAAACACTGGGTCATCGGTGGGCCGGTAAACAATGGGGGAATGGTCCTTCGCTGGATTCGCGATGAATTTGCTTCATCAGAAGTGGAAACTGCGAAACGTTTGGGCATTGATCCATACGAAGTGTTAACAAAGATTGCCGAGCGTGTAAGACCGGGTGCTGAAGGTTTATTATTCCATCCGTATTTGGCTGGTGAACGTGCACCATTATGGAATCCTGATGTGCGAGGCTCATTTTTTGGGTTAACGATGTCGCATAAGAAAGAGCATATGATTCGTGCAGCTCTTGAAGGTGTCATTTACAATCTCTACACCGTATTTTTGGCTTTGCTTGAAGTGATGGATGAACCAGTTATCCGTATTCAAGCAACTGGCGGCTTTGCAAGATCAGATGTGTGGCGCCAAATGATGGCCGATATCTTCGATTTAGAAGTAATTGTTCCGGAAAGTTATGAAAGCTCATGTCTCGGAGCCTGTATCTTAGGGCTTTATGCAACTGGGAAAGTTGACTCATTTGATGTTGTTTCAGACATGATCGGCAGTACATTCAAGCACACTCCGATTGAGACCGATGTGCAAGAATACAGAGAACTATTGCCGATTTTCATTAGTTTATCTCGTGTATTGGAAAAAGAATATACTAACATTGCGAAGTATCAAAGAAGCTTGACAAAAAAATAGCTAGATTAATCTGCTTTTCTTTATCATACAGTTGCGTCGTCGCATGTTCCGCATGAGCCAACGAGAATGAAAACCACATAGTTGTTGGTCTCATTCTTCACGCTCGTGCTGTATGCTCGTCGCAGAAAAGCTGTGCTAGGCGCAAATGCACTCTTTCGTATTTATTCCATATTAAAGCCTTTATAAAAAAAGCTAGATTAAGATAAGCTGAAATTCATTGTGGATTTTAACCTATTTATAGATATGGAGCAAATGTTTTCATGCGACGAGTAACCTCAGAAGCAGTTTTGCGGAATATCAACAATAGGATTTAAAATAGAAAAAATAAAAAAATAGAGTTTTGGAGGGAATAGAATGCCGTTAGTTATTGTAGCGATTGGAATTGTTGCGTTGCTTGTGTTGATTATGGGGTTGAAATTAAATACTTTTGTTTCATTAATTATTGTATCGTTCGGAGTGGCTTTAGCTTTAGGAATGCCACTTGATAGCATTGTTGGTTCAATTGAAGGTGGATTGGGCGGTACGCTTGGCCATTTAGCCTTGATCTTTGGTCTTGGTGCGATGTTGGGTAGCTTAATTGCAGATGCGGGTGGAGCACAACGTATTGCGATGACCCTGATCGACAAATTCGGTGAAAAAAGAATTCAATGGGCTGTTGTCGTTGCATCATTCATTATTGGTGTGGCTTTATTCTTCGAAGTAGGATTAGTACTACTAATCCCGATCGTATTCTCAATTTCTAAACAATTAAGAGTTTCTATTTTATATCTTGGTATTCCAATGGCGGCTGCATTGTCTGTCACACATGGTTTCTTACCACCGCATCCGGGTCCTACAGTAATTGCAGGGGAATACGGTGCGAATATCGGTGAAGTATTACTTTATGGTTTTATCATTGCCATTCCAACGGTCATTTTAGCGGGGCCAATCTTTACTAAAATTGCTAAAAAACTTGTACCTGACTCGTTCAATCGAACAGGTGATATTGCGTCTTTAGGTGAACAAAAATCATTCAAACTAGAAGATACACCTAGTTTTGGTATTAGTGTATTTACAGCGATGTTCCCAGTTATCTTAATGGCAATCGCGACAATTATTACAATGATCCAACAAACAAATGAAATTGCAGATAACACGCTATTCGAAATTGTACGTTTTGTAGGGAATGCTTCTACTGCCATGTTATTATCATTATTATTAGCAATCTTCACAATGGGATTAGCAAGAAATATCCCGATGAAAACACTTATGAATACGTGTTCTAAAGCGATCGCTAGCATCGGGATGATGCTCTTGATCATTGGTGGTGGTGGTGCTTTCAAACAAGTGCTAATCACTGGTGGAGTGGGAGACTATGTTGCAGAACTGTTCAGTGACACGACATTATCCCCAATCTTACTTGCATGGATCATTGCTGCTATTTTACGAATCGCGTTAGGTTCAGCAACTGTTGCTGCATTAACAACTGCTGGTTTGGTTATTCCGTTGCTTGGTACAACTGATGTGAACTTGGCGTTGGTCGTACTTGCAACTGGTGCGGGTAGTTTGATTGCTTCACATGTAAATGATGCCGGTTTCTGGATGTTCAAGGAGTTCTTCGGATTGACGTTGAAAGAAACATTCGCAACGTGGACATTGCTTGAGACAATTATTTCGGTATCAGGCTTAGTGTTCATTTTACTCTTGAGTCTAATCGTTTAAAAAGGAGTCCGAAAATAGATGAATCATACAATTGGTGTTATGGGTTTAGGTGTGATGGGCAGCAGTATTGCCCTGAACATGGCAAGTAAAGGTGAAAAGGTGGCCGTTTATAATTACACGAGAGATTTGACCGACTCGCTTATGGAAAAAGTGGAACAGGGACAGCTCTCCCCGTATTATGATGTACAACAATTTGTTGCGTCTTTACAGTCACCCAGAAAAATCTTTGTTATGGTTACGGCCGGTAAGGTAGTCGATGCGGTCATTGAATCGCTCGTGCCTTATCTGGAGCCAGGCGACATTATCATGGATGGCGGGAATTCGTATTATGAAGATACTGCCCGTAGATTTGATGAATTGAAATCAAAAGGAATCGATTACTTGGGTGTCGGCGTTTCTGGCGGGGAAGAAGGAGCTTTGAAAGGTCCTTCCATGATGGCTGGTGGCGATCGTGAAGCCTATGAAAAAGTGGCACCCATCCTTACGAAAATTGCCGCTCAAGTCGATGGGACTCCATGTTGCGCCTATATGGGACCAAAAGGGGCAGGTCATTTCGTGAAAATGGTGCATAACGGAATAGAGTATGCCGATATGCAGCTCATTGCTGAAGCGTATACGTTCTTGAGAGAAAGACTGCACATTCCATTAAATGAAGTAGCTGATATTTTTGACACATGGAATCAAGGGGAACTGAAAAGTTACTTGATTGAAATCACTGCTGATATTTTAAGAAAAACGGATGAAAAAACAGGTCTGCCACTTGTTGATGTCATCCTCGACAAAACTGGTCAAAACGGCACTGGGAAGTGGACAAGCATTCAGGCGATCGATAATGGGATTCCGGTTTCAATCATTACAGAATCGCTGTTTGCACGATACCTGTCCTCCAGAAAAGATGAACGTGTCCTTGCGGCAAGTATTTTAGCAGGTCCAGAAAACAGTAAGGAAGAATTGGACCGTGAGTTATGGGTTGAACATGTTAGGCAAGCCTTATACATGGGAAAAATTTGTGCCTACGCGCAAGGTTTCACTCAGTATAAGAAGACGTCCGAACTGAACGACTGGAACTTGCCATTAAAAGATATCGCGCTCATTTTCCGTGGTGGCTGTATCATTCGTGCAGAATTCCTGAACACAATCAGTGAAGCTTATAAAGAACAAGCAACTACAACAAATTTACTGGTTGCTCCATACTTTGTGGAAAAAACGAAAGCATATCAAATGGGCATGCGAAAAGTAGTGGCTGAAAGCATGATGTCTGGCATGTCTTTTCCATCTTTAAGCGCCGCTCTCACGTACTACGATAGTTACCGTACCGGTGAATCCAGTGCGAATCTATTGCAGGCGCAACGCGATTATTTCGGTGCCCATACGTATGAACGTACCGATATGGAAGGATCCTTCCATACGAATTGGAAATGATGTATCTTTTGAACGGCAGCTACCTAATATAGGTGGCTGCCGTTTTCTTTTTAATGAGTACTTTTTTTATTGAAAAACATGAGATATAAAACTATTTTTATAGATAATTTTAACTATGATTGCAAATAATTTAGGTGAAAGTTATTATTGAGTTAGAAAATTAAAAAGATTTAATGAATTTGTTAAAATAGTAAGGATTGGTGATGAATGGAGCTTTTTTCTAAAGAAATACTCATAAACATATTATTTATCCTTCTTCCTTTACTTTCTTTACCAATCTTCTATTTACTGAAATACATATATCAAATCGAAAAATTAAAAGATTCCTTGTTTATGATAATCTCAATGGTTTCTATAGTCCTTTGTATGCTCTCACCATTTCAAATAGCTGATGGTGTTTTATGGGATCTGCGTAGAATACCATTTATCCTTGGTCTTTTATATGTTGATCGGAAAAAAGGAATGATACTATTATCATTCCTACTTATTGTGCGTTATTTTATAGGAGATATATTAGGCTTTTACATGACAGTATGTACTTTCGTGGGCATGGCAATTATTATCAACCTAATTAAACGGTTTTATGTAAGGGCGCCGTTAGTACATAAGTTAGGTATAAGTGGTTTGTTAGTTTTGGTATCTATTCAATTTACGTTTTTAGGAGCAAGCATTATAACCGATGTAAACTTGGATCCTTTAGTATGGCTACACTACTTACTCATCAATTTCGTGGGGATTTTGATAGCAACGCTTTTTATTGAAGTAATCAAAATGAATTCAGAGCTGCTGGAAAAACTCGTGAAAGCTGAGAAACTTGAAGTCGTCAGTCATCTCGCGGCAAGCATTTCACATGAAGTGAGAAACCCATTAACTACTTGTAAGGGATTTTTGCAACTTTCCCAAAATGAAGATATTCCCCCAGAAGTTAAATCCTACATCGGTACTGCTATACAAGAACTCGATCGAGCATCAGAAATTATTAATGATTATTTAACTTTTGCTAAACCTGCACCAGGTGAATTGGAAAAGATATTTATTTGCAAAGAGGTTCAGCAAGTAGTCAATATCCTTACTCCATTAGCGAACATGAATGAAATCAAACTACTAGTAAATGTTGCTCATAGAGAAGAATCGTATATTTGGGGAGATCGACGAAAGTTGGAACAGTCACTAATTAATATTATAAAAAATGGGATCGAGTCGATGCCAAATGGGGGAAATCTGGAAATTCAGACAACCTATGCAGATCCACACGTATTTATCAAGATTCGTGATGAAGGCGAAGGGATGACACAAAAACAAATCAGTCGTCTGGGAGAACCTTACTTTACAACGAAAGAGAATGGAACTGGACTGGGAATGATGGTATCGTACAGCCTGATTAAAGGCATGGGAGGCCAAATCAATGTGGACAGTGAAGTCGGAAATTGGACAACATTTTCCATTGAATTCCCACTGGCAGAGCAATAAATTGGAAAAGACCTTTCAAGAGTTTATTTGAACTTCTGAAAGGTCTTTTCGTTGTATGTATTGATTAATTAAAGTTAAACGTCCTATACGATCAATTTTGAATTCCTTCCCTTGAACGGTGGAACCTTACTTTTCTACACTATAAAACTTAATATAAGTTTTCCCACTTGATCAAAGTAATTTAGACGGCTCTTTTTCTGCATTCCATAACATAAATCCATATTTATGTGAAAGACTATCGTTATATGGAGGTGCGAGATGGGGAAGAAAAATTCTAACGATAGCAAAGATGAGGCTCAATTTGCTTGGTGGCAATTATCCCTTATTGGGGTAGGATGCATTATTGGGACAGGGTTTTTCCTAGCATCAAGTATCGCGATTCGAATGACGGGTCCTTCTGTGATTCTGGCTTTTGCAATGGCTGCAACTGCCACTTATATCGTCTTTGAAGCACTTGCGAAAATGTCGGCAGATGATCCACAAAAAGGTTCATTTCGTTCCTATGCGAAAAAAGCATATGGACGTTGGGCTGGTTTTAGCAGTGGGTGGGTTTACTGGTGTTCGGAAATCTTGATCATTGGGAGTCAGCTGACGGCTATTTCATTGTTATCAAAATTTTGGTTTCCTAACGTTAAGTTGTGGATATTTGCCTTGATTTATGCCATTTGTGGATTAATTGTGCTATTCATTGGGGCAAAAGCTTTCGGTAAATTAGAAAGTATCTATGCAGTAATGAAAATAGCTGCAATTTTTATGTTTATTGTCATTGCCATTTTAGCACTGACAGGGACGATCGATGGAAATGTTAAAGGAGATTTACCTAAAACGATGGGTGAGTTTTTCCCAAAGGGATTTCTCGGCTTCTGGAGTGCCCTATTATTTGCTTTCTACGCCCATGGTGGGATTGAAGTAATGGGTGTCATGGCCATTCATCTAAAAAACAAAGAAGACGCTCCTAAATCAGGTAAAGTCATGCTGGGCTTGCTTGGGATCATCTATCTGACGGCTCTCTCTTTAGCACTCTTACTGATTCCTTATACTTCATTTAAAGAAGATAAAAGTCCCTTTGTCGAGGCTTTAGCCGGCTTTAGTTCGATCGGGTTTTTCCCGCATGTATTTACTGCAGCGATTATAATTGCCGGGTTTTCAACGATGTCTGCATCCCTTTTTTCAGTGACCACGATTCTTCTGACTCTTTCTGAAGAAGGCGATGCCCCAAAATTCTTTAGCGAACAAAAGTTGAAAAAGTTACAGATGCCGTTGCCTGCAATCGCCCTAACATCCACAGGGCTTGTACTATCAATTGTTACCTCTCTATTGCTGCCTGACAAAGTGTATGAATATATAACCACCGCTGCCGCGTTGATGTTGCTCTATAACTGGATCTTTATTTTATTAATGTACCCACGACTAATTAAACAAACTACAGGGGATAAAGTGAAGAGAATCATCGGCATGATTTTCGTTATAGCAGCCATTAGTGGTACGGTCTTTCATCAAACGAGTCGACCCGGACTGTTCATCAGCATAGGATTCCTTGTTGTAATCGCGATTGTGGTATTGTGTTTACGTAAAAAATGGAAAAAAGATGAGGCTCAAAACAGTGCATGATAGGCTTGTACGCCAAAGTAAATTCCGAATCCAATCATCGATAAAGCAGAAATTATAGAAATGATTTTGAGGAGCTTCGTGGATAATAATCTGCGAGCTCCACTTGATATAGTTGCCATGATGGTGTCCCATAAAATAATCCCGACAATGATGGCAATGCTATAAATAATGATTTGATTCATTGATAAATTCTTCGAGTTTTCGGCAAGGACTGAACCGTATATCCCTAACCAGAAAAGAATGGTAAGAGGATTTAATAATGACATGAAGAAACCTGAAATTAGAGAGCGCTTCAGACGAACTTTTTTCCCGAGTTTTAAATCAATCTCTATTTTATGTAAAGTAAGTAAACTTTCTACTCCAGTATATGTAAGAACAAAACAACCGAATGCCCAGAGAATGATTTGAATCAAGGGGTAGTCAATAATTTGTCCAACCCCGAAATAAACCAAAATCATATATAATACATCTGCTGATAATGCACCAAGACCAAAAATCCAGGCATTAAAAAATCCATTTTTAATGCCTGTATCTAATTGGGCTGCGTTAACAGGTCCTACTGGTGCAGCTAATGATACCCCTAAAAAGATATAGGTAAATATAGAATTCATGAAAAAGCCCTCCGTTAAATGATGTCTATGCATCTTATTCGGAAGGAGTAAGGTGTACAACCGTTTACAAGAGAAAATTTAACTGAACTAATATCTCTTTATTTCCAGGAGATTAACTTTGCATCTGTATCTGAAAAAGGACAAAGGGGGAGCGATGTGACGATGTCACATGCTCCTCCTTTTTGAAGAATGTGTTTTAAGGACTGAAATATTTCTGAATCTACACACATATAAATGAGTAGTGAATCTCTTAAAGGATGTGGTTACATTTATTGAAAAAGCTCTTATTACCATCATAATATTAAGATTTATTTCAGGAAGTATAGAAGTTTCAGCTGCGGCATTGATGTTTAAATTTAATGACTTAGAAAAAGCTTTCTTTATCAATACGCTTCTTGCCCTAGTGGGACCATTTGTATTAATTGTGACCACAGGAATTGGTCTAGTTGGTCTAGCTGAAAAAATTTCGTTCACTAAAATGATTTGTCTCTTTTGTGGAATCACCCTCATACTGATAAGCCTCAAACTTAAATGAATTACATACACCAAATGGAGAGGGCCAAACAGTCATAGTACTGTTTGGTCCTTTTCATATGTCTTGCTAGCATTCCGCTTAACTAAGCATGTTTATTTCGATGTTTAATTTCATCTACTTCAATGAATTTGAAGACAATGAACAGGAGAATTAGTCCCAATACACCTGCTGTAATATAACTAGCATTGAGATAATCTTTCATTAACAGGGACATAATAGGAGGACCCGCTGCAACACCGATAAATCGTGCGGAGCTGTAGAAGGAAGAGACTGTTCCACGTTCTTCCTTGTCTATATTTTCTGTAATGATGGCATCCAATACCGGCAGTAATGCACCACTAGCGATTCCAACTATACTGGTTACAACTAGCATAAGAATAAGTTTGTCACTAACAAATCCTACAAAAACCACACTAATGGACAAGGCAATCAAACAAGCAATCATCATTTTTTTCATCGTTGATAAATTGCCTTTAATTTTACGTCCAGTAATAAAAGAAGCAATACAAAGAAACAAAAGTGGAATGGCGAGTACAAATCCCTTTTTAATGCCTTTCAAATCGTGAACTTTTTCAAGGTTTTCTGATAAGAAAAATAAAGTGCTAAATAAAATAAGCATCACGAGAGCCCCATTTAGGAAAACGGTAAATAACCATTTTCCTTCTGTCTTGAACGTTTCTTTCGTATTGGCTAAAAACTCTTTGAACTTTATGGGGTCATCTTTTTCTTTTGGTACCTTTACAAAGAAGAAAATAAGACCAATAGAGATTAAACTGAATGCAGAGATCGAGAAAAATGGTAGAAACCATAAGATTGCAGCGAAAGCGGCACCCAAGATTGGGCTTAACACTTTTCCAAATGTATTAGACGTTTCGATAATTCCTAAACAGGAGCTCGTCTTTTCATCATCATCTTTATACAAATCACCAACGAGCGGCAAAACAATTGGCATGGCCCCTGATGCCCCTATGCCCTGTAAAATCCGTCCAATAATAATCCACGTAAATGGGTCTTCCATTTTCCAGGAAGCAAAGCCGGCAATCAATCCACCAATTAAAGCAAGTATTAGTGCAGGCAAAATCACCATTTTCCTCCCGAAACGGTCTGATAAATAACCAGCTACAGGTATCAGGAAAACAGCTGCAACTGAGTAACTGGTAATAATCATGCTTGATTGGAATGACGAAATTCCGACCTTATCCTCCAGTATTGGCAGCACGGGTATAAGCATGGAATTCCCAAGTGTCATGACAAGAGGAATTGAGGCCATACTGATAATACACCAAATACTTACCTTGTCTTCAACCTTCTCCTTGCCCTTTTCTTCCCAACTTTCAGTAGTACCCATACAATCACCTCAAACATCAATGATGTGTTTTTGACAGTCAATGTATGATTTCCCAGGAGCACTTTTTTATGCGTGTAAGAAGTACTTCTCACTTATAAGAAAATCAAAATAAGGAATGATAAGCTTGAATCCCAAAAAAGACTCCAAATCCAATCATGGAGATGGAAGAAACGATCGATATCGATTTCAAGAATTTGGGTGATAATATTTTTCGTGATCCACTAGATAGCAAAGACATAATCAAATCAACTAGTGCAATGCCAAGTAAAATGGCAGCGCTATACAGTATGATTTGGTAGCCATTCAAGGTTCCAGACGCACCGACAAGAATCGAACCATAAATCCCGAGCCAAAATAGGATCGTTAGGGGATTCAATAATGCCATGAAAAAACCTGTTAATAGTGATTTTCGTAATCGGGTCGTTTTGCCATACTTTTTTTTCATTTCAACCGTATGTAATGTCAGTAAATTTTCAATTCCTGTATATATCAATACGAAACAGCCAAACGACCACAGAACTGTTTTCATTAATGGATAATCAATGAATTGACCAAGTCCAAAATAAACCATGAGCATATACAAGATATCCGTTACAATCGCCCCAATTCCAAAAAGCCAGGCATGGAAAAACCCATTTTTAATCCCCGTATTTAATAACGTTGCCTTAACAGGGCCAATAGGTGCAGCTAAAGATACACCCAAAAAAAAGTAGGTAAAGATGGAATTCATGAAAATAGCCCTCCAGTAAAATGATGTTTTTTGCATCATATTCGAAACAGATTACTTGTACGACTACACTGAAGTGCCAAGAATGAAAAATTCCATTAAAAACTTTGAGTCACTAAATATTTTTCGTTAAACTAAAAACAGTGCACTGGACATTCTAAATAAATCCGAGGATTGATTTAGTGTTAATGCATATTATGATGTCTGTTATGGAATGGTATGAAGCTATTACTTTTACGTTTTCTATCATTATGTAGAGAATAATTTGCTCTATTAGTTAATCAAGTCAAATAGATTCCAGTGAATATAAATAGAATGTGGCTACTATTTTTGCTTGATCATAGTGCCATATGTATAAATAATCATCTCGACAGAACTTAGTATAGTAGTCGAGAATTCAAAAGAGGAGGTGTAAAATGATTAAAGTCGCATGGTCAGCAGGACACGGAATGAATACATCGGGCAAACGTACGCCGGATGATGAAAGAGAATGGTCTTTTAATAACCAAGTAGTACATGCAGCTATGGCTTATCTGGCTAAGTATGAGGGAGTACAGCAACTTAGATTGGATGATCCCAGCGGAAAAACGGACGTTCCTCTCATGACTCGAACAAACAAAGCGAACGAATGGCAAGCTGATGTGTATATCAGTTGTCATCATAATGCTTTAAGTGGAGTGTGGGGAGCTCATAGTGGAGTCGAAACATATGTCATGGTTAATTTGGAAGAAAACTCAACTTCACTAAAATTGGCAAGTACGATTCATCCACATGCAGTAAAGGCGATGGGATTGAGTGATCGAGGAATAAAGTTCGCCAACTTCCATGAATTACGGGAGACGAATATGCCGGCTGTACTTGTCGAAGGTGGGTTTATGGATAGCAGAATCGACATCATGAAAATGAGGGATGGGCAAATTCTTCAGTCACAAGGAGTAGGAATTGCACGCGGTGTAGCAGAATATCTTAATTTGAAGTTAATAGAAGATTTTAAGCCAATCGAGGGGGTTAGATATTTGAAACCATCAACTAGTACATTAATGAATGAATTCATTACACTTTTACAAAATGCCACAAATGAAGGCATACTGGGTGATTCAAAATGGGTAGCACTTGCCAAAAATCGCCAACTTTCATTAGATGATGCATTGTGTTTATTAGCAACAATTGAAAACCGCAAACAACCATAATCCACCGTGACATGATTAATAGTAAAACACGCCAGTAAACACTGGGTATTACTGGCGGTGTCACTTGTATGAACTTAGCCATCATCATCATAATATTGATTTTTCTATCCTTCCTTCTAGTAGTTCAATCATTTGAAAATACCCGGGAATATTATCAACTTCATAATTTCTGATACAATCCAGTAATTTAATTTTCAATTCTTGAGATAAGTCTTCTCTGAATTGCTGTTTTGTCTGCTTTAATGAGTGGTCGATTTTAGGAGAAAAAATATCAATGACACATACCAGTGAGTTGTTATCAGTTCTTGACTGTTTCACCAGTGTATATAAACTCTCAATCACCCAAACCCCTTCCTTCTCTGTCTATTTCAATGACTTCGCGAAGCTTACTTAAGGCTTTTTTATGACTTCTGGAAACCGCTTGTTGGGATTTATTTAAATATACGGCGATTTCTGAGTCATTTAATCCATAAATGTAAGCCAAGCTTAATAATTGACGTTGATTATCTGTTAACAGTTGAGCCCCGTAAAATAAGGAATCACTCGTTAAATGGTCACTGATATCTGAAGAAGCGGGAAAAACATCTTGTTTGTCCTTCCATTCTGCTGAACTCAATACATCAATCAATGTTCCCTCATGATCGCCTTTTAAGGGTTTATCTAAAATCGTTAAATTCCTTTCTGAAAATAACTTGATTTTCTTATCAAAATTGATTGCATTAAAGTAAATGGCTTGAGATAAATAAGTGGTAAATCTGATTTTGAAGTAAAACTCTCTGAAGGTATCATCCAGTTTTTTCTTTAACAAATCCGTTGGGTTGTCGATCACTTCTTTTAATAGGTCTAGATTACCTGGTGCCTCAAAAAACGATTTGATAATGGGATTTTGTAGATGTTTCTCTATTTTCTCAAGATACCGATCAATACTTCGATCGTAACCATTGTATAAATCGTTCAAATCATTTCCCCCTCAAAAAGAACGTTCGTTCAGTTAAGCGGTAAAAAAGATAAGGTACTGTATTTACTGTTTACTACAATCATGCTGGTTTCCTACACCTTTTTACCTGATTCAGTGATAAGAATCTTTAATTTCCTCATTCAGTTCAACTATGACAGTTTCTAGCTTTTCAAGTTTTTTCTCAAACCGATAGAAGAGATAAACAGTAATCGCAATTGGAAACCCAAAATTCCCTAAAATGGTTGTCCATAGGGACACATCTAATGTAGTATTCATGAAATATCCTCTCCTTCTTTAATTTGTAGTTACTAATTAAAGAAGAACTATTGGACTATTTCACAACCTCCAAAGAATATTTTTCTAAAAATATAAATTTTGGAAATTAGTTCTAAATCAGTTATTCCAGTCTCACTGGTAAAAGGTAGGAAAGACTGAAGGGATGAACCTGCATAATCTAAAAACAGATGACTTGTTTTTAGTACAGGACATCTGTTTTCACCTTATATATTTACCAAAGTTTGTAACGACTGTTTATCAAGCACTTTTTTGACATGATCTAAAAGAGTTAAGTAAACAAGTACCCTACAATTTTTGGAAAGTTGCCGAGTGGAACTGTTCTTTTTATTAACTGTGAATACAATTCAGGTTCAGTAAAATCACGTTCAATTGTAAAATTGTAACCACCGGTGATGCGGTCTTCTAAATCTAGATGGTCAGAACGATGGTCCGTATCAAATAAAGCCACGACAATACCTTTCCTTTTGTATCCTTCCAGATCAGGTGCCCGGATAACCTTAACTCCTTTTGGTATTTCATGTACTATTTCCAGGTGCTTTCGTAATTTGGGTGATATTTAATATGAAAATTTTTCCATTCTATTCCTCCTCAATTCCTAATTAAGTAAATCGTGTTGTCCTTCAATTGTATTAATTTTGAAAAAAATAGTATAGGTTCCAATGTACGATTTAAAAAGTGAAAAAACAGGCTGTTTTTGGTAATAATTAACTAATCTGTGACAAAATATTACTTAATAATTGGAATTAATCCATTTATCGACATCTGAACTTTCACTTAAAAGTTTAGTAGAAAATGGTAAGAAATTGATTTAGAGTTGTTTTTATGTTTTGGCAATGATCATGTTATGGTATATAAAATACGAAAGAGGCATTTATCCATAAAAGTCTGAAATGTTTAAGAAGGTCATTGAAAACGTCTACCAATATAGACGTGACTAAGTGTTCACTGCAATTCATGCTTCGGCGACCACTTGAAAGGCGCCAACGCTGGATCTGAGAAATTTCCTACGTCAATGACGATAAATCCTACGTGTCCTACTAGAAAAACAGCATCATATTTAAATTGCCTATGTTTTAAACGAGTCCAACAGGGAAATCTCTACATTAAAAAGGAGACGATTATATGCCTTGGAATAAGAATGATTACCCGGACTCTTTTAAAAATTTAAATAGAGAGGTCAGAGACAAGGCAATTGAAATTGCCAATGCTCTTCTTAAAGATGGAATGGAAGAAGGACGTGCCATTGCTATTGCCACTGAAAAAGCGAGAGAGTACGTTGGTGGAACGAATGAACAAGTGGTCTATGAGGTGAATTCGCATGCTGATGGATGGCAATTAACTAAAGAAGAAAGTGATCGAGCCATTTATGTAGAAGAGACTAAACAAAAATTACTTGATAAAGCAAAGCCATATGTGAACGAAAAAAATGGAGTGCTGAAAATTCACCATGAAGATGGTTCTCTACAAGATACATTGTATGAAAATGATTAAAGATGATAAAACCCAGTAGTTACAGCACTACTGGGTTCAATCTTTTCTTATAATATTTTGTCTAGAAACTCTTTTGCTCTAGTGGTTTTAGGATGAGTGAAAAATTCAGCTGGTTTGCCTTCTTCCAGCAGAACGCCATGATCCAGAAAGAGAATACGGTCTGCAACTTCACGTGCAAAGCCCATCTCATGGGTAACGACCACCATCGTCATCCCCGATTTTGCCAGATCCTTCATGACATCCAGTACTTCTTTCACCATTTCAGGATCTAGAGCGGACGTTGGTTCATCGAACAGCATTAAATCAGGTTCCATAGCGAGTGATCTGGCAATTGCCACACGTTGTTTTTGGCCTCCAGAAAGGCTACTTGGATACGCAGTTTCCTTCTCTAATAAGCCGACTCTTTTAAGAAGTTCGCGTGCTTTTTCTACGGCAATTTGTTTTTTAACGCCTTTTGCTTTCATCGGTGCGTAGGTTAAGTTCTCAAGAACCGTCAAATGCGGGAAGAGATGAAAGTGTTGAAATACCATCCCGATTTGTTGACGCATTTTATGAATAGGGATCTTGGAATCGGTCATATCGTGACCTTCTATCATAATGCGGCCTGAGGTTGGTGTTTCCAGGAAGTTAATACAACGCAGAAATGTTGATTTTCCTGAACCTGAAGGACCGATGATGGAAACGACTTCTCCTTTGGCGATTTCAGTGGAAATGCCGCATAACACTTCATTTTTCCCAAACTTCTTAGTTAAGTTCTCAACTTTGATCACTTACCTTCAACCTCCTTTCAATCATTCTGCCAATCGAGGAAAGGCCAAAGACCATGACCCAATAGATGAAACCAACGAAAAGTAATGGTTCGAAATTTCGATAAAGATCCGCACCTACCACTTGTGCACGGCGCATCAAATCCAAGACGGAAATGGTGGAAACAAGGGCAGACTCTTTCGTCAATGTGATGACCTCATTCATGAGTGCAGGCAGAATGTTCTTGAGAGCCTGCGGCAGGATGATGTCTCTCATCAGTTGATTATAAGGCACACCGAGTGCCATCGCTGCTTCTGTTTGCCCTTTATCAACTGCCTGGATTCCCGCACGAATAATTTCAGAAATATAGGCTGCGGAATTCAGACCAAAAGCCAAAACGGCTGATAAGAAAGGGGAGATGTCATAGCCAGTCAATTGAGGAATGGCTAAATAGAAGAACATCAACTGAAGGATTAATGGTGTACCACGGAAAATAGAGGTATATACCATTGCCAACCAATTCAAAGGTTTGATGCTGCTAATTTTACACAATGCCAAAAGAGTTCCTAATATAAATCCGAATACGAGTGCTCCTGATACAAATTTTATAGTTACCCAAATTCCTTCTAACATAAAAGGAATATAGGGCGTGATCGTGCTGAAGTCTAAATTCATGGCTTACACCTCATTCCCATTTTTGCTTTGTGTATGTGTTTCTGAAGAACTATTTTTCGTCTTATTCTTCAGATAACCATTTGTCCTTCAATTCTTGAAGTTTTCCGCTCTCTTCCGCTTTCTCAATGGCTGCATTCACTTCTTTGATTAGGTCGCTTCCTTTAGGGAATGCAACGGCCATTCCAGGAGAACTTGTTGTCGGATCGTTAAAGCCAGCCAAATCTTGCTCGGCGATATAACCTTGTGCTACCGCTTTATCCATGTAAGCAACGTCAATACGGTTTGATAATAGTTCTTGGATTAGAATATTTGCGTTATCGACTGCTTTTAATTCAAAGTCAACTGTGTCTTCCTTGATTTTATTAGCACCGTCTTCCTGAATTGTCCCTAATTGAACGCCTACTGTTTTTCCTTCTAAATCTTCTAATGTTTGTATATCTGAATCTTTCAAGGTAATGAACATTTCACCTGAGCGATTGTATTCTATTGAAAAATCTACATTCTTTTTACGTTTATCTGTTGCAGACATCCCTGAGAGAACCAAATCGACACGATCTGATTGCAATGCTCCAATCAAACCATCAAATTTCATGTCTTGAATTTTTAGTTCGTAACCCATTTCATCCGCAATGTAATTAGCCAGATCAATATCAAATCCTTCGAAATTTCCTGCAGTATCACGTGATTCAAAAGGAGGGAAATCTGCCGATGTTGCCATTTCCAATACTTTTTTGTCGCTTGATCCTTCCGCCCCATTTTTTGCTGTACTGCCTGTAGTATCAGTTCCGCACGCCGTGAGAACTATTGCACTTAATGCCACTGCACTAAACAAATTCCACTTTTTACTCATCTCTAAATTCCTCCTTGTTATTTGTATATATATACTGTTTTATGAATTTTAACACGCTAAATATAAATTTGGAAGTATTTTTATACAAAATAATAAAGTTATATTTTTCTGACAATTGGTTATAAAGAATTGTTTTATGCATAGTGTTCATATGCAATATCCATGTTTTATTTGTTATTTAAAAGACAGTGACAATTAATTAAGTATTAATTTGAATGAATAATTATTAAATGAAACTGCATGTACTTATATCGATTTTTGAATTTTAAAAAGAAAAATGGTTTGTTGTTTAGAGGGAGGGTCATTGTTTTGGTAATACGTAATATGGCCGTTAATTTCTATTTCTATTGGGCAAGATGGGTAATGTATATACAAAGGCTGATAATCTAGGAGGATGGGTTTTGACAAATCATGAAAAAGAGAATTCTCAACATAACAAAACCGGTACAGGCGAATCGCATGATACCTTAACCAATCGACAAGGACACCCCGTTACGGACAATCAAAATATAAGAACAGTAGGAAATCGGGGACCAGTGACTTTAGAAAATTATGATTTCATTGAAAAAATCACTCATTTTGATCGGGAAAGAGTACCTGAGCGAGTTGTTCATGCAAGAGGTGCAGGGGCTCATGGCTATTTTGAAACCTATGGAAAAGTTGGAGATGAACCAGTCAGTAAATACACGCGGGCGAAGGTGTTTCAAGAGGCAGGCAAGCAGACGCCAGTATTCGTAAGATTTTCCACGGTAATCGGCGGGAAGGAGTCCAGTGAAACGGCTCGTGATCCACGCGGGTTCGCGGTGAAATTCTATACGGAAGATGGCAATTGGGATTTGGTCGGGAATAACTTGAAGATTTTCTTTATCCGTGATGCCATCAAGTTCCCTGATATGATTCATGCTTTTAAAAATGATCCAGTTTCCAATGTACCAAATCCTGAGCGGATGTTTGACTTTGTTTCCCAATCACCCGAAACGCTTCATATGATTACATTTGTTTTTTCACCGTGGGGAATTCCTGCGAATTATCGACAAATGCAAGGATCTGGCGTGAATACCTATAAATGGGTAAATAAAGATGGGGAAGCAGTGTTGATTAAATATCACTGGGAACCGAAACAAAAAATTAAAAATCTGACCCAACGCGAAGCTGAAGAGATTCAGGCGAAGAATTTGGGACATGCCACTCAAGATCTTTATGATGCAATTGAAAAAGGAGATTTCCCGGAGTGGGAATTATTCGTCCAAATTTTGAGTGATGACGAACACCCTGAACTCGATTTCGATCCACTGGATGATACGAAGCTATGGCCAGTAGATCAGTTTCCATTCCTTCCTGTCGGCAAGATGGTGCTCAATAAAAACCCTGAGAACTTCTTTAATGAGACCGAACAAGTTGCATTCGGTACGGGTGTTCTAGTAGATGGACTAGACTTTTCAGATGATAAGATGCTGCAGGGACGTACGTTTTCTTATTCGGATACACAACGCCACAGAGTCGGGGCCAATTATTTACAATTACCAATTAATGCTCCTAAAAAACGAGTGGCGACGAATCAGCAAGGGGGACAGATGTCGTACCATACGAATATAGCCCCTGGACAAAACCCGCACGTGAATTACGAGCCTTCCTCGCTGAATGGATTGAAAGAAGCGAAACAAATTGGTAAAGAACATACGCCGCAATATAATGATAAGCTCGTTCGACAATCAATCGACCGCACAAATAACTATGGACAAACTGGACAAACCTACCGTGAGTTCGAAGAATGGGAAAAAGCTGAATTGATTAGTAATTTGGTCGATGCCATTAGAATTTGCCAGCCGCATATTCAAGAAAAAATGATTGAGCATTTTACTATGGCAGATAGTGACTACGGTAAACGCCTGTCTGACGGTTTAGCTAAAGCAAGGAAAGAAATGAAGGATAAAGACCATACAGGTACGTATGAAGCGGACAAGATCAATGACAAAGCAAAATCATTGGGTAAAGAAGCAGATCCATATTAATATAAATCGTAATGTTTCAAATAATGGTTTGTTGCGAACAGTAGTAAGTAAAATGCTCTGTTTATGTATGCTGTTGATACTAATGAAAAATAAAGCTTACATTTGCGCACAGCACAGCTTTTCTGCGACGAGCTTGCGGAGGAGGATGCCTCTAGAGCGTTAAGCGAGAGACCCACAAGTTAGTTGTACGGTCTTCATACTTGTCAGCTCATGCGGCTAGCGCAAATGTACGATAAAGAACATCAACGCTTTTAATACCAAAAAATAAATTTTCAATTAATTTTGAATTTACTGTTGATATTCGTTTTGAAATGTATTAAAGTTAGAGAAATTGATTTTCACACAACTGCATATGTAATTTCTTATCTAGAGAGACGGAGGGATTTGGCCCTGTGATGTCTCAGCAACCAGTCTGACAAAGACCAAGGTGCTAATTCCAATAGGCATAGCCTAGAAGATGAGAAGAATGCGTTCCTACAACAGGAGCTTTCTTCTTTTTGAAGAGAGCTCCTGTTTTTATTTGGGGAAAATGAAGAATCAACGTGTGGAATCAAAAACTTTTATCAAGCTTGAAAATATACATACAAGAAAGAAGGAATTGTACATGACAACAAAAACATTAATCAAAGCACCATTTAAAGCAGACCACGTCGGAAGCTTACTGCGTCCAGCGAACTTGCATCAAGCGAGACAAGAATTCAAAGAGGGAAACATCACGGCTGAGGGACTGCGTGAAGTAGAAACAAAAGAAATCAAACGCATCGTTGACAAGCAAATCGAAATTGGTTTAAAAGCAGTGACGGACGGTGAGTTCAGACGCACTTGGTGGCATTTGGATTTCATGGAGCACTTCCATGGCGTTGAGGGGTATGTTCCGGAAACTGGATATAAATTTAATGATGTCGAAACCGAGAGATACGATGTCCGGAATACAGGGAAGGTTTCCTTCAACCAAGACCATCCGTTCATCAAAGACTTCGTGGAGTTCAATGAGATTGTGGCTGACCGTGCTGTTGCGAAAGTAACCATTCCGAGCCCAAATCAATTCTTCAATGCAGGGATTCGGGACGTCAACATCTACCCTGACATCGAAGAATATGCAAAGGACATCATCGCGGCCTATCGCGATGCGTTCAAGGCTTTCTATGAAGCGGGGGCACGTTACCTACAAATTGATGATGTTTACATTGCGGGTCTATCGGCACCCGGTATTCCGTTCAATGATGGGCAGTACTCCAGGGAGTACTTGATTGATTTAGCATTGCGCGTCGTGAATGGTGTTCTCGAAGGCAAACCGGAAGATTTACATGTGACGACTCACCTTTGTCGCGGGAACTATAAATCGGACTGGGCATTTGAAGGAAGCTACGCGTTGATCGCACCGACGTTATTCGCGAAAGAAAAAGTGGACGGATTCTTCCTTGAGTACGATGATGATCGTTCAGGCAGCTTCAAACCACTTGAACATATTCCTACTGGTGGAGCACAAGTAGTTCTTGGAGTCTTCACATCTAAAAATGGTGATTTGGAAGATAAAGAAGCCATCAAAGCACGTGTGAATGAAGCAGCTCAATATGTGCCCTTGGAGCAATTATGCATCAGCCCCCAATGTGGATTCGCTTCGACTCACCATGGCAATATCCTGACAGAAGAACAACAGTGGGCAAAATTGAAGTTCATCGTTGACGTATCTCACGAAATTTTTGGATAAGAATAATTGCTAGTTTTATAGTAGCGTTAAGGCAAACAAAGAACACCACTTCTCTGATTTGTGAGAGGTGGTGTTTTAAAGTGATATAGGTGATTATTCCTATCTGGTTACATTTATTTTTTCTACAGGTGTGAAGCCTTGTGTTTTTTTGAATTTCATCTGATGCACGAAGTTGGCCATAGCCTCTGAGCAATCGATGGCATCGAAATTCAAGCTGTTTAACACTTCACGATCAAATTTCACGGACAGTATCGGAACAATTTGTGTCCGACCAGTTGATGTATCCAAAATTTCATCCATTGCGTGAACTACAACTGTTTTAAATGGCAAAATGGCGAACATATCCCGAGCAATCCGAATCGCACAGCTGCATACATAATCTTGTTGAATATCGTAATACACCGTTTTAGACATGTCTTTGACGGAAAGTTTGCCAGTCTTTGTCAATGATTTAACTTGGGTTGGAACGACGTTTTTAGTATGAACATGAAACTCCACTTCTAATACTTTAGGGTCGTCAATGAAAAACTCGAAGCCACTACCAAATTCCAAAAGGTCATCAAGTGGTGATAGTTCCTCGATGACATCAAAATAAGCATCAATATCTTGTTGCAAAATTCGATTCGCTAGACGTATTGTCCGTTTTAATTCATCGAATTCTTTCACATCTTCTTGACGGGCTTGAGTGACAGCTAGTTGTAAGTGTTGTTCTTCCTTATCTGCTGTCTTTAAGATTTTTTGCATCATGGATGGCTTAAAAGCATCTAGCTTTTGTTGTGCCTCGATTTCAAACTGCCCTTTAGAATTAGTATGATGTGGGTGACGATAATGCCGGATTTCTGCCCAATCAAATGAATCATCGCATTCTTTATGGATGGAATGGATCAAGTCGATGGAATTGTTGTACAGTTCGACCTCGAGTTTTGCTAATTGAAGCTCTTCTAGTTTCGCCTGTTCTCGTTGTTGACGCGCCAATTGTTGCCTGTGTTGTTGAGCGCTACTATTATATTTTCTCCCCGAACTTGAATAGGATGTATGGGAGATTCCTGTGCCCGGTATACTTGCGGTAGTTCTTCTCTGACCTCTTGAGTTCACAGAGTACCTCAGCCCTTTTACCCCAGCACTGACACCAACGCCTCGAGTCGAAAAATTCATACGTACGCCAGGTGCAATCTTAATGCTCTTCCTAAAATTTAGTCCCATTTAGCTCACTCCTTATACACTAATTATACATGAGAGACACCAGTATAAGGGATTTATAGGAGGTGACTTTGGTCTCTAATTAGGAGGGGAATGGGTGAAATCGATTAAATTCAGTTATTGCCGAATAAATAGTGATAATTGCCGATTAAATCATAAGAAATGCCGATTAAACTTCGCTGCATGCCGAATAAATCACAAACTTTGCCGATTAACTTCACATTCCCAAATAATCCCCCATACACTCTGTGTGTATGGGGAATTGCTAAACTAATAAGAGTCGATGTTAATGAAAAATGATTCTATTCTCTCGTTGCATCTTGAATCACTTTTTGTCCGTCTTGTTCTACGTAAAAGACAGTGATTTTTGCTCCTTTTTCTAATTCAGTAAAGAATGGTTTTGCTACTTCAGTCAACCTCATTGCTTCAGTTTCATTTTGATCGTTTATTACTTCAATTGAGTTCAAATCTTGACGTCCTACATACGTTACACTTGCTTCCTCGACAAATAGTTTCCCATCAACAGGTGCATTTTTTGCACCCTCCCAAACGATATGATCCTTGGAAACTTTCACATCTTTCATTTCATTGGCTGTTGACCATACATCGAGCTGATATGTTCCTGCAGGTAAGTTGTTTAGGCCTTCAGTTAAGTCAAATGGCATCTCAAGAATTTCACCTGGTTTCAGAACTTTCTCTTCCAACATTTGAGTGAATTGTTTATCAGCTGAATATGTGTATTGCACAGTTCCTGCATCATCCAATAGCTGATAGTCGAAATACTGTGAACTGTTCATCGTCAATGTGATATCTTCCGTCTTATCATTTTTAATGGCAAACACATATTGATGCGATCCTTCAGCTTTTTCTGCAAGACTTGGCACGACAGAACCTTCTACAATGCCAGTGCTTTCATTTCCTGTTCCCGAATTCTTATCTTCATTTCCACTATTATCCACAGTCGTTCCACAACCGGCCAATGCGAGAACGAATATTGCTGTCGATAAAACACTAAGCAACTTTTTCATTTTCATCTGTTATTCCACCTTTCGTTTATACCAATTAGACCGTTATGAGGGAAAAAGAGTTACAGTGGTTTTGGAATTTTTCTTTTAGTGTGAATAGTAGGAACCGTTGAAATTGTAACTTCGGTCTAGCTGGGGGTGTTTATCTTTCGTTTATCAAATGACGACGAAAAAAACTACCTGTCTCCAAAAGAACAATGGAAGCAGGTAGCATAAGTATTTCTGTGGTATCTCATTTATTTTGATATATGTGAGAATCTGAAAGTTTTTCTTTGCTCATCATTAATATGAATACAAAGGCAATCGCAAGCGGAACGAGTGTCCATAAGAATGTAGTGGTAAGAGAGTCCGATAAGACTTCCGTGATTTCCTTTAAGACATTTGCAGGGATTTGTTCACGTAATTCAGGGGTTAAGATGGCACGGCTATCTTCACCTTCTGCATTTTGCTTGAATGATTCAGGCAATCCCGCAGTGAATATATTTTTTTGCAGTACGCCAAAGATTGTGATTCCTAGGGTCATTCCTAAAGCACGTAAAAAACTGCTGGTCGAACTGGCGATGCCTCGTTGTTGAGGTAGGGCTTTTTGAATAGCGGACATCCCAAGAACGGAGAACGAGGGCCCCACTCCAAAACCGATGAGCATCATATAAATCGTTAGCATCCAACGTGGTGTTGAAGGTTCTAATGTGCCTAGGCAAATGGTTCCGATTGCCAAAACGATGCTGGCGACAATCATGATCGATCTATAACTGAATTTATTCGCAAGAGCACCACCCATTGCAGCTGCAATACTTGATGTCACCATCATCGGCAATAGTAATAAGCCCGAGTTGGTTGCGGTTCCGCCTGTTACTCCTTGGATATAAAGCGGGATGTAGATGGTGGAAACCATAAATACGCCACCATAGAACATACCCGTCAGGACACTATTAGTGTATAAACGATCTTTGAATAAACTGAAGGGTAATATCGGATCTTTCGCATTTTTTTCGATAAATAGGAAAATGATAAAACACACAATGGATAAAAGAAATAACGATATAATTTGCCAAGAGCTCCAACTAAACGTATCTCCACCTAATTCCAGAGCGAACATTAGCGAGACAGAGAAGCCTACAAGGAATATGGCACCAGCCCAGTCAATGACCTGACGTGTGTGTGTAGTTGACTCTTTATAAAATATTACGATAAGTGCTAAAGCTAGTAGGCCGATTGGAACGTTGATGTAAAAAATCCAACGCCAATGAAAGGTGTCTGTTATAAATGAACCCAATAAGGGACCTGCAATGCTCGATAACCCGAAAACAGCTCCAAACAATCCACTCATTTTCCCACGTGCTTCACTCGGCACGACATCCCAAATGATGGTGAAGGCAATTGGCATTAACGCACTACCACCGATTCCTTGAATGGCACGGAAGATGACTAATTGTGTCATCGTTTGTGCAGTTCCGCACAGAATGGAACCAACCAGGAAAAGCAGGATACCAAAAATAAAGAATTTTTTCCTTCCATACATATCGGATAGCTTACCGAAAATCGGCATTCCGGCCATTTCAGCTACTAAGTATGCAGATGTTACCCATACATACTTATCCATTCCACCGATATCACCAATGATTGAACCCATGCTTGTGGCCACAATGGTGTTGTCCAACGATGCGACAAATATTCCCAACAAGAGTGCAGCCATCACTGGCACAACTTTTGTTTCACTTTTCATATGCTCCAAATCTCCTCTAATAACGTAAAATTGATAATCCGAAGTTTATCACCCTTATATAGGTAAGTAAAGAAAGTTTATGTAAAACACATTACAAATTGTATACTTTATTTAAGAACTGGAATGTTAGAATAAAAACAATTAATAGTTTGCGAATCGTCGCAATTAAACTAAATCCATACCCAAGAATGAAGGTGGCTCACATGTTAGATTTTAGTATTTTTCCAATTATTGAAACGACAAATTTAATGTTAAGAAAAATGCATCAAAACGATGCACATGATTTGTTTGAAATGAGAAGTAACCCCCAAATGAATGAATATACCGATACACAAGTTGATGCAACGATCGAAGAAACGAAAGCCTACATCGAAAAGATGAACGCCGGCGTGGACGTTAAAAAATGGATTATCTGGGCGATTGAACATAAACAATCCGAAAAAGTGATTGGGTCCATCAGTGTTTGGAATCTAAACAAGGAAGAGAATAGCGGGGAACTAGGATATGGGATTATTCCGGATTATCAAGGGCAAGGCTTAATGAAAGAAGCATTAAGTAGTGTGACTGCATACGGTTTTGACGTGATGCAGTTAGATAATCTAGATGCCTACACTGAAGAGAATAATCGGAGTTCACTCAAACTACTTGAAACAAGTGATTTCCTTGAGGTCGATCGAGTCGACGAACAAAATGAAGAATCGAATCGGGTATATCGTATGGTCGTGTATCGATTAGTAAATCATCTTAAGCATCGGTGATTATGAATCAATAAGATAGACCCTCCCATATTGGGAAGGTCTATTGGTTTAAGTTGTTTTCAACGAAATCAAGGCTTCATGAATCATTTGAAGTTTGGTTTCGACGCGGTGCATTAAATAAAATGACACGAATATCGGAAAGCCTACTTCTTGGATGATGGTTAGCCAATCGTTCATCTGTCGTTCCTCCTTTACAAAAAAGACCGCTCACAAGTAGATTGTGGCAGCCATTTTTTGATTACAGTTCAGTTACATTACGTTCCACGATGCGTGCCTGGTAGGCTGAAACAAGGTTTGCTCCGTCCGCGTAGAACACATTGCTAGCAAGCAAAGCCTGCATGCCGCTTTCCACTTCAGGACCAGTAATGTCCTGGCGGGGCTCGTCCACTGAAATCGTGAATTTTTTCCCCTGGGCTGTGTCAAACAACATTTCTAATACTTGTGCCATTGGTCATTTCCCCTTTCAAATTAGTTTTGGATTTTGCCTGTTTCGATTTTTTCTGCAGTTAGTAATGTCCGAGAAGAAAACCCAGAAAGAATACCAATTACATTTGTCAACTCATCCGCAGTCACACTTTCATTGACATTTCGATACGATTTCGATTTCTTGATCACTTTACCGTCTTGCGTTAATCCTGCGTCATAAGTTAGACGAACCACGGCTTGCTTAAAGTCGATGCTTGCCATGCTTACCACCTCCTTTCATTCTTTATATAGAAAGTTGGAGGGGAAAAGTGGACATTTTCCGAAAAAATTAATGGGAATTACTATTCACTGCCTGTGATGTCATAAAAGAATGATTAAATATGAAGTTAGTTGTTACAGTTGCAAAAGAGTCTTCACTGTAGTCGAAAGAACTGCGAAATATAAACAGTTCAAAAGGGGTCTGCCGTAGTTAAGATTGTGGACATCGCATACGCATGGTTGCGATAAAAATAAAAACTTCTTCAAATAGAAGCCTGGGAGGAAACGATATGAAATATTTCATGAGAGATTGGTATGACGAAATGCAGGTATCGGGGTTTCTTGTGTTTCCGGATACGAAGGCAGAATGGGACGAAAACCTTGCGTATTATGAAGAAGAGGGGATAGATATTAAGCAGGTTGAGAAAGAGAACCTAGCCTACATAAAAGAGGATTTATTGAAATTTCTTCCGGAATCTTTCCATACATATATCTACAATGGCACAATCAATTCCGAGTATCCTACTCCGAAACTTCGAGAAATGGTAGATCAATGGCAGCTGAAATTTGAAGAGCGGATGACCTCAAAGAGGGATGCCTACAGAAAAAGCTATGAATCAATTAAAGACTCGTTACCTGAAAACGTAATTAAGCTTCACGAAAATTCCTTGCATGATGCGAAGGTGACTGTCGTCGAGAGACCTTCAGACGATGTATTGGTCATGATATTGGATTGCCGTGGTGGATTCCATTATTTCACAGACATCAGAGTAACATTTTTAGGTGTGAAAGAACTTATTGTTCCTGAAAGACTAACAGGCAGCTGGTGGTTGTATGATGAGGTGTACGTTAAGGAGAAGGGGTTTGAATATTATGTCCTATTAGACAATCCCTTGCAGGAAGTGAAAATAGTCGCGGACGACGTATGGATTGAAGAATTGAATCCATCAGTGTGACAAAAACAACGGATATGAAGTGAAAAAGCGTAACTCACTAAAATACACCCCACTAAACACAAGCTAGTGGGGTGTATTCTTGAATAATCGTATCTCATTTTTCATATGTTCTTCCTATTTATCCGCAAGTACTTTTTGTGTAAATGCTTGGACATCGAGTGCAGTTTCTTCACGTTTGACATCCTCTAGCATGACATCCCGGAAATAGGCCACACTTGCGGGCAACGGTATTTTCAGTAATTTCGTCAACGCTTCCTGGTACATGACGACAAATTCATGATCTGTATTGCCCCGTTTTAATTCAGAAAAGGACTCATAAAATTGGTCCAGTTTATCTGCAAATTCCAGCAAACGTCCTTCGATGGTTGTATCTTTTCCTTCCTTCATCCGTTCAAAGAAGACAGGTTGGAATTCTTCGGGGATTTCTTCGATAATGAACTTCTCCATCATTTTTTCTTCAACATGTGCAATCATTTGTTTCAGTTCTGGAGAGGCATGTTTAACCGGGGTTTTGATGTCCCCGATGAACACTTCTGCAAAGTCATGATTAATCGTTTTTTCGTATAAGGATTTCCAATTGATCGCTTCACCGTTATTTTCTTCAATGGTTGCGAAAAACATTGCGTATTGAGATACTTTCCAACTATGTGCTGCCACGTTATGTTCCTCGAACTTAAATTTACCTGGGCATCGAATAATCCGCTCCAAGTCATTCATGCTTGTGAAAAATTTGTGAATCCCCATAACTTATCTACTCCTTTAAGGTGTTGACTTTTACCGTACACGATTGTGAATGCAATAACGAAGTACACCGATCTGCTAATAGCACGATTTTCAGTATTATCTTCGGTCTTTCTTCACTTTTGTATACAATATGGGGCATTCCCTCTTTTGGTAACAAAAAAACCCATCCCCTAGTACCATCGGAGGATGAGTTTCATTGATTATTTTGTTTCTATTGGGTGCGCTACTGGTGTTTCATAGTCAAAATCGATTTCAATGTCACCGTCGATCACAAGTGTCCCTTTTTTGCCAACCAATGAATTGTTGGCAGAAAGTTCAACAGTCAAAGTAGTGCGATCAGCAGATAACGCTGTTCCCGCAAAAGTCAGTTCTTCGTCAGAACCATCTGTGTAATAAGCCTCGATATAGAACGCGCCGGCAAGTTCTGCAGCCGTAATTTCTTCAGGTGCTGCTTCTGTCAATTTGATTTCAACTGTTGTTGGATTCAAGATTGTTACAGACTCTGCGTAAGGAAAGTACATGCTGAAGATGATGCTTCTGTATAGAAGGTTAGCAAATTCACCACGTTTGATATTCAGGTTTGTTCCAAATGTAGTCGGGGTTTTACCGCCTGTAATTTCTGTTCCGTATAAAGCTTCAATATGAGGTGCGAATACGCCAACTGCATCCGTAAACGGTGTTGGTGTAGCAAAATCTTCTAAGCCAAATCCAAGGTTCAGGAATTTAGCCATTGCGCCACGGCTTAACAGAAGATCCGGACCAAATTTCTCTTTTGTAATACCAGAAATGATTCCTGCTTTAGTAAGTGCATTAACTGAACCTTTAACACGAGAGTTTAAATCCTTAAAACCAGCATCGGGAGCATTTTTAACATCCAAACCAAGCACGTTTGCCAAGATTACTGCAGCATCGCCTCTTGTAAGATTTAAGTCAGTCCCAAAAGTTGTAGGTGTCTTTCCTTTAATCAATTCAAATTCATATAAGAAACTGACAGCTTCGTCATAATTTGGATTTACATCAATAAATTTGTGTTGCGCTGCAGAAGCAGAGGGAACGATGGCGAATAAAGCCATAACTGCTACTAAACTAGTAGCTAAAAGTGTTTTATAACTCTTGAACATTTATTTTTCCTCCTAGGATGAGTGAATCTATCAAATTGGTACAACTCAATTTACCATGTAAATTTTTTAAAAAATACAAGAAATAATTGGGATAAATGATGGACGTGCGAACCCCTATTGTTATTGGGATAAATACGACAACAAAGAGGGTTCATTGAGGAAAAAAGAAAACTTTGCTAGTGGGTATTTGCGGTTAATTATTGTCAACTATTGGTAAATATGAAGCGGAAGATAAAACATAATAGAGTATAATAGAAAGTAACAAATACAAGTAAGAGTTGACCTATGAAAGGAGATCCATATGAAATTTTTCCATACAGCCGATTGGCACTTAGGCAAGCTAGTTCAAGGTGTTTATATGACAGAAGAACAGAGATTCATCTTACAACAATTTATCGCGGCAGTTGCCGAAGAAAAACCGGATGCAGTCGTCATTGCGGGAGATCTATATGATCGTGCGGTGCCTCCGACGGAAGCAGTTAATTTACTGGACGACGTACTTGAAACGATCGTATTGGAACTAAACACCCCGGTTATTGCGGTTTCAGGAAATCATGACAGCCCGGGACGGTTGAATTTTGGCAGTCGAATGATGAAGTCCAATGGCTATCATATTACCGGTCAACTAAAGAAAGAGATGGAACCGGTTGTTCTGAAGGATGAGTTTGGTGAAGTACATTTTCATTTAGTTCCTTATGCCGATCCTTCGCAAGTTCGTCATGTATTGGACATTCCAGACATTCATTCGCATGATCAAGCCATGAAAAGCGTAACGGCACATTTAGAATCTGCCATGGATCCGTTGATTCGACATGTCTTTGTTGGACATGCTTTTGTAACACCTCATGGTGAAGCGGAGGACAATACGAGTGATTCAGAACGTCCCCTGTCAATTGGTGGGGCTGAATATGTAAGTGCCTCACATTTCAAGAACTTTCACTATACGGCTCTCGGGCATTTGCATCAAGCGCATCATGTGTTAAACCAAACCATTCGTTATTCAGGTTCTCCGTTGAAGTATTCGATTTCGGAAGAGCATCATCAAAAAGGATTTAACATCGTGCATATGGACGAACAGGGGAATGTCACAGTTGAAAAACGTTTGTTAACCCCAAATCGTGACATTCGCACGGTTGAAGGGAAAATCGAAGACATATTAAAACACTCAGTGAATGAAGATTATGTGTTTGTGAAGTTGCTTGATGAAACGCCCATTCTCTTCCCAATGGAAAAAGTACGATCTGTTTATCCAAATGCCATGCATGTAGAACGCAAAGTGCATTCGATCACGAAAGATTCCGAGCAAAGCACGTCAGGTTCACGATTGAAAATGGATGAAGTCGCCCTATTTAGAGCGTTCTACGAAGAAGTAAAAGGAGTAAAGGTATCTGAAGAAACCGAAATGATCTTTAAAAACGTTCTCCAAGAATTTTTAATGGAGCAACAGGAAATGCCTGTTTCCGACAAGAAAGAAGGGGTGAAAATTTGAGACCACTATCCTTGAAAATGACCGCATTTGGACCATACAAGCATACGGAAATCATCGATTTTAATGAGCTGAAAGGGAATCAGTTGTTTGTTATATCGGGCAGTACGGGAGCAGGGAAAACAACGATTTTTGATGGAATCTGTTTTGCCCTTTACGGTTCGGCAAGTGGGGAGGACCGTAGTGAATCACGAAGCATGCGCAGCGATTTTGCGGAAGACGATGTTCATACAGCAGTTGAGTTGGAATTTGAGATCCATAATCGCACGTATCGAATCCTGCGTCAGATGGGACATGTTAAAAAAGGCAATAAGTCTGCTACGGGTGAAAAATATGAGTTCTTTGAAAAACTTAGTGACCGGGAAATTCCATGCGTTGAACGACAAATCGTTTCTGAAATTAATCCGAAAATAGAACAAGTCATTGGACTTTCAATCAATCAGTTCAGTCAGATCGTGATGCTCCCGCAAGGAGAATTCCGAAAGTTACTGACTTCGGAAACAGAGAACAAAGAAGAATTACTGCGGAAGATTTTTAAAACTGAGCCGTATAAAATGATCAGTGAACGTCTCAAGCGAAAGAAAACGCAAGTTGAAGATGAATTAAAAATCGAACAACGATCAACCAATGGCTTCATCCAAAATATTGAGTCCGTACTTCCAAAAAGAGAATCAACGGTCTTTCATACATTAGCTCAGGATCAATATAATATTCACCAAATCATTTCAGGCTTAACTGAAGAAGTTTCCTATTATGACGAGAAAATTACCGTTGATAAAAACAAATACGACGAAGCTTACAAAGAGCATACGAAGAAATCCAATGAGTTCCATCAAGCAAAAAGTCTGAACGAGCGATTTGTTGAATGGGAAATGAAAGAACAGAAACTGAAATCTTTGAACATGGACTTGCCTTTGTTTAATAACAAAGAAAAGCAACTGGAAAGAGCTGAACGTGCAAGCCTAATCGAAGCCATTGAACGACAATATAGAGATCTTCAAAAAGAAACGTTTGAAAAAGAAAAAATCCTAAATATAGCATATGATTCTGAAGCGAAGGCCAAGGAAAAAATGGAACAGATGAATCAGCTTTATATAGAAGAAGAGAAGAAATTACCACAACGTGAGCAAGTGACTGCAACGCTCATACGATTGAATGATTTCTTGCCGATTGTAAAGGAAATGGATACAAAAGAATCCGAGCTAAAGACAGTTCAAACACAATTGGGAGAATTGAAATCAAACTTTATGTTGATTGAGCGACAAGTAACGGTAGGCAATGAGTCACTACATGTGCTGAAGCAGGAAATAGATCAACTGGATCAGCGATTGGTTGTGTTTGATGAGCACGTGCAAACATTAGCCGACCTAAATGACCAATGTCGTGTATTAAACGAGTTTCTCGCGATACAGCAAGCATTTCGCGAGCAAGAGGCTGAAACACTCAACGAGAAACTGAAATTTGATAGAGTTCACGAAACATACACAGCCCTGGAACAACAGTGGTTCGACAATCAGGCACGTGTGTTGGCAGCTCATCTCCATGATGGAGATGCTTGTCCGGTATGCGGCAGTGTAGAGCATCCGAATAAAAATGACCAAGATCAAACCATTGCCCCTTCAAAAGAAGAGCTGGAACAATCCAAGTCGATATTAAATAAAGTGGATAACCAGTATCGAGATGCGGTTGCAAAACAAAGTGCTTTATCGGATCAAATCATCAAAAAAGTCGAAGAACTTACGACATTGGGTGTAGATCCTCAACAAGCGAGAACAGTCTATGGAATCCTGGATGAGTCCCGCCTGAAAGTAGATCGTGAAGTAAGTACGATGCGTAAAGATAAAGCAAAACTCTTGGAAAAAAAGCAACAACATCAAGTTCAGGCGGTAAAAGTAGAAGAACTGCAACTGAAAAAAGTACAAGTCGAAAAGTCGTATCAAGAAATGAATTCTACTTTCGAAAAGTTGAAAGCCATTTATGAGGACAAACTTCATTCGATACCGCACGAAATAAGAGTTTTAACGCAATTAGAGCTGCAAATCAAAGAAACAAATATCCACAAAAATCAGTTAGAACATGCTTGGTCAACTATTCAACAACAACATCAGGATGCAAAAGAGCAGCATTCTTCTTCCATTTTGACAGTTAAGCATACGGAACAAGCAGTTCAAGAAACAAATGATAAAAAAGACAAGGCCGACATTCAATTCAAGGCGGCTCTAAAGAATTCATCTTTCAATTCTGAAGGAGACTACCAACTAGCAAGATTGAAGGGAAATGAAATGGTTGCACTAAAAGAGCAGATTATTGCTTTCAAACAAGCTCGCCATACCTTAAGTGAACAAGTCGCAGAGTTGAACACGCTACTTGAAAACAAAGAAAAAGCCGATTTGATCGTTCTTCAAAGTGAATTATCGACGATGAAACAAGCTTATGAAACTGCGTTGAACGAAGTCAATCAATCGATCGACTACAAAAAAACAGCAGATCAATTAATCGTGAAAATTTCAAACTCCCATGAAAAAGCAATGATGAAAGAACAAGAATTCAACCAAATTACGGATTTGCATGATGTCATCAGAGGTCATAATGGCTTAAAGATTTCCTTTGAACGGTATTTACAAATTGAATATCTCGAACAAATACTCGTATTGGCAAATGAACGTCTCAAGAATTTGTCAAATGGCCAATTCCATTTGATTCGCAGTGAACGACAGGAATCAAGAGGCAGACAAAGTGGATTGGGACTAGATGTATATGATGCGTATACAGGGCAAACACGTGATGTCAAAACGCTTTCCGGAGGAGAGAAGTTTAACGCGTCGTTATGCTTAGCGCTTGGAATGGCGGATGTTATCCAAAGTTTCCAAGGCAATGTCTCGATTGACACCATGTTTATTGATGAAGGATTTGGATCGCTTGACGAGGAATCCTTGAACAAATCCATTGACACATTAATCGATTTGCAAAAATCGGGGCGGATGATCGGCGTTATCTCGCATGTACAAGAATTAAAAACGGCCATTCCTGCAATTTTAGAGGTAAAAAAATCAAAAGAAGGCTACAGTCATACGCAGTTTGTCATAAAGTAATTGAAAAAAATCTACACAATGGGTGTCTCCTTTGCATAAGTATGTATAGACATGAAAAGGAGATGTGTGTTTGACGAAAACCTTTATCGATGAGTCTTTGGAAGAACTTCACTTTTGGCTTCAAATACTAGGTGATCATAGTCGATTCATTTACGACTCTTTGGCACCGAGCGAGAAGGAATATATCGAAATTGCGAACTCTTTCAAGAAACGTTTTGATAAACTGCTTTTTAATTCAAAACAACCAGTAGACCAACAATCTCTGTTATTACTCCTTCAAGAAGCTGAGACCCTGAGTTGTGAGATTCGTGATTTTAAATTAATCCTGATCAAAGAACACTTGGTAGGGGAAATTAAGATTTCCTTGTCTCCGACTTTCATTAATCATATGGTCAATGAAGTAGAGGAAGCCATTCGTATTTTTTCCTGCTTAGCCAAAGGCCAGATGCCGCCAGTTGTTCATTCCTTGCACCATGACCTTTTATGGTTATTGGACGCAGCCGGTCATGCGGGTGCAATTGATGCCAATCTGGACCAAGTGGAAAAAAACCTGAAGGAAGACGGAAAACTGTTCGCAAAAGAATGGGAAGGATTCTATTTGAAAGCGGTAGAGTTTGCAGGTTACCTTCGTACGAATGTCCTGGAGTTTCCTGCACTTGCCAAGTTCCACAAGGATGTGCATCTGGAAATGATTGTTTTCAAACGCTTTTTACGCGAGTTAGAAGAAATGGAAATCAAAAAAGAAGCACTGGGTACATTCTCTGCATTAATGGCTGACCATATGGCTCGTGAAGAGTGCTATTACTTAATTAAACTATCTCAAACAACAGATCTCCCAACACCAGATTGCGACCCGGCAAAACCAAGAACCGAATGAAACATCGGATCCAAGTCAAGATTGACAGGCAAAGAAAAAATGCTGCTCCTAACCCTAAGGGACCAGTGAAAAGTCACCAATATAGCATGACTAAGTCTTCACTATAATTCATGCCTAGGCATATTGATTGTATCTTTGGAAAAAGCATACACTTTTTGACTGAGCGAGGGCTCAGTTGTAATAATCGTGGGTCACGTAGGAATAATTGGGGATGACGTAGGAAAAAAGAGAGTTCACGTAGGAATTATTGATCTTTAAGTAGGAAACACCCCTTTTCCAGAAAGAGTTTCCCGTTCTTCTTTTCACAGAAAAGGCTGCCAGGCCCTTCGGCAGCCCAAATCAAGCGCTTGGATGCTTCCGCACGCTAAGCTTAATGGGTGTTTCTGTAAGAGAAAAGAGTGCTAAATGACTGAGCGAGGGCTCAGTTGTAATAATCGTGGGTCACGTAGGAATAATTGGGGATGACGTAGGAAAAAAGGGAGTTCACGTAGGAATTATTGACCTTTAAGTAAGAAACACTCCATTTCCATTAATTTTCACAGCATTTTTCCTAGGCATATGAATGACATCTAATTCAGTACAGTGTATACAAATAACTAACGAGCCTTTCCTCAATATTCCCGAGGAAAGGCTCGCTTTTTTAGAATGAAATGACTTTTTCGGTGGCCACCTAATAAGAAGTAACATTTTTTTAGTGGCTAATTTAAAGAAGGCTGATGATATTGAATGAAAAACGAAAGAGTGCATTTACTCCTAGCACAGCTTTTCAGCGATGAGCTTGCGCAGGAGCACAGCCACAAGAGCGTGAAGAATGAGCCAACAAGTATGAATGTAGTTTTCATACTTGTTGGCTCATGCGGAACCTGCGGTAAGCACAAATGTACGATAACAATAGAATAGTTTGTTTAATACAGCATGCCTTAAAACTCCGTAATAAAAAAATGCCGCCCTCATAAAGAGGACAGCATGCAGACAATTATTTTTTCGTTTTATTTTTCTTAGACGCTGACAGACGGCCAAGTGCGAATACACCCGCAGCTAATCCGATCGCTGTGTTCGTACGCTTGTTGAACACTTGTTTTACAACAAGATTCAAGTTAGCTGGACGTTCAGCTAATCTTCTCATGAAATATCCGTACCAATCATCGCCGAAAGGAACGTATGTGCAGAAGTTGTAGCCTTGTTTCGCTAAATCAACTTGCATATCTTTACGGAAACCATATAGCATTTGGAATTCGTATTTGTCTTTCGGAATTTGATGCTCTTCCACGAATTTCTTCACGTGGTTGATTACATTGTGGTCATGTGTTGCAATTGAAGAGAATTTACCGTTTAGTAAATGATATTCGATCAATTTGATGTAGTTAGCATCAATTTCTTCTTTTGTTTGGTATGCATGTTCAGCAGACTCTTTATAAGCGCCTTTAACGATGCGTAGACGTAGATTTTTGTACTGTTCGATGTCGTCTTGTGCACGGTAGAAGTATGCTTGAATAACTGTACCGACATTGCTGTATTCTTGTAACAGTTTATCCATCAAATCAAATGAAGGTTGAAGGTGACCGTAATCTTCCATATCAATATTGATATGCATATCGTATTTGCTTGCAGCAGCCACGATTCCTTTCAAGTTCTCGTAACAGAAATCAAAGTCGATATCCAAACCAAGTTGTGTAGCTTTCAATGAAATGTGAGCGTCTACTCCATGTTCATTGATTGCTTCAATCACTTCAAGAATATTGTTTTTTGCTTTAATGGCTTCTTCTTTTTCGAAAACGAATTCTCCAAGGTTATCGACTGTCGCGCTAATCCCTTGAGCGTTCAGTTCCTTGATGCTTTTGATTGTCTCTTCAACATTCGTTCCTGCTACGACTGTTTGGGCACCCATTTTCAGGCCGTATTTTTTAGCTGCGCTATTCAATAGTTGGTTTTGAGATAAGCTCATGAATACATCTTTTAAAATTGGCATTGTTTATCCTCCTGGAAGTGTTTCATACTATATCATTTTACATCTGAAATTAAGGGGGAAGTTACTCCATAACCTATTATGTTAATTTGATTTAGGTTTATTATATAGCTTTTACATAGAACATGCATTATTATTTGTACCGAAAAAAAGGGTTCAGAATATACAAAAAAGGCAGTGAATATCAAGCATACAAAATTGGAAATACCTGCTTTTTTTGCACCAGTTTTGATTAATAGCTTTGAGAAACAGTAATCACTAGTTGAAAGGGAAAATCATCCCCAATAAACAAACAACCATCTAATTATGGGATTAAGTATAGTCATTTATTCCTTTATTAAAGATAAATCCTTATTTCTTATAATTATTTGCAAAAAATGAAGGCGATAAAGTGTAAATGCTCGAATCTTATAATTTAAGGTTCGAGCTGTTTTTTATCCTCGAGGCTGATATTTTCTTAGTGTTAAATAGGGTGTATTTTAACAATGAAAGTTCTGATTGCAATTGATTCCTTTAAAGGAAGTATCTCTTCTATAGAAGGAAGTAAAGCTATTTCCTTAGGAATACAAGATATCTATGCTGATGCGAAAATCGAAAGCCTACCCTTAGCTGATGGTGGTGAAGGCACTGTAGAGGCATTGGTACTGGCGGTTGGTGGGGAATTGGTAAAAGCGGAAGTAAAAGGACCATTAAATATAATTACTACCGCGGAATATGGTATTTTACACGATGGGAAAACTGCAGTGAGAGATATTAATACTAGATTACATGTAGATGGTACTATAGTTGATCAATAAAAAAGCTATCTGAAAGGTCATGACATGACTTTTTCGGATAGCTTTTACTTTTAAATGTATTGCAATTAAGCCAATTGCTGTTCAGCAAATTCACGATAGAGTGAATGGGATAGTATTAGTTCGTTATGCGTGCCGATCCCAGTAACTTGACCTTGTTCAATGAAGATAATTTTATCCGCATTGACGATGGTGGATAATCGGTGCGCGATGACAAATGTCGTACGTCCTTCCATTAAGCGTGTTAAGGCTTGTTGTACTATTCCTTCGGATTGGCTGTCTAAACTAGCAGTTGCCTCGTCCATCATGAGGATTTTGGGGTTTCGAAGGAATGCTCGAGCAATGGCGATTCGTTGACGTTGTCCACCCGATAATTTCACTCCGCGTTCTCCAACTTCTGTTTCCAATCCATTTGAGAAGGCTTGGATAAATTCATCTGCATACGCCATTTTGGTCACTTCCCAGAGACGTTCATCCGTTATGCTTTCTGAATCATGTAATCCATAACATAAGTTGGCACGGATGGTACCAGCCATCATGGCACTTTCCTGTGAAACGTAGCCGATTTGATCACGCCAAGAAGTCATCGATAATTCATTGATCGGTGTGTTGCCGATTCGGATTTCCCCTGACGTAGGTTCATAGAAGCGTTCAAGTAATCCGAAGATTGTTGTTTTACCTCCACCACTTGGACCTGCAAAGGCAATCATTTCCCCCGGCTGCGCGTCAAACGACACATCTTTAATAACGGGCTCCTCGTCATTATAAGCAAAAGTTACATTGGATACGTGGACCGGTTCGTTCGTAATATCCACCACTAATCCTTCTTGACCTTGTTCTAATGGCAATTCAAGTATGTCAATGATTCTTTCTGTCGCACCTTTGGCTTTTTGTAGTTCTGTAAAGAACATGGCAAATGACGTAATTGGGAAAATGATTTGGAAAAGATAAAGTAAAAATGCAACCAGTGAGCCAGTCGACATCGTCCCGTTAGCAACGCGAATGCCGCCATATCCAATGATCATAACAATTACGATCATGACAACAAGATACATAAGGGGGGCGATCAACGCGAATATTCGTGCTTCTTTTAGACCGAAATTGAGTAGTTTAGAGATTCCGCTTAATCCATTTTCTTGTTCTACGTTCTCAGCAGTAGAGGATTTCATTAATCGGATTTCGCCTAGGGTTTGTGTAATAGTACCGGTAAATACAGCTGTCTCATCCTGTAAACCACGTGATATTTTAGCCATCTTCTTGCCAAGCGGAATCATAATGGCTACTGTAATTGGCACGGAAAGTAACATGATTAGCGTCATTTTCCAATCCAAAACGAGTAGGATGATAATGGCACCGATGATGGAAATAATCCCATTGATAAATTGCGGAAAATGATCCGAAATCAAATTTCGTACAACCCCTGTATCGCTGACGACACGGCTGACCACTTCACCTGTCGCTTGCTTATCAAAAAAGCTGACGCGTAAACGGATTAGTTGTTTCCACATCCGGTCACGAAGACGAGCGACAATTGTATGGCCGACTAAACTTAATAAGTAGATGGAAATCCCGCTAATAATCGCTTGGACGATAAACGCAACCCCTATTCCGATCATGAGAGGCGTACTTAAAGCATCAAACGAAAAACCATCCACTAAATTTTTGGTCAGTAAAGGGACAATCAAACCTACAATCGTTGTAAGAATGCTTGCGGATAACCCGATAATCAGTGCGGTTTTTGGGATTTTAAGTGAGAAGATCAGTGAAAAAAATGGTTGTAGTCCTGTCTGTTTTTTTTCCATTATGAAAACTCCTATCAAAAGACTGTTTCATGTTCCTCTTAGAGTTCAACAACTCTATGGGTGTTTCCTGCAACACTCCGTATAAATAGGAGGGGGCAATCGTTTAATTACCTATTAGAAAATTTTTTAACAGTGCAAGTCGTTCGCGTAATCTCATTTTTAACTCGACGATTTTCGGCGTATTAGCAGCAACCACGTCGGTTTGGAGGTCAAGATCGGACGCAATACTTTTTGCGCGTGCTAGGTGAAAATCACTTGTGATGATTGTTGCTTTTCGTATAGAGGGAGGCAGTAATTCTTTGGAGAGTAGAATATTCTCATAGGTCGAAGTAGATGCTGATTCTAGTAGTAGACGCTCCTCATCAATGCCATTTTCGACAAGATATCTTCTCATAGCTTCAGCTTCACTAATATACTCGTCATCCCCTTGACCACCAGATAAAATCAACTTCACATGTGGATATTCTCTTGCATATTCCAATGCTGCTTCTAGACGATAACGCAAAGCAAGGGAAGGGGTTTCTCCATTCACTTTTGCACCGAGAATAATCGCATAGTCATTTTCACCGTTGGCAACAGGCGATTGTCCTTCCGCCATCCATTTTCCTGTAAGCATCCATAAGAAAATGCACGTGACCAGGACAAGGCAGAGCATGATGATGAATTTGTGAGAAATTGTTATTGTGAACACTCCTTTTTTTTTGGCTCATGCGGAACGTACGGCTAGTGTAAATGTAGATAAAGAACAGTGTAGTTTAACTGACTTTGTTTCTAGTCAATGCAGAAATTGGCATAAATAGATTGAACAAGATCTTTTAGTAAAAGAACGCCAAAGAACTTCCTAAAGTTTCCTCAATTATAACTTTTTTGGATGGAAGAACTATTAGCTTTTCTGCAACGAGCTTGCGCAAATGCACGATAAAGAACTGTGAATTTTAACTTGGTTAGCTATTAATCAAGTTGTTTAAAGAAGATTCTAATTTTGAGCTAAGAAGAAAGTATACACTTCCTCCACTAACGCTTCGGCGCTTTGTGGATGCCTCCCGCGAGAAGCCAGGCAGAAAAAGCACTGCCAGTCTTCTCGCTCCGGCTACCACTTGAAAGGCGCCTGCGCTGGTTCTGCCTACTCGTATTGATTAATTAATTCAGTAGCTGACTTGATCAACTATTGAGCTGACCTGATCAACTTTAGCCCTAACTTGATCAACTAACCAATTCTCTCCTTTCTCACTTAAACGATTGTATCCATATCTTATATTTTTATTAAAATTTTATATTTCTATTTTTGGACGTGTAAAATTGGAGATTAAGTATTCACCCTTAGGTAATGAAGCGATTGTGAAAGAAAATGTTCGAAGAATTTCTGAGTTCAAATAAGGAATAAAGGGGAATAAACAGGGAATTCATACTTTGTATTCATTATTAATATACTATTTTGTAAACGTTTTATTAGAGGAGGGATCATTTGAAAATCGTCATCAGTCCGGACTCATTTAAGGGGAGCTTGTCAGCGGTAGAGGCTGCACAGGCAATGGCAGCTGGAATAAGGGCTCTTGATCTTTCGATTGAAACACTCTTACTCCCAGTTGCTGATGGAGGTGAGGGTACATTAGATAGCCTGATCAGTGCAACACAAGGAAAAACCGTTTCTGTAATAGTGTCCGACCCTCTCGAGAGAAAGATTTTCGCTGAATATGGAATTCTTGGAGACGGCGAAACATGTGTGATTGAAATGGCAAAAGCATCTGGATTAATGCTTTTGAAAACAGAAGAAAGAAATCCTCTTTGTGCAACGTCGTATGGTACTGGTGAATTAATTCTGCATGCATTAGATAAGGGATTTAGGAAATTTATTGTAGGGATTGGCGGAAGTGCAACCAATGATGGAGGAACAGGGATGTTGAAAGCCCTTGGAATGAAATTTCTTAACCTTCATGGTGAAGAAATTATGCCGGGGGGAGGCGCACTTCAAAACTTGGTGCTGATTGATCAGTCCCAGTTTGATTCTCGTCTTGCTGAATCAGAGTTTATCATCGCATCGGATGTAGACAATCCGTTTGTTGGTCCTAACGGAGCTTCGTTTGTATTTGGTCCTCAGAAAGGTGCAACAGAAGAGATGGTCGCTGTGCTTGACCGAAATCTGAACATATTGGCAGACGTCATTGAACGTACTGCTGAAACATCTATCCATAACCGGGAAGGTGCTGGAGCTGCAGGTGGCATGGGTGGAGCATTTCAATCCTTTTTCCCATCCAAAATGAAACCTGGCATTCAAGTAGTAATGGAAGCAATGGCTTTTCGTGATTGTATACATAATGTGGATTTGATTATTACCGGTGAAGGAAAATCAGATAGTCAAACGCTTTCGGGCAAGGCACCTTTTGGCATTGCGAAAGTGGCGAAAGATAATAATGTTCCAGTTCTCTTAATTTCTGGCTCAGTAAGCATTCATAGTAAACAACAATTAGCCCGCTATTTTCATTCGATTACGAGTGTTGTAGATGAAGAAATTTCTCCACAAGACTCAATGGAAAATGCAGAGTATTATTTAAAAATAAAAACACAGGAAGCGGTTTTAAATTATTTACAAATAGAGTGAGAAAGGGTGTATGAATGTTATTTTTAGTCATTTTTCTTGGTGTTATTTTTATCGTCCTGGCAACGGCAGTACTTAAAATCCATCCATTTTTAGCGTTATTGATTAGTGCATTTTTTGTGGGAATTGCATCAGGTATGCCACTATTAACAGTTGTAGAACATGTCAATTCAGGCTTTGGTGGTTTAATGACAAGCATTGGGCTAGTCATTGTAGCGGGGACCATTATTGGTGTTGTGTTAGAAAAGTCCGGAGCAGCTTATCGAATGGCGGAAGTGGTTTTGCGTGTTCTTGGAGAGAAACGCCCACAACTTGCTATGTCAGTAATTGGATACATTGTATCAATACCAGTGTTCTGTGATTCTGGCTATATTATTCTATCTAGCTTAAAAAAGGCTTTAGCTAAACGGGCAAAAGTTACGATTGCTTCTATGGCAATAGCACTTGCAACGGGGTTATATGCGACACATGTTCTGGTTCCGCCAACACCAGGACCAATCGCAGCTGCAGGAAATATTGGGGCAGCAGATTACTTAGGAACGATTATATTAATTGGTTTATTAGTTGCAATTCCTGCCACAATCGTTGGTTATTTATGGGCGAGAAAAGTAGGGACGAAAATTGAGGTAGAAGCGGATCGCGAGGCGTTGGTGTTAGATTATGATGAAATCGTCAAATCGTTTGGTAAAATGCCCTCTACATTCAAATCGTTTTTACCAATTGTATTGCCGATTGTACTAATTGGAATCGGTTCAATTGCTGCACTTGTCGGAGGAGAAAGTGGCTGGATTAATTTCTTGAAATTCTTAGGGTCACCGACTGTCGCATTATTTTTAGGTGTCTTTGCTTCATTTTTATTATTACCAGAACTAAGTGAAAAAACATTGTCGAGCTGGATTGGGGAAGCACTAAAAGAAGCAGCTCCAATTCTACTAATTACTGGTGCCGGTGGTGCATTCGGTACGGTTATTAAAAATACTGGAGTCGCAGAATTACTTCAAAATATGGATTTAGGAGCACTTGCAAACGGAGCATTATTTTTACTGGTGCCATTCCTAATAGGAGCTGCACTTAAGACTGCGCAAGGTTCTTCCACTGCCTCACTTGTTATTACATCTGCTTTAATAGCGCCAATGCTTCCTCAACTTGGTATTGAAGGGGCGATTCCATTAGCACTGGTTGTTATGGCAATTGGAGCGGGCTCAATGACAGTTAGTCATGTGAACGATAGTTTCTTCTGGGTTGTCACACAATATAGTGGAATGAAAGTGACAGATGCATACAAGGCGATGACAATGGCCACATTGCTACAAGGTATTACGACAATTGTTGTCACCATGATTCTTTGGTTCATTATGGTATAGCATTAAGAAACCAAAAACTCCAGTCATGATTCTTCATAACTGGAGTTTTTTATCGTGAAAAACCAGTGTCTATAACATTCTATTTGTAGTGGGGTTTCTAAGGAATTGGAATGCCTAAATAGAATGAAGCATGCTGGCCATTGGAGGATGCTTTTAAAGATATCGAAAGAACGGCTGAAAATATTGCAACCTTGTAAAAAATGACCATGTAAATTGGCGAAATATTAATTGAGTTGCAACTTATTTATATCGAAAAGAAGAAATTTTCGAACAACAAATTCGTTAATTGAGTAATAACAATTAAAATAGGACCTAATTTAAGGCTCTTTTTCTTTATTTCGGAGGACTAGTTAAACGGCACTTTTTCTTATAGAACTAACGACGCAGATTAATTGGAGGAGCTAGAAGGTTCCATTCGTGATTGAAGGTGCAATATATGAGAATGAAGTTTTTATAATCCCTATGATTAATCTTAGGGTGCAACGTTATATTTTTACGACCAACTGTTTATTGAGATCATCTAAATACAGGCAATACTCGTCCTCCGAAGTAATGTTGGCAATGTCGATGATTTCCTTTGGAATCTTGATGTAGCCTTTCTCTGAGATTAGTCGTTTGTTGTGAAAGGACTTGGGATTTTCTCTTCGAATGAAGATCATTTTTTCCTCATATGCGATATCTACACATCTTCCTGTTTGCAATCCTAATATGACTTGAAACTTTTTTGGGATCCTTAAAATTCCAGTAACAGGAAAGTCTTTGCAAGTGTATTTTTCCATGGTCATATTGGCTCACTCCTTGACTATCTTTTTCCTTTATTTGAGAAAGTGAAACATATAAGGAGAATATGTAGCTTTTTTCTTCGTAAACTAAAGAAGAAGATAGTTTCCATGAACCGAAACCTCTAAAGGATATAAAGAAATACCGTCTAAATCAAATGATTTAATCGAAAAGGTCTTCAAAGATTGGTGACAGAAAGGTTTATTTATTTCGACTGATTCCACCTTGAACTTGAATAAAGGGGGAAATTTTCCGGGTTAAAGCAAGAATTGAAACTAATTAGTGAAATTACAGGGGTGGACCACTTTGATGGGGGAAAATCAGATTATTCACTACGATTGTATAAAAAAAGAGACACCATTGTCATTGAATGGTGTCCTATGTATTAAAATTCCACTTTAGGAATAGTCATAATTGATTGGTTCCCAGGGATGTGAAAATAAGGAAGATATTTTAAAAGTGTTTGCAATTCATTTAGAGCAAATAATCATACTTTTTGAAGAAGAGGTTACTTACAAAATAATCTTTTGCCTCAATTCAAAAAACGAGGATGTTAAACATCGAAGAAAAAGATGAAGTCGTTTCTTTTATTGACTTTAATTGTGTAATGGATGTAAGTAAAGAAATCTGTTTAAAATCATAAAAAAAAGAGCAAATGGCTCTTTTTTTATTATTCAGCGATAAATGAACCTACCATAATATCATGTCCTGTACCACATAATAGAGAACAATAGAATTCAAACTCGCCTTTTTGATCTACCACAAATTCAGTCGATTCTCCGCCTTTAATATCCACACCGAATTCGTCAATAGCAACACCATGTGCACCGTTTTCATTTTCATATGTTAATTTTACTGTGTCGCCAGCTTTAACTTTTACTTCTTTTGTATCAAAATCAAAATTTGTTCCTTTGATAACTACTTCCACAACATTTCCTGTGGGTTCTATTTTCCCTGTTTCATCAGCTGTATTTTTCGTATCTTCTTTTTCAACTTGTCCTGCAGGCGTTTCTTTTTCTTTCACTTTCTCTTCTCCGCCACAAGCTGCAAGTGTTAGAGATAATAACAATACGCCAATAATACTTAAAAATTTCTTATTCATAATTTTTTCCTCCTCATTAATTTAAAACTACTATAATATACCGTTCTTATTAGAAAAGTTCAACTCTATTGTACCTTTTTCGAAATTTTATAGTAATATAGTCAATACTGTGGTAATATATGTATGCGACGATTTACACACATTATTATAAACTCATAAGGAGGGTTTTCAATATGAACAAAAAGTATATATTCGGTTCGGCTATTTTAGCTGCGACAATAGCTTTAGCAGCATGTTCTGATGATGCTGATGATAAAAAAGAAACGAAAAACGAAAAAGAAACAAAAACAGAGGATGTAACGTACGGTAATTTCCCGACGAACGGATATGATTACGGTTTAACACGTCACGTTCCTTTCAAAGAAATAACACAAGATAACGTGAGTGATTTAGGTCTTGTTTGGAGTAAAAATTTCAAGGATATCAACGGAGATATTCCAGCAGGGAATCAAAGTTTTCCTGTTATCGTGGATGGAATAGCTTATGTTACTACAAGCATGAACTATGTTTATGCATTTGATGCAGTAACAGGAGATGTGAAATGGGAATGGGAACCACCTACTGAAATTATTGAAAATGCAAAAAGCACTAGTTTACCGAACGCTAACCGCGGGGTTGCTGTTGCAGATGGCAAAGTATTCATTATTACAAATAATGTCGGCGTTGCTTCCATCGATCAAAAAACAGGTGAAACAATTGAATACGTTAAACTTAGCGATTTCTACCCTGATCTAACTCCTGAAAATGGTTATTATGAAACAACAGCTCCTACCTATTATGATGGCAAAATCTTTGTCGGTTCATCAGGCGGAGACAACGGTGTTCGCGGTTTCGAATTAGCATTAAAATCTGATGATTTAACACCTGCTTGGGATGAGCCATTCTGGACAGTTCCTCCAAAAGGAGAAGATTGGTTAGCTGATGGTCTATTTGGTGGCGGCGGTGCTGTTTGGATGCAACCAAGTGTTGACGAAGAAACTGGAATGGTTTATTTCTCAGCAGGTAACCCAGCTCCTGACTTTTACGGCGAGAAACGTCCTGGTGCAAACCCACATACGAACTCTGTCGTAGCAGTGGATGCAGATACTGGTAAACTTATTTGGGCACAGCAACAAACTTCTCATGATTTATGGGATTATGATACTGCGGATTCACCGACAATTATCAATGCAACTGTGAATGATAAAAAACAAAAACTAGTTGTTGTTGGTACTAAAGGTGCTGAATGGTTTGCATACGACGCTGCAACTGGCGAACCCGTTTATGAAAACGTAGCATTTGGTAAAATTGATCACGCACCACCAACTCCAGAAGGTACTTTGGTTTACCCTGGTATCTTAGGCGGTCAAAACTATGCAACGGATACTTATGATCCGAATTTAAATCTTGCTTTAATTCCTTCCATTGAACAAGGCGCTATCATTAAAGTCGCTGGTAACGAAGAAGAGGCGAAGCAAGAAGGACCTCCAGGTGCAGCTGCATTTGGTACTTCTTACGCACCACCTGCAGATGAGCCTGCTACTGGTAAGATCACAGCAATTGATGTAAACAATGGTAAAATTAAATGGCAAATTGAAACTCCAGAACCTCAACGCGGTGGCTTAACAAGTACAACTACTGGTTTATCATTCTATGGTGAATTAAGTGGTAAAGTGAAAGCACTTGATACCGCTACTGGTAAGAACGTTTGGGAATTCCAAACTACTGGTGAGACAATTTCAGCTGCACCATCTATCTTCGAAGTAGATGGCAAACAATATATTATGATCACGTCAGCTGGTCGTAATCCGCAAGTCCATGTATTTGCTTTGGGTGGAGATAAAACACAGGGCGAAAGCAAGGAAGAAGGAAAAACGGATACTGACGGAAATCCTCATAACTAATACGCAACAAAAAAATAAGAGCAGAGAGCATCTGCTCTTATTTTTTTTTATAAATAGGAGTGAAAAAATGAGTAAGTTATCAAGCATTTTATTAATATCTTTACTGGCAATTTTTCTTGCAGCATGCACGGATGAATCTGAAAGTAACAAGGAAAAAGAGGAAGCCGGCATTGAAAACAAGAGAAACACAGATGGAGAAGCTACTCTTACATTAGAACATACTGAATTTTTTGCTGAAAACTGGAGATCATCTAATGAGCACCACAAAACATTTAAAGGAAAAGTTTTATACGATAATAAATCAGTTGTGGGTGCAGTTGTCCAAGTATCGGAAAAACGTAAAACGGTAACAGACAAAAATGGTGAATTTTCAATCTCGGTTGACGCAAACATTGTTGAAAAAGATACGATTCACATCACTTCTTTAGATGACGCAACAATTGATGGTAAAAAAATTGATAAAAAAATGAAAGATGAAATTCTTTCATTAGAACAAGATTTAACTGTCTATTATCCAATTAAAGTGGACAAGGTAGAAAATAATAAAGAAAACGATTCGTTAGTGGATGTATATGCAAAAGTAGTGTTAAAGGATGGAGACGTTTTCCCTAAATTCGGTGTTGAAAAATTCCGTATTAGTGGAACTTTAAAAGATCATAACGGTGAACCCCTTGTAGGAGCCATTGTCAATCTTCGTCGAGACGGTGTTGAAGGCTTCACGAAATCGAGCCCGAGTGACAAAAATGGTGTTTTCGAAATGTTCTATATCCCAGAAGATGATGAGAGCCATTATTTAAATGTTTATATTCCTGAAAAAGGACTTACCTATACATTGCCAGATAATAAGGCTTTTTATTTCCCAGATGATGATGGAATTCACTTAGATATCATCTTACCAGAAAAAGGTACAACTATTGTGGATGAGCCACCAACACTTGTAGCTGAATCAAATGACGGAGGAGCACTTCATAAAGGCGTATTAGTCGGTGTAAACACAGACGTCGACTATCAGATAACTGTCCCAAAAAGCGATGGAACGTTCGTTGTTACACTACCAAAAGACGCATGGGAGAAGAAACCTGATTTTTATGAAATTAATTATAATGAATATTACGAAAGTATTTTAACTCCAGGCGATGTATTAACGAAAGATATATTACGTCTTCCAGATGCAGATGAACCAAATAATATCAACATAACAAATTAATCTAAAAACTAGTAAACTTACTATAGTTTGGTTTCGACATTCGAAATGCCTCAATTCAGCGGATATAGAATGTCTTATATATAAGTTAGGGATTGATCATTATTCTCTTTCTAAAAAAATCATGCTAACAAATAAACATGTTTATTCTTAACACCATAAAAACAAGGCCAATCCTCAGTAAGGTTTGGCCTTGTTTTTTTGTTAATTTATTATATTTAATATCTTGATGTACCTGAGTTTGTATTTAATTCATTAGTAACAAATGAATCCGTTGTTCTTGCATTCGGATCCAACAATACGAGCAGCTTTCCTTCTTTAACATCACGCTCGTATTGATCTGCCTCATCTTCCGGAATGCCCATGCCAATCAAAGCTCCAGCAAGTCCGCCAGTACCAGCACCAACTGCAGCTCCGGTTAACATAGCGGCAATAGGACCTGCTGCCAAAATTGGCCCAATACCCGGAATTGCAAGCGCTCCTACACCTGCCAATAAACCTGCTGCTCCGCCAAGAATCCCTCCAGTTGCAGCACCAGCTGCAAGGCCTTCCTCAGTTTTGGTGCCTGTTTCGGCGTTGACTGCTTCTACTTCATCCCTGTCTTTTGCAACAATTGATATATCATCTCGGTCGTAACCTTGGGCCTTTAATCCCTCAACCGCCCGAACAGCATCATCACCATTGTCATAAACTCCAATTACACGCTTATCCATACAAATCATCCTCCTATTCGAATAATTATGAATCTACTATACTCATACCCGAATTAGCGGAAGAATAACGCCAACTAAATTAAATCTTTCTCAATCCTCAGCTTTTTTAAGAAAATCTATTCTGGGTCGTTTATGTTATGTGCAATTATCAAATTTGTCATTTTTATAATTTTTCATGGGAGTTCTATGAGAACAAAAGCTACCTGAGGAGTCCGAGGCTCTTCAACTAAAGCACCCGTTAGTTGAACAAGAAAAAAGAGACGCATATTAAACAATCGCGCCCTTTTATTGCATAAGAAAGACAGACGTGTTTAATCAATTGATTAAACACGATTTAAATGAGTGTCTTTAAATTCTGTTGGATACTTTAATCCATATCCAATCATTCTATCCATTCCAATATGAGCAGACCAAATTAAACCTATTGCCAAAATAGTTTCGTTACTTAATATTAGTCCGCAGATAACTACACCAATTGATATAATGTATGTATGAAATACATTATAAAGCATAGCCCCAATATTATTATTAAATAAATATCCGAGCATTGAAATATCTGGTGAAAACAACAAGATAAAAAACAATACCCAACTAAATTGGCTATATCCGTAAAAATAAATACTTAACGCTAAAACAGCAAACCCTTCTACGTGTAAAATAATTTTATTCAGTATCAACCCTCCATTCCATAACTTTAACAAGCATTCTCTTAAGATCATTAAGCAACAATTTGGCGCGATTGTTGAACACAAGTTAAACAACACTCTTCAACTAACCTGCTTCGTTAGTTTAATAAGAAAAAAGAGTTGCCTAAGCAACCCGTGATCTACAACTAAAGCACCCTTTAGTCAAAGAAAATGTATGCCGAAACTGAAAGTACACCTACTGATATTACAAATGATATAATCGCATTTGTTTTTCGTTTCGACTTCAATTCAGATAACCCGATGAATAAAATTATTGTTCCTACAATTGACAACATATAGGGAGAGAAACTTTTAGTAACAGTACCAGTAAACAAAGCCCTCAACAAACCCGCTTTGGTCATTAAATAACTATTGTACATGAATCGATTTTCGTAAGTCTTCTAAAAGTGGGCCCATCGCATCTGCACCTTCTATTGGATATTGAAAAGTAATCACTAGTGCATGTTCATCAATCTCATATGCAATAAATCCTGCCATTGGATGGTCGCCATAAAGTTGTGTTTTTCCTATCAAACCATTTTCTTCAACCGGTGTGCTTTTCAATTCATAACCTTCTTTAAAACTTTCTTCATAGCCTTCTGTTTCAAATCTTTCTTGCAGATTCGATACAGCTTTTTCAAGATTTGCGTGCTCTATCATCTCTAACGATATCTTATAACCATATTCGGTTGGATAAGTTATTTTGTTGTTGATCACTTCAGGAACACCGAATGCCTCGTCTAATTGATAAGCAATACCATATGTTGTTATATGATAATTAATAACTTTAATTTCCTGGTCCTGTCCTTCACTATTTCTAATGACTGTTTCGGTAGAGCCTGTATGAATCTCCATGCTGGTATCATTAACTTCAACCACATCTTTTGAATTCGATTGGTTTTTCTCATTTTCTGGAATTTCTTTTTCCGCTTCTACTTCCTGATTATTCGTATCATCGCTAATTTGATTATTATTTGTTTGATTCCCCTCGTTACTACAAGCCATTAATAATCCAATTATTGTAATCATACCTAGCAACTTTTTCACCATTAGTCTTCCGCCCCCTTTACGTTTAAAATAGTACTTCAATAGTAGACAATCCTCTATTCCTTAATCAATCACTTGCTGTATCTTTTCTCTATTACCCACCCCTTATTCCACAACCAGAATAGTCTATTTTTTAAAATTGATACTCTTTCATATTTTCCCCTCCTAATAACCAAGAATTCTTCTTCAACTAACCTGCCCTTTACTTTCATACGTTCGAAATGTATATAAGTTTCAATTATCAGTTAATTTTTCGTTTGAATTAAAAAAATTGGTTATCTTCTTATTGAACTAAACTGCCCCGTTAGTTCAATAAGAAAAATGAGTTGTAAAGGGAATAAGATCCGGTTTAAGGATTTTGGGTATTTTTTACTTTTTATACGAGTTGTTGAAAGACGGATTTACGCTTTTTTGAAAATCGTAAATAACGGGACAGGTTAGTTCATGAAGAAGGAATAAAAGTAACAAAAGCCACTCTGAATCGTCTAACAATTAAGAAGGGAGGGTCAAACTTGAAGAAATTACTGTTCCTAATACTCATTGCCACACTTGTATTAATAGGTTGGAATCTCATTGATTCGAGTGACTATAACGGGTTTGTTGTAGGGGTGAAGGAATCAAGTCTAATAATTACTACACCTACCTCGGATCCTATGAAGGATGACCCAGATTATGAAATATTTCTTACCGAAGATACTGAAATAGAAGGCAAGAGCGATATAAGTAGCTTTAGAGCTGGTGATGAAGTGAGAGTATGGATTGAAGATAAGGACGAAACTAAAAAAATTGCTCGAAAAATCATTATTGATGTCTATGGGAATCAACCGTCCTCTGAAGGAGAGCATTAATTGTAAAATGAGGACCCAAAATTTGAAGGTAGGACAAATAAAGCCTCTTTCAGACAAGCACACAGGCTGAAGCCATGCCCCCGAAAAGCGTCCGCCGCAATGAAAATCTTTCTATATAAATAAACGGACCATCCCAAAAAGTCATTTTTCATGACCTTTTGGGACAGCCCCCTATATTTGATCGTGTACTATTTGAACGGATTATGTGTGTTTATTACTTGATTTCCTCATGTTTATTGCACAGAATTCTTATTCCACATAATCATTACGTACAGCTTCAATGGATTCGCCAAGAGTTACTTCTCTGTTGACCCCGCCAATAATCGTTACATGCAATTGATCAACGTCTTCATCCATGCCTATTTCATCTTCATCGTCATATAAATCGTTGATGTCGTCAAAATCACCAGTGAAATCGGCAGCTGTTTCTGACGTTCCATATTGTGCAACTTCTTGGAAGCTGTCCTCGTAGTTTCTAGCGTCTTCACCTTCACGTCTGCCAGCAAAGGAGTTGTCAGTCGCTGGATGGAGCACCTGTTCTTCGACAGGGCGAGTTTGAGGGATGTCCTTATCCGCATGAACAATACATCGAGTGGTATATGGAACTGCTTCTAACCGTTCATAAGGTATGCTTTCTCCGCATTCATCACAAACTCCATAGGACCCGTTATTCATGGCTTCAAGTGCTTCCGTTACTTTTTTTAATTCAGCCACTTCATGGACTTGAAGGGCCATGTCTTTTTCACGATCATAAAGCTCTGTCCCAAGGTCGGCTGGATGGTTATCCAATGTGGAAAGTTCTGATGTCATATCACGAATACTCCCATGCTCAAGTGAAAAACTTTCCGCTAGCTTCTCCAACTGTTCTTTTTGCTCTAAAAGGCTTTTCTTTAATTCTGATGTCTGTTTGTCCGTAAGAATACGATCACACCCTTTATGTTTAATCATTCGTAGTATGCACATATTGGGGCAGACTATTAATAACACATTTTTAGTGAAGTCGAGCAAAATGAATGTTCCTGATGCATCATCTATTATTGTGTAAAATAGATGTATGAAATCTTTATGGAAAAGGTGTTTATATGAAACAATATATTGTGATCGGTGCAGGGATTTTAGGAGCTTCGACGGCATATCATCTGGCCAAATCGGGAGCAAATGTGACAGTAATAGATAGACATGATCCCGGACAGGCAACGGACGCGGCTGCAGGTATCATTTGTCCATGGCTTTCGCAAAGACGAAATAAAGCATGGTATTCACTTGCTAAAAGTGGTGCAGCTTACTATACATCACTCATTCAGCAACTCGAAGAGGATGGAGAAACAGAGACTGGCTATAAACAAGTCGGGGCAATCAGCCTTCATATAGATGAAGAAAAGCTCAACAAGATGGAAAGTCGTGCAACTCTAAGACGTGAAGATGCACCTGAAATCGGGGACATCAGTCAAAAATCAGCAGAGGACACGGCAAAGCTATTTCCACCTTTATCTGATGAGTTTGGTTCAGTACATATTAGTGGAGCGGCTCGCGTAAACGGCCGAGCACTTCGTCAATCTCTTGTTCAGGCATCAAAAAAGTACGGAGTCATATTTATTCAAGGTTCTGCTGAAATTGTTGTTCATGACAATCAAATCACAGGTGTAACTGTTGGTGAGACGCTTTATGAAGCTGATTATGTAATTGTTACTGCTGGTGCTTGGGCAGATCAGTTGTTGTCTCCGTTGGGTCTTCAGTTAAAACTGTCTGCTCAGAAAGCACAAATCGTTCACCTTCAGTTAGAAAATAAATCTACGGAGTTGTGGCCAGTTGTAATGCCCCCAAACGATCAATATATACTTGCCTTTGATGAGGGGCGAATCGTCATTGGAGCAACGCATGAAGATAATCAAAACTTTGATCTGCGTGTAACGGCTGGCGGATTGCATAACATCTTCAATAAAGCATTATCCATTGCTCCAGGCTTGTCGGATAGTGAGGTCATCGAAACACGCGTCGGATATCGTCCGTTTACACCGAACTTCCTGCCGATTATAGGAGAGGTGCCAGGATTCAAGGGACTTTTCCTTGCAAATGGCCTTGGTGCTTCGGGATTAACGGTGGGTCCGTTCCTTGGTGCCCAATTGGCAAACCTCGTACTTGGTCATCCTGTTTCGCTTGATTTAAGCTTGTATCCAGTGAGCGATGCGATTCAATAAATGACAATCCCCATAAAATAATCAATGTAAAGAAGCTCAATCCGTTTTCTGGGATTAAGCTTCTTTTATTATTCTGTTAGTTTGATTGTTGATTGAAGTTGGATTCTGGTTGGTTATCATCTTCTGTTTTTTCAAAAGCTACTCCACCCTCGTTAATCATGTTGAGAGAAGCAATAAAATCTTTGTCTTGACGCAGTGCCATTTCTTCAGGGTCATTCCACATGCGATACAAAATACGTCCCTCCTTAGCATACTTTTAAACTTAAGTGAAATAGCATCCATAAAAGGAATAACCAATCGTTTTCTTATGTTATGCGCCAGAGGGAAGGATATTGTATATATTTTTATTAAAAGTTCATTACAAAAAATTGATTAAATCGAGTTGTCCCCATCTTTTTCATAGAACCAAAGCAGATGTGAAAAATTCGCAATATAACTCCTTAAGAATTTTCGTCTCGTCTTGTTTCAAGACTCCAAAAACAAGACTAACTTCCGATGAGCCTTGGTTGATCATTTCAATATTAGCTCCCGTTCGAGAAATGGCAGCTGTAGCACGAGCTGCAAGTCCGGTTGTGTTATTCATTCCTTCGCCTACAAGAACGATCATGGATAAATCATTGCGAATATGAACGTCATCCGCCTCCAATTCGGTCGTGATTCGATGAATGATTCTTGTTTCTTTGTCGGTGGTTAACTGATGACTTCGTAATATGACGGAAAGGTCATCGATACCGGATGGGATATGTTCATAGGATATTCCCTCGTCTTCAAGAATTTGCAGAAGTTTTCGTCCGAATCCGATTTCACGATTCATCAAATATTTACTAACATAAAGCGTTGAAAATCCGCTATCTGCTGAGATTCCGGTTACCGGACGAAGTGCAACATCTCTTTTCGCAACAATCATGGTGCCAGTAGCGATTGGGTTATTCGTATTTTTAATGCATACCGGAATCGATTCTTTAAAAGCTGGCATTAGCGCCTCGTCATGAAGGACGGCGAAACCGGCGTAGGATAACTCACGCATTTCACGATACGTCATTATGTCGATTTCCACAGGATTATCAACAATTTTTGGGTTAGCTGCAAAAACACAATCCACATCAGTAAAGTTTTCATACAGTTCGGCATTGACGGAGGCGGCTAAAATCGAGCCCGTAATGTCTGATCCCCCTCGCTCAAACGTCCGCAGAACACCTTCCTTTGTATAGCCAAAATAGCCTGGAAACACAGTAATGGAAGCTTTTTCCCTTAACGAAGATAAGTGGCTATTAGATTCGGGTAACACCTGGACACGATTTGGGTATGAAGTTACGAGCAATCCGGCTTCTTTCGGGTTTATGTATTTTGCTGGAAGACCGATGGAAGTTAAATATGCTGCGACTAATTTTGCTGAATTATCTTCACCGCTTGCTTTCAAGATATCTGTAAAACGTTCGACATTCCCTTTATCCACAGCAAGGCGATTCTGCAAATCCTTTTGAATCACGTCCATGATTTCCGTGCCAAGACCAAGGCCTTCTGCAATTTCCTTGTAGCGTGTTATCACTTGTGTTAATTGTTCCTGGGGATCTTTATTGCTGAGTACCGTTTCTGAGAGGATGATCAGCAAATCGGTTACTTTCAAATCTTCGTCAAATCGTTTCCCTGGAGCCGAGACGACGACGATTTTCCGAGATGGATCTGATCTGACTATCCCTGCTACTTTTTTGATTTGTTGTGCACTTGCTACAGACGTACCGCCGAATTTGCATACTTTCATCCTATCAAGTCCCATCTTTTTATTAATGATATAGGGTTGTATTGAACATAGGTACATATTATAATGTCCATATAGAAAAGACAAATGTTTTTTTAGAGAAGACAAATATAAAGGGGAAATGATTTAATGAAAAGTGAAATATCAATTGGGTTGCTGGGGCTAGGAACAGTAGGAAGTGGAGTCGCAAAAATTTTACAGCAACATCAAAAAGATCTGCGTCATAAATTAGGGGTACCGGTACTCATTAAAAAAGTACTGATTAAAGATGAAGGCAAGGATAGACAGATCGCGTTAAATCCAGATATTTTCACGACAGATATCGGGGGGATTTTAAATGATCCTTCATTAGATATCATCGTTGAAGTGATGGGTGGGATCGATGGAGCGAAACAAGCGATTGAGAAAGCTCTTCGTGCAGGAAAACAAGTAGTCACAGCTAATAAGGATGTAATGGCAGAACATGGACATGAACTTTTAAAACTAGCGGATCAAGAAAAATGCGATTTATTTTATGAAGCGAGCGTTGCTGGTGGTATTCCGATTATTCGCACGCTGGAGGACGGACTTGCTTCGGACAGGATCTCCAGTCTTATGGGAATCGTGAATGGCACAACGAACTATATCTTAACGAAAATGAAAAAAGAAAATATGAGCTATGAAACAGCTTTAGAAAAAGCAACCGAACTAGGGTTTGCTGAAGCAGATCCTTCATCTGATGTGGACGGTCTGGATGCAGCAAGAAAGATGGTAATTTTGTCTTCACTCGCATTTTCTACGGAAGTGCATCTAGACGATGTGCTAGTAAGGGGAATGAGCGAAATACAAGACGGTGATTTAGAACTTGCCGACCAATTTGGCTACACGGTTAAAATGGTTGGTACTTCAAAAAAAGATGAAGAAGGCATTGAAGTTACAGTGGAACCCATTTTCTTAGCAAATTCACATCCACTTGCCGCAGTTAATAACGAATTTAATGCGGTTTACATATATGGGGATGCAGTCGGTGAAACCATGCTTTATGGACCAGGAGCAGGTTCACTTCCTACTGCCACTTCAGTAGTTTCTGACATTATTGCAGCTTGCCGTAATCTACTGCTAGGGGTGAATGGGAAACGTCTACATGCTGCCCAATACGAAAGAGTGATGAAAGAGGACAGATATTGCCACGCGAAATACTTCCATCGCTTGCTCGTAAAAGATGAACTTGGGGTGCTGTCCAAATTAACGTCTATTTACAGTCAGCATCAAGCAAGTCTTCAGTCAGTGATGCAACATCCAATTAAAAGTGAAGGCAAAGCCGAAATCATTTTGTTAACACATCATATTTCCAGACAACAACATGTTGACATCATGAGTGATTTGGAAGGTATTGCTAGCGTCATCAGTCATTACCGCATCGAAGGGGAGGAATCAGTATGAAGTGGTTAGGGCTAATCGAACAGTATAAAGAATGGCTTCCAGTGTCGGAAGAAACACCAAAATTGACGCTACAAGAAGGTAATACTCCATTGGTTCACTTGGGAAAGTTGTCTGAAGAATGGGGAATTGATCTTCATGTAAAGTTGGAAGGAGCAAATCCAACCGGCTCATTTAAGGACCGAGGGATGGTCATGGCGGTTGCAAAAGCCAAAGAGGAAGGGAAAACCATTCTTATATGTGCCTCAACTGGCAACACGTCCGCCTCGGCGGCAGCGTATGGTGCAAGAGCGGGCATGCGAACAATTGTGGTCATTCCAGACGGAAAAATTGCACTCGGTAAGCTTGCACAAGCGAAGATGTATGGAGCGGAGATATTAGCGATTAAAGGGAACTTTGATGAAGCACTTGAAATGGTCCGTGAGGTGGGGCAAGAAGACGGCATCGCCTTAGTAAATTCCGTCAATCCATATCGGTTAGAAGGACAAAAAACAATTGCATTTGAAATGATTGATCAGTTAGAAAAAGTGCCGGATGTCGTTGCTTTGCCAGTAGGAAATGCGGGGAATATTTCAGCAGCTTGGAAAGGTTTCAGTGAATATGCACAGAAGAATGGTACTAACCGTCCAACATTACTCGGCGTTCAAGCAGCAGGGGCTGCTCCAATTGTCAATAACCATATCGTAGAAAATCCAGAAACGATCGCAACGGCAATTCGAATCGGCAATCCTGCTAGCTGGCATCTCGCGGTAAAGGCACTGAATGAATCGAATGGGACCATTCTGGCTGCGACTGACGAGGAAATTTTGGAAGCGTACCAATTGCTTGCCTCAACAGAAGGGGTTTTCGCAGAACCCGCATCATGTGCATCCATTGCAGGCATCAAAAAACAAGTAGAAAACGGTTCGCTTAAAAAAGGTACTACCGTAGTAGCGATTCTTACAGGAAACGGCTTAAAAGATCCGGAAACTGCCATTTCAGTCAATGTGCACAAACCTTTTCTTGTTCCGGAAGATATGGAACGCTTTTGGGAGGATTTGAAGAAAGGTGTGAACGTATGAGCTGGAAGGAATTCGCGGTGACAGTACCAGCATCGACCGCGAACCTAGGTCCAGGGTTCGACTCGATTGGATTAGCACTTGATCTACAAATGACAATTAAGGCATCGCCTTCCCTAGAATGGGTAGTGGAATATACCGATTGCAATTACCAACACCTATCCAGTGGAAAAGATAATTTAATCGTTGTCACTGCACTGGCGGTGGCTAAACAATTTAGTCGTCAGTTGCCAGCAGCGAAACTACTGATAGACTCAGATATTCCGCTTGGCAAAGGACTTGGGAGCAGTGCTGCCGCTATTGCTGGAGGAATCGAAATAGCAGATCGATTGCTCGGATTAGAATTGCAAATACGCGATAAAGTAAAAATAGGGAGTCAGATGGAAGGACATCCAGACAATATTTCGGCGTCATTTTATGGTGGATTAACGATTTCATATGTGGATGGGCAAGAAGTAGAAAGCATCCGTGTACAGGAAGTAGAAATTGGCGTCGTCATCATGATGCCGCCGAATGAATTTCTAACAACGGAGTCTAGAGGACTTTTGCCGGCATCACTTTTACATCATGTGGCGACTCAGGGAAGTGCAGCAAGCAATGTGTTAACAGCTGCATTAGTTCAAGGGGATTGGGAGACTGCTGGAAGAATGATGGGGAAGGACACATTCCATGAACCTTTTCGTAAAAGTAGATTTTCGGATTTTGATTCCATCCGTCAAGTAAGCAAGGGGTTGGGCGCATACGGCTCGGCCATCAGTGGTGCAGGCCCATCCCTTTTCATAGCAGTGAATGCAGGGGAAGAAGGAAAAATCGCCGTTCAATTAAGAAAAGAGTTTCCACATTATCAATGTATTGTGACCAAACCGTCCTCAGCAGGAGTGAAATCGTTTGAAATGGTAATTTAACTATCATATCTATAAGTAAATCCCAATCAGGTAATTTATGATTGGGATTAATCGTGTTCAATCAACGATTTTATTTTTTCAGCATTTGTTCTTGAGCCATTCTAATCATCTCTTTGACCATATTGCCACCTATAGGTCCACCTATTTTGCCTGCTTGTTCAGATGTGAGTTTTCCATTGTAATCTTTACTAAGTGGTATCCCCAGTTCATTTGCAATTTCATATTTTACATCATCTGGTTTCTCTTCATTTACGTTGTACCCTTTAGATTTCATGACTTTTGCTTTTAATTGATTTAAACCTGCTCTCGCTTCAGGGATAATTATTTTATTGTTTTTTGCCATTTGAATCTCCTCCTCTTTACTACAGTGTTTCCTGAAAGAGAAATTGAATTCTTCAGTAAACATAATGTCTGTAAAAAAGTGAAAACTTCTTCTAGTAAAGTATCGGAAAGTTTCCGTGATTGGGGTGTTTCCTACGTGAAACCCTTTTTTACGACTGAGCCATCGCTCAGTATCGGTGGATGATTACTAAAGCCTTAATTTCAATTACGAATTTAGAACTTGTCATCCCGGATTCCCTTGAATGCTAAATAATAGTACTTTTGTAACTAAATATAAAGGTGTCCGTCTAATTTTGTTGTAAGAAGATATTTCAATTATTTTAGGAGGACATCATGAAAAGAATTTTAAGTTTACTAGTTTTTATTGCTATCCTATCTTTGTTAGTAGGATGCACAGAGCAATCGATTGATGAGAAAGAAAAAGCACCGAAAGTCTCGTTAGAGGAGATTGCAACACAGATTAAAGAACAAATTGCTGAGGACATGAAAGCGAATGGTGCCGGGGAAGATGTTTTAGTTGATGGAAATTTACAGAGCTATATTGAGACTGATTTAAAAGAATCGGAAGAGGATGATCCTGCAGTTGCTATCTTGCTTGAGAAGATGCAATTAAACAAGGAAGAGTTTAACAGTGGGATTGTTATAGCAGCGATGATGAACGTCAACTCCGATGAGATTATTTTATTGGAAGCGTCCGACGAAGCCCATGTAGATAAGCTTAAAGAAAGTTTGGAAAGAGAATTAGAAGCGCAAACACATACTTGGGAGCAGTATTTGCCAGATCAATATGAAAAAGTGAAAAAAAATATCATAACTACAAAAGGCAACTATTTATTGTATGTGACGTATGAACATCCAGAAAAAATCAAAGAAGTATTTAATCAAAATTTCGAGTAAACCAAAAGGCACTCTGAGTGCCTTTTTCTATATCTAAACTGGAAGTGATTTCATGGTTTTTAGCAGTTTAACGTTTCTTTTTTTCTTTTTACCTATCACGCTTTTCATCTATTATGTAAGCCCAAAGAAAATGAAAAATATCGTATTACTTATCGTTAGTTTGTTTTTTTATGCATGGGGGGAGCCTATTTATATAGCCCTTATGATTTTTTCGGCATGTGTTGATTATTTTCATGGATTATTTATTCATAAATATCGGCTAAAAAATCGGCTGAAAGCAAAAGTTGTCCTCATTTCTTCCTTGATCGTAAATATAGGAATTCTAACGTTTTTTAAATATGCAGATTTCTTGATTGACAGTGTAAATGTTTTGCTGGGTACGGGAATGGATCCTCTTCACTTGTCCCTCCCAATAGGAATATCTTTTTATACATTTCAAACGATGTCTTATTCCATTGATATCTATCGTGGGCAGGTACTCCCTCAAAAAAATCCTATTGCGTTAGCACTTTATGTATCATTATTTCCGCAATTAATCGCTGGACCAATTGTCCGTTATCAAACAATTGCTGAAGAACTTCAGCGACGTGAGTGGAATCCCTCCCAATTTTCTGATGGCATAAAGATTTTTATCATCGGGTTAGGTAAAAAAGTGCTTCTTGCGAACAATATCGGGTTACTATGGAATGACATTCAAAATCAAAGCCCTACTGAACTATCCGTACTCACAGCGTGGCTTGGAATAATAGCATTCTCTCTACAAATTTATTTTGACTTCAGTGGTTATTCTGATATGGCTGTAGGATTAGGTAAAATGTTTGGATTTAATTTCCCAAGGAATTTTCATTACCCATATATCTCAAAAAGTGTGACTGAGTTTTGGCGAAGATGGCATATTTCTTTAGGCACTTGGTTTCGTGACTATGTATACATACCGCTTGGAGGAAGTAGAAAAGGGAAGTTACTAAACTACCGAAACTTATTTATTGTTTGGGGGATAACAGGGTTATGGCATGGGGCGAGTTGGAATTTTGTTTTATGGGGACTATATTTTGGAGTGCTGATTGCCATTGAAAAAGCTGGCTGGCTGAACATAATAAGAAAAATGAATCCAGTTTTTCAACATGCCTATCTTCTTTTTGTCATCCTAATTAGTTGGGTACTATTTGTATTTGAAGATTTCATGGCAGGTCTTGAATATGCGAAAATCATGTTCGGTTTGTCGATGAATAACCTTTACGATGCACAGTTTCTCTATTATTTTTATACCCATATTGTTTTACTTATTATTCTACTCATTGCATCAACGCCAGCACTTTTTACTTTTCGACATACATATATAAGTAAGCAATCGAAAACTATCATTTCTTTTGTTGAACATGTGGGTATACCTTCCTATTATTTATGGATTCTTTTATTATCAACGGCTTACTTGGTTGATGCATCATATAATCCATTTCTGTATTTTCGTTTTTAATGGGGGGGTCTAGACATGTCTGTGGTGAATAAAGTTATTTGTGGAATATTCCTGTGTTTTATATTCGGTATAGGCGTTTCAAATCTAGTTTCAAAGAACATGAACTTTTCTGAAATCGAAAATCGTGTTTTGTCTCAAATGCCACAATTTACATTTGACAGTTTTATTTCAGGTGAATTTACAGATGACTTTGAAGTGTATTTAAGTGATCAATTTGTTTGGAAAAAATTTTGGGTGGGACTTAATACCGATGTCGAACGGGTAACATTAAAGAAAGAAAATAACGGCGTATTTTTTGGCAAAGAAGACTATTTATTAGAAGGCTATGATAAGCCAGGGGAGCAGCTTCAAAAAAATATAAATAACATTCTCTATTTTTTAAATAAAGCTGAGAATATTACATCATATTTGATGGTCGCTCCAACATCGGTGGGAATATACAATGAAAACTTACCTTTGTATGCACCATCATTTAGTCAGAAAGAAACACTTACTTATTTAGAGGATCAGTTTAATGAATCGATAATATATTTAGATGTATATGGTGTTCTATTACGTGAAAAAGAGGAGCAGATATACTTTCGGACAGACCATCATTGGACAAGTATAGGTGCTTATTACGCATATGAAGCCGCGGCAAAAAAGATGGGATTTCGGCCTTATAGGAAAGATGATTTTTCCGTTGAAACGGTATCTAATGATTTTTATGGTACTTTGTATTCGAAAGCAAGTGCCTATCGTATAGAACCCGATGAGATTGAAATTTTTCTTCCAAAGTTCAATTTAACTTATGAGGTGGAATACGAAGTTAATGACCAAAGTTCAAACACGCTATATGAATGGGACAATTTAAATAAAAAAGACCAATATGCTGTATTTTTAAATGGCAATCATAGTCTTGTGAAAATTAAATCTAGTCTCCATAACGGACGAAAACTCGTTGTTATAAAAGATTCATATGCACACGCCTTTATACCATTCCTAGCAAATCATTTTGAAGAGATACATGTAATTGATCTTCGTTACTACCATCTGAATATATACGAGTATTTGGATACCAACGAAATTGATGAAGTCTTGTTTTTATATAATCTAGCTAATTTTTCACAGGATAAGAATATGATTTGGTTGAAACAGTAATTTTCCTGACATTTAGAGGATCAAACAAATGTTTAAGTCAACATTTTTTTGTTTTATTTTGGGTAAATGTGACAAAATAATGAAAATTGTAATTAGAACCAAGTTTCGACAATTTTTACATTCCATCTATAATACTATGAAAAAGTTGTTTCATAACGAACTGGATAAATGAAGCCGAGAAAATTAGTGTATGGGGGAAATGAAAAAGATGAGAATGTTAAATAAATATATATTGCTGGTAAAAATCTATTTATATAAAAGAGATATGTATAATAATGCAAAGCGTTTTGGATTTGTAGATCCACGTGTTGTTGCGTGTAGCCAAAGACTGGATGAACTATTGAACACGTATCAACAATTAAATGATGCGAATTTTCAAATGCCAACTCAACGTGCAACGCAGTTTATGAACTATCGTTAATGAATCATCGTGGGAATCAGAAAAGACGCCCGGCAACCACCCCGGACGTCTAAGTATAAGTGAAACAACATAACAAATCAGGGAAAGTATGTTGTTGCACATATGATCAAAATTGAGTTTAGAAAAGTTTCCTTTTCTACTACACACTTAGTGTAACACGAGATAAAGAACCGTCTAGAGATCAATATTTTCATGCATTCCCAATATGTTCTTCATTAGAGATAAAACAAAGAAAATCCCAATCATTAACATCGAACTGGATTTTATTCCCACATAAAAGTACACCGTTTAACGAGTGCAAAATCATTCATCAGTTGTTCAAGATAGTTCGTTTACTGAAAAATTGTTCTTCTAACTCTATCGCTGAAATTGGTTTGCTGAAATAATAACCTTGGCCCATCGGACATTCCAATTGACCTAGGAAATGAAGGTGATCCTCTGTTTAAGTCCCTTCAGCAACAACATTTAAGTTGGATATTTTCCCATTGTTAATGATTGTTTCAATAAGAGTAATATCTTTACTATTGCCGATCAAATCACGAACGAATGATTGATCTATCTTCAACGTATCGAAAGGCAAGTTTTTCTGAAGACTAAGGGATGAGTAACCCGTTCCAAAATCATCAATCGATACCCAAATCCAAGTTCCTTGAGGGCAGTTATTTTTGGAATGACTAATTCGAAGTCTTCAAGCACACTCTCCGTAAATTCAAGTTCTAAATAGTTGGCCTCTATGTTATATATGTACAAACTAGATTCGATAAAAGGAATTAAGTTATTATCTCGAAACTGTTGTTGAGAAACGTTAAACGAGAATTTAACTAATGGATGCCCATTGCGCCGTAATATGTCTATTTGGTTTAAGACTCTACTAATTACCCAGTTCCCGATTTCGATAAATACCCCAGTATCTTCAGCGATCGGGATAAACGAACCCTAAACTCGAATTTTCCCATCGGATCAGTGCTTCGACTCTTGCTAATTCATTCGTCTGCAAATTGAATTTTGACTGATAGTGAAGATAAAGTTCACATTTTTTATCGCTTTTCTTAATTCAACCTCAATCAACGTTTTCTTTCAAGCTGTAGCTTTAGATCATTAGTAAAAAGTTTAAATGTGTTTTTCCCATCGATTTTGTCATAATATATCGCGGTGTCTGCATAAGTTATTAGTTATTAGGTGGACAGTACAACAGAATTTTAATGGATATATGGTAGGTAAAATGAGTGAAAAAATACGGGCAATCTAATCCAAGTCATGGAAATCAAGTGACTTGGATTTTTTGATGGAGTCAATTAATGGAATAGAAAGAACAAGAATAATGTCGATATATATATTTTAATAGAATTTTTTAAATTTTCAAAAATATAAATTGATTATTTGATAATTATCCATTATAGTTTTAAAAATAGTTTAATTATTTCCATCATTGTGATTGCTTTATTCGTAAGCATGAATAAAAATGTACTTCAGAAAGATGACTGTGGGGTGTGAATTAGTTAGTAGATGCTTACGGTGACTCATAATAAATTTGTATTTGGGATGATCGGTAAATTGTTTTCGTGCAATTGAGCGAAAATGACGAATTGAATAATGTGTTTATTTAGCTGAATGTTGTGACAATTTAATTAATCTGCATAATTATAATAAACGATAAGGGATGTGTTCGTATGATAGACAGTTGGAAAGAGAGTTTAGATGAGTTATATAGTCAGATGGTTGAGTGGAGACGAGATTTTCATATGAATCCAGAATTATCGTTTGAAGAAGTAAGGACGCCCCAAAAAATTGCCGATTACCTGAGTAATTTAGGGATTGAAGTGAAAACAGGTGTTGGTGGTCGAGGAGTCGTCGGGATTATCAGGGGAGGAAAGCCAGGTAGAACAATTGCATTGCGTGCAGATTTTGACGCACTCCCGATTCAGGATGAGAAGAATGTTCCTTACAAGTCAACCGTTCCTGGTGTCATGCATGCATGTGGGCACGATGGGCACACAGCAACACTTCTGGGAGTGGCGAAAATATTGAGTGAGAACCGAGAGTACTTACATGGAAATGTGGTGCTTTTACATCAACACGCTGAAGAAAAAGCTCCAGGTGGGGCAATCGCGATGGTGGAGGACGGTGCGCTTGATGGGGTGGATGTTGTATTTGGAACTCATTTAATGGCAAATGCACCGTATGGAACTTATTCTTATCGCAAAGGACCGATGATGGCCGCGGTAGATGCCTTTGTTATAACAATACAAGGAAGAGGTGGACACGGTTCAGCGCCACACGAAACAGTAGATGCTATCGCAATTGGTACACAGGTTGTCAATCAGCTTCAGCATATCGTGGCGAGACAAATCAATCCTCTAAGACCCGCTGTAGTTTCCGTAGGATCTTTCCATGCTGGGGGAGCACCGAATGTCATCGCAGATACTGCGGAAATTACGGGAACTGTCCGTACGTTTGATCCGGAAGTTCGTGACCGCATTGAAAATGAGATGAAAACGATTGTGCAAGGAATTTGCGCAGCATTTCATGCGACATGTGAAGTGGAGTATTCACGTGGCTATCCCGCACTTGTAAATCATGATAAAGAAACGGATGTATTTGTTGAAGTCATGAGCAAACAAGTCGGTGAAGAGAAGTTAGTCAACATCGAGCCCATTATGGGAAGTGAGGATTTTGGGTATTTCATTCAAAATAAACCAGGCATGTTTTTCTTCACTTCAGCAGGAAATGAAGAAATTGGAGCATGTTACCCTCATCATCACCCAAAATTCGATTTCGATGAAAGAGCCATGATACTGGCTGGTCAAGCTCTACTATCGATTACCCATCACTATTTATGCGAACAACCATCTAAAGATGAAAATTTCGATGAACATGCTGATATTGAACTAATGACAACCTAGAGAGGAGGGCATATTTTGGCAAAATACTTATTGGAAGTAGATAAGCTTCAAACTGTATTTAAGACAGGTAAGGGAGAGGTTACATCTGTAGAGGAAGTAAGCTTCCAGTTGAAACCAGGACAAACAATTGGCATCGTCGGAGAATCAGGGTGCGGGAAAAGCGTTACCTCTTTATCGATTATGAGATTGCTTGGGAAACATGGAATAGTCAAAAAAGGATCCATCCTGTTTAATGGGCTTGATTTGACCAAAATATCCGAGTCGGAGATGAGAAATATCAGAGGCAATGAAATCTCGATGATTTTTCAGGAACCGATGACTTCCCTTAACCCGGTTTTCACAATCGGAAATCAAATGATGGAGGGCATTCGCCTCCATATGAAATTAAGCAAAAAGGAAGCGAGAAAATATTCCATCGAAATGCTTAATAGTGTTGGTATTCCAAGACCTGAAGCAATAATGGATGAATTTCCACACTCCCTGTCAGGAGGAATGAGGCAGCGCGTCATGATTGCCATGGCGCTTTCCTGCAACCCCAAATTGCTTATTGCAGATGAGCCAACCACTGCTCTGGATGTAACGATTCAAGCGCAAATACTGGAATTAATGAAAAATATTCGTACTAAGTTCAATACAGCCATTATGATTATTACCCATGATTTGGGTGTTGTCGCAGAAATGGCAGATAGAATTATTGTTATGTATGCCGGTCAAGTTGTGGAGGAAGCGAATGTCTTCACCTTATTCGATAATCCCAAACACCCTTATACAAAAGGCTTGATTGGCTCAATCCCACATATTGATTATGATGCGGAAGAGCGTCTGGTATCAATTCCCGGTGCAGTTCCCAGTTTTCAGAATATGCCAACAGGTTGTCGATTCCATACAAGATGTGAATTTGCAATGGAACGCTGTTTACAGCAACAACCAGATTTAATTCCTGTTCCCAATGATGAACTTGACGATCATAAAGTCAGATGTTGGCTAGGGGAAGAAGAATTGGCAGCAACTCAACCCGGAAATAGGGAGGTTACCGTATGATTTTGGAATCCTTGAAAGAAACAACGATTTCTACTGAAAGTTCCCCAATCTTACAAGTTAGAAACCTTAAACAACATTATCCAATTACAAAAGGAATCCTTTCCAGAACAGTAGGGCATGTAAAAGCAGTCGATGGAATTTCATTCGACATATTTCCTGGTGAAACGCTAGGTTTGGTAGGAGAATCTGGCTGCGGAAAATCAACAACAGGCAGAGCGATTGTGCAATTGGAAAAGCCGACTGAAGGAGAAATTATATTTGAAGGAAAAAACTTAGCGGATTTTTCAAGCAGGGAAATGAGAAAAATCCGTACCGATTTACAAATAATCTTCCAAGATCCTTATTCTTCGTTGAATCCAAGAAAACGAATTGGTGATTTACTAAGCGAACCATTGTTGTTCCACAAACTGGTAGAGCCTTTTGAGGTGAAGAAAAAAGTGGACGATATATTAGAGGTCGTAGGTTTACCAAGAGCATATGTCGGTCGCTATCCTCATGAGTTCTCGGGGGGGCAGCGTCAACGGATTGGAATTGCAAGAGCATTGATTTTGAACCCTAAATTAATCGTTTGCGATGAGCCGGTTTCAGCGCTGGATGTATCCATACAAGCCCAAGTCTTAAACCTTTTAAAAGATTTGCAAAAGGAGTTTCAGCTAACCTTTTTATTTATTGGACATGGACTGGGTGCAGTGAAATACATCAGTGATCGAATTGCAGTTATGTACCTGGGGAATATCGTGGAAATTGCAAAAACTGAAGATATCTTTAAAAACCCAAAGCATCCCTATTCTAGTGCATTGTTGAGTGCATACCCAGTGCCAAATCCACATCTGCGGAATAAAGAAAAAATCGTCTTACAAGGTGATGTACCAAGTCCGGCAAATCCACCATCTGGTTGTAAGTTTCATACGAGATGTCCTTTTGTACAGAGCAAGTGCAGGGAGGAAGTGCCAGTATTAAAGGGCATAGATCATAGTGTTGCGTGTCATTTCCCATTAAGTTAATAAGAAAGGAGGAAGAATATTGTTTCAATATATTATTCGGAGAATACTCATCGCAGTCCCGGTTTTATTCGGTGTCACGATTTTCAACTTCCTAATTATCAATCTGGCACCCGGTAACCCGGTAGATATGTTTGTTAACCCAAATATGTCTGTAGCGGATATTACAGCAAAAAAAGAAGCGCTTGGATTAAATGATCCATTATGGGAGCAGTACGGTAGATGGATGGGGAATCTCTTCCAAGGTGACTTTGGTTATTCCTTCTCTACATACGAACCTGTAATAAGTAATATTGCAGATCGACTTGGCCCAACGTTGCTATTGATGGCGACTGCCTTGGTAATTGCATATTTAATTGCAATTCCAATTGGGATACTTAGTGCAACAAGACAATATTCTTTCATTGATTATTTAACAACAACGTTTTCGTTCTTTGGGATTTCGGTTCCAAGTTTCTTTTTGGGACTGGGTGCTATTTATCTGTTTGCTATTGTATTTCCCATTTTCCCGACGGGAGGGATGAATACCCTGGGGGGCTCGGCGGGCTTTACGGATACCATTATGCACTTGATTCTCCCGGCCTTGGTATTGGGGACGGGAATTGCAGGAAGCATGGTGCGTTATGTACGTTCAAGCATGCTGGAAGTTTTGGGACAGGATTACTTACGGACTGCACGGGCAAAGGGACTGCATCACTTTATTGTCAATAATAAACATGCATTGCGAAATGCATTGATCCCGATTGTAACGATCATTGGACTGGAAATTCCACTGTTGATTGGTGGTGCTGTAGTAACCGAGCAGATTTTCCAGTGGCCGGGACTGGGGCAGTTAACAATTCAATCCATTGGATCCCGGGATTATCCAACATTGATGGCCTTGAACTTTCTCGCCGCAATTACAGTATTGTTTTCTAACCTTATAACTGATGTCATGTACTCAGTTGTTGATCCGCGAATTAAATACAACTAGAGGAAATGAGGGGGGAAAATGTCATTACAAAATTTAAATTCTGCCGTTATTCCAAACTCCGAGCTTGCGAAACAGCAAGGTGAACTTGGGAAAGAAGAGACTTATTTAAGGGTAATCGCTACTCGTTTTCTAAAGCATAAGCTTGCTGTTTTGGGCATGATCATGTTCACGCTGATTGTATTAATGGCTATTTTTGCACCTGTCATAGCACCTCATGATCCATTTGAAATCGGATACGAATTTGAGGCGAAACCGTCCGCGGAACATATACTCGGGACGGACCAGGTTGGACGGGATGTACTGAGTCGTCTGATTTACGCTTCACGTGTTTCGCTTTCGGTTGGTTTGGGAGCGGTGGCAATATACGTAGTAATCGGAACCATTTTGGGTGCGATAGCTGGTTATATGGGCAAATGGGCCGATATGATCATCATGCGGATTACGGATGTCTTTATGTCCTTTCCTTTCCTGATGGTAATTTTGGTATTGGTTAGTGTTATGGGACCAAGTTTATTCAACATTATCTTGGTTTTAGGGTTTTTGGGTTGGCCTCCAATTGCCCGTTTAGTTAGGGGGAGTGTGTTGTCCCTTAGGGAAATGGATTATGTGAAGGCGGGGGTTGCCCTTGGTTACACTGCCCCAAGGATTTTGATAAATCATATCCTGCCGAATGCACTTGCTCCAATACTCGTCAATGCGACATTTGGGATCGCGGCGGCAATCATCATGGAAGCTTCCTTGAGTTTCTTGGGAATGGGAGTCCAGCCACCAACTGCAAGCTGGGGAAATATGCTGACTGAAGCACAGTCGTTGACGGTTCTTGCGCAGCAACCATGGTTGTGGATTCCACCGGGATTAATGATTGTCCTTGCTGTCATTTCCATAAACTTCATGGGAGATGGGCTCCGGGATGCGGTAGATCCAAAAAGCTTTAAGTAATAGTTAATATAATAAATATCTTAGGGGGAACAAAATGAAACGCACAGTCCAGAAAGTCCTATGCCTGATGACCATTCTTTCACTTCTGATCTTAACTGCTTGCAGTGGGGAAGCAACTGAAAAAGACAATACTGGTAATGAGAAAAAACAGGATTCAAAATCAATGTTTATTGGCTTAGTTAACCCACCAACGGGGTTTAACCCGATCAATGCTGGTGACGTAGCTGCAATGTTCATCCAGAAGTACTTCCAGGATACTTTATTGGAAATGGATGGACCGTTGAACTTTGTTCCTCGATTGGCTGAATCATTCGAGTCGGAAGATGGACAACATTACACCGTGAAAATCAATAAGGATGCCAAGTGGACAGACGGTACTCCAGTCACATCGGAAGATTTGGCATTTACAATCAACACAATTGCCAATCCTAAATCAGAGACTTCCCAAGGAGCAAACATTTCAATGCTGGCTGGTCTAGAAGCAAACGGAAAGCTCCCTGAAGGACAAACTGAATTATCTTCAGTGAAAATAATCGATGACAAAACGGTGGAGTTAACTACTGCAGTTCCAGTTGATCCTAACTATATGAAGGAAATTTTTGGATTGAACGTATTGACTTTACCGAAACACATTCTGGGTGATGTCCCGGTTGAAGAGTTATCGAAACATTCTTACATGCAAAATCCTACAGTGTCTTCAGGTGCATTTAAATTTGTTAAATACGAGAAGGACCAATTCGTGGAACTGGCTGCCAATAAAGATTACTATTTGGGAACACCAGAGCTTGAAAAGCTATTTATCAAAATCATGCCAGCTCCAAATCTTGTAGGTCAACTTCAAACAGGGGAACTTGATTTTAACGTTTCAAAAGGTATCGGTAAAATTGCGGTACAGGACTATGAAACTGTAGAAGGTTTAAAAAATGTTGTGACAAATGTTGAACCGACAATCGGATTCCAAACAATGTATTTCAATAACACTAAGTTTAACAATGAAGTTCGAACTGCATTGTCCATGGCAATTGATCGTCAGCTAATTGTTGACAAATTGTTGAAAGGATTTGGAGAAGTTATCGATGGTCCATATTCATCAGTTTCTCCATTCTTGGATAAGAGCGTGGGTGCAATCGAATACAATCCTGAAAAAGCAAAAGAAATGCTGGAGAAAGCTGGATTTGATTTCAATACTCCTTTAGAATTCGTTGTACCTATCGGGAATAAAGTTCGTGAGCAGTCGGCTCCAATCATTGCACAGAGTCTTGAAGCAATCGGGGTAAAAACAAAGATAACAAACTACGATTTCCCGACAATCATGGCAAAAGGTAAAGAAGGAGCATTCGACCTTCTATTACTCGGATTCACATTAACACTTGATCCAGACGTATCGAGTATATATGCGACAGGAGCTACTTACAACTTCATGGGATACAGTGACCCGGAAATGGATGCACTATTAGTGAAAGGTAAACAAGAGCCGGATACTGAAAAACGTAAAGTCATCTATAGTGAAATCCAGAAAAAAATTATCGAAGAAGCGCCAATCGTCACATTATACTCTGACCATGATTTCTCTGGTGTGAACAAGCGTGTCGAGTTTGGTAAGCCTGTAACTTTCGGTATGCACCATAACTTACAGAAATGGTCAGTGAGCGGGGCTAACTGATCAGTTGCAAGAAAGAGAGATAGCGTCGTCCAAACGGCGCTTTTTTAATAAGAATGCTCATTCCGTAATAGGAAGAGGATTCACTCTATTAAATATTTCTGTTGTTATCGTGCATTTGCGCTGTACGCACGTTCGCATTAGCCAACAAGTATGAATATTGATATTTCTACTCCTAGCTAGAATTGATGAAAATTATATGAAGTGAGGGATTGAAGGATGGCTATTACAGTGATTAAGAATGGTAGTCTAATTGACGGGAATGGTGGAGAGCCGGTATCGCATGCTGCTTTGGCAATGGAAGGCGAGAAAATCGTATTCGTTGGCAAGGAGAAGGATTTGCCGAGCTTTGAAGGGGAAATCTCTTACATGGATGCGAATGGTGGGTACATCCTTCCGGGATTCATTGATTCACATGTTCATTTGATGTTGGAGTATGAGCCAGTGGAATTCAGACTAGCCACTCCTTTCTCACTTAATTTCTATAAATCGATAGAATTCATGCGTAACACTCTCAATGCCGGGATTACGACGGTGAGGGATTGTGGCGGAACGGATGCGGGTGTAAAACAAGCTGTTGAAAAAGGTCTGATTGAAGGGCCACGCATGCAAATTTCCATAACGGCCCTTACAACAACCGGTGGGCATGGCGATACATGGACAGCATCCGGCCAGACTGTCAAATTACTTATGGATGAATATCCCGGCATGCCAAGTGGAATTTGCGACGGGGTCGAGGAAGTTCGTAAAACGGTTAGGGAAATACTCCGTGCCGGAGCGGAAGTCATAAAGGTTCATAGCACTGGCGGCGTACTGAGTCCGACAGATCACCCCGAGTTCACTCAATTTACGATCGACGAGTTGAAAGTGATGGTTGAAGAAGCTGGATTTAGACGAGGGATCAAGGTAATGGCACATGCGCAAGGATCGGAAGGAATCAAGAATGCCGTCAAGGCAGGGATCCATTCCATCGAGCATGGCATCTATCTGGATGACGAGTGCATCGAACTTATGGTTGAGAACGGAACGTATTTGGTGCCGACATTATTGGCCCCGGTAGCTGTGCTGGAGCTTGCAGCAACGGCAGGCATGCCGGAATGGGGAGTTAAAAAGGCTGAAGAAGTGGTGGTGGCTCATAAAGAAAGCATCGCCAAAGCTTACAAAGCCGGTGTGAAAATCGCCATGGGAACAGATGCCGGTGTCATGGCTCATGGCACAAATTTAAGAGAGTTGTCTTTGATGAATGAGATTGGGATGACACCGATGGAAACGATTGTGGCGACAACGAAGACTGCCGCTGAATGCTTAGGATGGGAAGATAAAGTAGGAACGTTGGAGGTCGGGAAATTCGCGGATGTGGTCATTACCAAAAAGAATCCGCTGACGGAATTGCGCTCACTGGAAGACAACTCAAATATTCGTGTTGTCATAAAAGGCGGTAAGGTTGTGAAGGAAGAAGTATCTAGTGAGGTATTGGTTTCCGTGATGTAATAGGAGAATAGTATTTTATTGATCAGGAGTCTCGGGAAAATCCGATACTCCTGTTTTTGGTTCGAAAACAAAACCCATCACCTGGCCAAATCTTTCAAGATTTGATCTGATGATGGGTTTTAAATTGGAGACTATGCATTTTGTCTCAAACGATCAATTTCCTGTAATTTCGTAGAAACTTGTTCTTCCGTCAATTGATGCTCAACGATATAGCGGTTGCTTGGATGTGTGCGGCATTCATCAGAGCAACTACGCATATACAGATGTTCGTTTTCTTCTGAGCAAAGAATTTTGTCGTTACATTCTGGGTTGGCACAGTTTACATAGCGTTCACAAGGTTCACCTGTAAAATAATCTTTTCCGACAATTACGTGTTCAACTTGATTGATTGGTACTGCGATGCGCTCGTCAAAGACGTACATTTGACCATCCCATAATTGACCGCGTACTTCAGGGTCTTTCCCGTATGTCGCAATTCCTCCGTGAAGTTGGCCCACATCTTCATATCCTTCTTTAACTAACCATCCAGAGAATTTTTCACAACGAATTCCACCTGTACAATACGTTAGGATTTTCTTCCCTTCGAACTGTTCTTTATTCTCACGCATCCATTGAGGTAAGTCACGGAAGTTTTTGATTTCCGGACGAACCGCGCCGCGGAAATGACCTAAATCAAATTCATAATCATTTCGTGCATCAATTACGATCGTGTCATCTTGTTGCATTTTTTCGTAGAACTCGGTAGGTGATAGATATTGTCCAGTTAGTTCATTTGGATTGATATCATCATCGCCGAGACCGAGGTGAACCACTTCTTTTTTTGCACGGACATGCATTTTTTTGAACGCATGACCTTCAGCAGCATCTATTTTGAACGACATATCTGAAAAGCGTTCATCGTCTTTCATCATATCTATATAGGCTTGGGTCTGATCCAATGTACCGGATACAGTTCCATTTATCCCTTCATGAGAAACGAGAATACGTCCTAATAGGCCGAGCTCTTTACATGCGGCTAAATGAGTTTGTGCGAATAATTCGGGTTCTTCTATAGGTACATATTTATAATATAACAATACTTGATAAGCTTTGTTTTCCATTCAAATCTAACCACCTTACATTTATGCTAATTCAATCAATAAAGATAGCACAAATTCATCAAAAAGACAATGAAAGTAGTCAATCTTAATTAGAACAGACAAACGTTCATTATAGCCATCTAAAAATACTTTAATTTAATCTTAATAATATTCTAAAAAGTGTCGCATAATATATTGCATTTCAATTTTAGATAGAGTAAGATAACACCCAGTGATATATTGCATATGAGTTTTAAATATCATATAAAAAATTGTCTAATAGGAGGAATCATATATGAATAAGAAATTGTCTTTTGGATCTTATACAGTAATAGGTGTTATGCTTTTTGCTTTGTTTTTTGGAGCAGGGAATCTTATCTTTCCAGCTTCACTAGGACAACAAGCTGGATCTAATGTTTGGATCGCGGTGGCAGGGTTTTTACTAACTGGTATAGGTCTACCATTCCTCGGGATATTAGCAATGGGGTTCTCAGGTAGTCGTAGTTTACAGGATCTTGCTAGTCGCATACATCCTATATATGCCGTTATTTTTACAGCTTTGCTGTATTTAACTATTGGACCGCTTTTTGCGATTCCCCGCACAGGAGCCGTTTCGTATGACATCGGTGTTGCTCCATTTATCGGTGCAGGATATGAACAAATTGCTCTACTGGTCTTTACGTTTATTTTCTTTGCAGTGACACTTTGGTTGTCATTAAATCCATCAAAAATGGTGGACCGCATTGGTAAATTATTATCACCTGCGATTTTAGTTTTACTAGGTATTCTTTTGATCATGGTTATTGTAAAACCGATGGGATCCATTCAAGCACCACAAGAATCTTATGCTAGCGGTGCCTTTTTAAAAGGTTTTACAGAGGGCTATAATACGATGGACGCACTAGCATCTTTGGTTTTTGGGATTATTGTAATTAATATTATTCGTAAAATGGGGATTACTTCGACTCGAGATATTTTAGTAGCAACAGCAAAATCGGGTGGAATTGCCACTGTGTTACTTGGCGTGATTTATGTAGGAATCGCTTATTTAGGAGCGACGAGTGTAGAATCATTTGGTCTATTTAAAACTGGTGGACCAGTTCTGACTAGCGCGTCCACACACTATTTTGGAATCTTTGGGACAATGTTGATGTCAGTTGTCATTTTCCTAGCCTGTTTAACGACAAGCGTTGGCTTAATCACGGCATGTGGAGAGTACTTCCATACAATACTTCCTAAAATTAGTTATAAATTATTTGTGATTGGTTTCTCTACATTCTCATTTGTTGTTGCAAACTTTGGTCTATCAAACATTATTACGTATTCAGTTCCAGTTCTTATGTTCTTGTATCCATTGGCAATTGTCTTGATGATGCTAACATTTGCATCTCCACTGTTTAATCATTCACGGTTAGTCTATGTGTCTGCAACGATTGTTACGTTTATGATTAGTAGTATTGATGGACTGAAAACTTTATGTCAATCGTTGAAATTGGAGTACTTTGATTGGATGAAACCAATCATTTCATTCTATGAAGCCTACTTGCCTTTATACGATCAAGGTCTAGGATGGTTAGTTCCAGTTCTGATTGTCATCGTCATTACAGGAATTCTAGTGCATGTCCGAAAGTTATCAAATAGTTACGCATAATTGAATCAACTAAAACCCCAAATCTCTTAACACTTGATAATAAGTGTGGGATTTGGGGTTTTTTTCAATATTAATAAGTATGTTTACTTAATTTAGACTGCCAAAATAAGCGAAAATGTGTTATTTTTGATAAATACTGATTAAAAATACATGTAAAACGATTGAGTCACTTTACATTACTCGCGTTCACGAGAATAAAATTCTTCTATTGCGTTCAGCCAATTATCTCGCATTATTTTTGAAACGAGCGTTGTATCATGGTTTTTTAGATGTTTGATAATCTTCGCATGATCTTCTATGGAATGAGTAGTTAAGACAATCGAATTATGGTAAAAAAGCCTTCTAACATGCGCTTGGAGGGTAGCAACCATCGCTGTAATATAGGGATTATTTGCTGCGTCTATAATGATTTGGTGAAAATCTTCATCGAGTTTAAGTGCCGCAAAATAATTTTCGATTTGGATTGCCTGAGAAAAACGTTCGTTCATATCTTCTAAATTTCGAATGATGTGTTCATTTAAATTCGGAACCACTAATTCTGCCGCTAGTGCTTGAAGTGCTGCAAGTGGAGGAAGAAGGTCTATTATGTCTTCTTTTTTCACTTTCGTCACTTGAGTTGCTTTTCCAGGAAACATTTCAACAAATCCTTGAACCTCAAGCAATTGTAATGATTCGCGAATAGGCGTTCTGCTTACACCTAATGCTTCCGCTAATTCGGTATCATTCAATTTTTCTTCTGGCCGCAACGTACCATCGATAATCCATTGCTGCAATTGATTAAATGCATTTTCTTTGGCAGATATACGAATTGGTTTAGCATGATTGATTGGTACAGGCATAAAGAATCAACCTTTCCTATGAAATAGTTCATATGTATGACATCCAGTTTCTACTAGTATACTACAAAAAATGGTTATGCGATATATTGCTAATCCAAATCACAGAGTTATTAATTAATATGACATTCAATAAATAAATTGTTTCATATTATAAAGGAAAATATCCAAGATTAATCGAATATAGTAGAAAATAGAATAGTGGAAAATTGAGTGTTCTAGGGGTGTATTCAACATGAATGCAGATGTGATTGTAATAGGTGCAGGATTAGCTGGATTAGTGGTAACTGCTGAGTTGACCGATGCTGGAAAGAGAGTGCTATTGCTAGATCAAGAACCTGAATCATCACTTGGCGGCCAAGCTTGGTGGTCATTTGGTGGATTATTTCTAGTCAATTCTCCTGAACAACGGAGAATGGGGATTCGAGATTCTCTTGAATTAGCTTGGCAAGACTGGCAAGGTGCTGCGGGATTTGATCGTGATGAAGATGATTATTGGGGACGTAAATGGGCAGAAGCATATGTTGAATTTGCTGCAGGTGAAAAAAGAGACTGGCTACGTTCTTTAGGGGTTCGGTTCTTTCCTGTAGTAGGATGGGCCGAACGTGGCGGGTATCTAGCTGAAGGGCATGGCAATTCAGTCCCGCGATTTCATATCGTATGGGGAACAGGTCCGGGAATTGTTCAACCATTCGAAAAGAAATTACGCAAAGCAATGGAATTAAATCTTGTGGATTATCGACCGAGACACCGTGTAGATGAATTGTTACTGGATAATGGAGCAGTGGTTGGCGTAAAAGGAATGGTCCTAGTTCCTAGTAACGTAGGGCGAGGGGAAGCCAGTTCAAGAGAATTAGTCGGGCCATTCAATGAAAAAGCTCCATCTGTCGTTGTGACGAGTGGAGGAATTGGTGCGAATTTGGACTTGATCCGTCAAAACTGGCCAAAACGATTAGGAAAAGCACCAGAACGTATGATTTCGGGTGTGCCGACACATGTGGATGGACGAATGTTAGGAATAGCAGAAGCAGCTGGTGGAAGCATCGTTAACCGAGACCGCATGTGGCATTATACGGAAGGGATTCAAAATTGGAATCCGGTATGGGCCAACCATGGAATTCGGATTTTACCTGGACCATCATCTCTATGGTTCGATGCAACAGGAAAAAGATTTCCAGCTCCTAATTTCCCAGGCTTTGATACACTCGGTACTTTAGAAACGATTCAAAAAACGGGCTATGACTATTCGTGGTTTGTATTGACCCAAAAAGTAATTGAAAAAGAATTCGCACTTTCTGGTTCCGAACAAAACCCGGATTTGACTGGAAAGAGTGTTCGCCAAGTACTATCTCGTGTGCTGCCTGGACCTACTGCACCTGTCAAAGCATTTATGGACAAGGGAAAAGACTTTGTTGTTGCCAACACACTTGAAGAACTTGTCGAGGGGATGAACAAGCTAACGGGTGATGGGTTAATTCAATTCGACGAGTTGAAACGTCAGATTGTGGCACGTGATAGAGAACTTGATCATACATTCTCAAAAGACTTGCAAGTGACAGCATTACGAGGTGCTCGTAATTATATTGGAGACAAACTAATACGAGTAGCCAAACCGCATAAATTTCTGGACGCACGTAATGGTCCTTTGATTGCCGTACGACTAAACATTATTAGCAGAAAAACGCTTGGTGGTTTGCAAACTGATTTGTCAGGACGTGTGCTTGGTTCGTTTGGCGAGCCTGTTCAAGGTTTATATGCAGCGGGTGAAGTTTGTGGGTTTGGTGGTGGAGGTATCCATGGGTACCGTTCTCTAGAAGGTACTTTCTTAGGTGGCTGCTTGTTTACTGGGCTTCAAGTCGGACGAGCAATAGCAAGGCAGTAAAGATGTTGGATATTTGCTTGTCAGTGATGAATTGAAACGCAATTACGGAAATGGCTAATTTCATACTTTATCTTAATTTGACTGCCTGTCTAGGTCTCGGGTCTGAGTTGTCAAAACGCCTCTCGTCCGATGGCGTGGTTGTTAATGCTAAGTTATACTTTAAATAAATTGATAAATTGAAAAATTAATCAACTCATCATTTATTGTGAATTTTGTAATACAAGGGGGGAAACCATGGAAATTTATTTTGTTTTTACTGATACTAAAACGTCACTAGGAAAATTGATTAAAAAATTTACCAACCATCCGTTTAGTCATGTCTCGATATCTTTTAGTCAAGACTTGAGTGAAGTCTATAGTTTTGGAAGGAAAAATATTGACAATCCTTTTGGTGGAGGATTTGTAAAAGAAGACATGAGTATTCCGTTTTTTCAAAGGGCCAAGTGTGCGGTCTTCAGTTGCACGGTCACGGAAAGAGAATATGAGTTGATGAGAGCCTTCATGAAAGATTTCGAGAAAAATCAAGAGAAATACAAATATAATTTCCTGGGATTGTTTGGAGTACTTTTCGAGAGAACTATTGAAAGAGAATCTGCCTTTTTCTGTTCGCAATTCGTTGCCACTGTATTCAAAAGTAGTGGGCGTCCGATTGTAAATAAGCCGCCAAGCCTAACTTCGCCAAAAGATATCTATTCATCCAGCGAGTTGACTTATATTTATACCGGTACATTAAAATATTACCCGTTTTTAATAGAAGTAAACCAAACTTTGGAGAAACATAAAATGGCGGTATGTATATAATAACCATACCTAAATACTAGTTCCAATTGGCCTTATTCTTTGCTTAAATGTATATTATTTAAATTTGATCTATAATGCAAGAAACTAATTGAAATCATTTGAAAAAAGCTAGACTAATTCTAAGTGGTTCCGATTGAATGGAGAATACTTAAGAAGTCAGCTTATTAAATCGTTACGACCCTTCATGAATTCAGAGCTTGATTAATGAGAGCGTTTAACATAAAAAACGACGCATCGGTATTCGTCGTTTTCCTAAAGAGCTTAGTCAACGGGTGTCAGTTCAACTAGCCTATATGTAAGAAGGCTGTCTTAAAAAGTCGAATAACGCGACTTTTCAGGACAGCCTTTATTGTGTTTTTCGTATTTATCCGTTCTGATCGTTGGTTACTGTTTTACCGTCTTTCTTAAATGAAGCATAAATGATTGCCCCAACAAGGAATAAGCCAAGATAACCGACTACTGGATAGAACATTGTGACTAGCTTCGTAAAGCCTACGAAACTTGCCACATAAGCTGTAACTCCAGTTATGATGACAAAAACTCTGAACTTAGTGGTTCCCATTGGGACAAAACGTGCTGAGAATGAGAAGAGCATGCTGACTGCAGTATTGTAAATCATCCCAAATAGGATAATCGACATAAAGAATCCGAGAATCGGAGATATATCGTCAACGATTTTTAACATAGGCATCTCGAATCCAGCAACTGTATCAATTTTTGAAAAGATGGCTAGATGGCTCAAGATGATTAGGATACCAAGTCCGAGTCCACCAATTAAGCCACCGCGAGCTGCGATTTTCTCGTCTTTTTCAGTACCTCCCATGACAATTGACATAGAAGCCCCCACTGCAATATTAAAGGATACATAATTGATCGCAGACACGAACCAGTTTGGCAATGTGGTTGGCTGCTCTTTTGCAATTGGATTCAACTCAGCAAAAGATAAATCCATCGTTAGTAAGCAGTAAATTGACACAAAAACGACAGTAATGATCAAGAATGGTGTCACACCACCGATAATAGCGATGACTTTTTGTACATTCAACATGATGGTGAGGATGACAATCACCGCCATAACCGTACTGCCGAGCGCGGAAGAAAGCCCAAATTGCTGTGAAAAAATGGACCCTGCTCCGGCAATCATGACTACTCCTACGCCGAACAATGTAAAGATAATGATGTAATCAACAATTCTCCCGACATATTTCCCACTCATCTTATAAACAACCTCTTTATGAGAAGTTGTTTGCATCCTACTACCAAGTCGAGTTAAATTCATGCCGAGATAGGCAAATAATACAGTTGAAATCAATGCCGCGATCAATCCCATATAACCAAAACTAGTAAAATACTGAAGTATTTCCTGTCCCGAAGCAAATCCTGCTCCGACAATTATGCCAATAAATGCACTACCCATCTGTAAGCTTTTCTTCATGATGTCCCCCTTGATGTAAAACCCGCTAAATAAGAAGATATTGATAAAAATCCATATCAAAAATTAGGCTTGCTTCAATTTAGCAGAATAATCCCCATCTTTCAATGGGAAGGATGCAAGTTGCTGCGAGGACACTTCTATCCTCCTACGTTTAATATGTAAAATGGTTCATAATTGATAAAAAGTTTTAAGAAACTTGCATGTTTTATTTCTTTACTTAATTAATTCGTCCCCTTATGGAGCATTAATAGGAATGTGACATACGATAAATTGTATTGAAAAAAACGGAGGCGAATGTATGTCAAACGAGTTTGTTGTAAGGTCATTAGATGAAATTCAATTTTGGTCAAGAATAATGAAAGAACATGCGTTGTTTTTGAGCTTAGGATTTACATTTAATGAGCAAAAGCTCATTGAGGAAGCGCAACAATTCATTACGGTCTTTGAGAGGATTGAAGAGCAGTTAGCAGGGTACTCAGAGCATTCGGATCCTCAACAAATAAGAGCTTTCAATTCACAAGTGTACCAAGCCGCTGCATCTATTTGGGCATATAAACGAAAAGTACTAGGGCTAATCCTACGTTGTGAAATCTTTACCAATAATTATCCTTTATTAGTTGACCATATAAGTAGGGAAGCTGCTTATTTTGCAAATCGATTAAAAGAGTTAAATGAAGGGACACTCCAACCTTTACCGGAGGCCATCATCCAAGAAAACGTATTCTTCCTTAAAATCATGGCAGACCATGCGAAGTTTATCGGACATTTGTTAGATCCAAGTGAACGGAAATTGGTCGATCAGGCAAGAGAATTTAGCCATGACTTTGATCAGTTACTATATCAGGCAATTGACCTGGACAGTATGAGACCTCAGTCCGAAACGACTCCGTTACTGACACAATTCTTGGATCAAAATCGAGTATCTGTTGTTTCATTAAGAGATTTCAAGAAAACCGCACGTGATTTAATTGACGAATGTCGGATCAAGAGCAATATTCATCCATTGTTAGCTGACCATGTTTTTAGAGAAGCAAGCCGTTTTGTTGAAATTATTGATATGTTCGAAGAAAGCCTGGTTAATATCGGTCCCGATAAGATTTGCTGAAAAAGTAAATCCGATTAGCAAATATTACCTGAAGAATTGTAAGGGGTAATGATTGAATTCCACCAACGTTTCTCGTAGACTAAGTCATCATTACTTAATGGATAAGTAGGTGACAAAATGTTTGGATTCAATGACCTTTGGAAGTTTTTCTTTTCCTTTTTTCTTGTTATGCCACTCGTGACGTTATTTCATCAAATGGGACATATGTTTTTCGCGCGCATATTTGGGGGGAAAGTAAATATGCATATCGGAAGCGGAAAGGTTCTTACGAAAATTGGGCCACTTCATATTCGCCGTTTATATTTTTATGATGGTTGGTGCGAGTACGTTACCATTGCTAAAAAAGATAAAAGATGGCAACTGATTTTAGTTTATTTAGGTGGTTCAATATTTAATGTAGCCAGTATCTTCATACTGAATGGATTGATTTTGATGAATGAACTTGAGCCAAGCATCTTTCTTTATCATTTTGTATATTTTTCTTTCTACTTCGTTTTCTTTTCATTATTTCCGATTTGGCACGGGGAAAACCCAAGCGATGGAATGGCAGTTTTGAATCTCATTCGAAAAAAACCTTTTAAAAATAATCCGACAATGTAAAACAATGATCCAAAGTATAGTCGATATCGGTCGAACTTTTTAATAATAGTAGAAGCATAAAACTTAGGATTACCCCTAAACAAGTGTTGAACGCTTTTCCTACCCTAAATATAGGACGCTGAAAAAATTTACCAATATAGACTGGACTAAGAATTCCCTATAATACACGTTCCGGCGCTTTGTGGATGGCCTCGTACGAGAAGCTTGGCTACTACTTGAAAGGCATCTGCGCTGGTTCTGTCTAGGCAAATTTACATCCAGTTCTATATACAAATAACCAACGAGCCTTTCCTTGATTTTTTCGAGGAAAGGCTCGTTGGTTTAGAATGAAAGCGCTTTTTCAGTGCCTGTCTCGTATTGAGCGGTCTTTTTGTGGAGTAATTGGGTGAACGGGTAGAAAAATCATGCGGGAAAGGCTAGAAAGGGGTGATGAACGGCTAGAAAGACCTCGCGAACGAGGTAGAGATCAGAATGAATGGAAATAAAACTAATAAATAGCCATGCTTCTTTAACAGTAGCGTAGTGGAAAACGAATCTAATTTGCTCCCAAACACTTTGTTGAGACCACTGAAAAAATTCACCATAATAAGGCTGGACTAAGCATTTTTTGACTGAGCGAGGGCTCAGTTGTAATAATCGTGGGTCACGTAGGAATAATTGGGGATGACGTAGGAAAAAAGGGAGATCACGTAGGAATTATTGGCCTTCAGGTAGGAAACACCCCTTTTCCGGAAAGAGTTTCCCATTCTCCTTATCACAGCAAAGGCTGCCAGCATCTCCGGCAGCCCCAATTAATTTTTTCATCTTCCATATTTACTCCGAAGACGAACATAATGATTGTAATAATATAAAGAAAATCTTTAACTATAGAAATTAAGTGCATTAGAGATATCCCAACTAAAAAATTGCCTCATTTAATTAGCTGGTGGCTACCTAGCCCGTTTATAAACTACCATGAAGGGCTATTTTTTGTGAATTAAGAAATCGTTGAATGAGTTTGTTTTCATGATAAGATGTTGGGATAATACATCTTAGTTGCATAGAAAAGGAGCCAGCATGAAAAATCGTGTAATTATTGCGTTGTTTTATTTGATTGGTTTGACGTTTTTGTCACTTGGAATTAGTTTAATGATTATAGCTGATTTAGGGGCAGGTGCATGGGATGCCATGTATGTGGGATTGTCCGATAAATTAGGATTAAGTGTAGGCACATGGATCTTTATTGTTGGAATTTTATTGATTTTATTAAATGGCTTAATTATGAAAAGGATTCCTGATTTTTCAGCAATTATTACCATTTTTCTTATTGGTGTATTTATGGATGTTTGGTTATTGGTTGTATTTTCGGAATTCACGAGTGCAGCTATTGCGATGCGGGTTTTCATGATGATTGCAGGAATTGTCATTTGTGCCATTGGGATTGCTAGCTATCTTCAATCTAACTTTGCTCGAAATCCGATGGACAGTTTAATGGTGGCGATTCAATATCGAACAGGGAAGAGTTTGTGGGTATCAAAAATGAGCATGGAACTAACGGTTTTGGTCATCGCATTTTTCGTGAGTGGTCCAATTGGAGTCGGGACAGTGTTAATGACCATTTTAATCGGTCCCCTTATTCAGTTGTTTTTTTCTCCCGTCACGAGAATACGCGAAAAATTATGTGCTGTACAAGTGTAATGATAAATACAAAAAGGAGCGGAGAATTTTCCGCTCCTTTTTGCTGTATTAATGAGAAAATAAATCGGTAGAATGTTTTAAGTGCTTTTTGGTTTCAGGATCCACAAAATGTTTAGCGGAATTAATGGCAATAGGTGCCTCGCCAAATCCACAAGCAATCAGTTTTACTTTACCTTCGTACGTATTACTGTCTCCCACTGCATAGACACCAGGTAGAGAAGTTTCCATTTTGGAATTAACCACGATTGCATGTCTTTCCATTTCCATTCCCCAATCTTTCATGGAACCAATGGAAGAGCGGAAGCCGTAGTTAACAATCACGTGATCAGCTTTAAGTAGTTCGACTTGACCATCAGAATTCCGTACCGCTACATGCGTAAACGCATCACCTTCTGGTTCGAAATGATCGACGACGTAAGGTGTCTTAATGATGACGTTAGATTGATGAAGTAACTCGATACTATGTTCGTGTGCTCGGAATGAGTCTCTGCGATGAACGAGTGTCACCGATTTTGCCACCGGTTCAAGCATCAATGCCCAATCGACTGCTGAATCTCCGCCGCCGAATAATACAACATCTTTTCCAGCAAAAGTGCCCATATCATTAACAAAGTAATGAAGTTGACTACCCTCGTACTTAGTGGCTTCAGCATGTTCTAGTCGTTTTGGTTCAAAAGCACCGTTCCCAGTTGTGAAGATGACAGATTTAGATAAATGAGTGTCCGCATCTGTGGTAAGCTGCCATGTACCGTCCTCAAGTCTAGTTAAATCTACTACCGATTCCCCAGTGATGATGGTTGGTGAAAAAATGGAGACTTGTTCAGACAAGTTATCGACTAAATCTTTTGCCCGTATTTTCGGAAATCCAGCAATGTCGTATATATATTTTTCAGGATATAGTGCGGTTAATTGACCACCGACATTCGGTAAACTTTCCACGATTTTCACTGACATTTGTCGCATTCCACCGTAAAATGCCGTGAATAATCCAGTAGGCCCAGCGCCTACAATTGTAACGTCATATATTTTCATGTATATCAAGCCCCTTATTATAATGAATCTACAATAGTTTACCACTTTCGAAGGGAATATAAGCACTTTCAAGCAATTTTCAGTCGAAAGGCTGAGTTTGTTTTCGATTTTTCATAGGACCATTATTCTGTTTTCTATTTAGCTCGTTTTTAAAGTTGTCAGAAGGGAATACTACGGAAAGAACCAAAAAATCTTTCGAGGAGGTAGAGAACATGGAAAGAAAAGACCAGTTTCCAGAATTTGAACCAGATTATACGGAAGTAGAGAAACGGCAAAAACAGCAAGAAGCAAATGAGAAAGAGTTGAGGCAGAATCAACGGCTTCATGATAATCATCAGGAAGAAAATGATCAACAGCAAGCTAATGAAAAAGAGTTGCAACAAAATAATCAATCGGATGACAATAAAAAGGAACAGAAATTGAATGATTTAATCCATGATATTGACAACAAGCAAGGTAGAAATTTCTGATTCCTTGATAAAGGCATGAGTTTTCTTGATATACATGGGACTTTTCTTGTTATCACCAAGACTTTTCACGAAATGCACCTGCTAACGAGCCGCTATTCCTAACTGGATTGCGGTTTTTTTGTGTCTGTCTACGCAAAGCATAAAAGAACAGGTTATGATAGAGAAAAGACTTTATGATCGGTTATGGGAGTGAGCGATATGGGGTGGATGGAGTCATTGCAAGCGACAATTGATTTTATAGAAGAGAATTTGTTGGAACCGATACGGATTGAGGAAATCGCGAGACAAGCAAACACATCGGTATCTCATTTTCATCGACTATTTACAGTGCTTACTGATAGTAGTGTTGGCGAGTATATTCGACGCAGAAGACTGACATTAGCGGCACATGAGCTATCAAAATCTGACCAAAAAATCATCGACGTTGCCTACAAGTATGGCTATGAAACTCCTGAAGCTTTTACAAAAGCATTTCGTAGACAGCATGGCATTACCCCGAGTGAAGCAAGAGGTTTTAGCGGGGAACTAACAATTTATAACCGCCTGGTGATTCAGGTGAATTTGAAAGGGGCAGATCCAATGAAAGTAAGAATGATGGAAAGAGGCGGATTTCAAATTGCGGGGATAAAGCAGGAATTTTCGTGTGTCAATGGAGAGAACCTAGCAGGTATTCCGAAAATGTGGGATGAAGTTAATGGAAATGGAATTGATGATTTGTTGTTTGACATCAACTCCGGCCAAATCCGGGGCGTGTTAGGGGTTTGCGTAGATGTTCCTTCAGAAGAGGGACCAGCCATAGAATATTGGATTGCGACTGAGTTTGTAGGGAATGCACCGGAGAGATTGATGACAATGGAAATTCCAGCGGCAAAGTGGGCAATATTTGAAGTAATTGGGCCAATGCCGCATGCCATGCAAGATATGTGGAAGAAAATCCTTTCGGAATGGTTCCCGTCCAGTGGTTTCGAACATACGACTACACCGTCGATGGAAGTATATTCAAGTGGGAACCCTTCTGGTCCTGATTACTTTTCAGAGATCTGGATTCCGGTAAAATGAATTCATGAAACTATAACAAAACCGCTGCCCATATGGATAGCGGTTTTTTCTTAGTTAGGCTGTGTTGGATTTTGTCGTTGATATTCATTATTTCATTGATCGAAGCCGAAGCCGAAGCCGTCCTTCTGCATCGCTACGCTAGTTTCGAAACATAGAAGTGCGTTGCGACCGAAATTCAATAATATAGTTTTAACAAAACCTTAAGTTAAGATGTCACTGTAGGTTTGGAAGAAGGCAATAACATACACATGCCTGAAGAGATGATTAATAACAAAATGGAAGCGATGAACGAAATGCCATAACCACCTGTCACTTCAAACAATACGCCTGGAATTAAAGACCCCAGTGCAGATCCTACCTGATGACTCAAAAATAACCAACCAATCACGGCACCTGCAGAGAGTTCTTTGAAATAATCGGTCGCGAGTTTAATGGTTGGTGCTACTGTTGCAAAATTGACAACGCCAAAACTGATGGCGAAAAGAATAAGTAAGTGGGATTGCGAAATAACAAAGCCAAACAACGAGACATTGTTTACAATGACGAGTAACAATATGATGGTCAACGCGCGAAACCCGTATAAAAACGTGAGAATATGTTTACTGTTCCAACGATCTGCTAAATACCCGGATAACACGGTACCCAAAATATTGAAGCCAGCGAGTAAACTGACGGCGGTTCCAGTCACTGTGGGAGAAAATCCACAGTACTGTGCAAATGGAATTAGATGTGTATCCATGAGACCGGTTGTCGTTATGCCGCAAACAAAGAACGGGAACATGAGAAAAAGAAATTCCTTTTTCTTCAGAAGTTGAAAAATCGATAATATTTGACTGCTCTTGGGTTGAGAAGATGGATCGGTGACTACTGCTTCCGCATCTCCATAAGCACCAATGCCTTTTTGAGATGGATATGTACGAATAAAGAAATAGACAAGTGGTGAGATAATAAACGTTAGAAATGCGCCCAATATTAAAACGGTCGTTTTCCAACCGAATTGATCATTCAATAGAAGCGCAAGTGGAACTAGGAGTAACTGGCCAGCTGCAGTACCAGCTGACATCAGACCAAGCGCAAAGCCTTTTTTCTTGGTAAACCAGTTCGCAATCGCGATTGAACCTACGACATTGGACGATCCGCCAAAGCCGATGGAGGCAATGATGCCATACAAAATCATGAGTTGCCAAGGTGCAGTAACAAAGAAGGTCAAGATCATTGAAATACCGATGATTAAACTACTGACGGTAAAAATTGCTCTTATTCCATATGTATCGACTAATTTACCAACGAACGGTTGTGAAATGGCAAAGACTATATAGCTGATAAAAGCAACGAGAGAAATGACGCTGCGACTTGTGTCGAAATCTTCTTCCCAAGGTGTGATAAATGCTCCGAATGATAGACGCACACCTTGAGATGAAAGTAAGGCGATAAATACTAGTAACAATACAATCCAGGCATAGTGTATTTTTGGTTTCATATGTTCGCTCATCGGGAGCCTCCCTTCCATTTTTATGTATTGTTAAAAACTAACCTCGTAGTGGAATTTCGGAAGGTTTGCCAAATAAATATCCTTGGCCTAAATCATAGCCCAAACTTTCACAGACTTGAGCCTCTTCAATTCGTTCGATCCCTTCCGCAAGTGTAATAATGCCAAGTGCATGCGCACGGTCATTGGCTTCTTTCAGGAAATCTTGTTTGGTTTGATCTTGGTCACAGTTGGTGATATAAGTACGGTCGATTTTTAGATAATCCGGTCTGAGTAACTCAAACATATCAAGGGTCGAGAATCCAGAGCCTACATCGTCAAGGGCTACTTTCATTCCTTCTTTTTTATAACGGTCCAGGACACTCTTCAAATGCTGCACGTCGGTGACTTTTTCAGTTTCAACCACTTCAAAGACCAAGTCTTCAGGATTCACGTTATTCTTTTCCACGATTTTAAAAGTGTGCTGTAAGCAAAAATCGGGATTATAGATGGTGGAAGGGAGGAAATTAATGAAGCTCTTCGTACCATTTGGGATTTTTCCTTCACGAGCTTTAATTGCTTCTTCACGAGCACGTTGATCGAGTAGGGAGTGCAGTCCCGTTTTAGTTGCTACTTCGAATAACTTGCCAGGTGATATCGATTTAGCTGGATCTTTCGCCCTTAGTAATGATTCATAGGCATACACTTCTTTCGAGTTCAAAGAAATGATCGGTTGTAAATGGCTGACTAATCGTCCATGTTGTATGAAATTGACGGTCTCTTTTTCTTCAAACCGTAATTTGAATGTTTCAAGTTCGATTAATCTTTCCGCCCGATTTGTACGTGATAGTCCCATTTTCATATCACTGATATGCCTCAGGCGAGTCAATTCAACTGCTACCTTTTCCAATGAAGAATAGGCCATATAAGCTAAATGGTCATTTATTATTTGGTACTCATCCGTACTCTGTTCCTGAACTTGATTGGATTCAATGAATAAAAATCCTTCCTCATAGAAATCGAATGAAATTCCACAATGTATGCAACCGTTCATCGAATCACCTCGCTAAAGTCAACTAATATATATTAGTATCACAATGTATTTGGAATTTTGCAATATCATGTTTTTTACCGTAGATATGGGGCTCGCCGCATGAGCAATGTAAATGGGAAGAAGTTTATAAAATCGGCAAGACAGTTGATTGCTTGATCTCGCGCAACACAAGACTTGTTTGGATGCGTGAGATACCGAGTTTGTTGAGTTTGCGAATGAACTCTTCCAATTCACGACGATCTTTGTTGGCTACTTTCAATAGATAATCAAATTCACCTGTTAGGCAATGGCATTCCAACACTTCAGTCATGGCTTCCAAGTTTTGTTCCAAGACTTCAAGTTGTTCAGCCTGATGAATGTCAGTATTGATGAAGATAAAACACAGCAAGTCAAATCCGAGTTTCTCTTGGTTGAGGATGGCAACTTGTCGGTTGATATAGCCTTCGGTTTCCAAACGTTTAATGCGGGCATGTGTAGCGGGAGGGGATAGGTTAACACGTCGTCCAAGTTCCGCATTGCTGATGTTCGCTGTTTTTTGTAGGATATCAAGAATTTGAATGTCTACGGGATCGAGCACTTTACTAATCAGTGTTTCCATATGAATCAACCCTTTCACTTTTTATTCCAAACTGACTGTTTCAATTAACGTGAAACAGAATGAACTGAATTATTTCTATTATATTCTTTCGATTGTTTTGAAATCAAGGAGATACACCGAATGTTATATAGTAAATCCCTTATTGATGCTAAAATTATTCCATTGCAGTAAAGGGGTGACTTGAGATGCCTTATTTTTATTATCTATTATTACTAGTAACGAGCTTGTTATGGGGTGGAAACTTTGTGGTAGGAAAATCATTAGTGGATCATGCATCACCCGTGACGTTAACAACCTTGAGATGGTTGATTGCGGTTGTTTGTCTCATTCCGATTGTCTGGTGGAAAGAGAAACGTTTACTTCCTTCTACAAAAGCCATTATCCCATTACTATTCATGGGGGTTACTGGTGTTGTTTTGTTTAATCTATTTCAATTTCTTGCGTTGGATTTCACGACAGCTACGAATGTTGGGTTAATTTCAACGTTGAATATGTTTTCAATTGCCTTTTTTTCGTTCCTGTTTTTAAGAGAGAAAGTGAATGCTTTTCAATTAGCTTCGATGGTACTTTCTTTTACAGGCGTGTTGTTAGTTCTGTCAAAAGGACATATTGGCATGTTGACTTCGATCGGTTTCAATAGAGGTGACTTGTTGATGGTGTTAGCCGTCTGTATTTGGGGATTATATTCGGTTTGCAGTAGATGGGCGATGAAATATACGACGCCATTAATGGCAACTTTATATTCCGGTGTTTTTGGGGTCGTCCTGTTGATTCCTTTCAATCTAAATGATTTTACCATCACCAATTTAAATGCTTCGTTTGTGCAATCCATTGTGTATACGGGTGTAGTTTCGACTGTGATTTGTATGCTGTTATGGAACATAGGGGTTCAAAAGATAGGGGCAACGTCTTCCGGGATTTTCTTGAACTTTAATCCAATCTTCACGGCCATACTCGCATATTTGTTGTTGGATGAGAGAATGACGTGGATCCAAGGGATTGGTAGTTTGATCGTAATCGCTGGCTGTTTCTTGTTTACCTTTTTTAAGCAAAGGCCCAATCTGTTTCGGGAGAAAGTTTGCCTCTATGAAGATAAAGAACCTTCTATTCCATTAACGAGAGAGTGAAAAAATGAAAACGAACCCGATAGTCAACATGACTCGGGTTCGTTTTTGTTTTGTTCTATTTTGCTGGTACAGCTTCAATTTCTGCTGTTAGTTTCACTAGTTCATCGATTAACTCACCAATGTAGGCAATGGTGTCGCGAAGAGGTTGTTCAGTTGTGATATCAACGCCTGCCATTTGAGCAAGTTCAACAGGTGACTTCGTGCCACCCGCTTGAAGAACTTCTAGCCACTCAGCGACAGCTGGTTCGCCTTCTTTTAAAATACGTTTTGATACTTGTGTTGAAATTGTTAAACCCGCACTGTACGTATATGGATATAAACCTAAATAGTAGTGAGGTTGACGCATCCAAGTAAGCTCTGCTCCTGGAGTAATCTCAACTGCATCACCCCAGAATTCTTCCAATACGCCACGTTTGATTTCATTCAAAATACCGGCATTGACGTTTTGACCTGCATCAACTCGATCATAAACTTTGCGTTGGTACGCCGCTTCAAGTAAATGCGTTACAAAGTTATGGTAGTAAGTGCGAGCAACAATTGATGAAATCACCCAACGCTTGAATTTCGGATCATCTGAATTTTCAAGCAAATGGTTCGCCATCAGCATTTCATTCATGGTTGATGGTGCTTCAATAAAGTATAGTGACGGACGTGAATTGAAGACGTTTTGCTTTTTATGAGCATTATAGAAATGACCGGCATGACCAAGTTCATGTGCAAGCACAAAGACCTCGTTCATTTTGCTAGACCATGAAATGAGAATATAAGGATGGGCACCGTAAGGGCTTGAACAAAATGCTCCTGTTGACTTGCCTGCATTTTGAGCGAAATCAATCCAACGCTCATCAAATGAACGGTTGACCATATCCAAATAGTCGTCACCCATAATTGCCAGTGCATCGTTCATGTACTTTTTCGATTCTTCGATTGTAACTGTTGGTTCGTACGATGGATCTAATGGAATTTTTAAGTCTGCAAAAGTCATTTCTTCCAAGCCATGAACGTCTTGTAGAAGTTTTGCATATTTGCGCATATGTGGTGCCAGTTCACTCATAATTAAATCAATTTGACGATTAAACAATGAACGATCGACTTCTTGTCCAAATAATAACGAATCGAATATAGTGTCATAGCCTCGAAGGTCAGAAGTAGTTTTTTCGATTTGTAAATTCATATCATAGGCTTTTGCCGTAGTGTGTTGGTATTTTTTTAATTGGTTTGAGAATGCCTGGAATGCAGCACGACGTACGTCTTTATCAGTCTCGGATTCCCATTCACCTTCAAATAGTACATAACTTAATGGGTAGGTCTTGCCGTTCACTTCAAAATCTTCAAAAGACAGGTCTACCATCTTTGTTGTATTGTACAACTCGTAAGGACCGTTGAAGGCTGAAGAGTAGGCTGCTAATGTCTTTTCTACCTCGGGACTTAGTTGATGTGGTTTACGACGAATTAATTTTTCCAAGTAATGACCGAATTCACTTGAGTTGTTCATCGCACCCTCTAAAACATCTACAGGCAACGCTAATAGTTCACTATCCACGAATGATAGTTTACTGCTTAAATTTGCAGAGACAGAACCGAATTTAGCTGAACGCATTTGTGCATCGCTGTTCGTTTGATCCGTGCTATGAGAAAGGCTAGCATAAGCGCCAATTGGTACAAATTTTTCGTAAATCGCAGCATACGATTTTAACGATTCTTCGGCAGATGATACGTCTGTAATGTTGCCTTGGAACTGGTTGACGAATGCGTCCACATCTTTTTCAATCTCAACAATGGCTGCTTGATAGCTTTCTTCAGAAACAAATAAATCTTGTAAATTCCACGTTTCTTCTATAGTGACTTCTGAACGTGCTGGTAAACTCTTAACCATTTTCATCTCTCCCCTTTATTACGGATATCGAACTAATAATAAGTATATCGATATTAATTGAAAAATTCATTCTTTTTTCATTTTTTTGTTAAAGGTGAAGATAGATTTTTACAGCAGGCATGTTACATCCTACTGTGGATATTCCTCAAAACAACTCCGCTTTCCACAGGCGAGCGTCGATCCTCCGCTGTTTTTCACCATGTTTATAAATAAGTAAAAATCAGCGATGAAATTAAACATAGCTTTATAGTGAAAAATCATGGTTTCCTTCTATTATTATTTTGCAAAGTTATTTATAAAAAAATGTGATAATTCTTAATAATTCGGGTATTAATACTTTGAGATATTTATTTTGACTTAACCGTTTTGCATGCTATAAGATGGATAATGCCAAGTAAGTTTATCTGAATTAGGAGGAAAACTAAATGAAAAAAATTAGCTATTTGCTATTAATAATGATTACCGCTGTTCTTGTTTTAGCTGCATGTGGTGGTAAAGATAAAGGAAATGAAGAAGGCAATGAAAATCATAATGGATCTAAAAATACGAGTGAAGACCAACTTGCCATCATAAAAGAAAACGGTGAGTTATTAGTTGGAACAGAAGGAACGTATGCACCATTTACATTCCACGATGAGTCAGGGAAATTAACTGGTTTTGACGTAGAAATTTCCGAAGAAATTGCGTCACGTTTAGGCGTTAAAGCGAAGTTTATGGAAACACAATGGGATGCGATGTTCCCTGGTCTTGATTCAAAACGTTTTGATATGATTGCGAATCAAGTGGGAATTAAACCCGAACGCCAAGAAAAATATGATTTTTCTGAACCTTACATCTCTTCTTCAGCAGTGTTAGTTACACATGCGGATAATACAGAGGTAAAAGGGTTTGAAGATATCAAAGGTTTGAAATCGGCTCAATCTTTAACAAGTAACTATGGGAAAATGGCTCAATCTAATGGTGCGGAAATAGTAGGTGTAGACGGATTTATCCAAGCGATTGAGTTGTTGAACTCAAAACGTGTCGATGTTACCATCAATGATAAACTAACTGTTTTGGATTTCCAAAAACAAAAACCAGATGCGAAGATTCAAGTCGTGGCTGAAGCTGAAGATGCAGCACAAAGTGGTCTGATGTTCCGTAAAGGAAATGAAACATTAGTGGAAGCGGTCAATAAAGCTCTAAATGAAATGATTGAAGACGGTACGTATGATAAGATTTCAGACAAATGGTTCGGCGAAAATGTTTTGGAATAATTTTTCCTACGACCCTGATAAAATGCAGCGTTATCTAGATATCGCACAGTCATCCCTCCTGCCTTTGCTGGAGGGTGCTGTTGTATATACGCTTCCATTAACTTTGATTACATTCGTATTGGGATTAACATTAGCCATCCTTACCGCATTGGCTAGAATCTCGACCATTAAACCGCTTCAATGGATTGCTCGTTTCTACGTATCTGCAATTCGTGGGACTCCATTATTGGTTCAGTTATTTATTTTATTTTACGGTTTAGGGTCAGTCGGAATCGTGATTGATCCATTCCCGGCTGCTGTTATCGGTTTTTCATTAAATGTTGGAGCATATGCTTCTGAAGTGATTCGTGCAGCAATCTTATCGATTCCTAAAGGACAATGGGAAGCGGCTCAAATGATCGGGATGTCGTATTCCCAAACTTTACGTCGCGTGATTTTGCCACAAGCTACACGTGTGTCGATCCCACCTCTATCGAATACTTTTATCGGGTTAGTGAAAGACACATCTTTGGCGTCTGCTATTCTAGTAACCGAGATGTTTAGAAGAGCACAAGAAATTGCTGCATTTAATTATGAGGTTTTACTACTTTATACTGAAGTAGCGATTCTATATTGGATTATCTGTTTCCTACTTTCGCTTGTCCAAGGTCGATTGGAACGTCGATTCGATCGCTATGTATCGAGATAAATTCAATTGAATGGATAATGAAAGGAGTAAATGATGATATCAATAAATGGATTACACAAACAGTTCGGCAATCTTGAAGTATTGAAAGGCATTGACCTGCAAATAAATAAAGGTCAAGTCATCACGGTAATCGGTCCGTCGGGTTCCGGAAAAACGACGTTACTTAGATGCATGAATATATTGGAAGTACCCACTTCCGGGAGTATCACGATTGATGGTCAAACAACCGATTTCTCGAATACGGTTCATAAAAAAGAAATTGATTTGTTTAGAAGAAAGTCAGCAATGGTTTTTCAACATTATAATTTATTCCCACATATGACGGTACTTCAAAATGTCATGGAAGGTCCCATGATCGTGAAGAAGATATCGAAAGTCGAGGCACGTAAAAAAGCTGAACAATTATTAAATAAGGTTGGACTGGGAGATAAATTTGATTTCTATCCCCATCAATTATCGGGAGGTCAACAACAACGCGTAGGGATTGCAAGAGCACTTGCGTTAGAACCGAAAGTGATGTTGTTTGATGAGCCAACATCTGCACTAGATCCAGAACTTGTAGGAGAAGTATTGCAAGTGATGAAAGATTTAGCGGGTGAAGGCATTACCATGGTCGTTGTGACGCATGAAATGCGATTTGCCAAGGATGTTGCCGATGAGATCATATTTATGGACCAAGGTAAAATAATCGAACGTAGTAAACCAATCGATATGTTTACACATCCAAAAGAAGAGCGCACGAAACAATTCCTGAATTTACTTCAGTAATCGAAAAAGCACTTTCCGAATAAGGGAAGTGCTTTTTTAAATTGTGGATATTGAATTAGTTAGATGAGGTTGTCGTGTTTTTTCTTTGAGGAAATTGGTTTTATGTGAATGCGATGTGGGCAATGATAGTGGGAGAACTACTAATCAACATGTTATCAACATAAATAAATAAGTGGGCAGAACTTTCTAGACAACAACATGCATTTTTTATGCTCACGACGGGTATGTATCATTAAAACACATGAAATTTACATGGTTCACACCTTTTCTTATACACATTGTGAATAATCGATTGCCAATATTGAATTTTACAGGAAACGAAAGGAGCCATAAACATGAAATACAGAGTGGAACACGATTCAATTGGAGAGATTCAAGTGCCTGAAGATAAGATGTGGGGGGCACAGACGCAACGTAGTAAAGAAAATTTCGCGATTGGTACGGAGTTCATGCCGATTGAATTGATTCATTCATTTGCCGTTTTGAAAAAGGCTGCTGCCAAAGTGAATCATGATTTAGGAACATTGCCCAAGGTGAAAATGAACGCAATTTCTCGAGCCGCTACAGAAATTCGTGAAGGGAAATGGAATGAGCATTTCCCGTTAGTCGTCTGGCAAACCGGAAGCGGGACCCAATCCAATATGAATGTGAATGAAGTCATCGCTTTTCGTGGGAACCAGTTGCTCAAGACTGAAGGTAGTGATGAGATCCTGCATCCAAACGACGATGTGAATAAATCACAAAGTTCAAATGATACATTCCCTACTGCTATGCACATCGCAGCGGTGCAAGTAATCCAAGAGATGTTACTGCCAGAACTTAAGAGATTACGCGAAACTTTCAGCGGACAAGAAAACAAATTCAAAGACATTATCAAGATTGGGCGAACGCATCTGCAAGACGCTACGCCTTTAACATTAGGACAAGAAGTCAGTGGATGGAATCACATGATTGCCAAAAGTGAAGAAATGATTCGGGAAAGCATGAAGCATGTGACGGAGCTTGCGATTGGCGGGACAGCTGTAGGAACCGGCATCAATGCACATGCGGAATTCGGTGACCGGGTGGCTGCTGAGATCAGTGCAGATCTAGGTTTCAATTTCACGTCTTCGACGAACAAATTTCATGCATTAACCAGCCACGATCAGCTAGTATACGCCCATGGAGCATTAAAAGCATTGGCAGCAGATCTCATGAAAATAGCGAATGATGTACGCTGGCTTGCGAGTGGACCGAGAAGTGGGATTGGTGAAATTACAATTCCAGCAAACGAACCAGGGAGTTCTATCATGCCAGGGAAAGTAAATCCGACACAAAGCGAAGCCTTGACGATGGTGGCGACACAAGTAATGGGCAATGATGTGACAATCGGCATTGCAGCAAGCCAAGGGAACTTTGAACTCAATGTATTTAAACCGGTTATCTTTTATAACTTCATGCAATCCGTACGTTTACTAAGTGACAGTGTACGAAGTTTCCACGATCATTGTGTAGTCGGGATCCAACCGAATATGGACCAACTCGCCCATCACGTCAGTAATTCATTAATGCTAGTAACCGCATTAAATCCACATATCGGCTATGAAAATGCGGCAAAAATCGCGAAACACGCACATGAAAAAGGACTGACCTTAAAACAATCCGCTCTACTAAGTGGATTGTTGACAGAGGAACAGTTCGATCAAATTGTCGATCCTTCCAAAATGATTAAATAATACTCAAGAAAAGTGCAGACGCTCGAATTGATTTAGGATCTAAAATAAATCCTAACCATTCGAGATGACTGCACTTTTTGTCTTTGGCTATTTTGAGTCAGAACGGGTATTGATTACTATGGCTGGCGTCGAAGGTCGATGTAGTATGGTGCCATAGAGCCTATCCGTTAGGTTGACTCCAACGACCACGGTGCATCACAGACTGTCGCACTTATTGTAGATTAATCCTACTCTGGTTACTGCACCAGCCTTGCCTTTATTCTAATAAAGAATGGAGTTGGATCGTTGAAATCTACTTGATATTTTGGACGTAAAAATAGACCATCGAAATGATAATCTTGTTTTAACTAAAGCACCCGTTAGTTGAATAAGATTATTTGTAATAATTTGTAAAACAACCTACTACTGAAATCAATACTAAAAAAACTATTCCATTGGAACTAAATGCCAAATGAGCTTCGGAACAAAGTTTGATAAAAGTCATACCTTTCTTCTTTATATTAAGACAAACAAAAAGCACTGGTTTTAAAAAAATGAGACCGAGTGCATTCTATTTTCTCTATTCAAATGTGTTTTGTATAAGTTTGATAATTCTTATCCAACTATCGCTAGTCCTTTAAGAAAATTGCATCATCCATTGTTTGAAGTTAGAAACAACATTATCTAAAAAGGCAACTGTTCCTTCATCTGTAATATTGCCTTCTTCGTCCATTTTCGTATGAACCGCACCGACATATACTTCGTTTCCAATAAGTACCGGGGATTGTAAGCCTCCTGCAAATAAAATGTCACGCAAATGAGCTTGAGCTTTTACAGTTCCTAACATACCGATTGAAGCACCCATAATCCATAATGGTTTGCCAATCATTACTTTATCTACTCTTGATAACCAGTCAATCGCATTTGCTAATACACCAGGAATTGTTGCATTATATTCAGGTGTTACCTAAAGAACTGCATCTGCATCTTTTACTTTTAATTTAAAATCAACTACAGTTTGTGGTGCATTTTCTTCAATATCTTGATTGTAAAGTGGTAAAACACTTAAATCTAAAATTTCTAAATCGAATTTATCAGCATAGCGTTTTTAAACGAATTTTGCTAATTTATTATTATATGATTCTTTACGAACACTACCTACGATTGCTACTACTTTCATTTTGTTGCACGTCCTTTAATAAATTTGATGAAATTACTTCACAAATCAATTATGATATATATATACATAAAATATAAGTAGGCACATTAATGTTCCTTAGTATGAAAAAGGTACTTAAAAGGAAGTGAAGAATTTGAATGACAATATTAAACCACAACAATGTAAGGTAGTAAGTGCTCTTGATACACTTCTTGGTAAATGGAAGCCCATTATTCTGCAACATTTACTTGCAGAGGGAACACTTAGATTTAATGAGTTAAGAAAACGAATGCCTCACATTACGCAAAGAATGTTGACACTTCATCTACGTGAGCTGGAGGAACAAGATTTAATCAACCGTGTTGTGTACCCACAAGTCCCACCGAAAGTAGAATATTCGCTTACTGAATACGGCCAAACAATTGAGCCACTTATGGAAGCTTTACACCAGTGGGGAAAAAGTCATCTGCAACATATTGAAAATGTGAAAAATTCTTAACTAAAGATGAAAGAAATAAGGAAGCTAGCATTCATTAAAATGTTAGCTTCCTCTTCGTTTAATTTATTTATTATGGTCTTAATATGCTTCTTCCACTAAACTGCCACGTTAGTTTAAATGTAACATTTCACAGTAGGTTGCCGAACTCTACTTGATGTTTTGAACGTAAAAACAGACCATAGAAATAATGGCCATGTTTAACTAAAGCTAGTCTATCTTTTGTTCATATTTATACCTTTTCTCACTTCTTTTGGTTCAATATCATATCCTGATTCTCTCTTTAAAATTCTGTGCAAGTGAGGCAAGAAAGATACTCGACTTTGTGAATTTCACATTAGTCAGATTTAGTATAAAACGGGGAGTACGTATAGCAAAAGCACAAACCAATCTTGTTTTATCACTGGCAAATGGGGATACGTCTAACAATTGGATAACAAGATCCAAATGAAGGGAGACTTTAACGTTTGGTTCTGTGAGAGGCCCAGGATGTAATCCCCTGGGCCTACTCGAATGTTAACCGTTGTCATTCGCCAAATGAGACACTCCCCAGTCATGCATCATATCAAGAATCGTTTGGAGCGACTCCCCGTATTTGGTCATCGAATATTCAACTTTCGGAGGAACCTGAGGGTAAGTTACCCGGAGGATTATTCCCTCCTCCTCCAACTCTCTTAAGTGCGAGGTGAGTACTTTTTTAGTTACGCTGGGCATTACTTTTTGTAATTCTTTAAACCTCATCGTCCCGTAATGTAGTAAATGGAGCATTATGGCGATTTTCCACTTGCCCACAATCATATCCAACGTTGTCGCGACTTTACAATTATCCGGTTTTTCATCCATTTTTTAATCCTCCAGCCTCTTGACTATCCTACTGTATCGTGATGCTAATATTAATACGATTCGACTCAATGTGTAAAGAGCCTCCAGAGCTTCGCTAATCCCAAAGGTTACTTTTAAGGTACACGGTATCTTTGTTGTGCCTACTTCATAAAACATTCGATTCGTTGCATAATGAATCGACACCGCCTAACAACTTTATTAGTTAGTTTATAAATAATTTACGGAAGGAAGATTATGATGAAAAATCTAGATGTATTTAGTCGAGGCATAAAAAGTGTCCGCACAATCCATTTCCAACGAAATAGCGACATTCATACGATGGCATGGATAGTTGAACCAGGTCATTGGGAAGAGCATGATCCGTTTCTGCTCATGGCACATGACCATATGCGCAGTGGAGTGTTTGGCATCCATCCTCATCGAGGAATGGAGACGGTCACTTTTTTGATTGAGGGCAACCTTAACCATTATGACAGCAAGCATGGGACAGGCGTGCTTCATGCCGGCGATGCGCAATGGATGACTGCAGGCAGAGGCGTTGAACACCTCGAGGACGCGGCAGAAGGAGAGACAGTAAATCTTCTACAGTTGTGGGTGAACATTCCCTCGGGAGAGAAGATGTCACCCTCTAGATACCAGGATTTGCGGAAAACCGATATGCCTGTCATTCATGAAAACGGGGCTGAAATTCGTCTATTTTCCGGGTCACTCGGCGATACGGCCTCTGATACATTAAATATTGCTCCTGTTACGATGGCTGAAATCAATATGGAGACCGGCGCAGCCTTCAAGTTTGAGCTTCCAGGATCCTACAACGGGTTTCTGTATATTTTGGAAGGCGAAGGCTCCTTTGGGGCCGATAGCACCGAAGGGGAGCAAGGACAGGTATTATGGATACAATCTGCGGGAACTGCCGAGCGGAGCGAAATAAAGATCGAAGCACGCAGTAGCATGCGTGTCATGTTGTATGCCGGCGAGCCGATTCGCGAGCCTGTCGTTGCAAGAGGCCCTTTCGTCATGAACACCGACGAAGAGATTATACAGGCTTATAGCGATTATAGAGATGGTAAATTTTAAATTTATAATATCACCCTGAAGGAGAGTATGAAATTTTTATGAAAAAAAAATATATTCTAATGATAATAGCTTTGTTTATTGCATCATTGAACTTGCGTCCGTCAATTAACTCGATCGCACCATTGCTCGAAACGATTAGAACCAGCTTAGGAATGAACGCCTCCGTAGCAAGTTTGCTGACCTCGATTCCTGTTCTTTGCATGGGACTCTTCGCTCCCGTAGCTGTAAAGTTCAGCGGGAAATGGGGTATTGAACGGGTATTGGGATGGTCGCTGCTTGTCATAGGAGTCGGTACTATTCTTAGGTTCTTCACGCAGTCAACTTCATTTTTGTTAATTACTGCTTTTATAGCGGGTATAGGGATTGCATTTGCAGGACCGCTTCTTCCCGGATTTATTAAGCGCCACTTTCCGAAGCATGTACCCTCGATGATTGCGATATACACGGTTGCGCTTACTCTGGGGGCAGCACTAAGCTCGAGCTTGATCGTGCCGATGCAGAATAGTATGAACTCTTGGCAGAGCGCGCTCGGGATATGGGCGGTAATCGCTTTCGTCGCAGTGCTGTTTTGGTGGTTGTTCGTTTTGCGGCATATTAGACCGCAAGATCATCTCGCTTCAACCGGCACGAAGACGAGAATGCCATGGACAAATAAGAAAGCGTGGCTTCTTACACTGACGTTCGGCTTGATGGCCATGCTATTCTATTCATTCACCGCATGGTTGCCAGAGATTATTCAAGGAATGGGCTATAGTAAGTCCTACGCTGCAAGCGCGCTTACGATTTTTGTCGTTGTTCAGATTCCGGTGAGCCTTGCTCTGCCGATCTTGCTTCGCAAATTCCCTTCCCGTCGCCTTTGGCTAATGGTTGCAGCGCTATTGCAACTGGTGGGGCTTGTGATGCTTGCGTTCTCCATTGAACCGTTGGTTGCCACGTTCTTTATTGGTGTAGGTGCCGGCGGCTTGTTTTCTCTCAATCTACTACTGCCTCTAGACGCTACCGACAATCCGCAGGAGGCGGCTGCTTGGTCAGCCATGACCCAATCAGCCGGCTATGTGATCGGGGCAACCGGCCCCCTTATTCTTGGCTGGATTCATGATGCAACGGATAGCTTCTCCACAGCAATAGCGGGGCTGATTTTAATTAATGTAGCGATGATGGTCGTGCAAATTGCTGCCACTACCATAAAAAGAAAACAACAATCGGGAGCAATTAATCACAAACCTAGAATAATATAAGCCAAACTTATGGGACACAAATTTGGTATTTTTGAAAAATCAGTTTTTTCTATTACAAGAAATTAATCAGCATATGTTTTATAGATGGTCAGTTCAACAGCGGCAGCCTAGGAAAAATAATGTCCTAGACTGCCGCTGTTTTATTGAACTATATTTCAAGAAGGAATACTTTTTATATACTGACCTATTCTATTTTCCACTGGACGTTAAAAGAAAGATAGGAATAACGATTGAAAAGATATATCTAAACTTTTTGGAATGAAGAGAGATATTAAAACTGAGGTAGATGGTAGATGAATAATGAGATTATGGATCCCCATATAGATAAATATATAAAAGGTATAAATAATAGTTTGGGAATGAAAAAACAAAGCCAGCGATCATATATAGTAGAACTTTTATGCTGCGTTAGTTTAAGTGAATTTCTTCACAAACTTATAGGGATTTTAACATAAATATCCAGTGTGAACTCGCATCTAAGACAAGTTCTTAGTTTATTTATAGAAATCGATAAAAAAGTAAAAAAGAAATTAAGGAATTTTTTTTACCCTTTTTGTCACCTTCTTTCAAAACATTACGTCTATAGAATAAAAATGATGGTTGCCAAATATTTACTGCATCTTTTGAAAACTTGTTTTTGTATGTTGCAATTCAAAAATAAGCCCATTATTAAAATTTCTAAAGGACTACTTATTTTATGTTTAGAGAGGAGATATCCCATGGATGATAAAACGAGCCTTCATATTGAACAAGTAATGGAAGAACATGGGGAATACTTAATTAGATTAGCTTTCATGTACGTTAAAGATTGGGAAGCAGCGGAAGATATTGTTCAAGATGTCTTTATTCGTTATTATCAAAACTCAGAGCAGTTTGAGCAAAGATCATCGCTAAAAACTTATCTTTGCAAAATCACAGTAAATCGGTGCTATGATCATTTGCGAAGCTGGAAGAATAAAAAAAGCAATTTTACAAATGCCCTTGTTGAACTTTTATCCAATAAGACTAATCCAGAGAATCAAGCTATTAGAAAAACTGAAAATAGTGCTTTATTTAAGGAAATCATGTCTCTACCAATGAAATATCGAGAAGTGATCTTGCTATTCTACTACCAAGAAATGAAAATAGCAGAAATTAGTTTAGTCTTAAATTGCACAGAAAATACAGTTAAATCAAGGCTTTCTCGTGCAAGAACCCAATTAAAAAACCGGCTTAATGAAAATGAGTGGGAGGGATTTCATTATGAATAACATTAAGCGTGAAATTGATGATTTCATTGGAAGCAAACCACGTTTTACTCACCAAATAAAAAAGCAAATTCTTAATGAAATGGAGGGAAGTAAATTTAAACAATCGTCTACATTCTTTTCTAACTATAAACATATAGCTGTATCGATTTTATTTATTACCCTCGCAACGTTTTTTGTTTTTTCAATTGTAAATAAAAATGAGGCCACAACCCCAACAAATTCTGCCACAGGGGAAGATAGTAGTTTCGTCGTAGAGAACGAAGAGTTACAAAACCAATTATCAGCAATTGAAGATAATGAAAACGTAAAGGGACTGACTGAAGAAATTGCCCAAAGATTTTTACTTGCAATGTCACTAGGGGAAAAAGAAGCAATTGAACCTTTACTTTTACCAGGATCAACTTTAGAGGATGACTTTTCAATTACTTTCAGTGATGGATATACCTACAATAAACCCACTTGGAATCTATATGAAAATATTGTATTTACAAAATTAAATGGTTATGGATTTCAAGAAGACAGTAAAGATAAACGAATATACAATTTGCATTATCAGTTCACTCCAAAGAAAAAAGGAAATTATTATCATTTCACGACTATCCAATTTGAATTAGTGGATGATACATGGTTTATTTCGAACGTATATGAAGATGTTTAATAAAAGCTGATTTTAACTTCCGCAATTGTTCCTATAGAGACTTTATAAAGTGATTATCCTTAAAGAATATTTGAAAGTCCTGAAAGTATATTTTTTGACCTCCGTAATGGAAGGTGGAAGGGTTACTGTGTCACATCAAGCAGATAAAAGTCTAGTCTCATTATTTTTCAACAAAAATAATGAGTGGAGATACAAGAATGTTTGGAAACTATCTAGTTTCACTTGAGAAAATGTACAAAGAGGTTAAAGAGAATTACTTACGGTCGCAATTCAATATGGAAACATATATGATGGTCGCTGGCAAACGAAAGTTAAAAAGTCTCTTTCTATAGAAGACATTGAAAAACAGGTGGTGGAAATGGAAATTACCTAATCAGTGATTTAGTAAAAAAGGTAGTAAAAAAATGCGCTTGGAGAAATGTTTCCAAGTGCATTTTTTAATACAAAATCAACCAGAGACTTTAACATAGCCAATAAAAAAGGAGTGAATATGCGCCTAGCACACCCTTTCTGAGACGAGCCAGCGCAAATGTAAGGTAAAGAATAGCCACGATAAAGTCTTGGTTATTAAGAAAGCTTATTTGTTGCTTCAGATACGACATACGCAAGATCATCATTGCCAAAAAGCTGGAGGATTTCAATGAGTGTTCCCGAATCAATGTCCAGGTCCATAGGTTCATTGTTATCAACAATCTGTTTTATTGCCTCATTTATTGGTTGAGTCGGATAGGCTTGTTGATAAAGAGTGAAGGGGTCAATCTCATGATGTTGACACCATTGAACAAAAAGCTGAATCATCACTTGCTCATCCTCTTGGTATTTTTGAATAATATAATCTGTTAAGGTTTTTTGATCCATCATCACATACTCCTCTTTCTTTCAAGTGCTATTAATAGTTTGGGTTTTCATCGATAATAAAGTAATCATAATTCACGTAAAAATAAAGCTTATGGCTATAAAAGAATGATCCAGATGAGTAGTGATTCGCTGAAGCGGAACCAGGCACTAAGTGAGGGCTATGTATGCATAAGTTCGAATATATTAAAAGGCTGATAAAAAAGCACATCCAACAGGAAGTGCTATTTAAACCACCCTTTTTCTTTGAACCTAGAAATGGCTTCGATGCGGTTACCAACGTCCAACTTATCGAGGATTGCGGAAACATAATTTCGCACGGTTCCGGTTGTGATATACATTTGGTTGGCAATTTCTTTGGTGTTTTTCCCATTTGCAATGAGTTCGAGAACTTGGTGTTCGCGATCGGTCAACGGATTTTCATCTCCGCTATACGCAAGGTCAATCAATTCGGGAGCATATATACGACGCCCTTGCATAATGCTACGAATGGAGTTAGCCAAATCTTCACTCGGACTATCCTTCAATAAATAGCCTTTAACATTTGCTTTACGTGCTCGTTCGAAGTAACCGGCACGAGCAAAAGTGGTGAGGATTATTACTTTACAATCATGATCCTTTAATTCTTCAGCAGCGTCCAACCCTGTTTTTAACGGCATTTCGATATCCATAATGCACACATCTGGATTTAATTGCTGGACCAACGGGAGGACTTCCTCACCATTGCGAGCTTTTCCTACCACTTCCATGTCTTCCTCTAAATCAAGCAATGAGCCAAGTGCACCAAGCAACATGCGTTGATCTTCTGCAAGTACAATGCGAATCATTTCTATACCTCCTTAATCTTTTGTAAGATAACATGAGGAATTCGAATATTAAGCGTAGTGCCGTATGATCCTGAAATTTCAAGCACGCCATTAACGAACTCTAATCGTTCCTTCATCCCTCGTAATCCATTGCCATCTAAAAATTGTTTTCCTTGTTCAAACCCAATGCCGTTGTCTTGTACTTGAAGAAATAATTCGTTTTGAGTTTGTTTAATCAAGACGTGACAAAATGTGGCTTGACTATGCTTTACAACATTCGTTATCGCTTCTTTTAAGCACATGGTTAATACATTTTCAACGAGCAAAGGGGTATCTTTTAAAGCTGGATCGCCTTTGACGCGGAAATCAATTTCCGCTGCTTTTAATATTTGCTGAACGCGTATAAGTTCGTCTTCTAGTTTGCCAGCACGTATATTCGACACAAGTTCTCGCACTTCTTTTAAGGCAATTCTGGCAGTGTAGTTAATATCCAGAAGCTCAGTTTTTGCTCGAACCGGATCCTTATCGATTACTTTATAGGCTAAATCACTTTTTAGCCCAATTAACGATAGCTTTTGCCCTAACGTATCATGTAAATCCCGAGCAATGCGTTGTCGTTCCTGGATGACAAGAAGTTGAGAAATACGTTTGTTGGCATTTTCTAACTGTCCTTCTAGTTTTTCCTGCTTAATGCGGTTATACGAATTAAATGGCAGTAAAATGACCCCTATAACACCAATCAATAGAAAAGGAAATTGTGTGACGAACAAATTGTTTTGTGTGAAAAACCCAATACAAACAGAAACAATCGTTGTTACAAGATGTACGACATACATCGTGATAAATCCTGCTTTGTTGCGAATATTTCCAATGAAAAAGGCCAAGAACAAGGAAAAATAAAGGTATCCAAATAAGATGATTAACGTGATACTAACAACAATTTGAATCGCAATCCATACATACATACGCCACCCTTTTGACAGGAAAGATTGGCGATAGCTCAAGAAAAATCCGGCAACCAGCAAAAGACCAATGAAACTTTCTAAAGGGGAAAATGATTTAAATATAAAAAATAATGGCAGGATACAAAAGATGATCCATACATAAATACTGATGTACGGATTTTTAGGGAATATTTGATACCAACGTTGCATAAGTTCCTCCTGTATTCCGAAAAAATGATATGAAAATTAAATTTTCAGCTTTCCTAATTATAACAGACAGAAAAACCATTCCATAAGCGGAATGGTTTTTCATTTATTTATCGTTTTGTTTGAAATTGAGTAGAAGTTTTTTGAGCGTTTAGTAAGTGTTTAATTTCATTAAAGCTGACAAACGTCTTTTTCGTTTCATCATATAAACGGAAACGAATCGATTGTAAACTTGTTTTTAGCGTAATCGTTGTTGCTTTGTGAAGCGGCGGTGCTGATTCATGTGCTTGCTCTAAACGATAGTTTGGAACACGTGGGCTTAAGTGATGCACATGATGATAGCCAATATTTCCAGTTAACCATTGAAGGATTTTTGGCAATTTGTAGAAAGAACTGCCATCAACTGCAGCTTTTACATAATCCCATTGATCTTCGTCTTCAAAGTATGAATCTTCAAATTGATGTTGAACATAGAACAACCATATGCCAAGTGAACCCGCTACAATTAGCATGGTTCCTTGAATGATCGCGAAGGCCGGGAATCCGATCAACCAAATCATGAAAGCATACAATACAACGATTGCTACATTAATAAACCAAGTGTTATTGCGCTCTTTTTTACGTGCATCTTTACGGTTAAAACGGTTTGATACTAAATACAAGAACAATGGTCCTAAACCAAACATAACGATTGGATTACGGTATAAACGATAAGCAAATCGACGACCTGGTGTCGCTTCAACATATTCGTCAACTGTCATTACCCAAACGTCGCCAACTCCACGTTTGTCTAAGTTACTGCTTGTTGCGTGATGAATTGAATGATCACGTTTCCATTTTTCATAAGCAAACAATGTCATGATACCAGTGATCGTACCTAATACCGCGTTAGCTTTCTTACTCTTAAAGAAAGAACCGTGTGTACAATCATGGAAAATGATAAAGACTCGAACGATAAACCCTGATGCCACTACTGCTAACGCAACAGTTAACCATACCGAAATGTCTAAGCTCTGGTAGGCCAAGAACCAAAGGATGAAGAAAGGTGGAATCGTGTTAATAATTTGCCAAACACTTGCAGCTGTATCGGATTTCTCAAATGGAGCGATTAGTTTACGTAATTGCATTGTTTTTTCTTTACTCATAGCGTCCTCCTGATGAAGATGTATTTGAATTTTTTATTTAAATTACTTGTTATATTAAGAATAGACATTAGGAGTAGATGTTAAAAGGCATAAACGTCAAGTGACGAGTATGACAAATATCATATAGGACATCATGATTAGTAAAAAGAAGTTATGTAGTACTATTTTTCGCACTCATCGCCAATTCATACGAAATATTTGTGATTTTTAAATTTTCGACTAGTATTATTACGATTATCTGCATACATTCTGCTTAAAAAACGCGACGTATGTATGCTAAAGTTATAGGAATAGGTTTTGAATGGAGCGATTAAGTATGTCAAAATTATTAGACGTAAATGAAGTAATTGAATTAATTGAGAAGGAAGCAGACATCATCATCCCGATTGCAAATGGTGAACCCATTCAGTTATTAGATATTTTAGAAGAACATGCTAGTGAATTGAGTAATGTCAAAATTCATCAAATGCTAGCATTACATCCGCGCAAGTATATATTGGGCGAGATGCCAGGACAGCTAACACATGTGTCGTATTTTCTAAGCGGGGCAACACGCAAAACGTATCAGCAAGCAAAAATGGACCTAGTGCCAAATAATTTTCATGAAATCCCGCGTATGCTTAAGAAAGTAACGAAAATGTCGATGGTTTTTTCTGTTGCCTCTCCGATGGACGAGCATGGCTATTTCTCACTTGGGACTCAAGCGGATTATGTAGCTGAGTTTATTGGCAAAGTACCATTTATATTAGAAGTGAATCGAAATATGCCACGTACATTTGGACACAACCAAGTACACATCAGCCAAATTGCAGGCTATGTGGAGCATGATACGCAACTTGCAGAAGAAGTGGTTCCGGAAATCGGAGAAAAAGATATGCGTATTGCTGAAAAAGTCGCAGCACATATTCAGGATGGGGCTACACTACAAATTGGGATCGGTTCAGTGCCAAATGCCGTTATGAGTTTATTGAGAAATCACCGCAATCTTGGTGTACATACAGAAATGTTAACAGACGGTATCGTGGATTTAGTAGAGTCAGGTGCAATAACTGGAACTGAGAAATTCACAAACAAAGGGAAGATTGTCGCGACTTTCGCTTTTGGAACACAAAGACTATATGACTTCCTTCATAACAACACATCCGTAGAGTTTTTACCCGTAAGTGTTGTCAATGACCCACGGGAAATTGCAAAAGAAGAAAATATCGTGTCCATTAATGCAAGCACTGAAGTCGATTTATTTGGTCAATGTGCTTCGGAGACGGTTGGAGGAAAATACTATTCTTCAAGTGGCGGACAAATTGATTTTGCACGTGGTGTACGTTTTGCGGAAAATGGCAAAGGCTTTATTTGCATGTATTCCACGGCAAAAAACGATACCATTTCCAGAATTAAATTGGATTTAGCACCGGGATCAGTTGTGACGACCGGGAAAAACGATGTCGACAACGTTGTGACAGAGTATGGAATTGCTCGCCTTCATGGTCGATCAATCAGTGACCGAGCGAAACAACTTATTAGTATCGCACATCCGAAATTCAGAGATGAACTAACCGAGCAAGCAATAGAACGTGGAATCTTAAGAAGGTAATATAGATGAAATTTTTTACTCGAGTAAAGTGTCAATCGCCAATGGGTTAAGTGAGGGGAAACGTCCTCCGATGCTTATGGTGACTGACACTTTTCGTTTTTTATCTAGACTACTTAATGGGAGAAAAAGAAATTTTTCCAAATATTAGTCAGTATAATTCGGGAGTTAAGAGGTATTCTAACTTTGACGTCGAAATAATGAGTGAGGCTATTTCTCGAACATGAAACCAATTTATTATTTTCCCCGTACACCGATTTTGCAAAGTCAACCATCTACGACTTCTGAAATCAGAATATTGAAAAAGGAGCGAACAGTATGCAAGAAATAATAGGGTTAATTTCTGTCATAATGGTATTTTCTATTCCGCTGACCGCATTAATATTGGGGCAAGTAAGAGGGACTCAAAAGCTGAAAGCGAAAATGTTGAAGGACGAGTTGGAACTGGAGAAGGTAAAGAGTGAGAATTTCATTGCTGAGACGGAAAAAATGCGTTTAGAATTAAATCAAACGCAACTAAAATATGCAAATTCTGAAGACACAATTCTAGTTGGATTTGAAAAAGATCAGATTAAATCGATATAAGAGTTAATTTTGAATAGAAATGAGCTTGGATTAATGTATCCAAGCTTTTTACTGTTTTTTTTCTAAAGGTGGTTATTTTATTATCAAGAGTGCATTTGCGCCTAGCACATCTATTCTGCGGTTATCATGCGGTCATCGAAAATGTACGATAAAGAACAGCGTGTTTTATCTCGAACAGAAAAAAACACGAGCGAATATAGCACTCGTGAACGTAATTAAAATGAGGGATAATTAATTTTACCCGTTTCCACTAATTGCTTTAACCCTTCAAACATATATCCCCAACCTTGTTCGGTTTGACTCCTATATTCATCAAGAGCTTTTTCGATATCTTCATCTGTCCAGCCTTCTTCATGAGGAACGGTAATCTCTTGTGTAAAGGTCATCTCACAAGCCATATCATGAGGTTTAATTTCTACTGTAATTACATCCTGCGAATCACTAAATTGAGGCATCTTGAAAGTGAAAACTAATTTACTTGGCGAGTCAACTTCAATGTAATCACCAATGGCTCTGTAATCCTTACCATCTCGATGATCAACAATTTCCCATGTCCCACCGACATAAGGTTCATTCTGTGCCACTTTATTCGTATGCTCCATCGTAAAAAACCATTTCTTCATCATTTCTTGATTCAGCCAAGCATCAAATATTTTATCTGCTGGGACATCAAAAACACGCGTCATCGTTAGTGATGTTGTAGACGAATTACCCAATATCTATCATCCTTTATAAGTTATTTAGGTTACTCTTGCATTGCTCATGATAACGATACTGTATGAAATGAAGTTATTCAAATATTGGGCTAAAAATGAGTGGAATTAAAAAATAGCAAGGGAATTCATAAGATCACTCAAAAAGTCCACTAGTAACTAGTATAGAAAGGATTAAGTATTCCTTATCATACACGCTTCGGCGCATTGTGGATGCCTCCCATGAGAAGACTGGCTACCACTTGAAAGGAGCCTACGCTGGTTCTGCCTAGTCAAATTGATTCCATCCCATTTAGTATGCTAGTACAGTGTATACATATATCTTACGAGCCTTCCCAAAATTTTATCGATGAAAGGCTCGTTGTTTTTGTAAATATACAAATAACAAGTGGGATCCCGATGATTTCCAATCAAGAGTCTTTAAAACCTTAGAGCATCCACTGATTCGCAAGTGAATCTATTTGGTAAGCAAGTGCTAGGAGCCATATCCATACTCGCAGTAAACCTCAAATAAATAATGAACTTAATGGAACAATCAAAGTAAGTAACACGAAGGAAAAGGTGACATTTCTCGTGGTTAATATAACTTCCCTTGACGATACAAAACAGTGGACAGACGGGTCACCGAATGAATATAGCAATTTTGGCGAAGTGAGAAAGTATCACCAAAATATTGCGGAAGTAGGGTATCCATTGTATTCCTCATTTTTGCGAGCAATTGATTGTAGACTTCTTCTTCAGAGAAGAATTGCGTTTCTCGACCTTGTAACCATTCTAAATAAGAAACAATGACACCGCCAGCATTGGCTAAGATATCTGGAATGATGACGACGCCTTTCTCACTTAAATAATCATCTGCTTCTCGGGTGGTTGGAGCATTTGCACCTTCTACAATGATGCGTGCTTTGATTTGCGTTTTATTTTGGTCATTCAACTGATTTTCAAGGGCGGCCAGGAATAAAACATCTACATCCATGGTTAATATATCCTCTCTTCCTTGAATCGTTGCTGCAATACCTGCTGCTGTTAATTGATCTTCAGATGTCGGCAAATCACCTTTATTTTTGGCAGTGAATTCGACAAGGGCTGGAATATCAAGACCGTCTGCATTGAAGAGCGTTACGTTACGGTCACTGACAGCTACCACCTTGTTTTGAATATGTGCACAGCGATATGCCTCGAGAGCTGTTACGGAACCAACATTACCAAAGCCTTGGACTGCAACAGTTAATTCACGATTCACATATTCAAGTGCAGTTTTAGCAAATGGATTTGTTGTAGTTGCAAAAGTTGCTTGATTGTCTTTTACATAATTGTTCAGTAAATAACGGAAAGTAAAGTAAACACCTTTGCCGGTTGCTTCACGACGACCTAAAGAACCGCCGTTCTCAACGCTTTTTCCGGTGAAACTCCCAAGGTAGGGACTTCCCTGATTAATCTTTTTGTATTCTGCCATCATCCAATCCATTTCACGCTCACCTGAACCAACGTCTGGAGCGGGTATGTCTTTATCTGGTCCAATTACATTATTGAAATATCTAACATATTTGATGCAGATTTTATGCAATTCCTTTTCGGAAAAGTCTTTGGGATTAATCATAATGCCACCTTTACCACCACCAAAAGGGACATTATGAAGAGCGTTTTTTAGTGTCATTAGGAATGCCAAATTCACGACTTCTTCTTCATTAACTGTTTCGTGAAAACGAATCCCGCCTTTGTATGGACCGAGGGCATCATTGTGATGAACACGATATGAGGGAATGCGAACAACTTCCCCACCTTCTAATGGAACCCGCAAAAATGATTTATGTATTTGATTGGGGGTTGATAGAATGGAATTTAAGGAAGTAAAAGCTTTCTGTCGCATGCCACCCTTTAAATCTGTCAAGAAATTTTCGTTTTCTAACAAGGCATTTAGTGATTGTTGGACAATGGATCGTGTTTGTTCTTCCACGTTCGAGCACCTCCGAATTAATATCTGACTAGTTTGTGCATACCCTTAGAATCAAGGTGTAAAACGATTAAAACCCATCAGTTGAACTGGTGGGTTTTAATCAAAACAACTAGTACATTTTTATATAAAGTATGACTGGGCGGGGGATAATACTACTTATATCAGGATACTAGAAAAACCTGAAAGTTAAACTTATAAGACATTTAGTGCAAAGTGTTAAGACGTTCCTTCTCATGATTCAACTGAGCTTGCAGTGAACTAATGGGCTCAATGTTTCCGCGACTTTCGAGAGCATTTTCGACTGTTCGATCTGCATGTTCAATCATATGACGTGCTTCTTGTATAAACTGATCGGTAGGTTTTGTCAGAGCTTTACCTACAGCCATCGCGGCATTGTCCACAGAATTGTGTAATTGACCAAGTACAATATCTTCTTTCCAGCTCATTTGAGTGTGATCATCCATATCAAAATCCTCCTTGGGTCGATGTCCTAGAAATCAATTCATTCTTACTATGGCAAAATCACCACATTTTATGCATGAGAAGGATGGAGTGGATAGAATAAAAAAGTTATTGGAAGACTATGTAGAGCGTCTTTTGATCCGTTTTCTTTATTCATCTAATAAATATCTAAAGAAAAGGAAAATACGAGTACGAGTCAGAGGAATAAATTGGAATTTAGATTAAGAAGCATCCAGAAAATAATAAACACGTAACTTACTGGTCTGAAAAAAGGGATGTGCAAAGTGACATGTAGTCATTTCGCACATCCCTCTTAATTAGTTTAGACAGGCTGCTGTAGTAATTCAAAGCACCTTAGAGCCCACAGTTGTCACAGTGATTTGTGGTTCTTACCATAATGTTGGTTTCATCACCATGAGAGCCAACATGAGGACCAATAAAATGATATAAGTCCAAGTGGAACTATACAGTTTTCGGTTTAAAACCTGTCGATCGAAATCGGGATTTTCATATTTCTTGAGTGTCCCTTTAAATGCACTAGCCAAGAAGAAGATGGAGAGGATCATTAATCCGATCGTCATCACAATCCAAGGTGTATGCCATGGCCATGGTCCAAGATAAACAAGTAAAATTCCTGAGCCTACTAATACATGTCCAGCGTGTTTAATCAAACGAACAACCGAACGGAATATTGCAAGGTAAGCTATTTCAATTGCGAGGTCTGCACCATGCATTCTTTTCAAGACTGCAAATAACACAAAAAGAGGTCCAACTGATAGAACCATACTCAATACATGGGTGAATATGATAAGGCCGTAAAAATTATACATTACTTATGCTTTTACCGGACTGAATTCATGAGTCCATACTGTCATATGAGGCAACCAAGGCATACCAGGGTGGTAAGCCAATATGGATTGTTTATAGTCTTCTACCGATTGAAAACCTTCTTGTACTGCATGTTTATCTGTTAAATCCCCAAGAGTTTGTATATAAACTTTATCCACCTTGAAAGACTTTCCTTTAAGTTCCATGATTTCACCGACATCTGCGTAGCGTCCGTTACGACGAGTTGCGGTTTTCTTTCCTTGTAGTACAAGCTCAATATCCGATTCCATCGTGATTAATCGTTCGACCGAACACGTTTTTGGAGGTAAATTTGTTTCTTCATGATTTGTCATGTGTAGTCCACCTTTGTATAAGTTAATTTGCATTAGTTAAGGGTATCTTAAGAATGAAGATACCATTTTTAAGTGTACACTTTATATCGACTTCAAACCATGATTAGAGGTAGCGACATTTTATTAACAAGGAGGATTCGTTGTGATAGAGCATACAAATGAAACAAATTTGGCAAAACGGACGGTCAATCAAATTGAGAAAGTCGCAGGAACATATCCTGGATACCGTCGAGCGCATGCGAAAGGTGAATTATATGAAGCAACGTTTACCCCGACCGGTGAAGCCGGCAAATATACGATGGCTGCACATTTAGCAGAAACGGAAGTCCCGGCAATTGTACGTTTTTCTAATGTTTGGCCAAATCCTCAAACACCCGACGCATTATCTGTAGTAAAAGGAATGTCAGTTCAATTTCATTTACCTAACGAAGAAATCGCAAATTTAGTCGGAACAACCATTCCAATCTTTATAACGAAGTCTCCACAGACATTCTTCGATATATTAAATACAGTGCATTCTTTTCAAGACTTCAAACCGCATTTTAAAGACACGGTAAAACTATTTGCCCAGTATCCAGAAAGTCGAGCAGCTTTTCAAATGATACGAAAACTCGAAAATACAAATAGTTTTGCAACAGGCCGCTATTATGCTATTCATGCCTTTTATTTGGTGAATGAAAAAGGAATAAGAACTCCAGTGAAATTTGAGTGGGAACCAGAAGCGGGTGTCGAATCATTATCAATTAAAGAAATGGCGACTAAGTCAGTAGACTACTTATCAACGGAATTAAACGAACGACTGGATAAAGCAGAGGTACGATTTCGCTTATATATTGTGATAGGGGAATCAAGTGATCCAACGGACGACCCTACAAAAGAATGGCCAAAGGAGCGAACGCGAATAGAAGCAGGGATTTTACGTGTGAAATCAAAAGCACCTGTCGTTGTAGATCACTATGTGTTTGACCCAACAGTGTTACCTGCAGGAATCGAATGTTCGGATGACGAGATATTGCGATTTAGAAAAGAGGCCTATTCAGAGTCTTATAATAGAAGAATAAAAGGGGAATAAGCGAAAAGTTATACACGCTTAATAGGTAACAGTCCACAAAATGTGCATAAGAGAAGAAAACGCTGCATCTATCCACATGTGGATAACTTTGATGTAAATGCTTTGTTAAAGAAGGCGTGAAGAATGTAATGGAAGATGCCATCGCTATACAAGTCAAACCACTGTGAAATATGTTTATTTATCTTCATTTCACCCTCCGAATTTGGCCGTTAGTTTTTTGTCGAATCCATTATGATCGCATGTAATGGGTGAAATTTTTGTTTGATTCAGTTTAGGGGTACTCTGAGGAAATTTCAGAGACACTTGCATACACTAATAATTGCCTACCTTATTTTATAAAACAAAAGGGGACCTTAAATTATGAGCATTGTTGTGATATATGGGAGTGCACGACAAAATGGCAATACCGAGAAACTGACAGAGCGGGTAATTGAGGGGCTGGAAGTCGAAGAAATATATTTACGCGATCACACCATTAAACCAATCGATGATCAGCGACATGCAGAAGGTGGATTTGCTGAAGTGGATGACGATTATAATGGTTTGGTGGAACGCATGATGAAGCACGAGACGTTTATTTTTGCGACACCTATCTATTGGTACAGTATGCCTGGGACAATGAAAAACTTTTTTGATCGATGGTCACAAACGATGCGGGATAAAAAGTTCCCTGATTTTAGAGCGGAATTGGGAACAAAAAAAGCATACGTTGTTGCTGTGGGCGGAGATAAGCCGATGATAAAAGGGTTGCCCCTCATTCAGCAATTCAACTATATTTTTGATTTCATGAGTATGTCATTTGAAGGCTATGTGCTAGGAAAAGCAAGCCGACCCGGGGATATTTCACAGGACAAAACTGCCTTTGCAGCTGCAGCACATCTAAATGAAAAATTGAAAAATAGCTAAGAAGCTGAAAGAGTCAGGCACCAAGTAGTTCTGTGGGACGAAGCAATGTCCTACATACTACTAGAATGCGAGTCACTGAAAAAGTCCGTTCATTCTAAACAAGAGCCCTTCCTAATAAAATTGTGGGAAGGGTCATTGGTAATCTGTATACAAATGGTATTCATAAGCCTAGCGGAACCTAGACGTCTTTCAAGTGGTAGCCGGAGCGAGAAAACTGGCATTGGCAGTGGATTTCTGTCTGGCTTCTCGCGGGAGGCATCTGCAAAGCGCCGAAGCGTTGATGCATAGTCCAGTCTATAATGGTGAACTTTTTCAGTGTTCTAAGCGAAAGCGGGCGGGGTTATTAAAGAGATTTTCCATTAAATATGGAAGATAAAAAACTTGATTGGGGCTGCCGGAGGATATCTGGCAGCCTTTTCTGTGAAAAGAAGAATGGGAAACTCTTTCTGGAAAAGGTGAGTTTCCTACTAAAAGGCCAATAATTCCAACGTGAACTTCCTTTTTTCCTACGTCATCCCCAAAAATTCCTACGTGACCTTCGATTATTACAACTGAGCCATTGCTCAGTTAAAAAGTGTCTTCTTTTTTCACAGATATAATTCATAAACCTAGCAGAACCAGCGTAGGAGGCATCCGCAAAGTGCCGAAGCGTTATTATAGAATGTGGAACCTTTTCAGTGGCCACCTAGAATGCCGGGCTCTTTTTTTATGCGGAATCACTCTTGTTAGAACAAAATGTGTCATTGCAACTATTATTTTTTATAGATTTCTTGATTTTTCACTCTTGATAACTTACTAATAGTAGTTTTTATTGTATGATTAGAGGATTAGAATAACTTACAATGGTAGTATACTTTATAATACATAAGCAAAATTAGTGAACGGAACGGGAGGAATCTAATATGAGCGAGGCCGTGTTATTGCAACGGGAAGCGATGGATGTGTTAAAACAAACGAGTCGGACATTTTTTATACCAATCAATTTCTTAGAGCCTAAATTACGTAAAACAGTCGCATCTGCCTATTTATGCATGCGTGCGATAGATGAAATTGAAGACCACCCCGATATGTTAGCGGGGACAAAAAGTCATTTATTATCTTCGATTAGTGAAAGTATGAAAACGACATTCGATCCAGAAAAATACCGATCACTGATCCATCCGTATAAAGATTTGCTTCCGGTTGTAACTCAACGACTTGGCGACTGGCTGTTACTATGTCCGCCAGATGTAGTGGAGAAAGTAAAAGAGTCTACGGCGATTATGGCAGAAGGAATGGCCAAATGGGTAGAAAAAGATTGGCGTATTAAGACAAAAGAAGATTTAGACGACTATACGTATTACGTAGCAGGCCTCGTTGGATGCATGCTATCAGATATATGGAAGTGGCATGACAATACAGATACTGATCGTGAAAAAGCTGTTGCTTTTGGACGAGGCTTGCAAGCGGTAAATATCTTGCGTAACCAAGATGAAGATTGGGAGCGTGGCGTGCGCTTCTTACCTGATGGGTGGGAACGTGAAGATTTATTTGCCTATGCCAAACAAAATTTGGCGTTGGGGAACGAGTATGTAAAAGATATTAATAATCGTGGGATTACCATGTTCTGCAAAGTACCACTAGCTCTTGCTAACAGCACATTAAAAGCAATGAAAATCGGCCGTGAAAAAATTTCTCGTAAAGAAGTCGAGTCAATTGTTTCGGAACTTGAAAGCCAACATCAATAAAGTGCTATAAAATGCCAGTCACCTTTGGAATTTCGGGATGAGAATCGTCTCAGTGGATTCCTTGATGACTGGCATATTTTTATTATCGAGCCTGAACTGATTTGCCCAGTTGCGTGATGCGGTGAGCGAAATCTTCAGAACGCGGAGCAGTACCTTTTAATACATCTTGCATATGGTAGGCTTGAGTTCCGTGCTCAGAATAATCAAGACCAGCTGTTTCTTCAAGCTTAGTTACACGAAGAGGAATGAACAGACGAATGAGTAGCAAGCTACCCCCAACAGTAAGTGCTGTCCAACCAATGATTGTGACAATACCGATTGCTTGAACGCCAAGTATTCCAAGACCTCCTCCGTATAAAGTCCCGTTCACTGTGTCGAATAAACCAACTGCGAGTGTTCCCCAAATCCCACCAATTCCATGTACTGAAATAGCGCCGACTGGATCGTCTATTTTTACTTTTACATCAAAGAAACGAATACTTTCAGTCATGACCACACCTGCGATTAATCCAATAACAATTGCTCCAATAAGTGAAACATTGGCACATCCTGCTGTAATCCCTACCAGACCGCTCAGCGCGCCGTTTAGTGTAAGAGAAGCATCCAATTGTTTAAAACGGATTTTTGTATATAAAGCAGTTGATAAAACCCCGGCTGATGCAGCGAGTAACGTATTGCCAATAACTAAAGGAACCAATGTAGGATCAGCAGCAAGTGTACTACCACCATTGAATCCAAACCATCCTAGCCATAAAATAAAGACACCTAACGTACTGAGTGGGATGCTATGACCAGGAATAACATTTACAGAGTTGTCGCTGTATTTTCCAATACGAGGACCAATCAGCCAAGCAGCTACTAATGCACCAACAGCGCCAGTTAAATGAACAACTGATGAACCAGCGAAATCGATGAAACCTAATTGTGAGATCCATCCGCCGCCCCATACCCAGTGTCCGACAATTGGGTAAATTGCCCCTGTCATGGCAACAACAAGTAAAAGATAAGAGGATAACTTCATTCTCTCAGCAACGGCTCCTGAAATAATGGTTGCACATGTAGCAGCAAATACGGCTTGGAAAACAAAGAAACCAATATCTTCACGCCCAAGTAAAGCAAATCCTTCAGTACCGATTAATCCAGAAGCAGTAGGGCCAAACATAATGGCAAAGCCAACGATAAAATATAAGATAGCCCCAATCGCAACAGTCAAAAAGTTTTTCATTAAGATATTTACAGTATTTTTCGATCGAGTAAATCCGGTTTCGACCATGGCAAAACCTGCATGCATAAAGAATACCAAAATAGCCCCAATCATCATCCACATCATGTCAACTGAACTTTGTACGGCTTCAATTCCCTCCATTGTGCATCCCCCTTTAATATACGGCTACTGCACCGCGTTCTTTTGTCCGAATTCGAATGGCTTCATCCACTGGATAAATAAAAATTTTCCCATCCCCTACTTCGCCAGTAGCGGCGTACTCTAATATGGACTTAATAATTGGTTCAACTAAACGATCTTCGATGACCATCTCTAATTTCAATTTTGATGAAAACTCCATTTCGTATGCATTTCCACGAAATAGACCAGTGCGTCCCTCTTGTCTGCCACACCCAGCAATTTCAGTCACGCTTAAACCATCAATTCCTTCTAGTGCCAGTGCTCTTCGAACAGCTGAAAATACATCTGGCCGAATAATTGCCTCAATCTTCTTCATCCTCATGCTCCTTTCTGGTTCCTAATAATATATGTTAGGTTTCCTAACATATTAAACCAATTAAAATGAAAAATCAAACTATTTATGAAATTGGTGTTAGGTTTCCTCACATATAATGAATTTTTCTCATGAATCCTCAATAATTCCAGTATTAATCGCACAAAAAAAGCTTTTGACATTATTCAGTCAAAAGCTTTTTAAGTAGGAGCTCGTCTAGATGTTGAGTGAATTCTGAGATTGATTTAAATTGATGTTCCGTATGGCGGTTTAAAGCTTCAAGAGTGTTCATTTCATGAAATGACATCGTATTTTTTTTCGTTGAACAAATAACAGTCGAATCATAAAAACTACTGGCCATGAGAGCTCTTATACAAAACTGCTTTTCGAAACATGTGCCTGTTGCTCGGGATTCATTTTGCATGATGTCTGGTTTCATTTCTTGGCTCCTAATGACAAAATGATGGTACATTACTCTATATACCCAAATATTCGACAAACTAGTCATGTGCACTTTATAGGAGGAATTCCAACAGATGAAACAAAAATATTATTATCAAGATGCATACCAAAAAAACGCAAACACAACAATAATCAGCCAGGCTCAAGAAGAGTCTGGAAGATGGTACATTACGCTGCAGGAAACGATTTTTTATCCGACAGGTGGTGGTCAACCACATGACACGGGATTAATAAATGGAGTTCAAGTAACAGACGTGGAAGAAGTGGATGGTGAAATTCGTCACTATATAGGTGAACGCTCAACACTTGAAACGGGGGAATCTGTTGGAATCGAAATCGATTGGACACGCCGATTTGACTTTATGCAACAACATGCGGGCCAACATATATTAACGGCTTCTTTTGTGGAGTTGTTAGGAATCCAAACCGTAAGTTTTCATTTAGGAAAAGAACACGTCACCATCGATGTAGACGCTTCAAAAATTTCCAATGAGCAATTAGGGAAAGTGGAGAAGCTGGCGAATCAAATCATTTTGGAAAACCGATTGATTGAAACGAAATGGGTAACGAAAGATGAACTTGCACAATATCCACTGCGAAAACAAGTTTCTGTGGATGAAGACATACGCTTGGTCATTATTCCGGATTTCGATTACAACGGATGTGGAGGGACACATCCATCTTCAACAGGTCAAATTGGTGCATTGAAAATTCTAGACACCGAAAAGCAGAAAGGGAAAGTACGCGTACATTTCGTTTGTGGTGGCAGAGTGATTACGCAGCTGCATCGCAAACATACAGTCTTGCAAGAAATGAAAAGCCAATTAAGTGCATCTGAAGAAGGGCTGGCAGAAGCAGCTCGAACAGTAGTAGACAATGGGAAGAAAATGGAGAAAACAATAGAAGAACTTCGTGAACAACTGATGGGGTATGAAGTGAAGGAGATACTTGGTGAGTTGACACAAGGGAATGTTTCCATCGAGCGTGTTTTCCAACAACGATCAATCCAAGAATTACAAAAGCTTGCACGTCTATTAGTCGCGGAGTCACCTAAGTGTAAAGTAATATTCATTGCTGAAAATGAAGGGTTACTACAATTTGTATTAGCAAGTGGTGCGGAAAATGATACGAATATGAAACAACTAGCTTCACAAATATTCCCACTCATTAACGGAAAAGGCGGAGGCTCTGCAAGCTTCGCACAAGGTGGCGGCACAAAAAACCAATCTGGTCAGGAATTAGTAGAGAAAATCCATCAGCTTATGGTGTGAAAGACGCAAACTACCTGTTGAAAAGTAGAATGTATGTTCTATTGGTGGTATACTTTGCGTAATAATGGGGAATGAGAAGGGTGGAATTATGATGAAACCGGTGATTGTCGCAGAAAAGCCGAGTCAGGCCAAAGCGTATGCAGATGCTTTTAAGGTGAAGAAGCAGGAAGGCTTTTTTGATGTGCAACCGTGCGAAATTTTTCCACTAGGTGCATTTATTACATGGGGAATCGGACATTTAGTTGAATTACGTGATCCGAAATCCCACGATGCTAAATGGGCAAAATGGTCACTCCAAACGCTGCCGATTTTGCCTGCACAATTTCAGTATCAGATTGCCAAAGGGAAAGCGAAACAGTTCGCGGTCATTAAGAAATTAATACATGAAACCGATACCGTCATAAATGCGTGTGATGTTGATCGAGAAGGATCAAATATATTCTATAGTATTTTTGATTACACACATGCTAAAAATAAAACGATAAAACGTTTATGGATTAACTCGCTGGAAATCGATGAAGTGCGTAAAGGCTTTCTTCAGTTACAAGACAATCGCAAAGATTTGTTGATGTATAAAGAGGCCAAAGCACGTCAAATCAGTGACTGGCTCGTTGGCATGAATGGCTCACGGCTATACACGATGTTAATTCAACAAAAAGGGATTAGAGAAGTTTTTTCCATTGGGAGAGTGCAGTCGCCAACTGTTTATTTAATTTACCAACGGAAGCTTGAAATTGAGCGGTTTGTTCCAGAACCTTTCTTTGAGCTGGAAGGAAATTTCTCGGCACAACATGGTTCGTATAAAGGCAAGGCGAAAGGAAAGTTGAAGCTTCGCCAAGAGGCTGAAGAAATCTTACGAAATCATCAAATCGCTGGAACGCTTCCGGGAACGATTAACCAGTTAAAAACGGAAGATAAAAAAATTCCATCTCCCAAACTGCATGCATTGTCCACTATTCAAGCAACTGCAAATAGAAGGTGGAAATATAGCCCGGCAAAAGTACTGGAAACGATGCAAAAACTGTATGAAAAGAAACTGGTTTCATACCCGAGAACAGATACGCAATTCATCACACCCAATGAATTTGCCTATCTTGAAAATCAAGTTGAATCGTATCAACAGTTAATCCAGGAACCATTCGAAGTCGCTTCAAGAAGACCGAGTAAACGGTACGTCGACAGTTCCAAGGTACAGGAACATTATGCGATCATTCCGACAAAAAAAATACCGACTGCAAGAGTACTTAACGGTTTATCTCCTGAAGAACGCAATTTGTATGAAGAAGTATTACGGACCACACTAGCCATGTTCCACTCGGATTACCTATATCAAGAAACGACTGTAAAGACGGATGTAAATGGACTTGCCTTTTTCTCTAGTGGTAAAACGGAAATTGATAAAGGATGGAAGGGTTTATTTTTAACTGATAAAGACCCAAAAGCTTCAAAAGAGCCAGCATTACCAAAACTTTCATTACACGAACAAGTGAAAAGCAAAGTCTCCATCAAAGAAGGAGAAACATCACCGCCTAAACCGTATACGGAAGGACAACTCATTGCCATGATGAAAACCTGTGGGAAATTTGTGGAAGATGCAGTTGAAACTGAAATTTTGAAAGAGGTCGAAGGATTAGGAACAGAAGCCACAAGAAGTGGAATTATTGAAACGATCAAACGGCATGGATATATTGAAGTAAAGAGAAATATTGTGTCAGTCACAGAAAAAGGATGCGTGCTTTGCGAAGCAATTGAAGGGAATTTACTTGCAAGCCCAGCAATGACAGCCAAATGGGAAGCTTATTTGAAGAAGATTGGGACAGGTACGGGTTCATCGGAACTCTTCTTAGGTAGTATCGCAAAATTTTTAAATCAACTGATTCAAGAAGTTCCAACCCACATTCAAACAAAGACATTTCATATGACAACTGAAAAGGTCATTACTAAAAAAGAGGTTGTGCCATGTCCGACATGTCATAAAGGAACGATTATGACACGTAAAAACTTTTACGGTTGTTCTGCTTATAAAGAAGGGTGTAAGCAAACATTTCCGGCGGTATTTTTAAAAAAGCGCCTTTCTGCGAAACATATTGAAGATTTATGTACAAAAGGAAAAACAGAATTGATTAATGGATTTACTTCAAAAGCGGGGAAACGTTTTAATGCGAAATTGCTATTTGAAAATGCGCAACTGAAATTAGATTTTTTGTAGGAGGAACAAGCATTGATTGAAAAGTATCAAGCATTAGTAGATGATCGAATTTTTTTCGATGGAGTTGATGATGTTCCTAGAGCCATCGATAAAGAAAAAATGGATGTCGTTTATGATTTGCGAGCGGAAGTGGCAGAACCTTCAAGTGAGATCAGCAAACATCAACCAATCGTCAATGATGCAGCATTCCAAGATGACTCTATACGAATTGGAGTGAAGAAAATTGTTGAGGATTATCAAAGTGGTAAAAGAATATTTTTCCATTGTAATAGCGGTCGGGGCAGAGCTGGCACCATGGCGGTCGCTGTGTTAATGGAACTGCGTCTTGTCGATTCATTTGAGAATGCTGAAGTAATGGTAAAATCAATTCGCCCTGAAGTGGATGTAAAACCGCAACAAAAAGAAGCATTGAAACGAATTTTTAGGGCATAATAAAAATATTATTAGTAAGGATAATGTCTGTGCTGTAGATGGTTTTATTAATTGAATATTTAGAAAGAAAACATCATTACATTGGAAAAGGAAAGACCGTTAGTTCGCGATGATACAGGATTCCTTCCATAAAAATGTCAATTCCAGCTTTACGTGAAATTTCATTAGATAAAGTGTATACTTATTATAAGAGAACTTTTAGAAGAGGTGTACTATGGATACTAATAAAACTCCAAGTGAAGTAAATAAAGACTTTTTGACAAATGAATTAGGGTTAATTCAACATTTAAATACAACAATCTTCAAGAAAAGAGACTTTTTTGTATTATCTCCGTCCGTTCAAAATAAGTCAAATGTTTTTGATTTAAGAGAAGTTAGTTTAAACAAATATAACCGTGTTGCACAAAATGGATATTTGCTTATTCGTTACAAAGAACGTTTCTTAATCGCCAAACTTGCGAACTTTAGAAAGAAAATGATGCGCGAAGAGTTAAAAGTAATGAATTCTGCAAAGACTTCTCACTGGAAGTTTATCGTCAAGGAAGAACCAACTTTACACGTGGTCTGCCAGACGAACACAGAAGAAACGTTCCCACTACAAGAACCATCAAGCAATCAATTAATTAAATTCTTTCAATAAGTCTTGATAGATTGTTGAATAAATAATAAATAATAAATAGTAAATAAAAGACCAAATCGACAACCGATTTGGTCTTTTATTTACATATACGCATGTAAAATTGTGAACTACTCCCACGAAATCCAGTGTTCAAAGATTTTCCTGCCCCACCAACATATTCCGATTTATACAAATAACCAACAACGAGCCTTCCCTGGAATTATCGAGGGAAGGCTCGCTTGTTTAGAATCAAGGGACTTTTTCAGTGTCCATCTCTTAATTCGATAGAGTCTTTCAAATTCCTGGCAAAAAAAGATGAACAGGTTTGGTAACATCGACACCACAATGGGAGCACAGAGCGGAGTACGTAGTCACATGAGGCCCCTCCCTATTCTTAGATCATGTTGCAGCATTTTGGCATCCATAACGACCTTAGAGTCTGGATGTGTCAGAGATTATTATCGGTTTTCACTCACAAACAAGGAACTGATGCAATTTGCATGGTTTTTCTTGATATTGGAGCTCTTAGTTCACATCCACATAAATGTGTTCTAACGGAATGTTTGTTGCAAGTGAGACTTTTTCTTTAATCATCACATGGATTCCTCTGGTAGTTTCTATGGGAGCATGCACGCGGATCATGGTGTATACTTCATCTTCATTTACACACCAAATTTTCACGTCTTCCACTGTTAAAATGGGTGTGATACTTTTAATCGTTTTTCGAATGGCATCAACTGAATAGCCGTTTGGTGTGCCTTCCATCAGGATATTGAAGGCTTCTTTTGTAATCGCAATCCCACCTCGAATGATAATAAATGAAGTCACGATGCTCCCAATTGGATCTAACCAAATGAAGTCGAAGAACAATATAGCAAGAGCGACTATCACAGCACTTAAACTGGTGATCATGTCAGCAAAAACATGCAACATGGCACTTCTCATATTAATATTGTGATTGCCTTTCGATAAAATGTATCCGACGAGTGCATTAATGAGTAATCCAATAATCCCGACAACCAACATTTGTTTTTCCATGATTTCCACTGGATTGACCATGCGGCTAAATGCTTCATAAATGATGTAAAGAGGGATGATGACAAGTGTTAAACCATTAATAAATGCAGCAATTGGTTCAAAACGCTTAAATCCAAAAGTCCGGTTGCTTGTAGCAACTTTAGAAGCCACGATTGTGGCAATAAGTGAAAGTGTTAGAGAAATCGCGTCTGAGCTCATATGCACACCATCGCCGATAATCATTAATGATCCTGATATAAAGCCATAGACAATTTCAATAATAGCGAAAAAAACAGTTAAGGAAGCTGCCCAAATAAATAAAGTCTTATTTTTGTGTGTGGTTGTATGTTCATCTTTATGAGAACTAATTTATATCAACTCCTTAATTAGAATTATTATAATGTAAATATACGCTGTTGCTTTAATTATGTCAAACATAATTGATAATTTATATTTCTAAATGAGAATGATTATTAAAGTCAATGTATATTTTAAGCGTTTTCTAGAAATGTAAATGAGAATGATTATTATTAGTGGCTACTGAGCTTAGATCCTGGAATTATTAAGCTAATCAATAGTAAGTAGTATAAAATCTAACTACCCTGCAGATAAGGCATTTAAGCAAGTTGTTGAAAGTCATAAAATTCAAGTCTTCGTGCCATTCCTTTCAGAAAAAAACTATAAAGTCGGAAATAGGAAGGACAAACACGGTACAACTTTAGGAAAGCACCAAGAGAAGTGTGATGTCACGCTTCTTGGTGCTTTCATTTTTTTCTCTACAGTTCCAACGCGGTGATGTCCCCGGTTCTAAATAATAATTAATCAATTAGATAAAAAACAATCTTCAAGGTAAGTCTGCAAATCGCTATGCCTTGCTTAGTTTGTTCAAAATATGGGTATGGTAGAAAACCACTAATAAACGGGAGTTGTTACAATGAATTACCGACAAGTTGACTTAGCCAATTTTACTTTATCGTATCAGGATATTGGAAAAGGTGATGCGATTGTATTACTACATGGTTTTTGTGGAAGTCATGCCTATTGGGACCGAATAATCCCGCTGTTGTCTGAAGAGAATCGAGTCATTATCCCCGACCTACCAGGAAGTGGTTGTTCAGCTTTCTCAAAGGGAAACTATGAAGTAGAATACATGGCAGATATCTTAAATGAACTATTAAGCTATTTAGAAATTGAAAAAATAACACTATGTGGTCATTCTCTTGCAGGATATATCACTTTAGCATTTGCAGAAAAATACGAAGAACGACTTCGAGGATTTTCATTAATTCATTCGACTGCAGAGCCTGAAATAGAAGGGTTGAAAGTTGAATTAGATGCATCGATTGAATTAGTGGGCACTTTTGATGGTAATAAGATGATTGATCAATTGATCCCTGAAATTATCGCTACGGAAAACTTAGAGACCTATCATGTAGATGTTGAAGAAGCTTAAGAAGAAGGTGCTATTAGGTAATAAGATCTTTCGAATTTTAAAAATCCAGTTTGCACAATATTTTTAGGAGCTATGGAAAGTATGGTACCTTACCTTACTTAATAAAGGAAAAGTGGGAGCGATGTGATTTCGTCACATGCTCCCACTTTGTTTTTCAGGAAATCCTACGGTGCTCGTGTTATTTCCGCCGAAACCTAGAACTCTGCGTGCAAATTATTCTTTGTTGAATAAGGCTTAGGCGGAAAATCCAATATATGTGTATTGACGTTTGCTTGATTATCCGTTAAGTTCAGGTGTATATGTAAAATTCATACAAAAGGGGAAAACAAGAATGAGAACGTCAAATGTAACATCAGACAGAGAAACGATTTATTTCGTAATAAGTATTCTTTTTAGTATTTTCATATATATCATTGCAGCCATTTCAATTATCGGAATCGGCATAGCTTTAGGGCTTCTAGCGATTATGCTTTATGCAAATTTAATCATGCTAGGATCCATTAGAGGAAATGGTATTCGTATTAATCAGAATCAGTTTTCGGATGTATATGAACGAGTGGAGACACTATCCAACGCGATGGGTTTAAAACGAGTACCTGAAGTATTTATCGTACAATCCGAGGGTGCATTAAATGCGTTTGCAACACGTTTTTTCGGGCGCGACATGGTCGTGATTTATTCGGAGGTTTTTGAACTAGCTAGACAAGGGGGCGCTACTGAATTAGATTTCATCCTTGCACATGAACTGTCCCACATTAAACGTCGACATGTTTGGAAGAATATTCTCCTGGTTCCTGCAATGTTTATTCCTTTTCTCTCACAAGCCTATAGCCGATCATGTGAATATACGTGCGACCGCGAAGCTGCTTACTATACTCAAAATGGAATTGCTGCAAAGCGCGCATTAACTGTTTTAGGTGCAGGCAAGGATTTGTACCTGGAAGTGAATGAAACAGCTTATTTGGAGCAAATAAAGAGTGAGTCAAATGTTGCCGTTTGGTTAAGTGAAGTATTATCGGGCCATCCACGCCTACCGAAACGGATTCAAGCGATTGGTCATTTTATGGGGGTTGAGGGCACTCCTTCTTACGTACCAAATCACGGGAAGATAGCTCTTGGTGCTGGACTATTATTTGGTGGAATGTTCGGAGCCTATATGGTTATCCTCCTATTATTCACTGCAGGTGGGTGGGTGTATGCAAATATTATTCCTAGCGACTTTACGGAGGATACATATGAAACAACTATAGAAGGCGAAACGCCACTAATGACAGCGGCATACAATAACGATCTAAATGAGGTTAATGCATTAATTGAACAAGGCGAGGATTTAGAAGCTAGAGATGCAGAGGGATCTACTGCATTAGCTTATGCTGTATTTTCTGGGGATAATGAAACCGCACAAGTCCTGTTAGAAGCAGGGGCAGACCCGAATGCCCAAGATGATTATTCAAGTATACTTATAAATGCGCTATACAATGAAAACTATGAACTGGCATATATGCTTTATGAGTATGGAGCTGATCCTACCATGGAAGATGCAACAGGTGAATCTGCGTTTTCTTATCTTGGAGTCGATAATGAAATAGACTTTTTAAGGTTACTGCAATAATTCAGAAAAGAGGACGATCCTAAAGTCATTATCGATGACTTTTAGAACGTCCTCTTCTTTTTCATATGAAACAGATTTTCAATGAGTTTTTTCCGCCATCGGGGTCGAGCTTTTGTGGCGGTTTTAAACTGATCTCATAGATGGCTTAGAAACATTGGAAAGATGAAATTCTGTTTAAATCCGTGCCGTAATAACTCCATCTAAAACCGTTCCATCTCCAACCCGCGACGGATTCTCTACCGACGAAAGTCGGAAATAGCCAAAAACTACGGCCGTTTCTTAACCATACAAATGTGAATCTGAATAAGCATCCGCGAATTGCACCAGGATCTACTGCGAAAGCCCCAACGCCTCCTCTAGCTCCTGCCGATTGTTGAGGAGTAAACGATGGGGGTGGTCCTGACGGTGGACCTGAACTACCGGATGGTCTACCTTGCCCGCCCTGTCCTGGGGATCCAGGTGGTCGTCCTTGTCCGGGGAAATTTGGATTTCCAAAGCCTGGCCCTCCTTGTCCAGGAAAGTTTGGGTTTCCAAAGCCTGGCCTATCATCACCGGGTTGAAATGGAAATAACTGATTAACCAAAAATGAGTACCTCCTTCATTCTGTATTCGAGTTAGTATATGACTGGTTCATAGAATAGTTTGGGTGACAGTCATTACTCGAGGGTGAAATCGAAAAAGTTCAGAATAAAGAAGGAAATAAAAGGATTTAGGTTATAGGACGTAGAAATAAACACAGAAGAAATGTGAGAACGTGCCTAGTAAAATAAAGATGTGAAAAATCTCGTGAAAACCTAAATATTTTGATTGAAGGAATTTGGGTTTTGCCCCATAAATAATGCCCCCAATTGTATACATCATGCCTCCTATAATTAGTAGCCAAAGTCCAGGTGCATTTAGCACTTTTGATAATGGTGATGCAAGAAAAACGATAATCCAACCCATCCCGATGTAAAGCCCGGTGGAGAGCCAACGTGGACAATTGAACCACACCATTTTAAACAAGATTCCAGCAACGGCAAGTCCTGTTACCACGGAGAATAGAACAAACCCTTTAGTTCCATTAAGTGCAATCAAGCAAAATGGGGCATATGAGCCTGCGATTAGCAAAAAGATCATCGAGTGATCAAGTTTTCGCAAGTAAGCAATTACCTGGTCTTTTGCATGTACCATATGATATGTCGCTGAAGCGGAGTACAATAAAATCATACTAATCCCAAAAATGATGATCGCGACGATGTGTAAAACAGGTGAATTGTTCATTGAAGCTTTGAAAATCATGGCAATCAACGCAACAACCGATAAAACGGCACCTGCTAAATGAGACAATGAATTAAAAGGTTCACGAATATATCCTTGCATATTAAATACCCCCATATCTATAAGTAGTTATCTATACTATGTGTAATGATATAACTATATCATCATCTAGTCAATGTTTACGATACTCAATTTTTAAGATACAATTATCCTACTAATAGCTAATGAAAACTGAGGGGTTCTATATGAAGAACGCAAAAGAAATTATCAATAAACTATCACTAGAAACAAACATTTCACTTCAGGAAATGCCTGATATTGATTTATATATGGATCAAGTCATTCAACTATTCGATCATACTTATAAAGACAAGAAACGTAATGATGATGAGAAAGTCTTAACTAAAACCATGATTAATAACTATGCAAAAGGGAAGTTATTCATCCCCATTAAAAATAAAAAGTACTCAAAAAAACATCTCATGTTGATCAGCTTAATCTACCAATTAAAAGGAGCTCTATCGATTAATGATATTAAAGCTACTTTAGAAGGGATCAACAACAAGTTGACGAATGATAACATCGAACTTGAAAAATTCTACACTAGTTTTCTCGCCATTCAGCAGGGGAATGCAGTAGACTTTGAGCAGGAATTCCATAAGCGAGCAGCCGAGGTACAAAATGAAGTGAATAAAATGGAAGATGACGATTCTGAGCAATTAGAAAAAATCCTCCTCATCACGTCACTAGTCAACATTAGTAATTCGTACCGAAAAGCAGCCGAACTGTTAATCGATGAATTAAAAGAAGAACATGTTATGGAGCAAGGTATCCAACTAACTAAAAAAGGAAAATCCACATAAAAAGTGCTTAGCATTAAGAACCAGTACCAATGAAGGGGTGACATATGTGTTAGAACAAGCAAGTAAATACTTACAAAATTATTTCGGATACGAAACGTTTAGGACCGGTCAAGAACAAGTCATCAAACAAGTACTCAATGGAGAGAATTCGATTTGCGTTATGCCAACAGGTGGAGGGAAATCAATTTGTTATCAAATTCCTGCACTTGTTTTGGATGGGACAACCATTGTCGTTTCTCCGTTGATTTCATTAATGAAAGACCAAGTCGATACTTTGCTAGAAGCGGGTATTCATGCGGCATACATAAATAGTTCGTTGAGTCATGAAGAAGTACGAGAAGTCATGTACGATGTTGAACGGGGTGCCGTTAAACTTTTATATATCGCACCAGAGCGTTTAGATTCACAATCGTTTTTGAATGAGCTTCGCAATATTCCAGTGCCCCTGATTGCGGTGGATGAAGCCCATTGTATATCGCAATGGGGACATGATTTCCGTCCGAGCTATCGCTTAATAAGCCGATTGACAGAACTCTTTCCCAATACACCAACAGTGCTGGCACTAACAGCAACGGCAACGCCTCAAGTACGCGAGGATATATGCCGCATTCTCCATATAAATGAAGAACGTACGGTAATGACTGGATTTGAAAGATCGAACCTAACCTTCTCGGTTGTGCAAGGTCAAGATCGAGAAAAATTTGTAAAAGACTATGTCATGAAAAATGAAAATGAATCCGGAATCATTTATGCAGCTACTCGGAAAACAGTGAACCATATATACGAGCTGCTTCAAAAAAGAGGCATTAGTGTAGCGAAATATCATGGTGGGATGTTTGATGAAGACCGAAGCTATGAGCAAGAACGGTTTTTAAAAGACGAAGTTCAAGTGATGGTCGCGACGAATGCATTCGGAATGGGCATCGATAAATCCAATATCCGATACGTGATTCATTATCAACTGCCCAAAAATATGGAGAGCTATTACCAGGAAGCGGGTAGGGCTGGACGGGACGGCTTACCGAGTGCGTGTATTGTGCTCTATGCATCGCAAGACGTGCAAACCCAGCGATTTTTGATTGACCAGGCACAGGATCCAAGTCGAATTCCTGCTGAACTCATTAAACTTCAAGGAATGGTGGACTATTGTCATACTGAGAATTGCTTACAACAATTCATTATTCATTATTTTGGAGATACAGAGGCGGACGTGTGTGGCCAGTGCAGTAATTGTACGGATAATCGTGAAAGTCAGGACGTCACCCAAGATGTTCAAATGGTGCTGTCGTGTGTGATTCGAATGGGGCAGAAATTTGGCAAGATGCTGACGGCTCAAGTGCTGACGGGGTCTCGAAATAAAAAAGTGATCGAATTTGGATTTGAAAGACTTTCTACTTACGGCATTTTAAAGCACTACAGCGCGAAAGAAGTTGCAAATCTAATGGAATTCATGATTTCACAAGACTTGCTAGCAGTGGAACAAGGTTCGTTTCCAACGATTTACGTAACGGCTCGGAGCAAAGAAGTGTTAACAGGCAATCAAAAAGTGCTTCGTAAAGGAGCAATCGTCACACAACAAGTTACTGATAATGACCCGTTATTCGAAGAACTGCGTATTCTTAGAAAACAACTGGCTGATGAATCAAATGTTCCACCATTTGTCGTATTCTCAGACAAAACATTGAAAGATATGTGTGCAAAGCGTCCGAAAACGGATGACGAGTTCCTGGAAGTAAGCGGTGTGGGTGCGAATAAACTGGAGAAGTATGGGGAAGCCTTTTTGACAGTTATTAATCAATAAGTCAGCAATAGCACATAAAGCAAAAAAAGCCAAGCTCAGGGGGAGATTCCCCTCAGAGCTTGGTTTTTTCTAAAATGTACGGTTTTGTTGTATAAGGAATAGAAGGGGACGTTTTAAAGATTTTTATACCATTTCCCAGCAGCTTCTACTTCTTCAAAAGTCAACTGATGACCTCTGTTTTCCCAATGTAATTCTACACTGGCACCTGCTTGATCCAATAGGGATTTTAAGTCTTCGGATTCCTGTGCTGGACAAATTGGATCATTCGTACCTGCAGCGATAAATACGCGTTTACTAGATAAATCCGGTAAGTCAATTCCTCTTCTTGGGACCATTGGGTGGTGTAAAATGGCTCCTGCCAATGCTTCTTGATAATGGAACATTAAGCTCGCTGCTATATTAGCCCCATTCGAATAACCGATGGCAAGAATGTTGTTTCGGTCAAATTCATATTTAACCGCGGCTTCATCTAAAAATTCATTTAACTCTTTTGTACGGAAGATTAAATCTTCCATGTCAAAGATTCCTTCAGCTAAGCGACGGAAGAAACGGGGCATGCCGTTCTCCAGTACATTTCCTCGCACACTAAGCACATTCGATTCAGCATCGATTTTTTCTGCAAGTGGAAGCAAGTCGGTTTCAGTTCCACCTGTTCCATGTAGTAATAATAAAGTTGGTTTTAATGGGTTAGTTCCCTTTTGGAAAATATGTTTCATATAAATTTCTCCTCTCTAGTTCGCTTCAATAAGTCTTAGTCGGGTCTTTTAATAGAAAAGACCTCACCGATTTTCGCATAATTATTACCAGCCAGGCGACTGATTGCTCCTAAATTTTCAAGATTGATCTTCCCGTTTTCATAAATGGCTTCATCAATATGATATCGAACAATTTTACCGATAATAAGATCGACACCAGGTTGTTCGACTCCACCTAATTCAAGCGTATGTTCTAATGTACATTCAAAACGGACTTTGGCTTCTCGAATTCCAGGAACAGAAATTGCCTCACTATCGACGAGTGTCAAGTTTGCTTTTGTAATTTCACTTTCATCTGGAGGAAGAGAGGCAGCAGTTTCATTGATTTTATTCACATTTTGTTCATCCACAATGTGAACAACAAACTCTTTTGATTGTAAAATGTTTCTGGATGTATCTTTAGGTAACCCGTTTTTCCGTTGAATGGAGATAGAAATCATGGGAGGGTTTGATGAAACAATATTGAAATAACTAAATGGCGCTCCATTGATTGTCCCATCCGGTCCAACGCTCGTTACAAATGCAATGGGTCTAGGTACGACACTGCCAATTAACAGTTTGTAGTTTTCTCTTTCTGTACTATTACTCGGGTCAATGGAAAGCAAAGGAATTCCTCCTTAAAGTTAAGGCTCTATTAAATCATTTCGTCCACCGTCAGCATTGAGCTGAAGTGGTACTTTCAGCTCTTCTCAGTCTATGTTTCTCACTTCAATCGGTATCAAAGTATTTACAAGCTTTTCACGATAAATTTCATATTGCTCTGGCAACTTTAGGTTTTTCCCCATTGATTCAAGTGACTCATCATGTGCGAATCCTGGAGGATCCGTTGCGATTTCGAAAAGTATTTCACCTTGTTCTCTGAAATAGATGGCATTAAAGTAATTTCTATCTTGTACGGGAGTGACTCCATAACCATTACTTTCTACATATTGCTTCCAATCTAACTGGTCTTTGTCGTCTTCAGCACGCCACGCGATATGGTGAACCGTTCCAACGCCCATCTGTCCACGGCCACTTGGAGTTGTTTTTACATCTATGGTATTTCCGAGATCGCCATAAGATTTAAAACGTAATAACCCATTTTCTTCACCTATTTTTTCAAATCCCATGACTTCTTTAAGGAGTTGTGCGGTTTTAGCTGGTTGTGATGAGAATAATGTTGCACCACCGAAACCTTTAATGGCTACTTCTGGTGTCACATCACCAAATGTCCATGTATTTTGTTCGCCTTCTTGACGTTCCACGATTTCCAGTTGCAATCCATGGGTATCAGAGAAAGTTAAATAGGTCTCATCAAAGCGTTGTGTTTTATTGAATTCAATATTGAATTTCTCTAATCGTTTTTCCCAGAATGACAGGGCACCAGTTGGCACAACATAAGAAGTGACACCTACTTGTCCATCCCCGATTTTTCCTTGATGAGCATTGGCCCATGGGAAAAAGGTGATGATCGTACCCGGTTTACCACCCTCATTACCGAAATAGAGGTGATAGGTTCCTGGATCATCGAAATTAACCGTTTGCTTAACCATTCTTAGTCCTAAAACACCTGCATAAAAATCAACGTTCTCCTGTGGGTGACCAACAATAGCTGTTATATGGTGAATACCTGCAGTTTTCTTCAAGATACATTTACACCTCAATTTTTTATAGTGTTTAAGCCGACTCATTTTTAAAGGATTTATTTTTTTCCAACTCTTTTTAAAAGTTCAATAAAAGTTGTTTTTTCTGCTTCTGTTAAAACTGAAAAGATGTCTTCAATAAGGTTTTGATGCTTAGGGAAAATTTCATCCATGAATTCTTTCCCTTGTTCAGTTATTTGGATATAGACAACGCGACGGTCTTCTTTGCAGTCGCTTCTTTCCAATAAGCCTTTTGTTTCTAATTTATCGATGACATAGGTGATCGATCCAGTATTAATAAGTACTGCATCAGAAATTTGTCGAATGGTTTGCCTGCCTTTGTGATAAAGGGCTTCTAATACAGTGAAGTCAGAAGTACGCATACCATAGCTATCAATATCCAATTTAACTTGTTCTTGAACCGCTTTTGAAGATTTCATCAGGACAACAAATGATTTCAGAGATAAATTTTCACTCATCTGATCACCTCCAAATATAGATTTAATGATAACTTTATACTGAATTAATATATCTTGAATTAAGAGTATTATATTTTGTAGGGAATGTCAAACTTCTAGATGAAATTTAAGTTGAAGATTTTGAAGGGAAGAGGTCGACTTGAATTTAAAGTGCTGAATAAAAAATAGGCTTCCCCACAAGTGAGGATAGCCTATTTTTCTGAAATTTAGTTACGAACAGTTTTTAATGCGCCACTCCAAGAAAGAAGTTGGTTAAGCATTTCGTTTGCATTTCCTGCATGATAGTCAGCGGGTTTGAATACGCTCATGTTTTCAAAGTCTGTAATTAGTGAGAAGGTAACTGCTGTACGAACGTCAGCCACTTGTAATTCACCGAAAATCAAACGAAGATTTTCAATTACACGTGCTCCACCTAAACTACCATATCCTACGAATCCGGCAGCTTTGTTGTTTAGTTCTGGATTTAAGAAGTCAATTGCATTTTTAAGTGCTCCACTTACTGCGTGGTTGTATTCAGGTGCAACGAAAATGTATCCGTCGAATGAAGCCATTTTTTCTGACCAAGCTTTAATAGCTGCTTCTGCTGCTTGTTGTGTTTCAGCAGGAATTGCTGCACCCAAGAATGGAAGGTTGTAATCTGCTAGATCTACTAATTCATAGTCAGCATCGTTGCGTTTTGAAGCAAAATCGTACATCCAGTTTGATACTGCCTCTGCATTGCGTCCTTGACGAGTACTTCCGATAATAATACCTACTTTTAATTTTTCGTTTGTCATTGTGTGTTCCTCCTTAGTTGTTTTACCGAATAATTTTTCTAAAATACCCACTATATTTACCACCAATACTTTCTAATCTGACTAAGGAATCCGGCTCTTAGTGAAAGAGGGATCAATTCGATGCCCATAAACTCATTGAGTTCATTTATCTCGAATAAATATATCTTGAATTCAAACTAAATATACACCATAGAAGGGTTAAACGTCAATTGATATGCTTACGTTTTAAACTTCGGTTATCTTATCGTTCGAATAATGAATGGGGTAGAGTGGAGAGTAAAGAAGGGGAAGGAATTGCCATGTAATTAATATGGTTCACAATAATAAATAGTCGACATAACAAAGAGCCCTTAAATAACATGTTAAGGGCCCAGTAAAGGGGGGAGACCATTATTTTTCGGTTAATCCTCGAAAAATCGTATCAATATTCCATTCCATCATCTTGATATAGGTATCGCCATCCTCACCCGGTTTTCCGATGGAGTCAGTAAATACTTTCCCGAAAATTGGAACGCCTGTTTCACTTGAGACCATTTCCATACTTCGTGGGTCTATACTGGTTTCAACAAATAGCACAGGGTCCTTCTTCGACCGAATAAAATCTACAACATTACTTACTTGTTCTGGCGACCCCTGATTCTCTGAGTTAATCTCCCAGATGTATGCAGCCTCGAAACCATAGGCGGCAGAGAAATATTTGAAAGCACCTTCGCTTGTGATCAATAAACGTTGTTCTTGGGGGATTTCGCTATAACGCTCCACGGATTCCTGATGAAGACTCTCCAATTTTTTTATATAATCGGCAGCGTTTTTTTCATAAATAGCGGCATTATCAGGGTCAACTTGAATAAATCCATTTTTTGCATTTTCTGCATAAATGATACCATTTCGAATATCTAACCAGGCATGTGGATCTTCTTCTGACTCTTTTCCTTTAGTCGTCAAATACTTCGGTTCAACACCTTCACTTAAACGGTAAACTGGAGCATCTTTTCCGGATTTACCTGCTGTAAGCAGCAGTTTCTCAAACCACGCGTTTCCACCTTCTAAATTAAGCCCATTGTAGAAGACGATATCCGCATCCGTCGTCAATTGCACATCCAATGGCAGAGGATCATATTCATGCGGATTCGAACCAACTGGTGCCAATGTATGCACATCTACAAGCTCACCACCCACATTCTTGACGATGTCATAAATGATTGAATAGGTGGCAATGACTTGAATTTTGTCCGTATTGCCTTTATTTGTGCTTCCACCTTCATTCGTACAAGCTGCAAGTGCGATTCCGAAAATCCCAACTATCCCAATCAAAAGTTTTTTCCTGATTTTCATGTTACTCCTCCATATTAAATCCTTATCGAGCATAAGACTCTCTTTTTCTGAATTTTCTAATCCAACGCCAAATCAGACCTTGTTTGGGTGAAAAGATAAATGCCACAATAAAAAGTGCAGTGGCTGCCAGTACAATCGTAGCACCTGAAGCTAAATTGTAAGTGAAGCTTAGATACAAGCCAATTATGGATGAAAGCACGCCAATTCCTGCAGATAGGTAAAGCATTACCCAAAGACGATTTGTTAACAAATAGGCAGTCGAGGCTGGAGTGATCAGCATCGCCACAACCAAAATAATTCCGACAGTTTGTAGGGAAGCAACTGTCACCAATGTCAGAAGGGTCATTAAGAAATAATGGATAACCCTTGTAGGCAACCCATATGCCGCTGCCATCGTTGAATCAAACGAGCTGACGAGCAACTCTTTATAAAATACATAGATGCTTACTAAGACAAAGATCCCGATAAATAAAGTGGTCCACATTTCCGAAGGTCGAACGGCAAGTACGTTGCCGAATAAAATATGATACAAATCCGTGCTGCTTTTCATCAGTGTAATGAGGATAATCCCTGACGCAAAGGCTGCGGTGAACATGATTCCAATGGATACATCATTTTTTATTCGACTGTTCTGACTGATAAAACCGATGCCGAGAGCAGTGAGCACCCCAGTTAATACGGCACCGAAAAAGAAGTTAATCCCGAGCATATAGGAAATTGCCACGCCCGGTAATACAGCGTGTGAAATGGCATCCCCCATTAAAGCCATGCCTCTTAAAATAATAAAGCAGCCAATTACTCCGCAAATAATCCCAACCATAATGGAGGTAATCAGTGCTTTCTGCAGAAATCCATATTGCATAAGAGCATCAATAAAATTCATCATATCTTCACCTCAACAGCTGTCATAGAAGGGAAATGATTGCTGTAAGCCTTCCCTAACACTTCCGGGGTAAATACTTTTTCAACAGCTCCGTACTCTATAAGTTCCTTATTCAAAAGGATCAGTTCGTTAAAATAGTCAGAGGCTTTACTTAAATCATGATGAACGACCACTACCGTTTTTCCAATATCACGAAGTTCTTTTAATATCGTGATTATGGTTTCTTCACTTGTCACATCAACGCCAACAAAAGGTTCATCAAGAAAATACATATCGGGTTTTTGTGCCAATGCTCTGGCAAGAAATACGCGTTGTTGTTGTCCACCAGAGAGTTCCCCGATTTGACGATGTCGAAATTCTGCAATGCCCACTTTCTCTAAGCATTCAAGTGCCCAGGCCTTATCGGATTTCTTTGGACGTTTGAATATTCCTAAGTTTGGATAGGTGCCAAGGAGAACTGTATCAATCACAGTGATCGGGAAATCCCAGTCAATATTACTTCGTTGAGGCACATAGGCAACTTTCGTTCTCATTTCCTTAATCGATTTACCCAAAATCTGTACTTCGCCTTTGTCTATCGAAATTAGATTCAAGAGTGACTTTAATAGTGTCGATTTTCCGGCACCATTCGGTCCAATAATTCCGACCAAGTTGCCCTCATTGACTGTGAAACTGACGTTATTCAGCGCCTCACTTCCGTGGTACGATACAAATAGATCTTTTACTGAAATGGCTGTTTTCATATATACCCTCCAATGCAATAAAAAGAAAAAATATTGCATAATTATTTCGGACATCTTTCTCGTAAGACAAAATGTTTCCTTTGAACAAATATATGCAGAGTAAATTTAATTTGGAACAACTGAATATGATAAATTGAAAATTTTTTATGTTCAGTTCTATATGGAAACGTAAGCTAAAAGTGTTTATGTTCGAAGCAATGTTAATTAAACAATACTGCTGTTTCTTGTGCATTTGCGCTGGTCGCAGGTTCGCAAGAGCCAACTAGTATGAAAACCGCATACTTTTGGGTCTTGTTCTTCAGCTCTTGAGGTTGGCTAGGCGAAAATGCACCCTCTCGGTTATGTTCAAAATCAACAACATTCTTTAACCTAACCAAATTTAAAAAGGGGTGATTTTTATTAATATCCAATTAAGAGAAGTGTCACGAAATAACTGGGAAGAAGCCATGACCATAAAGGGGACACCCCAACAAGTGACGTTCGCTCCACCTGTTGCTGTTTCACTTGCGAAAGTGCACATTAAACCAGATGGTGAAGATGTAACATACATACCTTTTGCAATCTATTCTGAAGAACAAATGGTGGGGTTCATCATGCATGCATATGAAGAACAAACAAAAGACAGTTACTGGATTAATGGCTTCATAATCGATGAAAAGTACCAAGGAAAAGGCTATGGTAAGGCGGCATTCGCGGAGATGGTGGGGTGGATTCAGAAACGTCACCCTCACTGTTTAGAAGTGCGTTTAACGGTGGCTAAAGAAAATCATCGTGCGAAAGTACTTTATGAACGGTATGGATTTGTAGATACAGGTGTTGTATATGGAAATGAGGAAGTATACAAATTTCAAATAAAACGATAATCGAAAAAAGCCGAACATGAACGGAGAGTATCCGTTTACGTTCGGCTTTTTGGATAGTCAAGAAAGCGAGCTCCAAGCGCCAGCCCGCGGACCCCTTTTAGGGTTCAGAAAGGCGAAATGTTCGCCTTTCATCATTCCAGCACCGGCGTCGGGCTAGAATAGCACTTTCGCTTTTCTTATGTATCTTATCGACATGTTTCCCTGCGTACGACAGGTGCGACTTCAGTTGCCAGCATTTCGATGCCCTTCGCTACTTGGGCATAAGGCAATCCACCAATATCCATTTGGGCTATAAAGCGGGAATGTCCATATAGTTCATGCTGATGTAGAATCTTTTCAATGATTTGTTGAGGACTTCCAACAAATAAAGCGGTTTCTGGACTTGCCATATAGTCAAAGTCCGCACGGGACATTCTACTTCCCATCCCACGTTGCCGATTTACGTATGCCCAGTAGTTTGAATAATAAGGAAAGAATTCATCTTTTGCTTGCTGGGAAGTTTTTGAAAGATAGGTGTGTCCTGTCACGCCTACCTTCAACTGCTCTAAACTATGGCCAGCTTCTAAACCAGCTTGATGGTAAAGGTCAACGAGTGGTTTAAACCTTATGGGATCTCCACCGAGAATAGCTAATGCCATTCCTACACCTAGTTTCCCAGCTCGTATGGCACTTTCAGGCGTACCGCCAACGCCTACCCAAATTGGCAATTCTTTTTGGATAGGACGTGGGGATATCATGGCATTTTCTAAAGACGATCGATACTTGCCATTCCAAGTTAGAATTTCTTTCTTATTTAGTTCCAGCAGTAAATGAATGTTCTCGTCGAACAAAGCATCATAATCGCTTAAATCATAGCCAAATAGAGGGAATGATTCTACAAAAGCGCCTCGACCAGTAATGATTTCAGCTCGGCCATTCGATAGTAAATCAAGTGTGGCAAAATCTTCGAATAAACGCACGGGATCAAGAGTGCTTAAAACCGAGGTCGCACTCGTCAGTTTAATACGGCTTGTGTGGCTGGCAATAGCCGCCAATACAACTGCAGGCGAAGATACAGTATAGTCCAACCGATGGTGTTCGCCCAAACCAAAGATGTCTAACCCAGCTTCGTCAGCTAATTTCGAAGCAGAAATGACCTCTTGTAAGCGCTGCTGTGGGCTAATCCTTGTTCCTGTTAATGGGTCAGTTCCTAAATCTCCAAATGTATATACCCCGATTTCCATTGCTTTTGGGGTATTAGAATTCAAATCTTGCATCAGAATGACCTCCGTTTATGAAAAATACTAAATCAACCAATCAATAACTGCAATTCAGTGCCGGAAGGATCAATTGTAGCTACATAATCACTTCGCTCAATCACTGTTGCACCGATTTCTCTCAATTGAAGAACTACTTTTTGTCTTGCTTCTTCACTTGGATAGATTAATGAAAAACTTTTCAATCCAAGAGTATTGACAGTGCGGTTTACTGGCTGTGGCTGTCCCCAAGTATTGAGTGCAATATGATGATGGTAGCCATTAGAAGAAATGAATAATGCTTGGCCGCCATATCGACAGACTACATCAAACCCTAACCCTTTCACATAAAATGTGTTTGCTTCTTCTAAATTAGCCACACTTAAATGAACGTGGCCCATGACTGTTCCGGATGGAAGGCCGTTCCAAGTGAGCCCTTCTGTATCATTCAATAATCGCGGGAAGTTAAGAGGATCTACGGTCATCTCGACTTCGCCATTTTGCCAATTCCAAGTGAGCGGTGACCGATCATAATAAATTTCAATGCCGTTGCCATCTACATCATTTAAATAAAGGGCTTCACTAACAGCGTGATCAGATGAACCAACTGGAACGCCAATCCCTTGAAGATAGGTGTAAATAACGCCTAAGTCTTTACGTGTTGGAACTAAGAACGCCATATGATAAAGTCCTGTTGCACGTGGTTGCCGCTTTTCCATTACTTCCGGTTGTTCAATGGTCAAAATAGGTGTTTTTCCATTCACTGTAAATACGACTGTAGAATTGGATTGAGATAGAACTTGAAGTCCAATGATGTTTTTATAGAAAGCTAATGATTGATTTAGGTCTCTCACATTGAGATTGACCTGTTGTGGATGAACCGTAGGATGCTGATGAAATGTCATGTTAAAATCTCCTTTTTAATTGAAGTTACTCTTTATACATTAGTTACTTTATGTAAGCAAGTATATATTGGTAAATCATAAGTGTCAATAACTTTATTGAATAAATTTTAGGTGCAAAGGACACACTTGTACAAAGAAAACAGCCTTTTCTTACGTTTGAAAAACAGAAGAGGAACGTGATGTGTGTGTCAATATGGAAAGAACTTTGGAACAAATTAATGGAACAAGCCAATAAAGCAAAACAACCAGTCAAGCCGGACCAGCAAGATAAAGAAGAACAATCGGTTAGTATTGAAAAACAAGGAAAACCTGATGATGTTAAGTCACAGCAAAAAGCAATAGAAGGACCTGATCCATCACAGCAAAAAGCAATAGAAGGACCTGATCCATCACAACAAAAAGCAATAGAAGGACCAGACCCATCACAACAAAAAGCAATAGAAGGACCAGACCCATCACAACAAAAAGCAATAGAAGGACCAGATCCATCGCAGCAAAAAGCAATAGAAGGACCAAAACCATCACAGCAGAAAGCAATAGAAGGACCAGACCTATGGCAGCAAAAAGCAATAGAAGGACCTGACCCATCGAAGCAAAAAGCAATAGAAGGACCTGATCCATCGCAGCAAAAAGCAATAAGAGGACTTGATCCATCGCAGCAAAAAGCAATAAGAGGACTTGATCCAACGCAGCAAAAAGCAATAAGAGGACTTGATCTATCACAACAAAAAGCAATAGAAGATCCAGACCCATCGAAACAAAAAGCAAAAGAGAAACTCGCTGATAATCAAGTGTTCGTCAATCTTAACTTAATTAAACAAAAATTAAAAAATATTGGAGATGCAGTCTACAAGGATATTCAGACAGATGAAGGGACTGTCACAATGATCTATTTGAGTACACTTGTAGACTCTAAAAAGTTACTTGAAAGCGTCACGCTTCCGATTACAAATGAAATCGAACATGTACTTTCTACTTTTGATTGTGCAGATAAAAATAATATAGATTCCATGGTTATGTCAATTGTGGAAGGTGAAACTATCCTATACTTTCATCAGCTAAATCATGTGTTAAAAGTGAAAACCTTTAGTCCACAGGAAAGAGCGATTAGCACATCAGATACTGAAACTACTGTAATTGGTCCACAAGATGCATTTACTGAATCATTGCAAACCAATTTGTCAATGATAAAACGAAGAATTACTCAACCGGGTTTGAAAACGGTGGACCGAATAATAGGGAAAGAGACGAACACTAAAATTTCAATAATTTATGTTGAACATCTTGTTAACGATGAAAACCTGAAACGACTGGAGGATCGAATAGCAAAAGTCGATTATCCAGGTTTTTTCGATATCACGATGCTTAAACAAATAATTGAAGATGACCCGTATTCACCTTTCCCACAGTACTTCCATACTGTTAGACCAGATTCAACTGCTTTATGGCTCTTAGATGGTCGAATTGTCATTGCCATGGATAACAGTCCAAATGTAATGGTCTGTCCGACTTCATTCTTAGAAATGTTCTTCTCACCTGAAGACTTTTACAATAGGTGGACAACGGCATCAATGCTGCGGATTCTTCGTTTTTTTGGATTCTTCATTACGATAATGTTGACTCCGATGTATATCTCTACCCTTACGTACCATCCGGGCTTAATGCCGTATGAATTACTCATCATGTTGCAGGAGTCCAGAAGTAGAGTGCCTTTTCCTCCTGTAATAGAGGTGCTGTTCATCGAGCTAGTTATTGAAGTTCTACGGGAGTCAGGTTCACGAATGCCTTCGAAAATTGGACAAACCATTGGTATTGTTGGCGGTATTGTAATTGGTACCGCTGCAGTCGAAGCGGGACTTGTCAGTAATACATTGATTGTGTTAGTGGCTGTTTCTGCATTGCTGTCATTCTTAATGCCAAGCTTTTTAATGAGCAATGCCAGCCGATTTGTCCGCTACATTTTTATTCTTTCGGCAGGCGTGTTCGGTCTCTTTGGCCAAATGCTAGCACTTGCGTGGTTATTTAACCATTTATTGAATCTAACATCACTTGGAACTCCTTATATGACGCCGGTTATACCAAGAAAAATGACTGATTTATATGATGGTATCATCCGATTTCCATTACACTTCATTCGAAAAACAAGAGGGATAGCAAGAGCGAAGAAATGAAATTGATCATAAAGGGGTGAGTCTCACTGGATGCCTTAAAACCAAAAGTATTAAATGGCTATCACGTTGTATTTCTTGTGCAAAATGTCATGATTGCCATGGGGTTGCTGTCGTTTCCTTATCAACTAAGTGCTGTTGGATACAGTCAGTGGTGGCTCCCCATTTTTTTTGGAATCATTGCAAATGTAACCATAATCCCAATGATCTGGCTTGCAGGGAAATATAAAGAAGACAGTCTGTTTAAGATACACGAAATTTTATTCGGACGAATTATGGGGAAAACAATTAATATGGTTCTAATTATCATAGGTTGTATATTAATGGCTGCTACAGTAGAGCGTTATCTTGAAATGATTCAATTGGTAGCTTTCCCCTACAGAACCCTAACCGGACCTCTCATTATGTTAATGCTCGTAGCGGTATTTATAGCAAAACGAGGAATAAAGTCTGTCGCTCGTTTTTGTATCATTGCGTTTTTCTTGACTTCACCAATGGTTTATCTTTTAAGGTGGGGGTTAGAAGAAGGGAAAATCACTCATCTTTTGCCTTTATTTAACTTCACTGGAAAGGAATTTTTAGCTGCAACAAAAGAAGGGTATTCCTCCATTGTCGGGTATGAATTATTGATGTTCTATTTTCCTTATATTATTAATCAAAAAAAAGTTTTTAAACATGCATCGATTGGGATCTGGATATCCATCTTTTTTTATTTCCTCATAAGCATGGTCAGTGTGATCCATTTTTCAGAGTGGCAACTAAAAAACGTCTTATATCCAGTTTTGAATTTATTTAAGTACGTTGAATTATCATTTCTTGAAAAAATCGATACCATTGGAATTACGTTTTGGGTCTTCTTAATTTTATCTACAGTATCTGCTTATCTATGGGTGTTGAAGGAAGGAATAGAGTCGTTGCGGTCCAAAAAACATGCAGCACACCTATACATTATCGCCGTAATAATCACTGTGATGGTCTTTATTCCACTTTCGCAATCGCAAGAAGAAAAAATTTACGGACATGCATTTTACGCTAGCTACGCACTGATACTTTGGCCGAATCTATTGAGTCTCGTGCACATGATCAAATCGAGAAAAGGGAGGGGTTCCAATGACAAAAGTAAGATGGTTTATATTTGTTGTCTCTTTAATCGTCTGTTCAGGTTGTACGTTGGAAAGCGATGAAACCCAACCGGCGCTGGAAGAATTGGCGATGATCGGTGTTATTGCATTCGACTACATAGACGAGAAAAAGATGAAAATGACGGTCATAGCTCCTCAGCCCTCTCCCGATGCAAAAGAACATACGCAGTCTTATACAATTGAAGCAACGCTAATAACAGAAGGTTTGGTTCAAATTTCTGCTAAAGCAGATCGAATGGCTAGTCTTAGTCAGCTCCGTGTGGTCTTATTTAGCGAAGAGTTTGCCAAAAAAGGAAAAATGATTGAAATTGTGCACTATTTATATCGTGATGCAGATGTACGTGAAACCGTACGTTTAGGTATAGTGAAGGATAATGCAGGAGATGTTCTGACCGCGGATTATCCGGACAAACCAAATACCAATGTTTATTTGACTAACCTTTTTGAACCAAAACTCTATACAACTTTTAGTCCGTTTACAGATCTGCATATATTTATAGCTAAATCAACAGATCCTACTATTTCACCAACTGTTCCATATTTAGAAGTGACGGAAGGTCAACCTGAAATTTCAAAAATCGCATTGTTTGATGGGAATCACATGGTGGATACTTTAGAGCAAGATGATGGGAAACTCACCCAAGCACTATCAGGCATGAAAAAAATTGCACCATTCAACTTCAACTTGAGTGAAGAAGAAGTTGTAGCTCTTGAATTTATCAAAGCTGATGTGAAATATAAAAGCAATAATAACTTTGATTCTCCAAAAATTACGATTAAGCTAAATTTGGAAAGTGCATTGGACGAATACAAAGGTCCAATAAAAATAACATCGAGTAAAGATTTAAGAAAACTTGAAAAAAGTGTTGAGGAAAGACTGGAAATGAAAATAGCAGAATTAATAGCAAAGTTTAAAAAAGATAAAGTTGATCCTATTGGGCTTTTAGAAACATTGAGAATGAAGCACCAAGGCAAGTGGACAAATGAGCTAACAGAGCAACTATTAGAAAAAGCAAAGTTTGACGTTGTTGTTAATATTGAAATTGTAAATATTGGTGCCGTAAAATAATGGTATCAATCGGTTTGCCTTACTTTATGGGAATTTTATAATTTGTCTGAAACCTGCATCCGCAGGTTTTTTTCTTTACATCAAGAAAAAAGGATACTATACTGAGAAATACAAAATACTTACCTAGGTAAATAAATTAGAGAAGAGATGACCATGACAAATACAATATTCCATGACATACATCAAAAGTCGAGACTATCCATGAAAGAAGTCAACGAAGCATTAAAAGAATTTGGGCTGTATAGTGCACAATGGTCTTTATTATTTTGCCTAAATCGCTTGGGATCCATGACACAAACAGAAATTTGGCAGTATCTAAATGTTGAAGCACCTACGGTTACTAGAACATTGGTGAAATTGGAAGAGCGCAAACTAATTATCCGAAAAGAAGGGAAGGATAAAAGAGAAAGAATTGTTCAACTGACGGAACATGCAAAAGACTTGATTCCACGGATTGAGACTCGCATTGAAAAGCTGGAACAAACGATGTTACAAGCTTTGTCAGAAGAAGAACGTATTCAATTAGCATTCCTTCTTAACAAGATTAGTGGAAGTGGTGAAACCGATGGCATCAAATAAAAAACCTATCTTTACAAAAGACTTTATCAATATCTCGGTTAGTAACTTCTTTATTTTCATAGCCTTTTATGGCTTTCTGACCATGTTTCCTCTATATGTTTTAGATTTACCTGGTGGAACGGTCACACAAGCGGGTCTTGCCACAACAATCTTCCTCTTGTCAGTCATCATCGTCAGACCTTTTTCCGGAATGATATTAGAAAAGTTCGGTAGAAAAAGAATGCTGGTCATAAGTATGACCGCATTTGCCGTATCTACATTTTCATACATGATTACGGATGACATTACGATCCTACTCATTTTACGGTTTATCCATGGGATTTCATTCAGTATTGCAACAACCGTGACTTTATCCATTGCTGCCGATCTTGTGCCTCCCGAGCGACGAGGCGAGGGACTTGGTTATTTCGGGATGTCGATGAATTTAGCGATGGTTGCTGGTCCGTTTCTTGCATTAACATTACAACCGATTATTTCATACACCTTGATTTTTCTTATATTTGGGGTGATTACCGTGATAGGGATGGTTTGTAGTTTATTAGTCCAAGTCACTGAAGAAGTGGTTCCTCTAAATATGGAGAAGCGCAAATTATCATGGTCTGATTTATTTGAGAAAAAAGCAATCGCTATTTCAACGGTAGGGATGTTGGTTGCTTTTTCATACGCAAGTATCATGTCGTTCATTTCGGTTTACGGTCAATCTTTGGATATGGTTCAAGTCGCCAGTTTCTTCTTTGTTGTATTTGCAGCTGCGATGATTGTCTCTAGACCAATAACCGGAAGGCTATTCGATTCGATGGGTCCGAATATTGTAATTATCCCATCCCTTATTATTTACGCATTCGGATTATATATACTAAGTATTACAACTAGCCCATCGATGTTTCTGATCGCTGGTGCGCTTGTGGGATTAGGCTACGGAACCCTATTACCTAGTTTTCAAACACTGGCACTTCAGGCTTCACCAAACAAACGAAGTGCATATGCAACGGCTACATTTTTCACGTTATATGATTCTGGCCTGGCCGCCGGTTCGTTTGTTTTAGGGATTGTTGCAGGGGCATTCGGCTATTCAGATGTGTATTTATTTATTGCGATTTTTGTTGTACTTGTCACCATCTATTATAAAGTAATCATACGAAAGCCAACTTCTAAATAAGAAGTTGGTTTTTTTTCGAATAATTTAATTCAGTAATAAAAAAAAGAGGATCTGATAGAAACAGAACCTCTCGTTAGTGGATGATGGAGTTCGCTATTTCCACTGATCCCTCTAATATTTTTGATATTCCTCATCCTAATCTTGGAAGCGTAAAATTGTTATTCACACGTTTTAAGCAAATACCATCTGCACCCAATAGAACAATAATAGTAGAGAGACGATAGTCGTAGGGGGGATGACAAGGAATGAAATGCTCATATAATCTTTCCATGTTACCTTTATCTTGTTTTCTCTGAGGATATTCATCCAAATAAGAGAAGCAAGTGTCCCTATCGGCAATAATAAGGATCCCATGTCACTTCCGATGATATTGGCGAGATAGATGGTCTTTAGTGTAATGGGGTCAAGTCCCATCTCGGTAAGAGTTATCGTGCCAATCATCAATGCAGGGTGATTATTGAAAATATTGGAAAGGAATGAAACCAGTCCTCCCATGATCAAACTCGCATGAATTAACCCCTGGTTTACAATTGGTTCGCATATACTGACAAGTAAAGAAGTCAAACCTATATTGTGAAGACCATATATAATTACATACATTGAGAATGCGAAGATTAGGATGTGCCAAGGCGTTTTTTTCAAGATATCGATGGGATTTGTCCGCAGGTGATACCATCTCCAAAATAACAAGACCAGTGATCCGAGTACTGCAACCAGTTCAATTGGTATGGCGACATAAGATGCCACAAAAAGTAGGCAACGCATCACAAAGACAAATAGTAATATTTTTAGCATAAATTTGGTCCGTTTACGTTTGGTTTCAACGTTTATCCCCGATTTTAGGGGATGAAAATGTTTGGTGAAAAAAAGCTTCCTCAATCTCAGCAGCAGAAATAGGCAGTTCTTTTGGTATTTTGTTTTTTATTACGATAAACATCAAGCATGACATAAATATTAATCCCAACGTAGCCGGGACAAACATCATCGCTGTATGCATGTATAGACTCATGTGAACGATTTTTAGAGCAATCAAGTTGACGATATTACTTACCCCAATAGGGGCACTGGAAGCAGTTGCAATAAGTGCGCCGCTTAACAGATAGGGGATTTGCTGATGGGGTTTTAGTCTCAAATTTTTTAGAAGGAGAATTAAAATAGGCGTAGTGATCAAGATACTTCCATCGTTATTAAATAACAGTGTCATCAAAAAACAAAGCAGCTGAATATACCAATATAACCGATAACCTGACCCTTTGGCTAAATTCACAAGCCTTGCAGCAGACCAATGAAAAAAGCCGAAACTTTCCAGAATGACCGCCATGACGATGGTGGCCATTATTGTAACGGATGCACCTCCTATCTTGCTTATGATATCAAGAATGTCTCCATAGGAAACCATTCCAGTCAGGAGTATGATTGCTGCTCCAATTGAGGCTGGCCATGCCTCATTCATACCTCTAGGTCTCCAAAAAATCACTGACATGGTAATCAGAAATACAGTTACTGTAATTACAATTTGCAAACTCATGCATTAACATTAACCTTTCTATAAAATATTTTATTCGTATATCTCCGTTTATTTCTATTTATATTCAAAACTATTGATTAGTAGTGGGATTATGAGGTAAAAACTTAAATTAAATTAACGCTTTTGAACCAATTAGAAAACTAGATAGAAAATTATAAATGTCGGAGACCATCACATACGTTTAATATAAAGAACCGATAAAATAGGACCTAAAATAAATGGTTTATATTTGTTGAGGAACGATGCAATTTGATTGAAAAAGCCTTTGCGGTGCATCACCGAATATATTTGAACTGCTTATCAAACACTAGTAACAATCGATGCGAACCGACAATCTCACCAGAGGTAGGCCATTTTTTGTTTTTCAACGGGGGAATTTGATCATTCAATTAATCGTATAATAGAGGAAATAGAACATGCGTAACGAATTGAATCTTAAGAAGGAGGCGAATTTATATGTGTGGTCGCTACAGTTTATTTATGAACTTAAATAAGTTGGAAGAACGATTTGGTGAAGCAACTTTTGAGGCAGAAGACTATGAGCCTAGCTATAATATTGCACCCTCACAATACATACTGACGGTTATCAACGATGGATCGAAAAACCGGCTAGGCTACTTAAAATGGGGGCTTGTGCCACCTTGGGCAAAAGATTCAAAAATAGGCTTTAAGATGATAAATGCAAGATCAGAGACTGTTCATGAAAAACCTAGTTTTCGAGAATCATTAAAGAAGAAACGCTGTCTTGTTGTGGCAGACTCGTTTTTTGAATGGAAGAAAACGGATCGTGATAAGGTACCGATGCTCGTTAAATTAAAGTCGGAAGAACCTTTTGCAATGGCGGGGTTGTGGGAAACCTGGAAATCATCAACTGGAGAAGCCATTCATACGTGTACAGTCTTGACTACCGAGCCTAATGAATTAATGGCCAGCATTCACGATCGTATGCCGGTCATCCTTAAGCCAGAAGACGAGCATACTTGGCTTGACCCATCCATTCAAGACATTAAAGTGTTACAACATTTATTACGGCCATTTGAAGATAACCGCCTTGAAGCTTATGAAGTATCATCAATGGTAAATTCCCCAAAAAATAATTCTCCGGCGTTAGTTCAACGAGTTGGCTAATCATGATAAAGGAGGGGAAGAAGTAGTGTCCATTTTACAAGTATCAAATGTTACCAAAAGTTATGGAAAACATTCAATTCTTTCAGATGTGGAGTTCTCTGCTGAGGAAGGTCAAATTGTAGGATTGATTGGTCCATCTGGATCCGGTAAAACGACGCTGATCAAGCTTATCGTGGGGATGGATGTACCAACAACAGGTTCAGTTGATATGCTTGGGGAAAGAGTTCCAAACCTTGGTTTATTGAAGAAAATTGGCTACATGGCACAATCAGACTCACTGTATCATGACTTGACCGGCTATGAAAACTTAACTTTTTTTGCATCCATGTTTTTAATGAGTAAAAGAGAGGTTAAAGAACGGATTGCGTATGTGACGCAACTGGTTCAACTAGAAAGTGCATTGAAGAAAAGAGTCTCAACCTATTCGGGTGGGATGAAACGAAGATTATCACTAGCGATCGCATTAATTCAAAACCCACAAATTTTGATTTTGGATGAGCCAACTGTTGGAATCGATCCCGAGTTACGAAAATCCATTTGGACAGAACTTGTGCGGCTGAAGGTGGAAGAACAAAAAACAATTCTCGTCACCACACATGTCATGGATGAAGCTGAAAAGTGTGATGTGTTGACCATGATCAGAGAAGGCCGTGTTATTACAACGGGTTCACCTCAAGAACTAAAAGCCATTTATGACGTTACAAACTTGGAAGATGTCTTTTTGAAAGCGGGAGGAGAAGCACATGCGCGTCACAGCTCTCTTTAAACGCATCGTATTACAACTTGTCCGAGATAAACGAACACTGGCGTTATTGTTCTTGGCACCGTTACTTATTTTAACACTCATGCACTTATTATTTACCAGTAATGAAGTGCCTTCAAGCATTGGTGTAATTGGGGGAAGCTTTGAAATAGTTGAGAGACTAGAAGACCAGGATTTTGAAGTGACGGTCATAGAAGAAACGACGACCTTGAAGAAACTAGTGGAGGAACAAGATCTAGATGGGATTCTCAAAATTGATGGTGAGAAACTCCAACTAACGCTTGAAAATACGGATCCAAGTCAAACCAAAATGTTACAAGCAAAACTACAACAAGTACTGTCACTGACGCAAGATCGCACTTCAATTGAGATGGCATATGTTTACGGGAATGAAAACACATCTTTCTTTGATGTACTCAGTCCGATTTTAGTCGGATTTTTTGTCTTTTTCTTTGTGTTTTTAATTTCAGGGATTGGGCTATTACGTGAGCGTATGACAGGAACACTCGAGAGGTTGTTATCGACCCCAATCAAAAGATGGGAAATCGTGATGGGATATTTATTAGGCTATGGATTATTCGCAGTCATTCAAACCATCATTGTAGTACTATACGCAATAAATGTTTTGGATATGGTATTAAAGGGTTCGATGTGGCATGTTCTACTCATCAATCTATTAATCGCACTGGTTGCACTTAGCCTAGGGATTCTATTATCTTCATTTGCTACATCGGAATTTCAAATGATTCAATTCATCCCATTAGTCATCATTCCTCAAGTCTTTTTCACTGGGATTATTCCGATTTCGGGAATGCCGGAATGGTTACAAATGTTCTCCAATGTAATGCCCATTTCATACGGGGCAAACGCCTTGAAAAGTGTGATGTACAAAGGGCAAGGTTTAGGCGACGTGCAGTTTGACATACTAGCACTGATGGGTTTTGCAGTCGTCTTTATCGTGCTTAATATAGTAGCACTCAAAAAACATCGAAAAATTTAGAGGTGAATCACTTTTATGAAAATGATTGAAACGGAACGATTATTAATTATGCCCTTGACTGCCAATGACGGGCCATTCATCTTGGAACTTTTGAATGAGCCCGATTGGCTAAAATATATTGGGGATCGTGGGATTCGTACAATAGATGATGCCAAGAAATATATCATTGACGGACCAATGGCGATGTATGCGGAACAGGGCATTGGATTATATGCAGTGGAATTAAAAGAGAGCTCTACGCCAATTGGTGTTTGCGGGTTAATTCAGCGTGATTTCTTGAAAGATGTTGATCTTGGATTTGGCTACCTGTCGAAATATTGGGGGAAAGGATACGCATACGAAGCAGCAAAAGCTGTAATGACTTATGGTATGGATGAACTGGGATACCGCCGAATTGCTGGTTTTACATCCCTGGATAACGAAAAATCTGCGAACCTACTTCAAAAGCTTGGAATGAGAGATGAAGGAAAGATCCGATATGCCTCTACGGCAGAATATGTAAAATTGTTTGCAATAGAATTTTAATAAAAAAGTGAAACGAGTTATGAACACTCGCTTCACTTTTTTTATTTTACACGCCTGGAACCCACCCAGGATTACTCAAAATTTGCTGCCAAAGCGGGTCTGGCATTACTAACTCCTGTTGCTTATCTATATTGAGTTGCGTCACAATTTCGTCCGCAAGACCTTGTTCAATTTTCTGAACCCAATCTGGATCTATTAAGAGTTCACGCCCAAGAGCAATCAACGGAATACCGATAGCTAACGCTTTACGAGCATCTTCAGCAGTGTAAATGGAACCAACACCGATAACTGGAACACGATCTCCAACAGTTTCTTGAATGAGTTCTATGCGCGAACGCGTGTCATCCACTCCACGTCTTGGTGTTGACCAAAAATCCATGAGGGACACATGTAGGTAATCCATTTTCTTGTCCGCTAACGCATCAATTAACACCAATGTATCCGCCATGGTGATTCCCGGGGTTTCTGGTTCTTCAGGGGAGAATCGATATCCAACGATAAATGGCTCTGTTGCATATTCTTTCACCACGCGTTGCACTTCGTCTACAACAGCAAGTGGAAAGGTTAACCGTTTTTCTAAAGATCCACCAAATCGATCATTTCGTCGATTGGAGTGAGGGGAGAAAAACTGTTGAATTAAATACGTATTGGCACCATGAATCTCAACCCCATCGTAACCTGCTTCAATCGCTCGTCGAGTGGTCTCCCCAAAGTCACTAATAATAGAATCAACTTCAGCTTCAGTGAGTGAACGTGGAACTGGTTTGTTATCTCCTTCACTCGGGATATTACTCGCACTTACGACATCTCCATTTGGCACAAGGTTTTTAGGCGCTTGTCGACCGCCATGGAAGATTTGCAAAATGGCTTTAGCTCCTTGTCCTTTAATCGAAGTTGCCAAACGACGCAAGCTAGGAATCATATCGTCCGTATGTCCGGCAAATTCACCCGGAAATCCTTGTCCATTTGCAGTGACATAGGTACAGGCAGTAATCACCATACTGACACCTTTTGAACGGCGTACATAATAAGCAACTTCCGCATCAGAAACTGACCCATCTTCATTGGATGAGTAGTTCGTCATTGGTGCCATCACAACACGATTCTTTAGTTGGACACCATTTGGGAAGGTAAATGGTTCTAAAAGTGGTTCGAATTCTTTATTCTTCATATCTTGATGCCTCCTTAGTGTATTAAATGGTAAGAAACACTATACTTAAATAAGAAAAAGTATAGTGTCACTTTAAGACTTGTTGATTCCCACAGTCAAAATATATGCCTTCGATTTACAAAGGAAATGGCAGGAGAAAGAGGAATTATGGCGAGTAAAGTAGAATGTTAAACTAATATCTAGTATTAAGAAAAAAGGTGAAAATTATGCGAATCCGAACTGAAACGAAAAGTGATTACAAGCAAGTATTCAACCTCAATTATGACGCGTTTGGAAATCGAGACGATGAGGCAAAATTGGTTGAGCGGATCCGTTTCTCCAATGGTTTTATAGCAGAGTTATCACTCGTTGCTGAAGACAAGGGTGAAATAGTTGGACACCTACTTTTAAGTAAGGCAAAAGTTATCCAAGAAACCAACGAAAAAGAAGTGCTAGTTTTAGCACCTATAGCTGTAAAACCAACTGCTCAAAATAAAGGAATTGGCAGTAAGTTAATGAAAGAAGGGCTGAAAAAGGCTAAAAGTTTAGGGTACGGAATCGTTCTATTAATTGGACATTCAACTTACTATCCAAAATTCGGTTTTCAGCCGGCCAGAAATCATGGCTTGGAATTAACACAATTTAGTGTGGAGGACGACGTGTTCATGGTTTATGAACTCAAAAAAGGAGAACTAAAGAAAACAAATGGGGAACTACGCTATCCTCCTGCCTTCTTTAGTTAACACTTTTGTGTTTTCCTTCATGAATTTTTTTCATGACAAGCTGATAGATCCAAATCGCGAGTATCAGCCAAAAGCCACCAGCACAATAACCTGCAATGACATCACTAGGATAATGAACACCTAAATAAATTCGGCTAACACCAATCATGACAATCATGGTAGTACAAATAACCACTAAAAGTGTGCGACCCCAACGCGATGGAATGATATGCCACAGAAGGTATAAAAGTATCCCGTAAAAAGTGATGGCATTCGTCGCATGACCACTCGGAAAACTGTATCCTCCAATCTCGATGAGACTGTGCAGATCTGGACGTGCTCGATGAAAAATTAATTTTAATATACGGAAAACGTAATGGGAACCAATCATTACCCCAATAAGCAGGACAAGTTTAGAGCGGAATTTGAAGAAAAAGAATAGAATTATCATGGCAATCGCAATCAAGACTTTAATAGTATTTCCAGCACCCACAAAAGTAAAGAATTTCATGATGGATGTTAAAAATAGCGTCTCGAAACTTTGCACAAAAGAAATGATGGCTTTGTCAAATCCGACAATTTGATTTCCGCTCACAAGGATTGCCATCAAGCAAAACCCAATGAGGGTTATAAGACTGACCAAGTGAAAAACAGTAAATTTAGCATCCAAAGACTAGATCACCCCATAATTTAGCTCCTCATGACGTCAATTAAATAGAATAAAGAGACTAGTAAGTGAGGACATTCCTTCACATATGATTAAGCGACGTCGGGGAAATGGCAATAGGAATGGCCTTATTAAGTCAATTTACCCGAGTGTTTGCTTTTCGAAACAGAGAGATTCAAAACTTTAGGGTGACATACAAATGTATGAAAAGTCAGAGGTTTTGGGAAAGAGTGATTAAACATTTTCCGTTTGGCTTTTCGCGGAACTACGGAAAGCACCGTGCGGTTCCATTACCTCCCAGCCTTACAGGTAATCCGACGGCTCGGATGTTTCAGTCGACCCACTTCAACAACATACAAAGGGACTTTAATCTTGGGTCAACTAGAGAAAGAGAAGCATTACTAACTCCATGATAATGAGCAGCCGAAGATGACATTCCGGCTGCTACGGTATTGCTTGATCTGTTTATGCTAACTTTTATGGTTTCAAGTGTTAATGCAAGTGAACATGAAAAATCCTGTATGGTAAGACAATGACGAATACTAAAGGGACGAATTTAGTGAGGGTTCATAATAATAGGCTGTGTTAAATTGGCTAGATTAAAGCTATTTAATCAACTATCGGACGTTTTTCAATTTATTAATTTCCCTACTGGCAACCTATTTTATTCGCATATACTCCACAACTTTTTGATCAATCAACCCTCGTTGCTGAACTCGCTCATCGAAGTTCTCGATTAGATGATACGATTGTACCGCATCCAATAAATCGTCATGTTCCGTGAGCTCGCGTTGTAAATGACCATTTTCATATAAAAGGTTTTGAAGTTCGTCCGCAAGACCACCTTCGATTGCCACAACATCTTCTGGCAAAGTGGGTTCGAAATATAGTTTATGTAGCTTTACTAAACGAGACAATTCTTGGACAGGCTCTTCATGATCATCCACGCGCAAATCGATATAGCGATCATTGTATCCGCCGTAACTCCCATTTTCCTTCACAATTAATAACGCAGCCGATTGCTTTCCGCGACTGTCACCACCTGCAGCATCACCTGCAAGTAAAGCGGCTAATAAACGTTCGGATAGAGAACCAAGCGTTTGTTGGAAAGTCGATTCCATAGCCTCCACGGTATGTTGGTCCACTAAAATATTTCCTTGTGCAGCGAAATTCTTCCCAGCAGAACCACCAGCCCAGTCATAACAATCATCTCCAGTGAATGTAGCACTTTGTCCGTTTGTATCGACAATCCCCACCTGTCTGGAGGCGAATTTATCATCGTTACTGATAAGTTCTTTTACTACTTCTTCAGGAGTAAGGCCATTTTCAAGCAATTCCAAACCATGTTTGCCATAATCTAGATTCGCCCAAGATTGTGTTGCAATCGCACCTACTCCAGCTTTCGCAAATGGTACTACTGCACCTACACTTAAAAACTTGGAAGCAACGGCAACACCTAGCTCTTTAGTTTCTGGATCATATCCGACGATTGAAAATGTCATCTCTAAAACCTACCTTTTCAAGAATATTCTAATAACCATAGTGTAGAGGTTTTTGGGTAAGGATGAAAGAAGTAATTTCACTTCAAAGATAACCACTCGATTAGTGAGTGCCTTCAAGCTCCGTTTTCGTTTCTTTTACTGGCCAGTCAATATCATGAGTTTGAGAGTACTCATGCATTATCTTCCCTGAATATGCGTAGACAGTAAATATCAAGATCCCGAAACCAATGCTTATTGCTTTTCTTAAAAAGATTAAGTGCATGAAAGCATCTACACCATGCTTTGAAATCAACCATGCCATAAGCGTATTCAGCACAATTCCTCTTAACACAAAGATTGCGGTAATTAGCTGAAACCATGAAAGATTTCGTTTTATGAAATATAAAGTTTTACTGTTTTCTCTTGGAAACCCCTGAAGATACATCACGTCTACTGCAAAGTATAAAGCTAACGGTTTTCTAAATAACATGGATCCTAAATACACAGCTGAAAATGCATAGCCTAACCAAACGGAATTCCATAACATGTTGATGGCAGAGCCAGAAAGTAAATCCACAACCGTATTAAGCAGCAATGTAGAAATGACAAATAACCCTGTAATATTTAGTTGGCGATCGATCACAAACCGCACAACTGTATAAACAAAAGCAGGGACAGTCGATAGCAACATCGCATAATAATCTCCAATGGAATCTCTGCCATATGTCCAAATGACATAAGGGAGAGCCATGAAAACAATTAATTCAAGAATAATAAATTTAGATTTCATAGGATTCTCCTTCATAATTTACCTTCATATAATGAGCAATCGCCTGTTCAATAAAAGTCATAATGGTTGGGTCAACTTGATACAACCCAATATTACCTTTGGTTTCTCTATGTTTGTTCAATACTTTTTGAGCCAATTGAAAATTTCCTTTGTACATTTGATCGAGCAAGGCAATCCAACGTCTAGCCAACTCCTGAACTTCGGGACTTTTACTATCAAAATCAAGCTTTTGCCGGACATCATTAATTAATGTAATGTAACTTTGCATCATCTCATCGTCGTCACCAACTTTAGGAAGTTGCTTCAAGTGTTCAACTTCCTCGCTTGAGAAATGGGATTTCCATAACTCTTCAAAAACCTCATTTGGTGTTGAAGCAGAATGCATGGTTATTTCATCGAATACGTCTTTCCAATTGGTTATTTCTTCAAGTTCGCTCACCTGAAGTAAATAACGAATGGCACGAGTTCGTTCTTCGATTCGTACTTTCTCGATTTCTAGCACTTTTAATTGCATCACAAGGGCTTCTTTGTGACTGAGATGCTGATTTTCGATCATTTGTTGAATGGTTGTTAAATCAAAGCCAATATCCTTTAACACTTTTATGTAATGCAGCTTGGTGATATCATTTTCTTCGTAATACCGATGACCTCCATCACTTAATTGTGAAGGCTTCAACAGTCCAATTTCATCGTAATATCGAAGTGTCCTTATTGTAGAATGACTTAACTTAGCCAGTTTCCCGATTGAATACAAAAAAACCCCTCTTTTCCATCCCTTAGTTGTATTATAAAACCTTACGTTACGGCAGAATCAAGTGTATTTTAAAATAGTTTGACATTTCAACTTTCCTTTGCTAAATTCAATTACAATATCTGTGATGAAGAGAGTAACATTATCCAATGAACAAGCGAGCTGGGGATGGTGAGAGCCTGGTCAAGAGGATGTGTGAACCGCACTTCTAAGATGCTTTTTTGAATGAAGTAGAAAAAGCCGGAGACTCTCCGTTATTGAGAAAGAGGCCCAACATAGGGCAAATTGAGTGGTACCGCGGAAGTTAAGCTTTCGTCTCATTTTTTAATGAGACGAGGGCTTTTTTTATTAGGCGTTTATGGGAAAAAGTGGGCGAAACTGAATAAATCTCGGTTAATGCCAATTAAAACAAAAAAATGTGCCGATTAATCTAGTGTTCGCTCGCCCTACTTTTAAGGAGGAATTACTTTGAAAGATAAAGTATTAGAAGTACTTCAACAAAATACAACTGTATTGATAGAAAAAAACATGATCGAAATACCAGCTTATGCTCATTTAGGAGACTATTCACTGCCATGTTTTCTGCTTGCGAAAGAATTAAGAAAGTCTCCGAATCTAATTGCCCAAGAAATCGCTGAAAGCATTCAAGACCCGAGTATTGAAAAAATAGAAGCAGTGAATGGATACGTGAATATTTTCATGAAACGAAATGCATTTACTACTTCCATTTTGACCAAAATCCTTCAGCATTCAAATAACTATGGTTCTTCAAACGAGGGTGGAGGAGGGATCGTCACAATTGATCTGTCTTCTCCCAATATCGCAAAACCTTTCTCCATGGGGCATCTACGTTCAACCGTTATTGGGAATTCCATTTCTTTCTTGCTCGAAAAGAGTGGTTTTCAGCCAGTGAAAATTAACTACCTTGGAGACTGGGGAACACAGTTCGGAAAATTGCTTGTGGCCTATCGTTTATGGGGGACTGAGAAGGAAGTTCAGGAATCACCAATTAAAACGTTACTAGCGCTCTATATTAGATTTCACAAAGAAGCTGAACGTGATGACTCCTTAAATGATGAAGGAAGAGCAGCATTTAAATCGCTCGAAGATGGCGATTCAGATTCGTTAGCTATTTGGAAATGGTTTCGAACAGAATCTTTAAAGGAATTCCAGAAAATCTATGACTTACTAGGTGTTTCATTTGATTCGTATCAAGGCGAAGCTTATTATAATGACAAAATGGATTCGATCATTGAAGAGTTACAACATAAAGATGTATTAAGGGAATCTGATGGTGCACTTGTAGTGGATGTAGGAGAAGACATGCCGCCATGTCTAATCAAAAAGTCAGACGGAGCGACGTTGTATGCAACAAGAGATATTACGGCAGCGCTAAATCGAAAAGAAACATACAATTTTGTGAAGTCAATCTATGTTGTTGGAAATGAACAAAGTCTTCATTTTGCGCAATTAAGGTCTGTTCTTAAGAAAATGGATTATGCATGGGCTGAAACCATTCAACACGTCCCGTTCGGATTGATTTTGAAAGATGGCAAAAAGCTATCAACTCGTAAGGGGAAGATCATTTTACTAGAAGAAGTGTTGAATGAAGCGATTCAATTGGCTGAAGCAAACATTGATGAGAAGAATCCCCTATTGGCAAATAAAACAGAGGTAGCAAAAGCAGTTGGGGTAGGGGCAATTATTTTTAGTGATTTAAAACAACATCGGAAGCATGACATTGAATTTGATTTAGAGAAAATGCTGCAAAAAGAAGGAGAAACAGGGCCATATGTGCAATATACTCATGCACGAGCATGCTCTCTTTTAAGAAAGGCCGGAGAAATAGGTACATTCGAGGTCGAAGAAGTAAATAACTATGAGTGGGAAGTCATAAAATACCTAGAACAATTCCCTGACATGGTGATTCGTGCTGCTCTCCAACTAGATCCTTCAATCGTTGCTAAGTATGCAATAGACTTGGCACAAGCGTTTAATTCATTTTATGGAAACGTTCAAATACTTACAAAACCAAGGTTAATGGCCTATCGAGTAACTTTAGTTCATTGTGTAATCATTGTTTTAAAAGAATCATTAAGACTTCTTGGAATAAAAGCACCAAATGAAATGTGAATGTATGAAGGTATTTGTCTTTAAGGAAACTCAACAGTGCAATATCATGGAATAGCGGTAGTAAATCTAAGAAGGAGGGCATAAATGACCAACATTTTAGTGGACGCAGATGGTTGTCCGGTAGTAGACCTGACCATTAAATTCGCAACGCAGTACCAACTTCCTGTCACGTTATTTTGCGATACAGCACATAACATGCAACGTGATGGAGCTGAGACAATTATGGTCTCAAAAGGCATGGATGCTGTTGACTTTGTGCTTGTCAATCGAGTAAAACCAGGAGATATCGTCATCACGCAAGATTATGGCCTGGCTGCAATGGTATTGGCAAAGCGGGGGCACGTAATGGATCAAAATGGTCGAGAGTATACAAACGAGAACATCGACCAGCTACTACATAGTCGTCACATTGCGAAGAAAATCCGACTCGCAGGTGGAAGGATGAAAGGTCCGAAAAAAAGAAGTAAAGAAAACAATGAGAATTTTGAACGTGGCTTTAATGAATTAATCGTCAAAGTCCTAAACCAGCAAGAAGGTTGAAGCAAAGAGACTCCGTAAAGCAAGGAAACAATGAGCATAAAACAGATATAATCACGCATACTAAATCAGATTTCTTCTTTTCATCCTACAAAAAATGAGGTGAAGGCAAATGAGTAAGAAGTTTCCACTTGATGCAAAGTCAGAGGAATTACATCATAACTGGACTAGACCTAAAAGGTTTAAATCACAAGTCAACGGTAATACACAAGAATCACAATCGACTCAGATTTTAAGGACCAGCGCCAAAATACACCGACTTGGAAGTGGACGTGGAATGTAACACAGAAGAAATTTAGGCCCAGAGAGTTTTCTGGGTCTTTTTTTTGTGTGAAAACAACCATATTGGTGCAGAGCGGTGGCTCAGTCTGACTTTTCGCGGTTGGCATATGAAATTCGTGCGAAAACAAGTTTTCGATTCAGATGTTCCACCGCTTGTAGGCACACTTTTCCTTGAGCTTACATATTATTTTGAGGAAGAGGTGGTGAAAAATGAAGGATCTAAAAAACCCAGTTGAAACGGAGCAGCATGAATGGAGAAGGCAACAATTACAACAGCGACTGAAGACATGGTTGACCATTTTTTCACCCGTATGTCTCTTGCTTGTCTGGCAATTTCTTTCACAAAGCGGTCTCATTGATGCTCGCTTTTTCCCGCCACCAACTGCGATCGTTTCCACGTTTATTGAATTGCTCACGAGTGGTGAGCTATTTCAACACATCAATATTTCATTGTTCCGCATTATCGCTGGGTTCTTACTAGGTGTTATTCCAGGAATTATTATTGGTTTGTGTATGGGATTGTATGCACCAATTCGGCACTTCATTTCGCCTCTGATTATGGCGTTAATGCCGATTCCAACACTTGCCTTATTACCTTTAATCCTAATCATTTTCGGAATTGGGGAAGTATCAAAAGTCGTTACCATTGCGGGAAGTGTATTTTTCCCAGTAGTTATCAATACCGTGGCTGGGGTCATTTCCATCGACAAGATTTATTTAGATGTGGCGAAAAACTATGGGGCTAGTAGGAAAGATTTCTTCTTGAAGATTGCCTTGCCGGGTTCACTGCCATTTATGTTGGAAGGAATTCAAATGGGGCAGGCAATTGCGTTGCTGACGATTGTGGCTGCAGAGATGATGGGTGCTAATTCTGGTATTGGGTATTTAATATGGACTTCCTACAGTGCATTTTTACTAAAAGAAATGTTTGTGGGATTAATTCTCATTTCGTTCTTTGGTTATATCTTTTCATTGTTAATACGGGGATTACAGAAAAAACTATTGCCGTGGAGGTGACGACCTGAGTTCAAAACCAAAAATTTCAATTCATGAATTGACCAAAGTGTTTTACAAAAAGGAAAACAGTGTAACCGCGATTGAAAATATATCACTCACGATTGAAGATGGTGAATTTGTCTGTCTCGTTGGTCCGAGCGGTTGTGGCAAAACGACGTTACTCCGGATATTAGCTGGATTAGAAAATCAAAGTTCGGGTGACTTCACCATTGAAAAAACGGACCAAAATCGTCCAAACCAATCCATGGTGTTCCAAGAACGTGGCATACTTCCATGGTTGACCGTTGAAGAAAATGTAGCGTTCGGTTTAAATATGCGTCACTTGTCAAAATCGTTTATAAAAGAACGGACGACGTATTTCTTGAATAAAGTAGGTCTTTCAAAGTTTGCCAAGATGTATCCGAAAGAATTGTCGGGAGGCATGAAACAACGGGTGAGTATCGCAAGAGCGTTTGCCAATGATTCGGAAATCTTGCTGATGGATGAACCGTTTGGTGCTTTGGATGAGCAGAACAAATATATTCTGCAAGAAGAGCTTTTGTCGATTTGGTCTGAGACGAAGAAAACCGTGCTGTTCATCACACATAGCATCGATGAAGCACTCTATCTTAGTGATCGGGTGTTATTAATGAGTGCACAGCCTGGAAAAATAGTATCTGAGATTAACATAGATTTACCAAGGCCAAGAAAATTAGAAGATATACGCACGGATCCTGAAATGACTTCTAAATTTATTGAAATTTGGAACCATTTGCAAGTGGAAGTACAAGGGTCAAGATTATGAGGGGAGAGTTTGAATGAAAAAGTGGGTCGCAATGCTTTTTGTTTTAACCTTAATGGTGGGTGCGTGTTCACAAGAAGAAACAGTGAAGGTGAACGATGATGTAAGCAAGGATAATCCTTCTGGTGATTTAGCTCCATTAAGTAAGAAGACGAAAGTTGTTATAGCGGAAGATGGTTCTGCTTCAGGAGCAGGATTTTATATAGCGAATGAAAATGGTTATTTTGATGATTACAATATTGAAGTGGAATTTGCGACATTTGCGAACAGCGATGATATGTTGCCAGCGCTGGCCTCAGGTGAGGTAGATATTGCTGGGGGGATTTCTTCAGCTGCATTCTTTAATGCAATAGCACAAGGAATTGACGTAAAAATTGTTGCGGACAAAGGGCATAATGAAAAAGGAAAATCGTACTTTACGTTTGTGATCGGCACTGACAAACAAGATGAAATTAAAGACTACAGTGATTTGAAAGGGAAGCGAATTGCCGTTTCTGGGGAACATGGGGTCGACGATTACATTTACCAATTAATGCTTGAGCATGCGGGTCTTGCGAAGGATGATGTGGAATTCGTGCTAATGCCTGACTTTGGAACAATGCTGGCTGCTATTGAAAATGGTTCGATTGATGCGGCATTAAATATTGAACCACTGATTACACAAGGAGTTGCGCAAGGAATTCATGTGCGTTTTGGAGATGCAACCGATTTTGCACCTGAGGCACAGATTGCGATGGTTCTCGCTTCACCGGAATTCATGAATGAAGAGCAAGACGTTTCATTACGTTTTATGGCTGCTTATTTAAAAGGCATTCGTGATTATAACGATGCATTCAAAAAAGGTGAAGGCAAAGACGAGATCATCGACATCATGACACAATATACGGCATTGAAAGATGCTGCGGTGTGGGAAGATGTATTTGTCACTGGACTTGATCCAAACGGTGAAATGTTCATCGACGACATTCGCGATCAGTATGAGCTGTATAAGAAAAACGGTGCGATTCGTGGAGAATTTAAATTTGACGAAGCGATTGACACCTCAGTAACTGAAAAAGCAGTCGAGATTATTGGGGAATACGAAGAATAGGAAGCTATGTACCCATACTAATAATAGCTATGTAAAATGATTCTGTTGTTTATCGTGCAATTTATTCAATATCAACAGCAATCTTGAACATAGCCTGAAAATAATAGTAATGAGGCTAAGTCATTGTCAGTATCAGTCTCCTACTATTTATATAGATTAAAAAACCGTCCACTCTTGATCAAGTGTGGACGGTTTTTGACAATATAAGAAAGAATGGTGACCATCAATTTCTAGTAAGGTGAAATGTTAATAAAGGCTGGTTGGTGATGAAAACTGTCAGATGGGTACCACCTATTCACTAACGGATGCTTTCGTAAAAACAGATAGTAAAAAATGAACTTGGTGATACATTTCCAAATTCGTTTTTTCTGTGAATATTGTTTATTTCTTATGAGAGAAAACCCGTATAGTATTAGAACCTTGCGCATTCTGACGGTTTTTGATGTGAATTATTTAGCGTTTACATCGTTATGATATACACCGAAAATGAGACCTTCCGGATCCTTGCAATAAGCGACATACCCCATACCTGGAATGGCTGCTTTTGGAACGACCAATTCGCCACCATGCGCAGTAACTTTTGCTATATAGTCATCCACATTATCGACTTCCACCGTATTAAACGTACGTGGTTGAGCGTCTGGAGAAGGCATGATACCACCATTCATTCCGTGACCTTCTTCACCCGTCATAACGAACCAATAATCTTGGTCTCCAAACTTTTCGATTGTCCATCCAAACACATCCTTGTAAAACTCGATTACATTTTCAGGATTGGCTACTTGTAATTCAAAATGTGTCACACGATTCATAATAAAAGCTCCCCTTTTCTAATATTCTAACTACTATATTTTAAATGATAATCTCTTAGCAAACAATAATGTCTACATAATAATTTTCTGTCAAATGCCCTCTGGTCCTTACATATTCGTGATAGGCACGGTATATATTATATTTTATAGAATGTATAAAATTATATACGAATGGGTAATGAAACTTGGAAGAATATGATAGAGTATTACTAATATATTTATATTTTTAAATATTCTAACATTTTTTATAGAGAGGGTGTTGACATGTTTAATACGTATACTGTAAAACCATTTTTTGATGAGATGTTAAAAGCAACTGGGAAACCGAAAGACCATTATCAAAAGTTTTACGAAATGCTCCATACATTTTCTGCGGATGAACTGAAAGAAAAACATGAAACCGCCCAACTCTCTTTTTTGAGACAAGGAATTACCTTTACGATCTACCATAATAATATAGGTGCCGAACGCACAATGCCGTTTGATTTTGTTCCAATCATCATACCTCCAGGGGACTGGGAAACAATCGAAAAAGGAATGGTACAACGTTCGGAAGCACTTAATTGTTTTTTACATGATGTATATAATGATCAACAAATCATGAAAGACGGCATTATTCCAAAAGCATTAGTTGAAGACAATCCTTATTATTACGCGAATCAAGTTCAGGGCATTAAAATCCCTTTAAATAATCATATATTTTTGGCTGGAATCGATTTAATTCGAGATGAAAATGGCAAATACTTAGTACTGGAGGACAATTTGCGCAATCCTTCTGGCATGTCTTATGTCTATCAAAATCGATACGTCATGCGTCAAGTGTATCCAGAGTTTTTTGCTAAACACTCTGTTCAAACGTTGGAACACCAAATGACCTATTTATATGAAGCAATTATGGACCATGCACCAATTGGAGTGGACAATCCCAGTGCGGTTTTGTTAACACCGGGCATGTTTAATTCTGCCTATTATGATCATGTATTCTTGGCACAACAAATGGGTCTCCAATTAGTCGAAGGCCGTGACCTAATCGTTGTAAAAGACATTGTTTATATGAAAACGATTCGTGGACTTGAAAAGGTAGATATCATCTATCGCCGAATTGACGACGACTATTTAGATCCAAAAGCATTCCGAGACGATTCCACCCTCGGAGTTTCAGGTTTACTGGAAGCTTATCGAAAAGGGAATGTGGCGATATTAAACGGGATCGGCAATGGTGTAGCAGACGATAAAGCGATGTATGTATACGTACCAGATATGATTCGCTACTATTTAAAGGAAGAACCAATCATTGATAACGTGAAAACGTATCGATTGGAAGATCGCAGTCAACGAGAATGGGTGTTAGATCATTTACATGAGTTGGTCATAAAAAATGTAGGGGCTTCTGGTGGGTACGACATGCTGGTAGGACCGCATGCAAGCTCAAAAGAAATCGAGGAATTCCGTCAGAAAATTTTAGTGACACCTCATCAATACATTGCACAACCAACGATTAAATTATCTAGAGCACCTGCCTATCAGGGCGAAGAGTTTTATCCATGTCATGTAGATTTACGCGTGTTTGTTATTAGAGGTGCAGAAACGCATGTTTTCCCTGGAGGCTTATCGCGTGTCGCACTTAAAAAAGGTTCGCTCGTTGTGAATTCTTCACAAGGTGGCGGAGGTAAAGATACATGGGTCATGAAATCGGGAGGGTTAAGCTCATGTTAAGTCGTGTCGCAGATTCACTGTATTGGATGTCAAGAAATTTTGAAAGAGCTGAGCAAAATGCTCGGATCCTCGATGTGCATTTAACTCAAATGGTGGAAACCTCGAGTGATGAGCTATTATCTGATGATCAGTGGAAGTTGATATTTGAAATATGTTCAACTGAGCAAGAACTAAATCACCTGAAATTACAACCAAATATTCAAGAGGAAGACTATATTTTACACTTGGCCTTTGGGGAAACTAACACAAGTTCCGTTTTTAACTGTGTTTGCATCGCTAGAGAAAATGCACGAGTCAGTCGTGACCATATTCCAAATGAATTATTTGAAGTATGGAATGATATCTATTTATTTGCAAAAGACGCAGAACGAGAACCGTTTTCCATTCAAAATATACGAACGTTTTTACGCAAAATAAAAAGGACTTCATTAACAGCGCAAGGAATCATCGAGTCTGCCATGTCGCGTGGCGTTGCTTACCGCATGATTAAAATTGGGAAATGGTTGGAGCGTGCAGAAAAAACCGCACGCGTACTCAATGTCGTATGTGAACATACGCCGAATACCGAGCTTGCCTATAAAGGGGAAGACTATTACGCTTGGTTGTCCGCCCTTCGTATGTTAAATGGCTATGAAGCCTATCTAAAAGTAAACCGTCCGAAGATGGATCCGAAGACCATTTTGACATTTTTGATTACTGATGAATCGTTTCCTCGATCGATTCATTACAATATGAATCATGTGAGAGCGGCAATCGACATCCTGGAAAGTGCAAAGGTTGCCGATTATTCAGCGGAACTTTATTTTCCACTTGAAAAGTTAAGAAATGATTTTAATGAAATGTCTATTCAGGAATTGAACGCCGATGACATGCTAGCCTTTTTAAATCGATTCCAAAATCAATGTAATGAAATCGGACAAATTTTCTCGAAAACCTATTATTTAATCGAACCGACTAGTATGAAGCAACGACAAACTCAAGTTCAAGTTGCTGATTTTTCACAACAGATAGCGATCGATAAATCAAAATCATCGTCCATGAAATATAGAATCGAACATATCAATATTTTCGATTACGATACATGGGTTGATCAAAGCATGAACTCGATCAGGTTAAAACCACGAACAGACGAGTGTCAGCGATTGCTGTCATATCGAACGGATATTACGCCTGTTTCTCTGACAAAAGAGCATGTGGACATTTGGGGCAATAGTGTGGAAACCTTTTTTATTGCCGATCATCATAAGCATTTAGAGGTGAAATCAACATCAGTGGTCAGCATTCAGAAGAGTCCATGGGTTCATCGAATTGATTATTCACCAGAAATGCACGCAATTTTTCATTCGGATTTATTCAAAAGTCACTATTTAGCTTATTTAAGCAATACAGGCTACACATATTTAACACCTGAGCAAATCAATATTGTCAATGCGGAAATTGGCGACATAGCCAACCCTGTACAATATTCCATCAATGTAATGGGGTATTTATTTAATCGGTTTAAATATGATGGATTCTCAACGAATGTTTCAACAAAGGCTCAAGAATCGTTTGATTTGAAAAAAGGGGTATGCCAAGACATCTCACATGTAATGCTTGGAATTTTACGTGCCCATCACATTCCAGCAAGATACATCAGCGGCTATTTGTATGTTGGAGAAAATTCCGCATTAGTTGGAGATGCAGCGAGCCATGCATGGGTGGAAGTGATGGTTCCGGGTATTGGATGGGTAGGACTGGATCCTACAAATAACGTTGAAGCACTAGAGAATCACATTCGTGTTGGCGTAGGTCGTGATTATGGGGATGTCAGTCCCGTGCAAGGAATCTATCGCGGTGGTAGCCATAAATTAGATGTGAAAGTATCCGTAAGTTTAATCGATCAATAAGAGGAGCTTCGGCGAATGAAAGGTCGAGGCAAAACTTAATAAGACAACATACATGCGAAACTCATCAATATTCGAGATAATAGTAAAAATACCTAGAAAAGGATGATGAATTATGACGAATTATAAAGAAATCACCACAATACCCGAGTGGGAAAACGTACTTCAACAATCGAAAGATAAGCCAGTCTTGGTCTTTAAACATAGTACGACATGTCCAATAAGTGCTGCTGCATACAGTGAATTCACAGCGTTAGAAACAAACGTTGATGCGTATTTAGTGAAAGTCATCGAAAGCCGTCCTGTATCAAACGAAATTGAAAGCAATTTAAGTATTCAACACCAATCACCTCAAGCATTCGTTATTTCAAATGAACACGCAGTATGGAATGCTTCACATCGAAATATTACACAAGACAATATAACCAAAGCATTGTCAGAAGTGTAATCATAAACTAATCAGAAGTCCGTTCTATTGAGAAACATAGAACGGACTTTTTTGCTAAGTTAAAGAAGGCTATTGAGGTTGGGTATGAAACGAAATAGTGCATTTGCGACTAGCACATCTTTTCTGCGACGAACTTGCGCAGGAGCGTCAAGAATGGAGCCAACAAGTATGCAGTTTTCATACTTGTTGGCTTATACGGAACCGGCGGTCAGCGCAAATGTAGTTAATATTATGTTAGCTTACTCAGCTTTTCGGAATTGAAAAATTCAGTATTCGTCAAGTCCGCAATTATATAGTAAAATTCTTTTATATGTTGTTTGTACTATATTTAGGTAAGGAAGTGTTGAACTTGGACGAAATACTAAAAGTGGGTCAGTATTTAATCGATCATGCTGAAGAAATTATAAGTGAAATGATGGAAATAACCCTTAAAAACGTTGAATACGAAGTAACAGATGAAATGATTGAGCAATCGATGAAATTAAATATCGCCTATTTAATTCTGATAGCTGAATCGTTTAACGAAAGTGATGAAAAAGCTGCAGAAGCACTAATTGCATGGAGCAAAAAGAACGGTGAACAACAAGCTTCTATGCTAGGTCGATTGACTACATTGATTAAACCCTATGCAAATCAACGATTAATGTATATACAGCAAATTACAAAAATCTCCATGTCCTATGGATTATCCACTGAAAATGTGGTCAAGATCAATAATAGAATAAGCTACCTATTGGATGTGAGTATGACTGAAACAATTTTCGCTTACGAAGCATACCGCAATGAATTAATGACAGAACGTCAAAAAGAAATTAACGAATTGTCAGCACCTATCGTACCAATCCAACGTGGTATAGCGGTATTACCATTGATTGGTGCTATTGATTATGAACGGGTTCAACATTTACTTAATAATGTGTTGCCAACGATTCCTGAACTTGAAGTGGAACATTTAATCATCGATTTCTCAGGTATATTGACAATTGATTCTGAGGTAGCTCAACATATATTCATGGTCCACAATGTTCTACAATTACTAGGCATTCACGTGATGTTCACTGGAATACGTCCGAACTTATCCATGGCAGTTGTACAAGCCGGGATTGACTTCACTTCATTCAATACGTTCGCTAGCGTCAAACAAGCGATTGAAAGCGTTGATTAGAGATAGGGGTAAGAGCTATGTTGAAATTAGTTAAACCAACTATTGAGTTACAACCAGCATATTTGTCATTCTATGAAGAATGGAAAGCAACCGAAGAAGACTTGATTCCTTGGGTAATCGGGAAAGATCCCAGTGATTTCCTAGCGATGGTTCAGTCATTACTAGATTCGGAAAAAGGAATTGACCTACAACCTGGTTGGGTTCCAGATTCAACCTTCTGGCTTGTGAATGATGAATTCCGTATCCTTGGAGTGGTCAATATTCGTCATACTTTGACCGAGCATTTAAGAAATGCTGGGGGACATATCGGATACGGCATCCGACCATCAGAACGGCAAAAAGGTTACGCAACAGAGTTATTAAGGTTATCCTTAGAAAAAACAAAAGAGCTTGGAATTGAGCGAGCATTAGTAGTATGTGATGCCATTAACATTGGTTCAGAAAAAACCATACGCAATAATGGTGGAGTTGCAGATGAAGATTTTATTGAAGACAACGGAAATGTGATTAAACGATATTGGATTGGCTAAAACTTTATCAGAAAGTAACAGGTAACTAACAGATAGATTTTTAAGTCGAATTGTGATAGCATTACACTCTAAAGAAGTGAGGACGTGAACGAATATGATTAAAATTGAAATGCCAAAACCAGACATAACGATTGTTCAACGTGAACAAGATCGTTCAAACGACGAGCCTGAGATTCCATCAATTTATGGCTTTATCGACTTTCATCAAATTGCACGCGACAAAGGCGGTATCATTATGTTCTTCAACAAAGAAGAAGAGCTTTTGTTCGTAGGGAAAGCACGTAAAGTAAGACAACGTGTTAAAAAACATTTCGAAGACAATGTGTCTCCACTAAAAGATCATCGCGATGAAGTAACGAAAATCAAGATTTGCTACGTGGAAGATGCAATGGAACGCGAAATTTATGAAACGTATGCAATTAATAAGTTGTCTGCAAAATATAACGTAGACAAAAAATATGTATTTTGAATAAGTAAAAGCTGTCCTTTAGAGGATGGCTTTTTTTTGTGTGATTTTATTAGAGAAATAAAAAGGCTTTTCTAGATAAGTATCGTTTTTATCTCGGTAGACTGAGTCAAATCGATTATGTAACAATGACACCCCAATAGGAACTTTGAGCGGGACCAAAATATAGAAAGCTGTGGGAGGTCGAAATTTCATCTTCGACCGATTGTTCTTTAAAGGAAGAGACGATTCTTTCGTGACCGAAATCATAAATACTATGCCTACACAGGATGGAAGGGGGAGACGGACAAATAACAGCCACAAGATTAAATAGGTGTACAAAGCACCAATGAATCCTACATACGTCAGTGAAAAGTAACGAATTATTTTGTAGCGTAAATAATTTACGTTTTAAAGTAATGAATTGTTGCATTTAAGAGTAAAATAAATTACTATTAAAAGTAACAAAGGGGGATGGAAAATGGATGATATTCGATTGAACGTCGCTTTACTCAGAAGAAAAGTACCGAACTTAACGACTGCAGCTAAATCAATAGGGATTCGACCCGCAACAGTCTCAAACTTATGCACCGGTAAAATTGATTTGGGGAAAGCGGAAGTTCGTACCTTAGTCGGTCTCGCAACACTTGCTAATTGTTCTGTAGATGAATTAATTATTCGAGGGGAGAAAATCAGTATGATCGAGACGCAAATTAAAACATTGGATTTCTTTGCACCACTTGTAAAAGGTGGAACGACTGGAATAGTAGCTCGACCAGGAATGGGGCAAGTGGTGATTCTAGCTGAATTGCTACATCGATTTAAAGAAAGTGACTACACGACCGTGTTTTTACTACCTGCAAAAGAGCATCCAGTACTTGAAGGCACCACTGAATTAGCTGATTTGGTAACGACAACCACGGATGAGACGTTCCAAAAGTTAGCTTCTCTTAATGGGGATGTAATCTTCATAACAGACAAGAGTTATATCGTGTCTGGCGAACTCTTTGATTTGCAAGAAAAGTTAGTGGCAGAACGCATACAAAACATTACCACCATTCTTGTGGATCTCTCAGGTGAAGTGGTTGATGAAGAGATGCCGTATGGTCCACTTGAAACATTATGGCAATTGGACGCAGACTTGGCGGCTAGACATCAGTACCCAGCTGTTCATCCGATTTATTCCACTTCTTCGATTATCGAAGGGGGAGACTTGGATCAACGTCATTTTAATCTGAGACAACGTGCACAAAAGTTACTTCGACGATATCGTGAGTTACGTTCAGTAGTGTCAGTACATGGCCTAGACAAAATCCCTATCACTGAGTTGGAAACATATGAAAGAGGTGAGCGACTGGAGGCCTACTTTACACAACCATTATTCGTTGCAGAATCTGTCACGGGACAACAAGGAAAAACAGTTTCAATGTCACAAACACTTCAAGATGTAGACAGTATCATGGAGGGGAAAGCAGACCGTTTTTCAGTGGACGAGTTGAGATACATTGGGAGTCTGGAGATCGTAATTTAACATTTACCTAACACGAAAGACGAATATTTTTATGTGTAGAGACTTCAGTTTATGCTGAAGTCTTTTTGAATTAATTGAATTATGAATAAATATTTCACATAAAATAGAGGAGATAATTGATAAGTATCGAAATAGGGTAGAGAAGAGATGACAATCAAGACTGACTAAGAGGAGGAACTCTGATGACGTTTAAAGTTCAACGAATTGAAGATTTGAAGAAAGTCGACGTATCGCAGTTGGTAGCTGAAAGCGAAGAGGAAGGATATCGCTTTTTAACTCGTTTAGTACATGATTATGAGGATGGGTCGAATACATTCAATCAAGATGGGGAAGCCCTTTTCGGTGTGTGGGAAGGGTCTGATAAATTAGTGGCCATTGGTGGCATCAATAAAAATCCTTATACTGATAATAAAGATGAAGCTCGCTTAAGGAGATTCTATACACTTGGGGATGCACGGAGAAAAGGTGTTGGGTCTCAATTGTTATCGGAACTGGTGAACCATGCAAAAGGGAGCTTCAAAAAAATTACGTGTCGAACTGAGTCAGCGAAAGCAGACAAGTTCTACCGGGCAAATGGTTTTGAAGAAACGCATGATACTCCGGATACTACGCATGTGATGGTATTAGGATAATAATAAAATAAAATGAGGATTCGCAAAGAAAAGCGGATCCTCGTTTATTTAAGGAGTGTTGATATTGGCACGAGTGACAGGAATTGGTGGAGTATTTTTCAAGAGCGAGGACCCGATTAAGTTACGTAAGTGGTATGAAGAGATATTAGGAATTCAAGCAGACGAATATGGCAAAACATTTCTATGGAATAGTACCGAACCCCCAAATGTGGGGAGTACGGTGTGGGCACCTTTCAAACAACAAACCACCTATTTCGAACCTTCCCAAAAACAATTCATGATTAATTTTCGCGTAGACAATCTTCATGAATTAGTCAAAGAGCTTCAAGAAAAGGGGGAAGAAATTTTAGCACCTATTATAGAAGAAAGTTATGGGAAGTTTGCACATATTGTGGATCCCGAAGGTAATAAAGTTGAACTGTGGGAACCTGTTGATCATGTAATGAATGATTTGGTAAACGAAGAAGTCTCAAAATGAAAACACTAGAGAATGCACTATGAAGTGTGCATTTCTCTAGCGTTTTTTTGATTTGATGGCAAGATAAATCCGAATGCCTGCGATGAGGACTAATGTCACAGAACAAGTCCACACAAAAAACAAGGAGAGAACAAGATTGATATTGACCCCAATTGCTGGGTGGAATTTGGGAAATATAAGCGTATAAAAGAAAGGTCCACTGATTCCAATGAGTAGAAGGATCGCAACAAGCCATCTCCATTTAGATAATATCGTACTAGAAAAAAGAATGATTCCAATTATCAGAGGGATAATTGCTGCTAATATTTGGATCATCGTGTTAATGGGATCTGTCATGTGAAAAACTCCTTTCCTTTTCACATACTATGATTGAATCTATGTTGATATAACCTCTTGGGAGAAAGTATTTTAGTTAGAGAGATTTGCATACAAAAAAGGGAACGGAAAATATCCGTTCCTCTCTTTTCATTTCAACATATTACTCGACTATTTCAAATGTTTCTAGCATACGGTGGAACCTAGCACCATGACCTTCTGCAGCTTCAAGGAAATAGTATTCCGTAATGATGAAACTGCCTTCTTTGCCATTGCTGATGACATAAGCATGGACCACTACACTATCTGCCTGATTCCCATTAATCCCGTGCAACAAATAACCAGTAACTGGTTCAGTAACTGCTTCAATGGCTCTTAATTCAGGGAAATCTTTCTTCAAATCAGTTTCATATTGCTCAACAAGCACTTCTGGTTTCACATTCGGCACTTGTTTGATTTCCATTGTTACATCTGGGTACTTCTCAGGAAGTGGATCTTTCGTCGTGATGACATCCGATTCTTCGCCTTTGATCATTTTGTAACGCTCTTCATCGATATAGATTACGTACTCCGAGTTCGTTCCTTCGTTTAAATTAACTTTCGTTTCTTCATCCTGGCCTTCTATGCTTTGGATTACTTCTTTTTCTCGGACAAACATATCCTTGATCCCTTTCACAAACGCCTCTCCTGTATCGGTTTTTAAGCTGAATGCAATGACTACCCCAGCAGCCACTGTAAGTATGAGTGGAATTACTCGATTTCTTTTTTTCATTTTTCTCACGTCTCCTCTAGCGTGTTCTTCTTCGCTGAACAATTCATTTTCTAACGCATTCCAAATTTCATCTTTCATGCCAAGACTATCTTTTTCTGTTCGAGCATGAAGGTCTTTTTTTGCTTTTTTATCAATATTACTCATGTTTATGCATCCTCCTTTTCGGATGGAACCAACTGTTCTTGCAGTCGTTTCCTTCCTTTGAATAATCTGGACTTTACCGTGTTTTGATTAAGGCCAAGAATTTCGGCTATCTCTTTTTCACTGAAACCCTTTACGTATTTTAGTATGAGCGGGATGCGGTGTGCGTCATCGAGCGACTGAATCATATCGTATAAATCAGAAAGACTGTCGAAAGATTCCTCTGCCAAGGAAGGTTCATTCTCCAAGTTGTGATGTTCGTACTTGGAGTAGGGGGAATCCTTCTTCAGTAACCTCATGCATTCATTTGTCAAAATCCTGTAAAACCATGGATCAAATGGTAGATCCGGGTTATAGCTCTCTATTTGTCGGTACACACGGATAAACGTTTCCTGTACAGCATCTTTTGCCATTTCACGATTGCGTGTTATTGCAGACGCCGTACGAATTGCAGAATCGGCATACGCATCATAAAAATGACGAAATGCATCCTTGTCACCGGATTGAATTTTTATTAGCCATTCATTTTTCTCCAATCAAGTCTCACACCTTCCTGAACAACTGTGAATTTGTTGCTCTTACTATAATTACCCTCAGTATGGCTGAAAAGTTTTCGGTGGTAATAAAATTATTTTAAAATTTCAGCATGCAATGTTTCTTGAAATCAATTTTCACGCTAATACTATACTTACCTTTAGAGTGGAGGGAAAGTTTTCAATGGTAAAAATAAATATGAGGCATCAGGTTACGACTGGCACTTTTAAGGAATATGTAAAAAGAGACCGACTCAATTGAGTCAGTCCCTTTTGCGTCATTTATAGAGTTTAGATTACTTCAAGACTTACAAATGTTGATTCGTACTCCATTAATGCTTCATCGAGTAAGTGTAAGCCCTCGTCAATTTGTTCCTTAGTGACGATTAACGGTGGTATCATTCTGATTACTTCACCGTGATTTCCACATAGATAGAATAGAACTCCTTTTTTTAATGCGATATCAAGAATTTTCAGTAATCCTTCTCCGTTAGGTTCTCCGGTTCTAGGGTCAATGATTTCAATTCCAATCATTAATCCGACAGCACGAATGCTACCAATCACACGATGTCGTTCTTTCATACGTTCAAGTTGCTCCACTGCGTAACTACCCATCACTCTAGTGTTGTTAAGGAGATTTTCTTCTTTCATTACTTCCAGTGTAGCCAGTGCGACGGAACAGGCGATGGGGTTCCCACCAAACGTTGTACCGTGGCTTCCAAGTGGCCATTGTTTCATTAATGCACTGGACGCAACGGTAGCACTAAGAGGGAGACCTGATGCGATTCCTTTTGCAATTGCCATAATGTCAGGGGTCACATCGAATGTTTGTGCTGCAAACCATTCACCTGTACGCCCAAATCCAGTTTGTACTTCATCAAATATCAGTAAAATTTGATGACGGTCACAAATTTCGCGAACTTTTTTCAACCAGCCTTTTGGTGGAACAACATATCCACCTTCTCCAAGGACAGGCTCTACTATTACACAGGCCACTTCTTCAGGTGTTACTTGGTGGCTAAACAATGAAGCAAAGTCCTTTTCTAATTTTTCGATTACATATGTTTCAGGATCGGAACCTGAGGGGCATTCTTTAACATTTGCATAAGGGATTTGATATGTCAGACCTGATGGTTGCATGAATTTACGGTACTTGCTTTTTGAAGTGGTGACACTTAACGCGCCCAATGAACGTCCGTGGAAACAACCTGTAAATGAAATCACATACGGTCGTTTCGTTACGTACTTAGCAAGTTTAAGGGCACCTTCCACCGCTTCTGTTCCACTATTGGCGAAGAAAAAGCAATCTAAATCACCCGGCATGATTTCAGCAAGCTCATCCGCTAGTCGTAAAATGGATTCATACATAATTACTCCAGAAGGACCATGCATCAAACCATCTGCTGCGTCTTTAATCGCTTGAACGACTTTCGGGTGGCGATGCCCGACATTCGTGACTGCAATACCGGACGTGAAATCAAGATATTTCTGGCCATCGACTCCGAAGTAATAACAGCCTTCCTCTTTTACAACGGGTAGATTCGGATGATCCTTTGCCATACTCGGAGCTAACCGATTCGGCATGTTTTTCACAAGATGATCCCATTTCTTTTCCATTCAATTGACCTCCATGATCGTATTGCCAAACTTTAAAAATAACTGACAGGGAAGGGGCTATTTTATTGATTTCAAACTTTCTTCCCGTATTAAAGACAATAATTCTTCTTTATAATTCCCGAATTCTACCGAGCTTTTCATACTGAATTCTCTAGGACGATCCAGTGTAATCGGAATCTTTTTCTTTAACCGACCAGGTCGTGCTGTCATCACATAAACTGAATCTGCCAAAAAGATGGATTCATCTACATCGTGCGTTATAAATAAAATTGTCTTTTTGGACTCTTCCCATGCTTTTAGCAAGACTTCTTGCATGATGGTTCTTGTTTGGGCATCTAGTGCTCCAAAAGGTTCATCCATTAATAAAATCTTCGGGTCATTTGCCAATGCACGCGCAATGGCAACGCGTTGTTTCATACCACCAGACAACTGAATGGGGTAATGCTTTTCAAAGCCTTCCAGACCGATCAGTTGCAAATAGTGCCTTGCCAGATCATCGCGTTCTTTTTGAGAAACACCTTTTAGCTTTAAGCCGAATGTAATATTCTCTTTCACAGTCAACCATGGATATAAAGTGTAGGACTGAAATACCATGCCGCGATCAGGTCCTGGGCCGTTAATTTCTTGCCCATCCAGGAGGACTTGACCCGAGTTTGATTCTTCCAAGCCTGCTACAATACGTAAAATGGTTGATTTGCCACAACCAGAAGGTCCTAGAATGGTTACAAACTCTCCATCTTCCACAGTAAATGAAGTTTTTTCGAGTGCAGTTGTTTCACCCGACTTCGTTTTGAATATTTTTCCTACATCTTTAATTTCCAACTTTGGTCTGATGATTTTAGGAACAATCTTTTCTTGACTATCCAATGCATGAACTTCCATTTTCGGTGCGACCATCTTAATAACCATCCTTTCTCATCCAAGAAAACGAAGCGCGGTAAATTGATTTGAACAAGATATCTGTGATCAATCCAAGCAAGCCGATTATTAAAATCCCCACGATGATTTTCTCTGGTTGTAGGAAACGCGAAGCTTGCATGATCATATAGCCCAATCCGCTGGAAGCTCCGACAATTTCCGCTACCACTAAATAAGTCCAAGCCCATCCAAACGTAATACGCAAAGTATCAACGATTCCCGGTAACGACGCCGGCAAAATAACTTTTGTGAAAACTTGGAAATTTTTAGCTCCTAAAGTATAAGAAACATCAATCAAATCGTTTTGCACATTCTTGGTAACATCCATCACCATAAGAGTTAACTGGAAAAACGTCCCCAAGAAAATAACAGCCATTTTTTCTGTCTCGCCAAGACCTATCCATAAAATTAATAAAGGTATAAATGCTGAAGCTGGCATATAGCGAATAAAACCAATTAAGGGCTCAAAAGCACCTTCCATAATTCGCAAAGATCCCATTAAAATTCCTAAAGGTATTCCAATGAATGCTGCAACAAGAAACCCAGTGAGAACCCGCGAAAAACTGATGCCGATATCAGAAAGGATCTCGCCACTTTTAAATAACTCTATTGCTGCGGCTAATACTGCCGTAGGTGTAGGTAAGAAGAGAGGATTAACAAAACCACCATAGCTAAGAAGCGACCATATCCCAAGAACAACAATAAACGTAACGAATCCAGCCGATGTATAAATCATTTTTGATATTTCTTTATTCGGAGTAAACCATTTCGTTTCCATTAAAACCCTCCATCCATGCCACTTTTTTGAAAAGTACCGTCAAAATTTACCATGGTGGCATACGTTGACGGTACATCCAGTGCAAATCTCATACCTTTTTTAAAAGTTCTGTGCTACTTCAAGAAACTTGAATTAATTACATCGTCTGCTTTCAAATCTTTTTCAAGCATTTTTTGGCCTTTGTAAAACTGAATCGCATTTTCGGTTGATTGATAAATTGAGCCTTTTTCGCTTTCAGTTCCAAATAGACTTTCGTTATCTTCTTTTGTAAAGAATTTCAAGCCGGTCACTGTTGCTTCAAATTCAGCTAGATCGATTTTTAGTCCTTTTGCCATGATTTCGTTCGCTTCTTTTTCGTTTTCTTTCCAGTAGGCCATTGCTTCACCCATCGCTTTTACAAAAGCTTTCACATCTTCGGGACGGTTTTTAATCACATCTTCTTTAAATGCGACGGTATCTACAATAATGCCTGGTAGGTCTTTTGTCGTTAATAATACTTTACCGTTCGCTTGTGCACCTTTAGTTAACCAAGGTTCCCATGTAACTGCAGCATCCACTTTTCCAGCAGCAAACGCTGCACCAGCATCCCCAGCTGACATTTGTACGACTGTTACATCATCTTCTGTCAATCCACCTTGTTCTAACACTGTCACTGCAAGCATCTGGCTTGTTGAACCTACCTCAAATGCTACTTTTTTTCCTTTTAAATCTTTCACTTCATTGATCCCATCTTTTACAAGGATTCCGTCACCACCATAAGAATCATCCAATAACCAAACCACTTGCACTGGGATATCTCCTCCTGCTAACGTCACTTGAACGTCCAATGCAGTTGCCATCCCATCAATTTTTCCGCCTGCTAATGCTGCTTTGCGTTCTCCCAATCCCTCAACAATCGAAAGTTCCACATCTACACCATTTTTTTCGAAAAAGCCTTTTTCTTTAGCTAAAAACAGAGGTCCATAACCAGTCCATGTCGGTAGCGTTACTTTCAACGGCTCCGATGATTTTCCATTTACAGGAATAGATCCTTCCTTTTTACCACAAGCGGTCAACGTAATCAGCAACATAAGCGAACATGCAATCAATAACCATTTCTTCATCCTAATTTCCCCCTATTTTTTCAACTGTTAATAGTGAATCTTATTCCTAAACTGATGATAAGGTAGAGCAAGTTATATACTCAAAAATTTTATGATTGCTTCAACGCCTCCTTTACATGTTGCCAGTCGTGTAATCAAGTTGTTGTTATTCAATGTCATTCTCTAAAGATGTACTGGAATATTTTTTCAACTTTCGAACGACAGAAGGTTGACTGATTCCTAATGCATGGGCCATTTCCGTCGTCGTCTTATAACGTTTTTGCGTATTCATTAACACTTTCTTCTCAACGAACTCCAAAATATGAGGTAACGTCTGCCCATCAAAATCAATACCAATTTGTTCTTCTTTTGAAGGTTGGTATTGCAAGGGCAAATCTTGAATGGTAATCATATTTGATTCACTTTCGATTACAATTCGTTCAAGTACATTTCTCAACTCTCTGAAATTACCTTTCCATTCAAGTTGCAGAAAGTGGTAATAAACCTCATTGGTTAATTTTTTCTGTACTTTATATTTTTCGTTTATGCCTTGTAAATAAAGAAAAATTGCTTTTTCAAGATCTTCTGGTCTGTCGCGTAAAGGCAATAACTGAATAGGTGCGATATGAAGTAAGTAGAATAAGTCATCCCGAAACCTATCTTGTTTGACTAGTTCATCTAATAGAGTTTCGCTGATTGCAATAATCCGGGTAGACGTTTGTTTGGTTAGAAGATTGAATAGGACGGCTTGAGAAGCGATTGACAGTTGGTCAATTTCTTTTAAAACGAGTGAGCCCTCCCTTGCTAGGGATAGGTAACCTTGAGAATTAGAATTCGGGTGACCAGTGAAAGCGATTTCAAACATTGCTTCAGGAATCGTACTGCAATTCACTTCAATAAAGGCACCATCACTATGATTGCTTTGTGAATGGATAAACTTCGCCAATGATGTTTTGCCAACACCACGTTCACCTTGAATGACAACTGGGGCATCGATACGTGCAATTTTAAGAGTCGTTTTTAACACACGCGCAGATGATGGGCTTTCCATGATTGAATCATCGATTTGAATATGTTGCTCTCTTAAGTGCGCAAGTTCTTCTTTAACTTTGGACATTTCTGTCTCTAGATCTTGCAAGTACTCTTTCATGACAATTAGTTCTGATAGCTCGTAGGAATAACTGATGACGTATTCTACTTCTCGCTGTTCATTGAAAAGTGGAATTCCTGTAATCAACACTTTTCGTCCAGAGGGTGTTGTTTGCACGGTCACAACTTTTTTCTTTTTCTCGACAACTTCTGGCGTAATGGCGGGTGAGAAAACCCCTTGTGATTCCAAATCAAAAACGGATTTGCCAAGTAGCTCGGATGGAGTCATTCCGTAATGTTCTCCACTTATTTGTGTAACTTTGATTATTTTGCCTTCACGAGTCGTAATAATGATATCCTCGTCATGCGTATCCATAATCTCTTCATCTGTATTGGGCAGTAAGAGCATAGAATCCATAAATGATCTCCTTTATTCAGTATTGTATAAGACTATACAATACTGAATAATCTAATTACAAGTAATATTTAAATTATTCTTATAATTTTTGGGTCTGAAGTAAAAAGGTATCTGAGAAAGTGCCATTCACCTCATGAATTGTAAGTTTTCTGAGTTTATTTCATAATGAAAGATAGCAAGCGAATTACGAAGGGGGAATAGCAGTGAAGGATGATTTAGAGTTTGATATGGAAATGGCAAGAGAATACGATAAAGGGATAAGACGCGCTTTGCCTACATACGACGCACTGTTCCGGATGGTGCAGTCCTTTTTACGTGCAAATGTGAAAGACTCAGCAAACGTATTGGTCGTGGGAGCGGGTGGCGGAAATGAAATCGTGACATTTGGTAAAGCAAATCCTGGCTGGACATTTTCTGGAGTGGATCCATCTGAAGATATGTTGGCAGTAGCGATTCAAAAAGCGAAAGAGGAAGGAATCGGAGAAGAACGAGTGTCCATTCATACAGGCACCATCGAACAAGTGGAGTTTAATGAAAAATTTGAAGCTGCAACTTGCTTACTTGTTCTTCATTTTGTTGAAACAGTCGAAGAAAAGCTAAGTTTATTAAAAACGGTGAAGGAAAACTTGGAGCCAGGTGCACCTTTCGCACTTGTTACCATGTTCGGTGACCAATCGAAACCTGAATTTGATGAACGCATGAACTTATGGAAATCGATTTGGCTAGACTTGACTGATTTAACCACGGAAGACGTAGAAGCTATGGAGGAATCCGTTCGTGGTCTGTCATTTATTTCCGCTGTTCAGATTGAAGAACTTTTAGAGCAAGCGGGATTTGAAAGAGTGTCACAATTCTTTTCTACGACTTTATTTGGTGGTTGGATCGCTCATACGAAAAAATAATCTTACGAGCGATTATAAGTACAAAATAATTAAGAAACGAATGGATATAAGAGATGGGGCTTTTCAATGCAATTATTTATTGAGAGTATGAATGAGCAAACAGCCCAAGACCTACACAACTGGAAATATGATAAACCATATGATTTTTACAATAATGAATGTGCAGATGAAGAGAAAAAGGAAAGGCTCGATGGTACGGTACATATTACGCACTTGTTGATGATGTTAAAGAATTAGTTGGATTTTTTTGCATTGGGAAACTGCTCAGTTTTGAATTTTGCTCATTTATTTTTCGTCATATTGAAGAAAAATATAAAGGGATTCCAATTCGATTAACGGTGGCGAAATTTAATTTGCGTGCTGTTCATCTATATGAAAAACTTGGTTTTGTTATGAAAAACGAATTTATCACTGGTTCTGGAAAATTTATCACCATGGTTAAGAAAGCAGTTTAGTTCAATATGAAAATGCAAGTATAGCAATGCACTTGAAAGGCGCCTACGCTCGTTCTGCTTAGGCATATGGATGATATCTAATTCAGAACGGTGTATACAAATAAAATGCGAGCCTTTCCTTTATAAATCGAGGAAAGGCTCGCTTAATTAGATTGATTAGTCTTTTTCAGTTCCTCCTTCGTTATGAGGTTTATGGAATAGATTGGGTGAGCGGGTAGAAACGCTTCGCGAACGGGTAGAACTGATCGTGAAAGGGTAGAAACGTCTCGCGAACGGGTAGAACTGGTCTTGAAAGGAAAGAAACGCCTCGCGAAAGGGTAGAAAACAAATCCCGCACTATTTTGTAACAGCAGCGTAGCGAAAACCAAACCAATTGGCCCCCCCTCTCTCATTAATTTCTTAAATGCCTCCCGACTTTTTGTTAAAACAAAAGGAAAAATAAAATAAGCGTAAACGTTAAGAAGATAAAAGTTGATGAAAGGGCTTTTGTCTTCTTTATACTATCCACTCTATCGAATTCTATCATCGGTCTTTTTTTCTTAATTAAATTATTTTTACTAACTATTCCGACAAAAATATGTGTTTATTTTTCTGAGCAAATAGTATGATAAAGACTACAAGATTTGACAGTGAGGGGTTAGGGAATGTTTTGTGTTCGTTGTGGAAATGAGAATGATAGAGAGAATGATTTTTGTGTAGCTTGTGAGGAGCATTTGGTGAGGTCCCAGTCGAAAGCCAAGAAAAAGAAACGGTTTGTTTTGGCGGGGATGACCGTGCTTTTACTGACCATAGGGGGAGCGGGATACGGTTATCTCCAAAGTTTGGATGCTTCTGAGAAAGTGGCCATGTTACCGACTGCCTTGGTCAATAGTGTAGTGGCACATGCAGATGACAAAACTGACATCATTAAGAAAGCGCAAACAAGTGTCTATACTATTTTTACGGAAGATGGCATGGGTTCGGGGTTTTTATATGAAGAGAAAGGAACAGTAGTTACCAATGCACATGTAGTGGCGGGCTTTACAGATGTGACGGTCCGCGATAACAAGGGCGTAGAAAATCCTGGACATGTAATCGGCATATCCGATTTTTTTGATGTGGCATTAATACAGGTAGATGCTTATGAAGGTCAAACTCCCTTACCAATAGGGAAGGATGTCATGGAACTCGGTTCTGAAATCATCGCCATGGGCAGTCCACAAGGGTTGGAAAATTCAGCATCGATTGGTTATTTGACGGGTCTCGATCGTACGTTCGAAGATGCGGATTATAACAATGGGAAAGTATACCAAATAGATGCTCAGATCTATCCAGGTAGTAGTGGAGGCCCTTTATTGGACGCGAAAAATGGGGAAGTGATCGGAATCAATTCAGGCTCGCTGTTTGAAGATGAAACAATTAGTTATGCCATCCCAATAACGGCAATGGAAGTGATGCTGAAAAAGTGGTCCGATTCTCCGATGACTGAAGAAGAAGTAGCTAAAATTGTGCCGCATGAGTACGATGAGTATGATTTTGAAACTGGGGAAGACGAGGAAGAACGTATTTTCGAAGTTCCGAGCTTAACTAACTTTGTGCATAATTTCCGTAGTAGTTATGCGATGGCAATTGAGGAAGATGATTATTACTATATTGAAGACATGTTTGATTATGAAAATGAAGCTTATGAGAAAATAGCAGAAACAATCCGTCTGCTCGTGGAAAGTGACACGGTATTTGAAATGACGTTGAATGAAGTAACAAATGTCGTAATCAAGGATGACCATGCCATTGTCAGTACCTATGAAGTTTACGATAGCATCGATGCCAAAGGGGAGCGGACAACCTTCAAGAAAGAAAAGGACTATACGATTATTTTTGATGATTACGGCTACTATGCGGTTTCGGAAATTTCGGACTACTATTAATTGGACGATTGCATAAAAAAGGACTTAGTTAGTGATAGACAACAAGATTTGACTGTGAGGGGTATACGGATGTTTTGTGGGAGATGTGGATGGAAAAATAAGCAACATGCATCATACTGTTTGGACTGCGGATTGAAGTTGCATGAGACGCAAGACAAATCGGATAAGAAATTAAGATACTTGATCATCAGCTGTTCAGTGGTGTTGTTATCCATCATGGGTGTAGCTTATAGCAGCTTCTCTTCTTCTTTCACATTACCAAAAGAAGGCTTTGTAAGTGCATCCGGCAATACGGACATGTCTACGAATGATAAAACTGATTTGATTAAAGAAACACTACCTAGAGTTTATACCGTTTCTATAGATGACAGGATGGGATCAGCTTTTTTATTCGATGATAAAGGGTCGGTTGTAACCAGTGCCCACTTGGTGGCGGGTTTTACGGATGTTTGGTTAACTGACTACACCGGCCGTATTACTACAGGTCGTGTAATTGGCATTTCCGAGGAATATAATGTGGCATTACTGGAAGTAGTTGAGTATGCAGGCAAAACTCCTTTGAAATTGGATAGAGAACTTTCGAGAATTGGCACTAAAGTTATTGCATTTGGGAGTCCATTGGGTTGGAATAATACTGCGTCGATAGGGTATCTGACAGGAATTGACCGAGATTTTGACGCTGGGTATCACTATGAAGACATTTATCAATTCGACGCGCAAACATCTCCTGGTAGCAGCGGCGGTCCATTACTGGATGCCGATACAGGAAAAGTCATTGGCATCAATACAGCTTTTCTGACGGAAGATAACTCAATCGGGTTTTCCATACCGTCGAAAAATATGTATGCCCAGCTTGAACAATGGGCTTCTTCTCCCATGCCGAGAGAAGAAGTGGCTAAAGTCAAACCATATGAAGATATTCTTGATGACAGCTTTGAATTTGATTACGGGGGGAACTATACTTTTGATGAAGTCACCTTAAAGGATTTTGCAGAGGACTATTTGGAACTCTATGAGATGGCAGTTGAATTTGGGGATTTCTTCTACATTGAAAATTTATTGAAACCCGTTAGCAAAGCAAATGAGGAATTGATGGCCCATATCAGCGAATTTAAAGGAAAAGAAATGAGATTTGATTTTATTTCGGGTAAAGCTCTAAATGTTTTGATCGAGAATAATCAGGCAATTGTAAGCGTTTCGGAAGAGTTTAAGCTTGTAGAAACTAATGGGGAAACCACCAGTATTAATAGAGAAAGAGACTATACAATCGAGATGGATCGATACGGCAATTATTTAATAACAGATTTTTCCTTGTACGATTGATAGCAGCTAATGAGTGCTTTACTTCAAATAGGGGGTAAGCACTTTTTTTATGAACTCACGTGGGTGGGTACTGGTCAGGTTAGTTCAATCGAAAATGCTCAGAGTATTTCACTGAGCATTAAAACGTTTTTACTGTAATAAATTATTGTACTCACTGTCTTGAAGGAGGTCTTTTGTGAGAAGACTTGTCCATTTTGAAATGGGCATTTCCGGATTATGCTCAATATAACTTTGAGTAATTTGATAGCCTATTTTGTAATTCGTCCATAATGGGATTCCTTTTGAAGATTTTCCTTTAAAGAAATCATTGTATATTTTAATGGAAGTAGAATCTGCATATTCACTCAACTCTTCCAAAACCAATTCTTCTGTTTCGTCTGGTAATGATTCAGTCCAAGGGGCACTTATTTCAGGGTAGACAATACCAGCAAACGAATCGGCTTTCCCTTCCGTAATAATTGAATCCAAAACCGTATGATACGCCATATCACGATTGATCTGTATATTTATAGTATGGTGATACTCATGAGCAACCGTATATTTTAACAACTTTTCACTAAAAGAAGTGTCTAATTGGATAAAAATTGCGTTATCGTTATAAACAACTCCAAACACACCCTCCATTTTTTCAATTACAAAGTTATCTTCAGGTCTAAGAGGCATAACATAAATGTTTTTGTCTCCACCAGGTAGAAGTTCTGAGGACTTTATAAGTGCTTCTTTTATTAACTCATTAATTTGGTCTTGGTTTTGAAGGAGCTTAATTGTGTTATCTTCTAACTGGTCAATTTCTGTTGATGAATTAAAAGGGTAATCCAAAGTTAAATAGTCCATAGCGGATTTTTCCTTGATAGGATCTAACACTTTTTCCACATATGCCCCTGGGTTACTTTCGGAAGGATTCTCTTTCACATAGCCTGTATAATCAAGTATTTCTTCGTAAAATGGAATTATTTTAAAATCCTGTCCGTTATGTGAAAAGCTCACTTCATTTTGAGAAGGAATATGATTTTTTTCCGACTTGGCTTCTTCATTTTTACTCGAACAACTTGCCAGTAGAAATATTGATAAGACAGCCATGCTAAGTAATCGCTTCATTTTGTTACTCCTCTCACATTCATAAACTTTAATAGCAGAATTTACTAATGGATGCAGTCATATAAATACGTTATGAATGATGAAAAGTTTCAATTTTTTGGAACAAATGCCTCTTTTAAAACAAAAATAGTCAACATGCGAAAATCAATTTTTAAAAGTATATATAAGAACCTAATGTTGTCCTTGATCACCAATCTGAACGGTAAAATTGTGAGATATCAGCCAATCAGTCCTATCCGCCATCAAATAGACATTTGATGCCGTGCATGTTGATTATGAATAATCTCCTATAAATAAATACCAAAAAGGAATGCCCTCTTGTAAATGTAAGTGCGAACAACAATTTACAAGAGGGCATTCCCAATGAAACAGCATACCATGTTATTTCCAACGAAGAATTACAGCCCCTAATTTAGTTAGTTGGCTATGTAGATATAGCACAAAATTGACAGTTAAAACACTCATCCAGTGACCTGTTACGTCCTTTACAAAGAAGTTTCGGTCACTGTAACCTAAACTACAATGTGATTAATACCTTTCTTAATTAATGACAATCTTAAAGAGAAGAGGTTGTCCAAAAGCATGTACGGCATACTTTTTAGACAACCTCTGTCATGTCGCTAACTTTATTCTACTGTAATATTCACAGCAACTGGGAAAGTTGTATTGTCTGTTTCTGAATTTCCATTACCATTGTTGATAAAGATTGTGTAGTTGCCAGCTTCAAGCGTTTTAGTCGCTTTTACAGTAATCTCGTTACCAGTTTTTGCAATACTCACGTTGATATGTTTAATTTCCTTCCCATTTTTCATCACATATACTTTAGATGCTTTCAGTTTTTTTGTATTTTGTGCATTGGCAAATGTAATTTTCACTTCTTTATTTTTAGCAAAGTTTTCAATGTCACTTACTATCACATCTTCAGTAGTTGTTGTGGCTGTATATAGATTAATTTTGTCTGCGTAACTATTTAATGCAGATGTTTCATCCTTTGTTAGTGCTGTTGTGAATGTGTAAAGTTTTGCAAATTCATTCTTGAAATTAAGTGTTTTACCTTTATTGATTTTCGATACGATGTTATCGATTTTAGATTGTTTTTTTCTTTTACTTCTGCCGTTTCAGCTTCGATTCTTTCAATGACTGTCGGTTCTTTTACAATTGTGTACGTATCTACGACTGAATTGTCACTTACATTATAAGTTGTGAAAGTCATGGAATCTCCATCCACTTCCGTATTCATATAAGTTGGCTCTTTTAGTTGTGAAGTGACATTGGCATAATTGGCATAAATCGATTCACTTTTTAAATTATAAAATTTTGAACCGGTTGAAGAATTTCCTGTTAGATATAATGTACCTTCCGGGTTCACTGCTGCACCTTTATCGTCATAGGTCACTTTTTCGACTGGTGCATCACCTAGCATTTGGAATGTGCGAACGTAAACGTGATCATGCCCCATTAAAGCAACGTCGATATCTAGCTCATCAAAAATTGGCACTAAGTTTGCACGGAAGTTTAGAATATCTGAATCGGTTGCATGACTTGCAGTACTATAGATGGATTTGTGCAACACAACAATTTTGTTTTTCACATTTGGATTGTCTGCAATCGCTTGTTCCATGGCTAGTTTATGTTCGGCATTGTCTGAACTTTGTGTATTTAATACCATGAATAGTGTGTCACCATATACATAATAATAATCACTACCGGCAACAGAATCGCCTAGGCCTGTTGCATTTGGTACGTTGAAGTGCTCAGAGAAAACAGCACTATTGTCATGGTTACCGATTGTAGTCGAAATCGGATATTTTGTTAGTTCCTCCGGTGCAAACCATTCATCATATTGGCTTTCGTTTGTTGCCGTATTTACTTGATCACCTGCAGAAACAAGGAATGCCGTATCAGGATAACGTTCCATTGTTGTTGATAGTGTACTTTCCCAACTATCTCCATCTGTCTTAGCATTTCCACTAGCACCGATTTGGACATCCCCAAAGAATAGGAAGTTAAACTCTTCCGTATCTTGTGTTTCAAATTCATAGGATTTAGTCCAATTACCGTTTCCATCACCAATTCGATAAGAATAATTAGAGTCTTCAGTTAATCCCGTAATTGTTGCCTTATGACTAGATTCACCGCTTGATGTATCAGCAACAGTTGCTTCAAATGTTGTTTTTGAAACCACTTTTCCTTTTGCATTTTGTTTTGTAAGTTCGACCACACCTGAATGTTCCGTTTTCCCGGTATACCAATTAAGCGTTCTTTGTGTTTCATCAGATCCTGGTGCAAAGGCAATATTAGAAGCGAATGATTTATCATAAGATTTGAATGTTAAATCGAAGTATAAATCGGAACTACTTGGGCGATGATTTTTAACTTCAACAGCTAACGTATTTGTTCCCTCTTTTAATAAAGCAATTTCTTCTTCTGAAAGGGTAATAATAGTTGTCGTCCCTTCTGGTGATTCAGAATTACCGAAATCTTGAGCATATTTATTGTAAGAATTTCCACCTTCATTTAAATTCACACGTTCAATCTCCGTACCATTTAAATAAATGATGGCACTATCATCTACTGCAATTTTAATTTCAGTTGTATTTCTTAATGATTGTAATTTATCAATTGTGAAGGATTTTGCGAAATAAGTTGTTGGATACTTAATACTTGAGTCATCACCATAACTAATCACGGTACCAATTGTACCAAATGCACCCTTTTCTGTAGCTGTGAAGCCGAGTGGTGCATTGTCGCTCTTCCAAGAGGAAATGTCATAATTTGATTGGATCCATGCTGTTCCCAAGTCTCTACCTAAATCGTTGTAGCTCCAGAGGGAATTGGCCGGGATGAAAACTTGTTCCGTTTTCTCTTCAGTTACTGTTTGTTTTGTTTTCATTTTATTTGTATCAGATACAGTAACTTTTTGTGTATTACCCTTTTCCGCATAAGCCGAACTTGTTTCTCCTACTCCAGATACCGCAATTGCTAGCGCTACTGATCCTATTAAATAACGATATTTCTTCGACATGCACAATCCCTCTTTTCAAATAGTGTTTTACTATTTAAGTATAATTATTGATTATTAAAGGGCTGTTAATAAAATGTAAATATACCAAAACTGTATTTTCTAAAAATAGAAAAATTTCGATATTATCTGTATATAAATTGTTTCTATAAGTGGAGGAATGCTGATATATCAATACTTCAGGTCATATTAGACCTTCTAGAAGCAACGCAGATTAATAGTCAATATTGGAAAAGACACAACTTTTGATGGTGTTCTTCTATTACAGTTAAAGGACCATTGGTTTAATAGTAGATTTATAAGTAGTGATTTTACTCTATTGAAGAGGGGGGAAGAACGGACTAATAGATCAGAAGGGGAATAGAGTTCATAAATTCTTTACAATTAATTCGGTAACGTTAATAAATCATACATTCCAGGTCAATTGGAATAATGTGATAATCTACTCAAATTATCTTCCTAGAGTTCAATTGAAACTAAATATGTAAAAAAAGCACCTCCACTTGTCGTTAGTTACTAAATACGACTAGTGGGGTGCTTTTTACTATGTCTGATTCTATTGGGTCACTTCACGGAAGCCTTTTAATCTTTATTTATTATTTTTCAACAGAATTCAGTTTGTCGAGCATGCGGTATAAAACTACCGCCGTTTCCGCTCTTGTCGTTTGCATTTTTGGATCGAACACTCCGTTTGATCGACCATTGATTAAGCCAAGTTTACTTGCGCTGCTAACTGCCTCTTTTGCATAATTACTGATTTTCGAGTCATCTTTGAATTTGTCTTTTTGTGGCAAATTCTTTGTCAGTTCTGGATTTGAATAGTCCACAGCACGCATCATCATGGCCGCCATTTGCTCACGTGTGATATATGAGTCCGGATCGAATGACCCGTCGCCCTTACCGTTTACGATACCCGTGCGATGAGCAGCTTCAATTTGTTGTGCTGCCCACTTTTTCGAAGATGGGACATCTTTGAATGTTCCCTTATATTCTTCCAGAGGCACTTGAAGTGCTCTTACAAGAAGGACGGCGAATTCAGCACGTGTCAATTTTTGTTCCGGTGCAAACAATTCAGCTGTTTTTCCTTCTGTAATAAAGCGAGAGGCTATGGAGTCAATCTCATTTTTTGCCCAGTGCTTGGTTGTGTCTTTGAATGCAACATTTGCAGACATGACCGTAAACATGGATGGGTTTTTGGTTGAAACGGTCCAATAGCCATTTTCAACTTTTCCTCCAGCGTAAGCCCATGTGTTTACTGTGTTGTTGTAAAAGACTGCTGTCGTCACATGTTGATTGACCGGTTGACTTAGCTTCAGTTTCAGTTCAATTGGATATTTGAGTGAATTGATCTTCTGATTGCCTGCCACTAAGGAGATATCCACGATGTCACTGTATCGTTCACCAGCTGGAAGATTTGCCTCTTTTTCAACCTTCACATTTGAAACGATTGAGATGCTGTCTTGATTTCGCTGCTGCAATTGCTTCGCTGCATCCACTGGAACTTTTATTTCATGACCGTTCTTCGTCACGAAACGAAGAGGTCTGTCTGCAACGATTGCGTTGTCGATTACTTGTTTCGGAATGACCCATATCGTGTTTTCAGAAGTTGGCGTTTGGTTCAAGGTCCAAGATTCATCCGATTTGGTCATTTGACCTTCTGTTACGTTTATGACTTGTTCGTCCGTAACCGGTGGAATTGGTGCAGGAGGAGTGATTGGTCCACCATCATTTCCACCGTTGTCAATTTCTTGGTTACCTGTCGTGAACACGGAAACATCCGAGCGCATTTCGCCACCAAATGAATCTTTCACTTGAACATACCAGCCATGTTTCGTCGAACGTTCGAGATGATTCCAATTCACGTCTACAATGGAACCATCCGTGATATTTTCAACTTCATCGATTAGTTCATTTGTGAATACTTCTGCTTTGAACATATCTGTGGCGACGACTTTTTCTTTCGGTGTCAGGTCTGTTTCAATCGTGAATTCATCTTTTCCTGGATAGTCTACCGGATTATAATAGTTATACTGATCCAAATAAGGCGAGTAGGTCTGCATCTGGATTGTATTTTCAACTGGATTCACTTTCATGAGACGCAGGAAGCCTTGTCCTCCTTCAGGACCACCCTGGTAATCAGCGAGCATTTGGTACACTTTCCGATCGGTTGTTCCGTCCAAGTCATCGTCAATTTCGTCAACCAGTGTTTCAGCGTCATGGTAATGGCCGGATAGGGTTGCAATTACATTTTTATTGGTCTTGACGACTTCGTTGAATACTTTTTCACCGATTGGACTTCTATTGCCCGATACCAATAAGTATTCATGGAAGGAAAGAATGGCTTTCTTTTCAGGATATTTGGCGAGGATTGCATTCATCCAAGCTATATCCTCTTCATTGACTCCCCAGCCCATGTACATCATGATGAAATCATTGCCGTTTGAACTAATTAGATCGTAATGGCCACGGTTGTTTTTATAGGATTCACCATAATAATCCTTGTCCACAAATCGTTGTTCCCCAAAGTATTTGCTGTACTCTTCATAATCCCCGGTTTTGTGGCCAACATCATGATTTCCTGCCAATACGCCGTAAGGAATGGCTGCATCGTCTAGCGTACCCATGAAAGTATCCGCACGTTCCCATTGAACAGGTTGATCGGCTTCATCTACCAAATCTCCTGTATGGAAGACGTATTTCAAGTTTAGCTTTTCTTTTTCTTCTGCCATCCACGTCGTCATTCTGTCAAAGATATGTGGGTAACTTTCGGAATAATACTGTGTATCGGACATCCAGATGAATGAGTAGTCAAACTCCGTCGTGGATGCGATTTCATCCTGTACCATCACCTGCACTTTTCCGTCCTGGACAAACTCTTTTCCGATGACAGATCCATGTAAAGTGAAGTTCTGATTGTCTTTTGCGACTTTCCACTCCTGCAGTTCCCATAAAGCATTTACATGATTCCATACATACATGGATACTTTACGGCCAATCAGTGATTTCCCTTCCCAGTTCAGAACAATTTCGTCATCTTCATCAATCTCTTCACCGACTGCGACTTCAAATCGGTGATATGGGAATTTATCAAGAGAAGTGGTTTCAATGTATTCACCGTCCACTTTTGCCATTTTGTCTTTTGCCGTGACAATCGATTCCCCTGCAGGAATCAGCTCTTTTGGCGGTTCCCGGTCTGAGCTGTTTTCATATACCGTGATTTCTTCCGCATCGGCTTCAAACTTGTGTCCTTCATAGAATGAAACATCCAAGTCGTCATTGGTAGGATCCGTCACTTTCACTTGCAATTTCGTATTGTTCGGGTTGACGTTTTCCGCCCCGTCTACTGGTGATATGATTTCCGGTGTGTATGGTTTTTCTTCCATTACGGTAAAGTGTATGTCTTTTTGGACTTCGTTCAAAGCAACATCTTTTGCCGTGAATGATACCGTGTGTTCACCCGGCGTCAATTTTGCGGAAGACGTTTCAAAGGGCAATGTGATTTCTTTCCCATCTAGCAAAGCTGTTAGGCTTTCAACTGAAGAGTATTTGTCCTCAACCTCCGCTTGAATCGTAAATGATCCCTTATATTCTTTTCCTTCTTCAATCGAAGGGGTAATGATTGGTGCACTATTATCGACAATGACTTCAGCTTTTGTATTTTCTGCATCCTGCGCTTCAACCGTATGCGTACCTTCATTCACGCTCGTCGTGTCCCAAGTGAACGCTTTGGCTGTAAATTTCTCGTCTGGCAAATGGAAACTGAAATCGATTACCGGCTTGGCACTTGCGCCGTCTCCGACAGAAAGCTCTTTTTCGATATCGTTGTATGATGGATCATAAAGAGTGGTGCCATCCGCCAAGACAAGTCGTACATTCTTGACATAAAAATCATCGCGATTTTCTTCAGAATCCGTATCGAAAGGAGATACTTTTGTGCCTGCACGAATCGAAATTTTGGTATCTAGTCCTTGTGTGAAGTGATTCGGGTTCACAGGGATGGTCAGGGTCGTGTAGGTGTTGATTGTGTCATCGAAAATGTGAAGCGTTTCATCTCCGATCGTGACCCCGTTTTTAAAGTAAAGATTAACATTTTTTGCATCAAAGGCGAAATACGCCTGTGTTGGTAGTGCCGGTTTTGTTTCGGCTGTGACGTCCTTCTGATCGATCAACAGCTTGGAATCCTTGCCATAGGCTTTCAACAAGACCGTTTTACTTAAATAGGAGCCATCCTCCACGTTCAATCCTGTCATCACTGAGTCATCGGACAAGATTTCGATGTCTTTAACCTTCGACGTGACTTCATTGATGCCGTCGGATGCTTGAACGTAATAACTCAATTTCTCTTTACCGATTAGGTCTGGAGATGGAACCGTATGAGTATAAACCGTTGAATCATAGGTTTTGGTTAAATCGACCATTCGGTATTCTTCGGTTTCATTCGTTCTGTAGAAAAGACGCACCGTTTTAACCATGGCCTCATCCGTTACATCGAATGAAAGATCCAGATTCTCGTACCCCGACGTCGGAATGGCTTCCGTTAAATCGGTAAGTGAAGGTGCCGCGTGATCCTCATTCACCTTGACCTTGGCTTTTGGTATCTGAATTGAAGACAGGCTTCCTGGTGTTGCATTTTCTATGCCATAGCTGTATTTTTTCATGACAACTGATTTTCCATCAGAAGGAAATGTGTATAAGATGCCTTTGTTCGCAACCGTGTCATCCACATCCGGTTGGTCGTAATAGTAAGCGGCTGACATATCAATGCCAGTATTGGTTGCGATGGCTAGACCACGATGACTCGAGTTGGCCATACCACCCGATTGGATTTCGGTGATGTCTACATTTTTCACCAGATTTACCTTGTAAAATTGGTTGAAATCAGCAACCGTCTTTTCTTGATTATCCGCATTTTTGATCCAGTAAACGATGGTCTTGCCGCTAGGTAGGATGATATCCTCTTTATCGGCTTTCCATATCAAGTCTGCTTCCGGGCCTTCCGCTGGGTAGCGGTAACGAATCTTGTAGTCTTTCAAGTTAATGGCTTCTGTAGAGTTGTTATATACTTCTATAAATTCATAGCCATCGAGTGAACCGACATTCGTCGAGTCCGGTACTAGTTCGGTCACAAGAAGAGCAGGAACAGATTGTGGATCATAGACCATACCTTCAATAACCACTTCGTATTCTTCCGTCATGGCTGTATTTTGTCCATCGAATGCTTCTATGCGGTAGGTTACTTTGTTCGTCAGCAATTCAGCTTGGTCAATGTGGACTTCAAATGTATTTTCTTCTATTGAAGCGATCATATCTTTTTCAAGCCAGCTGCCGTCTTCGGTCAATTTATATGCCAATTTCACGTTTTCGAGTTTTGTCTCATCCGTTACAACGGCCTTAATGTTGAAATTTTCACCAGCTACTACTTTTTCAATTGCTTGATGTGCAATGACAGGTGCTACTTTATCCTCATCAATTGGAGTGGCAGGAGCTTGTCCATCGATCAATACACCAGGAGTCGGGGATTCTGAGGATGTTAGGATGTCCATCGTTTTCCCATCTTGCCCAACTTTGTATTGAATGCCTTTATTCACGCCAACATCCGTTTTAACATAAGTAGCTGACGTGAAAATATTGTTGGACGTATCCGCGACCGATAACGTTCGCTCCGCAGTGTTTGCCATTCCGTCCGACTCGATATAAGTAAACTGGCTGTCAGATAGCTGGGTATTAAATTCTGTATTGAAATCGGCAAGTGTCAGATTCGTATTTTCTTTATTTTTAACCCATATGACGAGAGTCTCGCCTGGAGCAATCGCTTTGTCTTCTTTAAATGTCCAATCTACCATTTTTCCATCTGGATATCCGTAGACCAACTTGTAATTCTTCAAATCAATCGTTTGGGTGCTATTGTTATAAAGTTCGATGAACTCATAAGCATCCGTTGACGAATCGGCTACATTGTTGCTGTTCGGCAACAGTTCCGTAATCAGGATAGGAGAGACTGTTGCAGCCTCCACATGTGTTTGTCCGCCCGACAATAATTCGGTGGGTGAACTGATTAATGTCGAAAATGTTAAACTACTCATCAAAGCAATCGGTACCATAAATTTCTTATTCATTACTCATTATTCCTCCCCAGTTAAATTATTCCTTTATCAGTTTACGGGAGAATTGTATAGGTATTATGAAGCGAAAGTAAAAGCTGTGTAAATAGAGTGATTTATAGAATGATAGGAAAGATGATAAGCGATTGACTTAAAGTCTGAATTTGGCTAATATAAACATAATATTAAAAATATAATATAAGGCTAAGAAGAGAAGAGTAATTTTGATTAATTATTTCCAGAGAGCTCCTGGTAGGTGGAAAAGGAGTAATAATGTTCTTAATGAAAAAAGACTTGGAGCTTCGCACGGATCTAAGATGGTAATTTTAGTGATACTGCGACGGGATCTCTCGTTAAAGAGATAGGGTATAATCAATTTTATTCAAATTGCCGTACCCGAAGAGGTTGATATGGAAACATATCAATAAACTGAGGTGGTACCGCGAAGCTAATAACTCTCGCCCTCAAGATGAAGAATCTTGGGGGTGAGGGTTTTTTTGTTGTCTAAATCGTATCAATTTATATTTTCAAGACCCATAAATTAAAATGAAAACGGGAGTGAACAAGAATGAGTAATGAACAAACTGCTCTAAGGGTAGAAAAAATGGAGACTTTAAGATCTCGAGGAATTCAAGTTTACCCAGAAAGATTCTCAATAAATTATGAACTATATGCAGCGTCTTTGCTTGAAGATGGTACCTCTGGTGTCCGGGTTGCTGGAAGAATAATAAGCATTAGAAGCTTCAGCAAGTTCAGCTTCATTACGTTATCAAACATAGAGGGAACCTTACAGCTTCTTTTAAACAAAGAAGAAATCGGAGAGATGTTGTTTCAACAATTTCATGATTTATTGGACATTGGTGATTTTATTGGAGTAGAAGGACGTATGTATAAGACTAAAACGAACGAGAAAACACTGCGTATCGAAAGCTATGTGTTTCTTGGGAAGGCATTACGTACTCTTCCAGAAAAGTGGCACGGATTAAGCAACGTCGACCTTCGATATAGACAGCGCTATTTAGATTTAATAATGACAAAAGACACACAAAGCAGGTTATTAGCAAGGACAAAAATGGTACGTGCCATTCGCAGATTCTTTGAGGATCAAAACTTCTTGGAGGTGGAAACGCCAATATTACAACATACTTCCTCGGGTGCAATTGCTAAACCTTTTAGCACCTATCATAACTCGTTTAATGCTGAATTAAACTTAAGAATTGCCCCGGAAACCTATTTAAAAAGATTAATTGTAGGTGGTTTTACCAAAGTATTTGAATTTGCAAAGAGTTTTAGGAATGAAGGAGTCAGCCCTCAGCATCTTCAAGAGTTTACAATGGTTGAAGGATATGCAGCATACTGGAATTATGAGGATACAATGAAATTAATGCGTGAAATGATTCTGTTTGTTCTGGAACAAACCTTTAATACAACTAAAATCACGTTAAAGGGTCAAACGATAGATTTTTCACTAGAATGGAACGTTGTCTCCTTCAGGAATTTAATTATAAAAGAAACAGGGATTGATATAGACCTTTATCCTGATGTGGAAGATCTATACCAAGAAACGAGGAGAAGAAATATAGACCTAGAACAAGTGGATATTGAATCATTAGGGAGAGGAAATTTCATTGATCTTCTTTACAAAAAAATGTGTCGGCCTCAACTTATAAAACCAACATTTTTAATCGAGCACCCGATCGATTTATCTCCACTAGCTAGAGCTAATGATGATAACCCTACACTTACAGATCGGTTCCAATTGGTGGTAAATGGAGTGGAAATTATAAATGCCTATTCCGAACTGGTTGACCCAATTGAACAAAGAAGAAGGCTAGAGATTCAAGCTCTTCTTAAGAGCAATGGAGATTCAGAAGCTATGGAGATGGATGAAGATTATCTAACAGCTATGGAATATGGGATGCCGCCCATTTCTGGTTGGGGATTTGGCATTGAACGCTTGTTAATGGTACTAACTGACAGTGATACAATTAAAGATTGTGTTTTATTTCCGTTGACTAAAAAACTGTAGGAAGCAATGGAACCGTTTTACCTATGAGTGATTAAGTATTAAACCTTCTTCAAATAACGTGGCGTTTCTACAATAAGTGGAAACGCTTTTTCACTAAAGGGCAGTTTTAAAAAAGTCGAATTTCAATAAGGAGAACTTTAATATGGAATATGTGGTTAAATCTCAATTAAACGATTTAGATGAAATAGTGAATATTGATAGGGAAGTAATTGGTAGTGATAGCAGGCGGAAATACATAAAAAAAGCTATTGAAGAAGAAAGATGTATAGTTGTTAAAAACGAGTTCAATATTGTAGGGTTTTTGATTTTCAATAATCATTTCTTTGATTGTAGTTTTATATCCCTAATAATAGTCAAACCGACTGAAAGGCGAAAAGGTTATGCAACCTTCCTTATGGAGTATTTTATAAGCATATCGTCAACTAAGAAAATATTCTCTTCAACCAATCAATCAAATAAAAGAATGCATGAAGTATTTATAGCAAATGGATTTATACAAAGTGGAATTGTTGAAAATTTAGACGAAGGAGATCCAAAGATAATTTACTTTAGATTAAAATAAGTGATTGAGTTCATTTTCAGAACAAGGAGCTACATCTTATTGGACCGACGTGGTTGTTAGTTAAGGAAATGAACTTGATTATAAAATAGGTTGAAAATTAATTTGGGTAGGGTGGTGCTTTATGAAAGATTGGCAAAAAATTATCTATTATGTATTGGGATTATTTATTGTTATTGGAGTTGTCGTATATTTCATCGGGCAAAATTTATTCGATACCCGATTAACCGAGTTGGATGGGAAAGGTGAGTTACAAGAAACCTTTATTTCGCCAAAAAGTAAATATAAGGCTGAATATCACTTAATCTTAGGAGATGCCACTAATAGCAATCAAGACAGGATCTCGATAACGTCTTTAAATGATAAAGGGAATGAATTTAACGATAAAACCATCTACTGGAGATATCCTTCAGAAGCGTCCATGGTAATTGAATGGGAAAATGACGATACATTAATAATTGAGGGAAGAGAAATAAAGATTCATGACGAAAAAACTTACTATAATTACAAGAAGTTTGATGAATAAGCTTATTGAACTCCCATGAAAAATAAAAACACTCAAAGTCTATAAACTGCATAACAAAAGAGACTCGGAAATTTTTTGAAAAAGGCTTTGCCTTCAGAATGAATATATTGAGTCGAAAGTTGAAATCAGGAACCAACTCCATTCTTTCTTAAAGTAAAGGCAAGGCTGGTGCCGTTTAGTTCAATTAGCAGAAATGGATTTTCCCAATTTCAAATGGAAAGTTCACTGAAAATTGGAACTTCTGCTTGGTTTGAACGTTTTAAGTAAAGAGATAATATGTTGAAGTAAAAGGTCATCAAGGGTTGTGTTATAAATTTAGGAATTTATTGAAAAAAACTATGCAAAGTGGTGGGATAAGTGAGTGGAGATGGTTTAGTTTGGTTAATTCTTTTGTTATTGATATTACTTTTTGATGGGACAGCTATCTACTTACACAAGAATAATAAAATGCCTTTATGGATATCTGGAATCATTATGGCTGTACTTGTTCCAATTTTGGGGTTTACTATAGGGGCAGTATTTTTAAAAATTTCCAGAGTTGTCGATCCCTCTGATACTCACGAAGGTTCTGCATTCGCAGCTGCATTTATCGCATTGGTCCTTTTGGCTAATGCTCTAGTTTTCTTCATTAGTGGGATAATTATAAAAATAGTAAGGTTCTTCAAATCTAAAAAAGTTAACATCTAATATTATTTTATTAATCACTAACGGGTCTTTACTTGAAGATTATCCGGCTGCTTAGACAGCTTTTTTTATTCAATTAACGAAGCAGGATATTTCAATAAGAGGTTTTAAAAATCGCAATCAAAATTGAAAAACCCCAAATAGATATCCGTAAGGACAACATATTTGAGGTACACCAAAACAGGTAGCCAATTGGCTAGATTAGATAAAACTCTTTCTAACCAATAATCCTTTTCATTTTTGGGATGACATCAACTGCATTTTGAATAATTTTACAGTCAGTCAGTTTCTTCGCTTGAGCGTTTATTTCCTTTATAAATAAAATAAAGAGAAATAATCATAAATAGTAATGCGAAGGCACGTTTAATATCAATTTCTATGACTAAACTATTGAACCATCCAAAGTGATCAATAATTACACCAATCACAAGTTGACCAGCTATACCAGCAATACTAGTGGCAATAACCCCAATTTTAGGAACTGCCATGACAGTCAGAAGTAAATACATAGTACCCAAAAAGGCTGCACTTAATTGCCATTTAGGTGCTTCTACAAGTGCAAGTACATTTCCACTGCCAAAAAATAACATGAAAATGGAAAGAAACATTGTTCCAGTGAGAAAGGTTAGAAATGTTGTTTCGATTGTTCCAGCTTTTCGACTAAATGTACCATTAATAGAGGATTGTGCGCTTAATGTGATACCGCCAATCAATGTGAATAAAATAATAAATAAGCCCACGATTATAGACCTCCTAGTTTATTAATATCAGTGCGATAATCATTGAAAGAACTGCTAAAATCTTTTCTTTATTAATCTTAGTTTTCTTACTTCCTAGCCATCCAAAATGTTCAATAACCATACTCATTACTAATTGCCCGAGAATTACAGCAACCATTGTTATGCCAACACCAACGTAAGGCACACTTACAACAATGGAGGTTAAATAAACAACACCCAAGATACCTCCAAGTAATGACCATTTAGGTGCTTTAAGTGTATAGGAAAGATCTCCTTTTCCGAAAAAGAGCCACAGGAGCCCCATGATTATCGAGCCCATAAAGAAGTTATAAAAACTTGTTTCTATTTGTCCAATTGTTTTTCCTAGTTCAGCATAGATAGCTCCTTCAAAGCTAAGTGCTGCTCCAGCTAATAGTGCTAGTAAATAGAATACATAGCGCATAGATAAGATCTCCTTTTTTGTATATAATTATATATCTAGAAATGTAGATGTAATAAGATAAAAAAAACAGAAATCAACATAAATTAGATCTCTGTTTTAAAATATTTAGCTAACTGTAGAATAAATTCTTCATTACGCCTGTAGTAAGTCCATTGTCCATGTCGAATTGATTCAAGTAGTCCAGCTCTTTGCATCATGTTTAAGTAGCTAGAAACGGTAGATTGAGAAACTTTGGCTTTTTCTTGAATATCCCCAACACATACTCCGCCTTTGTAACTTACCTCCTTTGGCAGGTGAGCACCTTGTTTTGGGAAATGCTTCTCGGGTTCCTTTAACCACTCTAGGATATTGAGCCTTGTTTCGTTAGATAACGCTTTGAATACATCAATAGGTTCCATGTGCGTTATTGTATATCTAGATTTATCGATATGTCAAGGTGGAAGTGAAAGAGATATATCATGTGAAGGTAAAGGTTATTTTCGATGAAATTAACTGACGTATGCTTTAGTAAAGTAGGGGCTGTCCCAAAAGTCAATGTTACATGGTACAGACCCAGTTTGTTAAAGTTTATCCCGTTCGTATGCTAGTATGATCCGTTCAGGATGATTTTTCCTTATTAGCTTCTAATGTCGCCGTTTTCTTGCTCCCAATTAGATACAATAACAAAATAATAATCATAAAAGCTGCGGAATAACTAAAAGTCATGCCGTACCCAACGCTTTTTGCTAAGAATCCAAGTCCTACTGATCCAATGGCTAAACCAAAATCTATAAAAATAAGAAGCATAGAATTGGCTGTTGCTTTTTTCTCGGGTGGAACAAGAGTCAATGCCCAAGCTTGGATAATTGGATGGAGCACGGCAAAAGCGATTCCGAATAATACCCCTGAAACGAGAACCATCCACATACTAGTTGAGAAGCCTAATAAGATCAAACCTACGGCCCCTGAAATGGCACCCGGAATAATAAGAATTCTATGACCGAATTTATCAAATATTTTACCAGAGAAAGAACGAACTAATATCATTGCAATTCCTTGTGCGATAAAAAACTGTGAAATTCTTGCGCCAACATTGATCTCTTTACCAAACGCCCCCATAAAGTTGACAGTTCCTGCAAGTGCCATATAATTGAACGCTACCAAAATACATGGAAGAAGGACACGCTTGTCGAACATGTACTTATAGAAAGGTTCTTTATTTGTCGCCTGTGGACTTTCCTTTTCTTTTTTAACCGTATTTTTTGTGAAAAAACTACACACCAACGAAAAAAACATAAGACCCAGAGTTAACATCATCATCGATTGGAATGAATAATTTGTAAGATAAGAAATAGCGATTAGTGGCCCGATTGTCGTCCCAACACTTGTAGACATCGCGAAAAAAACGATTCCCTCACCTAACCGAGATTTAGGAACAATATTACTTGATATCGTAAAGACTAAACTCGATAGCATACAAAATCCAATACCTTGTAGTGCTCTAATGAATATTAAAAATCCAACTGAGTCGTTTACAAAAGTAAGCCCGATTGTGCCCAAAAAATAAAGAAGGGAAATAATGAGGAGCAATTTCATATTCACTTTTTGGATAATTACACTTGCAAAGAAGCGAGTAATTAGTGATGCTGACATTAAGGTTGTGGTCATGATTCCTGCAATCGCAGGGTTATCACTAATGGTTGATACAAAAATAGGGAAACCTGCCGTAATCATATAAAAAGCAGCGAACATTACTAAAGACAATAATATAATAATTAAATATTGGTTTGTCCATAGTTTAACTTTTACTTTACCCATGGTATATAAGACCGCCTTTCAATGGCTATTTCTAAAAGTAGTGATGATTAATACGTGAAAATTGCTTTTTAAATCATGACAAATTTATTCTTTCCTAATTCGCAAAAAATATTTAGAGTTGTTTTCAATAAAAGCAATTAATAATAAAAATACCTTCGTAGATGGCACATGTGGAGGGAAGAAAGAAGTATCCATCTTTTCAACTGCCGTATGGAAGAAACGAGAAAGATGATTTTGTGGGGAAGATGTTAAATAAACAACTGAAAGAACTTGAATCAGATAATAAAGGACAAACAATGATGCCTAACAGAAAACGTAACTCTTTAATTACCTTGATTCATTGATGTGTTCATACATTTTCATCGAAGAAAACAAGCTGAGCCCAATTCATTGCAAATTTGGGCTCAGCTTGTTTGTTTGATTTTACTTTTTTGTACTAGATAACTGAACACGTCAGTATTAAATAGGCCATTTTCTTTCTTGTATTGGAACACTTCTGAAAAACCCTGAATTTGGAGACAAAATTTATCCTGTGATTAATTTGATTCCAGTTAAGGCTAGTCCAATTAAGCTGCCGCATAATGCCCCATTTACACGGATCCAAGTGATGTCGTTTCCTATTTTGTTTTCAAGCAAGACTGTAATTTCATCGTTTGTCATCTTATCCAAATTATCTTTCACTAATTGCCCGATTTTTTGGTGATTTTTTTCGATAATATCAAGAATTTCCCCCTTTATCCACGCATCTAATTTCGATAGGGCGGTCGGGTGTTCTTTCAATTTGGCAATTCCTTTATTAATAATTGGTGAGAGTATGTCCTCTATGAAATTTTCTTGTTGAACGTAAGCCAACAAAATGTTTTGGATACGTTTATTTAACGTTTCAAATAATGGCTTCATGTCATATTCATTTACAGAACTCTGTTTAATGGCTTCGATTTGTTGAATAACGGACTCGTTGTTTTTAATTTGTTCCATTTCGGTTCGGATATAACCAATGATTTTTTTACGATTTTCACTGGTTTCACTATTTAAGTCTATTAATAGCTCAGTGATCAATCCATTGGTGATATCTGTCATTTTTCCACTGACCGTAGTCTTAAAAGATTTTAAGGCAAACCCAAAAATTTTGTTTTCTGAATTTTTTTCGATTGCGTTTATGATCAATTTAGTAATGTTATCTCTAGTCTTTTGGTCAGATAATTTGCTATCTAATACTTTAAGGGACATTGTATATATTTTTTCATCCATTTGATTCTCTAATGCTTTATCAATGGCTTTTTGGACCACGTATTCTGCCTTGATGTCATTCACAAGGTCTTTTGCCCACATTTCCAATTGAGGCTTGAAGGGGTTTAAATCCAAATTACTAGATAAATAAATAATGGCTTTTTGAAGCTGTCTTTTCATTTCATTACTTTGAAGTTCCGTTTCTACTTTGTCTAATAGTAAATGGGCAATTTGGACGTGATTAATTTTATTAACTATACTTTCTTTCGTGAGCCAATCATTCTCTAATACGTGTAAAATTGATTGAATGATCCGTTCGCGGTTTTTAGGTAAGAGTGCTGTGTGGGGAATCTTTATATTTAGTGGATGTCTAAATAACGCAGTTACTGCAAACCAATCGGCTAAACCTCCTATAAGACCTGCTTCAAATCCTCCCTGCAACAACTTTCCAGTTATAGAATCATTAATCGGCATGGTAGCCAAGAAACCCATACCCATTATGCCGAGCGACCAGTTTGCAATTTTCTTAGAATCTGTTTTTTTTTCTATTGTAGTCAATTTCTGTCACTCTCCTCCGAAAAATTCGTTATTTCCATTATAGGTTTTCCTATACTGTAAGAAAAGAATGGTCTCTTTGGAAAAATTGCATTGTCTATTTACGGTGCTATTGCTACATTTCAAATGTTTTCTTTTTGGAGAGAAATTTATGCGGCCTATGGGGGATTATTCTAATTACTATCCTTCCTGGGAGAAGGGGCATAGATAAAAAAACTCCAGATCTATTCAACTAACGGAGAGATAATAAAACAGTACTCGTTTCTTATTGAAATGACATACAGAATAATTATATAAGGAAAATAAAAACATCACTTGGTAAAGGTATTTTTAGCTTTCCTCAAAACCGACATTGTACTACAAAATATGGTCAATATATTATGAGTGTTTTAAAGAAAAGCGTGTACGGCCATTTATAGAAAATGGTTGCATTTTATGTAACCTAAAAATAAATCGAAGTAGAAATGTTGCTTATTTACTTTTTTTGCAACCAATTTACTTCCTCATTCGACTTTAATACGTAACGGAGAGGAGAGCCAAAATGGATATTGTAAAATTAGTGCAAAAAGCAAAAAAAGGGGAAGATGAAGCATTTGAACAACTAATTGGTTCTGTTAGACAAAAGTTGTATCGGACAGCCTATGCATACGTGAGAAATGAACAGGATGCTCTTGATATCTATCAAGAAACGATTTACACAGCCTATATTTCAATAAAGACACTACACAAACCTGAAAGCTTCTCAAGTTGGATTACCAAAATTTTAGTTTTTAAATCTATAGATTTTATTCGAAAAGAGTCCCGCCATTTTACTACAGACGACGAGGAAATCTTTGCCGAATTGTTAGCTTCCGAAAATGGCGATTTTATCCCACATTCATTGGATTTATCAGAAGCCTTTAAATTCTTAAATCCAACTGTAAAGACCATTATTTTATTGAGGTATTATCACGATCTTTCTATTAAAGAAATTGCCACCATAATGAAGTATCCCGAAGGAACTGTGAAATCGCATTTGAATAGAGCGAAAAAAGCTCTAAGACCAATTTTGAAGGAGGGCTACATGTCATGAATAGAGAAAAATTCAGTCGATCTATCGACAATATAAATGTTCCTGTTGAGAAGTTGGTAGCAAGGGAGAAAGCTGCAATCTTTCAAGCTAAGAAAAAAAGAAAAATAGGAAGAAAAACAAAACTAACACTTGGGGTTGCGTGTGCATTATGTATGTCTCTACTTAGTTCTGGATTCGTTTCCACTGGCATGGCGGAGGCATTGTCCAATATTCCTCTACTTAAACCAATTTATAAGGATTTTAGAGATATTGCAGCTGATAAAATTGAGCATGATCAACTTGCAACAGTAATCAATAGACAAGACAGTCAAAATGGCTTAACTATGACAGTGAAGGAAGTTGCTTACGATGGCAATCGGTTAATGGTATCGGTAATCTACACTGGGGAAAAAGATCTTTCGCTTAAAGAAGAAACTGTCGGTAGTAATTATATAACGATTAATGGTCAACCAATCGAACCGGCGAGTGGTAGTACAGGGCAAGATGAGATAGATTCGAAAACAATCATTGAGCATCATCAATATACTTTTTCAGATTATGATGAATACGGTGATGAAATTGAGGTTGCTTTACATGGAAAAGATTTATTTGGCTACGAGGGGGAGTGGGCAGTTGATTTCCCACTAAAAAAAGTATCTGGTGACATCGCAGAGTTTTATCCAGCTGTTAAAAAGGCAACTGTTGATGGGATGTATAGTGTAACAGCCGATAAAGTAATATTTACATCGCTATCAACAAGAATGGATCTAACGATTGATTACCCTACTGAAATGGATGAAAATGATACATGGCCGTGGTTCGATGTATCCGTAGTTGATGATAACGGTCGTGTATACGATAAACTAAAACTACAATCAGGTATGGCGGCTGGGAACTATGGTCATCATATGATTCTGACACTTCCACCGATGGATCCAATACCACAATCATTTACACTCAAACCAAGTCATACAAACAGTGAAGGCATTAGTGAAGAAATAAAAGAACTCGAATTGGTTGTTCCATTGAACAAAAGTAAATAATGATCTCATTTGTCTAATTTATTAAATTGCGGGGGTTTTTTAAGCTAACATTTACGCGATAATTGAAAAACGAGTTGAAATAAAAGCCATCATAAAAGCCGGATTCCATAACTACTGGAATCCGGCTTTTTACATTAGATATTCATAACTCTCTTCGCGTTTTCTGGACGGAACCCTATATAACTCCCATGAAAATAAAATTACCGACAGTCAAAAAAAGACAATAAGGAAGTAGACGCAGCTCATTTGATTTTTTAACAGTACAGCGCCTAAACTTGGATCGGATTATTCGTTGGATTAGGACGAATTTGGTTCAGTTATCATCACTTTGTAGTCCGAGTTTTCAAATCTTCGAACAGAATGCCGTAGATACGAGCTTTATAAAATTTTTATATTATCTTTGGATTTATATATCTGCATCAATTTTTTTCTTATTGAAGAGCCAAATGAATATTGTTAGAACAAGTAGAACAATTGGAGTCAAGCCAACATATTTCCAGGTATTATTTGCTCCTGAAAAATAATATGCTATCGGTAAGAACGTAATTGTACTAATTAATAAATATATCCACGACTTTTTTGCAACCCCCACAATTAAAGCAACAATTGAAACGACAAATGAAAGCGACCATAAGAATAGCACTTTATCCCCCCATCTTTCTTTTTCTGGATAATCACAATAGTATCGTTCATATCCACTTCTTCAATTGCATTATACCAAAAATATCCATTTTAACCTCAAAACTAAAAAAGGACTTGAAGCGATTAAGCTTAAGTCTTTTTTGAGCTAATTATAAACACTTCCATATTGTAAGAAATGCTGTGAATCACTTCCGCCAACAACAGGAATGTCTAACTCCTTAGTAAAAGCGAATACTTTCTCAGAATTAGTATCAAGTCCTTGAATAACGAGATCCTTTCCATTCGAATCATCCAGTTTACGGATTAAAACTATTCGTATGAACAACAATTTATATATTGGCAGAATAAGTACATATAAGGTATCTCATTCCCGTGTAGCTTTTGATAAGATCTTCGAATTAACCTTTTAATTTTTGGCGAAATTACTTTTTAGTTATTTATGGTAATATCATAGTATCATCATAACTTATTTGTATTAATACAGGTCTTTATAATTAAAAAAGGGGGGATTTCTTCCATGATTAAACATATAGATAAAGATACTTTATACCGTTCCTTGTTTGAGCATAACCCGGACATAACCCTTTATTTAGATAGAGAAAGTATGATTGCTAAAGCAAATCAAAACCTGTCCAAAGTGATTGGTTATTCGGTTGATGAAGTTTCGGCAACCCCATTTATCAAGTATTTACTAAAGCATGAACAGGATAATTATCAGAACAATTTCTTGAAAGTTCTTAACGGAGAACCAACAAGTATGGATTCTTTCTTTATACATAACAACGGAAATAGCATACCGATTCATATTATATTGATTCCTGCTATTGTAGAGGGTAAAGTAACGGGTGTTTTCGGAATTATAAAAGATAAATCTGAAGCTCGAAAAATTGAAAATAGTTTACTGGAGTCTGAGTTAAAATTTAGAGCTATTGTGGAAGAAGCATTAGTAGGTGTCTATATCTTAAAGGATAACCATCTCCTATATGGTAATCCATACTATCATAAACTACTCGGAACTAAGTACTGCGACACCAACTTCAATATTAATAATTTTGTTCACCCTGAAGACATTAATGAACTCCAATCCACCTTTGATTCGTTAAAAGCCGGAGAAGAAGGAATCACATATTATTGCCGTGTAATTCGTCAAGACGGGTCTGAGATAAGAGTCGAATCACATTCCAAATTAATTTATATAGACCGAGAACCGATAATTTTGGGTACAATTATAGATATTACAGAGAGAGAAAAATCTTGGGAGCAAATCAATTTTCTTGCCTATTATGATCAATTGACAGAGTTACCAAATCGAAAGTCCTTTGAAGAAACCATGAAAAAGGAATTAGTAATTGCTAAAACGCTGAATCAGAAGCTGGCAATTATGTATCTTGATTTAGATAGATTTAAATATACAAATGATACACTCGGTCATCATGTTGGGGATGAGTTATTGATAGCTATTTCTAAACGCCTTCAGATAGTACTTGGAGATGAACATCAACTGTTTAGGATTAGCGGAGATGAGTATGCAATTATTTCTCCTAACTGTAAAACTATTAACATGATAATTGACATAGCAAATCAAATTATTAGTTCAATGGAAAATCAATTTATCATCGATACATATAGCCTATTCATGACAACAAGCATTGGAATCAGTCTTTTCCCGACAGATGGTGAGGATACAATCTCCCTCATGAAAAATGCAGATGCAGCCCTACATAATGCAAAACGAGAAGGGAAAAATACTTTTAAAGTATATTCTTCAACAATGGATATTCGAACATTTAGGGCTTTTAAGTTAGGGTCTGACATCCGTTTAGCACTTGAAAGTGATCAATTAGAGTACTACTTTCAGCCAAAGGTAAGCACAGAGAATAATGAGATAGTAGGTGCAGAAGCGTTAATTAGATGGAATCATCCGGAATGGGGAATACTATCTCCAAATGAGTTCCTTCCGATTATTGAAGAACATGGGTTAATAGCAGAAGTGGGAATTAAAATGAATTGGAAGGTAGCCAAGCAAATTAAAGCTTGGCAAGATATGGGGTTACCACAAATACCTATTTCTGTGAATTTATCAGCAAAGCGATTTCTAGACAAAAACCTTGTAAGTAACTTTCAGCAAATTTTGAGGGACACGAAACTTGATTCTGAGTTTATCGAAATAGAAATTACTGAGACTTCTATGTTAGAAAATGAGAAAATTGTGTTGACGACTTTAAATGATCTCATTAAAACAGGAATATCTATTTCCTTAGATGACTTTGGTACAGGCTACTCATCGCTTTCTTATTTAACCAGGTTTAATAAGTATATCAATACTTTGAAGATTGATCGTTCTTTTATAACCCATTTAAATCCCGATGAAGAGAATGAATCGAACTTGATCACTCAAACCATGATTACACTTGCAGAAAGCCTGAAGATGAGCGTTGTAGCTGAAGGAGTAGAAACTTTTGAGCAATACAATATTTTAAAGCAAATGGGATGTAAGATTGTTCAGGGATATTTATTTTCAAAACCTCTACCTGCCCCTGAATTTGAAGAACTATTAAAGATTGGGACAATTGATTTACCGGATGCTCACAAATTAGAAAATCAAACATTTGAGGAAAATAGAAAATTTTTCAGAGTCCCTCTTCATTTTCCGCTCAGTGGTTCAATGACTCTTACAAGAATCAATGGCCGTACGGTAGACCTAGGAAAAACAGTAGTATTAATCGATGATATTGGATTAGTTGGTCTTCGCTTTTTAACAGATTTAAAGCTTACAGTAAATCCTAATATCATTCTTGAATTTGAGACTTACTTATTTGGAGAAACTATTAAGCTACAGGGCACTATTGTCTGGATGAATGAAATAAGACAGGATATTTATCAATATGGCTTAGAATATGCCATTGATGAGAGTAAACGTGCTGAGGTTACGCCAATTTTAAATAAACTTGCTATAAAGCTTCGAAAGGCCACTTTAGTCCCGGATTGTAGTTTTGTAACTGAGGATCGTTACACTTTTATAAAAAAATTACGCAATTAAAGAGGCGAAAATACTGAGATAACTTCAAAGGTTTACCAATTTGTATAAAGAGGAAGAGAGAATTTGAAAGATTAAATAATTGGCTCAGTTCTCGTTTATTGTTGATTTTTTACCAAAGGAAAACCGCCCATAAGAAGAGCGGTAAAAAAATATCGTTATCCGTTAGTTGAAGTGCACTATCAGCCAATAAATTGTATTAAAAGCTGGTTAAACTTGTCACGTTCTTCCCAGAAAGGACCATGACCGCTGTATTGAAATGGAACAAGCAGTGAATTTTTTATTAGCTTATTTGTTTCCTGTGCTTTATCAAACGGAACAATTTTATCATGTATTCCGTGAATAATCAGTGTAGGTACTAGTATTTTGTCAAGATCATAGTAGACGTTCTCGTCTCTTAGTGACATCATGACTGCAGCAGTCGACCAACCGGCTGCTTGTAATCCTAGTTGAAAAAACCAATCCGATAAGGGGGCAGTGAGATACTGGAAGAAGAAGAGATCCGTTAATCCCTGCAACATTTTGGGGCGATCATTTAGTGTTCCTGTAATGAAGTTATTTGCAACTTCTTCTTGAACGCTATAAGGAGATTGAGCGTCTATAAGGACAAGTTTGGTTACTTCATAACCTTGATATCGCGCCATATATCGAATCGAGATTGCCCCGCCTGTGGAGTGTCCTGCTAGTGTGATATCTTTTAACTGCAATGCCTCAATCACAGCATGGATATCATCTGCCAACCTGTCAAAATTATAGCCATTGAATGGTTTATCCGAATTACCGTAACCCCTCCAATCAATGCCTATACATCGATATCCCATTGCTGGAAGAACATTAAACTGATATTCAAACTGCTTATGGTTTAATGGCCAACCATGTATAAATAGAATTGTTTTATTTCCCTCCGGGTTTACATCCTCTACATATATTTTCACACCAGGTTCCACTGTAACAAAGTATCCCATGTTGTTCCCTCCGTTTAATTAAAATGGCATCAACAATAAGATACTCATCTAGGGAAACATAAGTGAAAGTTCTTGGCTTGTTTATGCCGTTCTTTTAAACTCCCGTGAAAATTAAAAAACACTCAAATTTCATAATTGCCCATAACAAAAAAGACCCAGAAGAACTTATTTCAAAAAAGGCTGAGCCTTAAAAGAGATTAGATTCAGTTGGTAGTTATTGAGAAGTACCTCCGTTCATCAGTAAATAAAGGAATGCTACCCATATTGGGTGCGACGGTCTGTGATGCACCGCGGTCATTGGAGTCAGACTAACGAATTGGCTTTTTGGCACCATAGTTCATCGACCTTCTTCACCAACCATAATGATCAATACCCGTTCTGACCCATGTAACTATGAATTAAACAATAAACCCATGGCTCCTTGCAAAAAAGGTACATGGGATTCGAATGTAATCTTTATCTCATTCGCACGTACGTGAACTGGGAGAAAAGCCGAAGATGAATCTGTATGAAGAGGAAAAAAGAAAAAGCAAACGTCTGATAAAAGACGTTTGCTTTCGTTATTTGCAGGTACGCTCCGCATGTATTGTTTTAACACAAATAAGGCACCATTAATGAATAGCTCGAAACCCAGATAAATAAGGGTTTTGGGCGTTTTTTAATTTCTAGCAAATTTATGGAAAGAAGGAGTAACGCATCAAGTCTTTATCGTTAATATTTCTACTACGTCACGCTTGGATGAAGCCTCCCTGCAAAACGTTTCGCAAGAATGGGCTCGGTTTACCTACACTGTAAAGCTGTAAAAAATGCATAGCCCTGGTGCAGGCGGTGTAAAAAACTCTACGTAGACTCTCATCGCCGTATACATGCTCGGATGCGTCATAAATTATGACGGCGTCGAATTCGATGCCTTTGGATAAATACGAAGGGATGACAATAACACCTTCTTCATATTCAATTGAGCCGTTCTTCACGAGCTTAATTTCATCGATGTTAGACAGGGCTTCAAATGCACTTCTACTTTCCTCAGCAGATTTGCATATTATGGCAATACTATTATAGCCAAGGATTCGCAAATCTGAGACTTTGGATGTAATGAAGCGGTGGAGTTCTGCATGATCGACCATTTGTTTCAGAACAGGCATCTTGCCGTCCCTTTCGAAAGGGATAATCCGTTCGCCGTTAGGTATTAGTCTGCGTGTGAATTCGATAATCGGTTTTGTGGATCGGTAGCTGCGTGTCATGTTGATCACTTCCGTTTCATCCTGTCCATATAAATCGGTCAGTGTGTGAAAATCAAGCATTTCGCTGGCATGTGCGAATATCGCCTGATTAAAGTCACCTAGCACAGTCATCCTTGCAGATGGAAACAAACGTTTTAGAAACTCGAATTGAAACGGTGAATAATCCTGCGCCTCGTCAACAAGTACGTGCTTTATCGAGCCGTTCGTCTGGAAGCCTTGAATCAGCTCTTTCATAAGTAAGAACGGAGTAGCATCTTCGTAAGATAGTTTACCTTCATTTAGCATTTCCAGCGTCGCTTGACAAATCTCCGCCCACTCCGTGGGTGTTTCCCCATCTATCCACTGTTTGATCTGCAGGGAATTAGTAAAAAGTTGCTTATATATCCCCTTAATGTCGATGAAACCAAATGTTTGGACCCGTTTACGTAACGGCTTCAATTTCTGTTGAACAATCAATCTGGCAAGTGCTTCTGGCTCTATCTCATAATCGGCAATTGATTCTCTTTCAAAGCCGCGTTTTTTCGCTAAGTAGGTATGGGCCTTATGATAGTCCTCGTTGCTAAGCAGCTCGATTTTCTCCAGTACCCACGGTTTATCCAGTTCAGCCTTTTGGGTTTCATTTATTTTCTTGATTAGCCAATCCTTCAACTTTTCAAGTCTATTATGGAAGCGGAGTGAAGTGTCGTTACTATAAAATCTTTCTGCAATTTGTTGAGCGGTGACAATCGGCTGTCCTCTGAAAATCATGTCCTTGAATAACATTCCAGATAACTCTAACGACTTCCTATATGATTCAATCGCTTCGAAAAAAAGGGGTGATGCTTTGAATCGAATGCTTGCAACCCTTGACCTGTAGGGAGGGGTATTCGTAGCAGTTAATACATATTCCAATTGCTCGTAGGGATTTTCAACTTGAAACTCTTTACTCAGCCGATGATCCAAGTATTCCTGGAATGTGACCTGCTGCATATTCTCTTCTCCAAGTTCTGGCAGCACATTGGACACATAACTGTTAAACATCGCATTAGGTGAAAATAGAATAATTTGATCAGCATTCAGACTATCTCGATATTTGTAGAGCAAAAAAGCAATCCGCTGCATGGCGGCCGATGTCTTACCACTGCCAGCTGCGCCGTGTACAATGAGAAGTCTCCCACGATCATGGCGGATGATTCGGTTTTGTTCCTGTTGAATGGTAGCTACTATATTGTGCATATGTTTGTCTGTTCCTTTGCCCAGAACCTGTTGTAAAATCTCATCACCAATGGTGAGACTCGTATCGAACATGGATTGGACAACGCCGCCACGGATAAGATATTGCCCCTTTTTCTCCAATATACCTTTGATTTCGCCCCCAGGTGTTGCATACTTGGCCGGTCCAGTCTGGTACTCATAGTAGACACTTGAGACAGGCGCCCTCCAGTCATAGATAAGAAATTCTTCGCCACTTGCATCCGTAAGTGTGGATGTTCCAATATAGATTTGTTCCTGGGTAGAATCTCCATCTTCAATGAAATCGATTCGGCCGAAGTAGGGAACCTCCTGCAAACGTCGCAGGTTGGACAAGTTCTTGGATGCATGTCTAACTGTGCTTTGGTTTACTGATAGAGCTTGGGCTTCTTGTCTCAAGCCGATGATGGTCTCAAGATAATCGTCGAAAGTATCAACACTCACCTTGACTTCATCCCAAAAGTGTTTGCGTATAGTAACCAGTTCGGTCCTTCGCCGAGAAGTTTCTTCCTCTAATCTGCTGATTCGCTCCGTTATTGTCTCGATTACACTGTCCACTCGTTTTTGCTCCTGCTGAAATTCCGAATCCATAGCAACGACTCCTTAAAATAATGGATTTGACAAACGAAAAAACATGGTGTATAATTTAAAATAGGGATATAATGCTCATTATTATAAATTGGCATATATCTATATAAATTTACCACAGATTCTCATTTCTTTCAATGTATTGGACATGATTTCTATGTTTGTCTTTCTTAATGCTTCTTTGCCATAACATACACCAATTGAATGCAAGAAACATACACCCTCTTGGTAAGAGGGTGTTTTTTTGACGCAATTTTACTACATGATATAAACCATAAATAATTTCTGGTTCATTTTTATTAAAAAGTTTTATGTGTTCTTCAACTCGGTGGCTTTACTTCAATATGAATAGGGCGACTCATGCTCAACTAACGCGGCAGTATCGTTCAATAAAAATACAAGAAAAATGGAGGAAGGATAAAGAGACATAAAAGGAGAAAGTATATACCATGAAATATGGGAAGGGGTCGATAGAATGGGCGATAAATTATTAAGGGTAGGAACTATTTATATACCGGTGACTAATGTAGAACGATCTTCTGAATGGTACGTAAACAAATTAGATGCAGAGTTAAGCTACAAAGACGAAGATAAAGCAATTCTTGATTTTGCAAACCAAAGCATATTTCTTGTTAAATCTAATGAAATTCAAAGCTCCAATTTTACTGATAGTAACGGTGTTGAGCGTTTTTCTTTAACATTTGAAGTTAATGGCTTAAATGCCTTAAAAGCTATACATAGAGATTTTACAGAAAAAGAGATAAGAGTTGGAGAAGTTGAAGACAGAGGACATGCTGGAAGGAATTTTGTTTTTTATGATTTAGATGGAAATAAATTTGATGTGTGGAGTGAATTAAGTCCAACTTTCAAAGAAAAATGGCTTATAAAGTAATAGCTAAAACTATATATTGTTGAACTCACGTGTGCTTTAGTTAAAGAACAAGGAACTGTTATAAAATAGTTCCTTTTCTTTTTCAACTAAACGAAGTGTTTCTGCCTATTTAGAAATGATAGGAATTCAAAATACTCCTTTGTTCCCTCATTTACTGCTTCGTTTCCGATGCTACCTAAGTACTTTCCTGTAACACTTAGATTGATATCATCCTCATTAATATTTGCAAGTAAATATTATCTCCAGGTGTTTTTGGTGCCATAATAGAGACAAGTAAAGAAAATTATAATGAGAACGTGACAGAAAACACACAATCAACTTCATTGATTAATGTACAAAGGGGAATGTGGAAAATGAACTGGATGCCGGATAGAAATGCCAAGAAAGCGATCTATAAACAGCTTGCCGAATTTATCGAAGCTGGAATTGCGGATGGTACTTTTCCGCATGATAAACCACTTCCGTCTGAAAGGCTCCTTGCCAAGGAATATAACCTTAACCGCAGTACAGTTGTGTCAGCATACGACGAACTAGAATCTAATGGGCTTATCCAAAGAAAAAGGGGTAGCGGAACAACCATTAATAAAGATATATGGGGGATTACGAAGAAACGGATTCCGAGTTGGAATCGATATATTGAGGCTGGTTCTATATTGCCCAATTTACCCATAACGCAAAAAATCCGAAAAGAAGTGGCTGAGCAAAAATTGATCAATTTAGCTAGTGGAGAATTGTCAGAAGATCTCTTTCCAAGGGACTCACTAAGAGGCATTGGAACAAACAGATCGTTTGTCGGGAGCTTGGGCTATGATCACCCTCAGGGAAATGTGATATTAAGAAATACCATTGCAAAACATGTAATTCATGATAGGAAAATAGAGGGAACTGATGCTTCCTCAATCCTTATTACCTCAGGTGCACAGCAAGCTTTGCATTTAGTCGTCCAATGCCTGTTAAAGCCAGGCGATGCAGTAGCTATAGAAAATCCATCGTATTCTTACAGTCTCCCTATATTCAAATCTTCAGGCATTAGGACCTATCATTTGCCCGTGGACAAGAACGGGATTAACCCGGATGACCTAGTTTCCTTATATAAAAAGCACAAAATCAGAATGATTTTCCTAAATCCTTCTTTCCAAAATCCCACTGGAACATCTCTGTCCGAGAGTAGGAGAAAAGCTATTTTGGACATCTCATCAGAGTATGGAATTCCCATTGTGGAAGATGATCCATACAGTTTAACTTCCTTTAGGGGCGATGAAGTCAACACATTAAAGTCGCTGGACCCTCATGGGAATGTCCTCTATATTAGTTCATTATCAAAAATCGTGGCATCCGGCTTAAGGATTGGGTGGATCATAGGTCCAAATGCGGTGATTGAACGATTGACCGATGCGAAGCAGCAGATTGATTTTGGACATTCGAGCTTCACGCAATGGATTGCAAATGATTTCCTGGATTCAGAAGAATTTCCTGCACATATCAATAGGTTAATCGTGCAGTTGAAAAAACGTAGAGATCAAATAACTAAAAGCCTTAAATACTTTCTAGGGGATCAAGTTGATTTTTATGTTCCCGAGGGCGGCATTCATATATGGTGCAAGTTGAGAAAAGAAATTAATGAAATGAAATTACTAGAAGAATCCATAAAAAGAGGGATTATATATGTCCCCGGAACAACAATGGGTTCAGAAAAGGGATATGTCCGTTTTACATATGCGAGGGAGAATGAAGAAAATATACATGAAGGAATAAAACGATTTGCAGATGCCGTTCAGGCGGCTCAAGAATAAATTTATTTTTGCAAGTGGATGGTGTAATTAATAATGAAATGGATGGTCATAAATTCAATAAATCCTTTATGATAATAATGTGATAGAAATTCAATTTTTGGGTATTAAAAGTAATTACTTCAATAATGAATACCAGCATAGATTCTAAACGAACGTTTACTATAAATTACTTTGACATCAAGGAGGAGTAAATATGAACAATCTCATTATATTAATTATCGTTGCCATCATTATGGGGAGTGCTCTAGTAGGTACACTGTTCGTTACAAAAGAAAGAGACGCTGTTTATAGCAGTAAAAAAAGTATGAATAACCTAGGATTGATATATATCGCTTTAATTCCGGTACTGGTCATTGTAGGATTGTTTTTTTGGCTTTAAAATAGTTGGCATCATGGATGAATTGACGATTCAACACAAAGAAATTGCACAGGAAATGCTCCTGTGCAATTTCTTTGTGTTGTCGCAACTTCCGGCCATATCGTCGCAACTTCAAGCTATAATGTTGCAACTCTCGCTTTTCTTTTGATTATGCTAAACTTTCATTAAACGAGATTCATTGAATCCAAATAAATTGGAGGGAATATGAAAGAATTAAGCGAATCATTTTAGGAATCTTTATGTCTCTTAATAACACGGTGGTTTTTCTGAAGGATTTGATTAGAAAGAAGATATAGTTCATCTTTCAACCGATATCCCAAGAATAAATTCACTTATCAACGATCGGGCATTTCCGATACAATATCGAACGAAGGTTCAGTAAAGGACGTACTTATTATGCGTGTATATGTAGCACTTGTTGCCCTCAGTCTTATTTGGGGTCTATCTTTTGTATTTATCTCCATTCTTAGCGAACCCGCGGGTGTATGGGGCACCGTTTTTATCCGGTGCATAGCGGGTGCAATTTTGTTATTGCCAATCCTTTGGTTTAAACGCAAGGATATAATGAAGCCCGTTCCTTGGAAAGCGTTAATGGTAGTTGGTGTAGCGAATGCAGGATTACCATGGGGGCTAATCGCACTGAGTCAAACACAAATAAACAGCAGTTTGGCTGCTGTACTCAATGCGTTTACACCAATATTTACAGGAATCCTTGGCTTGTTATTTTTTGGCTCCATATTGCTTAAGCAACAATGGATTGGAATCGCGATAGGGTTTGTCGGTATTTTAATTATCATGAAGTTTGATATTTCGTTGTTGTTTGGTGAAAGTTTTGTGGGGATTGGTACAATGATATTAGCTACGATGTGTTATGGCTTTTCTTCCCATTACGCCCGCAAACACCTAAAAGACGCTGGCATCATTTTTGTTACAACGTGTACATTGATTGTCGGAGCCATTGTCGGTGGAGTCATGATGCTACTTACCAATGCGAATCAATTACAAACACTCGCAGGAAACATGAGCGGGGAAGTGTTATTTGCTATCATTGGTCTAGGGTGCTTTGGTTCTGGAATTGCCCACTTATTATTCTTTTATTTGATGAAAGAAAGAAGTCCGGAATTTGCAACTTCCGTAACTTATTTAATCCCAATTTCCGCTATTTTTTGGGGTTACTTCTTATTGAAAGAACCTATTACCATACATATGATGATCGGTTTAGTAGTCATCCTATGTGGCGTTTACTTAACCACCCGCCCCAAACTCACTTTCAAAAAGTGAGTTTTTTTATATATTCGATGATAAGAAGTGATTCCCCTGACCGAATAATTTGCCCAACTTGTACATATATAAATAGACAATCGAAAAGGAATGAGTAAAGAAGGCTTTTTCCTCACAAGATAAAATATGTACTATTGCCAAACGGGAATGAATCTTCCAAGGGGGAATATGCTCTGAACTTGAAACATAAATTAGTGATTACTTTTGTAATTGTCATATTGGCATTTTTACCTTTCATAAATGTTAAAGAAGAACAATCAGTTGCAGCGGATGTCGATTACGCTCAACTTGGACATGAAATTAATAAAATATTGCAGGATGAACGAGTGAAAGGTGCCACGGTTGGCGTGAGTGTGAGGCATGCGACGACTGGAGAACTCATTTACAATCATTCGGGTGATACCAGACTCCATCCGGCATCGAACATGAAATTACTGACGGGCGCAGCTGCGCTAGAAACGCTCGGTGAAGATTACCGTTTCTCAACAGAAGTATTAGCGGATGGAAAAGTAGCAGCAGGTGTTCTTCAGGGGAATATCTATTTAAAAGGGAAAGGTGATCCGACTTTACTGGAGAAAGATTTCGATCTACTTGCCAAAAACTTGATAACACAAGGGATAAAAACGGTGAAAGGAAATTTAATTGGAGATGATACGTGGTACGACAATGATCGCTTGTCGCCAGACATTACCCTATCAGATGAATCCTATTATTATGCAGCCCAAGTTTCAGCATTAACAGCATCGCCAAATGATGACTACGATGCAGGAACCGTAATCGTAGAAGCCCATCCAAATAAAAAAGTGGGAGAACCCGCAACGTTCAAGGTGACGCCAGAAATAGGTGTTGTAAAAGTAATTAATCGTTCAATTACCGGGAAAGCAGGGGCGGAAAAAGATCTTCTGATAGAGCGTCAACACGGAACGAATACGATCCTCATTACCGGAACAGTTCCTAAAGGTGGACCCGTGACACGGGAATGGATTGCGGTTTGGGAACCGTCCAATTATGCCTTGCACTTATTTAAGAAATCGCTAGATGAAAACGGAATCAAATTTACTGGACAGTCAAAGGTCGTATTAGGGAAAACCCCATCCAATGCAGTTATCTTAACATCGAAAGAATCAATGCCACTTAGAGATTTATTCATCCCGTTTATGAAACTGAGCAACAATGCACACGCCGAAATCCTGACGAAAGAAATGGGCAAAGTGGTTTATGGAGAAGGAAGCTGGGAAAATGGAATTCGAGTCATTGAAGAAACCGCGGTTAAACTTGGAATGAACAAGGAAACCATCATGATTCGAGATGGTTCAGGACTATCCCAAATTAGCTTAATTCCTGCAAATGAACTAACCGAGTTATTATATGCCGTACAAGCAAAGCCATGGTATAACGCCTTCTTGAACTCTTTACCAATAGCGGGAATAAAAGATCGATTTGTGGGTGGTTCTCTTCGTAATCGCATGAAGACGGAACCTACAGTCGGAAATGTCAGAGCGAAAACCGGCTCGTTGACTTCCGTATCTTCCTTATCCGGCTATGCCACGACTAAAGATGGTGAGCTATTGGTATTCTCCATTCTCATTAACAATGATTTAGAAACTGTCACGCCAATAGAAGATCAAATTGCGACGGTAATTGCGAGCTACACAAAAACAAAATAACTACTAGCTTCTCATGTGAAAATATGGGAAGCTTATTTTATGGGGAATATTTAGAAATTTATGTTTATTGAGGAGAATTATATGTTAACAACAAGACAACTGCACGATATTGAACAACTTCGAAAAGAAGTAGAAACACATGATGGACTGCAACTTAAATTGAACTGGGAAATGCTTCGTAACCGAGAATCTGATCAACTTGATTTCTTGTACTATGAAAACGATGAGTTGATAGCCTTTTTAGGTTTGTATGCATTTGGTTCAACGGTTGAAGTCACGGGGATGGTAAAACCAAGAGAACGCCGAAAAGGCCACTTCACAAAGTTATTCGTGGATGCGATGGCTGTAGCAAAACAAGTGGGTTACAAGAAAATCCTGTTGAACGCCCCAGCTAGCTCAGACTCAGCTAAGGAATTCTTGAAGAAACAAGGAGCGAGCTATAAACTTTCAGAACATCAAATGCAGTGGCAGCCACAATCTCTTGATGCTGCAACAGGTTTTGTTTTACGCCAGGCTACAATTGCGGATTTAGGCATGAGAATCCGTCTTGATGTGGAAGCATTTGACGTTCCGTTGGAAGATGCCACGGCAATGGAAAGACGGATCGACGGAGATGAAGACACCGATATGTTTATGATCGACCTCAATGATGAAACCATCGGGAAAATTCGCGTGAAAAGAGAAGACGGCCAAGCGTGGATCTACGGGTTTTCGATTCTTCCCGAACACCAAGGAAAAGGAATTGGTCGCAAAGTATTGCGCCATATCGTCAAACAACAAAGTGAAGCGGGGCATACCGTCCACCTGGAAGTGGAAACGAAAAATGCCCATGCCTTAAGTTTATATGAATCCATAGGTTTTAAAGTAGTGCATGCACAGGATTACTATACATATAAATAGGTGTTAGAAAGAATCGTAGTGAGATTTATTTGAAACTTCTGTAAATTAATGCCGTCTACTAATAAAAGGAGGGCATTATGAAGAATTTTCTTATAGGAAGTTTAATGATTGTTATCTTACTATCCTTATTAGGATGTCAGCAAAATAAAACCCAAACAGAAAACAATAGTGTACAAGAAGGTATGAAAGGTTTTGTAGAGCCAGAACCATCTGATTGGGTGAAATATATTAAACCTATAACAGAGTATATGTATTATAGAACACAAGCAGTGGTAAACAACGATATTAATATTCTGTGGGATCAGTATCAAGCTCTAAAAGATAATATTGACCTCAAACAAGGTATCAACGTAGAGAAATACGAGGTTGAATCTTTAAATGAAAGTTTCGAATTGATAGATGCCAATTTCAACATCGAAAGTAATGGAAGAATTAAAGTGAAAACAATTAATGATAATGAGGTAATCGTTCTTATTCATAGCGGGATTGCTTATTTGAGAAATGATTTCGGAGATTCTGGAGGGGAGCACTTAATAAAGGTGTTCCTAGAACAGAAAGACAATCATTGGACAGTCGTAAAAACTGACGAATACACTTTACCTGAGTACAAAGAATGGGTGAAACAACAGGAAAAAGAGTGACCCCTTGTTAAGCTAACGAGTGCAATAGCTAAATAAAATCAATTATTCATGACTCTCAATAGTCGATTTGCGGATCGATTCTTTGTACTGGAAAGGCAAAATTGAATCAGAAAAAGAAAAGTACCAATATTGTAACGGGCAACAAGCAACAGTTTTTCGATAGGAAACGGAATCTGTTTCCTATCGGTTTTTTGGTTGTATTAAAGGTTAAATATGAGATTTATTAGAATTACATAGGGATAAAATCTATCATTCTCTGAAAAGGAGACCGTTATGAAATCACTGCAACCAATTAGAAGAAGCGATTTCCGCATTTACTTAGGGAAAAAATTCTATCGAATAAAACGGTATGCTCAATGGGCATTTGATGAGAAAAAATATGCCAGAAGAAAAAGTAATAATATTCCTTTGCCAAATGTCATCTTTAAACATAAGACCCCTCTGTTGCGCCAGTTAAAAGATATAGACATGCAGATGCAATATAATAAAATCATAAATTTAAAGCTTGCTGCAAAGAGTTTGAACAGCATCATCATTCAACCAGGAGAAACATTTTCATATTGGCGTCTAATCGGGAGTACGTCGAAGCGAAAAGGGTATGTTGACGGGATGATTTTACATTATGGGAAAGTTCAATCGGGTCTGGGCGGGGGATTATGCCAACTATCAAATCTGATTTACTGGATGACATTACATACCCCCCTTACAGTAACTGAAAGATACCGTCATAGCTATGACGTCTTTCCAGATTCTAAACGCAGTCAACCATTTGGAAGCGGTGCTACCTGTGCCTATAACTATTTGGATCTTCAAATCAAAAATGAAACAAATGAACCATATCAATTGGTGGTGTATGTAACCGATTTATCATTGGTTGGAGAATGGCGATCAAGTAAAACCGCAACGAAGACGTACAAAGTTTATGAAAAAGACCATTCATTTACTCTTGAACAATGGGGAGGATATGTCCGGCACAATACCATTTACCGGGAAGTATATAATATGAATCAAGAATGCATTGACGATGAGTTCATTACGGAAAACCATGCAATTACAATGTATGCGCCATTTTTAGTGGAACCCGTAGAGGGAAATACTGTTCATCGGTAGGGTGGATATAGACTTAATGTGGCTATGCAAATTTCGAATGATGAAATTGAACCATCAAATGAAAAAGGAGATTTTATTAGTCGCAAATAAGTACAATAAATTCTCTTTGTCCGATGGCAATGAAGTCATGAAGTTAGAAGTATAATAGGTGAGTTTTCAGGACAATTTAAATGCAAAAAATTATATTTCCTGTTCCTAATATTTTTTAAATAGTTCTCTTTTAACAGACGGAGCGTTTGGTCCCAAGAAGGATTAACGCTTTTTTTGTTGAACTTATTGAACTAACGCAGCAGTTTAATTGAAGATGGCTTAATAAAAACATATAAGGGTAGGGGCTTAATGATTAAACCAAGTGTCGTAACTATCATTTTAACAATTCTTTTCTATCTTGTATTTCTATTTTTCTATCTTCAAGATGTTATTAATGAATTGATGTTTCTATGTATATTGTTTATCGGCTTAGTAATTTTGCTGCTTACATTGATCGTATTTCGAAAAAGACGTGCGAGCAAACGAAAAACTTCAATTGCTATAATCATTTTATTCCTTCTATTTAGCTATGAGTTTCTACTTCTAGGATACACAACACCATCACACTTGGCCAACTTGTATGTAGAACCAACACAAGCGATAGAAGATTCAGGAATCTATTTGTTAGCGGTTAATAAGGTGACTTTAAGGAACAAACATGATAACGAAGAAATTTTAGCAACACAGAATGGTGATGTATTAACGATTACTAAACTTAATAATCGTATGATCTATGGAGTTAAAAATAGTCAACTACTATTGTGGCTTCATCTCCAAAAAGAGCCAATAGAAGAGACAGAAGATAATGTGAAAAAGTATTTAGGACAAGAAGATGAATGGCTCGATGAATTTTTTAGTCGGAAACAAATTGGTGGAGATAGTTCTGGGCTTAGCTTAGTGCTGTCTGGGTTATACAAGCGAGGCGATTTGAAAAATCAAATACCAATTGCTGTTACTGGAGCAATTAATGAAAAGGGAGATGTCTTACCTGTCGGGTACATGAAAGAAAAAATACAAATCGCTGAAAAATCTGGTATTCCATTTATGATTATTCCTAGTGAAAATGCGGTAGAAGTAGCGGAAATTCAAAACGAACTAAAGGCAAACGTGGAAATTTTTGATGTATCAAATGTAGAGGAAGCTATTCAATTAATTAACGACTTAAATGAAAAACAGTAAGATGAATTTTTGATTCAACTATCGGATATTGAATTGGAAGGAATTAACGCTATTTCTATAGAACTTATAGAACTAGCGCGTCAGGTTAATTCAATAAGAGGAATATATTAAATTCTAATTAGATCACAAACGAACGTAAGTTTAACTGAAAGGAGAGAATTATGACAAAGAAAGCACTGTTAGTTATTGATGTACAAAACGGGATGTTCCAAGAAGGGAATGTTGTCTATATGGGAGACACATTGCTTCAGATATTAAAAGATTTATTAATCCAAGCACGATTAACTAATACACCGATTTTTTATGTGCAGCACAATGGATCAGTAGGGCATCCATTGGAGTATGGTGCAATGGGATGGAACATTCATTCTGCTATAACCCCACAAAAAGAAGATATAATCATTCATAAATCAACCCCAGATTCATTTTTTAATACCTCTTTAGATGAGGAATTGAAAAAACAAGGTATTGAACATCTGATTATTACAGGAATTCAAACAGAAGCTTGTGTTGATACTACTTGTAGAAGGGCTTTTAGTATGGGATATAAGGTAACTTTAGTTTCCGATACACATAGTACGTGGGATTCGGAGGAATTAACTGACCAACAGATTATTAATCACCACAACGGTGTGTTACGTTGGTTTGCCGATGTTAATCCTAGTAATGACATCAAATTCAACTTTTAGTTTTTCTGAATTATAAACATTGTGAAGGTTTTCGCTTAAACGAAACCAGCCGATAGTTTCTGAATGTTTATTAATGAAAACTAAAAATAGTTCATGCAATTTTTTGAAATAGTCCAGATCTTGGGAATCTGATTTGTTATTAAAAGGTGCATAAATCCAATGTGAAAGCTTAATTGCACAACTGGTTTAGGGGAGGAATAAATGAAAAAAAACCAATTATATGCATTGTTAATCTATTTTGGTTTTACACTTTTAGGAACGTTATTTAAAAATAATTTCAAATATGCAGATGATGTGTTAGTCATACTTTTCGATTTAGTTCTTATCTCTACAATATTAATATCTGTATTACATCTATTAAGAAATGACTTGAAAATAGCTGCCTTTGAGACAAAAAAATCAACTGTTCAAAAATCTTTATTAGTAATCATCATGGGAGTGATATTAGATATAGTTGTAACTATAGTCATTGCATTATTACCATCTGTCGTATTTTACACATCTAACGAAAACCTTTCCGATATAAACACTATTTTTAAATTTCTCCCCCTAGCTATTATTCATACTGTTTTAATAACACCAATTTTGGAAGAGTTAATATTTAGAAGGATATTATTTAAAGTATCTTCCAAGAGATTCAATATTCTATTTGGATCTATTTTCTCGTCATTAATTTTCTCAACTGTTCATCTGCCTGTGTCTTCTTCCAGTTTTCTAATGTTATTTATGCACGCAATCATTTATTCATATATTTATTATCGAACAAATAGATTATTAATTCCAATTATTCTCCATGGCATTTGGAACCTTCTAATAATTATTGTATTTATACTTCAAAATTAGATAATAAAATGTTGATTAACTTTATGATATCACTAGAAAAATGGAAGGTGATCTATACTATGAGTATTCAAGTAATGCTTAAAGATATAATTGAAGAAATGGAAGTTCAAATGGAAGAGTCACTTTCATTACTAAATAAGGTGAATTATATTGAATAGAAAGACAGCGAGATAAGAGGAATCAGGTCATTTTTAGGCGAAGTTATGGCTCTAAAGTCTACTAGTATGATAAAATTATTTGAAAATAAATTATGGTATCTAGCGTGTAGTTTAAGCCAGGGGGAATTTGATGGGAAAGGCAAAGCAAAAAACCAATATGCTTAAAATCATTGCCCGGGGATTATTAGTCATTATTGGAGGCTTTATTACTTCATATGGACTAGAAGCGGTATTAATTCCAAATAACGTATCAGATGGTGGTGTGACAGGCCTTAGTATTGTAGGCTCACAATTATTCGGGTTGCCTTTAGGAGCTCTTATTGCTGTTCTGAATATCCCGTTCGTATTTTTGGGATATAAACAAATCGGTAAAAGTTTTGCTATATACTCGGTGCTTGGAATTGCATCATTAGCAGTTGGTACAATGCTTATGCATCATGTACCAACCATCATTCATGGAGATACATTGTTAGTCACCGTTGTCGGTGGTATTGTTATTGGTTTCGGAATGGGGTTAGCATTAAGAAATGGCGGCGCCTTAGATGGAATTGATATGCTGGCTGTACTGCTTTCAAGAAAGTTACCTTTTGGAACAAGCGATCTCATCTTATTTTTAAACGTTTTTGTCTTTATTGTTGTCTCGATAGTCTTCGGTTTTCAAGGGGCTATTTTATCGGCAATCGCTTACTTTATCGCTTCTAAAGTTATTCACATCGTTGAAGAAGGTTTAAGCGGTTCAAAAACCTTTAAAATCATTACGACTCAACCCGAAATAATGGTAGAGACAATTCGTGAACGCTTAGGACGTGGAGCAACTTATAATATTGTTCATGGCAGTTATTCAAATGAACAATATAAAGAAATCACTTGTGTAATTAATCGTTTAGAAGAAAGTAAATTGAAAGAAATTATTAACGAAATTGACGCCAATGCATTTGTTACGGTATATGAAGTTGCAGAAGTCAGTGGAGGTAAGTTCAAAAAATCCGATATTCATTAATATAAAAGAAGATAACAACACAACTACTGGGAGCGTTAATCTGCGAATGATTAACGCTCTTTTTTTGACTAATGGGTAGGTTAGGTTACAGGTGGTGAAAATTTATCGAGCATTTCTTTGTAATAGGAATGCTTTTTATCTTTGTCAAAAAATAAAAGTATATTTCTATAACAATAACCTTACAATAAAAATCGATAAAACGGTTTCTGGCAATTAATTGATGTATGTTTTTGCAGTATGTATATTAATCCTTATGAATCATTGATCAAGGGGAAAATGAATGAATACTAATATTTATTCATATTTGTGAGGTTAAGCTTACTGCAACTAACGGGGCGGGATAGTTAATTAAGGAATTTATAATATTATGATAAAAAAATTAAAATTAAAATTTACCTTAACCTTTGGAGGGCTTGAATGTTCGATAATATAGATTATTTACAATTAGGGAACGAAAAACAAATTCATGCTTTTGAGGCTATTAGTAATTTAGGAATAATGCAAAACTTATCTGAGTATAAACCTACACTTTGTGGTACGTTTCCCCTAGGAATTGATATAGTAGGTTCCGACTTAGATATTATTATGGAAGTTAATGACTTCCTGCCGTATGAAAAAATGGTGGAAACATTGTATGGTGATAAAGAGAATTTCAATATAAAAAGACTTGTAATTAGAGAAGTTTTAGTAGTTAAAGCAAATTTTATTTTTGGCGGTTTTGAATTTGAATTATTTGCTCAACCTCAGACCATAAAAGAACAGTATGCTTATCTCCATATGATAATTGAAAACTCCTTATTGAAGCAGATACCCAACATGAGAGCTGAAGTAATAAAGTTAAAAATACAAGGAATTAAAACAGAGCCTGCTTTTTGTAAAGTTTTAGGGTTAGAAGGAGATCCATATGAGAGTCTTCTAAACTACGGAAGACGTATGAGGATTATTTAGCTTACTTATTTTACTGACTTAGCCTATTGACTAATGAAGGTTGGCATAATCATTAACTGTGCGTTGATCCAACAGGATAACGCATTTATTGTTGAAGTTATTCAACTAACGCAGAAGGTTAGTTGCACAAGAAGGTGTTTTTGTCAGGACGGCAAAGTATTTAAATAACGATGGAGTTTGGAAAATAAATAAAAGTGCTGGAGGATATTTTAATGAAAAAGGTAATTATTTTGTTTTTTCTTTTAATATTTTCGACTACGTCAGTACAGGCACTAAGTTGGTCGTATTCTTTTGTTGTTTGGAAAGGGAATGTTTACGAGGTCACTAAGGAAAAGATTTCGGAAAGTGATATTGTTCGGCATTTAGGAGAAGTAAAGACAAAACCAAATGATATGACTGGAAGTTACTACGGAGATGCTTCAAATGCTTATCCTAAAGGAACAAGATATTTTGAAATAAACGGAGAATTGACTGAAACTTCAATTGCTGTCGAAGTTGAAAATAACCAATGGGTAAAAGCAGTCTATGTCCACAAAGCACCTTTTCATTGGATGGATATAATTATAAAAGTTCTACCAATATTAATTATTTTACTAATTGTTATAGCTTTTATTCTGCATTGGAAAAATCGAAGAACTTAGTTTTACTAAAGGGTGCTTTTGTTAAAAAATACCATCATTTCGATGGTATTTTTAAACACAAAACATCAAGTAGATTTCGGCGATCCATTTTGAAATGTTACACTTAAACTAAAGAAGCAGGTTAGTGAAAAAATGGAATTGATATATCACTCGAATAAATAGTTAGGATGAAGATGGTGAAGGATAAAAAGGAACGTTTAAAAGAATTGCTAGACAAGCAAAAACAAAAAGGGATAGAAGAAGAGGAAAAAAGAGAATACGAAACTGTTTTAGAGGAAGTTAATGAGTTATTTCCGAATACTGAAACTGAAGAAGAAGTAGAAATTTTATCAAAAGAGGATTCTGAAAAAATTATAGATAAATTATTTGGAGAATTTCCGTTTGGTAATAATGGAATTGAATGGACACTTATGTGTTACAAAACGATATTTTCTAACTTTATTGACTATGAAAGTGCATTAGCAGAACTAGTAATTAAAAATCATAAAGTAAATAATGAAATATGTTATATTATTGACCTTAACTTTCAACATGTCATTAAAACAAAACTGATTAATATTATTCACAGAGTTGAAGAAGTTAGAAATTGGGACAGATATATTTATTCACCTCAAATTAAATTGATTATTGAATTCCCCTCCATTTGACGACTTTGCATTACCTGAATATTCTCCTTTGAAATTAGCGGTGTTAGTTTTATTATATCTATACGCCGGCAATTATCCTGAAGTAAAAAAGAATGTAAAGAAATACACTTAAACTAACTGGTATTTTAGTTGAAGAAGAATTATGTTAAAACATATAGAAGACACTGGGGATTTTTCGGAAATACATCTTTCGAAAAATCCCCTTCTTAATTTTGTTCATTCAAAAGAACAGCTTAAAAAAATAGTTTAAACTTTTTACATATCCGAAAACGTGATGGATTTGTACTTCGTCTAATAGGTAAAGTCAAGGAAGGGGGGATTGTGAATTGATCAATTTTCTTGAAGAACATAAATTTCAACAAGTTATGCAGGAGAAAACAGACTATTTATTAAGGCTTGCTTATTTGTATGTAAAAGATTGGCCAGCTGCAGAGGATATTGTGCAGGATGTATTTTTGAAATTTTATCAAGAGTTCGAGCAGTTTGAAGGGCGCTCAACTTTAAAGACCTATTTAGCAAAGATGACGATCAATAAATGTAAGGATTATTTAAAAAGCTGGCGTTACCGTAAGCAAGTTTTAACGGATAGCTTTACGAATCAAACGAAGAAATCGCGTAATCGAATCGTTGAACAAGATGAAAAATTGGAGCTTGCCGATGCAGTCTTGCAGCTCTCATTAAAATATCGCGAGGTCATTATTTACTATTACTATGAGGAGTTTTCAGTGTTAGAAGTTGCTCAAATGTTATCGATTTCGGACAACACCGTAAAGACGAGGCTAAGGAAGGCACGAGCACTGTTAAAGGATCAATTAAAAAGCAATCAATGGGAGGTGCTTCTCCATGAATGAAATTAAACATCAGTTAATTGCGAAAATCGGGGATACGTCGGATCGTGCAACTCGTGTACAACAACATGTGAACTTGAAAAAAAACCAGCATTTCAAAATGAAGAAAGTGCAATGGGGGTATTATGCAACGATTGTTGCTTTTATAGGTGTCCTGGTATTATGTATCAATTTAATTCCTTCTGCTTTAAATGAAGAGGTTGGGCAGCTAACTGGACCGGAACCGACGGAAACATTATTTCCTCCGATTGAAGAAGACGATGATAAAGTAAGCGTTCCAAATGAAGATGGCGAAGATGAAGTAGTCCCAGAAAAGGGAGATTACTTTGAGCTGTTAAAACAATACTTTGCTCCAGACGGGTCGGAAGCTGTATTCACTGGTGGATATGGAAATGGCGGTGTCAAAACACAAACATTTTGGTTAAGTGATCATTATGTCCAACAAGTCATTAGTAATGATGAAGGAATTGTAGAGCGAGTTTATCGTTTGAACGGGAACCAGATTGAATCAGTATATGTAGGGATGATAGATGAATCCGACCGAACACAGTGGTCAATTGAACAATTGAACAAATTGTCAATACTGGAGATTATCTTAAAAGCTCCATTTGAAATTGGAGATGAACCGGGTGATTGGAAAGTGATTGAAACGTCAGGACAGGTAACGACCACCTATGAAAGTTTCTCAAATGTGCTTGTTGTCGAAAATGCATATGATGATGTACGAATGAGAAAGTATTACGTACAAGGACTTGGTGAGGTGAAATGGGAAACTGCGTATCTTAATAAGGAGAGTGGTGAATATGAACGGTTCATGACTACTGACTTGGCTTCCGTTACACCAGCTCCTGCGGAAGTTGAAAAACCACCTTCACGCTTTGATGCGCAAATAGACACAAATTATGAAGCAACTTATCATTCAGGATGGAAAACATCTCCTGATGGTTTACAACAAGCAACAATTGATGGGAAAGGCGAAAAGGTATTGGAAGAAGGTGAAGCCTTGCTAGTAATACAAAACCTTAAAACGAGCGAATCGATGATATATCAATTAAAAGAAAACGATCAAGGTCAATATACCCCGAAATATGTAGAGTGGATTGATGAAAATCGACTTTTTGTGATCATTGGCTATGCTCATGGAACAATAACAAGAGGCGGCATGCTTTATATGCTGAACATCAAGGATAATATCGTTACTCCAGTAATTGAAGACCTAAATCTAAGAGAAGAGATTATGTCCATTAAAGCCAATGAGGACGGTACATTCAGCTATAAAAAACATGTTTATGACAATGATAATTATAACTATAACGAAAGTCACATTGAAGAAGGTACACTACCCATTCCAACGAATAATTAGTTAGGAAGTAAATGGCATAGTTCTACTGATAAAACGGAGTTTCTTTCCGGCATAAGGAAATGGAATTAACTAACGGGAGCATTAGTGAAGACCCAGGGGTTGCTTAAGCAGCCCTTTTTTTATTGAACTTACGAAACAGGTTAGTTTAAAAAAGGATACCCTTATTAAATGTTGAATTGTACTTTAAGTACAAGAAAAAGGGAGATGCTTAAATTTGTTATATTTATTGTTAATATTACCTGTGATAGCTGTTTTGTGGTTTCTGAATCTCGTTTCATTGTTAAAGAAAATAAAAGAAAATAGAAATTACAAAAACGAGAAAATACTTGGGGCAGTTTATTCATTTTTCTTGGTATTACCAATTACGTTTATTCTCGCTGCAGTACTTTACTAAACTAACGGGTGCTTAGTTGAAGATCAGTAATAGGCTTAGACGACTCTTTTTTCTTATTGAACTAACGGGGCAGGTTAGTAAATAAGAAAAGCAGGGTTAGATAATTTTAAATGGAAAATTTAATTAGGTTTGAAACCTCTATTCGTTTTATTTGTATTAAAGTAAAGCCGCAGTTTAGTTTAGAGTGTTATGTTATCGAATTTTCAGGGGGGAGAAATATGATAGGCGAAATCGTTATAGCATTAATTTTTATGATTCCACTTTATGCATTCTTTATTTGGACCTATAATTGCCCTGAAGATAGTTTTTTGTTTGGAAGACGATGGAAATACGAAGAAGAACCTGAGGTTTCTTCAGATGTTATCCGTTATATGAAATTTACATCAATTGTCGCTATGATTGGTTCACCTATCGTTATTTTTACTTTCTTTTTAAAACAGTCTGTTTTCGGTCTTGCTTTAATGGCGTTTATGTTTGTCATTGTTGTTGGTGCGGTTATTATATTTACAGGTAAAAGTAAAACTTAAATAAAGCACTTGTATATGATTAACGGTTGCTTTTACTCCAAGAAGGAGTATAGCCTTTTTTCTTATTCAACTAACGGGGCAGGTTAATTCAACAAGCATAGTGTGTTCGTACTGTAAATTATGTTCTTTTTTCCTTTTGAAACTTTTCTATCAAATAAGTGTATACATTAATAAATACTACTTTTTTAGGTGATAACAATGGATGAACAAAAATTTATTTGCAAATTCTGCGGTAGTGCTTCTTTTACTAGAGGGATAATGGATAACATTGTTAAGTTAAGATCAATCAAATGTATTTTCTGAATAATAGGAGGATTGTCTACTATTGAAGTACTATTTTAAACGTAAAGGGGGTGGAAGACTAATGGTGAAAAAGTTGCTAGGTATTATTACAATAATTGGATTATTAATGGCTTGTAGTAACGAGGGGAATCAAACAAATAATAATCAAATTAGCGATGATACGAATAATCATGAAGAAGAAGTGGGAAAAGAAATTCCAGAAAATGATAAAAACCAATCGAATTCAAAAGATGTGGTTGAAGTTAATGAAACCAGCATGGAGATTCATACAGGCTCTACCGAAACAGTCATTAGAAATAATGAAGGTCAGGATCAGGAAATTAAAGTTATTAATTATCATATAACAACATATGGTATTGCCTATCAATTAGACGAGGTATTCGGTGTTCCTGAAGTGATCAACAACCAAATAAATTATTCATCTCAATACGCTGACTATAAGATCACATTAGAAATGATCGAACACACAAATCTTGAAAAAGCTGTATCGAATCTGCAAGAAAGATTTGAAACAGAAGGATATGAAGAAAGTTTTGAAGAAGGTTATGAATTGAAAAGCACACCGGTTGAAGAAAATGGTTTGATAGGAAAAACACAATTTTATGGAGACCATCCAATGAAAGGATTTATTGCATATGAGATTGATGAACATGCACTAGTGATTACTTTTCAATATTCAATAGAAGGTGCAGATGCGATGAACCCACTTTTAGAAGACTTACGAAAATCGATTCATGTACAATAATTATTTTATCAACAAAGCAGGTTTATTCAATAAGAAGTCACGAAAGAGATAGATATTTATTTACAACAATCATTCCATTTTTACTATTTTTCTCTTTTGGTATATTGGTTTGGTGGCTTGTTGCTTTATTCGAAAAGCGTAGTCGTTAGTGAATTGGAAAGCATATTGCCTGTTGAAGTAATGGGTAAGATAGCAATACAGGGCTGTCGATTCTGGTACAGAAGGAAAGGAAGAATTTCCTTGAGGGTTATGAGAACTATTCTTGCAGTAGTGCTAGTCATTTTATCTATTTGGGCTTTGATTACTGGTACTGTTACTAAAAGTTTCTCTCCCTATATGTTGTCAATTGTAGGGACAATAATTTTATTCATCGGGTTATCTGAATTGAAGTCGAAACGAAAAACAAATGCTATTATCTCGTTTGTAATATCAGTAGGTGTACTTTCAGTTTCGGCATACATTTTCTTTGACTAAAGGGTGCTTTAGTTAAACAAGACCATCATTTTGATGGTCTATTTTTACGTCCAAAACATCAAGTTGATTTCGGTGATCCATTTTGAAATGTTACACTTAAACTAACAAGACAGGTTAGTTTAACAAGGAAAATGGTCATTTGGTAAAAGTAAGTTACAAAATTGCTGATATATGAAGGGATTGATTTGTTTTGTTTAGCGGTCTTTTTCTTCGTGCTTGTCATTATAGCTATAATTTTTGTTAGAAGGATTTTGAAAGCACGACGAGATATCAAAAGAATGAAGCGTAACAAGTGAATCAAATGACCGAATTAGTGAAGACCGAGCTGTTCCATAATCGGTGCGATTGTATAAGAAGCGTCTCTGTTCTTATTAAACTAACGGGTGCTTTAGTTGAAGATCAACGCTGCTTATGCAGATCTTTTTCTTATTGAATTAACGAAGCAGGTTAGTAAAAGGAGGTAAAACTAAGAAATTGGAGAATACAGTAACTCATAGGGGGTGTTTGGTTTGAATAATAGACAAGAAGCTCCAAAAGAAAAAAGAGAGAGATTAAGACAACAAGAACTTATAAAAAATCCTGGCGGTGCATTAAGAGATGGATTTAATAGAGGCGAAAATGGAAATTTAACTGATTTAACAGGTGGTATGGGTTGGAAAGGGACAGGAATACTAATTGCTGTTTTAATAGTTGGATACGTTTTATATAAACTGTTTTTTTAACTATTTTATTTAACCTTGTTTAATTTAAATGTATTGATGAAAGGAAACAAAATGAAAAATATGAATTTTAGTGAAGCCGTTGAACGTTCTAAACAATTAAGAGATGTCTACCATCGTTTAGAGCAACAGTATCATGAAAAAGAATGGACAGTAGAAGAAGATGCGTTAGCTTTCCTGACAGATGCTGGTTTGGTCGGTCGTCTAACAATGTCTCAACAAGGGCGTTGGCCAACAAGTGGGGATACTGCATCTGAACTTGAACATAAGATTGGTGAATGCATGTGGTGGTTGATTATTTTGGCTGAACGTATGAATATTGATAGCAGTGAAGCATTGGAGAAATTCTTAAACAAAACTGAAAAAAAATTAGGGGATTGAGGTAATATACCTGTCTGAAGAGAGATAATAATCAAGGACTATTTCGTCTCTATTTTTAAAACGCAGGCCCATATCCGTACAGGGATTATTGATTACACTATGCATCTAAATAGGCGTTTCTTCCAAAAGGAGAAACGTTTTTTCTTGTTGAACTCCCATGAAAATTAAAATCACCGACAGTCAAAAAAGACATCACGATAGTAGGCGCAACTCATTGGATTTTTAAAAAAGTGCAGCGGCTAAAATCGGATCGGATTATTTGTTAAATTAGGATGCATTTGGTTCAGTTATCATCACTTTGTAGTCCGAGTTTTCAAGTCTTGGAACAGAATACCAGAAGAAATACCGTATTATAAGGAACGCAATCTATTGATTTTTCTAAGTTAAAAAGCCACTCTATATATAGTAAAAGTACAATTGAAAAAGCTCCTAATTCAACTAATGGGTGCTTTACTTTAAGAAGGAGTAAAGCCTTTTTTTATTGAACTAAAGTAGACGAATACTTACAGAAGGAGAAATAGATCTATGCCAGAATCTAAAAATGATTCATTTCGTGACATGAATATAAAAGAAAAGATAGCAACAGTTGTCGGAATAGCACTTCTCATTATCATGGTGGCGGGTTTTCTATTTGGACTTATTTTTTTTGGAATGGCAGGGGTTTTTGAGCTGCTCGGCGTTCAGTATAAATCTAGCTGGTCATTGGTAGTTTTTGTTATCAGTTTCTTTATGTTAGGCATCATTGTCGAATTGTTTTTCAAAGCAATTTTCATGCTGTCCGTCAGAAATATAACAGGGAAAATAAAGGTGTTTTTAATTCGAATCAGTTTTGAAGGCACATCGAACTGGCTAGTCCTGTTTATAGTGGATGAGTTTATGGAAAGTATTACACTCTCCTTTAATACAGAGATTATTATTGCATTGCTGCTTGCCGTACTAGAAATTGTTTTTGATGATGATAAGGATTAAAGTAGTTATGACAATACTCTTTTTCAGGAACCATTAAATTCATGGAGTGTTGCCTTTTACTTGGGCATAATAGAATTAGCAAATTCACTTACTCTTCTTTGAGAATAAGTGAATTTTTAAATAAAACTCATGTTTATTCGGTTACACTCATTAATACAAAAGTGTTTCTGAAGATTATCTGGCGATTAAACAGTAAAAAATGTAGGAAACCCTAGTAAAAGTTGAAAATCATGGGGGGAGTTAGCTATGTTTCATTTTGAAGTAAGGGGACAAGAAGTTTAACATTGGAATAACAGATTATACTTAAATAAATCATTAATTTCACTAATGAGAGGAGTATAAACATGGACAATTTTAATAAAGAAACACCAGAAAGCGAACTACCTAAGATGAGTAAGCCTGCAAATCGTGAACTCCATAACGCTGGATTTTATAAACTTGAGCAATTTACAAAAGTTACGGAACCTGATATTTTGAAAATCCATGGGGTTGGACCGAAAGCAGTAAGAATACTGAATGATACTCTTAAGGAGAAAGGGCTATCATTTGCGGAAAAGTCATTAAATTATCCTTTAAGGCTTTAGGTTTTCTTCAATAATCGGATGGAACGAAAAAAAGAAGGGCGGAGTGACGAAGTTACCTGCCCTTCTCTTATTATTCTTATGTCTATGGCGCAGCAGTTGTGAGTCCTAAAACGAATGGAAATCTTCAAAGTCCCAGTTTCATCACGGAGGAACCCTAAATATTACCGATAAGAGTCATGAGTTGGACTAAACAAATCTTCCTCTGCATTTCTGACAACTGAAAAGTGTTCGACATTATAATGGCCATGAAGAGTTCGGTTATGGTGCTTTATAATTTGTTCTGCACTCAAAATGTCATTGCCATTTGTTGAATGCCCATCACCGACTAGTGTTACATCGAAACCACTGATCGTAGCTGTTCTGACAGCACTATCAATGCAATGTTGGGTTTGGCAGCCCATAATGACCACATGTTCAATCTGTTGAGTTTTTAAATGCTCCAGAAGCCCAGTTCCATGGAAGGAATTTGTCGCCGACTTATCGAAAGTCTGTGCAGCCAAGGGCTTATTGATCTCCTTGTGAACTTGAAATCCTTCACCTTTGCCCTCAGCAACGTCAAAATCCCTGACAAACACAACAGGAACATCGGCTTCCTTTGCTTGTTCAATCACTCTATTAATATTTTTAATAAGAATTTCTTTGTTAAAAACCGGACATTCTTTTTCATTGCCCTCAATTAATTCTTGCTGAGCATCGATGATTAATAATGTTTGATTCAATTGATTGTCCCCTTTCAAATTGTTGCATTTTCCTTCTAAATTCATCAAATAAATTATTAATTTAATTTTTAGTCTATTGTGTTTTATCATATCATTTTCATGAAGAATGAACATCCTTATTGTGATTTCGATTCAATGTAAATGAAGGGATTTTTGCTTCCAAAACCGAATTTCAATATAGGTGAAACCTTAGAAAGGGGAATACTATGAGAATAAGAAAGGCACAGTGGATGATGCTTAAGGCATAGCAAAAGTACAAGTAGATTGTTGGAGAACGACTTATACAAACATCATACCTAGAGGTTTTTTAGAGAAACTGTCTTATAAACAAAGGACAGAATCATGTATCAAAAATATATTTAAAGATGGGAACTATGTATTTGTGGCAGAAAATCATGAGGTACAAATTGTGGCATTTACGAATGGCGGAAAAAGAGCGGATAATCATGTTGATCATGCTGGTGATTTATCGTCTATTTAGGTCCTCTAATCTTAGAGGAGATTTTAGCAGATTAACGGATGCCCAAAAACTGTAGAAAAAAGGGATATGCAAGTGACCAAGTGTCACATCTCACATCCCTCATGATCCAGCATTAATACGGATCTAACATATTTGGTTTTCTTTTGTCGTTATATTCAAGAACTTCATGAGATGGGTCATATGATTCTCCATAAAAATGTTGATCCTTAAATGTGTGGATGTTTTCATACGTCCATTTCATCGCTTCATAAATTTCTTCTTCATCTTGTTCAATCGGTGACCAATAAAGAATTTCCAAAATGGTATTTTCACCCGTAGCTAAAGATCGACGAGAATAACCGATGCGAGAAGCATGTTTAAAGTCTTCACGTGCATAAAACTTTAAGCGTTTTTCAGTATCTGTATCCTGATAGTTTATGGGCTCAACTTCAAGTAAAATTGCTTTGTTTTTTTCTTTTAACATGTTTAAAAGCTTGCGACCTAATCCTTCACCGCGAGCTTCTTTTGAAACAAATAAATAATCGACAAATATAAAGTTTTCGAACTCAACGTACATCAAAACATGTTTCGGACCCTCATCTTTAATGTATACATTGCCTTTTTCAGCAAGCAATGTCTCCATATGTTCTTTTGATTTCATCTCTTCCACTGGAAAGTATTGATTTAGTTTTTCATACCAATTCACGTAAACAGTCTCCTTCTAAAACTATATTTTGCCCGGAGTGTTTATTTATGACGTAATAAGTGAAGAACAAAGTAGGTCAGAAAAAACCCTCGAATATATATATTCCCTTTTCTAATGGTTATAAACATGAATTTATAAACTTTTTTATACGATGGGTAATATCCCTCTTCGGCAAACAGGTTCTTATTATTATACCCATTGTGGACAAAGATAACTTATAATAGGTAAAACACATATTCGAGGACGTGAAGAATTTGACGAAAAAGCTTTGGTTTCAAGTAGGCGTTGGAATTTTACTGACTCTAGTAATAATTCGGATGTTTATTGAAGTAAGTGGGATATTTTCACCGCTTATTATTATTGCACAAACTATATTCCTTCCACTTTTATTGGGTGGGGTATTATTTTATTTATCTAGACCATTACTTGGTTTTGTGGAATCAAGAGGATGGAAAAGATGGACAGGCATATTAGCCATTTTTGTTACCGTCGGGGTCGTATTATGGATTTTTTCATCCATGGTTGGACCGGCAATTACAAAACAAGTGAATGCTGTAGTAAGTGATGCACCAAAAATCACACAAGATGTTGAGAAAATGGTGGACTATGCATTAGATCAAAAGAAATTGTTGCCAAAAGCAATTGAACAATCGATTGATAATCAATCAAGTAAAATTACCGAAATTGCAAAGGGATTCGGAAATTGGGTGGTAATATTTGTTCAAAGTTTTGCCCAGGGACTGTTTGCATTGGTTTTAGTGCCATTTTTCCTATTCTATATTCTAAAAGATCATGAAAAGTTTGCGCCATTCATTGCCGGTTTCTTTAGAGGGGAACAAAAAACGTGGATACGTAAAACGCTGGCAGATATCGATGGGACATTGAAAGCGTATATTCAAGGTCAACTATTAGTCAGTATAGCTGTAGGAGTTATGCTGCTCATTGGATATTTAATCATCGATTTAGATTATGCTCTTCTTTTAGCACTTTTCGGTACGGTTACGAACGTTATTCCGTTCTTAGGACCTTTTATTGCCGTCATTCCAGCATTAGTGATCGGTTATGTACAAGAACCACAATTGGCATTGTACGTAGCCATCATTATGTTGGTAGCGCAACAAATTGAAAGTAACTTAATATCACCTAACGTGATGGGGAAAGCACTCGATATTCATCCATTAACAGTTATTACGATCATTCTGGCCGCAGGAAATATTGCTGGTTTATGGGGGATTATTTTAGCCATCCCAACCTATGCCATTATTAAAACCATTCTTAAAAATGTCTATGCTCGACGCTCTGAAATTAAAGAGGCAGCAAACAGCACGGTAGAAGAAGAGTAAGCTCTAGAGGACAGAAAAAGCTCCTAACCTTTTATGGGTTAGGAGCTTTTGTTTAATCTGGATAACGTTCTTCACTTGAAGAAGTATCTTTCGTTTTTCTGTGATTCTTTTCGTCTTTTACTTGTTGATTGAGTTCTTCAACCGGGATTGGATCAACGGTATTCATGTCTTCATGCATATCAAAAAGACTTTCTTTATCCGTTTTTACTACATCAGGATTGTCTAATTCACGGCCTTTTTCATCCTTACGACCGCTGTCAGTAAAAGATTTCTTTGCCATTTCCATATCAATCCATCCTTTCAGTAACTGCTTACTTTCTCACCATGTTGAGTAACATATGGGCTAAGGAATGTTGTTGCTCTTTATCCCCAGATTTCCATAGTTCTTGTAGTAAGTGTTCTTCTCGGTTTTTTGGTTCTTCATGATTTGCTAAGTAGTTAGCTACCATTTCGGTAGTTTTTGCTAATTGTTCTTCGCCAAGACCCAATTTTTCACCTTTAGCAACTTTATCTGCTAAATAAGATTTAAAAGTAGTGAAGCTCTTTAAAATTTCATCTTTTTTCTCAGGATCAATTTTATTTAATTCCTCTTGAACTTTACCTTGAAGGTTATCCATTTGGGTAACACACTCCTTTTCATCTTGTTATTAATAGGTTTATCCTAATTACCGAGAAAAAAACATCGAATGATAAGAATTAGTGCTTTTAGACTATATCAATGGACAAAATCCACATTTTTGAAGTCCTGGTACATCTTTTGAAAAACAGCAAGTTGTTCGAACTTGTGTATGCAAAAGTTGGGAAGGTTCAAGGCCTTTCAAATAGGTATTGAAGAGGGACGTCGAAGAGATTCCATGCCAGGTTGAATTTGATTTTAATAGTTCCAGATCGATCCGTGCTTGTGAAGCTGTTGAAGGTTCCCCTAGTAGGACCGCATAATGCCATAGCATAAATCCGAAAACGTTTTCCCACAAAGTAAGTGGAGAGACAGAAGATTGTTTGCGAATTTCTAGAATGACAGAATAAATTTGTTCATGTAAAATCTTGCGAATGAGTTCTTCTCGTGGTTGCTTTTCAACATCCATATAGTGATTTTTGTTGATGTACATACTGATGCCTTTATTTCCATATTCCACGTTAGTTCCAAACATTAAGTCCGCTGCATCACCCATCCACACCTCATCATACGTTGCGAGCATGACGAATTGAGTGGATACAAACATTCCATATCGGCGCATGAAATAGGAAGCTGCAACCGTTTTGTTATTGATTCCAGTAATTGCTTGTACAATGGGCAAAAAGTCAATCTCTTCTAATTGTTTCCGAGTGAATAAAGGGTGTACAGGTGGAGTAATGTAAGAACTATACATGTTTAATTGTCTGATTTGGTCGTTCGTTAAAGTTGTCATACTAGTAGTATACAAAATTTAATCAAGTATAGTATGTGCCTTTTTAGCAATAATATTTGAGACGAGTTTATTAATAAATATGCGGTCTTCATACTTGTTGGTTTGGCTAATGCGGAATGTGCAGTAAGCGCCAATGCACGATAAAGGATAGCACAGTTTAACATCTATATTTGAAGAAAGTCTATGGTAATTCCTACTCAAGATATTCCGTAAAACTGCTCCGCTTTCCGTCTGTTGATGTGGAAAGAAATCGGAAGAATTACAAAGTGGAAAAGGGGAGTTTCCTACGTGAACACGTTATTTTCCTACGTGGGCCACGATAATTCCTACGTGACTTACGATAATTACAACTGAGCAATTGCTCAGTTTGAATGGCATAAGATAACCTAGCTATTTGAAATCAACAAAAAACCCACACGCTTATTTAGCATGTGGGCAGTAGGGACATTTATCAGTTTCGGGCATTTCTTTCAATAAACAGCAAGTGACACGCTTATAGTTTTTCATCGCATCCAGTGCTGATTCATTTTGCAAATATTGCTTGAATGGAGATCGTCTCATATAAGGTTTCCATGTCTCATCCAGCAACAAAACATTGAGATCCTTCTCGGCGGACTCGACATTCTCTTGAATCATTTGACTGTAGATCCAAATCACATAACCCCATATGTTTTCCCATAAAATCAATTTCGGAATTTTCGCTTGTTTGCTGAACAGTTCGACTAATGGGTGGCCATAGGTTTCCAGGACAAAACGAAGGGCAGGTTCAGATGCTTCCACTCTGATGAAATCCGTGCTTGGTACGCTGAACTTGAACGTCTTATCTTCATGGAAAACGTTGACGTGTTCCAAAGGACCGGCAAACATTTTCTGATGAATTGCTATCGTTTGAAATTGAGCTGCCAAAAAGAATCCAAGACGGCGAAAAAAAACGGACGCAGCTACGGCATCCGTAGGAGCATCCGTCACGTCTCGAACGGTTTGAAGCAATCGTTTACTGCCATGTTCGGTGTGTGCTTCAGCAAGCGTCATGAAGGGCTCGTGAGCATTATCTACAAAAACAGAGAGTCGTTCGAGTGATGATTTCATACATCAAGCTCCAGTTGAAGCGCGTAGTTCAGGTACAACACAGCGTCCGCGTCCAAAAGGAATACAATGAGGTGTACCGAACATTGGATCGACAGAAACTTGGCACTCCATCCCAAAAACAGAACGAACTAAATCGCAAGTGATGATATTTTCTGGTTTACCTTGTGCATGAACTTCGCCATTTTTAATCGCGATAATATTATGTGCATATCGAGAAGCCAAATTTAAATCATGCAGGACCATCACGATTGTGCGCTCTTTTTTCTCATTTAATTCAAATAACAAATCTAAAATCTCTATTTGGTGTGTCATATCTAAATAAGTGGTTGGTTCATCCAATAAAATGACATCTGTGTCTTGGGCAAGTGTCATGGCAATCCATGCACGTTGACGTTGACCACCAGACAATGTATCGACTGCACGGTCACGTAAATCGCTAATACGAGTTGCTTCCATAGCAGCTTCCACTTTTTCAGTGTCTTCTGCTGACCATCTCTTTAACCATGTCTGATGCGGATATCGACCTTGCTTTACTAACTCATGAACCGTTAATCCTTCAGGTGATACAGGAGATTGAGGTAAAATACCCATTTTTTTCGCTACATCTCTTGAAGACATGTGATGTACATCTTTTCCTTCTAATAAAACAGAACCCGTTGTTGGCTTTAATAAACGTGCAATGGAACGTAGAAGTGTTGACTTCCCACATCCGTTACTGCCAACAAAAACGGAAATCTCACCACGAGGTATATGTAAATCTAAGTTTTCGAATAATAAATGATCCGTATATCCAATGGATAGCGATTCAGTTCTCACTGCAGTTTGCATGTTTGTGTAGCCTCCATCTAAATGATAGTTGTTCTCACTAAAAAATATCATACCACATGTTGGGTACTAAGTGAGAATGATTTTCATTATTTATAGAAAAAGTCTTTACAAAGTTGTGAAGACGGAATAGACTAAAAACGTATTGAGAATGATTATCAAATAAAAACAAGAAAAAGGGGATTGAAAATGAAAAGACTTTCTATATATGTGCTGATGTTAGCACTGTTCACAATCATGCTTACTGCTTGTTCTTCAGATGAAGATAAGACAGAAGATACAGGTACGAAAGAAAAGGCTGTAACAATCCAAGGATCGAACGGGGAAGTTACACTTGATAAACCAGCCAAAAAAGTTGTCGTTCTTGAATGGACATATGCTGAGAATTTATTAGCATTAGGAATTCAACCTGCTGGTATGGCGGATATAGACTTATATGGTGACTATGTGAACATTGAGCCACAATTAGATGATTCTGTCGTAGATGTTGGTGGTCGTCAAGAGCCAAACCTAGAAGCAATCGCTGCTCTTGAACCAGATTTAATTATTGGTGTTAACTTCCGACACGATGCAATGTTAGCAGATTTAGAGTTAATCGCACCAACCGTCATTTTCAATCCTTATCCAGAAGATGAAAGTATTGATTTATATGAAGAAATGGAAACAACATTTAATGAAATGGCGAAAGCTGTTGGTAAAGAAGATCAAGCAAAAGAAGTACTTGCTGATTTAGAAAAAGTGTATGAAGAAAAAGCTGCTGAGGTAGAAGCTGCTAATTTAAAAACAAAAGATACGATCCTAACACTTGCTTATACTGGAGCACAAGCACCAGAAATCCGAGTATTTACACCGAACTCAATGGCTTCCATTATCATAGAAAAAATTGGATTGAAGAATGTTCATCAGCCAGATCAATTTGAAGTATTTGGTTCAAGTACTTTAAACGTTGAAGGATTAACAAAATACGAAAATGCCAATTACATGTTTACGGTACCGGATGAAGATAATATTTATAAGAATCAATTAAAAGGAAATGCAGTTTGGGAAAACCTTACGTTTGTCAAAGAAGATCGCACGTATGATTTAGGGGCAGCAACCTGGTTGTACGGTGGACCATTATCAGCAAAAACATTAGTTAACCAAATCACAGATGTATTGGTGAATAAATAATGTTTCAGAAAAATGGAACCAAGTCCTTTGCTTATTTAGCAGGGGGCTTTTTCCTGCTTGTACTGCTTTCCTTGATTCACCTTACACAAGGCCAAGCTGATTACACCATTCGTGAACTTCTTACGGAAGTGTGGAAACCAGGTCGCGTTCAAGATATTTTGCTGTCATTCCGTATGCCGCGCTTAGTGATTGGCATACTTGCGGGTGGGGCACTAGCTGTAGCAGGTGCAATATTACAAACGTTGACAAACAACCCGCTTGCATCCGCAAGTACGCTCGGCATAAATGCCGGTGCTTTTTTCTTTGTTGTTGTCTCGACGATCTTTTTCCCATCCTTTTTAGGTGGCATGCCATTTGTGATGGCTTTATTCGGAGCAATTCTATCAGCCGTCATGGTCATAACCTTGGCAGGAAAGCAAATGGAACCGGTACGTGTGGCATTGACGGGAATGATTATTTCTTTGCTATTTGCATCGTTAACTGGATCCCTACAATTATTATTTGAAAATGAAACTAACGGATTATTTTTATGGGGCTCGGGTACACTTGTTCAATTGAACTGGGAAGGGGTGCAGTTTGCAGCGCCAGTGATAATACTGGCATTTATCTCATCACTGATCATAGCCAAATCATTGGATATTTATTCGCTTGGAGAAGACATTGCGACTTCTCTCGGGCAAAATGTGGGCATGATCAGGATTGTGACGTGGACAATTGCCATATTACTAGCAGCTGTAACCGTAAGTGTCGTAGGACCAATCGGTTTTATCGGATTAATGGCTCCTCATATCGTACGCATGTTAGGAGTGAAAGGTCACTTCTGGATTATCTCCCATTCCTTCTTATGGGGGAGTGTAATGCTAATAGGAGCTGACGTTTTAGGAAGATTCATTCAACCGGGTCAAGAGGTGCCGGTGGGTGCAATGACTGCATTAATTGGTGGACCATGGTTGCTTTACTTGGCTTGGAAAACTGCGAAAACGCATCAACGTGGGGATCGACAAATGGGTGGGGCATTAAAACCAAAGAAACTGCCTGTCGTTCTCGGGATAATAGGGTCACTTATTGTCGTTGTATTTGTTTTAGCTCTATCGTTTAATGGTTCCGAATGGTCATTCGATTGGATGAAACCAGTCATTGTAAACTTCCGTGTTCCGCGTGTCATAACTGCGTTCATAGTCGGTGTGATGCTTGCAATCACGGGTGTATTGCTTCAAGGAGTGTTACGAAATCCACTTGCTGATGCGAGTGTGCTAGGTGTGACTTCCATGGCAGGTGCAGGAGCGATGCTTTTACTTGTCCTATTCCCGGCCATCCCTATTGAATATATGCCGTTAGGTGCAGTAGTAGGAGCAGCTTTAGCATTAGGAATTATCCTTTTCACATCATGGAAAAACAATTTCCAACCAATGCTTGTCGCCTTAATGGGGATTGCGATATCTGCGTTTGGATCAGCTGCCACTCAAGTATTCGTAGTAAAAGCCAAGCTTGCTGTCTCAGCGGCACTTGTTTGGTTATCTGGAAGTACCTATGCTAAAGGGTGGGATGATGTTCAGTTAGCGCTACTATTTTTCGTGATATTCATAGGTCCGGCTATCTATGTTACGCGGAGTTTAGATGCATTAACATTTGGAGATGATGTGGCTTCAGGGCTAGGCTTATCCGTTCGAAACGCACGAATTGGTGCGATGATTATTGGTGTTGCGATCAGTACTGCAGGTGTAGCACTCGTCGGCACTATTGGTTTCGTAGGGTTAGTCGCACCACACATTGCACGTCGCCTTGTTGGTTTCCGTCACTTGCCATTACTCACTGTATCAGGATTAATCGGCGGATTGCTACTAGTGAGTGCAGACTTTATCGGTCGTATAATTATTGCACCAAAAGATATTCCCAGTGGACTTGTGGTTGCTCTAATCGGCACTCCGTATTTGCTGTATTTATTAAGAAAGATGAAATGAAATCTAAAGACAAATGGACCCGCCTGCTTATGCTTGGCGGGTGTTTTTTGTGGGAGAAGAGAATTCTGAGTGACTGAGCGATGGCTCAGTTGTAAAAATGGAGGGTTACGTAGGAAAAAACGAAGGTGACGTAGGAAAAACCAATATCCACGTAAGAATCAGCCTCTGCCTGAAAGAATGGGATATCTCCCTTTACAGAAAAGACTGTAGAGCGAAGCGAACAGTCTCATCTAAAGGTTTCTATCATTAATTGCGGCTAATTTGTGGAAGAAATTGGGCGAATGGAGAAAAATATAGATTGAACGGGTAGATACGAGTGGTGAACAGTTACAAATCAAAATGGACGGGTAAAAACACATCGTGAAAAGTTACAAATCAAAATGAACGGGTAGAAATCAAAAAAATCCACACAAATACATATAATCAAATCAAAAAACAAGCAAGATTCGTCTTATGCGACGGATCTTGCTTGTTTTATTTTCATCACTTTCGTATAAAAAGTGTGCATAAATACCAAGCCCTATTACTGTCAAGTACGTATCAACTTATGCTTGTTTTTCGAACAGTTGAATCATTTCAAGCATCACTTTGGTTGCTTTTTCCATATTATCGACTGAAATATATTCATATTTTCCGTGATAGTTTTCGCCACCTGTGAAAATATTAGGAGTAGGCATCCCCATGTAAGATAACTGAGAACCATCTGTACCACCACGAATCGGGATGACTAACGGGTTGATATCTAAATTTGTCATGGCTAAATGTGCAATATCTACGATTTCTTTAACTGGCTCAATTTTCTCTCCCATATTGAAATATTGATCATTCACTTCAACAGAAATCGCTTTATTGCCGTATTCTGCTTTCACTTTAGTGGCAGCTTCTTCGAACAATGCTTTTTTCGCCTCGAACTTTTCACGGTCAAAGTCGCGGATAATGTAGGACAATTTGGCTTCTTCTACATGTCCGTTAAAGTTCATTAAGTGAATGAACCCTTCATGACCTTCTGTCTTTTCAGGAACTTCATCAACTGGCATATGAGATTGGAATTTCATCGCAATCGTTAGTGCATTGACCATCTTATTTTTAGCAGAACCTGGGTGTACACTTGTGCCTCGGGTGATCACTTTCGCACCGGCCGCATTAAAGCTTTCGAACTGAAGTTCCCCAAGAGGACCACCGTCCATCGTGTAAGCATATTTTGCACCGAATTTTTCAACATCGAATTTATGAGGGCCACGGCCAATTTCTTCATCTGGTGTGAAGGCAATGCGTAATTTTCCATGTTTTATCTCTGGATTATTAATTAAAAATTCCATTGCCGTCATGATTTCCGCAATACCCGCTTTATTGTCAGCACCTAGTAAAGTAGTACCGTCAGTCGTTAGTAATGTATGCCCAATATAATTATTGAGTTCAGGGAAATCTGTTGGTGACATGATGGTCGTATCGTTTAATTGAATGTCTCCACCTTCATAACAGTCGATGCGTTGTGGATTAACATTTTTACCTGTGTAATCTGTTGCTGTATCAACGTGAGCTAAGAAACCGATTGTTGGTAATTCTTTTTCAGTATTAGAAGGTAAAGTAGCAAATAGGTATCCGTTATCGTCTAATGTAATGTCTTCCATCCCAATAGAGGCCAATTCTTTTTCAAGCTCATGAAGTAAATCCCATTGTCCTGGTGTTGATGGGCAAGTCGTGCTTTCTGCATCCGACTGAGTATCGATTTTTGCATAGCGAACGAGACGTTCAATTAGTATTTCTTGCATTATTTTTACACTCCTTCAAAATTACCTGAATAGTTGTAGTTTACCATTTTCTTTCGAAAAGCGGAATATACTTCCTTTACTGTTTTCTAGATTAATTGTTTCGTAGAATTGGAAGGGGTGTCTAAATTCAGATACATTACTAACGAAAAAACGACACCCCATCATTTCGATGGAGATGCCGTTTTTTTCTTTTTAATGACGGAAGATAGTCGAGGTTCTGCATGTGCTCTAAAACGCTTTACATTGTCTTGGTGTTTCCATATAGCTATCAGGAAAAGTCCAATTGCGATGGCTGATGACCAGTATCCGTCGGTAAACCAAATTGCATAACCACAAAGAACAACATATAAACCGAGCACACCCAAAAGAATGAAATCGGTTAATAGACTGGTAATAACAAATACAGACAACCCAATCAGACCCAGTTTCAAGTCGATGGCAAAAAGTAGACCGATCACCGATGCAGTTCCTTTTCCTCCATCAAAATTCATCCATACGGGAAAGTTATGACCGGTGACAACAGCCGCACCCGTTAAAAATAGTAGAGACACGATTTGTTCATTCGAAAAAGAAGTAGATTGTAAGAAATAAGATAAAATTAAGACCCCTAGTATCCCTTTTCCAATATCGATTAATGCGACAAGAGCTCCATATTTCCACCCTAAAACCATGGTAGCATTAGAGGCACCGGAATTTTTCACCCCTTGTTCTTTTACATTCACGCCAGATAATAATTGAGCCATTTTTGATCCATGCAAACTTCCGAGGAAGTACCCACATAAGACAATCAAAAGAATCCATAGCCATAGATTCAATGTACTCACCTCCTAAACTCTCATTTTATTAAACGTAACACGATTGGCTGAAGTTTCAAAAAATATTTCAAATAATTCTTGACTATTCTGATTTTTAAAACATATACTTGTTCTCAAGATGGAAAACTAAATCAAATACTCTTATCAAGAGCGGCAGAGGGACTAGGCCCTGCGATGCCCGGCAACCAGCAAGTGAAAACTTGAAAAGGTGCTAATTCCTACAGATTTCTTTATGTGGATCTGAAAGATAAGAGGAGGAATACGCACTTGCGATCCCCTCTTCTTAAGCGAAGATGGGGATTTTTCGTTTTTAAAAAATCCTCTTTCGCCTCCACACTTCCATCTATAACACAATCCAGGAGGGAAAAACAATGGCAAATCTTCGACCAGAAACACTTCTTTTACACGGTGGGCAACAGCCTGATCCAATTACGGGATCAAGAGCGGTACCTATTCACAAAACGACATCATTTGTCTTTAGAGACACAGAGCATGCACAAAATTTATTTGCACTACAGGAAGCTGGTAATATTTATTCGCGAATCGGAAATCCGACTGTGGACGTATTTGAACAACGGATTGCCTTACTTGAAGGCGGAACTGCGGCAGTAGCACTTTCCAGTGGGATGGCTGTCATAGCTTTCTCCATACTGAATGTGGCTGGAACTGGAGATGAAATCGTTGCTGCAGGTAATTTATATGGTGGGACCTATAATTTATTTGCCAATACACTTCCAAGGTATGGCATTACAGTGAAGTTCGTTGATGCTACCAATCCAGAGAATTTCAGAGCGGCAATCACTGATAAGACGAAAGCTTTATTTGGGGAAATCATTGGAAATCCAAGCTTACATGTATTAGATGTTGAAGCAATAGCAAATGTTGCTCATGATAATGGAATTCCTCTAATTATTGATAATACTTTTGCCACTCCGTATGGTTGCAATCCAATAGAATTCGGTGCGGATGTCGTTGTTCATTCTGCAACTAAATGGATTGGAGGTCATGGTACATCGATTGGTGGGGTTGTTGTCGATGCAGGTAAATTTGATTGGAATAGTGATAAGTTCCCAGGGTTTACAGAGCCAGATACAAGTTATCATGGTCTGCGGTATGGACTGGATGTTCCAGAAGTCGCATTTGCGATTAAACTTCGGGTTCAATTACTGCGGGACTTTGGACCTTGTTTGAGTCCGGATAATGCGTTTGCTTTCTTGCAAGGTCTAGAAACACTGCATTTACGTTTACCTAAACATAATGAAAATGCCAAGGCGGTTGCTGACTACCTACAGGATCATCCTGCAGTGGAATGGGTCAATTACAATGGTTTTGCCACACATCCATCTCATGAATTGGCAAAAAAATACTTGAAAAATGGCTTTGGTTCAATTGTGAACTTTGGGATTAAAGGTGGTCGCGATGCAGGACGTAAGCTGATCGACAACATTCAAATCTGGTCTCATGTTGCAAACGTGGGGGATGCAAAATCACTGATTATCCACCCAGCTTCAACCACACATCAACAATTAAGAGGAGAAGAATTACTGCAAACAGGCGTAACAGAAGAGTTAATTCGTCTATCTGTAGGTTTGGAATCTGTGGAAGATTTACTTGCCGATCTTTCACAAGCAATTGAGAAAGCGACAACTGTAACTGTTTAAAGAGGAGGGGTATCTAGTGGCAACTGGTAGTGTCTCTATTGGTAAACTTCATTTGGAGTCTGATGAATGGCTGGAGGATGCAGAACTTTCATATGAATCGTTTGGTCCTGAAGATGAAGATGCTCCAGTTGTGCTAATCTGTCATGCCTTGACGGGTACTCAATACGCAATTGGTTCAACCGAATCGAGCGGTTGGTGGAGTGGTTTAATTGGACCTGGAAAAAGTATTGATACAGATTTATTCAAGGTCATTACTTTCAATGCTCTGGGTGGGTGCTCGGGTTCTACGGGACCATTGTCAATCAATCCAGTCACAAAAGCACCATATCGTTCTTCATTTCCCGAGATTACAATCCGTGATATGGTGTATGCCGAAAAGAAAGCCTTACTTGCATTAGGTATCGACAACTTGCATGCAGTCATTGGTGGATCACTTGGTGGCATGCGTGTGTTGGAGTGGGGGTTGCTATACCCCAATGATATGAATCTACTTTTCCCTTTAGCAGTAACTCCATATTTAAGTGATACTGGGATTGCCTTTAACTATATTGGTGTTCATGCAATCGAGTCGGATGTTAATTATAAGGATGGGAATTACGAAAGCACGTCAGATATTAAAGGATTTGAGACAGCGAGAATGGCCGGATTGGTCACGTATCGCAGCGAAGCGTTACATAAAGAACGATTCGCCAGAAAAACCAAGTTTGATGGCATGTTTGAAGTTGAATCCTATTTGAAATATCAAGGGATCAAACTTGCTGAACGTTTTGATGCGAATAGCTATCTGACACTATTGAAAGCGATGAATACGCATGATATCGGTCGTGGGAGAGATGGAATCGAAGCAGCTTCTAAACAATACAGGGCAAAACTGATTGCGATCGCATTCACACATGATTTAATTTATCCTTTCGACCAGATTCATTCCTTCTCGACTCATGTACCAGATAGCCATTTTCATATTGTGAACACACCATTTGGCCATGATGGATTCCTTACTGAATTTGAAAAGTGGGGTCATATCCTTACGACTCATCTGGAAGAGAAAAAGTGGCTACGATTAAAGCAGGAAAATTAGGTTTTTGTACACTCAATAAATGTCAACTTTTATAGATATTAATGCAACCATATAAGAATAATGGACTGCTACGAATTCTCTATCCGGAGAAGCGTGGCAGTCTTTTTTTATGTCTAGCTCCAAGCGCAATCCCTCAGGTCCCATCATGGGGTTAAAAAGTCACGAATTTCGCCTTTCATCATTTCAGCACCGACGTTGGGCTAGAACTCGCTTTGCGCTTTTCTTATGCAATAACCTCGAAAGAGAGGAATTATAGTTAATTATTTTGAAATAAAGTATCTTGAAGCCGAAATATATGGAAATAGGTGGATAAAAATAAAGAATCATTAGTCCTGCTAATATCCAATTAGTGGTTATTAAAGGGATGATTAGCTCTAATTCAAACATATTAGTATTGCGAAATACCTCCAAATTCAGAGTAGGTAAAAAATAATGTCGGTAAATAGGTTTATATACTTGGTACAAGGGAACTAGTAGGTGGAGTTGGGAAAATAATCAAACTTTGACAATAGAGGAAAGGGAATGGTAAATAATAATAGGTATTCCTTGTGGAAAAAGAAAGAATTATATGCTAATAGGTATTATTGATCATGTTTTGGAAAGAGGGTTTGTTAAATGTTAGAGGCAAAAAGGCGAGCGACTATATTTTTCATCTTGGCATTTATATTAGCAGCAGCAACTGGATACATGGTCCTTCAAAAAGTGGAAGACTTGAATTCAGATTTAGGAGCCATGACGAAAGTCTATATAGCAAAAGGAAATATAGATCCTAGGACCTTGATTAAGAAAAATCAAGTAACCGTTATGGAAATACCCAATAAGTTTGTTGTTAAGGATTCGCACATTACATCATTCGAGGAATTAGAAAATCGAGTATCAGTTTTACCTCTTGCTAATGGGGACATGATTACGCAAAGCATGATAAAACCAGCTTCGACTTTACAAAATGAAAACAATCGATTGGTCAGTTTATCAAGTACGGAAAAGATTAGATTCGACCAAATCATTGAATCACTTGATCGAGTAGATATTGTCGTTTCAACGGATAACAATGGTAAGCGTAGTACTTCTGTATTCATGAAAGATGTACTTGTACGTTTCGCCGTAGGAACAGAAGACTCAATGGCAGGAATTTCAGTCGAAGTGACAGCCGAAGAAGCACCAGAACTAATACATATGCAAAACTATGCCGACCACATTCGGATATTAAAAGCCAATGTGGGGATAAATGCAGTGCCGACTGATGAAACGGAAGCAAAAACCGAAACGCCAGAAAAGCCAGAAACTAAAGTGGAAGAAAAACCTGCAAAAGAAAAACCTGCAGCAAAAACACCAACCGAAAGTGCTCCTGCAACTGAGACACCGAAAGAAGGAACACCGGCTACAGGAAGTGGACAGTAAGACGGAAAAGAGGCTGACATGATGGAAACATCCATAAATATATTAATTGTTAGTGAATGGGAACAAAATACAGCACAGTTGAAAACAATTGCCGAGAGCTTTTCAAGTCATGTGACCACTGTGAATTATTCAGATGCTATCCGGGAAATGAATCGGGAAACACGTGATATTGTCATAGTCTCCCAATTTGAAACGGATGCGTCTGTCGAGGTAGTTCAATCCATACGGCTGGTTAACCCAGCATGTCTATTGTTATTCGTTGCAAATGCTTCGGATTTCACTTTGCTTCGATCGATTATCCGTTCTGGAGCAGATGAATTCTTTGTTTTCCCAGATGAAGCAAGTTTGTTTGCCAGCAGATTTCCAACAATCGTTAAAAATTACGAAAATAAAAAGAATTCTATGGAAGAAGCAGCGGTTACATACGGCCGCAATCGAGGGAAAATCTTCTCGTTCTATAGTGGGAAAGGTGGAAGTGGACGTACGTTGATTGCATCGTCTGTTGCGCAAACACTGAAGCTTGAATCAACAGCAGAAGTCATCTTGATTGATCTGAACACACAGTACGGTGGGATTGAAAGTGTCTTTTCCATTGAATCCAATCGATCAATGGCCGACTTAATGCCGGTAGTTGAAGAATTGAACGAAAGTCATATTAGAAACGTATCAGAGACACAGGTAGATTCAAAATTGGAGATATTGATCAGTCCGTGTGATGCTGAAATTGCGGAATCAATTGATGAAATATTCATCGCGAAGTTGGTTCGGACTTGCCGACGATCGTTTGATTACGTTTTAATCGATTTGCCGAGTCACATCAATGCGCAGGTCGTAGCTGCTTTAGAAGAATCAGACAAGATTTATTACATACTGGCACCTGAAACACCAGCATTAAAAACGCTAAAACAATTTGAGTCATTAAGCGCTCGACTGGGTATTCATTTGGCAAACCGAATGGAAATCGTAATGAATGAACTGGCGAAAGAAAACGAAGTTCAACAAAACGATTTGAAAAATGTATTGAGGTTTCCAATAGCGGCTTCAATTCGCAGAGACATCAAAGGTTTACAACCATTCATAAACAAAGGAATGCCAATTCGTAAAATCCAAAAAGAACGGAAATTGATTCCATTTGCAAAAGATATTCGAAAATTCGCACGAGATGTACTAAAGCAATAGGAGGTGAAGAGGGATGAGCTCACTGTTTGAAAAAAGAAAAGAGAAGCTTGTGCAGAAAAAGCCAACCTCTTACGAATACGAAAATCACCTCGTCGATGAATTAGTCGAACACTACAAAGCCCGTTTATTACGAGATACGAACTTGGAAGCTTTAACGCAGCTCTCCTCCGGCGAGATGCGGTTACGTATAGAGCAATATGTTTCGACCTTCATGTCTGAAGAAAAAGTAATTATTTCTAGACACGATAAAGAGCTTCTGATTACTAGAATCCTGGATGAGTCCGTAGGGTTTGGTCCCTTGGAACCACTTATTAACGACCCTGATATCACGGAAATTCTTATTAATGGATTTCAGGAAGTATATGTGGAAAGAAGAGGGAAACTACAGGAAGTTCAAATTTCTTTCAGGAACGACGAGCATGTACGACATATCGTGGACCGCATTGTAGCTCCACTTGGTCGACGAATCGATGAGAGTTCCCCGATGGTGGATGCCAGATTGCCTGATGGAAGTCGTGTCAATGCCGTTATATCACCTGTCAGTCTATCTGGAACTTTGGTGTCCATTCGTAAGTTCAGGGCAGATCCATTTAAAGTGGAGGACTTACTGGAGTTCAATTCTTTAAATGAAGATATGGCGAAGTTCCTGGATGGCATTGTTCGTGCCAAGTTAAATACGCTCATCAGTGGGGGAACTGGTTCAGGTAAAACGACTTTGTTGAATGTCATAGCAGCCGCGATTCCTATTGGGGAACGAGTAATTACTATAGAAGATTCCGCGGAATTACGTCTTGACCGACCAAACGTCGTAGGTATGGAGGCGCGACCCGCAAACGTTGAAGGGAAAGGGGAAGTAAGCATTCGAAATTTAGTGCGAAATGCTCTGCGAATGAGACCTGATCGTATCATCGTCGGGGAAGTTCGAAGTGGCGAAGCATTCGATATGCTGCAGGCCATGAATACTGGTCATGAAGGATCGATAACCACAGTCCATGCCAATAATGCCGATGATGCACTACGTCGTGTCGAATCGATGGTCATCATGGCAGGAATGGATTTGCCGTCTACGGTTATTCGAGAATATATTGTCGGTGCGTTGGATATTATTGTCCAAGCGACTCGTTTGACGGATGGAACACGTAAAATTGTCTCCATTTCGGAAGTGCAGAAAAATGATGGCAAACACCGGATAGTTGAGATTTTCAAGTTTCAACGGACGGGATTAACGAAAGATGGGGATGTAGAAGGTCATTTTACGCCAACAGGTGAAGTTCCGCAGTGCCTGGAACGAATTCGTGTGTTCGGCATTGAAATGGATGAATCTTTATTCCAGCCCGAGAAGCGGGGTGCTGCAGTATGACTGAAGCGATTTTAGCAATGTCAACCATTCTCGTTGTAGTTATTGCTTTCTACTTTCATTTAGGATACCGCAAGGAAAAAAGAGAATGGCGTAAAAATGTTCAGCAATTTTATAGAGATGGTGAACGTAGAAAGAGTGTCTTGGTCGTTATTGGAACAAAATATGACCAAACTGAATCTGCAAAACTATTGGAACACAAACTGATAGATGCAAATATCAGCTTTACACCTTCAGAATTTATAGGAGCACTCATTGTTGCATACATGGGATTAGTGATTGGCCTGCAAACTTTCTTTAATTTAAATTTGTTAACTGGACTCATCATAGCTCTATTGATTATTGAAGGTGCTCGTCGCGTACTGTTCATGGCTCGAAAGAACAAGAAGAAGCAAATGCTGGTGGAGCAACTACCTGAAATCTGTCGTATTTTAGCCAATTCAACACGATCTGGTATGACACTCAATCAAGGCATACAGCTTGTTTCACAGGAAATTTCGGAACCTGCAAAATCAGAGTTTAAAAGATTGGCACACGAACTTTCACTAGGTATTGATTTTAATGCTGCGATTCGTAGTATGGAAAAACGAGTGGAAGACAAAGAGTTCCAATTATTCACCGCAACGATGCTCATCCAAAAAAAGGCAGGGGGTAACTTATACGCTGTCCTGGACGAAATGAGTCAGACATTGGAAGAGCGAAAGCTTTTGAAGCAGGAAATCAAAACTATGACAGCAGAACAACGTTACATTTCGTATATAGTGCCTGTCATTCCTATTTTCCTTGTCCTCATGATGAATAACATTATTGAAGGATTTTTGGATCCACTCTTTACCGGAATAGGCATTATCTTATTAGCATTCTTCTTAACCGGAACCATATTAACATTTGTGGTTGTACGAAAAATCACGAATATAAGGGTGTGATGTAATGGATGGAATTATCGCCTTGGCGGTACTGATGTTTATCGTATTTGTCGGTATTGCCCTTCGCTCTTCCTATGTTTACTGGCGTGAACGTAAAGCAATAAAAGAACAGGTCGTCGAATCACTGTTTGTCTATGATGCATTTTACCGGAAGGTCACACGTAAGGAAAAGCTGGTCGCCAAGACATTTCAGTTTGCCGATGACTTTGCTGACCTGGGGCAACGCATAAACTTTTTCAGTGAAAACGATGATGTGAAGAAGTGGTTGCTTCAGGCAGGATATCCATATGAATTAACCGTGGAGCGATTCCAAGGATTAAAGATATTCTTATCGATTGTCGGTTTCTTTGTGGGGGGAGTATCTCTAATTCTACTTCTGCCATTTTCACAATTTATGATCATCCTGCTCCCGATTTTCGGTTACATGAGTGCCATTATGTGGATTCGTTCAAAAGCAAAAAAACGGCAGGAGGAAATTTCTTATCGTTTACCGGACTTTCTCGATACGATGAGCGTTACATTGCAAGCTGGTGTAGCGATGGATCAAGCTATACGTGACATCGTGCCATACTTTGATGGTCCGGTGAAAGAAGAGTTCGGACGCTTTATTCAGGAGATCAGCGTAGGGGTTCAAAGATCAGAAGCCTATCGTACTTTGCTGGTCCGCAATGATTCAAAAGAGTTTCAAATATTAATCAAGTCCTTGATTCAAGGCGAACGATTGGGTGTACCGATTGCTGATACGTTTAAACAACAAGCCGAAGAAATGCGAAAGTTAAAAAAAGAAATGATAAAAGAGAAGGCTGCAAAAGCTTCACCGAAAGTAACACTTGTTACGACATTCATGATACTGCCGTCTTCGCTTGTATTAATCGGAGGCTTGATGATAATAAATATATTCAACGAAAACAAGGGTATTTTTGATTTATTCCAATAAAAAAACAACTCGAGGGAGAGAAAACAAAATGAAAAACTTACTTATGAACGCAATGATGAATATCGTGGTACCTGTGAAAAACGAAAAAGGTGCACAATCACTTGAGTGGTTGGGACTAGCAGCATTATTGATTTTAGTTTTAGGGATCATTTCAACGGCAGTGAGTGGACAATCAGGAGCAATTGGTAATTTGATCAGCAGTATTATTTCAAAAATCAGCGGAATGGTAGGCTAATACACTCGTAATTCAGACATCAAGAGGGGCGGTAAGAGAATGAATTGGAAACATTTCATGATTCCAGGCTTACTCATAATGACTCTTTATGGGTGTAGTGATGAACAGCAAGCAAGACCACATGCAGAAGAACCACCAAAAGAACAGACAAAAGAAGAAAAGCCAACTACTGTAACTCCTGAGCAAGAGAATCCATCTGAACCAAAAGAAGAGGAAAAAGAGGAAGCAGTGCCTCTGCCAAGAACCTTAAATGAATTGGCTTTACGTACACCTGGATATACAGGTTACTTGGCGACCATTGATAAAGAGGATCAAAAGAAAATTGATGAATTAACGAAAGACTTGCCGGATATTTCCGGGAATCCAAGTGAAGAAGATCTGGACGCCTATTATAGTCATCTTCTATCAGTCTATCAACAAGACTTTGAAGGACCAGAGGATCTAATCAATCAGTTGAAGTTCCAATCGATAGGCAGTCCAGATGTAGAAGATCCACGCATGCAATTCAAAGAAAACTTAAATGTGATGGTGATTCTCGATGCTTCCGGAAGTATGGGGAAAAGTCTCGGCAACCAGACTCAAATGGAAGCTGCAAAATCAGCGATTACCAACTTTGTGCAAGGACTTCCTGAAAACGCGAACGTTGGTCTGCGCATTTACGGGCAAGAGGGTACAGGCTCTTCAGCAGACAAGGCACTTTCTTGTGGCAGTAGCGAACTGATTTACCCGATTGGTAAGTACAACTCAGCAACGTTCACGCAAGCATTAACCAAGGCCGTGCCAGCAGGATGGACGCCCATTCAGTTAGCTTTGAACGAAGCGCAAAAAGATTTGTCCTCCTTTAAGGGAGATAAAAATACCAATATCGTCTATTTGGTAAGTGACGGTATTTCGACATGTGATGATGATCCAGTTGGAGCTGCAGAAAATCTGTACAATTCGGATATTACACCGATTGTCAATGTAATCGGATTTAATGTAGACAGTGAAGGCCAACAACAGTTAAGAGCGGTAGCTGAAGCGACAAAAGGTTCTTATCAGGACGTACAAAATGCACAAGGTCTTCAAAATCAGTTAGACCAAGCAAAAAAAGTAGCAGAGAAGTGGAAACAGTGGAAGACCTCACAAGAAGGAAATCTTGGACTGGAACAAACGAATAATTACTTGGATATTTTCGGTTACCATTCAAAGGAATTCAAAAAGTATGTAGATGAAAGACAACAAGTAGGCTTTACATTAACTTACTTATTGCAAGAACATGAGAAAATGTCTCAGGAAAGCCATGATTACTTAATCCAGAAAAATGTGGACTATCATTTATGGATCGAGCAGGAATACGATAAGCTCAAAAAAGAATTAGAGGTATTGAACGACAAGAATTACGCCGAAGCCATAGAAACCCTTGAACAGGAATACAGCCAAAATGTAACCCCATAAGCAGGAGGTGTACGTATGAAAAAGACGATTTTTAAAAAGTTTTTTGCCGTTAGCATGATTTCTTTTCTATTGTTTTGGACCGCGGGACCATCAGTCATATTGGCAAACTTTACTCCAGGGAAAGCAATCACACCGGGTTCAGCCATAACAGGAGGAAGTCCATTTCCGGGGGGACAATTTATTGCACCTGGTGATTTCGGTGCTCAAGGACAGTCTTACTTGCCTGGGCAACCTGGCTCGAACGGCATACCTTCAATGTCTGGTCAACCGATAATCTATGGGTCGCCAACCACTACTGGATTATTTATAACGCCGAACTATGTTAGCTACCCATTTAATTGGTTACAAACGGGAACAGCGATAAGTGGTGGACAAGGTCCAAATGGAGGAACAACTGACGGTGGTTCAGCAGGCACAGGAGGAACGGGTGCGAACGGTTCTGCCATTGATGGTGGACAAGCTGGCACAGGAGGAACGGGTCCAAATGGTTCTGCCATTGACGGTGGACAAGCAGGCACAGGAGGAACAGGTCCGAATGGTTCTACCATTGACGGTGGACAAGCTGGCACAGGAGGAACAGGTCCGAATGGCTCTACCATTGACGGTGGACAAGCTGGCACAGGAGGAACAGGTCCGAATGGCTCTACCATTGACGGTGGTCAAGGTGGCACAGGTTCAGGCGGTTCCAGTGGAAACGGTGGTACTAGTGGCTCAGGCGGAACCGGAACAGGTGGTTCAACCGGTGGTGGAGGTCAAGATGGAGCGGGATCGGGTGGCTCCTCTGGATCAGGAAGTCAGGGTGAATCTGGTACTGGGGAAGTAGCTGGACCTACGAATATGGAAGCGTTGTTCAAAGGTACTGATGATGGAAGAGGGATCTGGGGTACTATTACTGGTAGCCTTCGAGATGTAAAAACATATTGGTTCGGTTTTGGAGACAAGGTAATTGGTCCACTGGTTGCATGGAATGCCGGATTTGATTTTAAAACCATTGAATCAGGTAGATTACAAGGCAATATTGCAGTTAAAGGGAAAGCCAATGTCAAAAACCCAATTTTGAATCACTATTATCAGAACTTCAAAGAATACAAGGTAAATGGTGAGACTAAGAAACTTGGGATTGGGGCACGACAAGTAAGTCAGGCGAAAATCGATGCATTTAATAAATCCAGAAAAATAGCGGCACCGGGTGCAACGAATTTATCTCGTTGGGAATTGGCTAAAGCAGCAGCAAAATCGAGTGTCGATGACGCAATTAATGTGAAAACAAGTGCATTTTGGAAACTCAAAAACTGGGGCAAACTCAATGGACCAGTCAATGTCTTACTGAGCTCTGCCAATAGTATCATTGATTATTCGGGAATAGGAAAAAACTCAAGTATTGGGTATGCTTCCACCGACTTTGCAGCTGATATTACGACCGACGTTGCTGTAGGTGTTGGAATAACTGCACTATCTTCAGTAGCCGGCAGTATGGCAGCTGGTGCTATTGTTGGAACAGCCATTCCGATCCCAATCGTAGGAACTTTGGTTGGAGCAGGTGTTGGCTTGCTAGTGGGTGCAGGTGCAACGCTACTGATGAATACAAATGCAGGAAAGGCTGTCAAGAAATTCGTGCGTGACGGTGTAAAAGCAGTTTACGATGGTGCAGTTCACGCGGCCAAAGGTATTTGGAATGCAGGTACCAATTTAGTCGGATCCTTATTTGGATAATATTAATAGTTGATGGTGGGAGTCGTTGTTGGTGGCTTCCACTATCAATAAATTGAAGGCAGGCGATAGGGATGTTTCAAACAAAGAAATTTCTTCAAATGTTGGGAATTGCAATAATCAGTACATTTTTCTTATCCATACTAATGGGACTTCTAAATTTTGATGGATATCATGTTTTTATTACACTACAACTTTTGATTACATATGGAACAATTGGGGTTTTATCGGTCTTCTGGTTACCGGACACACCTTATATTTCTGCCTATCTAGGAGCTATAACAATGTCTCTATTGAATATTCTTTTCTCCTATTATATTTTCAATGTCCTGATATTTGCCGATCCTACCGGGATCAATAGCAGTATGTCATGGGCAGTAATTGTTTCAATGGTTTTTGCTTTCTCAACAAAATTCATAATAAGTAAGAAAGAAAGTAGGGTCCCCGCATGATCCGAGAAATGGTAGACATCTATAGCCGTCATTTAATATTGATTCTATTATTATCAGTGTTAATCATTTTCCCGATTACAATGGCAGGTTACTTTGCGGCAATGATGTCGTATGAAATCGACGCATTATCAACACCTACCTATTTTGCTGGACTGCTTATGCTCATAAACTTTATCATTTGTGCCCCTCCATTTTTAAAACTTGTCTTACGTGACAAAGAAGATGAAAAAATGACCTTGAAAGAGGGAATTCTTTTTTTCATTAAACAATTCGGGCCTTTATTGATGTTGACCATTCTACTTTATTTAGCAGCGATTTATAGTATGTGGATGTTCTTTATTCCTACTGCAGTGATTCTGATCTTTTTGATGGTTCTTCCATACTTTACGGATGAACAAGGCTTGAAGAGTATGGTGAAAAAAACATTCACTAAAATAATGGACGAAAATATTGTAATCTTTATTGATTTGATCATCGTCGTTTCAATTAATTTATTAGTCTGGGCTCTTATGATGTATGTTTTACATAACTATGAAAATAATATTTATGGCTATATGGTACTTCGTGGAATATTGAATACTTTTTCTCTGCCAGTAATTTATATATATTTAAGCTTAAGATATCGAACTGAAACCACTAAAACCGGATTGGGGTGAGAAAATGAAGAACAAAATGAGTTTGAATGTGAGCCAACCTTTGAAAAAAACTAATTTATTCGTGATGATTCTTCTTAGTTTTTTTTCACTCGGTTTCTATATGAGTGTTTGGTGGTTGAAAAGAAAAGATGATATTCGACAACTATCGGAGAAAAATTATATTCCTTTTGGATGGTGGAAGTTTTTTGCGTTGGGTTTATTTATGTTTCTCCTATTGAATATTCTGAGGGCTTTTATCTTCACTGATTATGGATTTCTAGTCATAGAATCCTTTGATACAATTTTCACCTTTTTCTTTATTGGACTTCTGAATTATTCATCATTTCGTTTAGCAGAAACACTAGAATCGAAAACTGACATCAGATTCAATCGTATTCTGTTGACTTTATTCAATCTTTTCTACATCCAATTCAAAGTAAACAAAGAACATAAGTTACAGACTACTTAAGATTGGAGGCTCATGATGCAAAAAAACATACCGAATGAATCATCAGAAACAGTTGCGGATAGTCGTATCAAGATGACCGTCTTTTTACTAATTTGCGTAATGTTGCCATCCAGTTTCATGCCAGAAGAAACGGTTGTGAAATGGCTAATTATTAATAGCATTATTCTTTTATTAATAGTGGGCATACAATTTGGAGTTTGGCAGAAATACAAAAATGATACGGTTAAATACTATTCATTTCAGGTTTACATCATGTTGATGGGGATTGTGCTTTTTGCAGTAATTCCTTTGCTCAAATTATTGAGCGGAACAATCTATTTCTGGCTAATGGCTTTAGCTACCGTCGTTATCATTATCGCAGCACATGTTTTAAAGAAAAAAACCACAGTAGGTTTCGTCAATAGAAATAATAAAAATCTTATGAAAATTGCATCCGTTTATGTGGTTATATTAGTTTTCGCAGCACTTGTATTGATTGCCATGATGCAGACGAAAGAAGCACCTGAAAATACTGGTGTGTCCATTTTATTTTATCTAGTAGGCGTATTATTTATTGTACTGGCACCCATGTTTCTATTATCGAAAACAGAAGTGGATCGTCTAGCGAAGTCTTAAAGTATGGCACGAAGAGAGAGAAAGCTCAGTATGTTGCAAATCAAAACTCAGACCCATTATTAGAAATCGATTATTCATTACTCCAGCTGTTGCCATAGCATTACCTTTTATTTATTACCTTCAATTTAATAAGCGGCAAGATGATAGTAAATGTTAATAGGGATAGCATACTTTGTTCTGTCACCTGTATTTAAGAGGTTATATTCGTCTATCTATTTTTGGTTACTTTTAATTGGTATGGGAGTATTCGATGCTAGTCACGTCAGTAAAAATAATAGAATTGCGAGAAAGAGAACTATGAGAGATAAGAGGTGTTTTGATGAAAGGCATAAAAGCTATCAGGAATGAAAAAGGCGCATTGAGTATTGAGTTTTTAGGGATATTGCCTTTCTATTTCCTATTTTTCCTATTGCTTTGGCAAGTGGTTGCTTCCGGTTATGCCGTGTTAAGTCTGAAATCTGCAGCAAATGATGCAGCTTCGGTTTATGCTATGACTGAAAATGCGAACGAGGCACAGGCAGCCATGCAGCAATCCATTGGTGGCAGTTTGCTATTAACAGGAGCAAGCATTTCAGTTACTCCGCAGGGAAGTGGCTCTTTTACATTAACGGTTAGCGCGCAACATCCACTTGTATTTGTACCTGCCGAATGGAAAAAGCAAACCTCCGTCTCATTAAACTCGCAAGCATCAGGTAAGGTGTTTGTACCATGAAGTATTTGAAAAATGAACGAGGTAATTCTGCCTTTTATCTCATTTGGATTCTGGGTATTTCAGCAGTGATTTTTGTGATCGTGGTGAATATCACCAAAGTATACTTAGTCAAAGAACAAACCGCAACGGCCACACAACAAGCCGCATTTGCTGGGACCATCGTTTTGTTGGAAACAACTCAAGAAGGAATTGAGGATTTTGACAGTGATTTGACGAAGTCCGCTGCCCAAAAAGTATTGGACGGTGGAAAAACGATTCAAGATCAGATTGATGAAAAAGTGGAAGAATTAATGGGGCAGGGTGAAGATCTGCAACTCGCCTATATTAAAGCCTATAATTCAATTATTCCAGAAAAAATGAACAAGCACCCTCAATTTAAAAGTGTAATGAAGGATAAATTCAGTGATTCAGGACTCAGTGGGCGCTTATACCATGCGGTACAATCCACAATTGAGGCAAATAAAGCTAACCATGCCAGTGTGGAAGTCGTCCTTTCGAATTCGACATGGCGTGTCGAGGTCAAAGCAGACTCAGACTTTGAAACCGTAACAGATGGAACCTATCTAAAATCATTTTCTTCAAAAATCCCTCAAAAAGGATATGGTCCCTCACTGGATTATGTGAAATTTATGTATTGAAAGAGTGAAAACCAATTTTCAATCAGGTTTCTGGGGAGCATTGGAAATGCGAAATTGCTTCTGCGGATAATTGTCGCATAAACACCAGAGTCAGGACAATCCCTCTTTCCATTGTAAGGCAATCAAAGCGACCAACTTTGATAATCCAGTAAAATGTTATTAAGAATAAAAAACCGAGCAGCTTGATGCACGGTTTTTTTGATGTTTGCCTTTTAACTTTCGTGTCTTTTACTTCTTGAGACAATGATTTATACAGTGAAAGTATCATAATAAAGGAGAACGGGAATGTAGCAACAATGAGCATATTCTGCAAGGCATCCAAACCTCCAGATGACAGTCAGATAACCGCAATCGATGATTGTGCAAATCCCCAAATCACTTTTACCATGTTTGTGTGATTCGCCTTTCTTCCTTCCAGCACCGGAGTCGAGCTAGAACGGTACTTTCAGCTTTTCTATCAATCTTCGTCTTTTACATCGATATCTTCTGGGATTGGTGTATTACGCCACTCATCAATTTGTCTTTTTACATCTTCTACTTGTTCTAAATGACGCTCAAATTGTGATTGATTAATTAAAAATTGGTCGCCATCATGAACTGCTTTGATTCGACCTTCCAGAACGTAATTGCGTACTTGGTGTTCAGGCATGGATAAATACACGGCAGTTTCTTCTATTGTTAAGTACATAGGAAACACGCTCCTTTTAATTTTAGTATAAATGACAAAATTTCATATCTCAATATGTGCAAAATATGGTAAGGTACAGTCAATGACAACTAGAGGTGACTTTATGAAAACAGTAATCCCTTATTTCCTTGTGTTACTAGCGGCTGTGTTATGGGGGACGACTGGAACGGCAACCACATTATTGCCAGATAGTGCACAACCATTAACGATTGCAGCAGCACGCTCAGCAGTAGGTGGCTTTTCTCTATTATTGGTGATGATCTTGATGAAGAAAATCAATTTCCGAACCTGGCCTTGGAAAGCGACAGTTGTAGCTGCCATATGCATGGCCATCTTCCAGCCCTTATTTTTCACTTCGGTTCGTCTGACTGGTATCGCAATCGGAACAGTAGTGGCGATTGGGAGTGCCCCAGTATTTTCAGGATTGATTGAATGGTTGTTTTTGAAAATGAGACCTTCCCGTTCTTGGGCTATGGCAACAGCAATGTCTGTCATCGGATGCAGTTTATTGTTTTTAAATAAAGATGCATTAACCGTTAATCCGATAGGTGTTACGTTTTCGTTAATTGCAGGTTTAGTCTTTGCGATCTATACGATTGTGACGAAAGCAGTGCTGACAAAAGTGGAAGCCATTCCTGCAGTAGCCATGACGTTTTCCATGAGTGCACTGATGTTAATGCCTTTTATATTGAGCTTTGACAATACCTGGATTGTCGATCCTTCAAGTATTTCCATCGTTTTATATTTAGGTTTATTGACAACAAGTGTAGCATACATACTTTATTTAAAAGGTTTACATAAAGTTCCTTCATCATCCGCCGTTACCCTATCTTTAGGAGAGCCATTAACAGCTGCCGTTTTGAGTGTGTTTTGGGTTGGAGAAGTGTTAAGTCCTGTATCATGGGTGGGCATATTGCTCTTACTTGGTGGAATTCTTGTATTAACGTTTAGTGGGCGAAAACGTTCGAAGTGAAATTGAATGAATGTGGAAATCTTTTGACTTAGCTTTCCATGAGCTGTGGAAAGCACCACACTGCATCTCGATCTAAACGAAGTGGGAGTAATGTGACGAAGTTCACATGCTCCCACTTCGTTTAGAAGTTTCTTAATCTCGTTGGTAATGGCAATATTATTGATGTTAGAAAAGGAAATTAATTAATAGGTGTACAGCTAAGCAGATGACAACAAAAGGTGAAGGGAGAAGTGGAATTATATGATGGCGAAATTTTTAAAAGATGGTGATAAAAAATTAGATGAAACTAACGATTTTGAAATTCAAGCGATTGGTGCAGGTAGTGAGATTGAAGACATAGATTGGCAAGAAGAGACTACATTTAATAAAGTTTTCGATGTGCTTGAAAAGAAACACGGAAGTTTTGATGTGTCTGTATTGGATTATGGTGACGAACTACAAGCAACGGTCACCTTACACAGAAAATCAGCTAGTCATCATTACAGAGTATTAATAGCGTAAGTCGCAGTTCAACCAACAGATGACTGATACAGAGTGATCGTAACAACGAGAGTGAACGGCGTTGAGTAAATCATTCGAAGATTACTATCAAGAAGTGAAATCCTATGTCGTCGCAACAAAAGTGTGCAATGTCCAACATATAAAAAATGAATTTAATATTTTCGGAGTTATGACCAGAGAACGTTTTATCCGTAGATTAGAAGAGGAGGGCATCGTCGAAAAGTTTGAAGACATCGAAAAAAAACAGAAATGTAAATGTGGCAAACCAGTTATCATTGTTCGAACTTATTAATTAACCAACAGTTCAACCATTAGTTGACATATTAGGTGAAGGAGAAAAATTTAAAAAATATGACAACCTCATTGAGATTGTCATTTCTTCGCTTGTTGTTAGTATTTGGGGCGATTATCCTAGCAAATGTTATTGATCAAATATTGGGAATGGGTGGTGCAATTACTTATGCAATCGTCATTTTTTATATCGCAAATGAGGGTAATGAACAAGCCCAACCACAGTGAGTTGTGATTGTGCTTGTTTTTTATTGAGGAATCATTTCCATTTGTGTAGAGTTCCTTCTAATAACTAGTTGTACCTGTCCGGTATTTTTATTAACCCCCACGTCCCCCATTATTCAGAACGGTGCCCCCTATAAATCCCCCTTTTTAAAATGAGATTAACGTTTATAAAATAACCCCCCAAGTGTCAGAATTCATAGATAAGACAGCGTGTAGATTACGATTACCATTTTTGAATACAAGAAAATAAAACGGCTTCTTAAGAAATTCTTCATTTTTATCCTTGGAGTTTATTAAGAATTAGCAGGTACAATTGGTATCATAAGAGGTAGGAAAGAGGTGCAACGGATGACACAATTAACAATACTCGTAACTGACGATGACCAAGACATCAGAGATGGGATCGAAATCTATCTAAAAAACGAAGGCTATCGTGTATTAAAAGCATCAGATGGTCAAGAAGCAATCACCATACTTGAAACAAATGAAGTTCATTTAATCATTTTAGATATCATGATGCCGAATATGGATGGCATTTCGACTACATTTAAAATACGTACAGAGCGAAATATACCCATCATCATGTTAAGTGCCAAATCAGAGGACTCGGATAAAATCCACGGATTGTCTGTTGGGGCAGATGACTATGTCACAAAACCATTCCATCCAATGGAACTGATCGCCCGCGTGAAATCTCAATTGCGTCGATACGTTCACCTCGGCACATTCCAAGAACAAAAAGCCACAATCGAAATCGATGGTCTTGAACTCGATATGGAATCGAAAGAAGTGAAATTTCTTGGGGAGTCTATCAAATTAACACCCATCGAATACAAAATCACTGAATTACTGATGACGAATGCAGGTCGCGTGTTTTCAATCAGCGATATTTATGAACGTGTGTGGAATGTACCTGCTTATAATGCAGAAAATATTGTCGCAGTTCACATTCGTAAAATCCGCGAGAAAATAGAAATTGATCCTAAAAATCCAAGATATCTTAAGGTGGTGTGGGGCATTGGATACAAAATCGAAAAGTAGAGCAGCCAACTGGTTATCCATTGTCGCACTCGCCATTGCGATGCTGAGTTTGATGTATTGCTTTAACTTTATCCAACATCTGTTTGAACAAGGATTTTTGAAGTCCAATCGAACAGTCGTGCAATTGACACGAATCTTAAAAGGAGGAGCGTAAGAGATGAAAAAATTAACATGGGTCTTTTTCGCCCTTATTAGTGTGGCATTATTTGCTGTGAGCACATTTGCATCGTATGCTCCAAAATATCTTGGGGGTTCTTTTTATGAAACAGAAGACTTTCACTGGACTTTTGATAATAAAATTGAAGAATTTGGCCCTATTCTAATCAATCGTTTAGATGTAGACGAATCGATTAAGCAACTGACAGTAAGCGACATGGAGATAGAAAATTACCGTACCTATTATGGTTCTCAAGTAGATCAAATTAGGTCAGTCCAAAATCAATATTTAGAATTAATCAATGATGCTGAAATTAATAACAACGATGTGCTAAAAGAGGAACTTGAAAAAGAGCGGGATGGTAAGATTGATGCCATACGTGCAAATTTCGCAGATGATAAAGTAGTTCGAGAGAAAATCTTGACAGCCAAGGAAGACATTTTGCGTAAATACGATGCACAAGTATCAAAAGCAGAGTCAGGAGCTAAAGAAGAACGTAATTCATTTGCTTACGATTTAGTTAATCTTGAAACAAAAGAACGGTTTACATATGGAGATGTAGATGAGCCGTCTATTTACAAAAAAACGTACAATAAACATAATGGCTATCTACCTATTTTAGCAATTAGTCCAAGTCACTCATCCTTTGAAAATGAGGAACTTCAAATACTCTCTTCCAATGATATCAGCGACATGATTGGATTCGAATTTGCGGAATATGAGGGAACAATCACAATGCCTAAGAGTGCAAAATATAGCGAACATCTTTTAGGGTTTAATCATTATGAGAGAAGCAAGGGAATCTTTATTGGGATATGGATTTTTGGATTATTAGCAGCGGGTGCAGCTTTTTGGTTGTTTAAAACAAAAAGACAGGAAATTGTACATTTTCCAACAATTCAATGGATTAACCAACTAAAGCTGGAAGGTCGTTTAACAGGAATATTCATCACATTGATTGGAATGCTCATTACGCATGATCAATTGACCTATTATTTAGCAAATCCTCAAAGCATTGGTGGAAACTACTTTGGAGATATCGTATTTCTAGTCATCTTTTTCATGGCTTTTACCATCTTCACTATCGCACAATGTATTTGGTTTATTAAAGATGTTAAAGATGAGAGGCATATACAACTATGGGAAGATAGCATGATTCGGAAATTGATAGGTACAATGCAAGATGCGTTTGCAAATCGTTCGCTAGGAAAGCAAATCGTAGCATTATTGGGAATAATATTTTTAGCAGGGCTAGGTTTTGGTGGGGTAATCCTGCAACCAATGCTAATCCTAGTGTACGCTCCGTTATTTGTTATTGTAGTACTGCCTACGATGTATACACTGTTTAAACGACTTGCCGATTATAACAAACTGGCGATTGCAACGGAGAAAATGGCAAAAGGACAGTTTGTGGAAGATGTAGTTATTCGAGGGAAATCTGTTTTAGCAGCCCATGCAAAACACTTGAATACACTGCGTGAGGGGGTTCGCATGTCTCAATCGGAGCAAGCGAAGAGTGAACGTTTGAAAACGGAACTGATTACGAATGTTAGCCATGACTTACGCACACCATTAACTTCAATTATTACGTATACGGATTTACTGAAAAAACCTGCTCTATCTGAAGAAGATCGCATGTCTTATGTAGGAGTCTTAGATCGGAAATCTCAGCGATTAAAAACGTTAATCGAAGATTTATTTGAAGTATCGAAAATGGCAAGTGGCAACTTGGAATTACACAAACAACGTGTGGATCTAACGCAACTGATGCAACAAGCTTTAGCAGAACACCAAGAAGAAATTCAAAAATCAGAATTGGATTTCCGTGTGTCGACGCCAGAAACTTCTTTACACGCTTATGTCGATGGACAAAGATGGTGGAGAGTTTTGGATAACTTAATTGTGAATGCAGTTAAATACACACTTTCAGGCACTCGTGTTTATGTAACATTGAAAGAGACAAATGGATTTGCCGAATTTACGGTTAAAAATATAACGAAATATGAACTTGGTGAAAATGTGGATGAGTTATTTGAACGTTTCAAACGTGCCGATACTTCTCGTCACACAGATGGCTCAGGATTAGGGATAGCCATTGCACAATCGATTGTTGATTTGCATGGAGGATCGATGCGAATCGAAGTAGATGGAGACTTATTTAAAGTGACAGTAACAATAAAAACAATGTAAAAATGTGAAGGGGAAATTTCCCTTCACATTTTTTGTGTAGTTTTATAAATAAAACATATATACGCCAATTAGCAGAACGCCGATATCGGCACACATATGGATGATCCATGATGGGAAAATCGTTCCACTTTTTTCATTGAGCCATTGAAAGATAAGACCACCAATCCATAAACCAAAAACAGCTAATACTAAAATCGGCCATTCAAACCATGGAAGGAAAATAGCGACATGATAGATCGCAAAAAAGAAGCTCGGAAGGAACCATTTAAGCTTGGATCCTCTCAATAATTCCACGAGTAAACCCCTAAAGAAATATTCCTCGAGAAAAGAATTACCAAACAATATGTAAAGCGCGACAAAAGGAAATACAGAAGCAGTGACTCCGACTCGAGTTTCCAGGTCTAGTTGCAAAGCGTTTAGATCAATGGAGTCCATGAGCAAAATAAATGCACCTAAAATGGTCAGGATAATCACGATACCTAATCCAAGTGCTAACATCATGCTCTTTTTCTGTATTTTCTTTACGTGTAAAAATTGGAATGTTGTTGCTTTCAAGAAAAAGAAGGGGATAGCAAAAAATAAAAGTACTTTTGCAGCTGTTTTCCACATGTAGGATACTTCCAGCCCTTGTTCAATCCACAGCAAGATCGCAATACAAATTATAGGAAAGAGTATCGACCATTTCTTCATAAATTTACCACCTCACTAAATAGACGTACGCCGTGTAAAAAGGATTCCAATCGGGTAAATACTAGCAGAACGAATAAAAATAAGCAGGTGGAGAAATGAATACTTCCAAATGGATGAATATAAGAACACGATTTCGCCATATCTTATTTGCAGTTATTGGGTTATTCTTTTTAGTCGTTGCAGCCACTGCTGGATTTATGAGCTTTGAAAATATTGAACTATTTGACGCGTTTTATTTAACAATCATTTCTTTGATGACAGTAGGTTATGGAGATCTCGTACCCGAAACCGATGCCGGAAAACGTTTTGCATTAATCATCATCCCATTAGGTGTTGCGGTTGTAACTTATGCAATGGGAGCAGTCGCTTCATACTTCATTGAACATCAATTATCCGTAAAGGTGTGGAATAAACGAATGGAACATGCCATTAAAAACTTAGAAAATCATATCATTGTATGTGGTTTGGGACGGGTTGGACAACAAGTTTATGAGCAGCTGAAAGAAGAGGAAATCCCTGCTGTCTATATACATGATTCTGAGGAAGAAATGCTAGATTATCTCGAAAAGGGCACACTGCAAATTGTTGGCAATGCATTAAGTGAAAAAGTATTGATCGAAGCCAATATTAAACATGCAAAAGGATTAATTGCCGCTATGTCCAGCGATTCTGATAATGTGTTTATCACCATTAAAGCAAAAGCATTAAACGAAAAAATCGAGGTCGTTTCACGTGCGGAAAGTAGGGGGTCCGAAGATGTTTTACTTCGAGCCGGAGCTAGCAATGTAGTGAATCCGTCTACTATAGGTGGTCGTGAATTAGTCAGTTCGGTATTGCATCCGGAAGGGACAAACTTGGTGAATTTGCTCATTCATACGAAAGAAAAGAAACAATCGTTAGAAGAAGTAACCTTAGGAGAATCATGTGAATTTATAGGAATGACTTTAGAGAAGGCAGCCATTCGCAAAGAAATGGGCGTGACGGTCCTTGGAATTCGAAGAGGAGAGGATTTAATCACGAACCCTGCAGCTGACGAAGAGTTGAAAACACAGGATGTTCTCATCATTTACGGTGATCAACAAGCGAGTAAAGCGTTTAAAAAGAAATGTGAAGGGTAAATCAGATTTATAACTGATTATGAATTCACAGGAGGATACGCTATGATGGATGATTACTATTGGAGAGATTCGCTCTCCTTCTTACCAGAACTTTTACTTGCATTGTTGGTCTTATTAATTGGATTTTTTGTAGCAAAGTTCTTGGAAAACCTTACGTACAAGATGTTACGAAAATCGAGAGTAAATGAACGTTTAGGAAACAAAAACGAAAAATGGACGGTTGAAAAAATTATAAGTAAGGTCGTCTTTTTTGTAGTCTTAATTCTAGCATTTGTACTATTCTTTAATATTTTAAACTTGAATTCGATGGCGGCACCGTTCGTATCAATGTACTCAGGTTTAACAGGAGCTTTCTTGAATATTTTGAAAGCGGGATTGATTCTATTATTTGCATGGGTATTGGCAACAGTCGTCAAAAAGCTGATTCAAATGGCTGGACACAAGCTCAACCTTAATAAATATGTAGCTAAAACGGGCATGGATCCAAATCCCGCGGAACAAGCCAAATGGACAGATACGGCAGCAAATGTTGCATATTACTTAATCTTCTTATTGTTCATTCCAGCAGTTCTAAATGCACTTGGCATTGATGGTTTAAGCGGTCCTTTTGAAGGAATGCTTGCAAGTTTCTTTAACTTCATTCCGAAGTTAGTATCTGCAGCGGTGGTCTTCTTTATAGGGTGGTTTGTTGCAAAACTAGTACGTAACTTACTAGAGAAGTTCTTGCAATCAGCTGGTGCCGATCGCTTAGCTGAACGTTTTAACTTGTCAACATTCTTTGAAGGCTCAAGTATTTCGAAAGTAGTAGGGATCATTGCGTTTATCTTAATTATGATTCCTGTATCAATTACTGCACTGGAGATCTTGGATTTAGATGGGATTTCTGGTCCAGCGATTGGAATGCTGAATGATATTTTAGCAATGTTACCGAAAATTGCTGTAGCTATCGCGCTTGTATTAATCGGAATTGTAGCAGCTAAATGGGTGAAGAAAATCGTCGTTTCCCTTTTAGAGAAATTGGGTGTCAATTCGATTTTCGGGAAAATGGGCTTCAAATCTGAAACAGGCTCAGCCCCAACTGTAGCGAATTTACTAGGGACAGTGGTGCAAGTTGTCATCATTTTATTGTTCGTTGTGGAAGCTCTACAATTACTGGAACTAGAATTTATGGTAACACTAGGAACGGCAATCTTTGCTTATTTACCATCAGTCATTGCAGCAATTATCATTTTGGCTGTCGGTTTCTGGTTAGCAAATTTAGCTGAGCAAGTGGTAGGCAGCGTGATGAGACATTCATCAGGCACGCCTCATGTATTGCGCTATGTTGCTAAATATGCGATTCTAGCATTTGCATTCTTTATGGCTCTCGACCAATTAGGGATTGCTCATTCAATCATTAATGCAGCATTTATCTTAATCCTAGGCGGAGTGGCACTGGCATTCGGTTTAGCATTCGGACTAGGTGGACGCGACCATGCCTCTCGCTATCTAACTAAAATGGAAAAGAGTCTAGAAGAAGCGGAAGTGTCAAAAGAGAATTTGAACCAAGAAAAAGAAACGATGAAAGACACAGTAAAAGAAACTTTTAAAAACAACAAAAAAACAGAAAAAGGCTTATACGGAAATACAGCTCATGTGGATGAAGTAAAGGTTGATCCTGTTGTGAAGCCTGTCGATGAAGGATATAACACACCTACACCTGACGAAATTCACCCATATGATGAAGAAACAAAATCATCATTTAACAAAGATGCTCATGATAACTGGAACAACACCAAACCAGGTGACAGTCCATTCAGACCTTAATAGGTTGAAGAGTTAGACGGCAATCCCAAGAATAACTTGGGTTTGCCGTTTTTTTGTGGGCAGGTAGGAGGTGAGCGATGGCTCAGTTGTAATTATGATGGTTTACGTTGTAATTTTGGGGATTCACGTTGTAATTATAGACCTCGACGTAGGAATAATTGCACTTCACGTTGTAATTGTAGACTTACGTAACACACAATCAGAAACTCTTGTATCCTTTTGATGGAAATTCAGCTACGCTTAACTTCATTAATGTTAAAGAGGTGTCGATAAATGGAAACTTTAAATCAATTAAAATTTACACGTATGTATACTCAAGGTCGTTTACAACCCGTACAAGATGAGCAGTGGGATTTCCAACCTGAAGGATTCAGCAACACCATTCGTTGGAATGTAGGGCATATCTTCACATCTATGGAGTCATTTATTCAAAATGTAATCCCTTCGTATGAACCCGTTCACCCAGAGTGGATTCCTTTATTTAAAGGGGGCACTAAGCCAGCAGATTGGACAGTGGAACCACCGACGAAAGAGGAACTTTTGGCAGCACTTGCCAATCAACCAACTAGAGTAATGGAAGTTTTGGCTGGGAAAATGGATCAAAAACTTCCTGAGGCAATGAATATAGGAAAATTTCATGAAATGGCAACCATAGAAGCAGTCATGCAATTTGCGGTCTGGCATGAAGGAATTCACGCAGGAATTATTTTTGCCTTGAATAAAGTAACAGCTTGATCGTGCAATGAATAAGGAGTGGCGTTGACAGTTAAATGTTAACGCCACTCCTTATTCATTTATACTTAACGGTACATTGAAAAAGCAAGATGACATTCAAAAAACGTTACAGAAAGCTTTTGATACCTGTAAATCTTTATCGGTTAATTAGGTTCTCGTAAGACTAAAAGAGGTTCACCTTCCAATGGATGGCACGACTTATTGAAACGAAAGAATTGAGACACTGAAGTTCATTTGAAATTAATAGTTTTGATGATGAAATAGAATTGGATTAGTTGGAACGACGTATGCGGAGAAAGCCGCAAGTACGGTGTGAAGGAGGGGGAAAGGGGCGATAACTTCAAAGCCTTACCTATTTCTATTAATAAGAAAAAAGACTTTTGTTCACTTTACCTAGGCAGCATGTTGTCGATGGCTTATTGGATTATCAGTTACTTTTCTGTCATAAGAAATTTTATTTTTTCTTTTTGCTTTTGTTATTAGCGGCATAAATTGCGATAAAGACGCCTGAGAAAACAGTCATCCATAAAAATAAATCCATTTTTTCATCTCCATTTATCAGTTTTATAAGTATATGTCTGAAAATATTAAGTGATACTTTAAATGGAGACAAGGTAACCATACTTACAAAAAGTTATTATTTTTATCACAGTCAGAACAAAATGTGCAATAGAAGCAAAGATTCTTATTCAACTCGTTAATTAGTTCAACAAGCAAATAAATAAAAAAACCCAAAGTTTCTATACTCTGAGTTTTATAAAACCAATTCTTATGGTAATTGCTTGTTAATTCTGGTGCTGACTTTTTAGTGATCACACTAGCTAATTGAGGGTTTTCTAATTTTTCGGAACCAACTCTTGCTGAAATGCATAGACAACAGCCTGGGTTCGATCTTGGACTTCCAGTTTCGATAAAATATTGCTGACATGCGTTTTTACTGTTTTCACTGCAATAAATAACTCATTAGCAATGTCTTGATTGCTACGACCTTTTGCCATTAATAATAAGATTTCATTTTCGCGTTCCGTCAGTTCTTCATGTAAAGGGCGGTCTTGGCCTTTGCGCATGCGTTTCATCATTTTATTGGTTACTTCTGGTTCTAAAACCGCTTGCCCTCTTAATGTTTCTCGAATAGCCTCTGCGATTTGCTTCGCTTTTGACGTTTTCATTACGTAACTGACTGCACCAGCCTCTAAAGCGGGATACACTTTGTCGTCATCCAAAAAGCTGGTGACAATCATGATTTTTGCGTCAGGCCACTGATCTATTATGGCTTTTGTCGCTTCTGCACCATTCATGATGGGCATTACCATATCCATCAAGACAATATCAGGTCGAAGGGAGAGCACTAAATCAACCGCCTCTTTCCCATTGACGGCTTCACCGATTACATCCATATCAGACTGAGCTTGCAAATAGGCAGATACGCCAATTCTCACCATTTCATGATCATCCACGAGTACGATTCGTATCATCTGGTTCTACCCCTTTCTCTTTCTCTACAGGTACTTTTACTTCCACAATGGTTCCTTGTGAAGGAACGGAAACGATTTTACTCGTTCCACCCATTTCAATTGCCCGTTCCTCGATGTGGTGCAATCCATAGGAACCGGCTTTTCCATCTTCACTCATGAAGCCAACCCCATTGTCCTGGACTCTGAAAATGGCGAGTCCATCACGTTCAATGAAAAGAATATCGACTTCGCTGGCATTCGCATGTCGCAACGTATTCGAAAGTGTCTCTTGTGCGATGCGAAACAAATGATCTTCAGCGCCTTTTGAAAGGGACACGTCTTCTAGACGGAACCGGATGGTGAAATGGACTTTTTGCTGCAATTCAAAAAGCAATTCTTCAAGCCCTTGTGCCAACGATTTGTTGTGTAAAGCAGCAGGACGCAAGTGTAGGAGGAGGGCACGCATTTCAAGTTGAGCTTGTTGCACCATTTTCTCGGCTTGAGCAAGTGGCTTGGGAATTTCCCCAAGTTCATTTTCTTGTTGTTCTGTGATGGCCGACAATAACATCGAAGCCGCAAATAATTGCTGCGACACGGAGTCATGGAGTTCGCGGGCAAGCCGCTGCCGTTCTTGGATGATACGCTCTTGAATACGTCGATCTTCTCCTTCAACACGTTCGTCCGACATTCTTTGTAAACTTTTCTTTTGAGTGGTAATCAATAGAGTGATTTTGCTTAGTGTCTTATTCAATCTTGATGCAACAGCGGGAATCGTAACTCCTTCATGAGATTGATCGGCATCGATGTAAGACTGTAAATAAGTCTCAATTGCACGTTCGCGACGTCTAGCGAGTTGAGTCGTCGATATGGCTACGCCCATACTAATTGCCAGAAGCATCAATCCTAACCAAATCCCGATAGGCAAGTTACCTTCTTCCATCGACCAAAGAGGGCGCCAACGATCGAGTGTTGGCCAACCCCAAAAATAGGATAGAAATGAAAATTGTACGGCTACTAGAAGTAACAGTAACGTGAACGTTCTTCCTAGAAATCCACTCATTTGCGAATCACCTCAACATCTCCCAGCCAAGTGGATACGGTGATGATCAGTTCAGCAGATGCCAAGCTTTGCTCTTTCACATAGCCGTTTTTAAGAACAAGTGACTGATTCCATAAACGTTTTTTGTGTGAACCAAATAGCCGAGCATCTCCAAGTAAAGTGGTGTAATGAATGCGGACAGGTATTTCATAAGGGACCGCCACTCGAACTTTGCCAATCCCTTGACGGACAGAAATCAGAGACGTTCCTTTTGGCAATACCGTTTGCGTAGTATCAATGGTGATGTCACCATAGAAACCTTGTACATGAACATCTTCCCATTCATATGCTTGGAATGGTGTGCTTTGAACAGAAAAGAGTTTATTTTGAATGATGGAGTTAGGCGTTTCAAAATCATCATCTCCAACAAATGGTTCAATCACTTGTTCTGAGCTATCACCTTTCCATAAGCGGACCAAGATATATACCAAAGTTGCGGCAATCAATAGTCGTAAACTCCACATAGATAGGAGTGCGATTCCTAAAAATGCGATACCGCTCCAAAAGAATAATTTGCTTTTTCTACGCAAACTTACATAAAGTAACCCAATACCAAAAAGAACGAATAACACGCTGCCATTATGAAAAATCATTGCCTCCACAAATACGAGTAGCAATGCTGCCAATAGCCAAAACGTAATGCGATCTGTTGAAATTCGTTGCATACATATTCCTCCTTTTTCGTAGCGGGTAAAAAAATAGAAGAATGGAGAAGACAAGCAGTCCTCTCCTCATCCTTTATAGTTTACACAATTTCTTGTTTCGGTTGTTCATTTTTTTTTAGATCAATTTCTAGCATGTTTAGGCGACGTTCCATCGATGAGATGTCATGTTGCTGTTCAATGCGTTGACCTAGGCGTTCGATATACTGTTCCATTTCATTAAAAGCGAGTAAGCTTTTATCGCCATTCATTGTCGACTCGGGTTGCAAGACGCGGTCCATTTGATGATGTGCACGAGTTACATTTTCTTTGCCCATTAATTGAAGTTGACGGACTTTCATATCTTTTACTTTATGTTTCATCTCTTCGTACTTTTGTTCAAGCCCAAATAACTCCTCAGTTGTACGCGCGATACTAGTTTGCAATACTTCAGCACGATTCGCATATGCGGCAACCTCCTGGTCAGCAAAAGATGTTAATTCCACTTCATTTGTTTGTCGAGCAAGTTCAGCTTGGTTAGAGCGTTTTGCCAGCATATCTTGTGTTTCTTTCAGCTCTTTTTCAAACTGGATTTTTAGTTGAGCTTGACGTTCAACCCATCGACCTGTTTGCTCCGTTTGTTTTTCAGCTTCACGAATGTATTGATTTAACATTGCGATGGGATTTTTTTGTTCCTTTTTATCAAATGCAGTGTGAAGATCAGCTTCGAATGCGTATTTGAATCGTTTCCATAATGTTGTCATGTGTGTTGCCCCCTAGTATTAGTTGTTGTTTAGTTCGTTCCATTGTTTTTCAAAGTTTGTGAATGGGTCTGAAGATGAAGCGTTTGAGCTAGAAGTCATAACTAGCGGTTGTTGTTTCCATTTGCGAATCACAATCCATAGTCCTGCGATTGCTAGAATTCCGAAGAAACCAGGTACGTTTGCAATAGCTGTTAACAATCCGAAAATTCCTACACCTACCCATAAGATTTTGCGGAAAGTAGATCCGCCTTTTAAGTAGTAGTGCATTCCTGCGTAAACCAGTAATGCTGATAACGCAAGACCAAGCATTGAGCCTAAATTCGCGAGTGCTACAATTCCTGCGATAGAGCCGAGTACGATTAAACCGAATTTTTTCATGAGTGTTTTGCCCCTTTCAATTTGTACCCTTATCGTACCAACGCAAAGGATTTTGCCAAACGGTCTTAAAATGCATTTTCCACTAAGACCTGAGACGTAGAAGATTCCAAGTCCCACCTAGAAAGCTGATTCAATCTCCGTTACACTAGTTATATGTGAATATTCATTAAATTTAGATTAAGAGGTGTGACGATGAGAGAAGTAGTGATAGTAGAAGGAATTCGTACGGCAGTCGGACGTAGAAAAGGAAAGCTTGCGCACACAAGACCAGATGATTTAGCGGCAACGCTGTTGGATAAATTGATCGAGCGTTCTGGGATAGAGAAGGCTTTAGTAGAAGATGTCATCCTGGGATGTGTCTCGCAAGTGGGGGAACAAGGCGGCAATGTCGCAAGAATGGCAGCGCTGATAGCCGGCTTTCCTGTTCATGTTCCGGGAGTCACCATTGATCGTCAGTGTGGTTCGAGTCAGCAAGCAGTCCACTTTGCATCCCAGGCGATTGCTTGTGGCGATATGGACATTGTCATCGCAGGGGGCGTTGAAAGCATGTCACGGGTGCCGATGTTTTCAAATATGGGTGACGCCAAACCTAGTAAAAAACTGACGGATGCATATGAAGTCATTAACCAAGGGTTATCGGCTGAACGTATTGCCGAGAAATGGGGACTATCAAGGGATGAATTGGATGCCTATTCCGTTCAGAGCCATGAACGTGCTTTCCGAGCGATTGCAGATGGACGCTTCTTCAATGAAATCGTCCCGGTCGAGGTTGCGGATGCGGAAGGTTCAACGGAGCTGTTTTCTGTTGACGAAGGCCCGCGTGCAGGAACATCGATGGAAACTCTTGGTGGGTTGAAAACGGTATTTGATGAAAAGGGGAAAATTACGGCTGGAAACGCGAGTCAAATGAGTGATGGTGCTTCCGCTGTATTATTAATGTCACGAGAAAAAGCAAAGGAGCTCGGTTTGAAGCCACGTGCACGTATAGTAGCACGCTCAGTAGTGGGTTCTGATCCCACATTGATGTTAACGGGTCCAATTGCTGCTACGAAAAAAGTGTTAGCGAAAGCAAACTTATCTTTGGAAGAGATTGATTTATATGAAGTAAACGAAGCATTTGCACCCGTGCCACTTGCTTGGTTGAAAGAACTTGGGGCAGACCCAGAAAAGTTGAATCCAAATGGAGGAGCGATCGCACTCGGTCATCCGCTTGGAGCAACGGGTACGAAACTACTGGTAACTTTATTGCATGAATTAGAACGCACAGAAGGTCGATATGGTCTCCTGGCTATTTGCGAAGGGATGGGGATGGCAAACGCGACCATTATTGAGAGATTGTCAGAATCGGAGGTTTAGAGATGGAGCTTTCACAAACGATTGCCATTGTAACAGGAGGTGCGTCTGGTCTAGGAGAAGCAACTACACGCCGAATTGTTGAAGCGGGAGGTAAGGTTGCCATTTTTGACTTGAATGTAGAACGAGGGAATGCACTTGTGCGAGAACTGGGAAATGATTCAGTTGTCTACTTTCAAACAAATGTAGCTGATGCATTACAAGTGGAACAACATGTAGCCAAAGTCGTAGAGCATTTTGGTCAGGTGAATGTTCTCGTCAGTTGTGCAGGCATTGCAACACCAGGAAAAGTCGTGTTGCAAAAAGGACCGCTTGCGTTGTCTCAATTTGAACAAGTCATTCAAGTAAATTTAGTCGGGACATTTAATGTATTGCGGGTAGTGGCTCAATGCATGCAACAAAATGAACCGAACGAAGAGGGCGAGCGGGGAGTCATCATCAACACAGCTTCCGTCGCAGCGTTTGAAGGGCAAATCGGGCAAGCAGCGTATAGTGCGTCTAAAGCGGGAGTCGTGGGTATGACCTTACCGATAGCCAGAGAATTTGCGAGAGACGGCATCCGAGTCATGGCGATTGCACCTGGTCTATTTGAAACTCCACTTCTTGATGGGTTATCTGAACCAGCACGCGTCGCAATTGCAAGTTCTGTTCCTTTCCCCAATCGTCTAGGGAAGGCTAGTGAATATGCTTTATTGGTAGAAAGTATTGTCAGAAATTCATTTTTGAACGGGGAAGTCATTCGATTGGATGGGGCGATCCGCATGCAACCGAGATAAAGAGGAGTTCTTCTGAGAGCTAATTTAACGGGAGACGGTTAGCACAGTGAGTTCGTCTTTCAGTTTAACTCGAGTGACATGAGAAAATGTTATCAACTTCAGAAAGTGAGGAAAAGCATGAAGTTATTAAATGAACAGGATCTTGTAGAGCTCATAGTTCAAGATGAGTGGATGATGAAGGTATTGGAACATGCACAGTCTCTATCATTACCTGATTGGTGGATATGTGCAGGTTTTGTTCGGTCGAAGGTATGGGATACGTTGCATGGATTTGAAGAGAGAACCAAACTGCCAGATGTGGATGTCATCTATTTTGAATCCAACCTGCTAGATGAGGAAATTGAAAAACAGTACGAAAACGAATTAAATAGGAGAGATGCAACAATTCCATGGTCCGTTAAAAACCAAGCAAGGATGCATAAGGTGAACCAAGTGGCATCTTATCAATCATCAACGGATGGCATATCAAAGTTTCCAGAGACAGCCACTGCGATTGGGATCAAATTGGATGAAAAAGGGGACCTCCGGGTAATTGCTCCATATGGAGTTGAAGATTTAATCGCAATGAAAATTTGTCCAACTCCCTATTTTAAGGAATCGCAAATATTTCAAGATAGACTATTGAAGAAAAAGTGGTCAACGATTTGGCCGAAATTAACGGAGTAAGCGAACGGAACGATTCTGTCGATGTTGGAATTATTCGTAGTTGTTAGAAATATCATGGTATACTGACCAAAAAACCTGAGGGGGACCATTAAAATGCCTACCATGATGCCTGCCAGTTTGACAAAGGATTTAGCGTTGACGGTATACAATGATGGTTTTGCGTTAATTCAAGAAGTTCGAACCATTCCTCCACTTTCTGAAGATCGTCTCATCCATTATCTAGATGTCCCGCAACTTATCGAAGCGAATTCATTACAAGTCAAGGGTCTGAAAATCGCAGAACTTAATTATGAATATGATCTGGTGGATAAGTTTAAGTTGCTCGAAAAGTATGTAGGACGTGAACTGAAACTTGTGGATAAAGAGTCAGGTCTCGTAAAGACGTACCGTTTATTAAGTGCACAAAACGGTTTAGTGCTCGAAGACATCCAAACAAACGAAATCGTCCTTGATGCAGAAGGAATTATTCGTTTACCGGAATTGCCGGATGGCCTTATTTTAAAGCCAACACTTGTATGGAAAATCAGGGAGCAGACAGCTGAAGACGCACGGGTAACGTATTTGACACGTGGTCTCAGTTGGGATGTTGATTACATTGCACAGGTGAGGGAGAATGATTTTGATCTAACAGGTTGGGTAACGTTAATCAACAACTCGGGGATGACGTATCAAGATGCTAAGTTAAAATTGATGGCTGGAACCGTTAGCCGAGCACCACGTCGCTTGGACAGAACTATTGCTTACGCACAAGCCGAAACCAATAAACCTGAACATCAAACATTTGCCGATTATCATTTGTACACATTGCCAGAAAGAGTAACGGTTAAAGACCACCAACAAAAGCAAGTGCAACTTTTAACTGCCAATCAAATCAAATCGGAAATGGTATATGAAGCAAATGCCTATAGTGAACATCCAACCATCTTTTTTACATTTAGGAATAGCGTGGAAAATGGACTCGGGATTCCACTACCAAAAGGTCGCTTTAAGTTATATAAAGAAAACCCAAAAGACGGATCTTCCGAATTTATTGGGGAAGATTCAATTCCTCATACCGCTGTCGGCGAACTCGTCCGAATTCAATCAGGTGAAGCGTTCGATATCACGGTCGAAAGTGAAGTGGTTGCTGAGTATAAGAAAAATGGTGATGAATTTGAAGAAATTGTCTACCGTATCCGCAACCAAAAAGAGCAACCGATTAGTCTAGTCATTAAACACGGAACGAGTTACGGTTACTTTGATGTAATTGACTTTACCCATCCATGGACACGAAAAAACGGAGATATTCAAATCATTGTACCGGTACCGGCTAAATCGCAAGTGGAAGTTAAATTTACGATTCGGTATGACAGAACAACAGACGATAAGGTGAATTAATAAGATGAAAAGAATTAGTATAGGTAGTTTAATCATTCTCGTATATGCTCTACTCGTCATTTATTTTGGTTTTAATACGTATAATTGGATTCAATCTTGGGCCAAACAAATTAATCCTTGGCTATTTGGCTTAGGTTGGTTTTGTTTGGCATTTGGTTTCTTGATTGGACGCATGAGCCATTCGCTGCGATTTTTCAGCGTGCTCGGTTTTTATTGGTTTATTGTTATGCAGTATGGATTGATCTTGTTTCCTCTCACAACCATTATTTATTTAATTTGGCCGACAGAAGAAACCATATTTATAGTTGGCTCTATCGTTTTGGTTATTTTTCTAGTTATTTTAACCGCAGGTACATATTTTGCATTTTCCCCAGTGGTTCACCGTAAAGTGATTCATGTGAACAAAGAATCAACGTCACTGAGTGAGTTAAAGCTTGTGCTAGCTTCTGACTTTCACTTAGGTCTTCTATCCAATAAGAAGCATTTACAACGGTTTGTGAATTTGGCAAATGAAGAGAAACCAGACGTCGTGTTGTTGGCAGGGGACTTGGTGGATGATGATCCAATTTGGTTTGTCAATGATGGCATGTCAGAAGTGATGAGACAGTTGAGCCCTACATATGGTGTGTATGGTGTGTTAGGGAATCACGAATACTATGGAGGTAAAATTCCGTTATTAATCGAAGAGATGAAGGTATCGGGCGTTCAAATGCTGTTGGATGAAACCATTTGTGTTGAGAATGCGTTTAATATTACTGGGAGGGAAGATCGTACGAATCGCAATCGGAAATCATTGGTGAGTTTAAAGCCAGAGAAAGATTTCCTTCCATGGTTTGTGATGGACCACACCCCAACTGATTTGAAGACCCCGTCCGAACTCGGAGTCGATCTGCATGTTTCCGGTCATACCCATCGCGGTCAAATGTGGCCAAATCATCTGATTACGCGCCGTTTGTTTGAGTTGGATTACGGGTATAAGCTGAAGGAGTCAATGCATGCGTTTGTGTCCAGTGGTTTCGGTTTTTGGGGCCCACCTATAAGAATAGGCTCCCGTTCTGAGCTTTGGTCAATCAAAATCGTGTTTAGACAAAATAATAAATAGGTATGTGACGTGTGTTTTTGTTACGATGGTAGTTGTAGATAATTTATTGGTTGGAGGTATACATGGAAAATTGGATTATTGACATTATGGGCCAATACGGATATTTTGGGATATTTTTACTGATTATGCTTGAAAATATTTTCCCACCAATTCCGTCTGAAGTAATTTTGACGTTTGGGGGATATATGACGACCCGAACGGATATGACGCCAATAGGTGTTATTTTGGTTTCAACTGCTGGTTCCGTCGCTGGGGCAATCATTTTATATTGGATTGGTAATTTGTTAGATGTCAAACGTTTGGAAAAAATCGTCGATCGATGGGGTAAGGTGTTACGATTAACGAAAAAAGATATTCATAAAGCCGATCGCTGGTTTGAAAAATACGGCATTTGGACAGTATTGTTTTGCCGACTTATTCCATTGATTCGTAGCTTAATTTCGATTCCTGCTGGGATGGCGAAGATGAAGTTTGGTTTATTCTTGTTATTTACGACAGTAGGTACGCTCATTTGGAATACAATTTTAGTATCAGTTGGAGCGGCTGTAGGGGATAACTGGGAATCAATCGTTAGTGTAATGGATGTGTATTCAAACTTTGCGTATGCATTGATTGCAATTGCAGGAATTGCCGTGATTATATGGTATTTACGATTCCGAAAAAGAAGAGCATAAGGAGATATTATGGAACTATTTGATTTGTTAAAAGCTTTGATATTAGGTTTTGTCGAAGGGATGACGGAGTTCGCTCCTGTTTCTTCAACCGGACATATGATTATTGTGGATGAAATGTGGTTAAAAACAGAAGATTTTCTAGGAAAGTATTCGGCAAACACCTTTAAAATAGTAATTCAATTAGGATCAATCTTGGCAGTTGTTGTAGTCTTTTGGAAACGTTTGTTGAGTCTAGTTGGGCTTTATAAAATGAAAGATGTACAACCTGGTACTCAGTTGAAATTAACACACGTACTGGTTGGACTTATTCCAGCTGGCGTATTGGGTTTGTTATTCGAAAATTATATTGATGAGCATTTGTTTACCGTTCAGACAGTGATAATTGGCTTGGTGATCGGTTCCATCTTAATGATTGTTGCAGATAAATTCGGACCGAAAGAACCGAAAACGAAATCACTGGATCAGATTACATATAAACAAGCTTTCTCAGTAGGGCTTGTGCAATGTTTCTCGTTATGGCCAGGATTTTCACGTTCAGGAGCAACAATTTCAGGTGGTGTTTTGTTAGGATTGAGTCACCGAACGGCTGCTGATTTCACGTTTATTATGGCAGTTCCGATCATGGCAGGAGCAAGTTTCTTGTCACTCTTGAAGAACTGGGAATACGTCGAACTTGCTCATTTGAAGTTCTATATCGTTGGATTCATCAGTGCATTTGTCTTCGCGCTGATTTCAATCAAGTTCTTTTTGGTATTAGTAGAACGCATTAAGTTAACGCCATTCGCGATTTATCGTTTAGTGTTAGCTGCCGTGTTATTATTCTTCATCTATTTGACTTAAATACGAAAGCGGTCTCTTATGGAGGCCGTTTTTTTGTGGTTTTTTACGGAGAGTGACAAATTGGGAGTCCCTTATAGTCATGCAGCGACGAGGGAATGGTTTTAAACCCGTTCATTTAGGTTTCTACCTGTTCGGGAGATGTTTTTACCCGTTCACAAACACTTTCTACCCGTTCACCTTACCTTTCTACCCGTTCGTCCAATTTCTCGCAAATAACCTGTGCAAACATTGAAGTTTTTCAACTGAAAACAGGAGATTCTTTCCAACATATAGAAATAAGTACTTAGGAATTGAGAACTTAAAATAAGTTAAAAAGGAGAATGAACGATGAGCACGATAAAAGAATATTATTCAATGTTCGATGAATGGGGGCGACTTGATCGCGAGCCATTAGAATTTCAGGTTAATTGGCATTATATACAAAAGTATTTACCGATAGCAGGAAAAGTTTTGGACAATGGGGCAGGGCCAGGGAAATATGCGATGAAATTAGCTCAACAAGGATATGATGTTACATTAACTGATTTGGTTCCGAGGCTCGTTGAAATGGCACAGGACAAGGCAAATGAATTGGGTGTTTCAAAACAATTTGAAGGATTTCATGTGGCGGACGCCAGAGATCTTTCCGTTTTTCATGATGAACAATTTGATGCTTCACTTGTACTTGGCCCAATGTATCACTTGCAAGAGGAACAGGATCGCAACAAAGCCATGCAAGAATTATATCGAGTGACCAAAAACGATGGGACTGTTTTTGTAGCGTTCATGCCACGAATTAAACATGTCCTTTCATCGTTATTGTCTCCTGGAAACTGGAGACCGAATGATAATATGGAGTCCATTCAGCAATTTTTACATACGGGTAAATTCAATCATAGTGACGAAGGACGCTTTACAGGAGCGTATTACTTTAACGTAGAGGACATAAAACCATTTATGGAGTCTCACGGATTTAAGACAATGGACTTGATTGGCTCATCTAACATCGGTTCACTACTATCAAAAGAGCAATGGGCTTACTGGCAAAACCGTGGGGATGATGAATTTAATCAGCTTCTAAACTTGTTACTAGAAACGGCAACTGATCCAACCGTTTTAGGTATTTCGTCGCATTTGCTTTACATTGGGAAGAAAAATCCTCTTTCAATTTAAAATGGGTGAATTAATTAGTCTGGGAGTGATATAAAGTGCAATTTTTTATTGGAATTGTACCGCCTGATGAATACAAAGAGAAGCTAATAGACTTTCAACATAAATGGAAAAATAATCGCATTACAGATGTTGTCGAACCACATATAACACTAAAGGCACAGGGGGGATTAACCCCAGATGAAAAGTGGCTGAGTAAAGTTGAACGGGTCTGTAATAACTTTCAATCGTTTCAAGTAACACTTGATCAACCAAGGTTCTTTGGTGATGATGTTCTATATTTAAGTGCTACTTCAAGTGAATTAAATGAACTGCATAAAACTATCGTTCGAGAAATTTCTCCTTCCAATAATTTAATAAAACAGTATTTTGAACTGGACGACTTTATACCACATCTGACTTTGGGTAAAACAAATTATGGTTTATCAAAAAAGGATCTTATAGATATGGGGAAATTGGCTGAAAAAGAATTTAATCCGTTCCCAACTTTTGAGGTTAGATTTGTCAGGATTTATCAAGAAATTGAAACAAATAGATATATCAAGTATTTAGATATTTCTTTAAATAATTTAAGACGATATTAATTCAACTTCAACCAAAGGATACCTTGGTTAAAAATCAAGGGAGCTTCTGCAGCTTTTCCTATTGAACTAATGGAGAGGGGAAAAAGATGACACGCATTAAAAATATTGGACGATTCTGTGCAACTGATAACAAAGGATACATACTCAATGACTCCAGTATAGAGAAGATTAACCCTGAATTTCTAATGATAATAGAAGAAGTAGTGGAGAATTATCAAACTCATTTGGGATCAAATTTACATAGTATTTATATTAGGGGTTCGGTTCCTCGTGGATTAGGTATGAAAGGTGTTTCGGATTTAGACACAATAGCCATTACGAATAAAAAGACCAATCATATAGATTTAAAATGGGTAGATAAGGCTGAACAAGAAATAAACAATAAATTCAGTGCTGTGAATGGCGTTGAATTCAGTTTCTATTATATAGAAGACATCTTAGAAACTACTACATTTTCAATTATTCCATTTATGATTAAAACCCATAGTGTGTGCGTGTATGGAGAAGATTTGATATCGCATATACCTGATTTCCGAGCGGATAAAACAGTTGGTAATGAGCATTTAATAAACTTAAAAAATCAAATAGAACAAGCAAAGAATGATCTTGTAGATAATGATGACGATGAAGATATAATTGATTGTTGTGTTTGGATAATGAAAATTTTAGTCAGAGCAGGACTTGCACTTGTTATTGTTGAGGAAAATCTCTACACAAGGGATCTGTATCCAGCTTATAAATTATTTGCGAAGCATTTTCCAGAGAAAGAGCCTGAAATGAAGCAAGCACTTCAGTATGCGATAGAACCGTCTAAGAATCCTGAAGATATTTTAGTTATATTAAATAATTTTGGTAACTGGATGATTTACGAGGCAGAAAAGTGGATACAAACTTTTAATCCAAACAAAGTGAAAAACTTGGAAATTTCATAAATACGCTAACAATAAATGACAGTGAGAATGTTAAGAATATTGTCTTTCTCAACTCGGAGAACTTAGAAAGTAGATTGCCATGATCAATATTGGCAGAAGTGAGGGGTTCAAATAATGATGAAAATCGTACCTCCTAAACCTTTTTTCTATAAAGGTGGGGAGAAAGCCGTATTACTACTCCATTCCTTTACAAGCAACACGATTGATGTGAAAAAAATGGGGAAGTATTTACAGCAGAATAATTATTCTTGCTATGCACCATTATTTAGAGGACATGGTTTATCGGCGGAAGAACTCATTAGCTATGGACCATCAGATTGGTGGAAAGATGTACTAAAGGGTTATCAGTTCTTGAAGGATGAAGGATATGAAAAAATATCGGTGATTGGTCTTTCTCTTGGTGGTGTGTTTGCGTTAAAAGTTGGGCAAGAGTTGGAGGTAAATGGTGTGGTGACAATGTCAGTACCCATACATAAGAAAGTTTCTGCATTACAAAAACGAGTCTTCCATTATGGAAAAAGATATAAGGGAATTGAGGGGAAGCATGAGGAACAAATAAATTCAGAAATGACACTTCTTCAAAATATGTCTATGGATTCATTAGTCGAGTTCCAGCAGCTAATTAATGAAACAATGGATCAATTAACTCTCATTACTTCACCAATTGCTATATTGTATGGTGAATTAGACGAACCATTGTATAAAGAGAGTGCGGATGTTATTTTTCGATCAGTTACGACAAATAAGAAAACAATGAAGGGGTATCCGAACTCTACTCATTTGTTGACGTTAGGAGCCGACATTAACGACGTGAACAAAGATGTTCTTACTTTCTTAAATAATTTAATTTAACTTCAATAAGTTTACAAATACAGGGGGATTAGGATGAATGTAAGTAATCTAACGGTAAGAGATGAATTGGTTGAAATAAATGGATCAAAAATATTTACAAAACTTTATGGTGTAGATAAGAAAAAAATAACGATTGTGATGGACGCCGGATATGGAGATTACTCAAAAGCTTGGGATACGTTAATCCCGGATCTTGCTGAAATAGCGAATGTATTCGTCTATGATAGACCGGGCTTAGGAAAAAGCGAAAAAAGTTCCACCCCTCGTACCAGTCTAGAAATGATTAAAGAGCTGAATGAAGTGTTATTAATGTTACATATCAAGCCTCCTTACATTTTGGTCGGACATTCGTTCGGTGGTGTTAATATGCGTTTATTTGCTACTAGATTCCCAATTGAAGTAGCAGGCATGGTGTTAATCGATTCAACTCCCGAAGAATATAGGGAAAGGTTTCTTCCAACCATGTCTTCACAATTCCAAGAAGCATACAATAAACAGTTTATTTACGAAGGAACATACGATGAATTTATGGAAAGTTTAAGTCAACTTAGACAAGAGAAAAGTCACTTGGGTAATTTGAACTTAACAATCATATCGGCCGGCAACAAAGCACACTACTCTAAGGAATCGCAAGACTTGTGGAACGAGATGCAGAAAGAAATGCTCTCTATTTCAAATAATAGCGAGTTTGTTATTGCAGAAAATAGTGCTCATTATATTCAGTATGATGAACCTTTGATCGTAGTTAAAGCAATAAAGAAGTTAATAAACAAGCTAAACCATGATTCGAATTTGGATTAAGGTTAATTGGTGAAGGAATAAAATTCAAGGACTAAAACGACGGAGGAAAAATACATATGACACCACCAAAACATATACTTTCAGCAGCTACAATTGTATTAAATAATCAAGGAGAAATTTTATTAATAAAAGGACCACGCAGAGGATGGGAAATGCCTGGTGGACAAGTTGAAGAAGGCGAATCATTGAAAGACGCGGCAATCAGGGAAACAAAGGAAGAATCGGGAATCGATATTGAAATCACCAAATTTTGTGGAGTCTTTCAAAATGTAGATCGCTCAATTTGTAATACATTATTTTTGGCCAAAGCCATCGGTGGAGTACCAACTACTAGTTCAGAGAGTTTAGAAGTTGGTTTCTTCCCAATAAAAAAAGCTTTGGAAATGGTCACATGGAAAAATTTCAGACAGAGAATTGAGTATTGTTTAAACGAAAGCTTTCAGCCTTTTTATATAGAATTTGGCAGAGAGACAGAAGAGGCTAGTATAAATTCATAATAAAAAAATGGATATTAACTAGGGGAAATACTAAGAGGAGTAACGTGTGAATAACTTTAATTTCAGTGTCACATGGAGTACTTTGTAAAGTGGATTTTGGAAGCGGTATTAACGAGGAGAGATAAAATGATTGAGTTAGAAAAAATGAATATTCAAGAATTTGAAGAGTATATAGATTTATGGAGGGAATATATATGGATAATCAGAGGGAGTTTAGTGTGAACGGGATACGCTACATAGTAAGACCTGCAGTTAATAATGATGCAATGGAGTTATCTGACATCAGATTGCAGATTGATGGGGAGTCTCAAAATCTTGATCGAGAAAAAGGCGAAGCATACATAGACACACCAGGTTTTGAAAAATTAATCCATAGTGATACGGAAAGTGAAAATAACCTTTTCCTTGTGGCGGTAGCTAACGACAAGATTATCGGATTTTCAAGGTGTGAAGGAAACCAATTGAAACGTTTCGCTCATAAGGTGGAATTTGGGGTGTGTGTCTTAAAAGATTATTGGGGTTTCGGTATTGGAACAAATCTTCTAAAAGAATCGATTGCTTGGGCTGATTCAATTGGAATTCATAAAATAACATTAAACGTTTTAGAAACAAATGACAAAGCGATAAATCTCTATAAAAAGTATGGTTTCAAAACCGAAGGCATTTTAATTAATGACAAAATTCTTGCAGATGGTGAATATTACAACACCGTTGTTATGGGAAGATTTAATGGATGAAAACTCATAAATAATATGGATAGGAGAATCTTTATGAAAACGATTGGTCTTATCGGAGGCATGAGTTGGGAGTCGTCGTTAGAATATTATCGAATTATGAACGAAGAAGTGAAAAACAAATTGGGGGGGTTGCATTCAGCGAAGTGTATTTTATATAGCGTAGACTTTGAAGAGATCGAACGTTATCAGGCTGAAGGCGATTGAGAAAAATCTGGTGAATTATTAGGGGACGTTGCTCAATCTTTGGAAAAAGCGGGAGCAGAAATGATCGTGATTTGTACAAATACGATGCATAAGGTAATTGGAAATATTGCAGAAAAAATCAGCATCCCTATTTTACATATTGCTGATGCAACTGCCAAACAAATTCAAAAGTCGGAAATAAGTACAGTAGGGTTACTTGGCACTAAATATACGATGGAACAAGACTTCTATAAATCACGAATAGAGTTAAATGGAATTAAGGTCTTGATACCAAATGATGAGGATCGTAACGTGATAAATAAAGTAATTTATGAAGAATTGTGTTTAGGAATAATTCAGCAATCATCAAGAGAATATTACAAAAAGGTGATTAAGAGTTTAGTTGATGCTGGAGCAAAAGGAATAATATTAGGTTGCACAGAAATTGGATTATTAGTAAAACCAGAGGATTCAGAAGTGCCATTATTTGATACAACGGTGATACATGCGATTGAAGCTGTGAATAAAGCGATGGAAGAATAATTAGACACCGAGAACATCTTCAAATGGGTGCAAGAGATTGAAATCTTAGAGTGGTGTTAAGTCAGTTCTTTTTACTTCATATTAAACAATCGTAGCGGTCAATATAAAATATCACTCATTAAATCGTCCAAAATTTGGGCGATTATTTATTTTTAAAATAATTTCAATAAAATTAAGCCGAATAAAGCTTTTGTTTGTCTAATAGGTGTAAGGCAAACAATGAGAGGGTGATCACTTATCATTAGATTAGTAAAAAAGGCAAAAAAAGGTGATGAACAAGCTTTTTCAATGCTTTTCCAAGAATATGAAGAAGAGATTTATAGAATGGCTTATGTATATGTCAAAAACAATGATGATGCCTTAGATGTGGTTCAAGAAGTTGCATATCGTGCGTTTAAAAATATTCATACTTTAGTTAATCCAGAGTTTTTCAAAACATGGTTAATTAAAATCACAATTAATTGTGCAATTAATTTGATGAAAAAAGACAAAAAGAACGTTCAACTAAAGCCGGAATATGACGATTTCCTTGGTTCAGAAGATGAAGACATCCCTCTTAATTTATCCCTCCAAGACTTAATAGATACTTTGCAAGAAGAAGAAAAAAGTGTTGTCCTTTTAAGGTTTTATCACAATCATACATTTAAAGAAATATCCGAGTTGTTGGAGATCCCATTAGGTACGGCAAAATCTGTTTTATACCGAGCTCTAAAAAAACTCCGTAAAGAAATAGAAGGGAAGGATATTTATGAGTAATAAAATTAAGCAGGAGATAAATAAAATTGAGATTCCAAGTGAATTAAGCAACAGAAGTAAAGTGGGAATATCAAAAGCAAAGTTTGAAAAACAAAAAATAAAAAAACATTAATTTAAAAGTTATTATTGTCGCGGCCAGTCTCATTTTATCATTCGGTACCTATGCTCTATACAATAACTTCATGCAAGTTAGTACAGAGAAGAATCCGAACTCACTTATTGTTAAAGAAGATGGAAGTGTAGAAATTCCGATGATGCAATTACCAAAAGATACGTCAACAGCAGACATGATTGGATTAATTGTATATAACGGAAAAATTTATACACAAACAAGTTCAGAGATCGATGCAGAAGATGCCAATGCATTATTGGGAGTGAAACTTGGAACGACAAAAGGAACAATTGATGAATGGAGCGAGCAAGATGCGTATGATGAGGAGTTCGCATCGACAATAGGCAAGTCCGATATTTATTCCGTTGTAGGATATGACAAGGACTTTCGGATTATGGCTTACGAAGAAAGTGATGGAGTAGACAATAGTGTATTTTATGAAAGTCTTAACGGCATCACGGTAAATAGTGGTGAAGACGTGTTAGGGAAATTGAACATGGTTGGAAATGTATCAACTGCTCAGTATAGAATATTTAGTGACTGGGATAACAATATGGACAATTATCATTCTATTAGCGATATGAATAGTGTAAATTCATTTATTGCAAAGCTAAATGAAGCAAAGCCCTTTCTACGTGGGATAAATTCAGAACCAATCAATGATTCTCGGAATGACGAAGATTTTAGAGAATTAACCATTCGCTTAAATGACGGTTCAAAGGTTAGTCTCATACTCCTCAAAGGTGGCTACATTTACTATGGATTCGTAGATGTGTATTTTAAAGTTAATGAGGATGAATTTTCAAAAATGTGGGTTCTTCTTCAATAATTGGTTAAGTTAATGCCTTTAACGTCAAAGTGTATATCGATTTGGCCCTTTGGAAATGGAATAATGTTAATTTTAAAATGCCCATTTCAGAAAAATCTAAAACGGGCATTTTTTATATTTTCACTTCACACAGTAATAACAACTTTTCCTTGCGCATGCCCTTCTTCAAAATACCTAAAAGCCTCGGGCACTTCACTTAACTTATAACTTCTATCTATAACTGGTCGTACTTTGCCGGTTTCAAGAAGTTCTTTCATGAAAATCAGATCGTTCTGGTTTGCCCTTTGTAACATGCACCCCATTTTCTTGCTCCCAGTCATTGAAATCCATGGCCCCTGGACCATGGCTTGGGTTAGTTGAGCCCCGGAACCTCCCACCATAACGTAAATACCATTGGTACTTAATGAACGCTTATAAGCTGAAATCGGTTGATATCCGTTGACCGCAAGAATCAAGTCATAGCTCTCCGTTTTCTGAGTGAAATCTTCCTCTTTATAATCAATGACATGGTCTGCTCCAATCGATCGTAAAGTATCTACATTTCTCGTACTACACACACCAGTAACCTCAGCCCCAAATGATTTGGCAATCTGTACCGCAAAAGTTCCCACACCTCCAGAGGCCCCATTTATCAATACCTTCTGTCCTGAATGAATCTTGCCTTTATTGCGTAGACCCTGTAAGGCTGTAACTCCCGCCATAGGTACAGCAGCAGCTTCCTCAAATGACAGATTGGCTGGTTTAAAAACCAGTGCATTTTCAGGAACAGCAACATATTCAGCAAAACCACCCCAACCACAACCGGATAGATCTCCGAACACTTCATCACCTGGTGTAAACTGCTTAACATCTTTGCCAACTGCCTCAACCCGACCAGCTATATCACCCCCGGGTATGGTGTATTTCGGTTTTAGAAGACCAAACGCAAAGCGGGCCAAGAACGGTTTTCCTCTCAAAAGAACCAAGTTACCGTAATTCACGGATGCTGCATGAATTTTCACCAACACATGATTGTCACCGGGAATTGGCTTTTCCACCTCTGTTAGTTCAAGAACATCGGGAGACCCATATTTGTTGCAAAGGATGGCTTTCATCAACATTCCTCCTAATTCTTTCAATCTCAAAAAACACTAAAAGATCTTTGAACTAACAAGATATTCAAGATAAACGAATTCAAGACTGATATCCGCAAAAAGATAATACAATTGTTTACTTATTCGAATTGATTGATTATGCAATTTAACTAGTGCCGAATTTGGTTGATGTGAATAATTTTGCAATTAGCTTCTTTCTTCTTAACAACAATTAAAGAATAGTGAAGTTGTTTCCGCTATTCTGATAATTTTGTATTATAATTGATTGGAAGCTTTTCTGGAAAAATTATGGCGTTACGATTGCTGCACATAAATGGGAAGCCGATTTAATTAATTTGTGTGACCCCGAAGTCTGATTTAATTTATTGATACTTTCTTCAAATAATGAAGAGCATCCTTACTTGTCGAACAAGAGCAGCAGATTGGTTGTATGACATGCTACTTGTTTCAAGGCAAAAGCTAGTTTAATATAATAAAATAATATAAATGAAAAACCTGGATTCGAAGGAGTAGAAGATGAAATCTAAAATTCAATTCTTATTATCAATGATCATTTTCGGTACAATTGGTGTATTTGTAAGATATATTGACTTATCTTCGAGTGAAATTGCTTTATTACGTGGTTTAATTGGTAGTTTATTTTTAATGACCGTCATGTTAATAATGAAGAAAAAAATATCATGGGCATTGGTTAAAGTGAATGCTTTCGTTTTATTGCTTTCGAGTATTGCTTTGGGGGGGAATTGGATTTTCTTTTTCCAAGCATACAAACATACGACCGTTGCTAATGCCGCACTAAGTTATTATTTTGCACCTGTGTTTGTGCTGATTCTTTCTCCACTTGTACTTAAGGAAAAATTATCAACAAAGAAAATAGTCTGTATTTGTATAGCCATGTTAGGTATGTTATTGATTATTGGTAATGGTGGATTCAGTACGTCTGGATTTGATGATTTAATTGGGATTGGCTATGGATTAATGGCTGCTGTATTCTATGCTTCATTAATGCTACTAAACAAGTTCATCAAAAATATGGACGGGTTAATAACTACAGTCATTCAGCTTGGAACTGCAACATTCCTTCTAGTGCCATATGTATTCATTACTGAAGGTTTCGGTATTTTAGAGGTATCAAGTTCTTCCATTCCATTTATATTGCTTTTAGGGATTGTACACACGGGTATTGGATTCTTGTTATTCTTCTCAGGTATGCAGAAATTAAAAGGGCAGAGCATCGCTGCATTAAGTTATGCGGACCCAATCACATCCTTAGTGATTTCTGCTTTGATCTTGCAAGAGCAAGTGACAGTTGTTCAACTGCTTGGTGGTGTCTTACTCTTAGGTTCAACATTTGTTAGTGAAAATAATTCAATCAGATTTAAAACACGATTAATGAAAAAAGCAGCTAAATAAATGAAAACAGTGGAAAGCGTCAGTTTCCCACTGTTTTTTATGTTGTCTGTATCTAGAAAAGCAGTCCAAGGGTGGTAGATATCTTGATTATGCAAATAATTATTTCTGGTATAGGAATAGTAATCTTTCTAGCTAGTTTATTTTACAATAAAGAAAATCATAAGAGATTTGGCGATAATGCATCTTCATCGGCTACTTCAGATTCAATAATTGCAACCATAATTGCGCTATTGATTGCATTTATGTTAAGTATTGCTCCATGGTGGTTAACTAAATTTCTTTTCTTACTAATAGGTGCAGGATTAGTTTATATGGGAATTTTTCTCGATTAAAGGTTAATTTTTTTATTTTCGCTATGATAAAGCTGTTGATGTTAAATAAAACAAGAGAGTGCATTTGCGCCCCCCAAGCCACATGAGCGTGAAGAATAAGACCCACAAGTATGTGCTTTTCATACTTGTTGGCTCATGCGGAACCTACGTCAACGCAAATGTACGATAAAGTACGTGTAATCTTAAGCCTTCCGTCATTCACATGGACAGAAGGCTACTGTATTTTTGGACAAAAAATAATAAGTATAATAGCTATACATAAACGTGAGAAAAAAAGTGAAGTGGTTTCGTTGTATATAGTGTAAAAGCTTTTACAAATAGGTAAGGAGAAAAACTTATGAGATCAACTGAAAAAAATTTCATCAAAAGGCTTAAACGTCAGAAAGAAGATGCTTTGGAATATACCGTTGATGAATATTTACCGTTAGTCAAAGGCATCGTCTACAAAGTGTTGCATCCATTGGAAAACCCAGGTCTCATCGAGGAATGTATAAATGATGTGTTTTTAACTATTTGGAATCATGCAAGTAAATTTGAAGGTGATACGACAGATTTTCGCAAATGGCTCTGTGCGGTCACAAAGTTCAAAGCAATCGATACTTATCGGAAAACAATCAAACGAGTTGAGGTTGAAATGGTTGCTGATGATCTAGAGGTGGGGAGTACTCATTCAGTGGAAAATGAAATATTAATTACTGAAAACAAAAACGAATTATTAAAATTAATGAGCGGGTTGGAAGTAATGGATCGAGATATTATGGTAATGAAGTTTTTTTTGGACATGACGAGTGAGGACATTGCAATGAATATAGGTTTGACGAAAGCTGCAGTCGACAATCGAATCTATCGGGGAAAGAAAAGACTACAACAACAACGTTCGAATCGTAACTTAGGGGGTGCTTTGCATGAAGGATATTTATGAGCATTTAAATCATCTAAATCTAGATGACGAAGTTTTTGAAGAAATGGAAGTTAGTGAATTCGAAAAAACGAAGGTGAAGAGAGCTTTAAAAAGAAGGATTACAAAATCAAAACAGAAGAAATGGAAGAAAACTTTAATGGCTGCTGCGATTGCAGTTAGCTTAACTTCAACGGCTTTAGTTGGGTTATCGTTTTCTGCATATGCCGAAGAAATTCCTTTTTTAGGGAATGTTTTTAAATACTTCAATAAGGATGGCGTCTATGATAACTATGAAGAAAATGCCAATGAGTTGAATGTCACCGAGGAGAGCAATGGGATTAAGATCACTGTAAATAATGCGATTTTTGACGGGAAATCGGTAGTTGTCACCTATACAATTGAATCGGATAAAGATTTGGGGGAGAGTGCTTGGATTACAGGGATCCCAATGTATGAGGGAGGCGCTGGTGGATATCATGAGATTACTAAGATTGAGGAAAATAAATATATCGGTATGACAACTGTTACCCATCCTAACGATATAGAACTTAGTGAAGTAAACGTTGATTGGGTGTTGGAGGGTATCATGCCAAATGGATATAGTGAAGACGCAGAGGTAATTGAAGGCGAATGGAAGTTTCATTTTGACTTAGTAGCAGTAGACAGCAAAACACAACTTGTAGATCAAAGTGTTGAGGGGAATGGGATTATTGCAAGCATCGAGAAAGTGACGTTCACACCAATGTCTTTTCTGATTTATTTTGAACAAATGGTTTCACGCGACATAGTTACCCAGTGGGATTATGTTAGAGTAGATATAGAAGTAAAAGATAATCTTGGAAACGTTTATATAAACCAGGATAATGGTGGTTATGGTTCATATAGTTCATATGATTTAAGCTGGAGTAAAACGTTTGGCAAACTTGATCCGGAAGCAACACAACTCATTGTTACACCAGTCGTTGAGCTCTCGGATAACGAAACTCTTGGATATGGGGAGAATGGTCGACGGATTAAAGCCAACTATCGCCTGGAAAATAGTAAAGCCGACATTGAAAAATTTGAACTTAACGAGATCATCATCGGTATTGAAAAGTGAATATGAAGGAATTAAGCATTCAAAAAGTAGAAACTTACTTATTGAATGCTTTTTTGAATAAGATATAAAATAAAACAAAATGTTGACGAAAAATTCAAACTTCTAATTATACGATATGTTAAAATTTAGTAAAGAGGTGATTAGATGGAAGAAGAAAATAAACCATTTAATGATGTGATTGATCATATGAACAAAGTTGAAGGTAACGCTCTAAATCCTGCAAAAGGTGATTTCGAAAAATTACCAAAGCCATTGAAATACTTCGGTTATTTTGTTTTTGGTTTCTTTGCGGTATCCATGTTGCTGATTTTTATTTTATATTTATTTGACTAATGAACAGGAAAGGAGTTTTTAATTTGTTTTATTGGAACTTAAGTTATAAAAAGAAATTCATATGGAACATAAGCCTAGTTCCTGTTGTTATAGCACTCATCATATGGAGTCTTCTCTTAGATGATATATCATCATATTTTACTGTGATTTTGAATGTAATTCTTATTACTTTAACGAGTAGTACATTAATTTACACCTATAAAAAGTGGAAAAAGGAAGAATAAAGAAATACAAAGAATTTTTAAAAGTAAAAGGCGGATTGAGAGTAAAATGAAAAGGATTTGGTTAAGCGTTTTTGTGATTATTGCAATCGTAGCATTCCTTGTTTTCCTTTTCATCAACAGAGCGGATGAACATGGGAAAATAGGAGAATTGGAAGAAAGTAATTTCGTATTGTATCCAATTAAAGTAGACCCTGAAGCAGATTATAATCTTCCTGAAATATACTTCTCAAACGGCACTAAAGTTGTTGGGGAAGTCAATTCAGTTATGGATTTAAAAGAGAGGCAAGAAGTAAAAGTATGGGTAGAAGAAATCGAAGGAAAAAAGGTAGCAAACAAGATAAAAATCCTTAAAGAATAAGATTTGGGAAGAAGCGGGGAGGTTTAGAACATGCATCCAATCGAAGTTATCGAGTTCTTGATAGTCGGGGCAATCATTGGAACATTAGCAAGCATCTCTCTTTTCTTAAAAGGCAAATGGCGAAAACGTGGTTGGTTAGTAACACTAGTTGTGTTTCTAGCTTTTTGTACTTTGTATGTGGTGCGTCCTTATTGGATTGATGGACAGATAGAAAAGAAAGTTGAATTATTAAGCACCTATTTAGTACAACAATATCCAGGTGAAGAATGGACGATCTCAACAGTCCCTCATCGTGAAGATGGCTATGAGAGTCAAAGTCCCTACAGCATAATGGTTGTTTTTGAAAACGAACCAGAAGTTTCCTATTATTATTGGGTAAAAAACAAAAATAATATTAATCAGCATAGTTATTCCACCAATAATGGAGTGGACTATGAATTAGAGCATAACGAAAACAATTGGTGAAATGGTTGAATTCAGCGTGTATGTAGAGGAAGCACAATTCCAATATTCAATCTAAGATGGGAGATTCAATGAAAAAATCAGTCATTATCATAATATTAATTATGTTCACTTTAGCGGGATGTGGTTTAGAAACAAGAACACTTTCCCAATTCTATGAGAAAGATCTAGATTAGGTAACGAAGATTCTTATAGTAGATGGCAGCTCGGGATACGAAAAAACAATCACGGAACATGAAGTGATAAAAGACTTTTTAAAGCAAATTAAAGATATAAAATTCATTCCTGAAGAAAATCAAGAAAAAAGAGAAGGTTGGCGTTATTCAATTACTCTTTTCCAAGACGATGAGCAAACTTTCCAATTTGGGCTAACTGAAGTAAATGATCATTACTACTACACGGAACCAGATATACATCCAATTGTTGATGATTTTTATAAGAACCTTGACGTGCAAGAGGAATAATTTAGGAGTACAAGAAGAATTAAAACTGAATTATATTTGATTCTTGAAGGTAATATGAAACTGGAGTGGTTCAATTGATCATTAGAAAACTTGTTTCTGCAATCGTGTCTTGTGTTCTAGTCATGATAATTTACTTCATAATAGAACAATCAGGGTTTGTCATTCTCTTAGGGATGTACTTACTGCCGATTCTTTTATTTTATGGTATTCCGGCATCTATATTGTCTGATTTTGCTACAAAAAAATTAAGAGGAGTAATTTGTGGGGTTTTGGCATTATTGATTCACTTAATCTTAGCCACTTTATTTATTTTAATTCCAATTTTATTTTCAGAATGGGAAAGGAATATTTTACTCTCTGACATCGAGAGCCTGTTAGAGAATTTCTTCTTGTATACCGCTATTCTATCTTCCTGTCTCTTCTGGTGTATAGATGAGTTTCTTAAGTCTAAAAGAGTAAAAGAAATACGGAAGAAGATTGATGCTTTAAAAATTTATTGAAGGCGAAAAGAGCTTTTTAAATTATCAACAGTTTGTTAACAAGTTATGATTGGTCCCAGCGTCTGAAGAAAATGGAATACCACTTGGTTACGAATTAGCTCTCCAAGCGAATGGCTGGAATAAAGGTGAAAGAGAAGGTGCTTCAGTTTATTATACAAAAGAAAAAATAAAATAGATTTGATCTCATCCACGAAACACCTAAACATACTTAAAGTGGAATGAAGCTTAATTAGGGAAGGGAAATAAGTAGTCGTTGGCGTTTTTTATTAAATTAGGCTGGAGGGATAATCATGAAGAAAAGGAAAAAGAGGTATATCGTTAGTACTATACTTGTGCTTCTGATTGGTGTATCCATTGCGACAAATCCAACCAAAAAGGAATACCTACAGTCCACAGATTGGAATCACATACCAACTACACCGAGTTTTTATATTGAAAGAATCAACTTTTATTTGTTTTCAACCTATACCCCAGTAGTCGCTCACGAGCACGGAATCACCCACTTGGGGATATTTGGCGATTTCTATCAGATATCAGATGGTCAATTTGATTATCCTTCATGGTTGGAATTCTTTAACTAAAAAGAATGAACAGTTGGGACTTTTCAACTAAGATTAAGTTATCATAACTAAAGCAGGAGGATTCACCGACCATGTCCAATCCATATATAAAATTTGAACATACACCATTATGGGCAGTAATAAATAAAGGAATAGAAGACCTTGTTGAAAATAACGATATCGAAGAAACAACACGACGAGAATACATCGTTGGATATCTTTGTAAGGTAATAATGGAATATGAAACGGCAAACAAATGAGATAACTTTTCCTTGTTGAAAGGGGTGGCCATTTCTTATTTAAATACTCAAGAATAATTGACACCAAAAACCTAAAGTTTATTGGAACATTGGAGGTGAATACTTTGTGGGAAGCCATAATTGCAGCAATAATGGGCATAGGGTTTTTAATTCTAGGAATTAGACATAACAAAAGAATACATAAAGATGAAGGAGCAGGTTCTGGTGTTGTTAGTGAATCACTTGTAATTTCAGTCATTATTGAAAGTGTTTTTTGGATCTTTGATCAACTTCCATATTGGGTAGCTAAAAGTTTATATTTTTTGATTGCTATTGCTTTATTGGTTTGGAGTTATAAATTGTATATGGGCTGAATCAACTAGAAAAAACACCACCCATAGGCAGTGCCAAACTTCTAGACTCTTTTAATATCCTCTAGCCTCACTTATTTTCTCCCGTAAACCACCGTCATCACGGATTCTGAAATCTCCCATTTTCCCTTCTTCTGATAGAATCGCCCTTCCTCTGATTCCGTGTTGTGAAACTTCCCCGGCATTGTTTTTATATTCTACCTGAGCAGTAAAATCATAATGCTTTGGTGTTAATTCATTCTCACTTTTATTCACTTGTATATCACTGACTTTCATTTCACCCTGAAATTCTTCGTCTAGATGATAAAGTTCATAGTGGTAAGAGAAAGCGATATTAGTAGGAATGAGATGATCATACATATAGTCCATAAAGTAAGGTTTGTATGTTTCTTCAACTAATCCTTCGTATGCAAGCCATTCGGGGGAATCAGCTGGAATTTCGAAACCACCGCTACCTTCTGGTAAGCTTTCTCGTATTTCATCGGCTTTTTTATCAAGGTTTTTTTGTATAAGAATAAATTCTTCATTAGGAGCCGTGAATTCCGATTTTAGAACGGCTGTTACGGCAGCTTTATTATTATCCTCAATCGCCATTTCAGTTGCTAACTTATTGTCTGTATTTGCATTTGGATTTACCAACGTAAAGACAAGGAAACAAGCAACTGCAACCATGATGACTGAAATGAAAATTGGTGCGATGTGACGTTTCTTTTTGCTGACTTTATTTTGTATTTTCAGCCAACTATTTCTGCGAGCATGATCGCTACGGTCACTATGCTGCATTTCCTGGAAAAGCTCGTCAAACTCTTTTGAAGGATCCATCTGTAAAACCTTCCTTTCCATAAAACTCTTTTCGTAATGACTCAAATCCTCGTGACATTTTCGTCTTCACCTTGGCTTCAGTCCAACCTAATATAAATGCCGTCTCTTTAATCGAGCATTCATTCACTTTTCTCAAAATCAATACATCGCGATAGTCATTCTTCAATCGACTTAAGGCAGCATACAATTGAGTCAGATCCTCATTCTTTTCGGCTGTGCTCTCGGGGGAAAGGTTCTGAGTGTCAATATCGTTTTCATTTCCCCATTTGAAAAACTGAATGATTCTTTTCCTTCGAAAATGATCATAGGTCACATTTCGCGCAATTTTCAACAGCCATGTCAGTACCGAAGATTGGTTATTAAAATGATTTAGGTTTTTGATAGCTTTATAGAATGTATCCTGTGTTAAATCTTCAGCGGTTTCTTTATGACGTACGAGCAGATAAATAAAGCGGTAAACCTTGTCGCTATTATCGACATACAATTGTTCCAAATCTACTTCCATAAATTTCAACCTCCTCTTACAAATCATAGACGAAAGAGGTAATGAAAAGTATCGTTTTTTATGCATATTTAAAGGGAATTCTCCAAATATGTCGAAGGTAAGATTAGTCAATAAAATTAATAGTGGAATATAGGGGTATTGGTTATGAAGGATGCGAGGATACAAAGGATAGCTGAATTATTGGTGACTCATTCAATTAAGGTACAGCCTAATGAACACATATTGGTTCAAGCCGTAACAGAAATAGAAATTGATATTGTTAAAGAAATTATTAGCGAAATTCATAAAGCTGGTGGTTTTGCTCACGCGGATTTAAGAAATGCAACGGTAACCAGACAATTGGTTTTGGGGGGAACAAAGGAACAGTTTGACATGTTAGCTGAATGGGATGTGAAACGTCTCGAAAAAATGGATGGCTACATAAACTTGAGAAGTCCAGTGAATACAGCAGAGCTATCAGATATCCCAAGTGAAAAAATGGGACTCTATGCGAAAACCTACGGACAACTTCAAGCAGAAGCGATTTATAAGAAAAAATGGGTTACAACGCGTATTCCCAATGCATCCATGGCACAGGAAGCCCGGATGAGTACAGAAGCTTTTGAGGATTTTTATTTTGACATATGCACGATCAATTATAAAAAGCTCTCAAAAGCGATGGACCCATTAAAAGACTATATGGAAAAAACCAAACGGGTTGAGATTAAAGGACCCGGAACGGATCTGTCCTTTTCCATCGAAAATATAGGAGTAATAAAAGGGGACGGAACGGATAATATTCCGGATGGAGAGATATATACAGCTCCAGTAAGAGACTCAGTAAATGGCACGATTGCATTTAATACACCATCTACAATGAATAGTTTTACATTCGAAAATATTTCACTCACTTTTGAAAAAGGGAAAGTAGTGAAAGCCACTGCCAATCATACAGAAAAATTGAGGGACATCCTAGCTACCGATGAAGGGGCAAGTTATATAGGTGAATTTGCACTGGCCTTTAATCCAAAAGTAAAAGTTCCGATGAACAATACCTTATTTGATGAAAAAATTGACGGTAGTTTTCATCTCGCGTTAGGTAGCTGCTTTGATGAAGCAGACAACGGCAACAAATCGGCAATCCATTGGGACTTGATTTCCATCCAGCGTCCAGAATACGGTGGAGGAGAAATCTATTTCGATGGGAAACTGATCTGAAAAGATGGTCGTTTTGTGATTCCTGAACTTGAAGGATTGAATCCAGGAAGGATTTTGGGGGATTAATGGTAATAATCTTTACTTTATGGAACATGATAAGCAGGCCGCTGACTTTCCAAGAATAGACATGATGCAATAAAAGTGAAAAATGAAAAAACGCCAAATTAATGGCGTTTATGCTTTATTCATTATTGTCGGGCTTGATTTTGATCTGCGTTGCCTGTTAAATGTTTTGCAGCATTTTTAGTTGCATCAACAGCACTCATAGCAACATTTTCTGTTGTTTCTAAAGCATTATGCACGGTTTCAAATGCAGAGCCTGCAGTATTCTTAACGTCCTTTGTTACACTGTTGTTATTTTGTTGATTTTGGTTGTTATTTTGATTAGCCATTTGATTTCACCTCCTGAACAAAGATAGGTTATGTAGTCAATGGATAATTATACTGACAACTTTCTTCGAAAAGTTAAAAAGAAAATTTAATAAGTACATTTTCCGGAGGGATAAACATGTTCGTACATAAAATTGATGATGAATTATCGTTAAAACTGATTGAATTAAAGGATGCAGAAAGAGTATTTGAGTTAACCAGCAACTCACGCGACTATCTGCGGGAATGGCTTCCTTGGGTGGATATGACCATTGAAAATGAAGATACAGTAGGGTTTATCAAGATGTGTTTAAGAGGTTTTGCTGAGAATAAAAGCCTGAATGCAGTGATCTTATATAAAGGAGATCTTGTTGGGGTTGCTGGTTTCAATAATCTCAATTGGTCAAACAAAACTGCCTATATCGGATATTGGCTGGGAGAAGAATATCAAGGAAATGGAATTATGACGAGGGTAGCTAAGGCATTGACTGACTATGCATTAACTGAATTGAGCTTAAATAAAGTTGAAATTCGGGCTGCAGTGGAAAACAAGAAAAGTAGAAGTATTCCCGAAAGATTAGGTTTTGTAAATGAAGGATGTATCAGACAAGCAGAATGGCTGTCTGACCATTATGTTGACCATGTTGTCTACGGCATGCTCGCTGATGAATGGACTAAATAGTGATTTGCTAACGAAACGGAGTTGAAATTTGTTTAATTTAATCTTCAACTCTTCTTTTAGAGAAGGTGGGAGAAATATGGAGTATAAATTCGAGTTAATGACTCAAGAACAGGCAGAGGATATTGCTTATAATTGGCATTATCATGATTACTTTTCATTCTACGATATGGAGTCAGATAAGGAAGATTTAGACGAGTTTCTTAATCCTGAAAAACGAGGGAGATCCTACTTCGTTGTTAGTAATGACAATGAGGTTTTAGGATTTTTTAGTTTTACTAAAGTGGCTGACCATACGATTGATATAGGACTAGGAATGAGACCAGATTTAGTGAGTAAAGGCAACGGCCAAGATTTTTTGAAAGCGGGTTTAGATTTCGCAAAAACTACATATCATCCCAAAAGCATAACATTATCAGTAGCTACTTTTAATCAGAGAGCCATAAAAGTATATAAAAAAGTCGGATTCAAAGAGAATCATACGTTTATGCAAGATACAAATGGTAGTAGGTTTGAATTCTTAAAAATGATTTACTCGTGAAGATAGTAACCATAATCCATTTTCAGAAGAGGAAGAAAAGTTTCAAACGTTTGTCCAGGCAACCTTACTGAGGCAATGTTACACTTACTTCAGTTCATAGTTAGCCTTTCTTAATTAAGAAACAATGCAGGTTTGTTTCAGCAATCAGAAATTTTTCAGGTGGTGTAAATAAATGAGCAATAGTCTAATTGTGGAAGTGTACTCGCATAAATTTCAAGAACAAGTTGTAGATTTGATTCTTCATATCCAGCAACAAGAATACAACATTCAAATAACGAAAGAAGACCAGCCGGATTTGTTTAACATTCCTGAATTTTATCAGACCGGGAACGGAAACTTTTGGGTAGCTCTTTATGATAATAAAGTAGTTGGGACAATCAGTCTATTAGACTTAGGAAACCAGCAAGTTGCACTTAGAAAAATGTTTGTAAATAAAGAATTTCGAGGATCCATTTATAAAACAGCCAGCCTTTTATTAATTAATGCACTAAAATGGTCAAAAGAAAAATCAGTTGAAACAGTGTATCTTGGTACCACACCACAATTTTTAGCAGCTCATAGATTTTATGAAAAAAATAGATTTACACAAATTAGCATTGAAGAGTTACCTGAGAATTTCCCGATTTTACAAGTCGATAAAAAGTTCTACAAGTATTTGGTTGTTTAGTAAGTAGAAACATATGTTGATTAATTTTATAATTATCAATATAAATGGTCTATCGGTGATTAAAATACCGCTGAAGACCCGTAAGAAGTTTATAGAATTCTTTTAACGTACAGGCATAAAAAAGCCCCAGCAACAAAGCTTGTTGCTGGGGTTTCCTATGCCTGTTTCAATTCCAATCTTTTCGCAATGAGGGACAATGCATAATTGACGATAAAGTACATCAAGGCGACGATGATGAAAATAGGAATGACATTCGATCCGTTTTGAGCGTATAAGATTTGTGCGTTGTGCAATAAATCGGGCAACGCGATGACGACAGCCAATGATGTATCTTTAAGTAGAGAAATAAATTGACTGACGAGAGGCGGAACCATTCTTCTTAAAGCTTGTGGCATAACAATATAACGTAAAGTCTGGATATAGTTCAGTCCTGACGAACGACCTGCTTCAATCTGTCCTTTATGGATTGAGTTCAGGCCACTTCGGATAATTTCCGATAGCATCGCTGACTCAAAAATAGTCAGTGCTACGATGGCTGCTGTTATGATTTCCATATCAATCCCGACTTCAGGCAATGCGAAATATGTAAAGAATATAATCAACAGTAAGGGAAGGTTACGTATTGTTTCGACAACCACGGCAAGCAATTGCGAAACCACAGGAATCTTCGCGTATCTGAGGATCCCAATCAGGCCGCCGATAATGAAGCTAAGCACAATTGAAATGGCAGCGACCTTTAGCGTGACCCAAAATCCTTCAAGTAAAAACTTCATGTTGTCCGGTGTCAATACTTCAATGAACGGTGCTAGGAAATCCATCTATGCACCTCCTTAATTACTTCTAGCCAGGCGTTTTTCCAAGAACCCCACGCCAAAACTTAAAGGTATAGTTAAAATTAAATAGAATAGACCAACAAAAATATAAGTATCAAAGGTTGAGAATGTACTTGCAGATATTAAATCTCCTTGATACATCAAATCCCCACCTGCTACTACTGCTAATAAAGATGAGTTTTTAACCAAATTGATAAATTGGTTGCCAAGAGGTGGAATTACTATTTTAATAGCCTGAGGAAGGATAACTGATTTCATTGCCTGTCCGTAGGTCAAACCTGACGAGCGGGCAGCTTCCATTTGTCCTCTTGGAACAGACATGATTCCAGCACGGATTGCTTCAGCAATAAAGGCTGCTGTATAGACGGTCAATCCGATGATACCGGCGGTCATTCCGCCAAAATCAAAAGCTAAGTACGTGAAAAACACGATGACCAACACAGGGATATTACGGATAAATTCCACGTAAACTGTACCAATCCAGTTAAGTGGTTTAAATGGGGCGATTCGCATAACTGCAATAAGCGTTCCCAAAATAAAGCTGCATATTAAAGCTATAAAACTGGCAATAATGGTTATTTTAAATCCTTCCAAAAATACATCCATATAGTCCGTTAAAATCGAGAAATCCAGCAAACGATCTCCTCCTAATTAATCAGGATGAGCAGGACCGTAAAATTGCTTACGGAATACTGCCCATCCTGACAAGAAACCTGATATAAGTAATTATTTCTTAATCCATTTATCCTTAATTTCATCGTATTCGCCTGAGTCCTTCAGGCTTTGTAATGCTTTATTCAATTCATCGACTAGCTCTTGATTTCCTTTTTTAACAGCAATCCCATAAGGTTCTTCCGTGAATGTTCCACCCACAAGCTCAAATGAAGGATCTTCTTCGGCCATTCCGTAGAGGATTGAGTCATCCGTAGTAAGGGCATCACCTTTACCAGATTTTAAGGCAGTGAAAGCTTCAGCGTAGTTTTCAAATTCAAGTACTTCGGTTTCGGGAGCATTCTCGCGAATGTTCACTGCAGATGTAGAGCCTTTAACTGCAAGAACTTTTGTCCCTTTTTTCAAGTCTTTGATGCCTTGAACTTTGCTTCCTTTTTTCACAAGCAATGATTGTCCAGCATCAAAATATACATCCGTAAAATCGACTTCTTTTTTACGATCTTCATTGATTGTCATTGTAGCGATAACCGCATCGATCTTGTTATTGTTTAAAAGACCAACTCGTGTTTTTGAAGTAACTTCCTGGAACTCAGGCTTGACGTCATCACCAAACATTTCTTCAGTCAGTGCTTTGGAAATATCGATATCAAATCCTTCCACATCGCCAGTTGAAGGGTTTTTCAATCCAAACAAACGAGTATCATACTTCACTCCATAGACGATTTTCTTTTCTTCCTTGATTTGTGCAAGTACGTCAATATTTTCATCGGTCTTATCATCTCCGCATCCTGCAAGTACCATGGCAGCCATTGTTGTCGCGAATGCCATTTTAAAGAACTTTTTTGACTTTAACATCCAAATTCCCCCAATTAATGATTTAATATACGGCTAAGGAACATGCGAGCCCGTTCTTCACGGGGATTCTCATAAAATTCAGCCGGAACTGCTTCTTCCAATATTTGTCCTTCATCCATAAATACGATTCGGTCGGCTACCTCTTTCGCAAATCCCATTTCGTGAGTCACTACAACCATTGTCATGCCTTCTTTAGCAAGTGCTTTCATGACATCCAGGACCTCACCGATCATTTCAGGATCAAGTGCCGAGGTAGGTTCATCAAAAAGCATGATTTCCGGTTTCATCACGAGTCCACGGGCAATTGCCACACGCTGTTGCTGACCACCGGAAAGTTGGGAAGGGAAAGCATCTGCCTTATCCGAAATTCCAACTTTGTCGAGATAGTACATGGCCAATTCCTTGGCCTCTTTTTCCGATTGTCCTAATACTTTCCTAGGAGCCAACATGATATTTTCAAGCACCGTTTTGTGTGGATACAGATAAAAATGCTGGAAAACCATTCCGATATTACGTCTCAGTTTATTGATATCGGTTTTTTTATCCGCAACTGATAGGCCATTTACGTTGAGTGTTCCATCCGTGATTTTTTCAAGATGATTGATACACCGTAACAAGGTGCTTTTACCGGAACCGGAAGGACCTATTACTACAACAACTTCACCTTTGTTGATTGTGAGATTAATATCTTTCAGTACTTGAAAATCCCCATAAAATTTATTCACCTTATCAAACGAAATCATTCTTTTCCTCCTAAAGTCAAACATTCTTACTATGTATAACATTTTATTTAAAACTTCTGAATTAAGTAAATTATATTTATATATATCAAAATTGTCAATTTTATGTAGAATTACCTGTTTTCTAGGAAATTTACAGTATGCAATGACGATTCTATAGTCCTAAAATGGTAGGTTGGATTATAGATAGATATATATAGACTCATGAAAAAGAAAAGACCTCTCATTATTTTTCATAAGGAGGTCTATTTCAAACGAGTGAATATTCTACTTACTATCTCTTTTTTACCCTCTATCTACTTTGATAAACCTTTTTTTCGCGCATTTTATAAATCAGAATTAATAAAATGAACCAAACAGGGGTGATGAACAAGGCAATACGCGTATCTTCCGCCAATGCAAGCACGACAATGATGAAAGCAAGGAAAACCAAAATTAAGTAATTTGAAAATGGGTAAAGTGGCAATTTAAATTTGCTCTTTTTCGCTAGATCAGGTCTTGTTTTACGGTATTTCAAATGGCTGATGACCGTAATTCCCCATATAAAGATGAAGCAAACAGTCGAAATACTTGTAATGAGCGTAAATACACCTTCTGGCATTAAATAGTTCAAAACAACGGCAATCAGAATGATGACAGTCGAAAAGAACAATGCATTGGAAGGCACTTTCCCCGAAGTGAGTTTTGCAAGCGGTACAGGTGCATTTTTGTCTTTGGCAAGTGAATAGATCATCCGGCTTGTACTGAAGATGGCGCTGTTACATGCCGAAGCTGCAGAAGTCAGGACGACAAAGTTGACGATACCAGCGGCTGCAGCGATGCCCACCGCGACGAAGACTTGGACAAATGGGCTTTCCATTGGATTGATGGCGTTCCATGGATAAATACTCATGATGACAATAAGTGCGCCAATGTAGAAAATTAATATTCGAATAGGGATATTATTGATTGCTTTTGGGATTACTCTTTCTGGATCTTCTGTTTCACCTGCTGTAAGTCCAACAAGTTCAATGCCGACAAAAGCAAATACAACCATCTGGAATGAGAGAATAAATCCATTCAAGCCATTTGGGAACATGCCGCCGTGGCTCCAAAGATTCGTGAAACTGGATGCTCCTGCGTCAGTGGAAAAGCCTTTTACAATCATGAAAATCCCGATAACAATCAGAGCAAGAATAGCAATGACTTTAATCAATGCGAACCAGAATTCCATTTCGCCAAAAAGTTTGACGGTTGCTAGGTTCATGAATAACAAAATGACAAGTGCAATTAATCCCGGCATCCATTGTGGAACCTCAGGAAGCCAAAACTGTGTATAGAGACCAACTGCAGTTAAATCTGCCATTGCGATTGAAATCCAACAAAACCAGTATGTCCAACCTGTAATGAATGCTGCCATATTACCTAAATAGTCTCTTACGAAGTCAACGAATGAATGATATTTCAAATTGCTTAAAAGTAGTTCTCCGAGTGCACGCATGATTAAGAAGCAAATTATACCTGTTAACAAATATGCGAATAAAATCGATGGTCCTGCTAAATGAATGGATTTTCCTGCTCCGAGAAATAATCCCGTCCCGATCGCCCCACCAATGGCGATGAGTTGTACGTGCCTGTTTTTTAGACCTCTAGACAATTCTTGTTCCGGCATATAATTCCCCACTCCCTGTTGTTCTAGGTTCTTTGCAAATTTTTGTCTGTTAAAAACTGATAGTGTAATTAAATCAGATAATTGCAAAATATTAATTAGATAAAAGTCTAACAGATTACGACTCGATTCGACAAGTCGGGTAAAAATCACAATTCCGAATTAATTAAATTCTCGAACGTTTTTATGACTTTTAGCTTAGTGAACATTCGTAGTCGAATAAGAAGAAGGAGATTTTATAAAGATGTCGAATTGTTTTTTTATAAATGTAATATTATGGAGGGTGTTATGAGCTATATAGAAGATCTGCGCAAGGTTGTAGGGAATCAACCACTAATATTGGTGGGTGTTGCTGTTGCTGTAATTAACGAATCCGGGGAATTCTTATTACAGAAAAGAAGTGATGGGCTGTGGGGAGTTCCAGGTGGTTTCATTGAATTAGGAGAATCTACTGAAGAAGCCGGGAGAAGAGAAGTGTTGGAGGAAACAGGAATAGAAATAGGAAAACTTGATTTGGTTGGTGTTTTTTCAGGAAAACAGCATTATGTTACATTACCAAATGGTGACGAGTTTTATCCTGTGACCATCGCTTATGTAACAAAGGAAATCAAGGGCGGTGTCCTGAAAGCGGACGGAAAAGAAACAACAGAAGTGAAATTTTTCAAAGTAAATGAACTGCCAGAAGGACTAAATCCCATAATTAAAAATCTTATTAAACAATACTCACATTCCTAATAAATGTATATGGGAGATTAATGATGAAAAATGATGAGGGGCATGAAAAGAAAAACGATGGAATTATAAAAGTGATATTTGGTGAAATACGAGAATCCGTCTTCCTTGAAGTAGTTGGGCAGATCATATTGTTTATTCCAAAAATGATTATACGGATCATCCGAAATTATTAACTAGGAGGACATTGGAGCTGCTAAAACAGATTTTTTTAATTGAACAAACGAAAAAATAAATCAATTAAGGTGGTTTTTAACATGTCCAGTCCTAAGCACTCCCTTTCTGCAGGGGCAGTAGTGTTGAATGATGAAGGGAAAATCCTGCTTATTAGAGGCCCTCGGAGAGGATGGGAATTTCCAGGTGGAATAATAGAAATGGGGGAGACCATTCAAGAGGGGATTATCAGAGAAGTAAAAGAAGAAACTGGCATTGATATTGAAGTGACCAAGTTCTGTGGTATCTATCAAAATCTAAATGCAAGTGTTTGTGCTACCTGTTGGTTAGGGAAAGCAATAGGCGGTGAATTGCAAACGAGTAGTGAAAGTCTAGAGGTTGGTTATTTTACATTAGAAGAAGTATTAAAACTGGTCACATGGTCGAATTTCAAAGAGAGAATTCTAAAAATTTTAAATGAAGAAGAACATCCGTTTTGTGTGTCGTTCTAAAAATTACAGGGTAGAGGTGGATGTATTGATAAAAGCTGTATTATTTGATTTGGATGGCACATTATTAAATAGAGATGATTCAGTAAAGTTGTTCATAAATAGGCAATATGAAAGATTGATAAATTTCGTAGGTCATATTCCAAAAGAGCAGTATATGGCTAGATTTATCGAGCTGGATCAACATGGATATGTTTGGAAAGATAAAGTGTATCAGCAATTAGTCGAGGAATTATCAATTAAAGAAATAACGTGGAAAGAACTACTGAAAGATTATATCAGTGAATTTAAGCATAGCTGTGTCCCCTTCCCAAATCTTACTGGAATGCTGGAAGAGCTAAAGAGCAACAATCTTATTCTAGGAATGATTACAAATGGATATGGTCAGTTTCAAACAGATAATATTATGTCATTAGATATAGAAAAATATTTTGATGTAATTTTAGTATCTGAGTGGGAAGGTTTAAAAAAGCCAGACCCTAGGTTATTTCATAGAGCACTCGAGAAACTTGCGGTATCTCCTCATGAAAGTATATTTATAGGAGACCATCCATTAAATGATGTGAAAGCTGCTAAGAACGTAGGAATGAAGGGCATTTGGAAGCGGAACGTTCACTACACAAATGTCGGTGCCGACTATATCGTTGACGATTTATTGGATTTAAACGAGGTTATTCGCATGATAAACAACGACGTTTGTTTAATTAAATAGAACCTTTATACAAGGCTATGTTAAAGAATGCTGTTGATGTAACTTAATAGACGAGTGGGTACATTCGCGAATGAAGGCTAAAATCCCGATATATTGGCTCATAAGGAACGTGCGACCAGCGCAAATGTACGATAAAGAACGGTTGATAATGTTAAAGAGAATACATAGAAAGCTCATTCTTGGAGGTCAGTTTATGTTCATTGTTAACGTGGAAGGTGCGATCTACAAAAATGAAAAATGGCTGTTAATAAGACGCAGCGAAAAAGAAGAACATGCAGGAGGAACACTGTCTCTTGTTGGTGGCAAGGTTGAACTCGAAGGAAACTCTTCGGATATTTTGGAAGGAACGCTACTAAGAGAGTTCGCTGAAGAGGTTGGAATCGTGGTTTCAAATCTTCGGTATGTCAATAGTTCTTCATTTGTTACCGATTCAGGGGTCCATGTGGTAGACATCGTTTTTCTTTGCGGTCACCATTCTGGCGAAGCCTACGCTAAGAGTCCTGACGAAGTAGATGAAGTACATTGGATGTCGACACAGGAAATTCTGGAATGCGAAGAAGTACCGATTTATCTTAAAAACAACATTAAAATTGCCGATCGATTACTGATAGCTGGTGTCTCAACTTCTTGAATTTAAAGCATTCACATTACTTGGAATGATAAAATAAGAGGAAGACAAAAAATATTATTTAAATGAATTAGCCAGTGTTAATAAGGGATAAGAAGATTCAGAGACTTTTCGTCTATTGAACGAAAAAACACAATATGTTAGGCTAATGTTTATATAAAACACAATATATAGTATGTATGCGAAAGAATGGTACCAGCAATGGTTTAATAGGGAATTCGGTCAAATGCCGAAGCTGTCCCCGCAACTGTAAGTGTGAACGACTGTACAAAGTCCACTGTGCGACAGCATGGGAAGGCGTACGGAAGGGTGAAACACGAGCCAGGAGACCTGCCATCTTTTCGATTAAGCAACACTTTCTTCGGGGGTTGAGGAGTGGAAGCGAGCTATCAGTAGCGAGCAATTATCCATTTCTCGTGTACCGGTATAACTCTTTTCCATTCAATCAATCATGAGCGATCGCTCAGCCGAAATGGCTGTGCGATCGCTTTTTTGTGTACCCGAAAATTATAATTTGAAAGGGGATTACATCAGATGCAAAAGATACAATCCAAAAAAGAAAAGATGATTGAGGAATTACTTACTATGTACAATGAAGGCCAATTAGCTCCCTTATTGCGTGCACATGACAAGTGGTCGAAGAAAAACCACGACGGAACGGATGCCCAATGGTCAAAAGCCATGGAGTTGGAAGCGCTCAGTCATTTGGATGAAGAAGAACCATTTTGGACATTTGTTGCAGCTCAAATCTATTTGTCACAAGTTTACAGTGATCAAGCGGCATTACGAGACTGTTTAATAGGAGATGTGTATACGAACTTTTACAACCACGTTACCCGTTTATCAGAAAAGGGGTTATATGATAGTCGATTGATTCAAACATATACGAAAGAAGAGATTACAGTTTTGGGAGCAATCATTGAACCTCATAGAGATATGCTGTTTACATATATCGGTTTGAAAACGTTGATGGACCGCTACGTGGCAAGAGACTTTGATAAAACTCCGGCTGAACTACCTCAAGAACGCTGGCTCATCATTGCCATGACGTTAATGCAAAATGAAACTACGGATCGTTTAACAAAAGTGAAGGAATCCTACTGGGCCATGAGTAATCTGTATATGACGGTGGCAACACCAACCCTCTCGAATGCCGGGAAACCACATGGCCAGTTATCAAGCTGCTTTATTGATACGGTAGACGATAGTTTGCAAGGAATCTATGACTCGAATACGGATGTAGCGACGTTATCGAAATATGGCGGTGGAATAGGCGTCTATATGGGGAAAGTACGAAGTCGTGGTTCATCGATTCGTGGATTCCAGGGGGCTTCAAGCGGCGTGCTTCCTTGGGTTAAACAATTGAACAATACAGCCGTCAGCGTAGACCAACTTGGGCAGAGACAAGGTGCAATTGCAGTTTATTTAGATGTTTGGCATAAAGATATCATGCCGTTTCTAGATTTGAAGTTGAATAATGGGGATGAACGTTTACGCGCTCATGACATTTTTACAGGTGTTTGTTTGCCAGATATTTTTATGGAGAAAGTAGAATCTCGGGAAGAGTGGGCATTATTTGACCCTCATGAAGTGCGTACCGTGATGGGCTACTCCTTGGAAGACTTCTACGATGAAACTAAAGGGGGAGGGACTTTCCGTGAAAAGTACCAGGCATGTATAGCGGAAGCGAGATTGTCGAGGGAAGTGGTTCCCGCGATTGATATTATGAAACGCATCATGCGGAGCCAACTAGAAACCGGCGTACCGTTTATGTTTTACCGAGATGAAGTGAACCGTAGGAATTCCAATAAACATGAAGGCATGATTTATAGCAGTAACTTATGTACGGAAATCTTTCAAAACATGAGTGCAACTGAATTTGAATCGATTACGCTGGAAGATGATGTCATTGTGACACGACGTAAGCCAGGCGACTTTGTGGTTTGTAATTTATCTTCCATTAATTTAGGAAAAGCGGTTCCAGCTGGTGTATTGGAACAACTGATAGAAATTCAAGTTCGCATGCTCGACAATGTCATTGATTTGAATATGATTCCTGTACCACAAGCACAGCGGACCAACGCGAGATATCGTGGAATTGGCCTTGGTACATTTGGTTGGCATCACTTATTGGCTTTAAAAGGAATTCGTTGGGAATCTGATGAAGCTGTAGAGTTTGCTGATGAGCTATATGAAGAAATAGCGTATTTAACGGTGAAAGCCTCTATGAATTTATCACGTGAAAAAGGACCTTATCCATTATTTCACGGGTCAGATTTCCATACAGGTGAATACTTTACGTCAAGAGATTACACAGGTGGGAAGTGGCGTGAGCTTCGCTTTGACGTGGCCATGAATGGTATGCGAAATGGTTATTTAATGGCCATTGCGCCGAATTCATCCACATCGATATTAGCAGGAAGCACAGCAAGTATTGATCCCATTTTCCAAAAAAGCTATTCAGAAGAAAAGAAAGACTACAAAATCCCAGTAACGGTCCCGGATTTGAATCAAGATACCACATGGTTTTACAAGTCGGCTTACTTTATTGATCAACACTGGACGTTAAAACAGAACGCCGCCCGTCAACGTCATATCGACCAAGGGGTGTCGCTGAATTTATATGTGCAAAACACAATTAAAGCGAAAGATTTGCTCAGTCTGCATTTGGATGCTTGGCAAAGTGGATTGAAAACAACCTATTATGTGCGTTCCACATCGATTGAACTGATAGATTGTGAATCTTGTTCTAGCTAAGGGGGAGAGTTTGGTGAAGACGATTGAAAAAAGAAAGCTCATGGATAAAACGGCACCAAATCGTTCGACGGGCATCGTAAACGGTGACTCTTCGAATATTTTAAACTGGGATGATGTAAGGTTTAGTTGGGCTTATCCAAAATACAAACGGATGTTAGGGAACTTTTGGACGCCATTTGAAATCAATATGGGTTCTGATGTCAAACAGTTCGGATCATTGTCCGATGCAGAGCGTGAAGCGTTTTTGAAAATTATCGGCTTACTGGCATTGCTCGATAGTATTCAAACCGATTTTGCTGGGAAAGTTGCGAATTATTTAACGGATTCTAGCTTGAATGCACTCATGATAATCTTGGCACAGCAAGAGGTCATTCATAATCATTCCTATTCTTATGTGCTATCGAGTTTGGTATCAAAACAGGAGCAGGACCGCGTGTTTGATTTTTGGAGAACGGAACCGGTTTTGGCGAAACGAAACGATTTTGTGATGAAAGGGTACGAGGAATTCGTCGAGAATCCAAATGTAGATTCGTTATTAACGGCCATTGTTTACGACGTCATTTTAGAAGGATTATTTTTCTACTCTGGATTTGCGTTTTTCTACCATTTAGCCCGTCATCAAAAAATGGTCGGCACGAGTACGATGATTAACTATATTAATCGGGATGAACAGATTCACGTCGATCTATTCGTGAAAATCTATCAAGAGTTGTTGAGTGAGTACCCTGAATTTGATACGCCTGATAGAGCTCAAAAAGTAGAGGCGATTTTCAAAGAAGCGGCACAGCTTGAAACTGAATGGGCACGTGAAGTCATTGGGAATCGAATTGATGGACTCGATGTGGAAGACGTGGAGGAATACATTTACTTCTACGCAAATGTGCGTTGCACGCAACTAGGCTATGAACGCCCATTCCCGGCCTATCGCAAAAATCCATTGAAATGGATCAAAGCGTATGAAGAAGTGGACTTAGGCAAAACAGACTTCTTTGAACAAAAATCTCGCCAATACGTGAAAGTAAATGTACAAGACAATGGCTTTGATGATTTATAAGGAAACTTAGTTCTTCTATAAAGGAAACACCGGATGAAATGTAGAATTGTACAACAACAAGACATAAGGAGTTGTTGAAATGGAAAACGCTAAAATAGCTATTCAAGATATCTATCCAGATGATTTTGCATATTGCTATGGGTGTGGTCGATTAAATGAAGACGGAAACCATTTTAGAACGTTTTGGAACGATGAGGAAACGGAGACGGTTTTTCAGCCTTTGCATATACATACCGCAATGCCTGGATTTGTGTATGGAGGAGTATTAGCATCTTTTGTTGATTGTCATGGCACTGGATCGGCTTCACTCTTTTTGCATCGAAAAAATGGGCATGAGCCAGGGGATGGTGCTGAGCCACCACGTTTTGTGACGGCTTCGTTACATGTTGATTATGTAAAGCCTACTCCCCAAGGTGTACAGTTAAAGGCAACTGGTATAGTAGAAGAAATACATCCGAAAAAGTACAAAGTGCATATTAAGGTATACGCTGGAGAAGAACATATAGCCAATGGCGAAGTAGTTGCGGTTGTGATGCCTGCAAGCTTTGGCAAGAAATAACCCTCAAATAAAGGTTTTTATACATGGATGCCGAATCTACTTTAGAAGGTTAATTAGTAAGGAGATGAAGGATATGAAACAACCAATACCATATTTAACGTTTTTCGGAAACGGAAAAGAAGCAGCGGTTTTTTATGAAAAAACATTTGGATTAGAAATCAAAGGGATGCAGACATACGGTGAAAGTGATTATCCATCGCCACCTGAGGCTGCAGATTTTCTGCTTCACTGCCTTTTATCTAATGGGAACTTTGGCATCATGCTTGCTGATTCAACAACTATAGGTGAATCAGGGGCAACAAATGTTTCATTGATGATTGATTGTGAAAGTGAAGAAGAAATCAAACGTTTGTATAGTGCCTTGCTTGAAGGCGGTACAGCCGTCATGGAACTTCAAGATACTTTTTGGGGAGCAAAATACGGTAAAGTACGCGATCCATTCGGCTATACATGGGATCTGAACTTTGAAAAAGGACAAGCAAAATAAGACTTAATGGGGCTGCCGGTGAATCTGGGAGCCTTTTTTGTGGGGCGACGTAGAGAAAGTGAGACGAAATCGGCCTTTTTTCAGACATCAACACGAAATTGGGCGACTGAGCGGACGCACAGCTGAAACAGCACGCAGTTTACAAGTATTTAATGACAAATTGGGCTTCCGTAGGTATCCCTTTTTTGTGTTGAAATGGGAACATGGATGGGAATATAGCAAAAATAGAAAAAGCTGAGCGTTAAAAACGCTCAGCTTTTAATTATTCTTCGTCATTGACGATGACACTACGTCCTTTTAATTTCAATAAAAGCGGAACAAGCAACCATATCGCTGCCACAATGAGAAATGATAATGATAATGGTCTTGTAAGAAAAATAGAGAAATCACTATTTGAAATTGTAAGTGCACGACGCATATTATTTTCAATCATTGGTCCCAGAACTAGTGCCAACACTAAAGGGGCAACCGGGTAGTCATTTTTAGATAACAAATAACCGAGAACACCACATGCTAATAATAAATACAAATCAAATGTTGTATATTGGACTGCATAAACTCCGAAAAACGATATCGTCACAATAATTGGAAGTAAATACTTTTTAGGTGTTTGAATAATTTTAGCAAATACTTTAACGAGAGGCATGTTCAGAACAAGTAACATTAAGTTCCCGATAAACATACTTGCAATGAGTCCCCAGGCAACATCGGGGTGATCTTCAAATAATAGGGGACCTGGTTGAATGTTATACATGATGAGCGCGCCCATTAATATAGCTGTCGTTCCTGAACCTGGGATTCCAAGAGTAAGCAATGGAATCATAGCACCACCAGAAGCAGCATTATTGGCAGACTCTGGACCAGCTACTCCTGCAATTGCACCTTTACCAAACATCTCTGGATGCTTGCTGAACTTTTTCTCTGCAATATAAGAGAAGAACGATGCAAGTGTTGCACCAGCACCTGGCAAAACACCGATGAAGAATCCTAATAATGAACCCCTCACAATCGGTACCGCACTGTCTTTCAAATCTTGTTTCGTTGGTAAGACACGATCGATTTTGGCAATTGCACCATCTTCTTTGTCCCGCTCAAGAATTGTTTTAAATACTTCACCAAGAGCGAATAATCCAACCGCAATTGTTAAGAATTCAAGGCCTGAATACAGAATCGGCATATCATATGTAAAACGAGCAATCCCAGATACGGCATCAATTCCGATTGTTCCTAATAGTAAACCAAAAATAGTCATAATTAATGCTTTAGTCATTGACTTACCGGCTAATCCACTTACTGCACAAAGTCCAAGAAGCATAAGAGAGAAATACTCGGCAGGTCCAAACTTGATCGCTATGTTCGATAATGGTTTTGCTAATAAAACTAAGCCAATTAGCGAAATAATACCTGCAGCAAATGAACCAATGGCTGCAATGGAGAGGGCAGCTCCTGCGCGTCCCTGTTTAGCCATTTGGTAACCATCTAATGTTGTGACAACAGAAGAAGATTCTCCCGGGGTGTTTAACAAAATAGAGGTGGTAGATCCTCCATACATCGCACCATAATAAACGCCAGCTAACAAAATAATTGAACTTGCTGCTGCTGCTTCGGGCTGCAAACCGGATGTCAAAGTAGCAGTTACAGGAATCAGTAAAGCTACACCGCTCATAGGTCCAATCCCTGGTAAAACTCCAACAGCTGTTCCGATAACAACTCCTACAAAAGCAAATAGGATATTTTGCCATTGGAATGCAACGGCAAACCCATCAAATAGAAAATCTAATGTACTCATGCGATGACTCCTTTCACTTTAAAATTGAGGGAATCCAGGCAATGACCCGCCAAGAAATTCCACAAAAAAGTAGTAAACACCGAATGAAAAAACACCGGCGATAATGATTGAGCTAAGCCATTTGCCGCGCTCCATTGTCTGGAATGCGATAAGTAGGAAAATGAACGTAGAAATTACGTAACCAATTGGCTCCAATACACCTGCATACACTGCAGCACTAACAAAAATGATAATGAACTTTTTATATTGAAGAGGTTCTTTTGATCCATCTTCTGGTTTATATTTAGTTGTTTCAAATAGTAGACGAATACTAAGCAAGATTAATATAGCCCCAAGTGCCATAGGAAAGATATTTGGTCCAACTGTAGAACCGTATGAACTTACTGATATTGAACGACTTTCAATTACAAATAAAAGACCAATCAGTAAAAAGGCGATACTTGCGAAACGATCGAACGTTTTACTCATTATCCTTTCACACCTCCTAAAGAAAAGGCGACCGCTAATGCCGTCGCCATAATTTATTATTTTTGCATGTCTAGTGCAGTTAATAATTCAACAATGACTTTATCTTGATCTTCTAAATAAGTAGTAAAGTCTTCGGCATTACGATATTCACTTTGCCAACCATTTCTTTCAAGTTCTGCTTTCCACTCGTCTGTTTCTACTAATTTATCAAGCTTTTCAGTCCAATAGTCATAAGCTGCATCAGACATATCTTTAGGTCCGAACAATCCACGCCAGATTGTAAATTCTGCATCAATACCTTCTTCTTTGAAAGTTGGTACCTCACTTAAGACACCTTCTAAACGTTCAGTAGAACTAACAGCAAGCACTCGAACATCACCAGACTTCACATACTCTGAAATTGTAGAAGCGTCAGTTGCAATTACATCAGCATTATTCCCAAGTAGTGCTGCAACCGCTTCGCCGCCGCCGTCATAAGAAACGTATTTGACTGATTTAGGGTCAATGCCGAATTTAAAGGCAGGAAGGATTCCGACCAAATGATCCATTGAACCAGGAGCTGAACCACCTGCTAATGTCACTTTAGTTGGATCAGCTTTTATTGCATCTAAAACATCTTGTAACGATTGGAATTCAGAATCTGCTTGAACAACAATAGCGCCATAATCACGAGTTAATTGAGCAAGAGGTTTTGTATCTTTATAACCGTAGGCACTGTTACCCTCAGCTTTATTAGCGTTAATTAAGATTGGTGGTGATTTCACCATTAATGCATAATCATTTTTTGCTTCTTTTGTAGCAAATTGCGCCATATAAACGGCACCGCCGCCACCTGGTTTATTTTCTACCGTGATTGGCTTTTCAACTAATTTTGTTTCGTTCATTGTTTTTGCGATAGCGCGAGCCGTTAAATCCCATCCGCCACCTGCCCCAGAAGGTGCGACAATTGTAATCGTATTCTCTGGATACTTCGACGAAGTACCTTCACTATCCGCGGCAGAGCATGCCACTAAACTTAAAGCCAATGAGCTTACCAGAACAGCTTTAGATAATTTTCCCCACATACATAATATCCCCCTTGTTTGAATTGAAAAAGACAACGCTTTCATTGCGTTGTCTTTAACTTATCAGAACACTTATTCAATTCAATGTTTTGGGTCATAAGTGGAATAAACGTCTTTCTCATCATTATGTTCATAAAATTCATAGGTTAATAGGAAAATATCTGCGCTCTGGACGGCCAATTGTTCCATACATTAGTTCAGCAGCTGCTTTATGTTCTGATACCAGGAATTCTAAGTATCGTCTTGCGGTTGATCTACTGAGTCCACTGGCGAGTCCGAGCTTTTCTGCCGTTATCCCATTTAATTGTTGTTTTAAATGCATCATGACCTTTTCCTTTGTTATGGGGTCAATTCCTTTTGGTGTCAATATACTATCGGAGGAAATTGCCGACTTGTCTGAGTGCCACAACAATTGAATGGATTCTTCTTGTAATTTACCTGTGTTTGCAAGTGTTTTTCTTTTTTTCTGGTAAAAGCGCAAACTATCTTGGAATCGATCAAAAGTTAAAGGTTTCAAAATGTAGTCAATGACGCCACCTCTAAAAGCTTGTTTCACCACACTTACTTCGGCTGCGGCGGTAATAAAGATGATGTCTGTATCAGCACTTTCTGCCTGAATAAAAGCCATTAACTCAGTACCCATCATATCGGGTAAATAGACATCTAGTAAGACTAAATCTGGTTTCATAGACGTAACCCAATCCTTTGCCTCAGACCCAGAATGTGCGGAACCTACAACAGCAAATCCATCGATTTTACTGATAAAACGACGGTGAATGTCAGCGATTCTAGGGTCATCCTCAATGATTAATACTTCAATTACTTCGGTCATGTTGAAAATCCTCCTTTTGGAATAGAGATGACGAACAGGGCACCTCCTAAATCTCCATTTTCAATCGTTACAACTCCATTTAAATCTCTTATATTTTTAGCAACCTTCACTAAACCGTACCCGCGATCATGCCCATCTTTCGTGGAAATACGTGACTTGAAAATGAAATCTTGTAAATCAGGACTAAGGCCACTACCTGAATCTTCAACTTCAAGTAATATTTCTTGTCCATTATCATGTATAAACAATCGGACCATTCGATCTGATTCAGCTAAGTGTTCAATCGCTTCAAATGCATTTGTTACTAGATTTCCTATAATTGAAACAAATAAGCTTTTTTCTAGATGTTTAGGCAGATTCTGTAAAAGACTATCTTCATCTAAAATAAAGCGAACTTTTAATTCGCGTGCCCGATTGAATAAACCTATGACGAGTCCACCTAGGTAAGGGTCTTGTAACCTTTTCGTGACGAACTGGATTAGGGACTGATGCTCCTGCGTTTCATCGTGGATTAGATATAGTGCTTCGTCCAGTGAGTTGAGTTGAATAAGACCACTAATTGTATAGAGAAAATTCTTATATTCATGTGTTTGTGCTCGAAGTGCTTCTGTATATTGTTTCACTTGAGAAAGTTCGGTTGTTAACTGATCAAAATCCGATTGCAAACGAAAACTTGATACGGCTCCAACTACTTCTTTCCCCACGAGAATCGGTATACGATTCACAATGGCTTTTTTGCCGCGTATTTCCATTGTTCGATCAAACTGTTTTTCTCCAGTGAGCAGAACTTTGGGGAGGAGTGTGTTCGGTAATACTTCTTCAATGTGACGACCGATAAGTGGTATATCTTCTGGTAGGGAAAGCGTTTCATACGCTGCTTGATTCATCATCGAAATACGTGCTTCTTGATCGACCATTATTATCCCTTCACGAACTGATTCAATCAGCGAATTTCGTTCTGTAAAAAGTTGAGCGATTTCGGCAGGCTCGAGATTGAAAAGCACTTTTTTTATACTTCTTGCTAATATCGTAGAACCAATAACACCAAGGATGATTGCCAATACTACAATAATAACAATCGAATCTACATATTCAAAAAAGGTATGAGAGATTTCATCTTTTAAAAACCCGACTGAGATAATCCCAACAATCTCCCCGTATTCATTTTTAACTGGCGCTTTTCCTCGTAAAGCTGGACCCAATGTTCCAGTTGCTTCAGAGATATAGGAGTCCCCATTAATTAACGCGCGCTCATTATCATCACCAACCATTTTTTGACCAATTCGTTCAGGTACGGGGTGTGCATAACGAATTCCTTCATCATTGCCAATTACCACATATTCAGCACCTGAAAGTTCTCGAACCGTTTCAGCGATTGGCTGTAAAACAATTGAAGGGTCTTCATTTGCAAACCCAACTATCACATCTGGTCGGTTTGCCGTTGTCACAGCTATGTTAAGAGCACGATTTCCAATTTGCTGTTCAATACTCTCAGACATCGTGAAATAGAACGAAGCTCCAATGAGAAGTGCAATAGCAGTCACAAATAATGCTCCGTAAGCAAAGATTTTTGATTGTAAAGATAGATTCTTCAAAGCTCTCACTCGTTTCATATAATTATTGCTAGTATGACAACTCGTGCGAGAGTTGGCAACAGTTGGATTTCCAAAAAGTCAGACGTGAATGGCAATTTTTAGACGTGAAGGGCAAAAAGTCAGACGTGATCCCCATTTTTTCAGACGTCAACGCCAAATAGTCAGACTGAGCGAACGCTCACCTACTACAGCAGCAGCTTAACAAGTATTTAGTGACAATATTCTGAATAGAATTTATACTAAATTAAGTTTAAGTAAGGGAGAGATTCATATGAAAAGAAAAACACTGTCAACTTCATTCAAATCGGAGGGCATGTTGTTCTAATACAGATGATTTCCGATTTGATTCGAATCAGAATCAATAAAATCGGAGGAGTTTTTAAATGAGTATACAAAATTTCTATTACATCGTGACGAGTTCACGATCATTCTTTATCCAAATGGTATTTACACTTAGCGCCATTTATTATGTGACACAAGCGGATCTCAATGCACTACAACTTGTACTGATCGGGACGATTATGGAAGTGTCCGTTCTCTTATTTGAAATGCCGACGGGTTTATATGCGGATCATTTTGGTCGAAAACGTTCGCTAGCTTTAGGGATCTCAGTAATCGGATTCGCTCATATTTTAGAAGGCAGTACCCCCGAGTTCTGGGCAATTGCTGTGGCTTCGGCAATGTGGGGAATTGGGTGGACATTCATCAGTGGGGCTGAGCAAGCTTGGATTGCGGATGAGTTGAGTGGGGAAAATTTAGAGAAAACATTTTTGCGTGGTTCACAATATGGATCACTTGCAAGATTTACAGCGATTTTAGCAAGTGTGGCGATTGCGTCCATTTGGTCGGTGCAAACGGCGATTTTATTTGCAGGGGTCATGCTGATAGTCCTTGCCGTATGGACCTGGATCAAATTGCCAGAAACAAAATTTGTCAAAGTCACGCGTGAAAAAGGTGTCTCTGGACTTACGCATATGATTACGACCATAAAAGGTGGCGTGTCACAAATCCGCGGCAACACGGTGCTCGTAAGTATTGCGATGGTGACACTATTTTGGGGACTTGCGAGCGAAGGATTCGACCGATTGTATGGAGCCCATTTCATTGCCGATTATGACTTGTCCGAAAGTGAGTCCATTTATTGGTTCGGTGCATTTTATGCCGTAGCCTTTTTACTCAATATCATCGTTCTTCGTATCGTTGAGAAAAACGTGAAGGGGCAATATGCTGAGGTTCTGTTGGTCATGAATACGTTATTGATCGGAACGATGATTGTTTTCGCATGGACGGGGCACTTCTGGTTAGCCGTCGCGATGTTCTGGGTAACAAGTGCACTGCGCAATGTGAATTATCCATTGATGAGCATTCTGACAAATGAACGTTTGGAGTCGAAAGGTCGTGCGACGGCTCTGTCTATGTTCGGCCAACTTGATGCTTTTGGACAAATTGCAGGGGGTCCGATAGTTGGGTTGCTCGCTTTATACACGTCTATTTCGGGAGGTATCTCGGCTTCAGCATTGCTTGTTTTGCCCGTGCTGTATTTCTTGTGGCGGATGAAAGGAAAGATGAATGTCTCATAAGTTAAGTTCTGTTGGCTTCGATTAGGATAAGATTTTGCATGTGATAAACGAATAGAACAAATGCTTATTATTTGTGTTAAATTTAACTGTTTTCTTGTTTCTTTTGGAGAAAACAGTCAAAATTATTAAATCATCATACTCAATGAAAAACAACGAAAAGGGGCTGTCTAAAAAGTTCCTAAAATGAAACAGGTGAAGAAAAACGAGTCGTTTTTCTCCACCTGTTTTTATGTTTTCACTTGTTCTCCTTTTTATAGCTAGGTTGTATATACCCGTTGATTTTTAAACACTTTATAGATTGTAGTGGAAGGCGGCGACTCCTGCGGGATCAGCGGGACAGGTGAGACCCCGCAGGAAACGAGTTGTGCACAACTCGTTTGCGACGAAGCTAGCGCAGCGATGCAGGAGCACATGTTTTTAAGCGACGAGGAGGCTCACCGCCCGCCCCGCGGAACGCGTCCGCCTGGAACGGAAATCAGCATATTACTATGAAGAGAGCTGCCCTAAAAGTCATTTTTTATGACATTTGGGACAGCCCCTTTTCGTTGTTATTTCCCACCAAGTAAATTAAACAATCCGCCCGTTAAACTACCCTCACCCTTAGATCCACCACCCGGTGTTTGAGGAGCTGCTGCAAAAACACGACTTGCTAAACGACTAAACGGTAAAGATTGAATCCATACTGATCCAGGTCCACGGAGTGTAGCAAAGAACAGGCCTTCTCCACCAAATAATGCTGTTTTAATGCCTGGGACCATTTCGATATTGTAATTTACATCTTTCGTCATGGCAACCAAACACCCGGTATCCACGCGAATGACTTCGCCGACTTGTAAATTTTTACGGTGAATGGTGCCGCCAGCATGTACAAATGCGATTCCGTCACCTTCAAGTTTCTGCATAATAAAGCCTTCGCCACCAAAGAAACCTACGCCTAGTTTACGTTGGAATTCGACACCCACAGAAACACCTTTTGCTGCGGCTAAGAACGCATCTTTTTGACAGATTACTTTGCCACCCATTTTGCTTAAATCCATCGGAATGATCTTTCCTGGATACGGAGAAGCGAAGTATACCAAACGTTTACCTGAACCGCTATTTGTAAAAGTCGTCATAAATAAACTTTCACCCGTCAGGAGGCGTTTGCCGGCACCCATGAGTTTGCCCATCACACCACCACCAGCAGAACCTTTCGAACCATCACCGAAAATGGTTTCCATTGTAATGCCTTCTTCCATCATCATTAAACTGCCAGCTTCTGCAACAACTGTCTCTTTCGGATCAAGCTCCACTTCCACATACTGCATGTCATCCCCGTACAATTTATAATCAATTTCGTGATTGTTCATTCTGCTCATTCCTCCAAATAATTAATTCTATTCATTCATACGCTTTAAGGAACAAAAAGTTTCACTACCTTTTATATGAATATACCAATTAATTTGAAAATTGGAAGGGTTAAAGATCTTGATGTCGAATAAGTAAAGTGGAAGCGTTTTCAAGTCGAAAGGAGTTTTGAATATGCAATTAAATAACTATATCGGTGGTAAGTGGCAGGAAGCGGGAGACGCGAAATACGTTTCGGTAACGAATCCTGCAAATGGGGAAGAGTTAGCGCAAGTTCGACTGTCAACACAGGAAGACGTGAACCTGGCTGTGGCAGCTGCGAAGGAAGCTCAAAAGAAATGGGCCCTTGTTCCGGCTCCGAAACGGGCTGACTATTTATATGAAGTAGGACGTATTATGAAAGAAAAGAAAGAGCATTTGGCACAAGTGCTAACGAAGGAAATGGGCAAAGTGATTGAAGAAGGCCGTGGAGAAGTGCAAGAAGGCATAGATATGGCGTTCTATATGGCGGGAGAAGGTCGTCGTTTATTTGGCGAAACTACACCATCGGAACTTGCGGATAAGTTTGCAATGAGTGTTCGTGCACCAATCGGCGTGGTCGGGCTCATTACACCTTGGAACTTCCCAGTAGCCATAGCAACATGGAAATCGTTCCCGGCAATGGTAGCGGGCAATACATTCTTATGGAAACCAGCAACTGAAACACCGATGATGGCATATGAAATGGCAAAAGTTTTTGAAGAAGCAGGAATCCCAGATGGCGTGGCAAACATCGTTTTCGGTTCAGGTGCTGACGTAGGGACGGCCATGATTGACCATCCGGATGTCAAGGTAATCTCATTCACGGGGTCAACGGAAACAGGCCGCTCAGTCGCAGAACGTGGCGGTCGGAATCTGAAAAAAGTGTCACTTGAAATGGGTGGGAAAAATGCAGTTATCGTCATGGATGACGCAGATCTAGGGTTGGCGGTTGAAGGGATTCTTTGGAGTGCTTTCGGAACAGCTGGACAACGTTGTACAGCATGTAGCCGCGTCATTGTGCATAAAGATGTAAAAGAAGAACTGGAATCACGTCTGTTAACATCGATGGAACAATTGACTATTGGAGACGGCATGGATGAAACCGTGAAAATAGGTCCCGTTATTAATAAAAAAGCGTTGGAAAAAATCCACAGCTATGTGGAAATCGGTAAAAATGAAGGGGCTACGCTGTTAGTCGGAGGCGAAATTCTTTCTGATGGGGAATTAGCTAAAGGAAACTATTATGCTCCGACGCTCTTCACAAATGTAGATCGTGACAGCCGAATCGCACAAGAAGAAATCTTCGGTCCAGTGGTATCACTCATCGAAGTTTCTAGTTTAGATGAGGCAATTGAAGTGAACAACAGCGTAACATTTGGATTATCAAGCAGTATTTTTTCACGTGATGTCAATACCGTATTCAAAGCACAACGTGATCTGGATACAGGGATTGTCTACGTGAACGCAGGCACAACAGGTGCTGAAATTCATTTACCTTTCGGTGGGACAAAAGGAACGGGGAACGGACACCGCGATTCGGGAGTCGCTGCACTCGACGTCTACACTGAGTGGAAGAGTATTTACGTAGACTTCAGTGGCAAGTTACAACGAGCGCAGATTGATAATTGAAACCAAAGCTTAGGTGTCAAAACAGGCAGCATAGGCAGTAATACAAACTGACATATTTACAAAGGGGATGTAAGGAATGAAAGTTGTTGTATTAGGTGCAGGACTGATGGGGAAAGAAGCAGCTCGTGACTTGGTGAAAAGTGAGAACGTTGAACGAGTATTTTTAGCTGATGTTCAGTTGGAACAAGTGGAAGCTTTTAAAGCTAAATTACAATCCGATAAACTTCAAGCAGTTCAGTTGGATGCCAATAATGATGAACAATTAAAAGACGTTATGAGTAAAGGCGACGTAGTTATCAATGCATTATTTTATTCATTTAACGAAAAAGTAGCGCGTACGGCAGTGGAAGTCGGTGTTCATTCAGTTGATCTCGGTGGCCATATTGGCGGTGCAACAGACGCTGTACTTGGTTTGCATGCGCAAGCTCAAGAAAAAGGGATTACAGTCATTCCAGACCTAGGGGTAGCTCCTGGAATGATCAATATCCTGTCTGGTTATGGTGCTAGTAAATTAGATGATGTGAAATCAATTAAAATCTATGTCGGGGGCATTCCCGTTGAGCCGGAAGGACCTTTGAAATACAACATTGTGTTCTCATTGGACGGCGTGCTTGATCATTACACAGACACTTCACATGTCGTGAAAAACGGAGTATTGTATGAAGTCCCTTCACTATCTGAGGTCGAATCGATTCACTTCGATGAGTTTGGTGAACTGGAAGCTTTCCATACATCGGGTGGAACATCGACGTTGACGAAAACTTTCCCGGATGTTGAGACTCTTGAATACAAAACGATTCGTTATCCGGGGCATGCTGAGAAATTTAAAGTATTAGTAGACCTTGGATTAACAAATAAAAATACAATAGTTGAAGTGGATGGAAAAACGGTCAGCACACGTGACGTGTTGAAAGCAGCTTTGACGCCTGGTCTATTACTCGGTGAAAAACAAGATGCCGTGTTGTTGCGTGTCATCGTCGCAGGTACTAAAAACGGGGATGACGTAACGTATGAGTACGATCTTGTAACGAAAAAAGACATGGATGATCAAGTGACCGCTATGGCGCGCGCAACCGCTAATACCATTTCAGTCGTGGCACAAATGATTGGGAACGGAGACATTTCCAAACGTGGGGTGTATCCACCGGAACAAATCGTACCTGGAGATGCGTATATCGCTGAAATGAAGAAACGCGGTGTAAACATTATCGAAACGATACAAGAACTTGAATCAACTTCAGTTGGTAACGGATAACGGGAGCGGGAGGCAATCATCATGAACTTCGAATTTTCGGAAGAGCACCAATTACTTCGTAAAACAGTTCGACAATATGTGGACGATGAAATTATTCCATACATTGCAGAGTGGGATTCATCAGGTGGGTTTGATCCGAAAGTGTGGAAACGCTTAGCGGAATTAGGATTAATGGGTGTGTGTGTGCCAGAATCGTACGGTGGGAGCGGTATGGACTACAATGCACTGGCCATAGTTTGTGAAGAGTTGGAACGAGGCGATACGACTTTTCGTACCGCTGTCTCGGTGCACACTGGCTTAAACTCCATGACACTCATGCAATGGGGCACGGAACAACAAAAGCAAAAATACTTAGTTCCACAAGCAAAAGGTGAAAAAATCGGAGCGTTTGGCCTAACTGAACCTGGTGCTGGCTCCGATGTTGCGGCGATGTCCACAACAGCCACTCGCGATGGGGATGACTATGTACTGAAAGGTCAAAAAACTTGGATTTCTCTATGCGATCATGCAGACCATTTTATTGTCTTTGCATATACTAATAAATCAAAGAAACACCATGGGATCAGTGCTTTTATTGTGGAACGAACCATGGAAGGTTTTTCTTCAAAAGCGATTAAAGGGAAATACGGGATCCGTGCAGGAAATACAGGTGAGATCTTCTTTGATGAGATCCGTGTACCAGCTGCCAATCGTTTAGGTGAAGAAGGGGAAGGCTTTAAAATTGCTATGGCTGCTTTGGATAATGGGCGGTTTACAGTGGCAGCAGGAGCTGCAGGACTCATTCAAGCATGTATCGAAACAAGCGTTAAGTATTGCCATGAACGCGAAACGTTTGGTAAACCGATTGGCAAACATCAGTTAGTACAACAAATGATTGCCAATATGGAGGCTGGATTACAAATGAGTCGCCTTCTTGTCTATCGTGCGGGTGAGTTGAAAAATAAAGGGGTTCGAAATACACGCGAGACTTCTTTAGCCAAATGGCAAGCATGTGATTTTGCAAACAAAGCTGCAGACGATGCGGTACAAATTCACGGGGCATATGGTTACTCAGATGACTATCCAGTGGCGCGTTTCCTGCGAAACTCAAAAGCACCAGTTATCTATGAAGGAACACGCGAAATTCACACGATCATGCAAGCTGAATATGTACTCGGTTATCGGGAAGATAAAAAATTATCGAAGATGTTACCAAAATGGCCATTTGAAATCGACAAAGATGTATGATAGAATATTCTAAAATCGACGAACGGAGGTGAGGAAAGAATGAATAACACTGTGAAGGCACATGGATTTATACTGGAATTTTTATCCACATCATGTGCGATTACTCATGAAAATTCTATTAACGGGATAGGTATGCCCTTTTTTAGACAATTACATGAACATCACAGCTGATTAGACATTCTTTCTTCTCCATGGAGCGCTTTGCGCTAAATCGTATGAGAAAAGACTGCTTGCTTTTCAGGCAGTCTTTTTTTGTATCCAAAAAAGAGATTGGATGCTTCCCATCTGTGATGAATTTGAAAGGAAGCGGAATCAATGATATGTACAATTCAAGAAATTAGTAAGATGCTCGGTGGAAATTTAATATTTGAAGATTTATCTTTAGCAATCAAAACGGGTGATAAATTAGGCGTTGTTGGCCGCAATGGTACAGGAAAAACCACATTATTTACATTGATCTCAGGAATTGAAACGCCCGATCAAGGGAGCATTCATTTCAAGAAAGGCACTAAAATCGGTTACTTGGCACAGATTCCTTCTTATTCTGTGGAAGTAACAGGTCACGATGTATTGCTACTGGCATTTGAAGAGTTAGTCGGCATGCAGCAAAAAATGAACGCTCTAGAAGAAAAGATGGCAAAAGCTACACCAACTGAGATGGATAAACTGCTGAAACAATATGGAGATCTACAAGAAGAGTTTACACGTCGTGATGGGTATTCCATGGACACGGACATTGAAAAAGTGGTGCAAGGTTTACAATTGACTGCGTTTGTCGATCGTTCATTCATCAGTTTAAGCGGTGGGGAACAAACAAAAATCATGCTAGGTAAATTGTTGCTCACTAAACCGGATCTATTATTGCTCGATGAGCCAACAAACCATTTGGATTTATTTGCAGTCGAATGGCTGGAGCAATATTTAGTGACGTATGAAGGCACGGTCGTCATTATCTCGCATGACCGTTACTTCCTGGACCAGGTCGTGACAAAAGTGGCAGATTTAGAAGAAGGCGAATTAACCCTTTACCATGGCAACTATTCTTCATTTGCCATCCAAAAAGAAGAACGACTAATGCGTGAATTCCAGGAATATGAAGAACAACAAAAGAAAATCAAGAAAATGAGAGAAGCCATTAAACGTTTGAGACTGTGGGCAAATGAAGCGGTTCCGCCAAATGCCGCCTTGCATCGCCGGGCCCGCAATATGGAACGTGCCCTCGAACGCATGGAAAAAGTAAGAAAGCCATTGATTGACCCGAAAAAAATGACGTTAACATTTGATACGGCATCCCGGAGCGGAAAAGAAGTCGTAGTGATGGAAGGTGTGTCAAAATCCTTTGGGGACAAAATGTTACTATGGAAATCCGATTTTAATGTGTTTTGGAAAGACCGGATTGCTATTGTAGGTCGCAACGGAACGGGCAAGTCAACAATCTTGAAACTGTTGCGTGGTGAGCTGGCAGTGGATGAAGGAGTGGCTCGTTTAGGTAGCAATGTGCGTGTCGGGTTTTTATCGCAGCATTTTGAAATCACTGATCCAAAAGCCCGATTGATTGATGTATTCCGAAAAGAAGTCTCCATGTATGAAGGGGAAGCACGGAATGTACTGGCACGCTTTATGTTTTACGGTCCAGATGTTTATAAACGAGTGGGTGACCTAAGTGGTGGGGAACGTATGCGTTTAAGATTGGCACAACTCATGCATCAAGATGTCAATTTATTAATGCTAGACGAACCGACCAATCATCTGGATATCGATTCGCGTGAAGTATTGGAAGAAGCCTTGGAAGATTTCCAAGGAACCATTTTGGCGGTATCTCATGACCGTTACTTCTTAAATAAATTATTCCCCCGTACAGCATGGCTGAATGCTGGTGAGTTGACCACATTTGAAGGTCCGTATGAATGGGCACGCGGCAAATGGGATGAATTGCAATCACGGCGTGAAGTGGAAATCATAAGTGTCGAGAAAGTAACGGAAAAAGTGAAACCTGTTCGAGAGAAAATACAAGTGACACGTTCATATGAAGAAGAAATCACAGAGTTGGAGCATACCATCCTGGAAATAACCAACCGCATTGAACATGAAGCGGATTGGGAAGTATATGAGCAACTGAGTTCTGAAAAAACGGAGAAAGAATCAAAGCTAGAAAGATTGCTGGAGCAGTGGCTGGAGAGTTCTTGAAGATTAATGGCAAGTTTAGATGAAAGAAATTAAGTCATATTTTGATCGGAGGTACTTGAATGCCAATCTGTCAAAGTTGTGATCATCACTGGAGTTGGAAAACAACGTTTAAAAAAGCTTTTTCATTTAAAAGAAGAATGAAGTGTCCTAATTGTAAGGAAGTTCAATATGCATCGACAAAATCTATGCGAAAATCAGGAATTATCGGTCTTTTTCCAGCACCAATAATTATTTTTTCCAGTATGGTTCTTAAATTGAACTTGGGCGTAACGATCTTAGTTGCGATTCTAATACTTATGGTCATAACAATTACGTATCCAAATACACTAGAACTCTCTAATGAAGAAGAGCCGCTGTGGTAAAAACGCACCCTATTTAGCCTTACACCCATTGTGAGGAGAAATAGGGTGTTTTTTACCCTTTTCTATGAAAATGAGAAAGGAGAAATGTTCTAGAAAATGTGAGTTTCCTACTTGAAGGACGATTATTCCTACGTGACCTCCCTTTTTTCCTACGTCATCCCCGATTATTCCTACGTGACCCTCGATAATTACAACTGAGCCCTCGCTCAGTCATAAAGTTCTCAGCGACAGCGGACGAAGCTATTCCTTGCAAGTAATAAAAAAAGATTCAAAAAATTTGTAACCAAAATGAAAGGAATAAGTCTAATGGAATAACAAGGAAATGAAGAAGGAGAGGTAGCAAAGTGAAAAAGAGAAGTGTATGGTTATTCATCGCTTTAATGGTGGCGTCAATTGTCTTAGCGTTTGCCTTTTTAATCGATAAAGTGACGGTTAGTGCTTCATCCATTGCACTATCGGAGCAGGGGTGGAAGGCGAATTTTTCGACTCCGTTAAAAACGTCTGCCATTGATGATGGGGATATTTATTTAGTGGATCAACAAGGGAAAGTAGTAAAAGCCGATTTAACATTTGCAGAAAATGGACATTCGCTGGAAGTGTCAAACTTGAAACCAGGTTCTTACACACTTCACGTGAATCGGAATGCCGTAAAAGGTGGCTTCCTTAAATCCATGTCGATTAATGAATTATCGTTTACGGTCCATAAAAATCTGCAGACTGTAAAATCGGAAAAAGAGTTAGAAGATTACTTGAAAAAAGTTGCTTCCATGTATGCAAGTCGTAATAAAACTAATTTTTTGGGTGAGACGTTGGAAATGGAGGCGTCGAGTGAAGATAAATCTTCTGCAAATAGTGAGGGAGAATCTAATTATTCAGAAACCAACAACCAAGTAGAAGGTGTTGATGAAGCGGATATGGTGAAAACTGATGGGGAATATATTTACACCATCATGAATGGACGGGTGGATATTACAGACATAAGGAATCCGAAATCCATGGCGAAAATGTCTGGGATTCCAGCTGCTGAAGACTTTTATCCATCACAATTATTTCTACATGAAGATACGTTGATTGTTTTAGGCGATCACCATATCCCTTATGAATATAGTGATGTGTCAGAACCCACGGAAAAATTGATAATTGCTCCATTCAGCAATTCGACGAATGTACGTTTTTATGATGTATCCAATCCGCAAAAACCTACAATGGTTCGTGAAATTGGTGCGGAAGGGTATTTGAACGGGGCTCGTAAAACAGACAATATGTTGTACTTTGTTACGAACATTTCACCTAACTATTGGGCATGGGAACAAGGGGATGATGTGGAAGTTCGCCCTTATACTTTTGATAGTGAAATTGATGCAAAAGCTGCCCCAATGGATTTATCAAACATTTCAATCTTGCCTGGTTCACTCGAAGGAACGTACAGCATTATCACGGCAATGGATCTAAATAATCCAAAAGACTCAAAAATAGAGACAAAAGGATATTTGGGTGGGAGTCAGTCGATGTATATGACGAAAGAAAGTCTATATTTAACTGCTCCGGTGTATTTGCCAATCGATCAAAATAATCAAATGAACAGGACAATGATGTGGAACCCAAGTGCATCAAATACGGAAATCTTTAAGTTTGAATTGGACGGCACTAATATCTCGTTTGCCTCATCCGGAGAAGTGGATGGCATGCTGTTGAACCAGTTTTCAATGGATGAACACGAAGACTATTTCCGAGTTGTCACGACAAAAGGCTTTGCGTGGGATGAGGAAACACCGTCTGAAAACAATTTGTATATTCTGGACGCAGGTATGAAACAAGTAGGTGCAATTGAAGGTCTGGCAAAAGGTGAGCGTATTTATTCAGCTCGTTTTATGGGCGACAAAGCATATATGGTGACGTTTAAACAAACTGACCCGCTGTTTGTGATGGATCTCTCCAGTCCGACTAGCCCTAAAGTGTTAGGCGAGTTAAAAATTCCTGGTTTCAGTAATTATCTGCATCCGCTTGATGAAAATCATCTCATCGGCTTTGGCTATGATACGAAATCGATACCTGGTGAGAAAGGGCAACCTCCACGCATTGTCACGGGAGGGATGAAAATTTCACTGTTTGATGTCAGCGATTTCAACAACCCAAAAGAACAGGACATCGAAATTATTGGTGATCAAGGAACATACAGTCCCCTACAATATGATCACAAAGCTTTGTTCCAACATCGTGGAAAAGGGTTCTACGGTTTCCCGATTACATTATATGAAGGAATAAATAAAGATGGTTATGGAGAATTTGCAGGTGAAGGTGCTTTGATGTACGAGATCACAGCTGAAAATGGAATTCAAGAAGTAGCAAATATGATCAATGAGAGAAGACCGGATCAACCATATGAAGATTGGGAGAAATCCATTCAACGAATGGTCTATGTAGGAGACACTCTTTATACCATTTCTGCAAAAGAAATTAAGAGTTTTGATTTAAAAACGTTTAAAGAGATTGGTATTGTCACATATTGAATACAAGGCAGGCCACTATGCAAAGTGCTTAGTGGCCTGTTTTTTATATTTGTTCAACTGGAATATGTTTGAATGACGTGACATCAAACAGACCAGTATCAGTTAATTTGAGAGCCGGGATGACCGGTAAGCTGAGAAATGACAAAGTTAGGAATAAATGAAAATCAATCGTTGGGTGAATAGAATGCAAGGCTTCATGTAGTGTAGCTAGGGATCTAACCGCTTCGTCTAAAGGAACTTGAGTCATTAATCCTGCAACGGGTAAAGAAAGTGACGCGATGACACGCCCTTCATTAACGACGACTAATCCACCTTGCATGTCTTGTAGTGTTTTTACAGCAACCATCATATCTGAATCGTTAGCTCCTAATACAATCGCATTGTGTGAATCATGTGCAATGGTAGTTGCCACGGCACCTTTCTTCAAGCCGAATCCTTTGACGATCCCTAAACCAATCGAATGTTTAAGATGATGACGTTCGATTACTGCTAGCTTTAACTGATCATGTTCAACATTTGCAACAAATGCTCCATCCACTACATCCACTGTTTCGATGATGTGTTGTGTCACCAACTGGTTTGGAATGATTTTCATGATATTTGCTGTCGTTCCATTGTGGAAAGGAATTGATAACTTTTCTTCAGTCAGGTCTGGTAAGTGAACGGAATGCAGGATGTTTTCGGGACACTTGGTAGTGGAAGTAGGAAACACAACCATCTTTCCATTTTCTGCGACCTTCATGCCTTTTTTCCAAACTGCTGAAATGGCGAATGTGTCAAGGTCATCCAGTAATATAAAATCTGCCTCAAAACCTGATGCCAGTGCCCCTTTTTGGGATAATCCATAACATTCAGCAGCGTTTAACGTAGCTAATTGAATCGCTTGAAGCGGTACCATCCCAGCAGCAATCGCCAGGCGGATGGCATGGTCGATACTCCCTTCAGATACTAATTCGTCCAAATGTTTATCATCTGTACAAAATAAAAATCTTCTCGCATTATGTTCCGTCACTGCAGGGAGTATATCATGTAAGTTTTTAGCAGCCGAGCCTTCACGAATAAGGACATACATGCCTTGAGCAACACGGTTGCGAGCTTCATCCGCAGATACACACTCATGATCGGTTTGAATGCCTGCTGCACGATATCCACGGATCTCATCGTTTTGCAACCCAGCTCCATGACCGTCAATTCGCATTCCTGCTTCTTGTGTTATTGCAAGTTTGGTCAGCATCTTATCACTGCCACTAAGAACGGAAGGATAATCCATCACTTCTGCAAGTCCGAGAACGGAAGGGTGGGAGAGTAGCGGTTGCAAATCACTTGCTTCAAGTATGGCACCGGCGTTTTCAAACGATGCCGAAGGCACACTTGAAGGTAACATGACGAAAATGTCCATCGGGCTATTTTTTGCATCATCAAGCATAAACCGTATGCCTGCCATTCCTGAGACATTGGCGATTTCATGCGGATCAGTCACTACCGTTGTCACCCCGTGCGGCAATAATACATGTCCGAAAGCAGAGGGGGTTAACATAGACGATTCGATATGAATGTGACCATCAATTAACCCAGGTACCACATATCTACCCATGGCATCCATTTCTTCTCGCGCTTCAAATGAACCAGTGGAATCAATCGCCACAATCATGCCATCTGCTACGACCACATCAGCAGTGGTCCAACTCAACGAAAACACATCGGCCACACATGCGTTTCGCAAGATGAAATCAGCAGGGTGATTTTGTTGAGATACAGCTATACGTTTCTTAAGTTTGTCTACGGTCTTATTCATGTGATGGACTCCTTATGGAAATGTACTAGTTTCTTACCATTTATTCAGAAGAAATATGAATTGTGAATATTATACTATAACAAGGTTGAAAACGACTCCATCTATGCGTTAGGTTTATGCAAGTAAATTTGTTCCTAACAATTTCCTAGGTTAATTGTCTTTTAGCTCGCGTTTCGATAAGATAATGCAAAGGTGTTTTTGAAAGGAGTGGGCAAAACCATGCTGAATGAGAAAAATGATTTGGCAATCGATTGTTGCCTGCTAGCGGGCCGATTGATGATTGAAAGTGGTGCAGAGACGTATCGCGTGGAAGATACAATGACTCGCATGGCGATATCACAAGGGTTAATCGGAGCACAAAGCTACATAACGCCTACTGGTATTATTTTTTCTCTTGGCAAAGACGGATCAACACGGATTATGACAATTAGTTTGCGAGTTACTGATTTGGAAAGAATTGCACTTATCAATCAAATATCAAGAAAACTAACGAGCTTAGAAATGACCATTGAAGAAGCTTATGAAGAATTACATCGGATTGCAAGTGCAAACTTGATGTTTCCGATGCTTTGGCAAATTATTGCAGCATCCATTGCAAGTGGTTGTTTTCTTATCCTGTTTGAAGGTACATGGTGGGATGTGCCAGCGGCTATTGTTGCTGGAGGTATCGGATTCATCGTGGTCACATTAATTCATGCGTTGACGCTTGTAAAGTTTTTTGCCGAGTTTTTGGCGGCGTCGTTTGTTGGCTTTATTGCTTTTTTAGCCGTCTTATTCAATGTGGGAGAAGACTTAAACACCATTATCATAAGTGGTGTCATGCCCCTAGTTCCAGGATTACTAATTACCAACGCTGTACGTGATCTCATGGCAGGCCACTTTGTATCGGGTGTTTCCAAAGGGGCAGAAGCCTTATTGACTGCGTTTGCCATCGGAGCAGGTGTAGCACTCGTACTATCATTCTAGGAGGGGTTATCATGACTTGGATTATCCAAGCGGTTCTGAGTTTCATCATCGCGTGTTCATTTGCCATCATGTTTAATGCACCTAGAAAACAACTGGTATCTTGCGGACTGGTTGGAATGTCTGGATGGCTCATTTTTAGTATCTATGCCTTAGTATCAGGAGATTCCGTTCAAGCATCGTTTGCAGGGGCTTTCGTCGTCGCATTGGCTGCTCATATTCTATCGAAACGACTTCGGATGCCGATGATCATTTTTAGTGTTCCGGGAATCATTCTATTGGTTCCAGGCGGTCTTGCGTACAACGCCATGCGTCATATCGTTGAAAATGATTACTTAACGGCAATTTCATATGCAGCAAAAGCATTTATGACATCAGGTGCCATTGCGATGGGTCTAGTATTCGCGGAAGTGTTGATGCAACTAATCTTAAGATATATAAGAAAAAGAAAGACGATTTCTCAAATTTCATGAGAAATCGTCTTTTTTAATATAACCATTAAAGACTGGAATAGGTATTACCGCTTCGTCTATCAATTGAAAGGGGCTTCCGCTGGTTCTGCCTAGTCGTATTGATTCCATCTAATTAAGTACAGTGTATACAAATATTAAACGATTTTTTCTTAATTTTTCTTGTGGAATGCATCGTTTGTTTAGATTGAAAGGACTTTTTCAGTGTATCAGTGATGTATTAAAGAAGTCATATTTCTAAGTTTTTTAAACTTCGTTCCAAATCATTTGCGGGTACAGGACGGCTGATATAATATCCTTGAATGGCATCACAACCAAGCTCCTTTAACAGATCAAATTGTTCGCGCGTTTCAACACCTTCAGCAACTACACGAATATCCATCGACTTGCCAAATTGAATTAACCCATGCACAAGCTTTTGTAGTTTTTCTTGTTGCAATAACCCTGAGATAAATAACTGATCAATCTTAAGCTCCGAAATCGGTAATAATTGCAAGTAACGGAACGATGCATAGCCTGTCCCAAAATCATCGAGAACAAAAGAAATTCCGTCATTTTGCAATTGGTACATTTGCCGAATGATTGATTTTTCTGATTCCGCCTCCAAGGCGAATTTTTCTGTGATTTCGATTTGAATTAAATGTGCTGGACATCCGGATTCTTCTAATGAACGGCGAACAATCTTTACCATATTTTTATCGCGAAATTCGCGTACGGATGTATTGATACTTATTTTTCTCGAGTTGCCTTCATTGTGCCAAGTAGCTGCTTGCTGGCAAACCTGCTCAAACATAAAAGTCCCAATATCATGTATTAAACCGGTTTCTTCCGCAATGGGAATCAGTTCGTTTGGTGATACTGTACCGAGAACGTTGTCTTCCCATCTCACAAGAGCTTCCACGGTATTCACTTTCCCTGTGTGCAAATCTACTTGTGGTTGATAGACTACTTGCAAGTCTTTGTGATTAAGAGCTTCTAATAATCTTTTTTCAATGATTGTTTTTCTGCTCAAAGCGGCATGATTAGCCTTTGACAAACTTACGATGTTGCCTCCGCCTTGCTGTTTCACTTTATGAATAATCGCACTCGATGCTTTCATTAAATGCAAGAAGGTCGATTGATCTTCAGGATATCGCGTAATCCCACCACTAATTGAAATTGGGATGGCTTTATGGCGAATGTAAATTGGATGCTGTTTCAAATAAGTCAGAAACCCTTGAATAAACCAATCACTCAATGGAGTAATTACCACAAACTCATCCTCACCGACTCGTGCGATATGACTATCCTGGAAGTACATTTTCATCCGCTTTGCGAATTCTACTAATAAAGTGGTATCTGATTCATCATCATGCATGTCTTTTAAGGTGTAAAACTTATCAATATCCAAGTAGAGGAAATAAAAATTGCGTTTTTCCGTGATCATTTTGGACACAATGCTTTCAAGGTGATGCCGATTCATTAAGCCGGTTTCTGGATCCACGTAGGCAATTTGTTCAAGATGCATTTGTAAAAGTCTTTTTTCAGTAATGTCTATTTCTAAAATAGCAAAATAGAGTGGCTCTCCATTTAAAGCGAGCACAGGAATCGCCGTCATATCTACCCAATACGCGTCTCCGTCTCTCGAAATTTTTTCCACTGAACCCTGCCAAACACGATTGCTTTTCAAGGCATGCCAAATTTGAGTGACCCCTTTATCTGTCGAGTGTTCGGGGAAAAGCTGCCAAAAGGACTTACCGATTACACGTTTCGGTGTCCATTTGCTCGTTTTGATAAATAAGGCATTCGCATATGTTATGAGTCCATCTACGTTCAAATAGGTGAGCATAAATGTCTCGTCTAGACCATTCTTTAAACTAGCTAACTCCTGATTAAATGGAGGTTGATCGGCAGTTTGGTAGTTTCCGATTTCATACACGAACATTAAACAAAGTTCATCATCAATTGTCATTGAATTGACAATCACGGATACTTGAACGGGTTTTCCTTGTTTCGTATGAAGGATGATTTTTTCTAATCGAACCGGCTCATTCGCATGAAGTACTTGTTCCCAAGTTGATGTCTGGATGACTGTGCGATTTTCTTCCATAAATGGATGTTGAAGACCCACAACTTCTTCTGAAGTAAAACCAAATATTTTTTCTGCTTCTATACTCCACCATAATACGGTCATATCTTTAGTAGCCAGCATCATCGGAAATGGAACACGATCTAATACATGACTGCCATTTTCCAATATTTGTTGCATACCATTCATTTTGCAACACTCCTTGCCCTTTAGCTTACCCTCATTATAAAGAAGTGTTAGCACCAAGTCATTAAATACAATAAGTTTATTCTGAAAAGTATAGCAACCGACCAAGTCTTGAAAATGAATATTACGATTTTCGTCATTGAATTCGTTGATAAGTAGAGTAACATGGAGACTAGTGTGGAAAGAAAGCAGGTGGTTGGATGATTCGGGGTAAAGGGATTCTATTAATCGTAACAGGTGCGATGTTATGGGGGGCAACAGGTCCATTAATGGAATGGATATTATCTAACTATGAGCTATCGGTTTCCTTTATGTTAACCATTAGATTACTTGTTGCGGGAGCGGGATTGCTGGCTTTTCTTAAGCTCAAAGGGAAAAAAATAAAGCCGATATGGCATCAATCATATTGGGTGAAGCGATTATTTATTTTTGCGATCTTCGGTATGTTAGGTGTGCAATATTCATTTGTTGCCGCAATTGATGCGAGCAATGCGGTCGTTGCTACATTGCTTCAGTTTTTAGCTCCAATTTTCGTTGTGATTTTTGTGTCCTGGCGAATGAAAAAATGGCCACCAATCTATCAAGTGATGGGAATTGTGGGAACCTTATTCGGCCTGTTTTTATTATTGACAAATGGCTCGCTGACCAATATATTACTGACTCCAACTGCGCTTGCATGGGGAATTGCTGTTGGCTTAAGTTTTGCTTTTTATACGTTGTATCCAAGGCATCTGATGGAAGAATGGGGAGTACTGCTAGTGGTAGGTTGGTCCATGCTAATAGGTGGTGCGATACTCGGAATCGTCAGTCGTGTCTGGCTTTCCAAAGAATGGGGATTGCTGGCAGACTGGAAGTTCAATCTCCTACTCTTGACAATTATCATTATCGGGACAGTGGCTTTTATCTTATTCCTAAGTAGCATGAAATACATAAGTGCGGTTGAGACAAGTATTCTATCAAGTATGGAACCGCTGACAGCCATGATTATTTCTGTCATCTGGTTACAACAAGTATTAGGGAAGTGGCAACTGGTAGGTTCACTTGTGATGTTAATATGCGTAACCTGGCTATCGATCGCTGGGGAACGAAAGAAAGTTAGCGAGGAAGTTAATGAAAGTGATCGAATAGTTGTAGAGAGTAAGTGAAATTGACTCATTGAGAGATACGATAGGTTTTAAGCCAAGATTAGTGACAATGTCACTAACCTTGGCTTTTTTGCTTTTTATGGGAGATTCCTACGTGAACTCGTTTTATTCCTACGTCAACCTCTTTTATTCCTACGTGACCCACGATATTTACAACTGAGCCCTCGCTCGGTCTAATGTTATTACTTCTTTGACAAAAAACACCCGGCAAGCGCCAGCGGGTGGGGCCATTTAAAGGATTTCCCATTTGTTATTGTAAGGAAAAACCTTTAATGGGGCTGCCGATGTGACTGGCAGCCTTTGCTGTGGGAGAGGGAACACATTCTGAAGAGACATTTGATTGTTTTCAGACGTCGACCTCAAATTTTCAGACGTGGTGCCTTATTTTTCAGAAGTTGATCTCCATTATTCCGACGTCACACATAAAAACTCAGACTAAGACATCGTTCACTTCAAAAAACTCACTTCGAACAAAATTCATCCAAATGAATGGTACCTTTAGCATCAACGTTATGGCATAATAGTGAACAATCAGATAATTAATTCGTAAAACGAAGAAGTTCCAGGGGGATAGATTGTGAAAACTGTATTTTCGTACGCTAAACCATATAAGTGGCCGATTGTCATCGCGTTGTTCCTAATGTTGACCGAACTAGCCGTAGAGCTGGTCCAACCGCTCATCATTGCAAAAATTATCGACGATGGCATTATGCAAAATGACCAAACCGTGATTTGGACATGGGGAGGGGTCATGATGCTCATGGCCGTATTTGCCTTCTTATCAGGAGCAACCAACTCGTTCTTTGCTTCACATGCTTCACAAAGTTTTGGCTTCGATGTACGCAGTGCGTTGTTTAAGCAAGTGCAGCAATTCTCGGTTGCCACCTTAACAAAATTTCCAACTGCTGGATTAATCACACGATTGACCAGTGATGTCACCATGGTGCAAAACGTACTCTTCATGAGTTTACGAATCATGTTGCGTGCTCCGTTACTTGTCATTGGTAGCATCATTGCGGCATTTATCATTAACGCCTACCTCGCGATGTTCTTGGTAATCGGTGCACCATTCTTACTAGTTTTCTTATACATCATGGTAAAAAAAGGGGTTAATTACTTTGCACTCGTTCAAGTACGACTCGATCGTGTCAACCGGGTGCTGCAAGAAAACTTGCAAGCAGTACGTCTAGTTAAAGCCTATTTACGGGGTACATATGAGTCATCTCGATTTGAAAAAGTATCTGGACTATTAAAAATGGACACGGTGAAAGCACTCCGCATTATGGAGCTAATTTTGCCTTTATTGCTATTTGTAATGAACGTCAGTTTGCTAGCTGTATTGTGGTTTGGGGCACGTGAAATCCAAACGAATGATTCTCAAATTGGGGAGCTAGTGGCGATTGTGAACTATGCGATGCGTATGACGGGTGCCTTTTCTATGTTTGCCTTTATTATCATGGCAGTAGCACGAGCGAAAGCATCTGCTGAACGAATGGAAGAAGTGCTGCTAGTAAATGAAGGACTGGAACGCGATGAAAAATCAGGCAAGATGAATGCCACTGCCGAAGGAGAAATTAGTTTCCGCAATGTGACATTTACTTATCCGAACTCTTCCGAACCGGTGTTGAAAAATGTTTCCTTTGACGTCAAGTCGGGTGAAAAACTAGCCATCATGGGGGCGACAGGAGCAGGAAAATCCACATTATTACAACTGATTCCGCGTTTCTTTGAAGTGAGAAATGGCTCAGTTTCCGTGGACGGCAAGGACGTAAATACGTGGTCACTTGAACAATTACGACAAGCGATTGGTCTAGTACCACAACAATCCCTATTGTTTACAGGCAGTATTTATCAAAACTTGGCTTGGGGCAAAATTGAAGCAACGGCCGCAGAGTTAGAGCACGCCGCCAAACAAGCGCAAATTCATACATCGGTCCAACAATTCACGAATGGCTATGACACACGAGTCGGTCAAAAAGGTGTGAACTTATCTGGCGGTCAAAAACAACGTCTATCAATCGCCCGTGCGTTGGTGAGAAAGCCAGAAATCCTATTACTCGACGATAGCACCAGTGCGCTAGATGTGAAAACGGAAGCAGCACTTTGGGAAGCGTTAGAAAAAGAAAAAGCCACCATGTTAGTCGTAACTCAAAAGATTCGTACGGCAATGGGAGCGGACAAAATCCTGCTTCTGGATAACGGGCAAATTGCGGCATATGGAACACATGACGAATTACTCAAAGTGTCCGATTTATATCGTCAAATTGCGGAGTCGCAACAAGAACAGGAGGTGGCTGCAGATGCGTAATCTTCTATCTAAACCGTTTGGCTATGAACCCGTATTATCAAAAGAAGATATTAAAACGGTCAAAAAGAAAAAAGGGGAACGTGCTGGGAATTGGCAAGATGTCTTAAAGAAAATTTGGCTACTTGTAGATGAGCAGCGGGCACTACTGATCACGGTTTTGCTACTTGTAATCGTCAGTTCCGCACTCGCGTTGATTGGTCCTTACTTAATTGGTGTCATCATCGATCAATATATTGTGCCAGGTGAGTTTGGCGGTTTACCAAAGATGATCTTGTGGTTAATCGGCGTTTATTTGTTCCTTTCGCTGTCACTGTTTTTCCAAAACTATTGGATGATCGGCATTGCTCAACAAACGATTTACCGAATGAGAACGAGTTTATTCGCTCATTTTCAAAAGTTACCTGTGTCATTCTTCGATAAAAGACAACATGGGGAATTAATGAGTCGTTTGACGAATGATATTGAGAACGTGAGTGCAACGTTAAATAGTTCATTTATCCAAGTTTTCTCGAGTGTACTAACATTAACGGGTACGGTTATCGTCATGTTGACATTAAGTCCGTTATTAACACTGTTAACGATGACCATCATTCCCGTCATGTTCATCGCGATGCGTTGGATTACAAGACGTACCGGGAAACTTTTTAAAGAACAACAACAAGCAGTGGGTGACTTAAATGGGATGATCGAGGAAACCATTTCCGGCCAACGCATTGTCAAAGCATTCTCTCAAGAAGACCGAGTAACGGAGGAATTTCTCGTCAAAAGTGAACGCCTGCGACGCACTGGTTTTTGGGCGTTAACCTATTCAGGGTTCATTCCAAAGGTTATGAATATGTTGAACAATGCAAGTTTTGCAATTGTAGCGGGTGTTGGGGGATTGCTGGCTTTAAGCGGTCATGTAACGATTGGAACGATCGTCATCTTCTCGGAATATGCCCGTCAATTTACACGTCCAATAAACGATTTGGCCAATCAATTTAATACAGTCCTTTCTGCGATCGCTGGTGCGGAACGAGTTTTCGCGATTATCGATGAACCGATCGAGAAAGACGAAGCCACCAAGTACACAGATACCGTGTTAAGTGGGAAAGTGGAATTCGACAATGTATCCTTTAAATATGAAAAATCAGATGAGGATCATACCATTCGTGATGTTAGTTTTATGGTAAAACCAGGGGAGACTGCGGCATTAGTTGGAGCAACAGGAGCTGGAAAAACAACAGTCATGCAACTACTCGCTCGCTTTTACGAAACGAATGAGGGTCAAATTCGAATTGACGATATTCCGATTCATGAATTGCCACGTCAAACCTTGCGTAGTCAAATTGCCTTCGTCTTACAGGATCCATTTTTGTTTGAGGCGACGGTCAATGAAAACATTCGCTACGGCAGATTAAATGCAACGGACGAAGAAATAAGAGAAGCAGCAAAACAAGCAAACGCACATGACTTTATTCAAAAGTTACCTGAAGGATACGATACGGTATTAACGGCAGACGGGGGAGAAATCAGTCAAGGACAAAAACAACTCCTGTCCATTGCACGCGCACTCGTTGCAGACCCAGTCATTTTGCTACTGGACGAAGCAACAAGTAGCATCGATACGGTAACAGAAATCAAAATTCAAGAAGCCCTGGAACGGTTAATGGAAGGGCGAACCAGCTTTGTCATTGCCCATCGATTGAACACCATCAGAAAAGCTGATATCGTTTATGTCATGGACCAAGGACAATTGGTCGAGTCCGGCAGCCAGGAAGAACTCGTTGCCCAAAAAGGGCTGTATTACAATATGTTAACTGGGACATCTCACAACTAATTGAAATGAGAAGATCGGAAGGGACCTTCAATTAGAAGGTCCTTTTCAAATTTTTATAAAATTGAAATCCGAGGATGGGGTAAAACCATTTCCTATTTCTACTATTTTTAGTTTTCAAACGTCAAGTGAATAAAGCGATTGAGCCCTTCTAGAAAGATTGAAAACCTTAAACGATGAGTGAGACATATTAATTTTGCTCTGTTAAATAATCATGTTGATATTTCAAAAAAAAGGCCAATTATAAAGTCCTTTTTAGTTCTTTCTGAATTAAAGCAACACGTTAGTTCAATAGAGTACCATACTTTATAAGGACTTACTTTTGAATTTTTATTACTGAAACCGCTTCTGTCGTTACATGAAAGGTTAATGTAATAGGACCTTCAGGTGGATTAAAAGGACCTGTATACGTATCATATTTTACTTTCACAGTAAAATCATAATGAGAATACCCACCTGTTAGTCGTTTAACTTCTAATATTTCTGCATCCCAAAGTGCATAACTACGATTTGGATATTCCTTATTAATCACTTTTCTTGCATATGGGTCTAATAACACCAATAATACATCATAAAAATCGGAATGTATTTCTTCAGCACTGGCTTTCTCTACTATTGGTGGTTTTATCCAAGTTACATATAAAACTGTTGTTAAACTAATTAACAACAGTAAAAATATTACGGATATCTTTTTCATCTAATCACCTACCTTTTGAAAAGGTAGTATTTGCTTAATATAAAACAATATTCTTGTTCAATTAACCTAATACGTAAGTTGAAGAGGATTTCTTCACAATCTTTATAGCGATATTAACAGAAGAGATCAAACAAGCGTATTAAAGAATGAACAGATAAAAGCCATCTATATTCAAATGAATTTTGAATGTAGATGGCTTTGGTTTGTCTTGAAATAAGATTAAGCAGTAACTGCTGCTAATTTTCCAGCAGCAGCTTTAACAGCTTTCATACTCTACGCATATATTATTAATTTTTTTCAGTAATAACTGCTCCTGTTATCGCATCAATGTATCGGATAGATTTTCTTGTATGGCGATCACACGGTTGATAGACAAGTGTATAGGACTCTTCGTTTTCTTCATAATTTTTGTTCCATACTAATTCAAAATCCAAATGATTGAGAAAAATGTCATACGCTTCTTTTTTCGAAATAACAGGTTCAGATGCCATATGCCTAAGTTGTTCAAAGTCAAAACTAGGTCCACTATAATAATCGATTAGACCTGTTTGCCGATTAACGGTAACTGCTACTATTTCTGAATAAACAGGTATACCATGTCCGTTATGCACGTGGAAACTAAACACTTCTTTCATTCTAGTATCATCCAGCTCGTCGTTATTATCACGGACAATCAATTGCAAATATTGATCATAATTTGGAATAGTCATTTGTAGAAAGTCGATGGCTTTTTGATAACATTCTTCACTATTTAGGGAAAGGTCGCCACTTCGATCCTTAAACCACACAAATCTTCTAACTTCCCCTGTCTTTTTCGAAATGAAAGCTTTTACGGTATCTTCATTATGACTTTGAAAATAGCTATTCATCGATAAATCGTTTTCTTCCATCTTCCAGTCCCGATTACGCCAGACAATCCCAGTTTCTTCCCCCCAATCGACTTCACGAATGATTTCCATCTCCTCGGTAATTCCAATGATCTCTTCAATGGAAACATCTTTTCGCATTACTGAATGTGGTGGCGGTAGTGAAACATATGTTTCCGAATAATCTTCGTCTTCCTCATAAATTATCGTGAACGTCGGCTCCACAGCGTCGGCTTTATATGTCATGAAAAGCTCGGAATTGTATAATAAGCGGAGTCCATCTTCGGCTACATCATGAATAACAGAATCCAAATTTGTTATAATAAGCTGAAAATCGAGTTGATTTTGGACATGTTCAATTAGGTTTTCTTTTGCCACCAATGTTTTTGGGATTTTTGGTTCTGGTTGTAATCCATAATATTTAAAGTTAACAATCTCCCCGCTAGGTGCTACATCGATATAGCAACCCGCATGAGCTAATGGCAAGCCCATCACAATTTGTTCATAGTAAAGGCGGTAGGTATCGGTTAATTTCTTTGTTTGATAATAGGTTAAATCTTGTAAGGCATGTGGGTAATGCCTACGCAAAAATTGCTCCGCTTGTTCTTTTAATTCACTTTCATTTAGGGAGACCTTATCGGTGTTAGTTTTCTTTAGTTCAATAGATAAACTTGTCAAATTTCCATCTAAGTCGAGTGAAATCGAGATCCCATCATCTTGTTGTTCATCTATCCATGAAAACATGGCTTCACCTTCGCCATTCTCACCCTCAAAATATTCTTCTATGACAGGTTGAAAGTGATCAGGAAGTTCGACTATTGTTCTTGCTCGTTCTTTTAATTGTTCTTTTATCAATGAAACCACCTCCGTAGTTTTAAAATAATCTAATCTAATTCCTTATTTGAGATTAATCATCTATCCAAAAGAACTTTTGGATTACTCGCCCAGTTGAAGTAAATACCTTATCTCTATTCCGTTATGTTCCACAATGAGAATATCTCTTCTTTCTTTTGGTGCGACAATGTTAGTTCCCAGAGGTAAATCACTTGCCATACCTACTTCAATTTCACCGATTATCTCTTCTTTTGTTAATTCTACTTCCTCTATCCAACCATTTCCCCTTACATAATCTTTATTATTGAGTTCAAAATAGTCTGCTTCAGGATTTTCCTTCAGCACTTGTTCTTTAGTTAAATAACCTGGTGTGTCTTCACCTGGAGAACCATTACAACCTGCCACTAGTAAAATAAAGAATATAACTACGAACATTATTAAATGTTTCATATTCCCCCCAATTTGTTTACGTTTATCACGAAAATAGTGTCTTGTTAAACTGACCTGCGCATAAGAAAAACAATATTAATTACTTCTATTCGTTAATATGTAGGATGTTGTAATAAGTAAAAACAATAGTAGCAAGACTAATCCCCAAAAGTTACTTCCTCCAATCCCGTCTTTCACTAATCGAAGAAATACCCATTTTATTCAGTACGACTCAATTTTTCATTAATTTGTTCAAGCAATTTAGTTTGAATTTTTAGCTGTTTAACTAGCGTGATCATAAACCAAATTACAAAGATAATTGGCAACATATAAAATAAAAATCCTAAACCAGGTAATAAAACTGTCATTGATTCCACTATAACTACCTCCTGAATTGCTGAAAATTCTTAAACTGAAAAAATGATAGTCAACAAATCTTTCACTTTACTTCAATACTACAAAACATTTGGCCAGTAACCTGTCATGTTAGTTAAGAGGGCATGATAAATAGTGATACGTTCTAATGATTGATAAGTTTCATTAATTGAAAATAAATAACTTTCTGTCTTTTAATCTATATGTCTAATAATATCATGAAAGTGAAAAACTACTCTTAAGAAGGACGATAAATAATAAAGTTACCTATTAACAGAAGGGAAATGAAGATAAAGAAAGCAGTGGGAGGTCGAAATTCCATCTTCGACCGATTGTTATTTATAGGGAAGAAACTATTTTTTCGTTGCCAAATTTAATACGACTGTGACTAAAGGAAGCAGAGGCAGAGGGACGGTTCTTTTGCTTCCTCCATCCCATGTTAATAGGTTAACCCGGAGTTCATGCAACTTGAGTTGTTTTAAAACCATTTTCGCTTTTGATTTAGAGGTGCTTGGAAGCATGGCATCCCACCTTACCTAGCGAAGAATAAATTGGACTTCGTCACAAACTCTCAATTCATTTTATAGGTAATCCTGCGACACTCGTGTTTCCGTTGACCCCTAGAAATCATTGAGCAAATGGTTTTTTATTTTTGGTCAATTAAAGAATCGTCACTTACTTCAAAAAAATGAGCAACCGTAGATGAAAATTTCGGCTGCTTTAGCAATCCTTTATTGGCATATGCTATCTTTTAGTTTTCAGACGTCAATTACGTTTTTTTTAAGTGAAGTAAATAAGGTCCGAGTGAACTTTCTTTTGTTGATCTCCATCCAAAACGGAACAAATACTGGGAGGTGACATTAATTCAATAAGGGGAGTAGCTGTCGCTTTTTGATAGTCCATATTATAATAAGGGATAGAATAGGGGTTTAGGTGTAGGGGGAAATTCATTGAACCTAACGACAAAAGTGAAAATAAAATCCATCATAGAGTCCCATATCCAGTATGGAGTTATCTGGAAACAAGATAACGGAATTCATTATGGAGAAAAACATTTAAAGAAACGACAAACGAGACATGAGATTGATACATCATGGACTATTGATGACTATGACCAGCTCATAGTGAATATAATGTCTGGTAAGAATAATGATGTGCACATCTATTGGTTGAGCCACTTTACTCAAAAAGACTTTTGTTTCAATGATGGAGAATGGATAGTAATGTGTGGAGAAAATGGTGTGATGGTCACATGCATGAAGGGGAAACCGCAAAATTATTTCGTGAATAATCCTGGTTAGACCTATTTTGGCAAAGTGAAGGATGTGTTGAAATGAGCCAATATAAAAAAGATGTTCTGAACTATGGAGACGATGTAAATGATATCGATTACAGTGCATATGAGCATTTGAGAATGCTGCAAGAGAGAACTCAACTCGAGTGCGTAAAACAAGAATTGGATATGAGTGAGAAAGTTCTATTAGCCATGTATGACTTAATTCTCTTGCAAAAAGCGGAACAGATGGCTAAACATATTAGCAGCGTATATGATTTTTCTCTTTCTGAAACAAATGGAATTCCACTGGAACAGTGGTGGTGGTATCTGGATAAGGTTGCCAAGGGTCAATTATATGTAGAATATAATTCTTCAACAGAGAAAGTAATTTAGTGACGGGGGAAGCAAAGGGACGGTTCTCTTGCTGCCTCCGTCACTTGCTTTAGGTACTTTCTTATTTTAAAGGTTTTCCAGAGATTATATGCCAACTGAGATGTTTTAAATCTTGCATAGTAGCAACTTGTTTAATTACTCCTAATAGTTCCAATGAAAAAGAAAGTGACTTATTAACAACGGGTATATGAAGATAAAGAAAGCAGTGGGAGGTCGAAATTCCATCTTCGACCGATTGTTCTTTAAAGGAGGACATCAATTCTTTAGTTGCCAAAATCAAAAACACTGTGACTATATAGGATATAAGGGGGCGACGGATGCATACCCGCCGCAGGATGATCTAAGAAAAGAGGGTAGGCAAAAGGACGAAGTCATTTGCCCCACCCTTTTTATTCTCTAGAGCATGGTGCAGCAGTTGTGCTTCCAAATCTCCCCTGGAATCCTTCAAAGTTTCAGTGAGTAATCCTTGTTTTTGATTAACTTTAACAAATGAAAGATAGTTATCCATAAAATGAAGCAAGAGAACCGTCCCCCTGCTTCTTAATCCAACTTATTTATTAGATAGTCCTCAAATGTGATTTTCCCCATTTTTTGATTATCATTTGTGTTTTTACCATTCTTAAATGATTTGTAAAGTTCCCCTGGTAAAGAAAAGGTTTGCACTTTATTCGTTTCATTATTAATCCTGATTTTCAGTTCAGCCATTTCTCTTAATGTCAGTATATCGGGTCCACCAAAATCATCAGTTCTTCCTTGAGGACCTTTATCCACTAAACCAATTAAATGATTGGCAAATTCACTTACATCGACACTTTGAAATTTCATGTTTCCAGGGACAATATATCTCTTAAAGAGGGGTTTTGATAAAAATGATTTTTCAACAAAGTTGTGGAACTGAGTGGCACGTACAATTGTATGAGGAATAGAACTATTCTTTAATAAATCTTCTGCTTCATATTTGAGCTTATAATACTTGAATGGTATTTCATCTATGCCGACAATTGACGGATAAATAAAATGTTTTATGTGTTGGATCTTTCCTAGAAACTCCCCAAAACCCGAAACCTCAACAATTCTTGAATTTTTAAGTGGACTTGTTGCTGCGTGAATAATTACGTCTACGCCTTTTACTGCTTCTTCAATTCCGTCACCAGATAATAAGTCACTATAAACCCACTCGAATGGCGCTGATTGTTCACGTTTACTTCTCGAAGTTATTTTGATCTTATACGCAGAACTTGATAATTGATTTAGTAAAGCAGAACCAAGTAGTCCTGTTGAACCAGTAACCAATATCTTCAACTACATCCCTCTTTTTCTTTGAATTCCCATTCTCTTATATTGTAATATTCACAGGTTGAGGAATTTATTCAACCAACATTCCTAGGATCATTATAAATAAACACTAAAATACCCCTCGAACAATTTGTTCCAAGGGGCATTTTGCTATAACCGAAATAGAATTAGCTATTCAACACTGGGCTAGCAGAAGTTTTGCGTTTTTTCGGCGAGAATCCACCGAGGAATAACTTCCCGTATGGGACCATCTTCTGGATTAGGATCGAAGTAAGTATAGGAATCACTAACCCAAATGCCGTAAACCCAATGATGCCATATTCAAAGTAATCGTTTAACAAAATATCCGTAAAAATGTGTAAATACATAATGGAAATCGAATGTGACTCAATTTTTTGTAACCATTTAAGAGACATTCGCGAAGCGATCAACTGGAATACGCCAACAAACACGAGGGTAAATGATAAAGGAATAATCAAATCTAATAGGATATGTTCATAACGTAAAAACTTCATGCTCAAGTGATAATCAATGACTTTGTACCAATCAAGCGAAATCGCGGTTATGCTCACAACCGATGCTGAGATTAACCAAGGTTTCGTGACATTCATCCAAATATGCTTCATATAGTAACCAATGGCGAAGTACACAATCGCCATCAGTGCAACATCGAGATTCCAAATCATCGGAATGCTTTGAGATGCCTCATCTGGTGCTCCACCAATCACACGCATTGCAAACAAACTTTCGATATGGGCAACTAAATAAAAGGAAATCAAAATGATGACTTGTTTTGTACGATTAAAGTATTTCGTCATCCATAAGAAGAACAAATGAGTAAAGAATAGAGTAGTCACAAACCAAAATACGCCATAAGCTCCACGAGCAAAGCGACCACCAATGACCAGTGTCCACACGTCATTTAAATACCACGATACATCCAAATTTCCCGAACCGATTTCCATGCCATAACGAATGACGGTTATCGTTACAAGGAAAAACAAATATGGTACGATTAATTGCATAAAACGTTTGTGGATCGCTAGTTTCAATTGTCCTTTTTCAACCATGGGTTTGAAAAACATGCCGCTCAAAATGAAGAAGGCTGGCATATGAAACCAATATATATATTTCCCAAGCGGGAAGTCAAGTTGTCCGGGGTAATGACCAATCACGACAAGAATCATTAAGAAACCTTTAGTGACGTCTACCCAAGATAAACGTTTCTTTTCCATAATCATTCTCCTTCAAAAAACAAACTATGGTTAGTGTATATCCGTTATGAGGGGAAATAAACAGATGTTGCTGTAATGAAACACGATAGACATCATATTGAAAGAAAGGTGGAAATATTTGTGGATATTGACATATTGACAGTTTCGTTTCCAATAGACCCGGAGACATCACAAGAAATTCAGGCTTTATTGCTTGCCAGCAAAGTGTATGAGGGTTCCATGTATGAACAAGTATTGAATGTATCTGCGATGACAGATCCTTTAACAAAAGGATTTGTGGTCCTCGCGTACGCAGAAGACGCAGTATTGGGCGTTTTTTCTGCCATTGATATGATTGGCATACATTCGTATGAATGGAGCGGGCTTGTTCACCCAGATTTCAGAAGACAAGGACTTGGACAAGCACTACTAAGTGAATTGCAACGGAATTTAGAGCTTCGAGGTGCAGAAAGTGAACTTGCTTTGAATGTAAAAGAATCCGATTCGGGCTCTGCATTTTTGCACAAAGTCGACTACGAATTGAACTTTTCTGAAGCCACATTAAAAGCAGAGAGTAAATCAGTTGAAGAACATCCGAATGTAGATATCATTCCATTTACAACGGAAAGAGAACAACTGACACAGATATTAATGAATGCTTTTGGGGACACCCAAGACGAAGTACATACGATGATTGACTTTAACGAATCAAATCCTACCAGGCATATATTTGTAGCAAAAGTTGATAACGAAGTGGTTGGGACCGTGACCGCTGTAGAAGAAGGACAAAACTTATGGGTGACAGCATTAGCTACTGATCCAGCACACCAAGGCAAAGGGGTAGGGTCAGCACTTCTGGCATTTGCCCAAGCAGAAGGGAAACGAAGAGCGTGTCAATCCGTCATGTTGGACGTGGAAATAGACAATGATAAAGCATTGTCCGTGTATAAAAAAGCGGGATTCCAACCCTTGTTCCAAGTAGACTATTATGTAAAGACATCAACAGCCTCTTAAGGTTGTTAGTGTTTTTTGATATACATGTCTAAACAAAGAAGGAAATTCGAGAGACCGATCATCAACAAAAAATGACAGGATGATACATGGTTCGTGTTGTAAAGACATATATAATCCATAGAAGATGGAAGATTTTCAAACCAAATATGTTACGCCAATGAGGGAAGCGAGTTAAATCTAAACTTTTGAAAGGAAGATATAGTGTTCACAAAATCTACTGCTGCACTTCTATCTTTAATCGTGATCTGGGGTGTTAGTTGGCCAATATATAAATTAGCCGTTGCGTACACACCTCCCTTACTATTTGCGGGTTTACGCGCAATGTTGGGAGGCCTTTTATTAGCAGCGATTATATTTGGAATGCGAGACAAACTCAATTGGCGCAAAAATTGGATGAAATACGGCATTTCAGCGTTTTTCAATACCATACTGTTTTTTGGGTTACACACCATTGGACTGATCTACTTGCCAGGGGGACTTTTTTCTGTTCTGGTCTATTTTCAGCCAGTGCTGCTTGGGTTGTTTGCTTGGATATGGCTTGGCGAGAATATGACCTCGATAAAGATGATCGGTTTGATTATTGGATTCCTTGGAATTGTCGTAGTTAGTGTGGATGGATTAATCGAGCACATATCGGCTATTGGTGTTGTTTTAGGTTTACTTACAGCCTTGTTTTGGGCAATTGGCGTGATTTATGTGAAGAAAGTGTCTGTCGATGTGGATTCATTTTGGATGGTAGCGATGCAATTTACCATTGGCGGGGTTGTTCTGTTAGCGTTCGGATCGTTTTTTGAAAGTTGGTCGGCTATTGAATGGAATGCCATCTTTCTGTTTGGATTGGGATGGGGTGCAACGATGGGAATTCCTGTTGCTTATGTGATTTACTATAAATTAGTCAATTCTGGAGACGCGAGCAAAGTAGGTTCATACACATTTCTAGTCCCAGTCATTGCCGTATACGTCAGCACTGTTTTTCTAAATGAACCCGTTACCTTCACCTTATTAACAGGACTGCTGCTGGTGGTCATCAGCATTTTCTTGGTGAATTACCGTGGAAAAAAGGGAGAGGTTTCGTTACTTAATAAAGCCATTTCGTTTTTTCATAAACAGGAGAAACATTTATAGACAGCAGTCTTGGGTAAAAAGGAAGAGGCGACCGAAGTTGTAATTTCGGTCGCTATCTTACTGCACTTATCTGGAGAATTCATCTTTATTAATACTCCGCGTGATTATGGCGAGTACATCCGAATAAGTAACAATCTGATTGAATGACAGGCTCAAATTTCAGGGCAGGAATGTGGCCGGACGAGATTCTTTCAATCAATTGTTCATACTCTTCTTTTTCCTCCCACAATTGCTTGATATGATTTTGTTTATCGCTTTGGGTCCAATCTTCATCACATTCTTCTGCAGAGGCTTTTTTGATTTCTATAGTTTGATGAGCAATTGATTCCTCAAGTATTTGTTCAGTACGTGTTGAATTTCCTAACTTGAACAGTGCATAGACATATCGACTGATCCATTCAGATTGCTTCAAATATTCAACCCAGCCCTTTTCAAACCACTCAACCGCTTCTTTATATAGCCCCAACTCAACGTATAGATCAGCTACGTCAATCGAACCGACAAATTCATCGTCGTTTTCGGAAAACTGACCCAGTTTACCTTTTGCCTCACTTGCTTCACCTAGATCTATTAGGCACTTAACATGACCGAACATGTCCCAATCGGATTTATCCGCTGCCAAAAGGAAATTGGCAGAAGCTTCCTTCAAGTTTCCAAGTTGGTAATTGGCGATGGCGAGATTATTGTAAGTTGCTTTAGATGAAGGGAGTGTTGGTGCCTGAGCCAATATTTCTTTTGCATCCTGCCACTTTTTCAGCAAAAGGTAAATTTCGCCCAGTAAACAATAGGGGAAGTAAGAAGTTGGATTCAATTGGATGGCTTCTTCCACTAAGGCAAGAGCCTTTTCGTATTCCATTTCTTCATGAATGTAAAACCAAGCTTGATTGGTTAGAGATTGCACATCTCTTGATTCAACTAAAGCTTTCTGAAAGTACAACAGTGCATCTTCATAGTCGTTATTCTCGAGTGCCTGGATTGCTTTTTGATTGCTGTTCATTTAATCTCTCCCCATGTTTTCAATAACTCTGAATAGAATTGCTTATACTTTGAGCTTAACAAACCGATTGTGATATGCAATCCATCTGGCTAAAAAACAGAAACAGACCAAAATTGCATCTTTGGCCTGTTTCTTTTCGTTTCGTTGGGTCCCATTCTCACTTAGCCGAAAAAGGTTATTGCGGTGCCAACAAAAAATACTCCCGGCTCGGTCCCACTAAATGTAATTCGTGCATCGGTCGTGTCATCGCCACATATAACAGCTTGCGGTTGATGGCATGTTCACGAAACGGCGTGTCAATTGCCACTACAATCACGACATCGAATTCCAAACCTTTTGCCAAGTGGCTCGGTACGATGAGTAATTTTTCCTGGTCAATATCCGAATGATCGCTAAGCAACTGAATTGCGATTGCTCCGTCCAGCTGTTTGGCGACCACTTTAGCCTCTGTCGTCGTTTTGCAAATGAGTGCAATGGAACGATGTCCACGGCTACGTATGTCTTCCAGTAAAGCGACGATTCGTTTTCTTTCAAGCGTATTCATTTGATGGAATTGTGGATCGATTCCGTGACGAACGACTGGTTCAACTAAAGGCAAATCTTCATCCATTTGCATTAAAATGCTATTGGCCATTTCCATGATTTCGATGGTTGTTCGATAACTTTTTTGCAAAGTTGTATACGTGGCACGGGGGAATAGCTCGATAATCGGCTCCCATGAAGTAAGGGCACGGTAACTGTGAATCCCTTGGGCTAAATCGCCGACCATCGTAAACATATCGGTTCCTAACCCTTCTTTTAAAGCAGCCAGTTGGAACACGCTATAATCTTGCACTTCATCAATAAAGACCACTCGCATTTTCCATTTATCCGAAATTCCTTTTACCTTTGCATGCATGTAATAAAGGGGAGCTAGATCTTCTATTTCCCACGACTCGATGGCATGCGTTTGAAGAAATGCATGACGTTGATCTGCTGTCCAAAGGGTGGCATGTTGTTCAATTAAATTGCCATTTGTCACAAATTCGCGATACATCTTTTTGATATTCGCTTTTTTAAATCGCTTCATATAAGTCGAAGCTGTGGTTTTTGATTCTCTTTCAATTAGAGGGATGCGACGATCGCGTTCATCAATATATTTTGTGACTTCCGATTTTCGTCTCGCGTCATCGCGTAAATACAAAGCTTGATCCAAAGCATCATCGTACTTTTTAGTTAATAATAACAAAATTTCTTTTTTCTTTTGACGTACATGCGATTGTAGAATGGTTTTAATGCGTTCCAATCGTTTTTCAATCGGCATATAAGCAAAGTCACCCAGAAACAATTTTTTTAACCTGGACCCACGCATGATGCGGTACTTTTCAATGAAGATGTCTTCAAATTGATCGGCTATCGACTTTTCATATTCAAAAAGAAAGGCATCTAGTAACATCGTATAAGAAAGAGAACCTTTCATTTGGGAAAGCCAAAGCATCATTTGATCTGGCGCTTCTTGTTCTGTTAAAGCGGCTAGTTTCAAGTTGACGTCTTTTAGCTTTACTTTGATACCCGTCGCATTTAAGACATATTCCGAATAGGTAGTCTGGCAAATTTGACCGACACCGAGCTCTGGTAAAACGTCCGCTATGTAGTCCATGAATAATTTGGAAGGTGCTAATATCATTAATTTGTCCGCAGGGAAATGTTCACCCATGGTATAGAGAAAATAAGAAATTCGATGCAATGCAATGGTTGTCTTCCCACTGCCTGCAGCGCCTTGTACGATGATCGGTTGCTTCAAATGGGCACGAATAATTTGGTTTTGCTCAGCTTGAATGGTGGATACAATCTCAGTCAGCCGTACATCTGCTTTACCGGAGAGGGCTTCTTGTAGCAACTCGTCATTGGTCGTTAAATCAATGTCTCGAACGGATTGCAATTCTCCACGTTCAATCGCGTATTGACGCTTGGAAAACAAGTGACCCGTGAATCTCTCTTCGCGTACATCGTATTCAATATCCCCAAGACGCCCGTCATAGTACACATTGGCGACAGGTGAACGCCAGTCTACTATGATGGGTTCCTGTGTTTCACGGTGGAATAAAGAAGTCTTGCCGATGTACAACATCTCACTGTCTTCGCCGTCTTTTTGGAAATGAATACGTGCAAAATACGGCTTTTGCTGAATCGCTTCAAGTCCTTCCTTTTGAGAGCGAGCCATTTCAAAAAACCGCGCATTCGTTAAAATATTCATATAGCTTAAACTGGAATCTAAATAATCTAAATCGGCCATGGCGTGACGAATATTTTCTTGCGCAGATTTTACATCGCGCTTGGACTCGTCCAGAAGTTTTTGCATATAGTGTTTTGTGTAGGTTAGGCGTTCTTGTTCTTGTTCAAAATCAGGATGTTTCTGCGTCATACAGTCCTCCGATATTTTGATTAAATGAAGAAGCGTTGATCGAAAAGTGAGAGTTGCGACAATATCACTTGAAGTTGCGACAATCCATGGGAAAGTTGCGACAATCTGAACGAAAGTTGCGACCAAATCTCGAAGTGTGACGGTGTCGAGCTAAATCGGCGCTATCCGCTTTTCTTTACTGTCTAGTTCCAAGCGCCAGCCAACACCTAAGCTTCAGACCCTCATGCGAAAGCGGGCTTTCGAATCGGCTCTTCCAGCGCCGGTGCTGGGCTAAGACGGCGCTTTCCGCTTTTCTTTACTGTCTAGCTCCAAGCGCCAGCTCGAACCTAAGCTTCAGACCCTCATACGAAAGCAGGCTTTCGAATCGGTTCTTCCAGCACCGGTGTCGAGCTAAATCGGCGCTATCCGCTTTTCTAAGGGGTTTGAAAACAGAATAGAATCTTAACATAGTTTACCAGTCTCAGCAATAGAGTTTTTGCAAAAATGTAAGTAGTCTGTTAAAACGTCAGGGCTCATGTCATAATATAGGTAGATGAGATGAGACTAAATAGAGCCTTAAGGGGAATTAACAATGGAAAAGAAACCACAAGACCACGGACAAAACCGTGCAGCACACGGGGAAGCGGGATTACATACGGACTTCAAACAAAATATGACGTATGGGGAATACCTTCATTTAGATAAACTATTAACAGCTCAAGATGGGTTAACTGATCACCATGATGAATCTTTGTTTATCATCATTCATCAAGTCTCAGAATTATGGATGAAACTTATTTTGCACGAACTTCGAGCGGCAATTAGCCATATTGAAAAAGACGATTTACAGCCGGCATTTAAAGAATTAGCACGCGTAACAAAAATCCAAACACAAATCATTCACGCGTGGGACGTATTATCGACATTAACGCCCGCAGAATATATGGAGTTCCGGTCTTCACTTGGAAATGCCAGTGGATTTCAATCATACCAATACCGCATGATCGAGTTTGCACTCGGATACAAAACGAAACATGTGTTGAAGATTTATGAAAAAGATGAAGAATTGCTTAGCACATTAACAGAAGCTTTCCATCAACCTGGATTGTACGATGTAACCATACGGAAACTAGCTCGTGCCGGATTTTCAATTGATCAAGCCGTTCTGAATAGAGATGTATCAACGCCGTATGAACCTAACGATAGTGTGCTAGTCGCGTGGACAGCGGTTTACCGCGACGTAGATACGTATTGGGAGTTGTATCAATTAGCTGAAAAACTCGTGGACATTGAAGACTGGCTTCAACAATGGCGTTTCCGTCATATGAAGACAGTTGAAAGAATCATTGGATTCAAAACGGGAACGGGCGGATCTTCTGGCGTCAATTACTTGAAGCGCGTACTGGATCAATATTTCTTCCCAGAACTTTGGACATTGCGCACAGAAATTTAAGGAGACTTTAACATGAAAATTTATGCACATCGCGGTTCATCAGGGACACATCCCGAAAATACACTAGCCGCATTCAAAGAAGCTGCCGGACTCAACATTTATGGCGTCGAATTGGATGTTCATTTAACGAAAGATGGGGAACTCGTTGTGATTCATGATGAAACCATTAATCGAACGTCGAATGGAGAAGGTTTTGTCAAAGACTTAACACTTACAGAGTTACGTGCGTTTGATTACGGAAGGTGGTTTGGAGACTCATTTGCAGGGGAAACCATTCCGACATTAGAAGAAGTATTAGCAATTTATCAAGACACTGAACATCATGTGAACATTGAATTGAAATCGGATGTTTTTCCTTATGAAGGCATGGGGGAGAAGGTTTTGGTTACGATTGAAACAATGGACATGGCACAACGTGTAGTGATTTCTTCATTTGATCATGAAGCTATTCGTGAGTTTAAGAAAATGGCTCCGCACATCGAAGTCGCTATATTAACATCGGATGTGCTGGTTGATGCGTATGACTATGCACGGTTCATTCCAGCGGATGCCTTGCATATCTCCCTGTCCACCGCACAACGTAAAATGACCAAAGAAGCCTTATTAAAAGGGGCAATTATTCGTGTATTTACGGTTAATAAAGTGGAGTATGCTCTAGCTTTACAGCAACTTGGTGTTCATGCGATATTTACTGATTTTCCTGAAAAAATGATGAGGGTACTTGAATCGAACGTGAATCGATGATTTTTTGCGGCCATACAGGCACAAATGTACTCTTTTGTTTTGATTCAAAATAGCTTTTTAAAAAATCCTCATGACCCTTATAGCAGGGACATGAGGATTTCACCATTTTGCTTTATGTTCTTCCGCACAACCGAGCATCTGTGGGATGGCAAGTCTGCTTCCATTCTCTAAAATGACGGACCCGGAAAAATATCCGACCAGTTGATACACACTTGATGTCACGAGTTTAGCATTTGTTTTTGCTTCGCGTTTGAAGAAGGGAGTAAAGGTTAAATTGACATCGGACGTAAATTTTGAACGAATACGCCAAGGTTTCATGAAGTCATTTTCGTCATACGTGAAAATCACATCTTCATGAATTTTGGTCATATGTCCGTCTACAAACACGGCATTTTCAGTCATGCCTGTACCGTCTGTCCATTTTCCACCAAAATTGAGTCCGATGCGCTGTTTACCGACGCGTTGAGAAGCCATCGCCCAGTTCCATGATGCCTCTCTTGGCCAAACGCCACGACCATAATCCAGCACGGCAAAACTATCTTCGGGACTGAAGGAATAACGTTTGTCCCCAATCTTCACAAATCCACTTGTTGGAAGAGTATGATGTTTGGCTGTATGTTGGAACAGCTGGCGATTCCAAGGTATGACGACATTTAATGAGTCATCTTTAGCAGGGTGTTCAATAAGCAAATCGGCATGAAGCATGTCCCCATCAAAATCTGAAATGGTCACCGTCATATGCGTTTCGTCCTGCATATGTAAAAGTTGAATCGTCATTTCATTATTCGAGAACTTCACCGTTTCTAACACTTGGGTTGGCATGCGAACTCGCTGACCAAGTGGAATCGTCACTGTCTTTTCGTAAAAACGTTGGGTTTCGTAATCTAGGAAGTAGACAAAACAAACGGCTGCATAATCTAAATGGCTAATTGTTGCAGAAAACAAAATATCTTCGCCATACACACACCAGTAATTCCATTTTTTCTTTCGCATAAAATGACCTTTTAAATTACTATCAATGAACGGTTTTCGTGAAAAACCAATAGCTGCCGGGTTCAAATTTCCTTTTGCATCACATAAAAGGGTTGGAGCTAAGATCTCACGCTCTGCGTGTTGTTGGACTTTCTGCATGTTGACACCCTCTCGACTATTGATTCATCGAACCATTATGATTTATAATACGTATTATACCAAAAATTTCAAACAAGGGGTATTAGCTCAGCTGGGAGAGCGTCACGCTGGCAGTGTGAAGGTCGTCGGTTCGAACCCGATATACTCCATTTACGAAAAACCACTCATATCAAGGGATTGAGTGGTTTTTTGTTGTGGTTGACTCTATTCATTTTTATTGTTTATAGGCCGATTTATACGTCTTGTAATCAAAACATGCTTCTTTTGTAATCAATTTGTTAGAAATCGAAGAAAGTTACTCCAACCAAATTTTTTTGGTTCTTTTTTATGTCTTCATATCGGTGTAAATAAAAGAGCGACAATTAAGCCAATCCTTCATAACCTATTTTCTTTTCCAGTCTAGAAATTCCGCTGCCTTGAAATTATAGATAGGCTTTAGAATAGATTGTATTTCAATTGTCTCTTTTGTATTATCTATGATCTCCTGCATAGTTTTATATGCGAAAGGAGATTCATCGATCGTATCTTGACTTACACTCGTGGTATAGACATTCTTCATGGCATTTTCGAAGTCCTCCAATTGCAGAAGTTGCTTTGCTTTTGTCCGGGAAAGGATACGACCCGCTCCATGTGGGCCAGATTGATTCCAATTATCGTTGCCTTTTCCTTTTGCAAGAAGTGAACCATCCCGCATATTGATTGGAATTAACACCATTTCATCTTTTCTTGCAGAAATCGCACCTTTTCGTAAAATCATATGTTCTAAATCAATATAGTTATGAACTGTATCAATTCGTCCAATTTCACTAAAGCCCATCGCTTCTAAGATAATTTGTACCATTGCAGCTCGATTCCATTTAGCGTATTCTTGTGCGATTTTCAAATCATGCAGGTAGTCGTCCATATGAGCACCTTGTAGGTAGGCCAGGTCATTTGGGATATTGGGATTCACTGATTTATAAGACTTGATTGCTTCCTGAATTTCTCTTTGTCTGCCTTCGACTTTCAACTGATTAATTAATTCTTCAAGTCCATCTTTATCATAATTTAACTGTGCGATTGCTTTCTTCTGATGGTAGTTTGCCACTTTGGTCCCAAGATGACGACTGCCAGAGTGAATGACCAAAAACAGTCGACCATCTTCTGTTTCGTTCATTTCAATAAAATGATTGCCTCCACCCAATGAACCTAATGAGAGATGTGCCACTTCCATAGAAAAATTCGCCAATACCTTCTCCAATTCTATATGGCTTATAAAATCATGAGCAGTTGCTCGAACGGATTGACCAGAGGGAATCAATGCCCGAATCGCTGCATCAAGTTTAGAAAAATCAATTTCCTGCTTATGAATTTCCACACAAAGCATACCGCACCCAATATCGACACCCACAAGATTTGGAACTACACGATCCATCACCTTCATTGTTGTCCCGATGACCGCTCCTTTTCCTGCATGGCAGTCAGGCATGATTCGAACATTTGCCCCTCTTGTCAATTCTTCATTCAAAAAAGTCTCGATTTGAGATACAGTGACCTCATCAATGTTATTCGTAAATACGGTGGCATCACTATATTTCCCATTAATAATTTTCATATTTTATCATTCTCCCTTATCCCTATTATTTCCACACTACTATGCGTTTCCCTTTATTTATATCTATGTTTGATTGGACTAATAAAGACAGCTCGGCCAAATTATGAAAAATTTAACGCTCATATTGGATAGTTTGGCGTTCAAAAAAGGGAATTATCTCTCAAAACCGTCGCACATCCTGATTTTCATATTCACAAGCATTAAAAGGAGCTATTGAGAAATGGTTATAAAGGGTGGGGAGTTCAACAGTAGATATAGATATAACTTAAAACTACTGAAAAAACTATTAGTATATTGTCCAGACCTCCTTTCTAGTACTGAATAGTATGTAGATAGAGAGGAGGTGAAAAAATTTGAAACATCATCATAAAAAACCAAAACCAAAACCAAAACCAAAACGTAAAGAAAAATGCGAGGTAAAGAAATGCAAGGAATCTAGCAACCATGAATCAAGTAATCATGAATCGAGCAGTCATGAATCAAGTAGCCATGAATCGAGCAGTCATGAATCAAGTAGCCATGAATCAAGCAGTCATGAATCAAGCAGTCATGAATCGAGCAGTCATGAATCAAGTAGCCATGAATCAAGCAGTCATGAATCAAGTAATCATGAATCGAGCAGTCATGAATCAAGCAGCCATGAATCGAGCAGTCATGAATCAAGTAGCCATGAATCAAGCAGTCATGAATCAAGTAATCATGAATCGAGCAGTCATGAATCAAGTAGCCAAGAATCGAGCACTCATGAATCAAGTAGCCATGAATCAAGCAGTCATGATTGTAATTGTAAACATCAACATTGTTGTGAACAAGGACCTCCAGGATCAAAAGGAGACACTGGTGCAGAAGGACCTCGTGGTAGTAGAGGCCCAGAAGGTATTCCAGGAGAAACTGGAGATCAGGGGCCACAAGGACCTCAAGGGAACACAGGGCCTCAAGGACCACAAGGAAATAAAGGTGATCAAGGACCACAAGGAAAAACAGGGCCTCAAGGACCACAAGGAAATAAAGGTGATCAAGGACCACAAGGGAACACTGGGCCTCAAGGGTCACAAGGAAATAAAGGTGATCAAGGACCACAAGGGAACACAGGGCCTCAAGGACCACAAGGAGATACAGGCAATCAAGGGCCACAAGGAGATACAGGTGATCAAGGACCACAAGGAAACACAGGGCCTCAAGGAAACACAGGGCCTCAAGGAAACACAGGGCCTCAAGGAAACACAGGACCTCAAGGAAACACAGGACCACAAGGGAACACTGGACCACAAGGGAACACTGGACCAGCGGGAGCACCTGGCTTACTTGCAAAGTTTGAGTATTGCCAAACTTTAACAGCAAGTATCGTACTACCGAACACCCCAATTGGTGCAACTTTATGCCAATTATCGGTAGCCAATGGAAATGCAATTACAATTGTTAACCCGTTAAGTCGAGTACTACTCACAGCAACAGTTGGCTGGCAATCTGGTGCAGCCAATCAAGTTGAATTTGTTATTTACCGAGGTAGTATAGCCGCAGGAAATGAGGTTGTGCGAATAATCGATGATTCTCAGGGGAATCAAAGAATCGCAACTAGTTTTAGTGTCGTGAATGCAGGATCATTTATGGCAAACCAAACCTATCAGTATTATTTAACTGCAAGACTAGTAGGTAATGGGAATCCTCCTACAGTCGTAGGACCGATTGTATTTACAGGAACTGTACTAGTGCCAAATCCTTAACCCCAGCAGTAATACAAGAAATCTCTAACTCAAACCCCGCCTAGATGTACTAATAAGAAAACTGCTCATGATTATAAAATTTGCAGTTTTTAGTGTGAAAGTAGCTTTTAGTAAATTAATACAATATAAAAGATACTAGTGAAATCCAATTAGTAAAATGGTACATTAGATTTACAGCGAAATAGGAAAATTATGAATTTATTAACAGCTGAAAGAAGACATACTTTGATTGAAGGCGGGCGGACAATATAGAGTTTTTAGCATATTCTTTATCAGAAATACCAAATGTCTTAATCACATTGGTCATTGCCTTTACACTGCACGAGTTTATGCATGCATGGATGGCATCTTTATTCGGAGATGACACGGCAAAAAATCAAGGACGAGTAACGCTAAACCCTCTGAAACATCTGGATGTAGTGGGAACACTGCTTATCTTCATTGCAGGGATTGGATGGGCAAAACCAGTGCCAGTCAACAGTTTCTATTTTTCCACACGACGTCTCCAATCCATCATCGTGAGTTTGGTCGGACCACTCAGTAACTTTGTATTAGCCTTTATTGGATTTACCGTTTGGTACTTCATGCCAATGAGTACATCATTGGAAGCATTTCTGAACATATTCGTCATCCTCAATGTGGTTCTGGGCGCATTTAATTTATTGCCGCTCCCACCATTAGATGGCTATCGTATCGTATCTAGTTTATTGCCAGCCAAGATACAGAGAAAACTCATCCCGTTAGAAGTATATGGATCACTCCTATTTTTGATCGTGGTGTTGACCCCAATTGGTGAATATACGATTGTGCCGTATATTAGAACTAGTCTTGATGTTGTGATGAGTGTGTTTTCCGCGGTATTTGGTTGAATTTAAATAAGTTACAAGATTATATACGAATCAACAGCATTCATTATTATAGATAAATCAAAGCTATACCGTTGTTTATCGTATATTTACGCTGAGCGCAAGCGTTGAATACAATAATGTCGCATTCTTCATGAGTGAATGAATTGAAATGCAGAAGGGCAGAAGATTAAGAGGTCGCAGGGAAACCATTCTAAAAACCAACCACCATACATACGTTGGTCATAGGAGGGATAACTTGTATAATCGTCAAGCAGCCGTACAGTACGCCAACACTTGGTGGAATGCATACAATCCTGCATATCCGAAATTTGATGTTGATTGCACGAATTATATTTCTCAATGCCTTCGAGCAGGGGGTGCACCCATGCGTGGCTATCCGGCACGTGGTAAAGGATGGTGGATACAAGGGGGCACGTGGAGTTTTAGTTGGAGTACATCACACGCTCTAAGGTGGTATTTAGATACATCGAAGGTCGGTTTGCAAGCTGTAAAAGTCGCAAACGCCAGCGATTTACAACTCGGGGATGTGATCAGTTACGATTTCCAAGGTGATGGCCGATTTGATCATACAACCATTGTGACGGGCTTTAATGGCAGTGATCCACTAGTAAATGCTCACACGGTTAGTAGTAGGCAACGTGATTGGCGCTATGATACATCTCCTGCGTATGCCGGCACCACGAAGTATATTTTCTTCCATATAAAAGATTCCTTCTCGTAGAAAACCCTTGGGCTCAAGTTGCCCAAGGGTTTCTGACGTTTACTTTGATGGAGTATACCAAAGAATAGCAAGTGTTCCTTCGCCAGCATGTACGGCAAGTACAGAGCTGATCTCACCAATACGAACTTCTAAGTCAGGCACTTTTGCTTGAATTAAGTTCTTCAATTCTTCTGCTTGCTCTGGAATATTTCCTTGCATCAAATCAATAGATCGTACGCCATCATTAGTAAAAGCATCAACGGCTTTATCGACTAAATAAGTAAGGGCTTTCTTTTGAGAGCGTACTTTATCCAGAGCTTTCAGTTCGCCTTCAGCCGTTATTTGTATGATTGGTTTGACTTGTAGTAAACTCCCTAAATAGAATTGAACGCTACTCATGCGCCCGCCTTTATATAGTTGGTTTAAATTACCAATCAAGATGTAATTACGGAAATTTTTCACTTGATTGCGAAGCTCATTTGCAATATCTTCAAGTTTCATTCCACTTTCCTGCAAGTCCAGTCCACGCTCTACAAGTTTGGTAATCCCTGTGGATAGAGAAAGTGAATCCACACACTCCATGTGAACTTCGGCGATTTCTGCACCAGATTTTGATGAAGACAAGGTACCACTCAATTTTGCAGAAACATGTACGGCTAAAATGGCTTCGTAATTTTCACTGATTTTTTCATACAGCTTGGCAAATTCACCGGCAGCTGGTTGTGATGTTTTCGGGAATTCTTGCGCATTTCGAATACGATCATAGAGTTGATCTGATGTTAATTCAATCCCGTCTGCATATTGTTCTTGCCCAAAATGAATGGTCAATGGGACGACATGTACATCAGGGTGAGCTGCAAGCGTATCGCTAATAAAAGCGGTACTATCAACAACCCAGGCAATCGGTTTTTTTGACATGAACGAATCATCCTATCTTTAATTAAAAATTTTGATTTTTAAATATTATAACATGAATAGTATTCTTTCACGATAGTCGTAACTTTAGATTAAAATAAAGCTATTTAGAAGATAATATTAAGAACGTTTCCATCTTTGTTCATAATAGGATTGTTTGAAATCAAAGCGGTGACGATACATAATCAAGAGAATAGCAACTATTATAGGCAAGGAAACTTGGACATCTTGAAAATAGATGATTGTCCCAGTGTACGCCAGGAAACCAAATAACATGCTTAGTGTCGCGCTGCGCAGGAAGGGAAGTACTACAAGAAAGCCAATCGTAAAAGCAAGCGCAAAAAAGAGGTTAAATGTGAGTCCGATGCCAACGAAAGTAGCAATGCCTTTACCACCTTTTCCTTTTAACCAAAAGGGAAAGATGTGACCACAAATAACGAGTAACCCACCAATTGCGACAATCCATTCTGGATAATCGAGATATCGTCCAACTAGTATGACGACAACACCTTTTATAGCATCGCCCAATAAGGTGAGGAAGAATGCACTTTTCCCTATTACAGCCCCAGCATTGCGAGCCCCTAAATTCCCACTGCGATGCTTACGTAAGTCGGTTTTATAAAACTTACCTACCCACCAGGCAGTTAGTAAAGTTCCCAAAAAATAGCTACCTATGAGATAGACAAACATGTGAGCCCCCCAAAATCCTTTCTCTTTATTATGAAGGAAGAGGTGGTTTTAGGATATAATAAATATAGATTAAGGAAGTTCTCACTTGAAGAAACAGATTTACATTCTCATATTCCTCATTCTCCTCCTAAATTAAAGTTTAGCGGATCAAGCACTTTATGAAGCGAAAGAAAAAGGAAGAAATTGCGTCACCATGAAATAAACGACGCAAACGAGTGGCTTGTTTTTTACGGTATTAACATGTGCTACAATGGTCCATAGCTTATAAATTTCTAAGTAGGATGCAATACATAACTTGATAGTGAAAAGGGGTACTTATACATTATGAATGAACAATCTTTATCAGTACGTGACGCCATACTTCAACGTCGTTCGATCAAAGTCTTTAATGGTCAACCAGTTGAACGCGACACTTTAATGAATATTTTAGATGATGCAAAATGGGCACCAAATCACGGCGCTCGTCAACCTTGGCGTTTAGTGGTCGCTTGTGGGAAAGAATTGAGCGAACTACATACCGTGTTACTCGAGTTTGGTGTAGCGAAATGGAAAGAACTTTCAGAAGAAGATTTAGCAAAACAAATGAAAAAATTCACGACACCTGGAGCTTATGCATTTATGATTGTTCCGGAAGATGCACGTCAAAAAGAGCGTCTGGAAGATTACGCTGCAGCGAGCACGTACATTCAAAATGCACAATTGCTTGCATGGGATTTAGGAATTGGTTCTTGTTGGAAAACACCAGGGTTCCTTGATACACCAAAATTCCGTGAAGCACTTGGCGTCCAGCAAGGCGAACGCATCATCAGCATGTTGCAATTTGGTTATTTCGATGAAATGCCAAAACCAAAACCACGTAAAGAAGTGGAAGAATTCGTTTCGTTCTTCGGCACAAACTAAAAAATCCCGGTTTACGCATAGTATGCGTGAACCGGGATTTTCTTTGAATTTGATAATGGGGCCCCCCTATAACTTTCAGGCAAATCGTTTTTTGACATTGGGTTACTAGAGAATCGTCACTATCTGCAATAAAATGAGCAGCCGAAGATGGAATTTCGGCTGCTATGGCATTCCTTTATTTGTGTATGATATTTTTTACATGTTTACGTATTAGTGCAAGAGAACAGGAGGCATTCTTTAAGGTAGGACTATGACGGGGAAAATAAAGTGACATATTAGGGAAGGTAATATGAAAATAAAGAAAGCAGTGGGAGGTCAAAATTTCATCTTTGACCGATTGTTAGAAATAGGAAGTAATCTATTCACTAGTTCCCCAAACCAAAAACACTATGACTTAACAGAATGCAAGGGGGCGACAACGCATATCCGCCGCAGGATGGTCTGAAAAAAAGAGGGATGGATGTTGCGACTAAGTCACAACATCCATCCCTTTTATTCCTTAGATCAAGGTGCAGCAGTAAAGCGTCCAGAGCACCCTGGAATTGTAGTCAAGTAGTAGAATTACTTTTTCAAATCTCCTGAAGAAAACTGAGCGATTTCATAATAGTAATCGCCAATCACTCGCAAGCCTTGATCAAAGTTCTCCAAATGGAAATGTTCATTCGGAGCATGGAAATTTTCAGAAGCAAGACCAAAGCCCATTAACACAACAGGAAGACCTAAGATTTCATCAAATGACGCCACAATCGGTATGGAACCGCCGCCACGAACATAGGATGTAGGCACATGGTAAACTTTTTCATAAGAACGACCGGCTGCTTGAATCGCAGGGTGATCAAAAGGAGTAATGAACGGTTTCCCTTTATCAAACTCAGTCACTTTAACAGAAACACCTACAGGTTTATGTTTTTCAATATGTGCTTTTAACTTAGCCACAATTTCATCTGGATCTTGATCAGGCACTAAACGACAAGTGATCTTGGCACCAGCTTCAGCAGGAAGGACAGTCTTGATCCCTTCGCCTGAGAAACCTCCAAATATGCCGTTGACTTCTAAAGTTGGACGAACCCAAGTACGCTCTAGATGAGTAAACCCTTTTTCACCGAATAACGCGTCAACACCAAGCTCTTCTTGTAGTGCTTCTTCATCAAATTCCAGTGCGGCATATGCAGCACGTTCCTCCTCGGAAACGGGACGAACATTGTCATAGAAACCTTCAACTAGAATTGTACCTTCCGCGTCACGGAATGAATCCAGTACTTCAACTAATGCATGGATTGAGTTTTGAACGCCACCACCATAAAGCCCGGAGTGAAGATCGCTATTGGCGCCTGTAACTTCGATTTGAACACCAGCTAATCCGCGTAATCCATAACATACAGCTGGTTTTCCTGGACCTTGCATACCTGTGTCAGAGATGACAATGATATCAGCTGCCAGTTTTTCAGTATTTGCTTCTACATATTCCGGTAAGTTCGGGCTACCGATTTCTTCTTCCCCTTCAATACAGAATTTCACATTGACAGGTAATTTACCTTCCGTTTGGAACAAAGCTTCAATCGCTTTTACATGCATGTATACTTGTCCTTTATCATCACTAGCGCCACGTGCAAACAATTTGTTATCACGAACTTGAGGATCAAAAGGCTCTGATTTCCATAAATTTAATGGATCCACTGGTTGAACGTCATAGTGACCATAAACTAAAATTGTTGGTTTTCCTTCAGCATGCAACCAATCTGCATAGACTACAGGATGTCCTTTGGTTTCATCGATTGATACGTTTTCCAACCCTGCATCTTTCAAGGATCCAGCTAACCATTCTGCTGCTGTTTGCATGTCTTGTTTGTGTTCAGACAATGAACTAATACTAGGAATTCGTAAAAATTGTTTTAACTCGTCTAAGTGTTCTTCACGTTTTGTTTCAAAATACGTATTTAATGATTGTAAATGACTCATAAAATCCCTCTTTTCACAAAATTTCGAGAATGAAAATAGTATAGCATATTCTTTTCAAGGAAATGCAGCGAATGAAATGAGACATAGGAATTTAGAATATGGTATTATTAAAATACTAGAATTTGAGCGGGATTTTTGACTCATACAGGAGGAAACACGGTTAATGGAATTTATCGGTTTAGCCATTTGTTTATTGTTGTCGTTTTTCTTTTCAGGTAGTGAAACGGCACTAACCGCAATAAGTAGGATGAAGGTCCAGCTTCGTGCTGAGCAAGGGGATCGTATGTCACAAAAGCTCCTCGTGCTTATAGAGAAGCCGGACCGCATGATTACCACGATATTGATTGGGAATAATATCGTAAATATTTTAATGCCAACGTTACTAACGATTATTGCCATTCGACACGGTTGGTCAGTATTGGTTGTAACGACGATCCTAACCTTAATCATCATTATTTTCGGTGAAGTATTACCGAAAACAATTGCAGTTACATTCTCGGATCGCATCGCATATATCGTGGCACCAATTATTGCATTTTTGGTACAAATAGTGAGACCCATTACATTTTTAATTGCTAAATTCACGAATGTATTTATTCGGATTATTTCAAATGGTGCAGTAAAAGAGGCTACTTTAACTAAAGAAGAACTACGTACGATGGTCGATATTGCGTCAACGGAAGGTACTTTTGAGGAAGAAGAGTCTGAAAGATTAAAAGGAGTGCTCGACTTTCCAAATAAAGATGTACAGGACGTCTTGGAAACACATCGCACGGAAATTATTGGGGTTCATATCGATTGTACATATGAAGAAGTACGGGACATAATCCTGGAACATTACTACACTCGTTATCCAGTATATGAAGAAAGTATGGACCAGATTGTCGGTATGTTCTACTCGAAGACACTTATCGAGTGGTCAATGGATCCAACAATCGAACTCCATGAAATAATTGACCGCGAACCAATGTTTGTCGTCCAATCGATCAGCGTTGAAAAAGTCTTTAAACAAATGCTCTCAAAGAAAAAACATATGGCAATCGTGTTGGATGAATACGGTGGAACACTAGGAATCATCACGCATGAAGATATTATTGAGGAAATGATCGGTCAAGAGATTGAAGATGAATCAGATGAAGATGAGGATATTTTAGTTTATGAAATGACCGAAAATCGTCTTATTTGTCACGGTCGATTAGAAATCGAAGATGTCAATGAAATGTTCAAAGTGGAGATTCCAAATGATCATGAAACCATTGGTGGTTTTGTCTTGCAACAATTCGGTCACATGCCTGAAAGCGGCGAGCAGTTTACATACGAGAATCTTCATTTTGAAATAAATCAAATGGACCGTAACCGTATTTTACAACTGACCATTACAATAAAAGCTGAGAAAGTGCTTGAAGACGAATAGTCTTTCAGCACTTTTTTGTTGTCTTACACTTTTGTAAGCTAATTGAAAGTGAATCCGATGGAGCGTAAGGTTTGTTTTTGGCAAAATAAAGTCAACAGCAAAGAACGAACGGAGGATAAATTGAATGAATGAAAAAGTAGAACAAGTTTATGAGGAATATAATCGCTATATCTATCACTTATGTTTAAAACTTACTCGAAACAAAACCGAAGCAGAAGATTTAATGCAAGAAGTCTGGATGAAAGTCGTGCGTTACGAATCATATATGAAAGATGTGGAACATGTGAAAGCATGGTTAACCACTATTTGTATGAATACATTCCGCGATCGTTATCGCAAAACGATTCGTCGCAGCAAGCATATTTTAAATCAACCAGAACAATTGGATGTACCTGTACTTGATTTAATACCAAGTGAAACACTGACTGCGGAAGATATTTTAGAAAAAGGCGATTTATCACAAATGGTCCAACAAAAAATAGCAGAGCTAGATAACATCTACAAAACGACAGTCCTGTACTTTTACGTGCATCAATACTCACTCGTTGAAATTGCTGAATTGATGAAGGTGTCAATAGGGACAGTCAAATCACGTCTATTCCGTGCCAAACAACGTTTGAAAGAGATGTTAATTGCAGACAGCGCTGCCGTCGATTATCTCCCAGCATAATAATAGAAGTCACAGCCATTCAGGGCTGTGACTTTTTTAATGACATGAAGGTGAGCAATCGCTCAGTTGTAAAAATCGGAGGTCGCGTAGGAAAAAACGATCGTGACGTAGGAAAAAAGAGGTGTCACGTAGGAAAAATAGCCTTCCACGTAGGAAATACGGTTTGTAATCTGTACAAAAAGGGAATGGATAATAGATTAATTTTCATTTGCCAAGGGGGAAACATCAATGGCTGACAAGCCGAGTAAACCGTGGAGCAAGCGCAAAAGAATTGTGCTTGGTTCTTTAGGCGTGTTTGCGCTGATTTATATTGCCGCCATTTTATGGCATACATTTAAACCACTCCCTGCTGGAATTTCATATGTAGGAGAAATGCATAAAACCGATACGGTCGAATTCGTTACCGATTTGACCTATTCTCAAGATCAAAAAGGGTCGGAAATGGTTCATGAAAACAACATCTTTAATTCTGTATACACCATGATCGACGAGGCTGAAGATTTTATAGTAATCGATTTTTTCTTATTTGATGGCTATTATGATCAGAAAGAAGACTTTCCCAAAATTGTGGATACCATTACTACTAAACTAGTTAATAAAAAGATCGAACATCCAGATATGCCAGTCGTGTTTATCACAGATCCACTTAATCGTGGATATGGTTCTTACGAAAATGAATGGTTCAAAAAGATGCGAGAAGCGGGAGTCGAAATTGTGTATACCGATTTAGATCAATTGCGTGACTCTACACCAATTTATTCTGGAATTTATCGTACAATATTCCAATGGTTTGATATTGGGGGAGAAGGTTGGATTGATAATGCGATGGCGAGTGATGCACCGAAAATGACAATAGCCTCGTATATGAAACTATTGAATATCAAGGCCAATCACCGAAAAGCAGTAGTGACTGACAACGAGGCCATGATCACTTCGTCAAATGCACACGATGCGAGTGGATTCCATGGCAATATCGCATTGAAAGTAACAGGCCAAATAATAAATGACATTTTAGAGTCGGAAGAAGCCGTTTCCATATTTTCTGGTGGACCCAAACTTCCTCGAATTGAAGAAGAGAAGGAAGAAGGGGAATACGAAGTTCAATATATAACCGAGAAAAAAATCTTGGATGCACTACTTTCAGATTTGGCGAAAACAAATGAAGGCGATAAAATTTGGCTTGGGATGTTCTTCATTGCTAAACGCGACATTGTTAACGCATTGATTGATGCGGCAAATCGCGGAGTTGAAGTCAATATGATCTTGGATCCAAATAAAAACTCATTTGGTCAAGAAAAATCAGGCATGCCGAATCGACCGGTCGTTCAAGAAATGGTTGAAGATTCAAAAGGCAAAATAAACGTTCGTTGGTACAATACCGTAGTCGGTCAATACCATACGAAAGCCATCTGGATTCAATCCGACGACAAGACGATAATATCAAGTGGCTCTGCGAACTATACAGAACGAACATTAGATGATTACAACCTTGAAAATAATTTACGGGTAATCGCACCAAATGACAGCGAATTAGTCGCACAAATGGAAGATTATTTTGAACGTCTTTGGAAAAACGAAGATGCCATGTATACAGTGGACTTGGAAAAATTCCAAGATGAAACCACAAAGTGGCAACGTTTCATCTACACACTCCAAAAAGCAGTGAAAATAACAACCTTTTAAATGGTGGCAATTGCCCCATGGGGGAGTTCTCTAAAGATGTGATGTACCAATCACCAGCGGTAATGCTTTAGTTTGATGCGAGCCATACTCTATCAGAACACCAGAAACCAATTAGTCCCCTCACACTTCTTTTGAGGGGTTTTTTTGTGGGAGAAACTGAGTGAACAGGAATAAACCATAGTTGAACGGGAATAAACACAACGTGAACGGGTAGAAACCAAAATGAACGCGAATAACCCAACAGCCCACTAAAAAAAGGCCGCTGAATGTCAGCGGCCTTTAATCAATTATCCTCGTCTTTTTCTTGCACGCCAGTTTGGAACCAGTCTTCAACATTCCAAACTTTTGTAACTAGACCTTCATAGAATTCAGGTTCGTGGCTGACTAATACAATCGTTCCTTTGTATTCAGTCATTGCGCGCTTGAGTTCTTCTTTTGCGTGGATGTCTAAATGGTTGGTCGGCTCATCGAAAAGCATCCAGTTGCTTTCTTCCATCATCAATTTACATAGACGTACTTTGGCTTGTTCACCACCGCTTAAACTGTTCATTGGGCGGGAGATATGTTCGTTTTTCAAACCGGTACGTGCTAATGCAGCACGTACTTGGCTTTGTTCCATACTCGGATACGTTTTCCAGATCTCTTCAATCGGCGTAACATTATCTGCTTTTACTTCTTGTTCAAAGTATGAGATGGATAGGAAATCTCCACGAGTTACATTTCCACCAAGTGCAGGCACTTTGCCGAGCATGGTTTTGAGTAAGGTTGATTTACCCACACCATTCATCCCAACAAGGGCGATTTTTTCGCCACGTTCGATTGAAAACGATAGAGGTGGTAATAACGGCTTATCATAGCCAATCAATAAGTTTTCTGCTTCTACAATATAGCGACTCGGACTGCGAGATTCTTTGAAACTGAATTGAGGTTTTGCTGCTGTTTCTGGACGGTCAATTCTCTCAATGCGATCCAGTTGTTTTTGACGTGATTTGGCACGACCGGTAGTCGAGTAACGTGCTTTGTTTTTAGCGATAAAGTCTTCTTGTTTTTTAATGAAATCTTGTTGCTTTTCATATGCATCGATATGTTGACGTTTGTTAATCTCAGCAAGCTCGAGGAACTTCTCGTAAGAAGCCGTATAGCGAGAAAGCTTTGAAAATTCCAGTTGGAAAATGACATCCACGATTCCGTTCATGAATTCCGTGTCATGTGAAATGAGTAGGAAACAGTGCGGGTAATTCTTTAAATAATTCGTTAACCAGCCAATATGCTCTTCATCCAAATAGTTGGTAGGCTCATCAAGAAGCAATACTTTCGGTTTTTCAAGAAGCAATTTAGCTAGTAATACTTTCGTGCGTTGACCACCTGAAAGAGCCGATACAGGACGTTCTAGGCCAATTGCATCCAAACCAAGACCACGTGCGATTTCTTCGATTTTCATATCAAGTGTATAAAAATCACCGGCATCCAATGCATCTTGAATATCTGCCATTTGCTCAAGTAATTCTTCTAATTCTTCAGGTGATGCTTCACCCATTTTGCCCGTGATTTCATTCATTTCTGCTTCTTTTTTGTAAAGAGGCAAGAACGCATCACGTAACGTATCGCGCATAGAACGACCTTGTTCTAAACGTGTATGTTGATCCAAATATCCATAATGAGTTCCAGGGAGCCATTCTACTTTACCTGTATCATGAATGAGTTCGCCAGTTACGATGCTCATCAATGTTGATTTACCAACACCGTTCGCACCTACTAGCCCTACATGTTCGCCTTCGATTAAGCGGAATGATACGTCTTTAAATAGTGTGCGATCACCAAATGTGTGACCGAGATTTTCAACTGTCAATAATGCCATGTTTCCATTCCTCCATAAAGAAAGCTCGCAGGCTTGTTACAGCGCCGCGAGCTTTTTGTTTAGTTCTGCGAGTTGTACTTCCATATTTGCTAAACGTTGTTCGGCTTGTTCAATCATGGTCGGATGTCCAGTGGACTCTAGTTTTTCCATGTCGCCTTGCAAACGTATATAATCATTTTTCAATTCGGCAATTTGTTGTTGTATTTGTTGTGACGTCATGTAAGAGAAACTCCTCTTTTTTCACCTATTGTATCACAGGATGGAGTCATCTGGTGATTTCTCGCGCTTCTTCTTTGAGGATTTTTTCTAATAATAGTTGCATATTCCCATTGTTCGCTGTCAATTTAAAGGCTAATTGCTTTTTCACTGCACGCTGACTGCGATGTGGATGAAGAATCGTCTCCATTACGGCATTTTGCAAGTGGGATTGTTTTAACTTACGACCAAGCCCTAAATATATAAAGCCATTTGATTCTCTAGGAAATGCATGCTGCGCTTCTTTTTCATCCTCAGCTATGACAATACAAGGCTTACCAATAACAGCAACGAAATACGGGGTATAACTCGCATCGCACACCACAAGATTAGATTCGCTAATGAGTTGAATGGGATCATCACACTCAACGATACGCGTTTGCTTGCGTCCTAACGCCATTAATTTCAAATCATCACGGCTATGAGAATAACTTGAATGAAGAGCGACTGTAATAGCAAGTGGAATTTGCAAGTGTAACAAGTGACGTAAAGTTCGATACGACAAGTTATCCACGTCTTCCCCTGCAAACGTCACGACGACATGGGGGAGTGGAAGAGTTGGTCCTGGTCCTAAACCCGAATTGGCATAAGGCTCTAATTCTTCGGGAATAACAAACCCGGACGGACCCAATATATAATGAGAAGGCGATTGCTCCCGATTTTCATGGTATAAAGACTGGATGACACGTGTCGCCACTTTGCCACCTTCACCAAAATCATCGAAATGCAGTGTAATTGGAACGAGGGAAGAGAGTAGTCTGCCTTCATCAATGTCCATATCTAAACCATCTGAAATGACGACATCGGGTTCATATTCTGTAAGGAGTTTCTTTAAATCTGCATTTCTTGCATATGAGAGAGGGGCAAACCCCTGTTGATCAAGCGTTTGAAGAACCACTTTTTGTTTTTCCTGAGCCGCGAATAGAATGCGATGAGAAGCCAGTAACTTCGCGAGAGTAAGACATCTCGTGAGAGGATAGCCGGCACGTCCAATCGTAAATAAAATGGTTTTTTGTTGAATTTGGTTGTTCATTTCATTCCCACCTTTCATCTTCTATTTAACGTATGGGAAGATTATACACAGTATGAGTAAATGTTCAGAATTTGCTTATTTCTGTGATAAACTACACCTACTAGAATTTGAGAAATGAGGAATGAACATGGGACAAAAAACAGCGATGGTAGCAGGTGCATCTGGATTAACGGGTTCCCACCTAGTTAAATTCCTATGTGAAAATGACGCCTATGAAAAAGTAACGATCATTGTGAGAAAAGCAGTACCCTATAGCCATCCCAAATTGAAGACGAAAATAAAAAATCTCAATCAAGTAACGGAAAGTGATTTTGAAGGAGTAGATGATTTCTTTTGTTGCTTAGGGTCAACGATAAAAAAAGCAGGCTCAAAAGAAGCATTTGAACAAGTGGATTTAATCGCACCTATTCAAATGGCAAAATATGCTAAGGCACAAGGCGTCAAACACGTCCTAGTTATTTCTGCAATGGGAGCAAATAGTCAATCAAAAATCTATTACAACCGTGTCAAAGGAACGATGGAAGAAAAACTAGCAAGTCTTTCAATTCCAACAGTCTCGATCTTTAGACCATCATTATTACTAGGAGTGCGACAAGAATTTCGATTGGGTGAGCGTATTGGAGAGTTTGCCATGAAGATTCTGAAACCTGTTTTTATTGGACCATTGAAAAAATACTGTGCCATCGAAGCGGAACAAGTGGCATTTTCAATGTTGCAAATCGCACTGGATGCGTCATCAGAATCCGTTGCGATTTATGAATCGGATAGTATGGCTCAAATTAAATAAGGCAGAATAGTAACATGAGGTGATTCCATGTTCGATTCTCTATTATTTGAATTGATGTTCGTGATTTTCCTCGGAGTCGTTTCGCAATGGTTCGCCTGGCGATTAAGAATTCCGGCTATTGTCCTCATGGCGATTGCGGGATTGCTGGTGGGTCCGATTTTCGGGTTGATCAAGCCACAGGAAAGCTTTGGCGATTTATACGGACCCGTCATTTCCGTCGCAGTTGCGATTAACTTATTTGAAGGAAGCTTGAACCTAGATCTTAGGGAAATACGCGGATTTAGCAAGCCGTTACTCCGAATCGTTACGTTAGGTGCCTTTATTGCATGGGTTGCAGGGGCGATTGCGGCCCATTATTTGGTCGGGTTGTCCTGGGCTGTTGCGTTTGTCCTGGGTGGATTGTTTATCGTCACGGGACCTACCGTGATTTTGCCTCTACTGAAACAGGCCAAACTGAAGACCAGACCTGCAGCAATCCTGAAATGGGAAGGCATTGTGGTCGATCCGGTGGGTGTCCTCTTAGCCGTGTCTGCATTTGAATTCATTCAATTTATTAATAAAGATGTAACATTGGATACATTGCTGCTGTTCGCTGGTGCAAGCGTCCTTGCCATTCTACTCGGAGTAGGTGCAGGTCGTGGGATTGGGTGGATGTTTGAGCGGGGCAATGTTCCAGAGTTTTTGAAGTCGCCAGTTGTTTTTGCGGTGGTCCTGTTCCTGTTTGTCCTGTCCGATGAAATCATACACGAAACCGGGTTGTTGGCAGTCACAGCAATGGGAATGGTGATGGCCAATATGCGCATTGCCTCGATCCAGGAGATGAGACAATTCAAGGAAAACATCTCCGTCTTATTGATCTCGAGTATTTTTGTCATGCTGACCGCGTCATTAAGCCCCGAAACGTTACTTAGCATGTTTGATTGGAAGATTATCATATTTGTCGCGTCGATGTTATTTATCGTGCGTCCGTTATCCATTTGGTTATCCACAATTGGCACGGACCTTACAAATCAAGAAAAAACATTGATGGGGTGGATTGCCCCACGAGGAATTGTTGCATTAACGGTGTCGGGGTACTTCACGAATGTCCTGATGGAAAAAGGATACGAGGATGCAGAAATCATAACCGCCTTGACGCTCGCACTCGTTTTCTCCACAGTTGTCGCACACGGATTCACGATTGGATGGTTCGCGAAGAAGCTGGATCTAGCCTGTTCTGATTGCCCAGGTGTGTTAATTATCGGTGGAAATCCATTCACCACGGAATTGGCGAAGTCGCTTCAGGATTTAAACCATAATGTATTAATCATGGATAATTCTTTTGAACGATTGAGTGATGCACGCAACTTCGGACTGATGACAGCGGTTGGTGAAGTGATAGCCGAACAACACGAGTACCATGTCGATCTGACACCATATCCAGTGCTGATTGCCGCGACAGAATCCGATTCTTACAATGCCCTAGTCTGCTCGAATTTCGTGCACGAACTCGAACGTAAATCTTTGTATCAAATAGCCCTCCATCATGGGGCCAAAAGCAAATACAATCAATCGCTGGCCGGATGCATCCTGTTCAATCAAAATATGACATACTATCATCTGAATGGACGAATCAGCCGTGGCGACGTGATTCGCAAAACCGCGATTACCGAACAATACCCATATACACAGTACCTGCACGAACGAGAGGAAGACACCTTGCTTTTATATATCCTGAAAGAAAATGGCGATCTTGAATTCTATTTGCCGAATACAGAACTAAAAGGTGGACCTGGCGATACGGTGGTCAGCTTAACTCCACCAACAAAGGAAATCTTGAAAGTCCAAGATCGATTGAAAGCCAATCGTGCGAAACCATCTCCGTCAAAAGGATGAAATTAGGGCGCTGTGGAGCACCGTGCATAGTCAAAGGCGTTCTTTTTGATACAATACCAATATAGTAAAGTGTTTGAAGGAGGATGGACATGAAAATTTTGCTCATAGACGGGACGATTATTGGCTCTAAAACAGGAGCCATTCTCGATCAAGTGAAAGTATATATTGAACAATTAAATAGTAATTTGGATCTTGAAATCATGAAACTTGCGGAGTTTGATCATCAGTTTGTGGATGGCCGTCCACTTGGTGAATATAACGATGACATGCGTTTGCTCGTACGTAAATTTGAAGAGGCGGAAGGCTATATTTTAGCTACACCCATTTTCCAAGGATCCATACCAGGAGTATTGAAAAATGCATTTGATCTCTTACATCCACGCACGATGCGGTACAAACCAGTGTCAATTGTCGCAAATGGAGGCACGTATCAACATCACTTAGTAATCGAGAATCAGTTGAAACCAATATTGGATTACTTCCGCTGTCTCGTTACACCGAATTACGTATACACGACGGCCAATCATTTTGGAGAAGGCAACGTCATTGTCGATCAAGATGTACATGATCGATTGAGAGAACTCGCTCGCGTATTTGTGCAATATGCTGAAATGGGCAAGAACTTATCCAAAGAAACACTGGATGAACATTAAAATTTAGCTATGCCACTTCGCAAGAGATTGCGAAGTGTTTTTTTGTCTGGGATAATTGAGCGAAACCGATTAAATCTCGCTTAATGCCGATTAAACTTAACCTTTCCCCTTTCGCCTATTCAACCGGCGGCAGTTAATGGAGAGAAAAAGTCGTCCATCCGTTATAATGGACTTACAGTAAGAGAGGGGTGGACAAATTTGTCGAAATCATTAGTATTAGCAGAAAAACCATCCGTAGCACGCGATATCGCTCGCGTCCTCGGTTGTCATAAAAAAGGAAACGGCTTTTTAGAAGGTACTCAATATATTGTGACCTGGGCACTCGGGCACTTAGTGACGCACGCCGATCCAGAACAATACGACAATAGTTATAAAGAATGGAAACTGGAAGATTTACCGATTTTGCCACAACCATTCAAATTAGTGCCGATCAAGCAAACAATGAAACAATTTAACGCAGTAAAAGCACAACTCAATCGCCAAGATGTGAACCAAATCATTATCGCAACGGATGCCGGCCGTGAAGGCGAATTGGTGGCACGATGGATATTAGAAAAAGCAAAAAGTCGTAAGCCAGTCAAGCGTTTATGGATTTCTTCAGTCACGGATCAAGCGATTCAAAAAGGATTCCGTGAACTAAAAGACGGACGAGAGTATGAACATTTATACGAAGCAGCAGTGGCACGAGCTGAAGCTGACTGGGTAGTGGGAATCAACGCCACGCGTGCATTAACTGTAAAATACAATGCACAATTATCCACAGGTCGTGTACAAACACCGACTCTTGCGATGATTGCAGAACGTGAGAAACAAATCCGTGATTTTAAAGCAACAACCTATTACGGCTTACAAGCTTTAACAAAAGATGCCACCTATACTTGGGCTTTCGGGGCAAATAAACAAACGAGCAACTTTAATAAAAATCAAGTGGATCAAGTATTGGAAAAACTGGACAAAGCAAAAGATGGAAAAATTGTTTCTGTCTTAACAACACCTAAAAAACAGTCAGCGCCTGCATTATTCGATCTAACAGAACTTCAAAAAGAAGGACATCGCATTTTTGGGTGGTCTGCAAAAGAAACATTATCCACATTGCAAGCACTCTATGAACGTCATAAAATCGTTACATATCCACGAACAGACTCTAAGCACTTAACGAGTGATATGAAGTCGACCTTAAAAGACCGTGTGAAAGCAGTTGATTTACAACCGTATCGCGCAGCGACAAACCTAATATTACGTTCAAATAATGTGCTACCGCAAAAAGGCGTAATCGATGACGCTCGAGTAAGCGATCACCATGCAATCATTCCAACTGAAGAATCACCGGTTATGCAGAATTTATCGGACAAAGAACGAAAACTATATGACTTGATCGTCAAGCGATTTTTAGCCGTGTTCTTACCGCCGTATGCATTCGACCAAACCATCATCACACTGGATGTGATGGGCGAAACATTTACGGCAAAAGGTAAGACTGTAAGAGATGAAGGCTGGAAAAAAGTGTACCAACAAGATCATGATGAGGATCATGACAGTACCTTACCACCTGTTCAAAAAGGAGAAACAATTGAACTGCGTGCCATCACCATGACGACGGGTGAAACAAAACCGCCAGCACGCTTCAACGAAGGGACCTTACTTGCAGCAATGGAAAACCCCTCATCATTTATGGCGGGAGAATCAAAGGATATTATCAAAACGGCCGTTGAAACAGGCGGACTTGGTACCGTAGCAACACGTGCGGACATTATCGAGAAGTTGTTTAATAGCTTTGTCATTGAAAAAAAAGGCAAAGATATTTACACAACATCGAAAGGCAGACAGCTCTTAGAATTAGTGCCAGACGATTTGAAATCCCCATCATTAACAGGCGAGTGGGAACAACGATTGACGAAAATTGCCAAAGGCACCATGAAAAAAGAGCAATTTATGAAAGACATGGTCATGTTCTCGAAGAAAGTCGTAACTCAGATCAAACAAAGCGAGCAAAAATTCAAGCATGATAACGTCACAGGAAAAACTTGTCCAACTTGTAACAAGAACTTGCTCGAAGTAAACGGCAAGCGTGGGAAAATGCTGGTCTGTCAAGATCGTGAATGTGGCTACAAAAAGAATGTTGCGATGCAAACCAACGCTCGTTGTCCGGTGTGTCATAAAAAGTTAGAGATGCGCGGAGAAGGAGAAGGCAAAATCTTTGTTTGTAAATGTGGACATCGTGAAAAATTGTCAGCCTTTGAAAAGCGACGTGAATCATCAGGTGGAGCAAAAGCGAACAAAAAAGATGTACAGAAATTCTTGAAACAGCAAGATGAACCGCAAAATACGGCAATGGCAGAAGCATTGAAGAAGTTATTGAACCAAGAATAAGGATGTTTTGATGGAAAGAGGAAGTTTCTATGGCAAAGTCTCCAAAAATCTCGAAAACAAATGCAGTACGCTTCCTCGATCAACAAAATGTAACGTATCAGTTGTTCGAATATGAAGTGACAGATGGCAAAATCGATGGCGTATCGGTTGCACAAAAAATTGGGCAACCGGTTGAAAAAGTCTTTAAAACATTAGTGGCTACAACGGGACCAGGAAAAGTATTCGTATTCTTGGTCCCTGTAGCACAAGAATTAAACTTGAAAGCAGCCGCAAAAGCTGCAGGGGCAAAGAAAATTGAGATGCTCCCAGTGAAAGATTTACTTGGTCTAACAGGGTATGTCCGGGGAGGCTGCTCACCACTTGGCATGAAAAAACTGTTTCCCACTTTTATCGACGATTCCGCAAAAGAACTGAACACAATGATAGTCAGTGCAGGGAAGATTGGCATGCAAATTCACCTTAAACCAAGAGATTTGGTGGCATGCACGCTAGGTACCTATGTGGCGTTGACATGAACGAACCTAAGTTGATGCACGAATTTACAATTAATTGCTATACTACTAATTATAAGATTTTACATCCATTCATGCATGACGTGAATGGATTTTTCTTAGGAAGAAGGTGAGCAGATGAATTCAAGCTTATGGAGATGGACATTTTTCTTTGTAGGGTTACTTATATTCTCGCTCGGTATTACGTTATGCATTAAGGGACAATCACTCGGTATTAGTCCGTGGGATGTGCTTCATGTAGGTTTAAATATACATTTTGGTCTGACCATTGGGACATGGTCGATTATTACAGGTTTACTCCTTGTAACAGGAACAGCGCTTGTAACAAAAAGTTGGCCACAAATTGGAACTTGGTTAAATATGATTGCAATTGGGTTATTTATTGATCTCTTTAACTGGATGATTCCTGACGTATCGAATTTAGCCGGACAGATCATCCTATTTATCCTGGGTGTAGTAATAATGGGACTGGGTGTAGGGGTATATGTATCAGCCAACGTTGGAGCGGGACCTCGTGATTCGGTAATGCTCGTATTAATGAAAAAGACGGGCTGGTCAATCAAACGGGTTCGTACACTTCTAGAAACTGGGGTGGGCATCATCGGCTGGTTGCTGGGTGGTCCAGTAGGAATTGGCACAATTCTCGTCGCGTTATGTCTTGGTCAAATTGTTCAGATGACGTTGCCATGGTCTCAAGCAAGGTTACAAAAATGCATTGAAAGACAACAAGTAGCCGCTCCTCAACGATAAAAGTGTAAATTCTTTTGTGATGATGCTTTATTAAAAGAAACTGTCTAATAATGCTTTGTCGCTTTGTGGATGACTCCCGCGAGAAGCCAGGAAGTAGAGCACTGCCCGTCTTCTTGCTTCGGCTAGCACTTAAAGGCCCCAACGCTGTTCTGCCTAGACAATTCAGTACAGTGTATACAAATTAGAAGCGAGCCTTTCCTTGATTTATCGGGAAAGGCTCGCTTAAGTTAGACTTTATAGACTTTTTCGGTGGCCACCTCTATTGAGAGGTCTTTTAATATATGACTATGTTAAAGAACGCTTCCCAAATCGAATTAGAATCGAGAGAGTGCATTTACGCCTGTATGGCCGCAAAAGCGTGAAGAATGAGAACAACACGTATGTGTTCTATCATACTTGTTGGCTCATGCGGAACGTGCGGCAGCGCAAATGCCCGATAAAGGACAGGTTAGTTTAGTACAGCTTTGTTATTTAAAATTTGCCAATAAAGGGGAGTTTCCTACCTGAACGACGATAATTCCTACGTAATTTCGTTATTTTCTTACGTCATCCTCAATTATTCCTACGTGACCCACGATAATTACAACTGAGCACTCACTCAGCTTTTATTATTGGCTATGTTAAAGAATACTACTTGTGGTTAGAAAAGAAGAAGAGTGCATTTGCGCCTACACGGCCGCAAGAGCGTGAAGCGTGAGACCCACAAGTATGCGGTCTTCATACTTGTTGGCTCATGCGGAACGTGCGGCAGCGCAAATGCATGATAAAGAACATCATAATTTAACACCCCATGTAAGTTCAAAAGTGTACACTTCGGTGTGCACTTTTTTTCATGTTTTCAGGTGTCCATTCATACACTAGATGAGTTAAAACAATGAAAGGAATGAGACTATGAACGGAACAATTACGCATCAATTTGGGCGAGCTTTTACTGGCCAAGGAATGAAAAATATCTATGGTGACTTAATTAATGAAGCCCAAAAAGTGTTTTATATCAAATCTCCTCCAACATTCAAATTATCGGAGTTGTTTAAGCAAGTCGGCTTTCATTATGTAAAACGTGGGTATGATATTGAGTGGTTTTACGATCCATTACACACAGAGATCATTGAAGCTACCTATGTTAAGGGGCTCCGCGTCTTATTTTTGCAGGCTTCACATCCGGTGTCATTCGAACCGAAATATTATGGCAGTGTCCATCATGTCGTGTCATTTTATGAAGCCTATGATGAACTGAACTTACGCATACATGGTGGATTTATAAGAGAAAAAGTGATTCATAGTGAACAGTGGTTAGCTAAAGCGTTACAGACGATGACCAATGCCAAAAACATTCATGATGAATGGGAACTTCCATATGTATCAGGAATGGATTGGAATGGATTTGATGAACAAGCGAAAAAATTGTTCGACACGACATTTTCAACCCTGCAATTTGATAAAACACCTCACCGAACACACCGACTTATGGGAACATTAACGCCACTTGGAGCAAAAGATCATTTCGCATCCCTAACTAAAGGGGTCAAAAGACGCATCTTCATCAAAGGGTTTCCAGGTGGGGGTAAATCCACGCTAATGAAGAGTTTTGCGGAGAAAGCAGAGAGTCTAGGCCTTGATACTCAGTGGGGCTGGTGCGGACTGGATTGTAGCAGCATTGATTATGTGTGGCTCCCAGAGCTCCAAACAATTATTTTTGATAGCACTAGTCCGCATGAATACGAGCCCGAACGTCCGGGAGACGAAATTTACGATGTGAAAAAATTCCGGGAATTGAACGAAAAAGAACAGCTAGTGGTGGATGACATAGTTGCTCGATATCGTGAAGAAATCCTGCATGCAACGGAGTATTTACAGGTCCATTTTACCGATGATGAAACCGTCAGAGAGACTTTGGATGCGTGTGTAAATAACTATAAATGGCAAGAAATTGAGGAAGAACTATTCCAAAAGATAGATAATACCACCTCGTATAATTGATTCAATAATCGTATTCTTCAGATTTATTACAAGTGTTACACTTAACCTCAAATCTATTATTAGTCAGTATAGTAGCCGAGAGGGGAAATTCAGTTGAGTAAAAAGAAGTTATTTTCAATTTTATCTACAGGAGCTCTTGCAGCATCATTATTCGCACCAGCCGCAACAGCAGCTCCAGTAGAAACAACAAGCCCATATGAAAATTTTAACACCGCAAAATATGGAGATCGAGTGGATATTGATCAATATTTGCAAAATATTTCTCAAAATGAAAGTTTTCTGGAGCAAGCAGAAGAGAGACTAAAAGCTCAAGCAGGTCAATTGGAAGATGAAACTGGTCATGGCCAGAATTCAGCTACAGTAGAAAGCCCGTTTACTTTTGATGGTGGGACGAAATCATTCTTGAATCGCAATCTAGCATTTAAGAAATTCACTTTACGCAGTGTCGGAGACAATGTTGAAATTTGGGTAGCGGACGATTTAGCTTACGGCCCAAATAACCCGAAACCTGCCGATGTTGTGACACAAGCTCAAGTAGATAAATTACGAGATGAATTTGACTCGAATATATACCCGAAAGCTACCGAGTTCTTCGGTACACCAGATGCATTGGATGGTTCTAATGCTGGTTTAGTTGATATAGGAGCAGTTCCAAAAGGATACTATGAAGGATCAGACAAAGTAATTATGTTAGTTGACAACATTCGAGATGAAGGGTGGAATAATCCTAGCTATCCATTCTTCGTAGCAGGTTTCTTCTGGCAAACACTAGAAAACTATACAGATAGAAACATTGTAACGATCGATACGAATTCATGGGCAACTCGCTTGGAAAACACATTCTTTGGAACAACCATTCATGAATTGCAACATTTGATTCAAGCGGATAATGATGGTTCTGAGGAAACGTGGTTAAACGAAGGGATGTCTACCTTCTCTGAGTTCCTAGGTGGATATGGTCATGGAGAAGGTTCAATTAACTTCTACTTGGATCATCCTGAAAACTCGTTAGTAAACTGGGATGAGCATCAAGGAGCTGCAACTGGGCCTGAAACCATTGCAGATTATGGTCAAACGTATTTGTTCACCCTTTATATGTACGATAAATTTGGGAAAGAATTTATTCGAGAATTAGCAACAGATGGCATGTCTCAAGGGATTGCCTCTGTAAATGAACGCTTAGCGGCTTATGGTTCAGACAAAACATTCACGGATGTATATCAAGACTTTATGACAGCTCTTACTTTAGATGACAGTAGTGTAAGCAGTGATTACAAGTTTGATAGTATCAATTTACGTGAATTACCGATCAATGCTGCTGGAGACCTTCGCGGGAAAACAGTGGACTTCGAAAAAGCATTAACATTTGAAAAAGTAGGCGTACCAGCTTGGGGGGGAGACTTTAAAGAGTTTAACTTTGGGAATGATGTGCGTTCACTGAAATTTGATGGCGTAGATTTCTTGCCATTACAATGGTCAACGGTAGCTAATCCAAAAGCTTCTGGGGAACAAGTACTTCATGCAAACAATGGAGATGAAGCGGATCAAGCGTTAATTTTCAATGCGAAGGTCCCAACAGAAAACCCAACGCTGACATTTGAGCATTTCTACAAAATTGAAGAACAATGGGATTTCGGAATCGTTCAAGTATCTACAGACAATGGGGAAACATGGACGTCACTTGAAAATGCCAATACACGATCTGATGTTGTGGAAGAAGGATATCCAACCATCAAAGAAAATGTACCAGGTTTCACAGGAACGAATGGAGACTGGTCAACAGAATCGTTTAATCTATCTCCATATGCTGGAAAAGATGTACTTGTATCATTCAGAAACCTGACAGACTGGGGCTCTAATGAACAAGGTTGGTTCATCAAAAATATTCAACTTGGTGACTTCTCAGCAGACGGTTCATCAACTGAGGCATTCAAGTCCCTTGCTGAATTAAAAGGTGAGTACGTCGATTTTACAGTGACCTTGATACAAACGCGCGCAAACGGCAAACAAAAAGTAGTGCAGATTGATCCGTTTAACGTAACGGAAACAGAAGCGCTGCAAGTTCGTAATTTCCTGACAAAAGGGAATGTGAAAATGATTACATCATACGCTGCTAAACCAGGTCAAAAAAATGCACAAGACTTTACGTATGAAGTAGGATTGAAAACGAATAATGGCAAAGCGAAAAAGAAGTAATCTTCATGAGCGGGCTCAAATCGAGCTCGCTTTTTTTGTGTCTGCCAAAGAAAGGATTATACCTACTGTTTATCATAGGAAACTGCCGAACATATAATTTCGGCAGTTTTAAAGGTATCTTTTTTTATTACAATAGGTAGAGAGATTGCCTGCTTCTTACAGTGAGGAATTTGGAAGCACATCCGCTCCTTTAGAATCGTCTCGATCTTTTATTTAGTTTACGGGTCAAAACCAGGATGGTAATCGTCTAATAGATGAAGGAAGGGGATAAAAGGTGTTGAATCTAAATTCAGATAATCTGATGTACTTTGAGAATGATAAAGATAAACTTCTGTCACAGTTGATACAGGATTATGCTACTGAATTGAAACGGATAGCGTATCTGTATGTCAACGATTTGGCTGAATGCGAGGATATTATTCAGGAAGTATTTATTTCTAGTTACAAAAATTTATCTAATTACCGACATGAATCAAGTTATAAGACTTGGCTCATCCGCATTACCATCAACAAATGCAAGGACAATCGGAAACGGTGGAGCGTGAAAAATATGATATATAAGTCAGAGGTTTTCCCAGTAGAAACAAATGATTCAGCAGAGAACCAGTACATACAAGGACTTAATTCAACAGAAATAATAAAGCAAATATCAATTCTATCAACCAAATATAAGGAAGTGCTGATTTTATATTATTATCAGGAAATGAGCATGAGTGAAATCAGCGAGGTGCTGGAAATCAGTATAAACACAGTGAAATCCCGGTTGCTACGTGGCAAGGGAATGCTTCAATCAAAGCTTGAAGGGGGCAAATAATATGGATAATTTCGACAAGAAAATATCAACAAGGGTGCAGAACTTTCTGGAAGAGAATGTAGAATTCAGGAATGACGAGAAAAATGAAATTCTAGAGAAAATTGAACATAGGAATCGGAACAAAAGGCATTTCCATCCGGTTTATTGGACAGTTTTAGCCTCTACAGCCATTATCGTATTCATACTTAGTCTAACTTTCATCAGTGATGGGAAAAGCAACATACAAAACAGTGAACTAGCAGGTTCGGAATTCAAGAATGCCAACCCGTACCTAGCCGAAGCGGAACAAATTAAAATCACCATCCAGAATGAAGAAGAAGTAAACGAGGGAGATCACAAATATGTTATTGAAGTAAAGAACAATTCCAAGTATCCTCTTTTGGAATCGACCATGTTGCTAAGCCACGATATAAATATTTCAAATGGTTTAAAAGGAAATCCCTTTAAAGTTTCCATAGACATTAATAAAGAAATATCGCCAGGACAGGTTGCTGTAGTTGAATCAGAAGTCCCTTCCTCCATTTTTGATCAAAGCAAGGTAAATGTCGATGGAATATCAATTGCATTAAAAGGATATCTAAATGAAGTTTCCGACCAATCATTCATTCATATTTCAAAATCAAACAGTGTAGTGGAAGCCACTGAAAGTAAGGAACCGAATAGGAATGAAAGTCCTTTATTTGAAGCGGGTGGTTACACTATGATTGGGGAAGAAGGACATGTAGGTTTTATTTACGACAATGAAGATGACGTATCAAGATTTTATCCAAATAAAAAACAAAAATATATGTGGCATTTTTGGGGAGACGAAAACAAGTTTGATGGAGACTTGAGAGTTATGGGCACACACGAAAGTGGTGTCGAACAAATACTTGTGTATGAAGGTGGGCTAGGTGGAGCAAATAATGGGGCAGACAGACATGCACCTTCCAACATGTCATTGCCCGAAGGCGGAATGTGGAAGTTAGATGCCTATATAGGTGACAGCCTATTTGGAACCGTATTTGTAAAAGTTCATGAAGTAGAATAAAGCAGCGCGTTGGTTATTACTTTTAGAATTATTACGTGAAAACACTCTGCCTATTGGTTGAGTGTTTTTGTGTTCGCTATTCCTGTGTAGTCACTTCTTTAAGCTCGCTTCATGCAAATTACGCATTCATGAATAGCTTATGATAAAATGGAAAAGATTATAAGAAAGAGCGTGTCCAGATCATGAGGTTCTGTGGCAAGATATTCGCCTTGAAAGGAAGATGCAATATGTCTAACGTATTAGATGCTTTTTTAACAGAAAACTTGAAAGAACTACGAGATCAAGGTTTATATAACGAAGTTGATCCAGTAGAAGGACCGAACGGAGCTACCATTCAAGTTAGCGGGAAAGAACTGATTAACTTATCTTCAAATAACTATTTAGGATTAGCAACTAACGAAGAACTTAAGCGCATTGCAAAAGAAGCCATTGATAAATATGGAGTGGGAGCAGGTGCTGTTCGTTCAATTAACGGAACGCTTGACCTGCATGTAAAACTGGAAGAGAAATTGGCTGAATTCAAAGGCACCGAAGCAGCGATTTCCTACCAATCTGGTTTCAATTGTAATATGGCAGCCATCTCGGCAGTCATGGATAAAAACGATGCGATTTTATCTGACCAATTAAACCACGCTTCAATCATTGATGGGTGTCGTTTATCAAAAGCGAAAATCATCGCGTTCAAACACTCTGATATGGAAGATTTACGTGCCAAAGCAAAAGAAGCACAAGAATCTGGTCTATATAACAAAGTAATGGTCATCACTGACGGCGTCTTCTCTATGGACGGTGACATTGCCAAACTTCCAGAAATTGTTGAAATTGCGAAAGAGTTCGACTTAATTACATACGTCGACGATGCACATGGATCAGGTGTGACAGGTAAAGGTAAAGGGACAGTCAAACACTTCGGCTTGGAAAAAGACATCGATTTCCAAATGGGCACATTGTCCAAAGCGGTTGGCGTTGTCGGTGGATATGTTGCCGGTAAACAATCATTAATTGACTGGTTAAAAGTCCGTTCACGTCCGTTCCTATTCTCTACGGCTGTCCCACCAGGTGACGTAGCAGCAATTACAGCAGCTCTACAAATGATCATCGACTCAACGGAGCTTCACGATAAGCTATGGGAAAATGGTGATTACTTAAAAGCGGGTCTCGACAAATTAGGATTCAACATCGGGGCATCTGAAACGCCAATCACTCCTTGTATCATCGGCGATGAAAAGTTAACCCAACAATTCTCTAAACGTTTGTTTGAAGAAGGCGTCTATGCAAAATCAATCGTCTTCCCAACTGTAGCAAAAGGGGCAGGCCGTGTGCGTAACATGCCAACCGCAGCACATACAAAACAAATGCTGGACGATGCCATTGCCATCTATGAAAAAGTAGGGAAAGAACTCGGCGTTATTAAATAGAAATGTTGAAAGCACCGTCTTAGCCCAGCACCATGAAAAGTGTAACAGTCCACTCTAATCCGGCTCTGGCGCTGGATTACCTGAATCGAAAGCCTTCTCTGGCATGATGGTCTGAAAGGTGTGGGCTGGTGCTTGGAGCTAGACAATCAAAATGAACACTCGAATGTGAAGGTGCATTCGGGTGTTTTTTCATGTCAATAAGCTTCAAACCGTGTCCGCTAAGATATGAATGAATTAGTCAATGGAGTAGGTATCCATGTTCCGTAACTGCGAGAAGAAGCACGACGGATAGCCGAGAAAATCGGCAAAGTCAACGTAAATCTGGACGGAACCGCATGTAAAGTACCAGGCTGCCCCGACATACATCGAAAAGTGCTCACACCTTGTGAACATGCTGACTTGATCAACTAAAGGTCCAAGTTGATCAACTGTCACGGTAACCTGATCAACTAAAGGTCCAACTTGATCAATTTTCACGGTAACCTGATCAACTAACTGCGCGACTTAATTAACTATCCAATATCCTCCTAATCCACCACAAAAAAACCACGCGAAGTATCAGCGTGGTCCACGAATCATTTACATATTCTTAAAAGAATGAACCAAAATAAACTTTTGAACACCACGTGATTCGTCAATTGCCTTTTGGGCTTCGGTTTCGAATACCGAGTGTTGTCCTTTTTCATGTGCATAAAGTGCATGCAATGCGTGAAGCATCCATTCCACACTCACGTTTTCTTCGTGGCGAGAAGCTTCTTCAAAATCCCCTTTTTTGGCAGCGATGAAAGCTGCGTAATACGATTTCAAAGGTTCTTTATCGATTTTTTGTGCATATGTATTTGCGGTTTCAATCTTGTCCAAATGCAATGCAAGAATGGTATGGTAGACATTTTGCATATAAGGTTGTTTGTGTTTAGCAAGTATGGCGCGTAAACTCTCCTCCATCTCTACATGATTCCCGCCTGCCGTGGCAAGTGGATACGCAAAAAGAGGGTTCTTCTTATTCGCCTTCAAAAACTTCTCAATCGATTTTATGTTATTCGAACGGTAAGCAGTAAATATTTGTGGCAGAACCACAAAGGCCAAGAAAAAGATAAACATAGTTAAAATGATGACCCACAGTTGGAGATCCAAGAAAAATAAAAATGTTGCAAGGATGAAACCTACGATAAAAGTAAAACTGAGACGGAATATATTCATAATGCTTACTTCCTTTTTATGATCATTATATCAAAATGTAAGACCTTCTATTTATATATTTGGAAGGAGTTCACCATTTTCATTAACAAAAGAATATATCATCTACATATCCCAATGCTATTTAACCACAGTCTGTATGCGTAGTTTAATTTTGTGAATACTCAATTACTTCAAGGCTTGTTGTGCTTTTACAAGGAACAAACTATAATGAAGAAGAGATAAAAGTCACTTATATCAATGTTTTATTGAAATAACATGTATTTTTGGAGCGTACAGTTGTTTAATTGGAACGGAGGAAATTAAATTGAAAAAGATTATTGTAACCGGTGCATTAGGTCAAATTGGTTCGGAATTAATTGTGAGATTACGTGAAATATACGGCGCGGACAATGTCATGGCGACAGATATTCGCAAAGTGGATTCACCAGTAACTGAAAATGGTCCATTTGAATTACTGGATGTAATGGACAAGGAAAGAATGTTCAAACTTGCGAAAGACTTTGGTGCAGATACGATGATGCATATGGCTGCCTTGTTGTCGGCAACGGCGGAAGCGAAACCGTTACTTGCATGGAACTTGAATATGGGTGGTTTGATGAATGCTCTTGAGACATCACGCGAGCTGGGACTTCAATTCTTTACACCAAGTTCAATTGGGGCATTCGGTCCTTCAACGCCAAAAGAAAATACCCCTCAAGACACATTACAACGTCCGACGACCATGTACGGGGTGAACAAAGTAGCGGGTGAATTGCTATGTGATTACTATTTCCACAAGTTTGGCGTGGATACGCGTGGCGTTCGATTCCCGGGCCTCATTTCGTATGTAACCGCACCAGGTGGTGGAACAACGGATTATGCAGTTGATATTTACTATAAAGCGTTAGAAGAAGGTAAATATACATCTTATATTGCAGAAGGAACTTATATGGATATGATGTATATGCCTGATGCATTGCAAGCAATCATTGATTTAATGGAAGCGGATGCTTCAAAACTTGAGCATCGTAATGCTTTCAACGTAACTGCAATGAGTTTTGAACCGGAACAAATTGCAGCATCGATTCGCAAACACATTCCAACGTTCGAATTATCGTACGAAGTGGATCCAGTTCGTCAAACCATCGCAGATAGCTGGCCGGATGCAATTGATGCGACCACTGCGAAAAACGAGTGGGGTTTCAAAGCACAATATGATCTAGACGCAATGACAGCAGACATGTTGGAAAAATTAGCGAGAAAATAAACATAAAAAGCTGTTTCTAAAGTTGCCTTGAGCAACCAAAGAAACAGCTTTTTTGTTTGAAGATGCGCCACGCTATGCTTTGGTTTTCGCTACGCTGCTGAATCAGTTTCAACAAGTAAACTTGGCAATGAGGCGATTCTGAGCGATAAAGTCCTCAGTTTGAGCGATAAACACCCGATTTTGAGAATTGTCTCTTTTTAACCAAGTTTACATGCTTTTGAACTGAGATTATCTATAGAAATAAGAAAAGGCAAAGTGAGGGAAGCCACTTTGCCTTTGTGTATGAATTAGAACAATAAATGAGCTACGACAGCGATGATTGGTAATGCAATCACTGTACGCAGAACAAAAATAACAACTAAATCGAAGAAGTTCACAGGGATTTTAGAACCAAGTAACAATCCACCAACTTCAGACATGTAGATTAACTGAATAACAGAAGTGGTAGCAATCACAAAACGAGTCATTTCAGATTCAATCAGTTGACTACCCAAAATCGAAGGCAGGAACATGTCGGCAAAACCAACGACCATCGTTTGTGCCGCTACAGCCGCTTCAGGAATACCAAGGACCATTAACAAAGGCTCAAATGGTTTTCCTAGCCAAACAAACACATCCGTATAAGTTGCGAGCATCAATGCAATCGTACCAAATGCCATGACGACAGGCGCAACTCCGATCCACATATCTAGAACATTTTTTATGCCGTCCGAAAGAAAATGCACGATAGAACGGTTCTTGTTTGCTGTAGTCAACGCATTTTCCAAGCCGTGACTTACTACGTTATAACCTTCTGGCAAAGATTCTGCATTCTCGTCATATGGGCGACCATCGATATATTCTTCTTTTTTACGAGATAATGGATAAATACGAGGCATGATAATGGCCAATACAATCCCACATAGAACAACCGTCGCATAATAAGGGATGAAGTACTTTCCTAATCCTAATTGTTCAATGACAACAATCGAGAAGGTAATGGATACAACCGAGAACGTCGTCCCGATAATAGCGGCTTCTTTTTTTGTGTAAAAACCTTCTTCATATTGTTTGCTTGTTAATAGGACACCAATGGTTCCGTCACCAATCCAAGAAGCAAGGGCATCAATTGAAGAGCGGCCTGGCAATTTAAATAGTGGACGCATGATTTTGACCATCATGGTTCCGAAGAACTCGAGTAATCCGAAGTTAAGTAACAAAGGTAAAAGTAGTCCAGCAAATAAGAAAATAGTGAATAGGAACGATAATAGTCCATCAGTTGACAGCAACATACCTCCTGTATCTCCACTTCGAACAGCCTCAGGTCCAATATTTGCAACGACCATGACAGCAAATACTGCACCAACTACTCGAGTGATTGTCCAGAACCAGTTTACTTTGAATAACTTTTCAAAAAAGGTTTGAGTTTTGGGATTGGTATTATTTATAAACTGATAAACAATTGATCCAAGTGCAGCCAAAATCATGGTAATCGTAACCGTCCAAGGCATGATTGGCTCAACAATTCCTGCAACAATATTTGCTAATATAGCAACTGGAATCTTCCATTCTCCACCAATCTTGAATGGGATCATGAATAATAATATTCCAATAATTGAAGGTAATAAGAATAATAACCATGTAGACATGGAGAACTTTTTCAAATAAACAACCTCATTTCTGATGAATAAATATACATAATTTATATGACCTTATACATGTTACTAGGGAAGTTAAGAGAAGTCTAGCGTTTACTAAAAGTGCGGAATATTCTTAAATAATCCTTATGGAGCATTATTGTAAATACTGATAGCAAACACGTACATTTGAGTGTAATCCAACTACAACAGAAAATGTTTTATTAGAAATAGTATGGCCAAATACAGAAACACCCAACTCTATGTATGATCGCCTGAAAATAACCACTGCAAATACAATGAGTAAATAAATAAAAACAAGAATGAACCAAAGACATCTTTGGATCACTCTTGTTTAATTAGCTAGGTTATAGAAGGTGCTGACTTGTGTGAAAAAACGGAAGAGTGCAAGCAGCTTTTCTGCGACGAGCTTGAGCAGGAGTAAGCTGCATATGCACGATGACGGATAGTACACTGTTTAACAAAGCTGTTCCATTTAAAATGAGTCTTCGAAATCTTCATGCCAACGATACGAGAAGAAGCGTTCGTATGTAAACCAATTATCGGCTTCTGGTTCTCCAGCGGCTAAACGCTTATCCATTTCTTCCAACATCCAAGACGTCTGAGAAATGTGTGCACGCATAGATCCCATTTTCTGATCACGTGCTTCCATAATATTATGAACAACATCGGGTTCGCCGAGATCATCTTTTGTACTATTGGCAAAGGCAAGACCATACAATTTGGGACGAATGGATTCATCCATTCTACGTACGGCTCTTACAACCGCACGTGCTGTTGCTTCATGGTCTGGATGCACCGCATAGTTTGGATAAAAGGTGATGACAAGAGATGGATTCGTTTCATCAATTAATTTCTTCATCATTTCAACCATTTCTTCATCGTCTTCAAATTCCACTGTTTTATCACGCAAGCCCATCATACGAAGGTCTGTTAAACCCATCGCTTCAGCAGACGCAATCAGTTCCTGCTTACGGATATGAGGCAAAGACTCACGCGTCGCAAAAGGTGGATTTCCTAAATTCCGGCCCATTTCACCAAGGGTTAAACAAGCATATGTCACAGGAGTTCCTTGCTTGATATACGTTGCAATCGTTCCCGAGACACCAAAAGATTCATCATCAGGATGAGGAAATACAACGAGTACATGTCTTTCTTGTTCAATGGTCATGTGATTTCCTCCTTAATTAATAGGTGAATGGCGTTTCACTGATTTGAAGAGCCACCGCTAGTTTCCCTGCTTGATCATGTCCTGCCATCAATAAGCGTCCATGTTCATCTAATTCAAAATGCGTAATGCCTTGTGCATAAACCCATCCATGAGGCAATTTCAATCCCACACGATGAGGACTTTCACCCGCAACTTTTCCTAGCTCATATTTTACGGCAATATTGCGAATAAACGCACCCGCATTAAAGACGTTCTCATTAAAGTGTGATGCATACGCACCATTTGTCGTTTCAAGATGAAGAAATACATCTTTATTGGCGAATGAATCCAACAATACTTGCAACTTCCCAACCTGCACTTGCTCCATTATTTTCGACCTCCTGTTAACGTTCAAAACATCTACCCCTAAGTATAATGAAAATAATGAACGAAAGCGATTAGACTGCTTCATTTTTTGAAGAATAGTTCGTAATATGGAAGAAATTATGATAATATCGAACTATCTGAATTTTAAGATACCAGGAGGATTTTTATATGAAAGGTTTTGCCAAATGGTTGATACAACTGGGTGTAGCCCTTGTTTCAATTTGGTTAATAAGTGGTGTTCCATTGCTGATTTCCGGTTTTCAAGAAGGGGAATTTTTGTGGAAAGAATACATAGATAAATTGAAGCAACTAGTAGAATCCTTGTTTCCTATACAAGATTTTGCAGTTGAGCACTACGTGGGGGGGTGGACGATTAAACAAATCCCATTGTTTCCAAACTTAGCTGAGTACATCGAGTATTCATTGCAACTATTATTTCTTGCACTCGCAGCAGCAGTATTTTTCGCTCTACTCGGTACATTTTTCACCATGTTATTAAAAGAACGTGCACGCCAACGCGTGAAGATGATGTTTTATTTCTTGGAATCGATTCCTGATATTCTCATCATTCTATTGGCTCAATTGATTGTCGTTATTATTTACAAACAAACCGGTGTGTTAATATCGTCAATTGCTGTCATTGGAGATGAACGCATTTACTGGTTACCGGTGTTGTGTTTAATGATTCTGCCAATGATTCAATTGTATCGCTTAAGTATGTTGACATTTGAAGCAGAAGAACGGCAATTGTACGTAGAACTCGCGAAAGCACTAGGTTTTGCCAAAGTGTTTATTTTATTTGCACATATCTTCAGAAATGCAATCATCAGTGTTTTTTTCCAATCGAAGAAAACGATGTGGTTCATGTTATCCAACTTATTCATCCTGGAATTGATGTTTAACATCCCAGGCATCATGTACTTCATGTCTCAAAACATGAGTGGAGCACTATTTTTAATCACCGTATTGAGTTTCTTCCTGCCCGTCTTTTTGTTGTATAGTCTTGGCGAATGGGCATTCATGCGCCGATTGAAGCGGGGAGGTGCAGCATTATGAAGTCTGTTTGGAAACAACCTTTATTTCTATTGGGTTTTGGAGTTATTGTATTCTTTTTACTCGGAAGTTTTGTATTTGAATGGATTTTCGGAAATGAACCAAGGCAAACATTCTTCATAACAGAAAATGGGCGTGCTGTGGAAGGACCACCCATTTCACCAAGTTGGTTGCATCCCCTTGGCACGGATCAATTCGGCTATGACATGTTATCGAAAATCATGCTTGGTGCAAAATACACGATTCTTGCGGCGATGGCGGTCGCCGCCTTGCGTATGTTTATCGCGGTTCCTTTAGGTTTTGCTCTTGGTACATATTTACAACGTCACCGGTCATGGATCAATGGATTGATTGATCCCATCCATTATGTGCCGATGACCATTTTTGCCGTCATTTTATTAAAGCCAGTACTTTGGATGCCACCTGAAGGATTTTCTACTGGTTTGATAGAACGAGTGATTATCCAAGTCGTGATTATGGCACTCATTACGGTTCCGATCGTGGCCGCATTAATCGGAAACGAAGCCAATCTACTGTACCATCAGGAATACATTTTGGCCGCACGTACACTGGGTGCCAGTCGTCGAAGAATTATTGTGCGTCATTTATTTCCACAAATGCGTGAAAAGATGTTTGTTTTATATGGCCAGCAAATAGTGGAAACACTCATCGTGTTCGCCCATTTAGGTTTACTTGAACTATTTCTAGGGGGAACCGAGGTCGATTATGATCCAATGTTTGCAGATCCTCCGAAATCAATTGCTTATGAATGGGCAGGATTATTCGGGAACTCCTTCCGCTATTTGCAAGGAGCACCATGGCTTCCGCTTGGGCCAGCCATTAGTTTCGCCCTTATTATCTTAGCGATTGCAGCAATGATTGAAGGGTACACACGTGCATCAAATGGACAAGTGGAATTACCTAAACGAAAAAAACTAGCGTTCGTTTCAGACGAAACCATTGAATGGAACCACCAACAACTAAAAGAAAAAATGACTTTACTTCAATTGAAAGAAGAACAAAAAGTGAAATCTTGAGAAAGCTACCGGGTGAGCCGGTAGCTTTTTTTTCAGACGTGAATCGCTTTTTTCAGACGTCACTCCCAAAAAATCAGACTGAGCGACCGCTCACCTCTGCAACTAGAAAGAAAACCACCCAATCACAGTGGATTAGGTGGTTCATAATATCAATTATACTTCTGTAGTCGTTACTTCAGGTGCGCCAAAACGGTTTTTAGCTCCGTGCATAACTGGTCCTACATATTGATTCAACTTCCAACCGTTAGCGATTGCTGCTGATACGAATTTCTTCGCTTCAAGCACCGCATCACTGACAGATAGTCCATTTGCTAAATTAGCTGTTACTGCCGCTGCATATGTACAACCCGCTCCATGATTATAAGTCGTTTCAGTTTTTTCTGATTCAAGCAACGTAAACGTGTGCCCATCATAGAACAAGTCAACCGCTTTATCATGTTTCAACGCCTTGCCACCTTTGATCACTACGTTTTTAGCACCGGCTTCATGAATGTTCACGGCTGCACGTTTCATATCTTCAATTGTTGTCAATGTCCCAAGTCCAGAAAGTTGACCCGCTTCAAACAAGTTCGGCGTCACAACCAACGCACGTGGAAGCAATAATTTGACCATAGCCTCAACGTTTTCAGGGAATAACGCTTCATCTTCACCTTTACATACCAAAACAGGATCGATGACAACAATTTCAAGTCCCGAGCGATCAATCGCAGCAGCTGCAGTTTCAATGATTTCAACTGTCGGTAGCATGCCTGTTTTCAGTGCATCAATATCTGTAGAAAGTGCTGTTTTCAATTGGGCTTCCAAGGTTTCGACCGGAATCGGATAAATGCCATGACTCCAGCCATTTTCAGGATCCATGGTTACGATAACAGTTAAAGCATTCATCCCGTAAGTACCATGTTCTTGGAAAGTTTTCAAATCTGCTTGAATCCCGGCACCACCTGAAGTATCAGAACCGGCGATCGTTAATGTTTTTTTCAAAGACATAAGTGAACTCCTCATTTCATTCATTTGCTATATTCATCGTACCAAAAATTCATGAAAATTCAATTATGTAGCTTATCAGCACGAATGAGTTGGACTGTAATATAGGAAAGTCCAAGCGTAAAAGTAAGGATGACTCCTCCTGCAATCCAGTAACTTTGTATCAGTAGACCCACGCTAATAAAGGCAAATAGGAGAATGACTACGATCATCCCGATGGTAAAACAGCCAAAGCCGAGTGACTTTGCCTTCTCGGGTACCTGGCTTTCTTCTGTTGTAGAGCGAACGATTTTGCGAACTTTTTCTCGCAACTGAAAATCTGCCACCATTTTTCACCTCTGTTCTCATCCTAACACTCGTTTTAAAGTTGTACAAAGTGAAACTTTCTATTATCGTAAACGTAATAAACCTATAGCAAAAATGATAGAAGGGTGGAGAACTATGTCGAAAAATCAGCGTATTGATGAGATTGAAAGATTGCTTGAAGAACTGAAAGCACAAGATGAAACAGCCGTTACTGTCGAAAGTGTGCGACAACGTCCATCGGGTTTTTGGCGGGTCAGCTCGCTTGTCCTATCGATTTGGAAACGAAAATTCCTATGGTTATTCGCAGGATTACTCATCTTAATTATTGCCATTCCTTCCATTGCCTTTTGGATGATCAAAGGAAGTACCTTCACTGAAAATAATGGTGCCTTTTTAGAACGAATTCAATCCCTAAATGAACTGGTAACAGCAGAAGCATTCACGAAAGTCATTGTTAATAGACAAGATAATACACTGTTTGGACAAGAGATTGGGATGGACCTACCCGGAACAAAGCGTCAACTATTAGTCGTCATTCCAGGTTCCATCAAAGCAGGAATTGACTTTTCCAAAGTAGAGGAAGAGGATATCACGCTTAATGAAGACTCAAGAACAGCGACGCTGACTTTGCCAAAAGCCGAATTTTTAGGCGGTCCTGAAATATTTTTCGATCAAGTCGAGATATATTCTTATGAAGGATTATTCAGACAGAAAGCGGACATAAAAGAAGCTTATAAATTAGCAGCAGAGGCGGAAAAGCTCATGATTGAAGAAACATCTGGGCAAGGCGTATTAGAGCTTGCAGAAGAGAACGCAGCCCGCTCCGTTTCAGAAATGTTTTCTCTAGTGGAATATGAGGTAACTGTAGAATTTGAGGAGTGACTCTAATGACTATAAACATAGGAAGTGATTGGGGGCATATGCTCGCTAGCGAATTCGAAAAACCATATTATTTGAAGCTACGCGAGTTTTTGAAAGAACAATACGAAAACGAAACCATTTACCCGCCTATGAATGATTTATGGAGTGCCTTTCGAGAAACGGCATTTGAAGAAGTCAGAGTGGTGATCATTGGACAAGACCCTTACCACGGACCTGGTCAAGCTCACGGCATGAGCTTTTCAGTAAAGGAAGCCGTTAAGATCCCCCCAAGCTTACGCAATATGTTAAAAGAACTGCAAGCTGACCTCGGTTGCGACATGCCGGAACACGGATCCTTGACAAAGTGGGCGAAACAAGGCGTATTGCTGCTTAACACAGTCCTGACAGTACGAGCAGGTGCGGCTCATTCACACAAAGGACAAGGGTGGGAAACGTTTACGGATGAAGTGATTCGTAAATTGTCAGCAAGAGACAATCCAATCATTTTCGTGCTTTGGGGTCGACCTGCACAAATGAAACGACAGCTTATTGATCCTTCACGTCATGCCATTTTGGAGTCCGTTCATCCAAGCCCTCTTAGTGCACATCGAGGATTCTTAGGCAGCAAACCTTATTCGAAAATCAATAAACAATTAATCGAGTGGGGGAATGAACCCATTGATTTTTGCTTGAAGTGAATTTCGTGGTAAAGTGGTAAGTGGAAAAGGAGGGAGACTCATGATCCCATTAAGTAGAGTACTCGCCGAAATCGACAAACACGCATCAGCTGCAAAACTTAGAGGCGATGATCAAAGTATTCGAGATTCATTGCTTGCCATCCGCGCACTATGTGACGTGGCCCTAAGTGAACAAGTAGAATTCAGATCGGTTGCTGCACCTATTCGAGTCGAGCAACCCTCGTCAACGATCCCTTCCGTTTCTTCTGGTGAACGAATGAAAGAAGACGGTGCAAACGGAGACTCACTGTTTGATTTTTAATTAGGAAGTAGGGGAAATTCATGCCATTTTTTATTATCGCAGGTGCCATTAACGCATTTCTTGCTGTAGCATTTGGAGCTTTTGGTGCACATGCTTTAAAGGAAAAACTATCCGAAAAATATTTAGCCATTTGGGAAACAGCTGTACAATACCAGATGTATCATGCCATTGGTTTGATCGTAATTGGAATCTTAATGAGTTCAAGCATCATTGGAAATGTGTCGCAGCTTAATTGGGCAGGTTATTTCATGTTAGCTGGGATTGTCATTTTCTCAGGTTCACTGTATGTCCTTAGTTTGAGTGGAATCGGTATCTTAGGTGCGATTACACCAATCGGTGGCGTAGCGTTTTTAGCAGCATGGATATTTGTTATCGTAGCTGTTGTCAAACATATGAACTAGTTTTGGAGCATCTTCGTGAGTGAAGATGCTTTTTCAATTTTAGCTATGTAATTCTATCCTGTTTACGCTAGGCGCACGTTCTTGCGGCTGTGATCCTGCGCTAGCCCATCGAGTGAGTGCTCAATTGGAATTATCGTGGGGCACGTAGGGATTTTCGGGGATGACGTAGGAAAATAACAGGATCACGTAGGAATAATCGTCATTGACGTAGGAATCCTATTTTTATCAACAAGATTCAAGCAACGGAGCTTCACTATACTAACCTGTTCTTTATCGTACAATTGCGCTAATATAACCAAATTTTTTTGTCTCCAATAACGTTTAAAACAAAAATGCCCTTCCAAACTAAATTGGAAAGGGCATTTTTATATGAGCGAGCTATTTGAAAAATAAGTCCGAAGTCAGAAAAAACTAGCTGGGTCGTCTTAATGCTTCAGTCAAATCATTGAAAGTAAGTAATCTCTTCATCAAACGTTACATAATCCAAATAAATCATTAGCAGCAAGTAACGCTTTCCACTAGTCTCACTCACAATCACGTGATCTTTACCCGCCGCTTCCACAACTCCAGTGACCACTTTGGCATTCCATTCACGGTTATTTGGGAACGTTAAGTAAAATGTACCTACTTTTCCTTTATTGAAACGTAAAATGTTTTCAATGTATGATTCCTCTTCTGCCATGGGTTGCCGAGGTCTTGGTGCGACAGGCGCTGCCGGTGGGAGTTGCTGTTGTTGTTGTGGCTGAAAAGGTTGTTGTCCTTGAAAAGGTTGTTGCATTTGTTGTGCATAGGCTGGATTCCAATAATATTGTACCATTTGATCATCCTTTCAAATTTAAATTCGTGGACAGTTTTCAGGTATCGGAGAGAAAAAACAATGGGCTTTGTAACGACCTGTATTCGGTTGGTCATACCACGTTGCTGGGCAATCTCCTGGAGGTTCGAAAAACCACAACGAACGGCTAGCGGGATGGAATCGCTCACCATTAATCACACGCCGGGCGAGTGCAATATCTTGTGGGCGAGCACGCTGATAAAAATAGGATTTGGTGGTGGCTTCAAAACCACCAGGACTCTGGAATACCATTTGTTGCACATTACGAATATCACCAAAATCAAGACAATCGAAGCGCACGCGGTTCACACCAACGTTTCCCACCATGAGCATACCTTGTACGCCTTCCCCCTCAGCTTCCGCCCGCATTAAACGAGCCAACGTTTCTACATCTTTTTCAGTTGCTTTAATAACCGCCACAGCACAACCCTCCTCGAAATCACTATATGCCAAGCCCATTCCAAGTAGACCAGGAGAATATTAGTTTCGACGATTCTATAGTGGAAGAGAAAAGATGTAGGGTTGTACTAAGTTATATATATTCTGGATGGTTTCAATTTATTCATGTTCCTCTCGCACTATTCATTCTCCATCCTTGAAAAAACCCACAAAAAAAGACTGCGCAAAATCGCGCAGCCAATAGGATTAAACAGTTAAAAATGCCGTAGTTTTTTCGTGATCCAGCAATGTTCCAACGAAGAATGAACCGAACTCGCCAAAACGTGCACTCACTTCATCAAAACGCATTTCGTAAACTAATTTTTTGAACTGAAGTACGTCATCAGAGAACAATGTAACGCCCCACTCATAATCGTCAAAACCAATCGAACCACTGATGATCTGTTTCACTTTTCCTGCATATCCGCGACCAATCATGCCGTGACTGCGCATCATGGATTTGCGTTCATCCATTTCAAGCATGTACCAATTGTCATCGCCATCACGACGCTTGTCCATTGGGTAGAAACAAACATACTGAGAACGTGGAAGCTCCGGGTACAGACGGCTACGTACATGAGCGTTTTGATATGGATCTTCAGTTGAATCGCCAGCCAGGTAGTTTGAAAGCTCAACCACCGACACGTAAGAATACATAGGAACAGTGTATTCAGCAATCGTTAACTTGTTGAATTTAGCTTCAATTTGGATTAATTCATCCATCGTGGGACGCAAAGTCATTAACATGAAGTCAGCTTTTTGGCCAAGAATCGTATAGAAAGCATGGCTTCCTGTTTTCGCCTCATCTGCAATGTTCAACTCTTCCAAAAATGCCAAAAACTCATTTACAGCTGTTGTGCGATCTTCAGCTGATACTTGTTTCCAAGACGTCCAATCCATTGAACGGAAGTCATGTAAAACGTACCAACCATCTAAAGTTTGTGCTGCTTCTATCATCTATGAGACACTCCTTCTTAAATAAAAATACTCAAATCAAGTTTAGCATAAAGCCCTACAGAAACCCACAAAGTCACCACTCCGACATGACGAAGTATGACAAATTCGTGTATGATTTAATAAAAATCGGAAAGCTCCCCTCAAGCCTGACACTGGCGCTGGAAGATAGAAAGGCAAATCGACTTTCTAACCCCATGATTGGGTCATCGAGATGGCTTCGTAGCTAGACAAAAGAAAAAGTGGAGAGTGCCATATAGAACGAATGATGCTAAAACAAAAGTACTTGCTGTCACGCCGAATTTCTTATTTCAATTTCAAGGAGGCCGATGCAATCATGACTAACTTATTTGACGAGATCAGACAAGCTTTAGCTGACAAAAACGTGAAAATCGTATTGCCGGAAGGTACAGATGAGCGTGTGTTGCAAGCTGCATTAAGACTTACCCATGAAGGCATTGTCACACCGATTTTAATTGGACCACGTGAGCTCATATCCGTAGCGGCCACTCAAGCGAAAGTGGACCTGTCAGGAATTGAAATAGTGGATCCGGTACATTTTGAAAAATTGGATCAATGCATCCTTCAATATGTAGAACGCAGGCACGGGAAAACAACTCCGACGCAAGCACGCATCCAGTTAAAAGACGTCAATACATTTGGGGCTATGCTGGTCTACACCAGTTATGCACAGGGCGTAGTTAGTGGGGCGCTCCATACGATGGCCGAAATTGTGCGTCCTGCGTTGCAAATTATTCAAACCAAACGAGGCATTACAAAAACTAGTGGGGCTTTCCTGATGGTACGTGGAGATGAACGCTATCTTTTCGCAGACTGTGCCATAACGATTGCGCCAACGAGTGAGGAGTTAGCCGAAATTGCTGTAGAAAGTGCACAAACAGCGAAGGTATTTGGGATCGACCCTAAAGTAGCGATGCTGTCATTCTCTACAAAAGGCTCAGCTCAATCACCAGAAACACAAAAAATAGTGGAAGCAACAAAGCTCGCACAAGAGAAGGCACCAGCTGTTACAATTGAAGGGGAAATTCAATTTGACGTTGCTTTCGTACCGGCAATAGCCGAAAAAAAAGCACCGAGATCCGCGATTCAAGGTGATGCCAATGTGTTTGTCTTCCCGTCACTTGAAGCCGGAAATATCGGCTATAATTTAACAAAGCAGTTCGGTGGTTTTGAAGCGTTTGGTCCTTTATTGCAAGGGTTTAACAAGCCGGTGAATAGTTTGTCACAAGACTGCTCCTCAGAGGATATTTATAAACTAGTATTAATGACCGCTTATCAAAGCGTGATGGTAGGAGAATCATAATGTCTGGATTTACTGAATTATTTATGAATAAAGAGTGGCGATTTTGGGATCAATCCATGAGTGGTAGAGCAAGTTCCGCGCTGGAATCATTTGCGGCAGACGATATGCTGTGTGAACTAGTTGGGAAAGGGGAGTCCTTGCCAACGATCCGCACATGGGTACACGAAAAAACCGTGGTTCTCGGCATACAAGATCATCGACTTCCACATATCGGAGCGGGACGAAAGGTGATTGAGGAACATGGGTATCAATCCATTGTGAGGAACTCAGGTGGACTTGCGGTCGTGTTGGACGGTGGCGTGTTAAATATCTCCATTCTAGTATCCGAACAACATAATGCGATTGATATTCATGCAGGATACGATATCATGGTTGAATTTGTTCGACATTTATTTCCACAAATCGCTGACCGCATTGAGGCCTACGAAATTGTTGGATCATACTGTCCTGGGTCGTATGATTTAAGCGTGGATGGCAAAAAGTTTGCCGGGATCTCACAAAGACGCTTGCGTCATGGAATCGCAGTCCAAATTTATTTATGTATTGAAGGATCTGGATCGGAGCGTGCCGCACTCATTCGTGATTTTTATGAAAGCGGATTGGACGGCGAAGAAACAAAGTTTGTCTATCCAGTCATCATGCCGGAAGTGATGGCTTCCGTGAGCGAAATTATGGGCGTGAGCGTGACCGTTCAAGACACGGTGATTCATGTCCAACGGTTAATGAACCATATGATGTCCAATGTCCGTATGCAGTCACTGCAACCTACTGAAACAGATTTGTATATGTTCTATTTAACACGCGTCGTTGAACGCAACCAAAAAATGCTGGCTAAAACAGACAAATAGGAGGCGAAAGCCCTCTACCCAAAACAAAAACCACCAATTAACTAATTGGTGGCTCTTTTGCTACTAGATTGCCGTTACGTTCCATTTGGAAGACTGGTGAAATATTATCTGCATCGTCATTCAACGTTACGAGACGGCGGGCACGGTTCATGATATGAACAAATTGCTCGTAATCTTCACGAATAGTGGAGTTTTCTTTTTCAAGTCGGGCAATATCACGTTCCAGTTGCTTTGTTTTTTCTTGAGCATGGGACAGAAGTGTACGCCAGCGATGCGATTCTCCTTCACCCGTGCCAGTTTGTTGCAAGCGTAATAAGTAAGCAATGACGACATCTAGGGACAGTGCAGAAAGTGGGATTTGGACGCGTTCTTGAGGTTCTTCTTCGCTTCCTACGAGAAACAGAGATTGTCCACGGCGGCGATATTCCTTACCAAGTACACGTAGTTTTTGTTTGCGATCTTTTTTCGCATCTTTTAAGTCTTTCTCGTATTCTCTCCTTACAACAGCGTTCCAACGAAATCCACAAGCAGCGGCCGTGCGGTTCAGTGCATCGCCTGCTTCTTCAAAGGCATTTAGTTGCGTACTTCCTTCTCTAACGTGTCGGAGCACGGTTTCAGCTAGCAATTCATCGTTTTCATCTAACCAGGCATCTTGTCGTATCTTTACCATAGAGACCCTCCTCAATTGTTAATAGTTTCTGTGTTCTACTTCAAGCATGTACAAGATTCGCAGGTTTTATTCATGAAAACATTTTGATTTGCTTGAATCAGAGAGGAAATATACGATACAATGACCAATAGACTTTGAATGAAAAAAAGAAAGGTTGTTGGCAAATGGCAAACGAATTTCGAGTTTGCGATGATTGTCAGGCCGTGAACTTAAAAACCTTAATTCCTAAGTTATCAGAAATAGACCCGAACGCTTCGGTAGATATCGCGTGTCAGTCGTACTGTGGTCCTGGACGAAAAAAAACGTTCGCATTTGTGAACAACCGCCCCGTTGCTGCACTTACTGAAGAAGAATTAATGGTGAAAGTACGTGCCAAACTAAAGGGATAATCTCGTGAATAAACCGATTTACTATAGATAGTCATTCTTTCGCCACCTTAGATCAAGGCGGCTTTTTCTTTAGGCTTACAGGATTGTAGATTACGAAGGCATTGTGACGTTGTCGCGACTTTAGTCTTCGAAAAATAAGACTGACGAGGAGGTGTTCATGTGAGTTATGCTACACAAAAGCTGGCAGAAGAAAAGGTTTTTAAAGACCCGGTCCACCGCTACATACACGTACGTGACCAAGTGATTTGGGATTTAATCGGAGCACGTGAATTCCAACGTTTACGTAGAATTAAACAACTTGGCACTACTTACCTCGTATTCCATGGCGCTGAACATAGTAGGTTCAATCATTCTCTCGGCGTTTACGAAGTAGTAAGACGCATCATCGATGACATTTTCAAAGGTCGTCCGGAGTGGGATGAGTCGGAGCGACTCCTCGTTCTGTGTGCCGCACTTCTTCATGATCTCGGGCATGGACCGTTTTCACATGCGTTTGAACATGTATTTGATCTCGATCATGAAAAATACACACAGGCCATTTTGCTTGGTGAAACTGAAGTAAATGCCATTTTAAAACGGGTTGATCCAGAATTCCCGCAACATGTGTCCGATGTTATCGCCAAAACGTACGGCAATAAACTGGCGGTAAGCTTAATTTCCAGTCAAATCGATGCCGATCGCATGGATTATTTGCAACGCGATGCGTATTTCACAGGCGTGAGCTACGGCCATTTTGATATGGAACGAATTTTACGCGTGATGCGTCCTCGGGAAGATCAAGTCGTGATTAAGAAAAGCGGCATGCACGCGGTGGAAGATTACATTATGAGTCGTTATCAAATGTACTGGCAAGTGTATTTCCATCCGGTGTCGCGAAGTGCGGAAGTGATTTTGACGAAAGCCCTACATCGTGCAAAAGAATTGAGTTCCACGGGTTATCAATTTACCTACGAACCACGCCATTTTAAGAAATTTTTCGATTCTACTTTTTCATTAGCGGATTATCTGGCACTGGATGAGGGAATTGTCATGACATATTTCCAAGAGTGGGTACACGAAAAGGATGAAATTCTCGCTGATTTATGTGATCGGTTTGTTAATCGACGCTTATTTCAATACATAGAATTTGATCCGGCGAAGGATTATCGAAAACTGACAGAACTCGAACAGCTTTTTAAAAAAGCGGGCATCAACCCAAAATATTATTTAGTATTTGATTCGTCATCCGATTTGCCATATGATTTCTATCGTCCTGGGGAAGAAGGCGAACGTGTGCCAATCCATTTGTTAATGCCCAATAACGAGTTGAGTGAGTTGTCGCGATCATCAGATATCGTGGAGGCCATTACTGGTAAACGCAGAACCAATCACAAATTATATTTCCCTGAAGATTTACTGACACAAGACGGGAAGAAGAAAATGCTTAAAAAACAAATCATGGCGTTATTAATAGGGAAATCCAAAACTTGAGGTGAAACAACTTGTTAGAGGAACATGCGAAAATCGTGCAGTTTATCACACTTGCTGGTGAAGTGACAGGACGCAAAAAGCTACAAAAGATGGTGTACATTGCCAAGAAAATGAACTTTCCATTCCAAGAAAAATATCAATTCCATATTTATGGACCCTATTCGGAAGAGCTCACACTACGGATAGAGGAATTGTGCAATATGGCATTCTTATCGGAGAAAATGGAGGACAAGGGTTCCTATGTGCAATATACATATGCCTGCACAGACGAGGGACAACAATTCTTATCCACAATCGATAGCAATTATCCAAGACTCGATCAGTGTATTAATCGTTTAAACGACAAAAGTTCACGCTTTCTCGAAATGGTCTCAACATTGTTGTATTTCGATACGTTAGGTCGAGAAGCACAAATTGAAAAGTTGCATGTGGTAAAAGGAAAATTGAACTTCTCTGACAAGGAAGTAGAGGATGCTTTTATTTTTATAGAGGAGCTACAAAGTTGTGTGACTGTGTAGAAGGTCCCGCGAGAGTTGGGATCGCTGATTTGAGGGGCAATTGTGTATCTGAATCGAAGCAAGCACTACCGCAGGCGTTTAACATCCAAAGAACTACTCTCACGGGATCAGACACAGCCACAAATTGGGGAACATTTGTGTTTGCATCTGCCACCGTTTATGGTGTTTTAAGAGCGATTGGTCTCCATTTGAAAGAGACAGTCGGCGAGCCAACTGTCTCTTTCAAATAATTCATTATTTATCGCTAAATAGCTTACCTGCTACGGCGTAGTGGTTTTTTGGCATGTCTTCGATGAAAACTACTACGTTTTCAACAGGGGCACCAGTTGTTTCTGAGACTGCAGCAGTCACTTTTTCAACAAGTGCACGTTTTTGATCTTCCGTGCGGCCTTCTAGCATTTTTACTGTTACGTATGGCATAAGAATCCTCCTCTTTCACAAAAATTAGTATATTCGTTATAATAACAGAACGGAGGGGATTTACGTATGAATAATGAAGAAAAACCAAAACAAAAACTTGGATTTACCATCATAAAAAATGACCCGACAGATGGTCATGGTGGATTCGGCATAGGTTCATTAACTCTTGAACATGTATCCCCAGTCATAATTGACGTGGAAGAAAAGACCGCAAAAGTTGAAATTGGTGCCATGCATGCGCGCAGTGACACAGAACGTGGAATAAAATTCACAACGAATCGTGAAGACTCTGAAGGCGGCAAATTATTTTGGCTAGTTTGGGTAACCATCGATTATAAAAAAGACGGACCTTACTATGCTGGGGTAACGGCATGTGAAATGGTCATCAATCGTGAAAAGCGCCGGGGCTTCAAAATTCTGGCTGACCATGTCAATCGCATGGACAAATCAATGAAAAGACACATTATCGTTGACCATATGGATGACTCATCCAAAGAAACTTTGCGTGACTTCTTGCAATCACACAACCCGGAAATGTGGGCACGTAGTCAAGAATCACTGCATACAAAATTAAACTCCTAATAATTTACAAACAGTTGTACAAAATGTGACATTTTTCTACATGTATCAACAATGGTTGAAACTGTTAAAGAAAGCAAGTACACTTAAAATTAGCTTGCAAAAGGTAAGCTAGGACAATTGGAAAAGCGTCTGTACATGAGCGCCGTGCGACATTTGTGTCAAACCCAAGCCAAATGCCCCATGTTTCTCATGTCTGCGCCAACCAAGAAAAAAGCTTTCTGTTCCATCGGACAAACTCCGAGGAAGAGAAAGCTTTTTTTGATTTTAACCGATACTGGAAGTTTAAATGTCCACTTTGGTGAGGTGCTGTGGCGTGTGGAATTTTGATTTTTACCCGTTCGCGAGATGTATCTATCCGTTCATGATCACTTTTTACCCGTTCACACATGTTTTCTACCCGCACACCCAATTTTCTCCATAAAAACACCCCTCAAAACGAAGTGTGAGGGGGCAAATTGGTTTGTTTTTCGCTGCGCTGCTGTAGGAAATTTGGAAACTCTTGAATGAAACTTTCCTGCTAATTCCTGAAAAATGAGAATGGGAACAATGACCATGGATCATCGCCATCCATTTCAGTAATGCCTTCTTCAGAATCCTTCACATCTTCTAACAATTGTTTTTGCAATTTAGAGTCCGTACATAATTTTCTTGGAATGTCTTCTTTCTTTACATAAATCAATCGTTGTTTTGTACAAGAATCCACGGCTATTCCACCAGTTTCGATGTCCACAATGACACCGTTCACTCCTTTAGGGGGAAGAAATGGCTCAGCTGCCATGCCTTGATGGACTTTTTCCATAAAATCAATCCATATATTTTTGGTTGTTTGTTTATCTTCAGCTAACTGAAGCTGCGTACCACTGTCGTAACCATTCCACACGCCCGCTGTTAAAGTAGGTGTGTAACCAATGATTACTTGATCAGAGACGGTTGTTCCCGATTTTGCTGCATACGGTCTTGTTTGTTTCCCGCGAATAGACAAGCCCGTCGCTGGAGAATAGTCATTAAAAACGGGGTCAAACATACCGGTCATTAAATGAGTCAGAATGAACGCATCATCCGCTTCCATTACACGGTTATCATCTTCACGTTCATTGGGGGCTACTTCAAAAACGACTTTCCCATGACTATCTTTAATGGATAGGACTGTTTTTACTTGTTGATCGAGTCCACCACTTGCGATTTTGTTGAAAGCACCCGTTAAATCGATTAAGGTCACTTCAGCTGCCCCAAGTGCCATTGAGGGAGTGTTTTTAATCGTCGCTTCCACGCCCAACCGCTCTAAAATCGATTGGAAAGGTTTATAGCCGACCTTTTCCAATGTTTTCACGGCATAAATATTATCTGAGATTGCCAGTGCTTGTGCTAATGAAATGGGATGATTTGCGAACTTGCCATTAACATTTTTCGGTTCATATTTCGATCGACCATCGTCGTAAGTGAAAATCGTGCGCTCACTTTCTAAGAAGGTCATGGGAGAAAACCCTTTTTCAAGAGCAGCCGCATATAACAAAGGTTTGATGGTCGAGCCGGGTTGCCGTTTTGCTTGTGTAACACGATTAAACGGACTAGCTTTATAATTACGACCTCCAACCAAGGCAGTCACGTATCCCGTCTTCGGTTCAATGCTGATAAACCCAACTTCTAACTCATTATTTGGCAACCACTCAGCCACAACCTCTTCAGCCACTTTTTGATGATTTGTGTTAAGGGTCGTTTCGATTGTCCAGCCGCCTTCTGCAATAGCCCGACCTTTTGAGGCTAGAATACGTTCCGCTTCCTGCCAAGCTTCGTCCAAGAAGTAAGGAGCCACACTTTTCGTCTCTTTCCATTCTTCATTTTTCAAGCCGATTTTCTCATCACGTGCACGGGTCACGGCCTCGCCTGTCACCATGTCTTGCGATTCCATTAATGTAAGAACGATATTTTGACGATTGTAAGCATTTTTTTCATTGATTAGTGGCGAATAATAACTAGGTCCTTTTGGAACGGATATAAGGAGGGCGGATTCAGCAAGTGTCAAATCCTTGCTCGACTTGCCAAAATAAAAGCGACTAGCCGCTTCCACTCCGTACATGCCATGGCCAAAGTAAACGGTATTCAAATAACCTTCCAACAGTTCATCTTTTTCATAAAAGGTTTCCATACGATACGTATACAACGCTTCCTTCGCTTTACGCGTCCAGGTTTTATCATGCGTTAAAAATAAGTTGCGTGCATACTGCTGTGTAATCGTGCTGGCGCCTTCCACTTTTTTCATGGCTTTGACGTCTTTCATTAAAGCTGTTGCAATACGGGTATAGTCAAAACCATGATGATCATAAAATTCCTGATCCTCCACGGCTAGAATGGCGTCACTAATAAAAGGGGACATGTCTTCAAGTTTCACCCAGTATCGTCGCTGCTCGGCAAAACGATCGCCAATTGAATGACCATTTTGATCTAAAAAGACAGTGGCATTTGCTACGGCAAGTGATGGTGGACCGAGAATTTGAGCATAAATGCGTAATCCCAGAAGCACGGTGCAAAGTGCACTTACTGAAACAACCGACCACCAAACAACGGATCGCAGCTTTTGTCGCTTTCGTTTTTGAAGTTGTACTTCCGATCGTCCCAATTTGCCATCACTCCGTTGATTTATTCTTTTAAGAAAATAAGATTGTCGTATGTTTTCTTTTCTGTCAGCCTGAAAATTGATCAGTTCCGTCCGAAAGTTGATCAAATTATTTCTTAATGTCGAGCTAGAGTGGCGCTTTCCGCTTTTGTTTTAGTATGGGAAGTTCGAGGTATACTTAAACGTAAGAATTAGTGAAATATAAACGACACAATAAAGGCATAAAAAATGATTTATACTAAAGAATAAGAGGTGGAAAGAAAATTTAACGACAGTGTAAAGAAAAAATACTTGCACTTTCGCTAAAAACATCTATAATTTTCCTGTATTTGTTTTTCGGCAGACCGCGTTCACTTTTCGCTACATGCCGGGAACGGATCCACTAACCTCGTAAGTAAAGGAGATTAAAAACTATGGCTGGATTTTGGTTTACAGAAAAACAAACCGAGAATTTTGGCATTACGATGAAGGTGAACCGTACCTTGCATACAGAGCAAACTGATTTTCAATTGCTCGAAATGGCGGAAACGGCTGAATGGGGCAATATGCTATTCCTGGACGGCATGGTAATGACTTCGGAAAAAGACGAATTCGTATACCATGAAATGGTGGCACACGTGCCTTTATTCACACATCCAAACCCTGAAAACGTATTAGTTGTCGGCGGCGGAGACGGTGGCGTTATTCGTGAAATCATGAAACACCCACAAGTGAAAAAAGCGACACTTGTAGACATCGATGGCAAAGTAATCGAGTACTCAAAAAAATATTTACCAAGCATTGCTTCAGAATTAGAAAACCCACGTGTTGACGTACAAGTAGGAGACGGATTCATGCATATTGCTGAATCTGAAAACAAATATGATGTCATCATGGTAGACTCAACAGAACCTGTAGGACCAGCAGTGAACTTATTCACAAAAGGTTTCTATGCAGGAATTTCGAAAGCATTAAAAGAAGACGGGATCTTTGTTGCACAGTCGGACAACCCTTGGTTCACACCAGATTTAATCAAGCAAGTTCAAAAAGACGTGAAAGAAATTTTCCCAATCACTCGTTTATATACGGCAAACATTCCTACGTACCCAAGTGGTCTATGGTGCTTTACAGTAGGTTCGAAAAAATATGATCCTCTTGAAGTAGAAGACTCACGTTTCCACGACATCGACACGAAGTACTACACGAAAGAATTGCACAAAGCGGCATTCGTGTTACCGAAGTTCGTGAAAGATTTAGCGGGGGAGTAATCAATGAGATTTGATGAAGCGTATTCAGGCAATGTCTTTATTAAAAGTCATCCAATCTACGATGAAGCACAAGCGGTGATCTACGGCATGCCGATGGACTGGACAGTTTCTTACCGTCCCGGCTCTCGTTTTGGCCCTCAGCGAATTCGTGAAGTGTCAATTGGTCTTGAAGAATACAGCCCGTATTTGGACCGTGACCTTGAAGAAGTAAAATACTTTGATGCAGGAGACATCCCGTTACCATTCGGTAATCCGCAAAGAAGTTTAGACGAAATTGAAAAGTTTGTTACTCAGTTATTAGCTGACGGAAAAGTTCCAGTTGGGATGGGTGGCGAACATTTAGTGTCGTGGCCAGTAATGAAAGCAGTTGCGGAGAAATATCCGGATCTTGCGATCATCCACATGGACGCACACACCGATTTACGCGAATCGTACGAAGGGGAAGCTCTTTCTCACTCGACTCCGATTCGTAAAATTGCCAATCACATCGGACCTAAAAACGTCTATTCATTCGGGATCCGTTCTGGAATGAAAGAAGAGTTTGTATGGGCAAAAGAAAACGGCATGCACATCTCGAAATTCGAAGTGCTTGAGCCGTTAAAAGGAGTTTTACCAACACTAGCAGGTCGTCCTGTTTATGTAACGATCGATATCGATGTTCTTGACCCAGCACACGCGCCTGGTACAGGTACAGTGGACGCAGGCGGGATTACATCTCGTGAGTTACTGGCATCGATTCATGCAATCGCAGGATCAGACGTCAACGTTGTCGGCTTCGACCTAGTGGAAGTAGCCCCAATCTATGATTCATCTGAACAAACAGCAAACACAGCAAGCAAGCTCATTCGTGAAATGCTTCTTGGCTGGGTGAAATAAGTAGGTAACGATCAAGAGGGATGGGAGAGGTGACAATGTCACTTCTTCCATCCCTTTTTTCTTATAGCATCCTGTTGGGAAACGAGAGAATAGATCCTTCGTTTATGGAAAAATCGTCCGAAGAAGAAATTTCGACCTCCAACAATCGAACTTTTTAGCCTTCACGTGTGAAAAAATGCAATTGACGTCTGAAAAAAATGGCTTGACGTCTGAAAACTAGAAGGTGACGTCTGAAAACTAAAAGGGGACGTCTGAAAAAATCAAAAAGCGTGATGCGACTCACGAATGAGGGCATCACGCTTTTTGATTATTATAATGAACGACACGGTTGCGACCAGTTGCTTTTGCTTCTAACAACGCCATATCCGCGGCATTATACAAATCATGTATGGTCAACCCATTATCAGGATACGAACTGACACCAGCAGAAACCGTAATGGACACATCTAGATCACCACTTACTCTAACTGGCGATCGAGCCACACTGGATCGAATACGTTCACCTAAATCTATTCCCATGGCAGGAGGCGAGTTGGGTAATAGCACGACAAATTCTTCTCCGCCATTACGTGTCACATAGCCATCTTCTATAGATACAAGACTCTTTAAACGTAAACCCAACTCTTTCAAAATTTCATCCCCAACCTGATGACCGTATCTTTCATTTACTTTTTTAAATTGATCAATATCAATTGAAATCATACTGAAAGGCTGCGTCGAATCGGTAATAAATGTTTCCGTCAACTGATGAAACTTCCGATTATTGAACAGACCTGTCAAATAATCGGTTTCCGATAACAATTCAGTATGGCGGATTTTCTTGAAATGCTCGGTTAACTCCATTAAGATAAATAACACTGTGTAGAACGAAAAAATAGCAAATAAAACAAAGTAAACAACTTGTATATAATTAATTACAGAGTTATAAATAACTACGCCAAATATCAATGCACATTGAGCGGTGGCGTAGTAAAAGTATCTGTGTGCATTCTTTAAGGTCATCGGATGCCTAAAACCAAAAGCACCAAGCACAATTCCTATAACAATGATATTCACGCCAGCTAGTATGTCATTCGCTGTTAAGACATCAGGCATTAATATACGAGAGATGCCAATGAGGAGTCCACTAATCACTGGGGCAATCGGACCACCAAGGATTCCTGCAAAAACAACAATTACATGTTTGGCATCTACAAAAATCGTATCCGTTACATGGACTGCCGATTCCATTAACATAAAGCCAGCGAAACCGGCCATTATACCAATGAGGTATGGATGTGCCTTCTGGAAAGGAAAACTAGAACGGACAGAATCTTGAAAAGGCCAATAAGATAAGACAGCAAAGGTGAATAATATACAAAAATTAATGAGCAATTCGAAGATCATGACTTTTTACCTCCAAGTCAAAATTCTAGCGTTAGTATAACATACCTATATTCATGGTAGAAGGGATATTTTCCCAAGAACAACTCTTCTTGGGCTTATTAACGAACTGATTGAAATGACAGGGCAACATGACATATAATAAAAAGGTTAAACATCGAAAAGCATAAAAACATACATAAGAAGGAAGCGGGTGGACTTGTCGTGCAAAGCCAAGTAAAAGTGAAAATGAAAACGACCATCCGGCAACCGAATGAAGAACCGGAAGTTTATGAATTGTGGTCAACAGGCTCATTAATTAAAAAAGGTGATCACGCCTATTTGAAATATGAAGAAGTACAAGGACAAGAAGATAAAAATATTAAAACAACGGTTAAAATGGGGAAAAACGAAGCACTTGTGTTACGTAGTGGCGGTCTCAATATGCGACTACCGTTTCGATTGAACGCAACGCAAAATGGGAGTTACGAAAGTGAATACGGCACCCTCATGGTAACGACCTCAACACAGCACATGGCTTATGAAAAAAACGAGCACGATGGAAGATTTGTCGTTCAATATGATTTAAATGTTAGCGGCGAACCTGTCGGCGAATACACACTTGAATTTCATTACACGGAGGGATCACAATGAACGCAGTAGAACAGGTTCAACAATCCATTAAAGAAGCGTTAAAAGAAGCGATTTTGAAAGCGGAGATAACCGATGTAGAAGGCATACCTGCCATTCAGCTAGATTCTCCTCGAGATAAAGCGAACGGGGATTATGCAACAAACATTGCAATGCAACTGACAAAAATTGCGAAAAAACCACCACGTGCAATCGCAGAAGCAATCTTAGAAAACCTTGACACAACTGGTACAGTCATTGAAAAAATCGACATTGCAGGTCCTGGATTTATCAATATTACGATTCGAAAAGATTACTTGGCCGACGTCGTCGTAGCAGTGTTAGACCAAGGTACTGATTACGGCCGTTCAAAATCGGGGGCTGACGAAAAAATTCAAGTCGAGTTTGTATCAGCAAACCCAACTGGAGACTTACATTTAGGGCATGCACGTGGAGCCTCTGTAGGCGATTCTTTATGTAATGTTCTGGATTTTGCAGGCTACGACGTGTCTCGCGAATATTATATTAACGATGCTGGAAATCAAATCAACAACTTAGCACGTTCATTGGAAGCTCGTTATGTGCAAGCGTTAGGCCAAGAAGTAGAAATGCCTGAAGATGGCTATCATGGGCAAGACATTAAAGATATCGCCCAAGTGATGGTAAATGAACATGGCGACGCGTTACTTCAAAAAACGGCTGAAGAACGTTTTGCATTTTTCCGTGCACATGGACTGAAAGTGGAGTTAGCGAAACTACAACAAGATTTAGCTGATTTCCGCGTAAGTTTTGATGAGTGGTATTCAGAAACATCATTATATGAAAACGGTAAAATCACGATAGCACTTGATAAATTACGTACCAATGGCCATGTTTATGAAGAAGATGGTGCCACTTGGTTCCGTTCCACTACATTTGGGGATGACAAAAATCGCGTCTTGATTAAAAATGATGGATCATACACTTACTTATCACCAGACATCGCGTACCACGAAGATAAAATTAATCGTGGGTTTGGAAAACTGATCAACATTTGGGGTGCCGATCACCACGGCTACATTCCACGTATGAAAGCAGCGATCCAAGCACTTGGTTACGACAAAGACACCCTTGAAGTAAACATCATTCAAATGGTTCAACTTTATAAAGACGGGGAAAAAATGAAGATGAGTAAACGCACAGGGAAAGCCGTGACAATGCGCGAACTAGTGGAAGAAGTGGGCTTGGATGCCGTTCGTTATTTCTTCGCCATGCGTTCAGGCGATTCACATATGGACTTCGATTTAGATTTAGCCGTATCACAATCAAACGAAAACCCAGTGTATTACGCACAATACGCACATGCACGCATTAGCTCAATCTTACGTTCAGCAGAAGAACAAGGATTCACTGTGTCAGTTGACCAACTAAACCTATTACAAGCAGAAAAAGAAATCGACGTCCTGAAAAAGATGGGTGACTTCCCACAAATCGTGGCGGAAGCAGCCAAAAACCGCTCACCACACCGCGTCGCTACCTATATCCAAGAACTAGCGGCAACGTTCCATAGTTTCTACAACGCTGAAAAAGTGCTAGACGCATCAAACGAAGACAAGACGCGTGCACGCCTTGCGCTCATCACAGCGGTCCGCACAACCATTGCTAACGCACTTCGATTGATTGGGGTAAGTGCACCGGAGAAAATGTAATAAATAAGAACAGCCATCTCATATGAAAGTGAGATGGCTGTTATTTTTTATCATGAAATGCCTAGGGATGAAATGCGAGAAATAGGAGCTTGTTTAGATATAGCGTGTTCTTGTACAGATAAAGCTCTCGCTTGTCCGGATATATCCAACCGTTATCCACATATATCCATTGCTCATCCTAAAAGCCCCTCGACACCAAACTGAATTCCTGTATAATAAAGTTTGAATTACATAGTCCATCGCGTTGGTGCTCTGCTTCAATCGCAGAGTTAAAAGGGAAGTCGGTTTAAATCCGACGCGGTCCCGCCACTGTATGTGAGAGGAAAGCGCATCATGTCACTGAAGCACACGCTGCTATGGGAAGACGCGCCAACCACTGATCACAAGCCAGGAGACCTGCCTACGTGCGTAACACCCGCAACCCTACGAGGATAGGAATGGTGTGAATCAGCTCGTGCTTATTTTAGCAGTAGCCTATATTCAACCAACCATCTTCCGATTATTCGCGGAGGATTTTTTTGTGTTCAAAAACCCTACATACATCAAGGAGGAACAGACAAATGAAGAAGATTTGGCAATTATGGATAGCGATCGCACTGGCAGCAATCCTGTTAACAGCATGTGGACAAGAGGAAGCGAAACCGGTAAAACAAAATGGGACTGGTCAAACCGAGCAAGCAGAAACGGCATTCCCAGTGACACTTACGGATGCAGTTGATCAAGAAATCACCTTGGAAGAAGAGCCGAAAAAGATTGTTTCGATGGTTCCAAGTAACACGGAAATCCTATTCGGTTTAGATTTAGGTGAAAAAGTAGTTGGGGTATCTGACTTCGATAACTATCCAGAAGAAGCAGCGTCAATTGAAAAAATTGGCGGGCAAGAATTTAATGTAGAGAAAATCATTTCATTGAATCCGGATCTCGTACTAGCACATGAATCTGGTCTTGGAGTGGGTGATGCAGGACTTCAACAGCTTCGTGATGCTGGATTAAACGTGTTTGTCGTTAAAACGGCAGCAAATTTTGAAGAAGTGTACGACACAATGATTACCATTGGACAGGCAACTGGAGCAACTGAAGAAGCTGAAGAAATGGTACAAACGATGAAGGATGAAGTGGCTAATATTCAAGAAAAAGCTTCTACAGTCGATACGAAGAAAACTGTCTTTGTAGAAGTGTCTGGAGCTCCAGAAATTTTTACGACAGGCAATAACACGTTCATGCATGAAATGATTAAAATGTTAAATGCAGAAAATGGAGCAGGTGATAGTGAAGGCTGGATCAAAATGGACCCTGAAGAAATTGTTAAGCGTAATCCAGATGTAATCCTAACAACCTATGGTGGTTATGTACCGGACGCGGTTGAGCAAGTATTATCTCGCGAAGGTTTTGGAACGGTGACTGCTATAAAAAATAAAGCAGTAATTGATGTGAATGCTGATACGACAAGCCGTTCAGGTCCTCGTTTAACAGAAGGTTTAATGGAAATGGCAAAAGCAATTTATCCTGAGGTTTTCAGTGAATAAAACACCGTTGGCATATGTAGCTTCTGTTTTCGTATTGGTTGCTGCAGTGTTGGTAGGAGTGACGGTTGGCTCGGTCAGGATTCCACTACAAGTGTTGTGGAATCCTGACTTGGATGAGGCTTCGGCAAATATTCTATGGAATATTCGTATGCCACGCGTTGTGTTGGCGGGTTTAGTCGGCGCTTCACTTGCAATGGCGGGCGCGGCATTCCAAGGATTATTGAAGAACCCATTAGCTGATCCGTATACGTTAGGAGTGTCGTCCGGTGCCTCAGTAGGCGCCGTGATGACGCTCTTTTTCGGAATTTCAATCCCTTTTTTGGGCTTGTTCACCCTGCCAATCCTCAGCATGGTTGGTGCTTTCTTAACGATGCTCCTTGTCATGGGTTTTGCCAAACTCATTGACCGTTCGATGAAAATGGAAACCATCATTCTGACCGGGATTATTTTCAGTTCATTTTTAGGATCTCTCATATCCCTCATGATTGCACTGACAGGGGAAGAACTTAGACAAATTATCGGATGGTTACTTGGCAGTGTCTCGATGAGAGGCTGGCCCTATGTCACGATGGCCTTGCCATTCATGATTTTCGGATCTGTCGTGCTGTGGTTGAATCGACGGGAGCTTAATGCACTCGTTTATGGAGAAGAACGTGCACAGCATCTTGGCGTAGATGTGAAACGACGAAAGATGTTGATTTTAACTGGCGGCTCGATCTTGACGGGTGCTGCTGTATCCGTCTCTGGAACGATTGGCTTTGTCGGCCTTGTTGTCCCTCATATGACACGCATGTTATGGGGGGCTGACCACCGCCATGTCTTGCCATTGTCCTTTATTAATGGCGCAACGTTATTAATAATTTGTGACTTGGTGTCACGCACCGTCATTTCACCATCCGAGTTGCCAATAGGCGTAATTACCGCCTTCATTGGAGCTCCAGTGTTCGCATTTATTTTTTGGAAACAACGAAGAAAGGTGAGTGCGTGACCATGATCAAAGTTGAAGGATTAACAGGTGGTTACCACGAAGTACCTGTCCTTAAAAATGTGTCATTTCAAGTAGCTAAAGGTGAAATGCTGGGAATTTTAGGCCCTAATGGAAGCGGGAAGTCCACTCTATTGAAAGTAATGAGTGGAGTTCTTCCTTTAAAAGCAGGCACAGTTGAATTAGAAAACAAAGCAATCAAGATGTATACATCTAAAGAATTGGCTAGACATATGGCCGTGTTGCCGCAATTACATGCCAACGCTTTTTCACATACCGTTCGAGAAACGGTGTCTCTTGGAAGATATCCACATCAAAGTGGATTCTTTTCATCTTGGTCGGATCAAGATGAGAAAGCGATTCAAGATGCAATGCAACTAACTGGCGTAAAAGTATATGAGAATAAGTATCTGGATGAGCTTTCTGGGGGAGAGCAACAACGTGTGTTTGTGGCACAAGCACTCGCTCAGCAAGCAAAAGTGATCTTGCTAGATGAACCGACCAACCATTTGGACATTGCTCACCAAAAGCAATTGCTAGACACGATAAAAATGCAGGCAACTGAAAATGGCTTGACAATTATTTCTGTCTTTCATGATATTAACTTGGCCTCGTTATATTGTGACAGACTGTTATTAATGGAAAATGGTGCCGTCAAGATAATTGACGAACCGCATGCCGTTCTTAAACAAAAACAAATCGAAAGTGTGTACAAAGCGCGTGTTAGCAGTTATCCACATCCAGAACAACCGAAACCACAAATCACTTTATTACCTGATTTGGGCCATTCACAGAAAAACAGTGTAATTACAAAAGAGCACTTTTCCATTTCGGATGATTGCGTGGTATTACAGACGAAAATGCCATTGAAAACCATATCGTCCGCTGTCGTGAATGCAGGGTCTGGTTGGTTTCGTACATTTGTAAACCGTCATGTGCCAGCAGACTATGCGTGTAATGACAGCACAAATGAGATGTACAATTATTTAGAAATGAAAGGTTTCCCTACATCAGATACCGTTGGAATGATGACAGCTGTACAAACGAAAGATGTGGTGATTGAAGAGTATCATGGCACTTTTGGCTCGATCCTTATTGCAGTGACAGCAGGTGTCGGAAATGCGGTCGATGTATCGAAAGCATTCGAACGAGATCAGAAACCGTATGTCGGTACCATCAATACATGGATTATCGTCAACGGTCAATTGTCTGATGAAGCCTTCATTCAAGCCATGATTACGGCAACAGAAGCGAAAACGAAAGCTCTGCAAAGTGAAGATGTCAGAGACCCTATCACCAATACCGTTGCAACAGGGACTTCAACGGATAGTTTACTCGTAGCGGCTTCTCAAAAAGGGGAACTTCATCCTTATGCAGGACCAATTACAGAACTAGGGAAATATATTGGACGAGGTGTGTTCGAATGTACAACCCTTGCCATCAAACGCTATAAAGTAGCGAAAGGAATGTAAGGATGTCCGCTCATATCATTGCACTTACCATTGGATTGCTACTGGATCGAATCATCGGGGATCCACCAACTTGGCCACATCCAGTTCGCTGGATTGGAAGCTTTATTTCGAGACTAACGAATTTGTTGAATAAGGGAGGCCATCGTAAGGGGAAGGGAATTGTACTCTTGTTTGCGGTTGTTGGGATCACATTCAGCGCAGTCTTTGCCCTTACGTACGCAGCCTACAATATTCACTTTATCGTGGGCATTGCTGTAGAAAGTATCTTATGTGCGGTTGGCTTTGCTCAAAAAAGCTTAAAAGACGCGGCAATGTCAGTGTATCAACCACTCGTTGGCGGCAACATCAAAGATGCACGAATAAAATTGTCATGGATTGTAGGGCGTGATACTGAGAAATTGTCCGAATCGGAAGTGACACGAGGTGTCGTGGAAACGGTCTCTGAAAACACAAGTGATGGCATTACAGCACCTCTTTTCTTTGCGTTTCTATTAGGGGCTCCCGGTTTATGGCTGTATAAAGCAGTGAATACCCTGGATTCGATGGTGGGTCATAAAAATGAGGAATTCCATGAGTTCGGCTTTGCTTCTGCCAAAATGGACGATGTGTTGAACTATATTCCCAGCCGCATCACGGGTTATATCATGTTAACGTGGACTAGAAACTTCAGCAATAAATCCTTTCGTACACGCTTGAGAGGCTGGTGGCAAGATGCGAAAAAACACCCAAGTCCAAACAGTGGCTACTTGGAAGCTGCAACCGCCTATCAACTAGGTGTTCAACTGGGTGGGAGAAACACGTATAAAGGAATCACGTCTAATCGTGCCCTTATGGGAATATCAGAAACCCCACTTAGAGCCATTCATATTTTACATACTATTCGTCAAATGCATATCGCCGTTTTCCTATTTTGGCTGTGGATGATGGTCATCGGAGGTGTTTTACGTGTCATTGCCTAGTCATGGTGCCAATCCGCATCACTTATATAAAAATCTTGGTCTCACAGCGCCCGCTCGGATTATTGACTTTAGTGAAAATGTTAATCCGTTAGGTCCGCCTGAATCGATACAATTGGCTTGGAAAGACTTTCAAAAATCCATGAGACTTTATCCGGATCCACTAGGTGAACCTTTTAGAACGAATGTGGCAAAGTACCACAACATTTCTCAAGATTCGGTATTCGTTGGAAATGGGGCAGCCGAGATCTTTTCTTTACTTGCCGAAAGGTTCAGAGGTAAGCGAGCGATTCTAGTTCATCCAACTTTCTCGGAATATGAAGCAACTTTAAAGGTTCGGAATGTGGACATTGTCAACGTATTCATGAAAAAGATCAGTACAGGCGAACTGCCAGTAGATGAGTTGAAAAACCAGATGAATCATGCAGACGTGCTATATTTATGCACGCCGAACAATCCGACTGGCACGTTGCCAAAACGTAGTGTAATCAATGATTTAATCGCACACGCATGGATTTCAAATTGTGAATTGGTGTTGGACGAGGCATTCATTGATTTCATTTCAGAAGAGTCGTCATTTATTTCCAGTCTACTTGCACCTCATGTCATCGTGGTGCGTTCAATGACCAAAATGTATGCAATGCCAGGATTGCGATTAGGGTATATGGTAGCTGCTCCGTCCATTGTCCAAGAACTTCAACAGCTTGCCCCCCATTGGAATGTAAATGGGATTGCCGCTGAAGTTGGCTCACTCGTGCTAAAAGAAGAAGCATACCGACAAAAAACGATTCACCATAGTGTAAAGATGCGACGTAACCTCAGCTTGTTTTTAACAGACCATGGATGTGAAGTGACGCAATCGCAAGCCAACTTTTTATTGTTTAAGCTTCAACACACCCATCCCGACTTTTTTCAATCACTTTTGCGAAAAGGAATTGTGTTAAGACATACCATGAATTTTCATGGACTTAACGGCCACTGGTACCGAATCGGAATGAAAACCGAAGTAGAAATGGGGATCCTAAAAAAGGAGTTAAAAGTATGGTTCGCGGAACATTAATATTTGTATCTGGTGGAGTGAGAAGTGGGAAGACGGCATTTGCTGAAAATTGGTTAATGACTCACTGCTCTCGACTGATTTACCTCGCAACAGGCGTGGCATCTGACGACGAAATGCAACAACGCATCAACCGGCATCAAAAAGATCGAAATGACTACCAGAAAAAATGGATGACAATTGAACAACCGCATCAAATAGAAAATATCACGCAACATATATTGTCTGGCGATGGTGTCTTAATGGACTGTGTCACGACATGGTTGGCGAATGAATTGTACGAAGGATGGGGAACTGGAGAACCATGCTTTAAACGTACAAACTGCATGGAAGAAAAGGAGCTACGTTTTCAAGAAGCTGTGCTCACCATGTTAAACAATGGAGCCACACTAGTCATTGTCTCCAATGAAATATTGGACGAACCACTATCAAGCAGCCAGGATGTCAAACTCTACCAACAGTGGTTAGGGAGGCTTCATCAGTGGCTTGTAAAAGAAAGTGATCAAGCATTTGAACTGACATATGGATTAGCGAAAAAGTGGAAATGAGGGAATATACATGAACGGAATCATGATTCAAGGCACAGCATCAAATGTTGGGAAAAGCATGTTGTGTACAGCACTCTGCCGCTTATTTGCAAATGACGGATTTCGTGTAGCCCCTTTTAAGTCCCAAAACATGTCGAACTTTTCAACAAAACTGGAGAATGGACTGGAAATCAGCACCGCTCAATTTGCCCAAGCAGAAGCAGCCAAGGTCCCTCCCATTCTACAAATGAACCCACTATTATTGAAGCCATCTGGGCATATGTCGTCTGAAGTGTGGATGCTAGGTAAAAAAGTAAATGAAATGTCTGGAACCGACTATCGCGAATCTTTCTATGACGTAGGGTTTGATGTCATCAAACAATCACTCGCATATTTGGAACAAACATTTGATGTTGTGGTATTGGAAGGGGCGGGGAGTCCAGTTGAAATGAACTTAACCGATCGAGAACTTGTCAATATGCGGGTCGCTGATTTAGCAGATGTACCCGTACTTCTAGTCGCTGATATTGAGCGTGGCGGCGTTTTTGCATCAATCGTCGGCACGCTTCAATTACTTCCACCACATCATCGTAAGCGTGTAAAAGGCATTATTATTAATAAATTCCGAGGCGATAAGGATTTATTTCAAGAAGGCGTATCTTTTATTGAGTCCTACACACAAATTCCAGTTCTAGGTATACTTCCATTTATGGATAACCATGAAATTGATGAGGAAGATTCATTGATCACGCATCATAATCTAGATTCAGGCACTGAGCGCGTAGATAAATACGATGAATGGGCAACCCACGTGTCAGCTCATGTGGATTGGCAAAAAATAAAGGCTTTGGTAGGAAAACCATGATGCGAGGGATTTTGCTGGCACTGCAATTTTTCACCATCATCCCAGTGAACCGAGAAGTAGATCTAAATCGTAAGACGGTCACAGCCATGTTCGTCGTACTTCCTTGGATTGGCGCAGGCATTGGACTCTTTACCTCATTGATGTGGTTAGTACTAGACATCAGTCCATTATTTTTAGCATTTTCGATTGTCTTAATTGGCATTGTTGTGTCAGGTGGGCTTCATTTAGATGGATTGGTTGATACAAGTGATGCCTTTTTTTCGTATCGGAATCTAGCTAAACGTCATGAAATTCTGGCGGATCCTCGTATCGGAGCTTTTGGCGCGATGGTGTTAGCATTTTTTATCATCGGAAAAATACTCCTATTAGCAGAATTGATTACGCTAAACATCATGTCTTGGGAATGGTTACTTGTATTTCCATTTCTAGCGAGGTCAGGAATGGTGTACTACTTTGTCATTACACCAGAAGCGAGAGATCAAGGTTTGGCTGCATTTTTCAAAAAACGTTTTGACAAGCGAGTCTTGCTTATCCTCACGTTAATCTCGATTGGTTTAGGAGTCGGATTTATCGCGTTTGTGGGTGAAAACATGCTCGCTGCGGGAATTAGCGTACTTGCGATATTCGGTTGTGCGCATGCGTATAAATTGTGGACCAAGAAACATTTTGGAGGCGTAACAGGAGATACCTCAGGCGCTTTCATTGAAGGGATGGAAGTGGTTTTATGGCTTGTGATTTTCAGCTTACGTTAATTCGCCATCTACCGACCCTTGCAAATGTCGAGCGTCGATACATAGGCTGGAGCGATGAATCGATTATCCCTCCGACACAGGTTTTCAGCCAACCAAATCGAAGTCCAGATTTGATTTACGGGAGCAATTTACGGCGTTGCCAGGAGACTGCCGCTCTGTTTTATCCCAATACACCCTACCAAGGGACGGCCTCTTTTAGAGAAATGAACTTTGGAAACTGGGAGCTAAAGACTTATGAAGACTTGAAGGCCGATCCACTCTATCAAAATTGGTTGTCCAATCCAGAGACGGTTTCCCCCCCGAACGGCGAGCTTTTTCACGAAATGGGGTCCCGGGTGCTGAAGGGATTGAACAGCTTACGGCATGATGATTCTGTGGTGGTGACGCATGGCGGGCCGATTCGATATATGCTGATGCGATTTGCACCTGAAGACAGAAATTTTTGGTCATGGGATGTCAAACATGGTGACCAATGGACGTTGCGCTGGGCAAGTCAGCAATGCTTTGAGGAGGGGAAAAGATGCGAGTTTTTGTCGGTGGAGCGTTTAATGGAAAACGAGCTCATGTAAGGCAGCTTGTGGAAAATCAAGATGTACAATGGATTGAATGTGCAGAAGTGGATCGTTTACCCGAGGCGAAGGCGAAAACGATTGTCCTTGCCGGAGTGGAATCCTTTGTGGAGCATCACCTGAAAAAATCAGAAGAAGTTATGATGGAAGAGTTCATGAAGCAATTACATACATATGGGAAGCAAAGTGAAGTCATTGTGATTATCACGGAAAATGGACGAGGAATCGTACCGATTGAACCAGAAACACGTGAACTTCGAGATCGATGTGGCAGGTTAGCGCAACAGGTTTTCAAGGAAGCGACAGAAGTAACAAGGATTTGGTACGGGTTAACGGAGACATTAAAATAGACCATTCAAAAGGGGACATGTAGCTTGAGAATCTATACACGCACGGGTGACAAAGGACAAACAAGTTTAATCGGAGCTCGCACAGATAAAGACGCACCACGAGTAGAAACTTACGGCACGATTGATGAAGTAAATTCATTTATCGGCAAAGCCATGACAGAGCTGGATCCTGCTATTTTCCAGGACTTACTGACTGACTTGGAAGCGATTCAAAATGAATTATTCGATTGTGGAGGGGATTTAGCGAACATGAAACCCAATCGTACATATAAAATGTCGGAGGAACCAGTGGAAGTGCTCGAGAAACGCATTGATGAATTAATGGAAGAACCACCATTGCTTGAACGATTTATATTACCAGGCGGGTCACCGGCTGCAGCAACCCTGCATATTGCACGAACAATCACGCGACGAGCGGAACGTCAAATGGTGACATTATCAAAAGTAGAAGATGACATTCCAGGAGTGGTGCTACGCTACTTGAATCGTTTATCCGATTACTTATTTGCAGCATCACGAGTAGCCAATTCACGCTTAAATATTCCTGACAACGAATATGTCCGTTCAGCCAAGGTATTTCGAAACGGTGGACGTGCGAAAAAAGTGGAGGAATAAGCGATGAACGTTCGATTATTAACATTAACGGCGATGATTGCGACATTATGTGCGCTCGGAGCACTCGTGAAATTGCCGGTAGGAATGGGCACGGCAGCTTTAGATACAGTACCAGCTTTAGTGTCCGTCGTTATTTTACCTCCGCTCTTTTCAGGAATAGCAGCAACAATTGGCCATTTGGTTTCTGCGCTATCGTCCGGCATGCCACTCGGACCATTCCATGTGTTGATTGCTGCGGAAATGTTTGTGATTGTATGGATCTTTGCAAATCTTCATCGTAACGGCAAACATGTAGGGAAATGGATCTTTTTCGTTTTGGCAAATGGAGTAGTTGCACCTTTGCCATTTTACTTTTTAATTGCACCTGCATTCTTTTTCACGGCATTACCTTCCTTACTTTTGGCTGCTTGTTTAAATGCTGGCATTTCATTTCTATTGATTCCCTTGGTGGAAAGAGTCTATAAGAGAGTGGGTGTGAAATGAGAAATGCACTGAAGTTGGCGAATGGTTTTGTAGTGACGACAGATAACTCCGGCGGAATTGGTGAAAAACAAGCCGACATCGTTGTTGCACCAAATGATGTGGTCAGTTACTTCGCAGCCCGTGTCACATTACTCGAACAGTGGACTGCCCATGCAGAAGTAGAATCCGTTATCATCCAAAATTTTTCTGGTGAAACGGCATGGCAAGCCTATAAAGACGGCGTGAAAAAATTACTGGAAGAAGTAGACCTGGCATCCCTTCAAATAAGCGGAAGTAGCGAAACAAATATGGAACTCATGCAATCGGCAATGGCAGTGACGATGATTGGTCGCATCAAAGAAGAAGTGGATGGCGAAGTCACATGGTTCATTTACGGACAACCTTTTGTGGGAAGCGACGTGCTGGAACATACCGACGCCATTGCAGACTTGAAAAAAATAAAAGAAGCCATAACGAGTGGGGTAGTAAAGAAAATTTGGCCAGTCGGTTCGAAAGGGATCCAAGCAGAAGCAAGGGCACTATTCGTTGACGACACACTTTGTGTGAAATCAGAGTTAGATGTTGAGAAGTCGGCTGGTCCAAGTACCGTAGTATTCATTGGGGTCTCGCCTGAATCGGTTGAGCAAGCAAGACAGCATTTCACTAGCGAATGGCGAGAATTAGTCTTTACGTTATGATGCTGCAATTCAATAATGCCCTTCGGGTGCCAAACATTTCTCGGTGATCAACCGGATACGAAATGTTAGGCATCCGATTTTTTCGTTTCGAGAGAGTGTTGTGGATATTGCTTTATCATACATTTACGCTTGCAGTAGCTTCTGCATGAGCCATCTGACTCGAAAACTAACTGAGCAAGTGCTCAGTTGTAATTATCGTAAGTCACGTAGGAAAAATCGAGGATGACGTAGGAAAATAACGAGTTCACGTAGGAATTATCGAGCTTCACGTAGGAAACACCCCTTAAAAAGGATTTGAGCCACAATTTGAGGAACAATTGTGGCACTGCCAGCCAGCAATTTTTCTTTCATACATCAACGAGCATTGCGAGAGTGTCACCCACAGAAAAGTGGCAGAAAGCTTAGCCGTGCCACCATTCCAACACTTGGGTTTGCATTTTCATCCCGTATAGAGCGTAGCGAAGAATCATTCTTTCATTATAAAGAGCGTAGCGAAAGAACACCTCAAAATTTAGAAAGTTCCCTAAATTCCCTATTGACTGAATGCTCATTCAGTTTTAAACTAGAAAATAACATCGACAATGATCTAGGATTCTACTAAACTGTTGTTTATATCAGGGGAAATATTTCATGTTTAGTCAAAGAAAGGGGAGAAAGAAATGGGCCCGCTATTAATTGCAAACTGGGTTTTATTTTTAGTTGTAACCGCTTACGCAGTCGCACTTTTCACTTATTTGCTGAAAACGCGCTATGAATACATTAAACTCGGCAAGAAAGTTGAGTTTGAAGATAACTTCAAAGAGCGTATGCGTAAAATCATGGTAAATGTATTTGGTCAAAAGAAATTAATGAAGGATAAGAAAAGTGGAATTATCCACGTGATGTTCTTTTACGGATTCCTTCTTGTACAATTTGGGGCAATTGATTACATTTGGAAAGGATTGAAACCAGGATCACATTTACCTTTAGGTCCATTGTATCCGGCGTTCACATTCTTTCAAGAAATTGTGACATTAACGATTTTAGTAGCGGTTGTATGGGCATTTTACCGCCGTTATATTGAAAAGCTAGTACGCTTGAAACGAGGATGGAAATCAGGTTTGGTTCTCATTTTCATCGGTGGATTAATGGTTTCTGTACTTGTCGGTAACGGGATGAGCATGATTTGGCATGACCACGCAGCAACTTGGACTGAACCAGTAGCATCTGCTGTCGCTACCATTTTCGGATTCTTACCGGATGCAGCAGCGATCACGATTTTCTACGTCATGTGGTGGGTTCACTTACTGTTCCTTCTGACATTCTTAGTGTATGTACCACAATCAAAGCATTTCCACTTAATTACTGGACCTGTGAATACGTATTTTAACCGTGTGGATAATGTGGGTAAGCTTCACCCAATCAATTTTGAAGAAGCTGAAGACGAAGAGTCAGAAGAAGAAGCATCATTCGGTGTCGGGAAGATTCAGGATTTCACACAAAAACAAATGATCGACTTATACGCTTGCGTAGAATGTGGACGTTGTACAAATATGTGTCCTGCAACGGGAACAGGGAAAATGCTGTCACCGATGGACTTAATTACGAAATTACGTAACCACTTAACCAATACAGGTGCTGTCGTAACACAAAAAAATCCATGGGTTCCTGCAATGGCCTTCGCCAATACGCAAGGAAATCGTTTAGCAGTTGCAGCTCGTGTGGATGGGGCAGTCATCGAAGACATCTATAACCCTGCATTAATAGGTGATGTTATTACTGAAGAAGAACTTTGGGCATGTACGACTTGCCGTAACTGTGAAGACCAATGTCCAGTAATGATTGAACACGTTTCCCACGTCATCGACCTTCGTCGTTACCTTGTCATGACTGAAGGACGCATGAACCCGGATGCACAACGTGCGATGACAAACATCGAACGTCAAGGGAATCCATGGGGTCTTAACCGTAAAGAAAAAGAAAACTGGCGTGACGCACGTGAAGACGTGCACATTCCAACTGTGAAAGAAGTATCAAAAGCTGGCGAAGAATTTGAATACTTGTTCTGGGTGGGCTCTATGGGTTCATTCGACAACCGTTCACAAAAAATCGCACTGGCATTTGCACGATTGATGAATGAAGCGGGCGTTAAATTTGCAATCCTTGGGAACAAAGAGAAGAACTCTGGCGACACACCACGTCGACTAGGAAATGAATTCTTATTCCAGGAACTGGCTTCATCCAATATTTCTGAATTTGAAAAAGCGGGCGTTACCAAAATCGTAACCATCGACCCACATGCATATAATATCTTTAAAAATGAATACCCAGACTTCGGCTGGAGTGGGGAAGTTCTCCACCATACAGAAATGCTATTTGATTTAGTACAAAAAGGTATCCTAAAACCGCAACACGCAATCAATGAAACGATCACGTTCCATGATTCTTGTTACTTAGGCCGTTACAACGACGTGTACGATCCGCCACGTGAAATCTTGCGTGCCATCCCGGGCGTCAAACTTGTGGAAATGGACCGTAACCGTGAAACAGGAATGTGCTGTGGAGCAGGCGGCGGAATGATGTGGATGGAAGAACATGTTGGGAACCGAGTCAATGTAGCCCGCACGGAGCAAGCATTGGCAGTCAACCCAACGATGATTTCATCTGGCTGTCCTTACTGCTTAACCATGCTTTCAGATGGCACGAAAGCAAAAGAAGTCGAAGAAACAGTCGGCACATACGATATCGCTGAATTACTAGAGCGTTCAGTACTAGGGGATTCCGTGACTCCAGTTGAAGTCACGGAAGAAGCACCCGTTCACTAAGGAACGAAGGCTAAGATCGCGACGTCCTGTCGCAAACGCCTTCATGACCCACGTCGTGTGGGCCCGATTGATATATTCATAAATTTCAGATACAATGGTGTCAAATAGAAAAGGGAGTCGCCGTACTCCCTTTTTGTTTGACGTAATATCGAGCGAGCGTTCGGTCAATAAATGAAAATGTAATTAAATTGTCACGTTTACAACGACAATTCTATTTTTTCCTACGTCAACGTTCATATTTACAACGTCAACTTGCAAAATTACAACCAAGGAGCACGTTTTTTCCTACGTCACACAAAATGTAATACATTCTCACCTTTCGAATTATCGCAATTCTTAAAAAAGAAAGAACTGTAAGCGGATACATACATAAGGGGGCAAACATAATGACAAAAACAGTGATTTTAGAAGGAGCACGTACAGCTTTCGGAAAAATGGGCGGCGCATTAGCTTCTCTTACAGCAAGCGACCTAGGTGGCATCGCCATTAAAGAAGCGTTAAACCGCGCACAAATCTCACCCGATCAAGTAGACGAAGTGATTATGGGAACAGTCCTTCAGGCGGGCCAAGGCCAAATTCCTTCTCGTCAAGCAGCTACAAAAGCAGGACTACCTTGGAGCGTGAAAACAGAAACGATCAACAAAGTATGTGCATCTGGTATGCGCGCAGTCACTTTAGCGGATCAACTAATCAGACTCGGTGAAGAAAATATCATCGTCGCTGGCGGGATGGAATCGATGTCAAATGCCCCTTACTACTTGCCAAAAGGTCGTTTCGGTTTACGCATGGGCGATGCTCAGATGGTAGATGGCATGATTTATGACGGTCTTTCATGTTCATTTGATCCAAAACGAGTGCACATGGGAACTTACGGAAACTCAACAGCCGAGCAATTTGAATTGTCTCGTGAAACGCAAGACGCTTGGGCTTTCCGTAGCCATGACTTAGCATTAAAAGCAATCGACAACGGAACATTCGCACAAGAAATCACGCCAGTGGAAGTGCCACAACGTAAAGGCGATGCACTAGTCATTGATCAAGACGAAGCACCACGACGTGATACGTCCACAGAATCATTGGCAAAATTAAAACCAGCATTCGGCAAAGATGGCACAATCACTGCTGGAAACGCACCAGGCGTTAACGACGGAGCAGCTGCCCTTATCCTCATGAATGAAGACAAAGCAAAAGCGGAAGGCAAAACAGCACTTGCCACCATCATCGGTCACGCAGAAATAGCCATTGAGCCAGAAAACTTCCCACAAACACCGGGTCTTGTCATCAACGCAATACTCGAGAAAACAGGAAAAACGCTGGAAGAAATCGATTTATTTGAAATCAATGAAGCATTCGCAGCAGTTGCATTGGCATCTTCAAAAATTGCGAACTTGGATGAATCCAAAGTAAACGTCAACGGTGGTGCAGTAGCACTTGGACACCCAATTGGGGCAAGTGGAGCACGCGTGATCCTGACGTTGGCATATGAATTAAAACGCCGTGGCGGTGGAATTGGAATCGCAGCAATCTGTTCGGGTGGCGGTCAAGGCGACGCGATCATGATCGAAGTACCGAAAGCTTAATTGTAGAGGAGGACAAATAGATGACCATTCAAAAAGTACTAGTTATCGGAGCAGGACAAATGGGGGCTGGGATTGCACAAGTGTGTGCACAAGCAGGGTTTGATGTGAAATTAAACGACATGAAAGAAGAATTCTTCCAACGTGGTCTTACTACCATCACGAAAAACTTATCACGCAGCGTGGAAAAAGGACGCATGACAGAAGAACAAAAATCACAAGTTTTGTCACGCATTACAAAATCATTGGACTTGAATGATGCGTCAGATGTTGATTTGGTCATTGAAGCGGCAGTTGAAAACATGGAGATCAAACAATCGATTTTCAAACAACTGGATGAAATTACACCAAAGCATGCAATCTTGGCAAGTAATACTTCTTCACTTCCAATAACAGAAATCGCGGCTGCGACAAGCCGTCCAGAACAAGTGATTGGGATGCATTTCATGAATCCGGTACCCGTTATGAAACTAGTTGAAATCATTCGCGGGCTTGCAACGACTGACGAAGTGTATGCAGCCATAGAAGAAATGACGAAGAAATTAGATAAAGTACCTGTAGAAGTAAACGACTTCCCAGGATTTGTTTCAAACCGTATCTTGATGCCAATGATCAACGAAGCCATTTACACTTTATATGAGGGTGTAGCAACGAAAGAAGCAATTGACGATGTCATGAAACTTGGGATGAATCATCCGATGGGTCCTCTGCAATTAGCAGATTTCATCGGTCTGGATACATGTTTATACATCATGGAAATTTTGCATGAAGGCTTCGGGGACAGCAAATACCGCCCATGCCCATTGCTGCGTAAGTATGTAAAAGCCGGTTGGTTAGGCAAGAAAACAGGTCGGGGCTTCTACGTCTACGAATAGGAGGCACTACGATGGAATTAAAATTTACTGAAGAACAATTAATGATGCGAGATATGGTGCGAGACTTTGCAAAAAAGGAAATCGAGCCGAACATTGAAAAAATGGAACGCGGTGAATTCCCTCGTGAAATCTTAAGTAAAATGGCCGAACTTGGATTGATGGGCATCACCATTCCGGAAAAATATGGCGGTTCAGAAATGGACTTCGTCAGCTACATTATCGCGATTCATGAACTATCAAAAGTGAGTGCAGTCGTTGGTGTGATCTTGTCAGTACACACATCTGTTGGAACGAATCCGATTCTTTATTTTGGAAATGAAGTACAGAAACAAAAGTACGTGACCAAATTGGCCGCTGGTGAATACCTAGGAGCGTTTTGTTTAACAGAACCTTCTGCAGGGTCAGACATAGGATCAATGAAATCAAAAGCAGTAAAAGACGGTGATCACTACAAGATTAACGGTTCAAAAGTGTTCATCACGAACGGTGGAGAAGCGGATGTCTACATCGTCTTCGCATCAACTGACCAAGCACAAGGCTCACGTGGCATTTCTGCTTTTATCGTCGATAAAGACACACCTGGTTTGATCATCGGTAAAGATGAACACAAAATGGGCTTACATGGTTCTCGTACCGTGCAGTTGACGTTTGAGGACATGAGAGTTCCTGTAGAAAACTTGATTGGTGAAGAAGGGGACGGCTTTAAAATTGCCTTAGCGAACCTGGATGTCGGCCGAATTGGGATTGCCGCACAAGCACTCGGAATCGCTGAAGCTGCGTTTGAAGCATCAGTTGGCTATGCGAAAGAACGTGTGCAATTTGGAAAACCAATCGCCGCTCAACAAGGGGTAGGCTTTAAGATTGCGGATATGGCAACAGCTGTGGAAGCATCCAAACTATTAGTCTACCGTGCAGCTGATTTACGTTCACGTGGGATCGCTTGTGGAAAAGAAGCGTCCATGGCGAAATTATTTGCTTCAAAAACAGCAGTAGATAATTCGATCGAAGCTGTGCAAGTCTTCGGTGGCTACGGCTACACAGAAGACTATCCAGTTGAACGTTATTTCCGCGATGCGAAAGTAACAGAAATTTACGAAGGCACATCTGAAATCCAACGACTTGTAATTGGGAAACATTTGATTAAATAGATGATCAAATAACACTTTTCTTTATCGTACATTTGCGCTAGCCGCACGTTCCGCATGAGCCTACAAGTATGAAAATCACATACTTGTAGGTCTCACACTTCACGCTCTTGCGGCTTGATAGGCACAAGTGCACTCTTTGTTTTGTAACAATTTCAGCATTCTTTAACGCAGCCAATATAAATAATATCAACTATTTAACTACAAATCTAAAAGCTATATTATATTTCATAGCTGATTTTAGTTAATAAGATATGGAGCAAGTGTTTTCATGTGACGAGTAACCGCAGGAGCAGTTTTGCGCAATATCATTAGTAGGATTTAAAATAGACAATCTAAAAAAGGTGGGAATTAAAATGAACTTTAAACTTTCAGAAGAACATGAAATGATCCGTAAAATGGTACGTGACTTTGCTACAAAAGAAGTTGCTCCATCTGCAGCAGAGCGTGACGAAGAGGAACGTTTTGACCGTGAAATTTTCGATAAAATGGCGGAGCTTGGATTAACAGGGATTCCTTGGCCAGAAGAGTACGGCGGAATTGGTTCAGACTACTTGGCTTACTGTATCGCAGTGGAAGAATTATCACGCGTTTGTGCTTCTACAGGGGTAACACTTTCAGCTCATACGTCACTTGCTGGTTGGCCAATTTTCAAATACGGGAACGAAGAGCAAAAACAAAAATATCTTCGTCCAATGGCAGAAGGTACGAAAATCGGTGGCTATGGCTTAACAGAAGCAAGTTCAGGATCGGATGCAGGTGGCATGAAAACAACTGCTAAATTAGATGGCGATCACTATGTGTTAAACGGATCAAAAATCTTCATCACGAACGGTGGGATTGCTGACATTTATGTGGTATTTGCAGTAACGGATCCATCTTCAAAACATAAAGGAACAAGTGCTTTCATCATTGAAGCTGATTTCGAAGGCTTCTCAGTTGGGAAGAAAGAAAAGAAACTCGGCATTCGTTCATCGCCAACAACTGAAATCATTTTTGATAACTGTCGCGTTCCAAAAGAAAACTTACTTGGTGAAGAAGGCGAAGGGTTCATTATCGCAATGAAAACACTTGATGGCGGTCGTAACGGAATTGCTGCACAAGCTGTTGGGATTGCACAAGGTGCGCTTGACGCTTCAGTTGATTATGCAAAAGAACGCGTTCAATTCGGTAAACCGATTGTTGCAAACCAAGGCGTTTCATTCAAATTAGCGGACATGGCTACTTCAATCGAAGCGTCACGTTTATTGACATACCAAGCTGCTTGGTTAGAGTCTAACGGACATTCATACGGCAAAGAATCAGCCATGGCGAAATTAATGGCTGGAGATACAGCGATGAAAGTAACAGTGGAAGCTGTTCAAGTATTCGGTGGTTACGGTTATACAAAAGATTATCCAGTAGAACGTTATATGCGCGACGCGAAAATCACTCAAATTTACGAGGGAACACAAGAGATCCAACGTCTTGTTATTTCTCGTATGCTGACGAAGTAACTCGTGACGGAAAAGAAAGCCAAACGCGAAGTGCAGTCGTCCGTGAAAGATGAAAGCCTGATATCAAAACGCCGGAATCAAATGATTCGCGGAGCTGTCGCGCTCTTCAAGCAAAAGGGGTTTCATCGCACCACGACTCGCGAAATCGCAAAAGAGGCAGGATTTAGCATCGGTACACTTTACGAATACATTCGCTCGAAAGAAGACGTGTTGTATTTGGTTTGTGACAGCATTTACGAAGAAGTGCAGCAGCGTTTATCGACGCTGCCAACACAGGCAGGCACGGTGGATGGCTTGAAAACAGCCATTCGCCACTATTACTTATTGATTGACGAAATGCAAGACGAATTCGTCGTGATGTACCAGGAATCAAAATCGTTGCCAAAAGACGCGTTACAATATGTGTTGAATAAAGAACTCGAAATGGTCGCGTTATTTGAGGACATCCTTCATGCTTGCCGCAAATCAGGAGAAATCAAAATTCCTGAGAATTCGGTGAAACTTGCCGCACATCATTTGGTTGTGCAAGGCCAAATGTGGGCGTTTAGACGCTGGGGACTGCAACGCGAAGTAAAAATCAATGATTTCATTGATGAACAAACAACATTTTTCTTACAAGGGATTCAAGGGAATGGGGGAACAGCATGACGGCAACAGTGGAAATTTATCGTCCAAAAAACCATGTGCGTTTTGTAACAGCTTCAAGTCTATTTGACGGGCATGATGCATCCATCAACATTATGCGTCGTATTTTACAATCAACCGGTGCAGAAGTCATTCATTTGGGACATAATCGTTCAGTGGAAGAAGTGGTAAACGCAGCGATTCAAGAAGATGCACAAGGAATCGCGATTTCGTCTTACCAAGGCGGGCATGTTGAATACTTTAAATATATGTATGATTTATTAGCTGAACGTGGTGCTCCGCATATTCGCATATATGGCGGAGGTGGCGGAGTTATTATTCCGAAAGAAGTCAAGGATTTGCATGACTACGGGATCGCCTGGATTTTCTCTCCTGAAGACGGCCGTAAGTTAGGTCTTCAAGGCATGATCAACCGCATGGTAGAGGACTGTGACAAAGCGGTTGAAGCGAAAAACGCAGTTGCTCAGCTAGCTCAAGTCGATACTGATCACCCTGAAATCTTGTCTCACTTAATCAGTGTCGCAGAAGATGGCGCAAACAATAAAAACGACGAAGCTCTTCAACTTGTTGAAAAAGCGCGTGAACTTTCTAAAGGCACGCCAGTCCTAGGAATTACAGGTACTGGTGGAGCAGGTAAATCATCATTGACGGATGAATTAATTCGCCGTTTCTTATCAGATTTACCGGACAAAAAAGTAGCCGTCATCTCGATTGACCCAACGAAGCAAAAAACGGGTGGGGCATTACTTGGAGACCGTATTCGCATGAACGCGATTTTCAATAAACGAGTCTACATGCGTAGCTTGGCAACTCGTGGTTCCCGTACGGAATTATCGGGTGCACTAGGTGACGTGTTAGACGTGGTGAAAGTGGCAGGATACGATTTAATCATCGTGGAAACAAGCGGAATCGGACAAGGGGATGCAGAAATCGCAAGCGTGGCAGACGTTTCCATGTATGTCATGACAAGTGAATTCGGAGCTCCTTCTCAATTAGAAAAAATCGATATGATTGATTATGCAGACTTAATCGTCATTAATAAATTTGAACGCAAAGGTTCTGAAGACGCACTTCGCCAAGTGCAAAAACAATACCAGCGAAGCCGTGGTCTATGGAATGAAAGCATTGATACAATGCCTGTTTACGGTACAATTGCAAGTCAGTTTAATGATAAAGGAACCAACTCGTTATTCGCAGCTTTAGTTGCACGCGTAAATGAAGTAACGGGATCAAACTGGGAAACTTCATATGAACAGTTTGTGAAAACACAAAAACAAGACATCATCATTCCGAACAATCGCCGCTACTACTTGCGTGAAATTACGGATACAGTTCGTGGCTACCATAAAAAGGCGGAACAACAAGCGGGGTTGGCTCGTCGTTTGTTCCAACTAGAAGGTGCGATTGAAGCGGTAAACGAAAAAGCACCAAATGACGCATTAATCGAATCATTAACTTCCCTTGCAACTGGTGTAAGAGACGAATTAACTGCAGAATCAAAACGCATTCTAGACAACTGGAAAGCATTGAAAGAAGCCTATGCGGGCGATGAATTTGTCACAAAAGTACGTGACAAGGAAATCCGCACGATTCTTCGTACAGAAAGCTTATCTGGCTTGAAAATCCCGAGAGTGGTATTACCGAAATTCGTGGATTACGGTGAAATATTGCGTTGGGTGTATAAAGAAAACGTACCTGGTTCCTTCCCATTCACTGCGGGGGTTTTCCCATTCAAACGTGAAGGGGAAGATCCTAAACGCCAATTTGCAGGAGAAGGTACACCTGAACGCACGAACCGTCGTTTCCATTACCTATCTAAAGACGACAATGCAAAACGTTTATCTACAGCGTTTGATTCAGTAACTTTATACGGAGAAGATCCAGATACGCGTCCTGACATATACGGAAAAGTCGGCGAATCAGGGGTCAGCATTTGTACGCTGGATGATATGAAGAAACTGTATGATGGCTTTAATTTATGTGCGCCATCCACATCTGTATCGATGACGATTAACGGTCCAGCCCCGATTATTTTGGCGATGTTTATGAATACTGCCATTGATCAACAAGTGAAAATTAATGAAGAAAAATTAGGTCGCACGTTAACGGTTGAAGAATTCTCTGAAGTTCGTGAAACCACGATGCAAGTGGTGCGTGGTACGGTTCAAGCGGATATCCTGAAAGAAGATCAAGGTCAAAATACGTGTATTTTCTCTACGGAATTCGCACTTCGAATGATGGGGGATATTCAACAATACTTTATCGATACAAAAGTGCGTAACTACTATTCGGTATCGATTTCGGGTTACCACATTGCTGAAGCGGGAGCGAACCCGATTTCACAATTGGCGTTCACATTATCGAATGGCTTTACGTATGTTGAATATTATTTAAGTCGCGGAATGAACATCGATGATTTCGCACCGAACTTATCGTTCTTCTTCTCAAACGGCTTAGATCCGGAATACACAGTAATTGGTCGCGTTGCTCGTCGAATCTGGGCAGTGGTTATGCGTGATAAGTACGGTGCAAACGATCGCAGTCAAAAACTGAAGTATCACGTACAAACATCAGGTCGAAGCCTGCATGCGCAAGAAATCGATTTCAATGATATTCGTACGACACTTCAAGCATTGATGGCGTTGCAAGATAACTGTAACTCGCTGCACACCAATGCGTATGACGAAGCGATTACAACACCAACCGAAGAATCCGTTCGTCGAGCAATGGCGATACAGATGATCATTACAAAAGAACACGGTTTATCGAAAAATGAAAACCCACTTCAAGGCGCATTCATCGTTGAAGAAATGACGGATCTAGTGGAAGAAGCGGTGCTTTCAGAATTCGATCGCATCAATGACCGTGGCGGCGTACTAGGGGCGATGGAAACTCAGTACCAACGCGGAAAAATTCAAGAAGAATCCATGCATTACGAAATGCTGAAACATACGGGTCAATTGCCGATTATCGGGGTAAACACATACTTGAACCCAAATCCACCATCAGCAGAAGATGTGGATAATATGGAAATCGCACGTGCAACAATTGAAGAGAAAGAATCACAAATTCTGAACTTACGTGCATTCCAAGAACGCAATTCTGCAGAATCGGAAGCTGCCCTCAAACGCTTGAAAGAAGTAGCAGTAACCGGTGGCAACATCTTCGAACAGTTGATGGACACAGTAAAAGTCGCATCACTTGGTCAAATCACAAACGCACTATACGAAGTAGGCGGACAATACCGTCGCAATATGTAACAGCATGATTGAGCGCTCCGATTTGTCGGGGCGCTTTTCTTTTTGGGGATGTGTCATGACATGGTGCGCGGATGAGCGATGGCTTAGTTGTAAAAATGGAGGGGCACGTAGGAATAACGGAAGGTGAGGTAGGAATAAAGCGGATTCACGTAGGAAAAAACGGCATCCACGTAGGAATTAGCCATAAAATAGAAAGTATAGCTTCTCATCCTTCACAGAAAAGGCTGCAGAGCAAAGCGAGTAGCCCCATTTAAAGATCTTCAAGCACTTTGATGCCCGCACGCTTGCGCTTGGGGGTATGACTGAGCGATGGCTCAGCAATGAAAATAGAATTAATACACTTATTTGTAGACATCTGAATCGAATTAGAAATAATCAATATGCCTAGGCAAATCCAGCGTAGGCGACTTTCAAGTGGTAGCCGGAGCGTGAATTAAAGGGAACACTTCAGTGGTCTCCGAACGCTTGGCGGGTGAAAACAAAGAAAAGTGTCTGACACTTTGTCAGACACTTTTCACTATTCCCCTATAAAAAATATGGACCCAATAAGAAGAACAAACAGACTAAATTGATCCCCGAGGTGTACAGAATCAACATATTAAAGTTGTCATCATTAACTTTTGTACGTGTCAACAAGACGGGCAATATAGACAGTAGACCAGAAATGATAATAACGACAGAAACATGCCAAGCCTCTGTTAAATAAGGTGCTTTTGATACGATTTGTTCTGAATTGAAAAGGGTATTAAACAGAACAAGTTGACTTACAACGAGCGCTATCGTATTTACGTAAAAAGCAACCGTGTAGGCATACGGTTTGTACAATTTATTGAGTAGACTTAATGTCCCGTAGCCCAGGATAAGTGTTGGAATTAACCAGGTGATAGAAAGCAAAATGAGAACCAATCCATTAAACACTAGGCTAATCAAGGTGAACAAGGATTCTTTAACATCTCCTTTTAAACCGTCAGCACTTTGTGCGATTTTTGCATCGCTAGATGAAGAGTACATAAGATGCTTTTTATCTCCATCTAATCTGAAATAAGCGATCGTTCCGTCGTTCACAAAAATCGGATTTATATAAGCATCGCCTTTTTTCGTAACGGCATCAGCTTCAATTACTAAATCATCATAGTTTCCAGTGAATACTTTATTCACAATTTCCCCATATGAATCGTACATCAAAGCTGAGAACGTGATTTTAGTCCCGGTTTTATCGTCTTGTAAAAACACATTTCGTACATTGAATAAGTTAGAATCGGAATTTCGGTCCACAAACGTAAGCTTCGACATGTCAGCTGTTTGATGTTCAGACAAATCAAATGACATATCACGAATCACTTTTGTGATTGAACCACCGGAAGATTTGGACATATCAAGCAATAATCTATATTTACCAGGTATTCCATAATCGGACGAAATCAACATTGTGGATATGCTTTCATTTGGGCTTAAGCGGAACTGAAACAATTCTTTAAAATCATTCGTCCCATCAAGTACGATGTATAAATTTTTTTGTATATTCTGTGTCACAACAAAAACATGTTCATCAGCGATAAGAGTGGTATAAATAGGAAACTCAGTTTTGTATGTAACAGGCTGGTTATCGTCTTGTTGAATCATGACTTGTTGATCGGTTAGCCAATAGACAAGTGTCTGGTCTGATTTTGAAAAATTTTCTACATTAGGTGAAATTTCTGTGTCACCATCGTCCGAGGTTGAATGAATAAAGGAATCATCCTTAGTAATAAAGTACGTTGTGTCACCATCACTCCACGTGTTTTTGTAAGGATCAACTTCCGATTTTGACCACGTGTTGGTACATTGCATCTCCTCAGAACATTGCAGCAAATCCATTTTTTTGAAGTTAAGTAGACTAATCGCATAGCCCTTTTCATTAGGTACTGACCCTATTTTGGCATAATCACCTGCAGGTACATTGGAAGGAAATGAACGACTCCATTCCGATGAAGAGGGTGTTCTTTGTTCGTTAAGTACAATCCAAAATTGAAAAACAATCATTAGCAGAACGATTCCCAAACTTATGTATTTCATTGTTCTTGGCATAAAATTAGTCCTTTTCTATTTGTATTTTCCCACTAAATTATGCCATAGATTCCCAAAAACTGAAATGTCAAAATTAAAAAATATTTATAGAAATTTTCTATTGAAATAACGACCTTTGTCACGGTTTTAGGTATAATAGAACTAGAGGATTAGGAGGCTGTCAAATACATGAAAAATAGCTTGCATATTGTTGTGATATTGGCATGCCTTGTCGTGACATTTTTCTTATATAACAAACAAATGGGATCAATTCCTTTATTATTATTATCGATTTACTTGTTTTATTTTGGCTGGAACTTGCTTCGAGAAGGAAAAAACAACAAATGACGGTAGCATATTTGATGAAGGTTTGTATATAATGGGTATTATGCCAACGTATGTAGAAGGGACGTGCACGATTTGAATATTCGTGAAATGACATTAGAAGAAATAAGTGAAGAATCGTTTATCGAATTAGGACATGCTATTTTAGAAGAAAAACACGAATCTTTAACATTACAAGAACTATTGGATGAGATTCAAAAATTAAACAAATTTACTGATGCACAAATGAAAGAACGCATGCTTCAGTACTATACAGATATGAATATCGATGGTCGTTTCCTTGCGATTTCAGAAAACCGTTGGGGCCTGCGTGAGTGGTATCCTGTTGAACAAATCGAAGAAGAAACTGCACCAACCGTAAAAGTCCGCAAGAAAAAAACAAAAGCTGTGGATGACGATGATTTGGACGATTCAGATGACGATGAAATCTCATTCGAAGAAGACTTCGATGAATTCGTTGAAGATGTTGATGGCGAAGAAGATTTTGATTTAGATGACGACGATGAAGATGAAGAAGAAGAAGAAATCGAAGAAGTAGTGGTCGAAGAACTTCTAGAAACAGATGATGAGTTTGAAATCGTTGACGAAGAAGATGAGGAAGAGGAAGAAGAAGATTAATTCTTGACTTCTAACGTAATTCCGATTACTCTTTTACTTGGGCTCCCTAAAAAGGGAGATTGAACGCTTATATAATGCGCTCCCTCTGCAAATACTGCAGGCGGAGCGCTTTTTTAATTAAAAAGTACAAAGAGCAACAAAAGCTCGATGCCTTTTATAGTTAAGATTCATGCGAACTGGTGCAAGCTGCTGGACAGAGTAATCCCTATACAACATGATTTAAAAAACATTTTTCAGGAGGAGTTAGCTTTGACTAAATATATTTTCGTAACAGGCGGCGTAGTTTCGTCACTTGGTAAAGGCATCACGGCGGCATCACTTGGTCGCCTACTAAAAAATCGTGGCTTGAACGTAGCGATTCAAAAATTCGATCCGTACATCAACTTGGACCCAGGGACAATGAGCCCGTACCAACATGGTGAAGTTTATGTAACCGATGACGGAGCAGAAGCAGATTTGGATCTTGGTCACTATGAGCGTTTCATTGACATCAATGTCAGCAAATTCTCAAACGTTACAACAGGGAAAGTGTACTCGGCTGTCTTGAAAAAAGAACGTCGTGGAGACTACTTGGGTGGAACAGTCCAAGTAATCCCACACATAACGAATGAAATTAAAGAACGCTTAGTTCGTGCTGCAAAAGAAACGAACGCAGATGTTGTTATTACGGAAATTGGTGGAACAGTTGGGGACATCGAGTCACTTCCATTCCTAGAAGCCATCCGCCAAATGAAAGGTGACTTCGGTGCAAACAACGTCATGTACGTTCACTGTACATTGATTCCTTACATCCGTGCAGCTGGTGAAATGAAAACAAAACCTACACAACACAGCGTGAAAGAATTGCGTAGTTTGGGTATTCAACCAAACATTATCGTCGTGCGTACAGAATATGAAGTACCACAAGAAATGAAAGACAAAATCGCGTTATTCTGTGACATTAATGCAAACGAAGTAATTGAATGTCGCGACGCAGATACGTTATACGAAGTACCATTGATGTTACAACAACAAAATATGGACCAAATCGTATTAGATCATTTAGGCATAAAAGCAAAACCCGCGGACATGACAGATTGGATAGCACTAGTAGAACGCGTGAAAAACCTGTCTAAAAAAGTGCGTATTGGCTTAGTTGGAAAATACGTAGAACTTCAAGATGCCTACCTTTCAGTAGTGGAAGCAATGAAACACGCTGGTTATGTATATGACGCAGACATCGAAGTGAAATGGATTAACGCAGAACACGTAAATGATTCCAATGTAGCTGAATACCTAAGCGATGTAGACGGCGTCCTAGTTCCTGGTGGATTTGGAGACCGTGGAGTTGAAGGGAAAATTTCAGCAACTGCATACGCTCGCGAAAACAACGTTCCATTCCTAGGTATTTGTTTAGGAATGCAGCTGGCAACAGTAGAATTTGCACGTAATGTATTAAACTTAAAAGATGCACATTCTGCCGAACTAAACCCGGAAACACCATTTGCAATCATCGACTTATTGCCAGAACAAAAAGACGTGGAAGACTTAGGCGGTACATTACGTTTAGGCTTGCAACCATGTAAATTAATCCCTGGCTCAAAAGCATATGAAGCATATGGACAAGAAATAGTGTACGAACGTCACCGTCACCGTTACGAGTTCAATAATGAATTCCGTGAGCAATTTGAAGCTGCAGGCTTCATCTTCTCTGGGACAAGTCCAGATGGCCGATTAATCGAAGTGATTGAACTTCCAAATCACCCATTCTTCGTGGCATCTCAGTTCCACCCAGAATTCATCTCACGACCACAACGACCACAACCACTATTCCGCGAATTCATAAAAGCGGCAGTAGGAGAATAACTTTTCGAAGGCCCGTTCCCCTGTGAATTGCAGGGGAGCGGCTTTTTTAATGTGCGAAGGATTATTTACGTCAAAAGTGCCGATGTTTTTTGAATTAAAGTACTGGAATGTCGTAATTCCTCATTTTACCAATTATTTTGTAAATATTTTATCTAATTACTAGTTACCCAATAAAATATAAAGGGATTATTTACATTGCATTCAAACCCTATATAAACGCCTACAGAACAACGTTTCTTCTACAAATACATGAATAGTAAACAACTGCAAATTAAATATAAATATAAAATATATTTTTAAAAGCAGGAATGTGGAAAATATTGTAGAATGCTATAAATGGGGACACGAACAAAAAAGGGGAAATTTTCATGAAACAGTTACTAATTGTGGACGATCAACAAGGAATTCGCTTGTTATTGAATGAAGTCTTTAAGCGAGAAGGGTATACTACTCATCTTGCAGCAAACGGGATTGAAGCATTAGATATCGTCGAAAAGGTAAATCCGGATGGGGTACTTTTAGACATGAAAATTCCAGGGATGGATGGAATCGAAATATTGAAAAGAATAAAAATGCGTACCCCAGATTTGCCAGTTGTCATGATGACGGCATATGGAGAGCTGGATTTAATAAAAGAAGCGATGGATTTAGGAGCTTCCCACTATTTTACAAAGCCATTTGATATTTACGAAATTCGCGACACGGTGAACGGAATGTTAAATCATATAAAATAATAACAAAAGCAGGCAGTGGCAAACACAGCCTGTTTTTGTTATTATTTAAGTGGAACGAAGGCTAAGAACGCGACATCGTGTCGAAACGCCTTTATGACCCACATCCTGTGGGCCAAAGCGGAAGGCGCCACTCTATCTCGACACAATGAAATGTAGAACTAGACACTGGCGCTCGACAATTAGAAATACAGAAAGACTTACAAAGTTCGACAGCAATGCTGGGAACATGCTATAAAAAAGTGAAATAGACATACCCTAATTTCTAGTAGATGAATGGAGGACTTCGCAATGGCTTTAGTATCAATGAAAGAAATGATGATCAAAGGGAAGCAAGAAGGCTATGCAATTGGACAGTTCAATATCAATAACTTAGAGTTCACGCAAGCCATTTTACAAGCAGCAGAAGAAGAAAAATCTCCAGTTATTTTAGGTGTTTCTGAAGGTGCAGCTAAATATATGGGCGGTTTCACTACGGTTGTTCACATGGTGAAAGGGTTAATGATCGACTATAAAATTACCGTTCCAGTGGCGATTCACTTAGACCACGGTTCTAGTTTTGAAAATTGTAAAGCAGCAATCGACGCTGGTTTCACATCAGTCATGATTGACGCGTCCCATCATCCATTGGAAGAAAACATTGCGACAACAGCTCAAGTAGTGGAATATGCACACTCAAAAGGTGTGTCTGTAGAAGCTGAACTTGGAACAGTTGGCGGTCAAGAAGATGACATCATTGCAGAAGGCGTAATCTACGCGGACCCTAAAGAATGTGCTGAACTCGTTTCTCGCACGGATATCGACTGCTTAGCTCCAGCTCTTGGTTCAGTTCATGGTCCTTACAAAGGTGAACCAAACCTTGGTTTTGCTGAAATGGAAGAAATCTCGAAATTATCAGAGCTTCCACTTGTTCTCCATGGCGGAACGGGGATTCCTGTAAAAGATATCAAACGTTCAATCTCTTTAGGAACAGCTAAAATTAACGTAAATACAGAAAATCAAATCGCAGCAACAAAAGCGATTCGTGAAAAGTTAAATAGCGATTCTGAAGTTTACGATCCACGTAAATACCTGATTCCTGCTCGCGAAGCAATCAAAGCGACAGTTCAAGGTAAAATGCGTGATTTTGGAAGCTCAGGTAAAGCTTAATCAAGGAACGAAGGCTAAGTACGCGACATCGTGTCGCGATGCCTTCATGACCCACATCCTGTGGGCCCAAGTGTAAAGCACCACTCTAGCCCAACGCCGGCGCTGGAAGGTCCGATTCGAAAGCCTGCTTTCGCATGAGGTCCTGAAGCTTAGGTGTGGGCTGGTGCTTGGAACTACACATGATGGAACGTAGGCTAAGTACGCGACGGTCCTATCGCCCGCGAACTTGCGCCTTGAGCTAGACAATAATAAATTACAAATGATAATAACAAATAGTAGTGGATATAGGAGAAGTGCTCGTCTGAAAAATACGGCCTTCTCCTCTTCTTCCAACAACCGGAGGCAATTATTAATGAAATTTTTTATCGATACAGCTAATTTTGAAGAAATCAAAGAAGCACACTCATGGGGAATCGTTTCAGGAGTTACGACTAACCCTTCTTTAGTAGCAAAAGAAAATATTTCCTTCCATGACCGTTTACGTGAAATTACAGCACTTGTTGAAGGTTCAGTGAGTGCAGAAGTAATTGCACTGGATACAGAAGGCATGATCAAAGAAGGTCGTGAATTAGCTGAGATTGCACCAAATATCACGGTTAAATTACCGATGACACCTGCTGGTTTAGCTGCATGTTCAGTATTTTCAAAAGAAGGCATTAAAACGAACATTACATTAATTTTCAGTGCGAACCAAGCACTTCTAGCAGCACGTGCGGGGGCAACATATGTATCGCCATTCGTAGGTCGCTTAGACGATATCGGTCACAACGGGATGGACTTAGTTGGCACGATTGCACAAATTTTTGAATTACACAATATCGATACACAAATCATTGCTGCATCAATTCGTCATCCTCAACATGTTACGGATGCTGCACTTCATGGAGCACACATCGGTACAATGCCAATTAACGTAATGAAACAAATGTTCAAACATCCTTTAACGGATAAAGGAATTGAAGCATTTTTAGCGGATTGGAATAAGGGAAATAGTGCACAATAAGTTAACTATTGAATTGATTGTAGGTGACTCACATGGATGTGTATAAAATTAATGGGCAAAAACGCTTGCAAGGAACGATTAAAGTCAGCGGTGCCAAAAACAGCGCTGTAGCCTTAATTCCAGCCTCTATTTTAGCGGGATCGCCTGTCACAATTGAAGGTCTGCCTGAAATATTGGATGTATGGACATTAAAAGAATTACTAGAGGAGATTGGTGGCGACGTATCGTTTGAAAACGGTACGATGACCATTGACCCATCGAAAATGCAAGGCATGCCTTTGCCGAATGGAAACGTAAAAAAATTGCGTGCTTCCTATTATTTAATGGGTGCCATGCTTGGCCGTTTCAAAAAAGCGGTCATTGGCTTACCAGGTGGCTGTTTCTTAGGTCCACGCCCGATTGATCAACACATCAAAGGCTTTGAAGCCCTTGGTGCCAAGGTAACGAACGAACATGGTGCCATTTATTTACGTGCCGACGAACTACGTGGAGCCAAAATTTATTTAGACGTAGTGAGTGTAGGGGCAACAATCAATATTATGCTTGCGGCTGTTATGGCAAAAGGTCAAACGACGATTGAGAATGCAGCGAAAGAACCTGAAATCATTGATGTCGCGACTCTATTGACCAATATGGGTGCGAAAATTAAAGGGGCAGGGACCAATATTATTCGAATCGATGGAGTCGAAGAACTCCATGGTACAAACCATACCATCATTCCTGACCGTATTGAAGCGGGTACATTTATGATTATGGCGGCTGCTGCTGGAGACGGTGTAACCATTGATAACGTCATTCCGTTCCATGTTGAAGCGTTAACTGCGAAACTTCGTGAAATGGGTGTCAAAGTCGAAGAAAATGAAGAATCAATCTTCATTCCGAAATCGGTGAATTTGAATGCTGTAGATGTGAAAACTTTAGTGTACCCTGGTTTCCCAACTGATTTACAACAACCATTCTCGCTTCTGATGACGCAAGCGACAGGTTCCTCTGTTATTACAGACACGATTTATTCCGCTCGTTTTAAACACATTGACGAACTTCGCCGCATGAATGCGAGTGCGCGTGTAGAAGGACGAACAGCGATTATAGCAGGACCAACACACCTACAAGCGGCTTCTGTTCGTGCTTCAGATTTACGTGCAGGTGCAGCACTAGTTTTAGCGGGTTTAATAGCGGAAGGTGAAACCGAAATACGTGACATTTCCCATATTGAACGCGGCTACAGCGACCTCGTCGAAAAGTTGAGTGGATTAGGTGCAGACATTCGTCGGGTATCGATTGAAGTGGCACAAGGATCTACCAAAGAAGACTAATTAGTGTAAAAAAATCGACCACTTGCCATGTATGGTACAATGAAAAATGGAAGATTTATACGAATATATAACCGTACAACGGGAGGAACACACAAAATGGAACGCAGTTTATCAATGGAATTAGTGCGTGTAACAGAAGCAGCAGCAATCGCTTCGGCACGATGGATGGGCCGTGGCTTGAAAAATGAGGCGGATGATGCAGCAACGACAGCCATGCGGAACGTTTTTAATTCAATCCCAATGCAAGGCATCGTCGTAATCGGCGAAGGCGAAATGGACGAAGCACCTATGTTATATATTGGTGAAGAATTAGGACTTGGCAATGGTGGACCAGAAGTTGACATCGCGGTTGATCCATTAGAAGGCACGAATATTGTCGCTTCAGGTGGCTGGAATGCATTAGCGGTTCTAGCCATTGCGGACAGAGGGAACCTACTCAACGCACCTGATATGTACATGGACAAATTAGCAGTAGGTCCTGAAGCAAGAGGTTTAGTTGACATTAATGCTTCAGTTACCGACAACTTATTAGCGGTTGCCCGTGCGAAAAATAAAGACATCGAAGACGTAGTAGCAACAATCTTAAACCGTCCTCGTCACCAAAAAATCATTGATGAAATCCGAGCATCAGGTGCTCGTATTAAATTAATCAATGACGGAGACGTAGCGGGAGCAATAAACACGGCATTTGATGAAACAGGTGTAGATATTTTATTCGGACTAGGTGGCGCTCCTGAAGGCGTAATCGCTGCAGTTGGTTTAAAATGTTTAGGCGGAGAAATTCAAGGGAAATTAGTTCCACAAAGCGAACAAGAATTAGAACGTTGTATCCGTATGGGACTTGACGTCAATCGTGTATTCCGTATGGAAGACCTTGTAAAAGGTGATGATGCAATTTTTGCGGCAACGGGAGTAACAGACGGCGAGCTTCTTCGTGGTGTTCAGTTCAAAGGTGCATACGCAGAATCTCATTCACTTGTTATGCGTGCTAAATCTGGCACAGTCCGTTTCGTAGAAGGACGTCACAGCTTGAAGAAAAAACCTCATCTTATGATGAAAGACTAACTTCATAACATGTGCCTGGCCAAGTGTTTGGTCAGGCATCTTCTACTAATTCCAATTCATGCAAAACCAATCCAACTTCAATTGATTAGACACAACAAAATATGTAAAGAGTGGTGCCATTTTATGCCGAATTTAACCATTGCTGAACTAGAAAGTATGACGTTAAAAGAACTGTATGCGCTTGCGCGTAAGTTCAAAATCTCATACTACAGCAAACTAACGAAAAAAGAACTTATTTTCGCAATCCTAAAAACACGTGCAGAACAAGAAGGATTTTTCTTTATGGAAGGTGTCTTAGAAATCATTCAATCTGAAGGATTCGGTTTCTTGCGCCCCATCAACTATTCTCCAAGTTCAGAAGATATTTATATTTCAGCATCTCAAATCCGCCGTTTTGACTTACGTAACGGAGACAAAGTAACAGGTAAAGTGCGCCCACCAAAAGAAAACGAACGTTATTACGGGTTATTACACGTAGAATTAGTAAATGGAGAAGACCCGGATTCTGCGAAAGAACGCGTTCATTTCCCAGCGTTAACACCGCTATACCCGGATCGTCATATTAAATTAGAAACAGATTCACACAATTTATCTACGCGCATCATGGATTTAGTTGCACCAGTTGGTTTTGGTCAACGTGGATTAATCGTAGCACCGCCAAAAGCGGGGAAAACGATGCTACTGAAAGAAATAGCAAACTCAATCACGACCAATTATCCCGATGCAGAACTGATCGTGTTACTAATTGACGAACGTCCAGAAGAAGTAACAGATATCGAACGTTCTGTTGACGCAGATGTAGTAAGCTCAACATTTGATGAAGTTCCTGAAAACCATGTAAAAGTAGCTGAATTAGTGTTGGACCGTGCGATGCGTTTAGTTGAACATAAACGCGACGTAATCATCTTAATGGATTCAATCACACGTCTGGCACGTGCCTATAACTTAGTCATTCCACCAAGTGGTCGTACGTTATCTGGGGGGATTGACCCAGCCGCATTCCATCGTCCAAAACGCTTCTTTGGTGCAGCACGAAACATTGAAGAAGGCGGAAGTTTAACCATATTAGCAACAGCTTTAGTTGAAACTGGATCTCGTATGGATGAAGTTATTTACGAAGAGTTCAAAGGAACAGGGAATCTAGAGCTTCACTTAGATCGTAGCCTTGCAGAACGCCGCATCTTCCCAGCACTAGATATCCGACGCTCTGGAACACGTAAAGAAGAATTACTACTTCCGAAAGATCAACTTGAAAAACTATGGGCAATTCGCAAAACATTCTCCGATTCACATGATTTCGGAGAGCGTTTCTTGAAAAAATTACGCCAATCAAAAACCAATGAAGAATTTTTTGAACAGCTAAATACCGAAATGAAAGAAAAAAGAGGCGGCAAAGGCTTACTATAAAAGGTCAAAGTGAATTTTACTAAATCACTTGATTTATTTTAGAAACCTTGTTATACTATAAGTCGGTAGATTTACCATATCTGTAACATATGCGACTGAATTGAACGGGTCGTGTAAGGTGACAGTCTAATAAACCACTCTGTTCCAGATGGTTCAGGGCGAGAGGAGATTTAAGATGAAACCAGGAATTCACCCAGCTTATAAAGTCGCTTCAGTATCATGTTCATGTGGTAACTCATTTGAAACAGGTTCAGTAAAAGAAGACATCAAAGTAGAGTTTTGCTCAGAATGTCATCCATTCTATACTGGAAAACAAAAATTCGCATCTGCGGATGGTCGTGTTGATCGTTTCAACAAAAAATACGGTCTTAAAGAAGATATCCAAGAATAGTACTAAAATACCCGCCTAGAGTTTAGACTCTGAGCGGGTATTTTTTTTGTTTAACGGCAACTTCTTTTCACAAAAATGGCTGCCGAGCACAGCGAACAGCCCAATTCAAAGATTTTAAAACACTGGAATAGCCCCGCACACAGTCGCTTAGCAGATTTTTCTGTGAGAGAAGTGCGTGCTAAATGACTGAGCGAAGGCTCAGTTGTAAAAACGATGGGTCACGTAGGAAAAACCTTGAGTCACGTAGGAAAAAAGAGAGTTCACGTAGGAATAATAGACCTCCACGTAAGAATCGTCATCAATCCCGATCCTTCCTTTCAAAAAAAGGGCTGCCGAGCGTAGCGAACAGCCCCATTCCAAGGGTTTTACAAACTCAAGAATGGTCCTGCACGCTATCGCTTAGCAGGTGTTTCTATGAGAGAAGAGCGTGCTAAATCACTGTGCAACGGCTAGTGGGATTCACGTAATCCGAACCCGAACGCTTAGCGTGTATTTCTATGACTAATGATTCTTTTCATGGTTCACTGTGTACTATTTGTGGGTAAAGATGATAAAATGAGTCTTCATGTTAACGATTGAACCTTGAAATTCGGGGATTCAATTTGCCTGTATCACAAAAACCAAATAAATAAAAGACGCGAAATCTAGGTCATTTTTCGGTATGATAGTGATTAGAGTGTTTTTGAAAGGAGTGACTTCCATGTATGTGATGTCACAATCTGGCTGGGTAGAAGTCATTTGCGGAAGTATGTTTTCCGGGAAATCAGAAGAATTAATTCGTCGTGTTCGACGTGCGCAATTTGCCAAACAAACAATTGCCGTGTTCAAACCGCGTTTAGATAATCGATATAGTGAAGAAGAAGTAGTAAGCCACAATGGCTCGAAAGTGATTGCGATGCCCATTGAGAGTTCAAAAGACATCTGGGAATACATCTCTGATGAATATGACGTCATTGGAATCGATGAAGCACAATTTTTCGACGAAGGAATCATCGACGTAATTGAGCGTCTGGCGAATCATGGATTCCGCGTTATAGTTGCGGGACTTGATCAAGATTTCCGAGGCGAACCATTTGGCCCAATGCCAACGATTATGGCAACTGCCGAACTAGTAACAAAATTGCAGGCGGTCTGTCAGGTATGCGGATCACCTGCAAGTCGTACACAACGTCTAATCAATGGCGAACCTGCTGGCTATGAAGATCCCATTATCTTAATAGGGGCAACTGAAGCCTATGAACCACGCTGCAGACACCATCACGAAGTGCCGGCAGGAGTAACACATCAAACTTCATTTGCGTATGACAAAGAGTAGCGATTGCTGCTCTTTCTTTTTTTCAATGGTCGGGATTTTAATTGGAGTTGAGCGGCCTATTCTGCATTTCATTGCGTCGAGTTAGAGTGGCGCATTCCGCTTTTTTTCTGTATAATTGTAATGTTAAACACATGAACGGATGAGGTGAAAGTATGTTTGATCGCTTACAGTCGGTAGAAGACCGATATGAACGCTTAAATGAATTACTCAGTGACCCTGAGATTGTTAATGATATGAATAAATTACGTACACTTTCTAAAGAACAATCGGACTTGGCAGACACAGTGACTGCATACCGTGAATACAAACAAATCAAAGAACAACTAGCTGAAGCAAAAGCCATGCTTGACGAAAAGCTAGACCCAGATATGCGCGAAATGGTAAAGGAAGAAATGAACGAATTAGAACCTCAAATTGAACAACTGGAAGAACACATGAAACTGTTGCTCATTCCAAAAGATCCGAATGATGATAAAAACGTAATCATGGAAATTCGTGGAGCAGCAGGTGGAGACGAAGCAGCATTATTTGCCGGAAACCTTTTCCGTATGTATAGTCGTTTTGCAGATGTCCAAGGATGGAAAATTGATATCATGGACGCATCACCAACAGGAATTGGCGGCTACAAAGAAGTCATCTTCATGATTAAAGGTACAGGGGCTTATTCGAAAATGAAATATGAAAACGGTGCACACCGTGTTCAACGCGTACCGGAAACAGAGTCTGGCGGACGCATTCATACGTCAACAGCTACGGTTGCATGTCTTCCTGAAGTAGAAGAAGTGGACGTAGAAATTCATGAAAATGATATTCGCACAGATACCTACGCCTCTTCAGGTGCAGGTGGCCAGTCGGTTAATACCACGATGTCAGCCGTTCGATTAACGCATATTCCGACGGGTACTGTCGTGACATGCCAAGATGAAAAGTCGCAAATTAAAAACAAAGCAAAAGCAATGACCGTTCTTCGTGCGCGTGTAGCGGATAAATTCCGTCAAGAAGCGCAGGCAGAGTATGATGCAGTACGTAAATCGGCAGTAGGCTCTGGTGACCGCTCTGAGCGTATTCGCACATACAACTACCCACAAAACCGCGTGACCGATCACCGTGTTGGGTTGACGATTCAAAAATTGGATCAAATCATGGAAGGCAAGCTTGACGAGATCATCGATGTGTTAGTGATCACTGACCAAACGGAGCGACTTGAGCGTATGAATGAGTCCAATGTGTAAATATGTATACGAGGCTCTCACGCGAGCCTCTTCTTTTTTAACTCAAAACGGTCGTGAAGAACCGGTGGCACGACTGCTGCTTCAACATGTGTTGCAAAAAACACATGTTCAGCTGCTGTCAGATATGCGAGAAGAAATCACAGTGGAACAATTCGACCGCTACTGGGCCATGATTAAAGAACACCAGTCTGGCAAACCGGTCCAGTATATCATCGGATCAGAAGAATTTTACGGTCGGACATTCCAGGTCAATAAAGAAGTGCTCATTCCTCGTCCAGAAACGGAAGAGCTTATTGTTGAAGCAACGAATCGAATGAATCGTATGTTTACATCCAACCAACCAGTAAAACTTGCGGATATCGGGACAGGCAGTGGTGCAATTGCCATCACCATGAAACTAGAGAATCCATCTCTACAAGTAACTGCAACAGACCTTTCATCCGGAGCACTGAAAGTTGCCCAAACAAATGCACAAGACCTACAAGCAGCAATCACCTTTAAACAAGGGGATTTAACCGAACCGATTGCCAGTGAAATGTGGGACATCATTCTATCAAATCCACCTTATATTGGGTATGACGAAGCTCCTACTCTATCAGACACAGTACTAAACTATGAACCTCATAGCGCGCTTTTTGCAGATGATGAAGGTCTTCATTTATATAAAAGGCTCGCACAAGAACTTCCGAAAATCATGAACCGTCCGGCATTGATCGGCTTAGAAATTGGCTATTTACAAGGTCCAGCCGTGCAATCTTTCTTCCAAAAAGCGTTCCCAGATGCACGAGTGGAAATTGTAAAAGATATTAATGGAAAAGAAAGAATAATTTTTTGTGAGATTTCTGAATAATTTATCAACAGCTTGTCCACAATGAGGGCAAGGGGGAATGAACATGATACAAGATTACGAGATTTTGAGAAACGAAGAACCACAAACGAAGAGATCACCTTGGATTGAACTAATCATGGCACTTGTATTCATTCAAACATTACTATTTCTTTTACCAGCTGGAAGCGGTGCAGCAAATGCAGTGCCAGCCGATGCTATTCAAATAAGAATCGTCGCGAACAGCAACAGTAAAGAAGATCAAGAAGTGAAATGGCTCATTCAACAAGAAATTCAACCGTTATTGCAAAAAGTTGGAGCTAAATTACAAACACCTGCAGAACTGGATTTAGCACTAATGAACTTATCCAGCGAAATTACAAACAAAGCAAAAGATATAACAGAGCATGCGATTAACATTAGCTTAGGCGAAACATTAATCCCGCCAAAATCAGATGGCACAAACTATTATGCACAAGACTTCCACCATGCATTTGTTGTGACAATTGGAAGCGGGAAAGGCGATAACTGGTGGTGTGCGTTATTTCCAAAAATTTGTTACCAAGAAGAAGATGAAGAAAAGATAGAAAAAATAGAAAAAGAGCCTGTGAAGTTTTGGACATGGGAATGGATTAAAAGCAAGTTTTAACGTAGTTATACACATTTACACAGGTGGTTATCCACATGTTGTGCATAACATACACTAAAAACGCGAAAGAAAGGAGAAAAACAGCATGGAAACGAAAAGACTGATTGTGGATAACGATGTGAATAACATTTCAACTTATACACAAGCTGTGGAAAAATTGCTAGCGGGTGAAGTTGTGGCATTTCCGACAGAAACGGTTTATGGGTTAGGTGCGATTGCAACGAATGAAGCAGCGGTTGCTAAAATTTTTGAAGCAAAAGGCAGACCCGCTGATAATCCGCTCATCGTTCATGTTGGTGAAGCGCAAGACATTCTTGAATATGTCAGTGAAATTCCGGAAAAAGCAGATACCTGCATCCAAGCTTTTTGGCCAGGTCCTCTAACGCTGATCTTAACAGCAAAACCAAATGTATTTGCAACAAATGTTTCAGCAGGGCTATCAACCGTAGGTGTCCGCATGCCGGATCATCCAGTCGCACTAGAGTTACTACGAAAGCTCAGACAACCCATCGCAGCACCAAGTGCAAACCGTAGTGGCAAACCAAGTCCCACGACTGCACTGCACGTGGAAAAAGATTTAACTGGGCGCATTCCATTGATTTTAGACGGCGGTGCTACAGGAATTGGACTTGAATCAACTGTTGTGGATTTCACGGTAGAACCTCCAGTGATCCTTCGACCAGGTGGAATCACAGCAGACATGCTGCGCGAAGTCATTGGTGAAGTGATTGAACCGGCTTCGACAAAAGTGGGGGATGAAACAACACCTAGAGCACCAGGTATGAAATATGCACACTATGCTCCTGACGCCCCAGTCTATTTAATTCAACCGAACCAAGAGTTAATTGAACAAGCGATTAAAACCATACATACGAGTCGAAAAAAGGTCGCCTTGCTTGCGTCCGATGATTTTAAAACAACCGATGCAGACTGGTTCTGGTCCCTTGGAAATCAACAAAACCCACAAGATTTTGCCCATCATTTATACGCACATCTGCGTGCATGCGATGAAACAACTGCCGATATCATCCTGGTTACAGTACCCGATAAAGCTGGTGTTGGGGCAGCGATTTTCAATCGATTAGAAAAAGCGGCAGATGGCAACTGGTGGTCATCCTAATCTCTCTCTTTTTTGCATATGCTAATAGCAGTGCAAAAGAGAGGGGAGATTTTTTTCATTGGGAACAGAACTAATCGCAGGGCTCCTAACTGCACTTGATGTCGTGGCACTGTATAGCGTCTTACCGAAAATTCGATTTCCGCTCTTCCTTGCCATTTGGACAGCGTTTTTACATATGCTTTTCCCACTCCTGGGGTTTCTAGCGGGGGAATGGGTAACGTCTTTTATTGTGGAAGGTGGCCGCTATATATCAAGTATCCTGTTATTTCTAACAGGTGCACATTTAGTTTTACATCAACAAAAACCAACGTCGACACTCATTCCGCCGATACTTCTCGCAATCGTGGTCAGCGTGGATACCTTTTCAGTTAGCTTATCTTTTGGTATGCTTCAATTACAAAAGTGGATATTCTTAATGAGTGCCGGCTTTTTTGCATTACTCTGTTCTTACATAGCACTGAAAAGTAAATTCATTCAAGGACCGATGCTAACAAGGATATCTGGAGTGTGTCTAATGTTGATGGGACTGCTCACGTTAATCAATAAATGAGGGATAACTATGAATATTTATTTTATATGTACAGGAAATACTTGCCGCAGCCCGATGGCGGAAGCTCTATTTCAGTCTAAAAATAAAGCTGGGATGGAAGCCCGTTCAGCGGGAATCTATGCTATGGATAATGGGGATATATCTCGAAATACGAAACAAGTGATTAAAGAAGCCGCAATAGAGTTCACTCATTTTTCACGTCAAATAAATGAACAAGATGTACGCTGGGCGGATCTAATCTTAACCATGACTTCCGCTCATAAACAAATGGTCATGCAAGCATTTCCTTTTGCTGCGGACAAAATTTTCACGCTAAAGGAATACGTCCGGCCATACGGTTCACATGACGTCTCGGATCCTTTTGGTGGAGACATTCAAATGTACCGACAAACATTCCAAGAACTCGCCAGGTTAAATGAAGAATTACATATTAAATTAACTGAAGAATAACGACGTACAGCTCTCATTCAAACGAGGGCTGTTTTTTAATTTTAATCGTTCTGCTAATTTGAACCTCAATTTAAAAAGGCAATTATGGCTCTGCATCGTTAAGTATGAGATTGGTATCTGTTCTTTTTAATATCATGGCGATGTAAAATGATATTGCACATTAGCGCTAGCCATACGCTCCGTATGAGCCAACAAGTATGAAAATCACATAAGTGTGGGTCTCATTAGTTATGCGCCGGCGGCCATGCAGGAGCAAATGCATAGTTTCCTACCTAAAGGCCAATAATTCCAACGTGAACTCCGATTTTTCCTACGTCATCCCCAATACTTCCTACGTGACCCACGATTGTTACAACTGAGCCATTGCTCAGTCATTTAACACTCTTTTCTTTCACAGAAACACCCGCTAAGCGATAGCGTGCGGGGCCATTCATGAGTTTGAAAACCTTTGAATAGGGCTGTTCGCTACGCTCTGCAGCCATTTTAGTGAAGCGAAGAATCGGAAACGTTCTGTGATTGGGTTGATTCCTACTTAAAGTAAAGGCCAATAATTCCAACGTGAACTCCCGTTTTTCCTACGTCATCCCCAATTTTCCCTACGTAACCCACGATTATTACAACTGAGCCTTCGCTCAGTCAAAAACTGGCTTCTCGCGGGAGGCATCCACAAAGCCCCGAAGCGTTATTATAGGGAATACTTAGTCCAATCTGTAATAGTGAACCTTTTCAGAGTCCTTAGCGAAAGCGTGCGGGGTCATTCCTACGTGACCCACGATTAATACAACTGAGCCCTCGCTCAGTCAAATAGTCTACCCTAGTTTCACAAATATTTTCCATATGACGAGGCATCCACAAAGCGATGGACAATTAATGTTCCTTCAGCCAGCCGTTAATCCCGGTATTACCTCATGCCCATTTTTAGGGCAAGATGTGTTTTTCTAATTTAAAAATGGTAAGATAAATGTGAGTATTAACAGAAATGAGGGAATATAATGAACATCGCGATTTCATCCGATCACGGAGGCAATAACTTGCGCAAAGAAATCACTTCATTACTTGACGAGCTAGGATATAACTATCAAGATTTTGGACCACATACGAGTGATTCTGTTGATTACCCGGACTATGCAAAACCAGTAGCAGATGGCGTTGCATCGGGAGAATTCGACCGTGGAATCGTCATTTGTGGAACCGGAATCGGCATGTCAATTGCAGCAAATAAAGTAAAAGGGATCCGATGCGCACTGGTTCACGATGTGTTTAGTGCGAAAGCAACACGCGGACATAATGATTCCAATGTATTAGCAATGGGCGAACGCGTAATTGGCGGTGGCTTGGCACGTGAAATCGTGAAAACCTGGTTAGAAGGCGAGTTCGAAGGCGGTCGTCATGAAGCCCGTATCGCCAAACTTTCTGAACTAGATAAATAATAGAGGAGTTTATTTCACATGAGTGTTCATTCATCCGTGCACATGCAACTCGAGAAATTGTTGGAAGAGTTCGCGATGCAAGTCACATTCTCTCCAGGACAGCTAGTAGTAATTGGCTGTTCGACTTCTGAAATCGAAGGGAAACGAATTGGCTCTGCAGGTGGAATGGAAGTAGCGGAAAGTTTATTCACTCCGCTTCAAACCTTTGCAAAAAAGCAGGACATTCATCTGGTATTCCAAGGGTGTGAGCATATTAATCGTGCCTTGACGATGGAACGGGAAACGGCAAAAGCTTACGGGCTGGAACCAGTCTCGGTCATTCCTGTACAAAAAGCGGGTGGGTCCATGTCGGCATACGCGTATACACATTTCAAAGATCCAGTCGTTGTCGAATATGTACAAGCCCATGGTGGCATTGATATTGGACAAACACTTATCGGAATGAACTTAAAACCAGTGGCAGTGCCGATCCGAACGTCTGTTAAACAAATTGGTGAAGCGATTGTCACACTCGCGACAACCCGTCCAAAACTAATTGGCGGCGAGCGGGCAATATACAAGAAACTACTAGACATAAAGGGGATTGGGACAAATGAAAAAGATTGCTGAACTAGACAATGCGGTATTTGAAGCAATGAATGCGGAGAAAACACGTCAACAAGCGAACATTGAATTAATTGCATCAGAAAACTTTGTTTCAGAAGCTGTAATGGAAGCACAGGGGTCTGTATTAACAAATAAATATGCAGAAGGCTATCCAGGGAAACGTTACTACGGTGGTTGTGAGCACGTAGACGTGGTAGAAAATATTGCACGCGATCGCATAAAAGAAATTTTCGGTGCAGAACATGCAAACGTACAACCACATTCAGGTTCACAAGCCAATATGGCGGTGTACATGACGGCAATTCAGCCGGGAGATACAGTACTTGGGATGAACTTATCACATGGCGGTCACTTAACTCATGGCTCTGCTGTCAATTTCAGTGGGATTCAATACAATTTCGTGGAATACGGTGTTGACAAAGAAACAGAAACGATCGATTACGCTGACGTTCGTGAAAAAGCGTTAGAACACAAACCGAAACTAATTGTTGCTGGTGCTAGTGCATACTCTCGTACACTTGATTTTTCGAAATTCCGTGAAATCGCTGACGAAGTGGGTGCTTACTTAATGGTAGACATGGCTCATATTGCGGGATTAGTAGCTGCAGGCGAACACCCGAATCCAGTACCACACGCACATTTCGTTACATCAACTACCCATAAAACTTTGCGTGGACCTCGTGGTGGTTTAATTTTAACGACAGAAGAATTTGCAAAGAAAATTGATAAAACGATTTTCCCTGGAATTCAAGGTGGACCATTGATGCACGTAATCGCTGCTAAAGCTGTGGCTTTCGGTGAAGCACAACAACCTGAATTCAAAACGTATATTCAACAAGTGGTGAAAAATGCCAAAGTATTAGCAGAAAGCTTTATCGAAGAAGGAATCGATATCGTTTCTGGCGGGACGGACAATCACTTACTACTTGTAAACTTAAAATCTTTAGATTTAACTGGTAAAGTCGCGGAGAAAGTATTGGATGAAGTCGGCATTACAGTTAACAAAAATACCATTCCTTTTGATGAGAAAAGTCCGTTCGTTACTTCAGGAATCCGTATTGGAACGCCAGCCGTAACATCACGTGGTTTTAAAGAAGAAGAAATGAAGGAAATCGCATCGATCATGGCAAAATTATTGAAAAATCATGAAGATGAAGCGGTACTAAAAGAATCGGCAGAGCGTGTAGCGGCATTAACGGCTAAATTCCCACTCTACCAATCATAAATTAAAAATTAATAGTTAGAAAATTGCTATATTTGAGAAATCAAATATAGCTTCTTTTATCGAATTCCTCTACTATAGAATGGCGAAGAACTAAAAGGGAGGGCGGACGGTATGGAAACCAATTATTCAAAAGAACTAAGCAAAGAGAAGCTGTTTGATTGGTTATGCCATTTAGGTGACCAATATCAAACGAGTTTTGTGGTTGCTGATCCGGAAATACCAGATAACCCACTCATCTATGTAAATGATGAATTTCTACATATGACAGGATATAGCCGTGATGAAGTGATAGGGAAAAATTACCGAATCTTACATGGCAAAGAAACTTCTATTGACTCAATCAATACCATGGACGAACAAATGACTAATGGAAAACACATACATATTGAACTATTAAGTTATCAAAAAGAAGGTACGCCATTTTGGAGTGAAGCGGTCTTTCACCCGATATGTGATAAACAAGAAAATCTTTTGTTTTATATCGGCCTGCCCATCGATATAACGAGCCGTAAACAAACAGAAGCTCTATTTGACGTGCAACAAGAAATCTATAAGGGCATTGAAAAAGGCTATGCATTGAGCGTGTTGCTTCAAAAAGTATGTGATGTTGTAGAAAGCTTTTTCCAACAAGACTCGAAATGTTCAATTTTATTACTTGATGAGAAGAATCGCTTAATTGTAGCTGCGGCAAGGTCACTTCCTGAAAGCTATAACGAAACCATTCATGGCACAAAGATTGGGAAGAATATAGGATCGTCAGGCACGGCTGCGTTTACAAAACAAACGGTCATCGTAACAGACATCGAAACAGACCCAAAGTGGAAAGGGTATAAAGACCTCGCACTCTCACACAATTTGCGGGCATGCTGGGCAGTTCCTGTTCTGACGCAGGATAATAAAGTGGTCGGCACGATTACTACCTATTACATAAAACCCAATAAACCACGTGAAATCGATTTGGAATTTATGACACGTATCGCACCTCTCATTTCGTTGGCCGTGAAGTACTCGGACCACCAAGAGGAAGTATTGAGACTCGCCTATATGGATGCGGATACCGGGATTCCAAATAGGCATTATTTCATCAATGAACTGACTGATTTATTGAAAGAAAACGAGCCGGGATTTGTCGCCATTATTGAGCCAACTGAATTCACGAATATCGTGGATGTATACGGTCGAGCGGCTGGCGATGAAGTTATTAAACAAATGTGCCAGCGAATCCAACGTGTGTGTAAACGCTATGACGATATTGTGGCAAGGTTTTCGACGCCAGCATTAATCGTTTCTAGCTTAATTCCAGCAAATAAAATCGACAGCTTCACAACAAAAATCATGAAAATTGGCAATGATCCTTTCATGATTCAGGGGGAAAAAGTATTTCTAACGATGAAGATTGGCGTAACGCCATTTATTGGGCAAGAAGTAGAAATCGAAGAACTCATTCGTTACGCAGATACAGCCATTTCAAACGCCAAAAAACGTGCAGGAAATGCATTGTCGTTTTTTACAATCGATCAAGACAAGGAAACAAAACAAGATTTACTCATTAGCAATCAAGTAGCTCATGCACTACAAAAAGGTGAATTTGATGTACATCTACAACCAAAAGTAGACTTAATGACTGGTGAAATCTTTTCTTTCGAAGCGTTAGCGAGATGGAATTCACCAGAGTTAGGTCAAATTGCACCAAGCGTTTTTATTCAGGCGGCTGAACATTCCGGTAAAATACGTGAAATCGACCAAGTGATACTGACGAAAGTGTTAACTTGGCTTCAATCTCGCAAAGAACAAAAGAAAAAGCTATACCCCGTGGCGATTAACATTTCAACGGACCACTTTTTCGATCCATCCTTTGTCGCAGATTTACAAAAAGCGTTGAAGGCATTTGGTATACAGTCAAAATATGTGCGACTTGAGCTTACAGAAAGCATAGGGTTAGTAGATTTTGAGTTAGCAAAAAACATCTTCACACAGTTGAAGCAAAAAGGTTTTGAAAGCTCCGTTGATGACTTCGGCATGGGCTACTCGTCTCTTAGTTACTTGCAACAACTCCCAGTAAGCGAAATCAAAATCGATCGCAGCTTCATTTCGAATATCGACAACAAAGGGACCCTCGCCATTGTGCGAACAATTGTCCAGCTAGCAGACAACTTGAACATGCAATCCATCGCAGAAGGCATCGAAACTAAAGAGCAACTGGCGACCTTACTTTCAATTGGCTGCAAATCAGGCCAAGGATTCCACTTCTACAAACCCATGACCTTCACCGAAATTGAACGAATCCTAGACTAAAACTAATTAGCCCCCTCACACGTTGTGTAGAGGGGTATTTTTGTGGAAGAAATTGCGCGAACGGGTGGAAAGTGCTAGCGAACGGCTAGAAACCAAAATGAACGGGTAGAAATCAAATTAAACAGGCAGAAAGACCTCGCAATAAGGAATAAATCAAAATGAACAGGAATAACCCTACCTCTCCGATATTTTCTGCTATAATAGATGAAGTTTGAACGTAAAGGAGAGGACATAGTGGGAAAAGTATATGTATTTGATCATCCGTTGATCCAACATAAATTAACATATATCCGTGATAAAAATACGGGTACAAAAGAGTTCCGTGAATTGGTAGACGAAGTAGCAACGCTGATGGCGTTTGAAATTACACGCGATATGCCTCTAGATGATGTGGAAGTTGAAACACCTGTGACAACTGCACAAGCAAAAGTTTTATCTGGTAAAAAAATCGGCATCGTGCCAATTCTACGTGCAGGAATCGGCATGGTAGATGGCATATTAAAATTAATTCCAGCTGCAAAAGTTGGACATATCGGCTTATACCGTGACCCTAAAACGTTACAACCTATTGAATATTATGTGAAGCTCCCTGCGGATGTGGAAGAGCGTGATTTTATATTGGTCGATCCAATGCTAGCAACAGGCGGATCTGCAATTGTGGCAATCAACGCATTGAAAACACGCGGTGCAAAAAATATTAAGTTTATGTGCTTGATCGCTGCTCCTGAAGGTGTCGAAGTCATTCAAAATGCACATCCTGATGTCGATATCTACATTGCGGCACTTGATGAGAAATTGGATGACCACGGGTATATTGTACCTGGACTTGGCGACGCTGGAGACCGTTTATTCGGAACGAAATAAGTAATTAAGTAAGGAAGTGCTTGAATGTTGACGAAAAAATGGAAAGTCATGACAATCTTCGGTACTAGACCGGAAGCTATTAAAATGGCACCACTTGTTTTAGAACTTGAAAAGCATGCAGATGAAATCGAATCGATCGTGACCGTAACTGCACAACATCGCCAAATGCTGGACCAGGTGTTGGATACATTCGGCATCAAGCCGGATTACGATTTAAACATCATGAAAGACCGTCAAACTTTGATCGACGTGACAACGCGTGGACTTGAGGGCTTGGATGCGGTAATGAAAGAAGCGAAACCGGACATCGTCTTAGTACATGGCGATACGACCACTACATTCATTGCAAGCTTAGCTGCATTTTATAACCAGATTGCAGTGGGGCATGTTGAAGCGGGACTACGTACGTTCAACAAATATTCACCATACCCGGAAGAAATGAACCGCCAATTAACTGGAGTCATGGCAGATCTTCATTTCTCACCAACGGAAGTATCAGCTGCCAATCTTCGTCGTGAAAACAAAGCAGAAGACACAATCGTCATAACTGGAAACACGGCAATCGACGCATTGAAAACGACAGTTCGTGACGAGTATACGCATCCTGTATTAGAACAAATCGGTAGCGACCGCATGATTTTATTAACAGCTCACCGTCGTGAAAATTTAGGTGAACCGATGCGCAATATGTTCCGTGCCATTAAACGCCTAATCGAAGAACACGATGATGTACAAGTTGTGTACCCTGTCCATATGAATCCTGCGGTACGTGAAATAGCGAATGAAATACTAGGAAACGATCCAAGAATTCACTTGATCGAGCCGCTTGAAGTACTGGATTTCCATAACTTCGCAGCACGCTCTTTCATAATATTGACGGACTCGGGCGGCGTGCAAGAAGAAGCGCCTTCTCTTGGGAAACCGGTGCTAGTATTGCGTGATACGACTGAACGTCCAGAAGGAATTGCCGCAGGTACATTGAAACTTGCAGGTACCGACGAAGAGACGATCTACGGTTTAGCGAAAGAATTGTTAACAGACGAAGCTGCGTACGCATTGATGTCACAAGCCTCAAACCCTTATGGTGATGGCGAAGCATCAGGACGCATCGTCGAAGCGTTAAAAGAATATTTAAATAAGAAGTAACATTGAAATGGGGCTGCCTTGGCAGCCTCTTTTCTGTTTAAGTTACCTTTATTAGCAAAATAACGGCTTGTCCAGATAACACCAGTCTTTGTACAGATATCGCACAGGCTTGTACAGATAAAACGCATTCTTATCCAGATAAATCACAAGCTTGTCCAGATAATACAAATTCCTGTCCAAAAATCCTCTTCAGTAAAGATATTTATACACTAAACTTTCCAGTTTTCGAAACAACTCAGCCTGCTGTTCCTAAATTTGTCGACAATATGTCGATAGCTGTTAGTTTGTGAAGTTTTTCACGGGAATCAATTGACATCATTTTAGCCCTATTGTATGCTTACTTAGGTATGTTATGAGAGGGTTTTCAAGTAGCGGAAATGCTCTTGAAACCTTGTTATCTCTACTTTCTATCCGATTCGCAAGTTTACGAACTTTGCGGAGACGTGAGGATCATCATGCGTCGAATTTGACGTCCTTTACATGGGATGGCCCTATAACTGGCTATTCTCTCACAACTTGTTGGTTCTATTTTATCGGTGTGTACACAGGTATGTGGCTCGACAGCAAAATAGGCACCACCCCGTTATTTATTAGTGCTTTGTCTGTTCATTGGTCAAGCTATCAATTGAACAGCCATGATTCTGTCCATTCCAAAATACGACTCGGGAGATACATAACCTATGCAAGATTTGCAACAAGTATACGCAAGGCAAAAGAAACTCGTATTTTTTTTGCTCGCATTTTGTGCACTTGGCTGGGGTTTAACACCATACAATTCGGTGTTTGCTGGCTTAGCACTCGGTGCATTGTTCGGGTTATATAATTTTTGGCTCCTCGTACGAAGATTGGAGAAATTCGACCGCTCAATAACTGAAGGGAAGAAGAAAGCTGGGTCTCTCGGTTCTGGCCTCAGGTTCGCCTCAGGTGTAGCATCAGTTGCCGTTGCAATCTCACTTCCGGAACATTTCAATTTAGTGAGCACGGTCATAGGGTTGATGATTCCGTATATCTACTTACTCGTAGACAGAATTATATACCATGTGAAACACCATTAATCAAATCAAATTGTGAAAGAGAGGTGAATGCATCGTGCATCATGAGAATCCAACCGTTGAATGGCTTGGACTTACGTTCAATCTATCTAACGTTTTGATGCTATCGGTTACGGCACTTATTGTATTTTTAATTGCGATTTCGGCTACTAGAAAACTTAGTTTAAAGCCAACCGGTATGCAAAACTTCATGGAGTGGGTTATGGACTTCGTGAAGGGCATTATTAAAAGTAACATGGACTGGAAAACGGGTGGCCGTTTCCACGTTCTAGGAATTACTATCCTTATGTTCGTCTTTGTGGCAAACATGTTAGGCTTACCATTCTCAATCGTAATCTATGGCGAACTTTGGTGGAAATCACCAACAGCTGACCCAACAATCACATTGACACTCGCAGTAATGGTTGTTCTATTAACCCATTTCTATGCGATCAAAATGAAGGGAATTGGCGAATATGGAAAAGACTTCTTACGTCCACTTCCGTTTTTGTTCCCGCTGAAAATCATTGAAGAGTTCGCAAATACGTTGACACTCGGTCTTCGTCTTTACGGAAATATCTACGCAGGTGAAGTTTTACTTGGCTTACTAGCTGGTTTAGGAGCAACAGGAGCTGTAGGATTTGCTAGCGCAATTATCCCGACCATGGCTTGGCAAGGTTTCTCAATCTTCGTTGGTACCATCCAAGCATTTATTTTCTGTATGTTAACAATGGTTTATATGTCTCACAAAGTGAGCTCAGACCATTAATAATATAAGCAACATCAATTAACGCAACAAAACAAAAAACAACATTCCAAGGAGGAAATTATTACTATGACAGGTTCAATAGGTTTATTAGCAGCAGCTATCGCTATCGGTTTAGGTGCACTTGGTGCAGGTATTGGTAACGGATTAATCGTTTCAAAAACAGTTGAAGGGATCGCTCGCCAACCAGAAGCTCGTGGCGTTCTTCAAACTACAATGTACATCGGGGTTGCATTAGTTGAAGCCCTTCCAATCATCGCGGCAGTTATCGCGTTTATCGTATTAAATCAATAATTTATACGAATCTAAGTAATGGCGAAGTTCATCTTTGACGATTCTTCGCCATTCTCTTATGAAAAGGCAACATGAAATACTTAAGTTGAAAAGCAAATCTATTACAGATTCACACATAGAATTAAGCTCTTGAAGGGAGTGAAACAATCGTGTTTTTAGATCACCTCGTAATTGGTGCATCTGGTCAATTCTTAAATACCGGAGACATCTTAGTGACGTTGGTCATATTCGCATTATTAATGTTCCTATTGAAGAAATTTGCATGGGGTCCATTGATGGGCATTATGACACAACGTGAAGAATTGATTGCGACTGAAATCGAAGCAGCTGAAAAAAGCCGCCAAGAATCACAGCAATTACTAGAAGAACAACGTGGTTTATTAAAAGAAGCACGCACGGAAGCACAAGCGATTGTTGAAAACGCGAAGAAACAAGGCGATGTACAACGTGAAGAAATCATCACAACTGCACGCGCTGAAGCAATCCGCTTGAAAGAATCAGCAATCCGTGAGATTGAAACAGAAAAAGACAAAGCTGTTGCAGCAGTACGCAACGAAGTGGTATCTCTTACTGTTCTTGCAGCTTCTAAAGTTCTTGGGAAGCAAATTTCTGAAGAAGATAATCGTGCGTTAATCGAAGAAACGATTGCGAAGGCAGGCGATGTAGTGTGAGTCAATCAGCTGCAGCAAAACGCTATGCCCAAGCATTATTTGAAATAGCTCAACAAAACCAACAACTAGCTTCAGTAGAAGATGATCTACGTGAAGTGAAAGCGGTATTTAAAGAAAACCGTGAATTACTGACAGTTCTAGGTTCACCTAAGCTTTCTTTAGACCGTAAAAAAGATCTAATCCGTACAATCTTCGGACAAGCGAATCCATTAGTGTTAAATACACTCTTAGTTCTGATTGACCGTAAGCGTCTTACGGAAACAGTGGAAGTTGCGAATGAATTCGCGATTCTATCTAATGAAGCAAGTGGCATTGCAGAAGCGAAAGTATACTCTACTTATCCATTATCGGATGCAGAGCGTGCATCAATTTCAACTGCATTTGCAAAAAAAGTCGGCAAATCAGCTTTACGTATTGAAAACGAAATTGATCCATCACTTATTGGTGGCATTCGTCTACAAATCGGCAATCGTATTTTCGATAGCAGCGTAAGTGCAAAACTTGACCGTTTGAAAAAACAACTTATTGTTTAATATGACTATTATGAAATGTGAGAGGTGACATGCATGAGCATCAAGGCTGAAGAAATCAGTGTACTGATTAAACAGCAGATTGAAAATTATCAATCTGAGATGAAAGTTAGCGATGTGGGTACAGTAATCACAATAGGTGATGGTATCGCTCGTGCTCATGGTCTCGACAACGTCATGGCTGGAGAGCTTATCGAGTTCTCAACTGGTGTACTTGGTATGGCACAAAACTTGGAAGCTAACAATGTTGGTATTATTATCCTTGGACCATACGCAGACATCAAAGAAGGCGATGAAGTACGTCGTACAGGCCGTATTATGGAAGTACCAGTTGGACCAGAATTGATTGGACGCGTTGTCAATCCTTTAGGCCAACCAGTTGACGGCTTAGGCCCAATCAACACAACAAAAACACGCCCAATCGAAAGCCCAGCACAAGGGGTTATGGCCCGTAAATCGGTACATGAACCATTGCAAACGGGAATTAAAGCGATTGATGCATTAGTGCCAATCGGCCGTGGTCAACGTGAGTTAATCATCGGTGACCGTCAAACAGGTAAAACATCTGTTGCGATCGATGCAATCTTAAACCAAGCTGACCAAAACATGATTTGTATTTACGTAGCAATCGGACAAAAAGAATCGACTGTACGTAACGTAGTTGAAACGCTTCGTAAAAACGGCGCTTTAGAATACACAATCGTAGTGACGGCTTCAGCTTCACAACCAGCTCCATTATTATTCCTTGCTCCTTACGCAGGAATCACAATGGCAGAAGAATTCATGTTTGATGGCAAGCATGTCCTGATCGTTTATGATGATTTATCTAAACAAGCAGCTGCTTACCGCGAACTTTCATTATTACTTCGTCGTCCTCCGGGCCGTGAAGCATATCCAGGGGATGTATTCTACTTGCATAGCCGCTTACTTGAGCGTGCTGCGAAATTGAATGAAACACTTGGAGCAGGTTCGATTACAGCTCTTCCATTCGTTGAAACGCAAGCTGGCGATATCGCTGCTTACATTCCAACAAACGTAATTTCGATTACAGATGGACAGATCTTCTTACAATCTGACTTATTCTTCTCAGGTGTTCGTCCAGCAATCAACGCAGGTCTTTCAGTATCTCGTGTTGGTGGTTCTGCACAAATTAAAGCAATGAAAAAAGTTGCGGGTACACTTCGTCTTGACTTGGCTGCATACCGTGAACTTGAAGCATTCGCTCAATTCGGTTCTGACCTAGATGCATCTACTGCAGCTAAACTTGACCGTGGTGCACGTACCGTTGAAATCCTAAAACAAGAATTAAACAGACCACTTAAAGTTGAACAACAAGTTATGTCTCTATATGCACTAACTCGTGGATACTTAGATGATATTCCAGTAAAAGATGTCCTTCGTTTTGAAAGAGACTTATTAAGCTGGTTAACTTCAAACCACACAAACGTTTTAGATCATATTCGTACGACAAAAGATCTTCCAGCTGATGAAGACATGGCGAATGCATTAAACGCATTTAAAAAGACATTCTCAAAATCTGAGTAAGATTTTTGACAGCACGAAATAGATGAAAAAACGATAAGGTGGTGAAATACCAGTGGCATCATTACGCGACATTAAAAACCGAATTTCTTCAACAAAGAAAACGAGTCAAATTACACGTGCCATGCAAATGGTTTCAGCGTCTAAATTAAACCGTGCAGAACTTAACGCAAAAGCGTTTGTTCCGTACATGGGGAAAATTTCTGACGTCGTTTCGGCTATAGCATCAGGTACTGCAGATAGTGGTCACCCAATGCTATTATCTCGTCCAGTTAAAAAAACCGCTTATCTAGTGATTACTTCTGACCGTGGACTTGCAGGGGCTTATAACAGTAACGTAATCCGTGCTGTAACCAATGCAATCCGCGATCGTCACACATCAGTAGATGAATATGTTGTTTTTGCAATCGGTCGTGTTGGTCGTGACTTCTTTGTTAAACGCGGTGCTAATGTAATCGAATCGGTGGTTGCACTTCCTGACCATCCGTCATTCGCTGACATTAAGGAAATTGCGCGCAAAGCTGTTGGTATGTTCACAGACGGTACGTATGATGAACTTTATATGTACTATAGTCATTATGTCAGTGCCATCCAGCAAGAAGTTACAGGGCAAAAGGTACTGCCGTTAACAGACATTGCTACTACTAATTCAGGTGCTAACGCTTCGTATGAATTCGAACCATCAGGTGAAGCAATTCTTGAAGTGTTACTTCCACAATACGCGGAAAGCTTGATATATGGTGCATTGCTTGACGGTAAAGCTAGTGAACATGCTTCACGTATGACAGCAATGAAGAGTGCAACCGACAACGCAAGTGATTTGATCGGCTCATTAACACTATCATTTAACCGTGCACGTCAAGCGGCGATTACCCAAGAAATTACGGAAATCGTTGGTGGCGTAGCAGCGTTAGAATAGTACAAAAATTAATCGGATTCCAGTTTTAATCACTTAAAACCGGAATCCGAATGTAATAACCAAAGTACGACAGGAGGGAACAGCATGAACACAGGACACGTTCTTCAAGTAATGGGTCCCGTTGTTGACGTAAAATTCAGCAATGGCCAATTACCAGATATTTATAACGCTTTGACTGTAGAAATTCAACGCCCAAACGAAGCTCCAACAACTTTAACTCTTGAAGTTGCGCTTCACTTAGGGGACGATTCAGTTCGTGGTGTCTCTATGGCATCAACGGATGGCTTAAAACGTGGTTCAGTGGTTACAGATACGGGCAATGCAATTTCAGTACCAGTAGGTAACGTCACTCTTGGTCGTGTATTCAACGTCCTTGGTGAAGTAATCGACTTAGGTGAAGAAATTCCAGCTTCAGAATTACGTAACCCGATCCACCGTCTAGCACCAACTTTCGAGCATCTTTCAACAGAAATCGAAATTTTAGAAACTGGGATTAAAGTAGTTGACCTTCTTGCTCCTTACATCAAAGGTGGTAAAATCGGTCTCTTCGGTGGTGCCGGTGTAGGTAAAACAGTTCTTATTCAAGAATTAATCAACAACATTGCTCAAGAGCATGGCGGTATTTCGGTATTCGCTGGTGTTGGTGAACGTACACGTGAAGGTAACGACTTATACCACGAAATGACGGATTCTGGCGTTATCAAGAAAACAGCAATGGTATTCGGTCAAATGAACGAGCCACCTGGTGCACGTATGCGTGTAGCATTAACTGGTTTGACAATGGCAGAATATTTCCGTGATGAACAAGGTGCAGACGTACTTCTATTCATCGATAACATTTTCCGTTTCACACAAGCAGGTTCTGAAGTATCAGCCCTACTAGGCCGTATGCCTTCAGCCGTTGGTTACCAACCAACACTTGCTACAGAAATGGGTCAATTACAAGAACGTATTACATCTACAAACGCAGGGTCAGTTACTTCGATTCAAGCGATTTACGTACCTGCCGATGACTATACGGATCCAGCTCCAGCAACAACTTTCGCTCACTTAGATGCAACAACAAACTTAGAGCGTAAACTTTCTGAAATGGGTATCTACCCTGCGGTAGATCCATTGGCTTCAACATCTCGTGCACTTTCACCTGAAATCGTGGGCGAAGAGCACTATGAAGTAGCTCGTCAAGTACAACAAACGCTTCAACGTTACAGAGAGTTACAAGATATCATCGCTATTTTAGGGATGGACGAATTAGGAGACGAAGACAAGTTAACCGTTAACCGTGCTCGTCGTATCCAATTCTTCTTGTCACAAAACTTCCACGTTGCTGAGCAATTCACAGGACAAAAAGGTTCTTACGTACCAGTGGCTGAAACTGTTAAAGGTTTCAAAGACATTCTATCAGGTACTTATGATCACCTTCCTGAAGATGCATTCCGTCTTGTTGGACGCATTGAAGATGTAATCGCAAAAGCTAAAGGCATGGGTGTAGAAGTTTAATTACAGGGACCAGGAGGGGAAAAAATGAAGACCATCAAAGTCAATATTGTCACTCCCGACGGCCCGGTATACGATTCTGAAGTCAACATGCTGATTGCCAACACTGCAACTGGTGAAATCGGTGTGTTACCTGGACACATTCCTATGGTTGCTCCACTTCAAGTGGGCGCCGTTCGTATGAAAACAGACGGAAAAACAACAGACATCGTTGCTGTAAGCGGCGGTTTCCTTGAAGTTCGTCCTGAAAAGGTAACCATCCTTGCACAAGCTGCTGAAGTAGCAAGTGCAATTGATGTAACTCGTGCAAAAGAAGCAATGAAACGTGCTGAAGAACGTCTTGCTCAAACCAAACAAGACGATCTAGATTTCAAACGTGCTGATCTTTCACTACGACGCGCAACGAATCGTATCAACGTTTATGAGGGTAACATCTAATCACAGATGGCGAGTCGAGGAGTTCACTCCTCGACTCGTTTTTTTAATAAATGGCTATGTAAAAGAATGCTGCTGATGCAATAAAAACAAAAGAGTGCATTTGCGACAGCACAGCTTTTCTGCGACGAGCTCGCGCAAGAGCATGAAGAATGAGACCGTTTTTAAACTTTTCGACTCATTCGCAACGTGCAGTACGATAAAGAACCGTAACTATAAACATAGCTTAATACTAAGCAACTAGAAGAGGAGCCATTCCTATGTATAATGATTTTGGACAGCAAGCAGTCCTGGGGGTACTATCACATGCATTTTTTATCGGAATCACTTTCTACGCACTACGATCAGTCATGATCGAGAAAGTCGTCAAGAAACATCATGTTTTCCAGTTTCAACTTCTGTATATCTTAGTTAGCATTGCAATAGGTTCATCGGTCTCGAATTTTTTCTTATCGATGTCTGGCTGGTCTCGACAAATACCATTTATCTTTACTTAATCGATTCTCTTTATGTCCATAAAGATGAATGTGGTTCATATGTATGGACATGAAGAGACAAAATTATTACCCGGGAAATAAATTGTCGAAAGACGTTTGTAACTTTAATTTTTGGGGAAATAGTAGGTAGAATAACATATTAAAAATAGTTTTAAAGAGTTTTATGTTTGACCGACACAAACGACTCGTGACTTACGTATCATATAGAACAGTTTCTTGCAAAAACTTTTTATAAAATGAGTTTTTGGGCACTTGTGTTTTACACAAAACGACTGTAATATGAGTAATGTTTTGTTCCTAATTAATGACATCATACGAGTTTAATCGACACATAGAGAAATAGAATTTATAGAACATGGAGGGTCAATCAAGTGGATAAAATAGTTGTTAGCGGTGGCCGTAAATTACAAGGTAAAGTGCGAGTAGAAGGTGCAAAAAATGCGGTATTGCCGGTTTTAGCAGGCGCTCTATTAGCAACAAAAGGGAAGAACATCATTCGTGACGTTGCCGATTTAGCTGATGTTTATACGATTAATGAAGTATTAAAGAGTTTGGGAGCGAAAGTAGAATATTTCCCGGAACGCAATGAAGTCACCATTGATTCATCTGAAACCATTTCAAGTGAAGCTCAATTTGAGTACGTTCGTAAAATGCGTGCATCGATTCTCGTAATGGGACCGATTTTGGCACGTAATGGTTTTGCTCGCGTTGCTCTACCAGGTGGTTGTGCAATTGGTTCACGTCCGATCGACCAACATTTAAAAGGTTTCGAAGCTATGGGTGCTGAAATTTCATTTGGTCACGGATTTGTGGAAGCCAAAACAAACGGACGCTTAAAAGGCGCGAAAATATATTTAGATTTTCCGAGTGTTGGAGCAACAGAAAATATCATGACAGCGGCAGCTTTAGCAGATGGTACGACAATTCTTGAAAATGCTGCAAAAGAGCCAGAAATCGTAGACTTAGCTAACTTCATTAACGAAATGGGTGGACGTGTTGTAGGTGCAGGAACCGACACAATTCGCATTCAAGGGGTACAAGAACTTGAAGGTACGCTACACCATATCATTCCTGACCGTATTGAAGCTGGTACATTCATGGTGGCAGCCGCAATCACGAAAGGTGACGTCATCATCGAAAATGCAGTACCTGAGCATATGGCAGCACTTATTGCCAAAATGAAAGAAATGGGTGTTCAAATCAACGAAGAAGTTGACGGACTTCGTATACGTGCAACTGGCACGTTGAAATCGGTTGATATTAAAACAATGCCACATCCAGGTTTCCCAACTGATATGCAGTCACAAATTATGGCACTTATGTTAACAGCAACAGGAACAGGTATGTTGACTGAAACTGTATTCGAAAATCGTTTCATGCATGTGGAAGAATTCCGCCGCATGAATGGGAATATTAAAATTGAAGGCCGCTCTGTGATCATGCAAGGCCCTTCAGATTTACAAGGCACAGAAGTAGCAGCAACCGACTTGCGTGCAGCTGCAGCCCTCATCCTAGCCGGTTTAGCATCAGAAGGCATTACACGTGTAACAGAACTTTACCATCTAGACCGTGGATATGTGAATTTCCACTTAAAATTAGCGGCTCTTGGGGCAAATATTGAACGTGTTCCATCTGAATCTTCTGATCAAAAAATCATGCAAACCACATAATACTCATATCTTATCCTATGCTAAAAACCGACATCGTATACCCAGATGTCGGTTTTTTTGTTTCGAGCGTTCCGCTAGATTGTGGATTGCTGATTTGGGTCGCATTTTATTGTTTCACTGCGTCAGCCACCGTATATTTTATCCTTTAAAGGGAATGTCACGGACAGAAACATGACAGGTAGGGAAAATTTTAGTGATTCCTACGTGGAAGATGATTTTTCCTACGTGACCACACTATTTTCCTACGTCATCTTGGTTTTTTCCTACGTGACCCTCGATTCTTACAACTGAGCCCATGTTCAGTCATTCAGTACACGCTTCATTCAAAGAAACACCCGGTAAGCGCGAGCGTGCTGGCCATTCAATTCCTGCAAACCTATTCCTCTCCAATCAAATCATATTCTCCCGTCTCTTTTCATATATTCCACCATGAGATACTTAGCCATTGTAATCGCATGTCTCTTTTTGTTCCTCCTGCCACTGCAGTTAATTAAGAAACTTCCGCAACAGCAAGAACATGCACAACAAGAGGAACCTGCAATTGATACAGCGTTGGCGTGTGAACCAATCTTTATTAACGTAGAGGGGCTTGCTGAGCCGCTTCCACTTGAAGATTACATCATTGGTGTAGTACAAGCGGAAATGCCGTCTACGTTCCATTTAGAGGCGTTTAAAGCACAAGCCATTGCAGCTCGAACATTTGCGATAAAAACGACTAACTTTGGCAAAAAAGCCATTAAACCAACAACTGCACACCAAGCGTTCATATCACAAAGTGAACGTGAGCCCACTCCACAAATTGTACAAGCCATCAAAGACACAGAATCGCAAATTCTTACCTATAAAGACGAGCTCATTACAGCCATGTTTTTTTCAACTAGCAACGGCCTGACTGAAAGTGCGGAAGGTTATAGTGGAAATGAAATTCCTTATTTGGTTACGACCGCAAGTATAGGGGATACCATCTCGCCGAAGTTTAACCAGTCCAAATCTTTTACACTCAAAGAGTGGAATGATGCTTTCGGCTTTACTTGGACAGCCGATCATTTTAAAACGCTGAAGTTACAACCAAATGAGTCACAACGCATCGAAACGATGAAAACGGCACAGCACGAATGGACAGGTCGTGAAATTCGTGACATTCTTGGACTCCCATCAACGGATTTTGAAATTGATGCGTCCAATCCTAATCTAATCACCGTCTCAACGAAAGGATACGGACATGGGGTTGGCATGAGTCAATATGGAGCCAATGCGATGGCACAAGAGGGAAAAAATGTAGAGGAAATCCTAAATCACTATTATCCGAAGACAGAAATAAAAAATTTCCAATCTTTGCATCCAGGGTGTTTAAAATCTTAAATCGCTGACAACACTAGCAACAGAGGTGATGAATATGCGAGAGGAAAAATCTAATAATCCTTCTCTACCAAAAGAATTTAAGAAAAAACCAGCTTGGCTATGGCCGACAATTTACGTAGGATTTGCTTTATTGTTTGTCGGCATGATTTGGGGCTACAATGCATTAATCGGCCCAGACAGTGAAGTAGCAGATTCAAAAGATCCAGCAGTTTCGGGGGAAGATAAAGTTGCAGTAACGACTCAAAACGAAACAATGAAATTTCCATTTGACGAAGCGATGCTGGATCAAATGACCATTCTTCAAGATTTCTATGATATTGAAGCATCGGATGAAACACAAGAAAATTCTCTTCTTGTATTCAACCAATCGTATGAAACAAATAGCGGTGTAACAATCTCCATTGAAGGGGAACCGTTTGAAGTTTTAGCTGCATTGAGCGGCACAGTAAAAGAAGTTAATGAAGATAAATTCCTTGGTGACGAAATCGTTCTTGAACATGAAAATGGCCTTCTTACCCGTTACCGTTCAGTAGTGGAAATTCAAGTGAAAGCTGGAGACATTGTGCGACAAGGTCAAGCTCTAGCAACAGCTGCTGAAAATGACTTCAACGCGACAGCAGGCGTACATTTACAATTCGAAGTGCTTGCTGATGGTGAAGCAGTAAGCCCACATACGTATTTAGCGTTCTAATTGATCAGTTTAAGGCATACGGTATAGGAAACGTTCGGTACGGAAGGATGCGGTCTTGCACGAACAGATCCGGAAACGTTGCCTTGAGCTTGGTGAATTAGTGCAGGAAACGGGTTTGACGGTACGCGCGGTTGCAAAGAAATCGGGCTACTCGAAGAGCACGGTGCACAAAGATTTAACAGAACGTTTAAAACTAGTAAACGAAGCACTGTACAAAGAAGTTGGAGTAATTCTTGCCTACCATAAGTCGATCCGACATATTCGGGGTGGGGAAGCAACGAAACAAATGTGGAAACAAAAAGAAGAGCTAACCGAAGAAGCACCATGACGGAATCATCGTCATGGTGTTTTTTCGCTAGGAATATGGAACCTGCCCCGAGTAAATGACGTCAATCTGACAGGATAAAAGTAACAAAAAAAGATGAAATAATTTGTTCTCTATGATAAAATTATCAGTTAGTAGAGTGAAAGATTATGAAGGTACATTATAAAGGGAATTGCAGGAAGGAGAAACAAGGTTGTTGTTTGCAAAAGATATCGGAATCGACCTTGGTACGGCGAATGTTTTAATACATGTAAAAGGAAAAGGCATTGTATTAAATGAGCCTTCAGTCGTAGCATTGGATCGTAAAACAAAAAACGTGTTAGCAGTAGGGGAAGAAGCGCGCAAAATGGTTGGGCGTACTCCAGGGCATATCGTAGCCATTCGTCCACTTAAAGACGGTGTAATCGCAGACTTTGATGTAACTGAAAAAATGTTGCGACATTTTATCAATAAATTAGATGTTAAAGGTTTTTTATCAAAACCACGCATATTAATTTGTTGCCCAACGAACATTACAAGCGTGGAGCAAAAAGCAATTCGTGAAGCAGCTGAAAAATCAGGTGGCAAGAAAGTGTATTTAGAAGAAGAGCCAAAAGTGGCAGCGATTGGTGCGGGGATGGATATTTTCCAACCAAGCGGTAACATGGTTGTTGATATTGGTGGCGGAACAACGGATGTAGCAGTCCTGTCAATGGGTGACATCGTGACATCTGAATCCATCAAAGTAGCAGGCGATGTCTTTGATCATGACATTTTACAGTACATAAAACGTGAATATAAATTATTAATTGGTGAACGTACAGCAGAAGATATTAAAATTACGATCGGTACGGTGTTCGCTGGTGGACGCAACGAACAGATGGACATTCGTGGACGCGATATGGTAACTGGATTACCACGCACGATTGCAATCGAATCGGAAGAAATTGAAAAATGTTTACGTGAATCAGTTTCCATGATTATTCAAGCAGCAAAAAACGTATTAGAAAAAACACCACCAGAACTGTCTGCAGACATTATCGACCGCGGCGTGATTTTAACAGGTGGTGGCGCACTCATGCACGGCATCGATTTATTGCTTGCTGAAGAACTGAAAGTACCTGTATTGATTGCAGATAACCCAATGGATTGTGTAGCTATTGGTACCGGTATCATGCTAAATAACATTGGAAAAGCTTCGTCTCGAATGTAAACGTACCAACACAAATTCATGCACAATTGATAGACGATAAGGAGAACTAAGAATGCCGAATGAAGTGAAAGACGAACAAGTGAATAAACCAACCCCAACGAAGCGGAAACAGCACAAGGCTGAAAAAGCAGAAGCCAAATCTCAAAAGAAAACTTGGTGGGTTCAAATCCGTCTATTCCCAATCTGGCTTCGAATCATTCTCGTAACAGCTCTTTTAGTAGGTGCCATTGCAGCAGGATTGGTGATTGGTTTTGGCTACATCGGAGACGGTGAACCCGCAGATGCACTGAAATGGAAAACGTGGCAACACATTTTGGATATACTAAACGGTAAAGAGTCGTAACCCGGCTCTTTCCTTTATTTATAGATTGGTTTAATTTCATCGTTAATTTCTATTTATTTATAGATATGGAGCAAAACAGTAGAGACGCCCGCGGAAAGCGGAGCTGTTTTGCGGAATATCAACGGATTTAACATAGCCTTATTTATAGATCATGCTCAATAATTTCTAGCTACTTTCAACTGCTGGAAGAATGCTTTTCACAAATGGAGGGAATTCACGTGATATTATCAGCTCAACAAATACAAGAGATCTTACCACATCGCTACCCATTTTTACTCGTTGACCGAATTACGGAAATTGAAGACGGAAAACGTGCGGTTGGCTTAAAAAATGTCTCCATCAATGAAGACTTTTTCAATGGTCATTTTCCTGGTTATCCAGTTATGCCTGGCGTCTTAATCATCGAAGCACTTGCTCAAGTGGGCGGTGTGGCATTATTAAATAAAGAAGAAAACAAAGGCCGTCTTGCTTTCTTAACTGGCGTTGATAACTGTCGTTTCAAACGTCAAGTAGTACCAGGTGATCAACTTCGCTTAGAAGTGGAATTCACTAAAATTCGAGGTGCCATGGGCAAAGGACATGCAATCGCTACAGTAGACGGGGAAATTGCATGCGAAACCGATATCCTTTTTGCACTCGGTCCAATCGTTGAAAAAACTAATTAATGGTCAACTATTACCCACTTTGTTTAATGCTGACCGTCTATGGGAATAATAGGATAGAGGGTTCAGCTAAGTAGGAGGTACTATTCTTCATGTATAAACAATTACCATCTGGAGTCAAAAGTAGCATTACTCGCTCCATTTCCATCGTTTTTGAAAAATATATGGCTTCCATAGAGTGGGCCGAAGATCGATTCAGCATGGAAGATTTCAGTCAAGAGTGGGGCAAATATATAAAATCCGCATCATGGAAAGACAAAGTGTCGCAAGAATCCATGCTACATCCTGATTTTCATGAAGAAATTGCTAAAAAAATAAATCAGGTGATTGACAAAATATTGAATGAGCCACCGTCTGAAGACCAAATTGCAAAAATTGAAATCATGCAGGAACAACTGAACACTCATTACGATTATGCGTGTAAAGCAGAAGCATCATACGTTGAATCAATATTGAAACAAAAAGTTATTACATAATCGGATAGTTCTCTCCTTTCTTGGGCAATATACTGAGAATCACATTTAGTGTGATGATCTCGACATGAAAGGAGGGACTTTTTATGTGGAAAAAAGCGTCGTTTGTCTTAGCTGCAAGTGCGTTGTTATTGGTGGGTTGTAATAATAATGATAATGATGTGCCCCCAGCAAATGAAACACCGATGGAGGATGTCCGTGACGAAGGAAACAATTTGGGAAATGATGTAGAAGATGCTGGTCAAAGATTGGAAGACGATTTAACGGATGATGATAGAAATCTACAACCAGACGTAAATCGTGGAACTAATGATCAAGGCATTGAAAACGGTACAAATGGTACTTATAACAACGGTACAAATGGTACTACTACAAACGGAACAACCGTCAATGAAGAAGAAATTCTAAAAGACGATATGAATAAGAACAAATAGAAAACAAAAAAGACTTGGCTAAACATTAGCCGAGTCTTTTTTTAGTTGAGGACGATTACGCATATCTTTTTCGAAACGAGTGACCAGGGCTTCACCTGATAAGCCTTCTGTGATTAGTTCAGCTAGCAACTGCTCCGCATATTTACGACGTATACGTTTTAATGTTCCTTTAAATAACACTGAAACATAATCCCCGATTTTTTTCACCGAGTATACAGCTACTTCAAAACTCGCCGGTTCATTTTCAGGATACGAAATGACGATTTTCACTTCCATCACTTCGCCAGTTCCCTCAAATTTCTCGAAAAACGTACTATCCTTTTTATCGACATACATTTCAATAATCCACGAACGATGGCTGTTTTCTTGATTAATAATGATGCCATCTATGAGGGGGATGGAAATATTTTGGTCCTCTTGAATAACTGTCATGGACATCATCTTAAATGTTTTCAATCTGATCACAGCCTTTCCGTCAAGTTTACTTAAATCTAGTATACCACATATCAAAATAACTTTAAAAAGTAGCCAAAATCGAATTGTAGCATAGTGAGTTCTGACTTACAGCAACAAAGGATGGGATGACTTTTAAAGATCTTTGTATCCCACAAAAATGAATTATTCCCTCGATGAAACCAGGCAAACTAAATTTTTGGTCCTTTGCCTACAATTTATTTCTCTTTGTACAATGAATTCAATAAGCGGGAAGGAGGTGAATAAATGAATCAAGTCGGGTTGATTGGACGCATGACAAAGGATCCGGTATTAAGGAGATTGTCAGAAGGAAGAGTGCAAGCAAATTTTGTCCTCGCTGTACAGCGTGCCTACAAAAGTGCAAAGGCGGATGAAGCCGATTTCATCTTATGTACCGTATGGGGGAAACTCGCAGAACACACAACCAAGTATTGTGGCAAAGGCTCACTCGTTGGAATCAACGGACACATCCATTCTAGATCCTATCAAAAAGAAGATGGAAACCGCATCTTCGTAACAGAAGTGATCGTCGAAGCAGTCCAGTTTTTACAAACGAAACCAAAAACGAATACAGAAGAATCTTCTGAACGACCTTATGTAAATAAAGAAGCCCAAGCCAAGAGTGACTTTATCTTCACAAAGGAAGAGCACAAAGAATTACCAGTTGTGTAACACCAAACGCCTCGGCTGACCGCACCGTAGGCCAACACAACATTTCTCAACTCAAAAAGAAAGGAATTCACCCAACATGAATGCATCACCTGAACATCTCATTCGAATGGAACTACATATCGAACAACTCATTCGAATGATTGCCAACTTAAACGAGAGAATACAAGTGCTCGAGCACAAACACCAAGAACCCTGCTTAAAAGTAGTGGGGAACTAAGCAACACCCTGAATGACAAGAGAGGAAAACCGGCCGCGTGAAGCACGGCCGGTCTTGTTATACATAACGAATCTGGTAAGTATTTTTCATAGCTAGAGTGATTTGAGCCACAATTTAAGAGGCAATTGTGGCTCTCTCTGTATCTCAGAGAATCACCTTGCGAGCGAGTGGCAGACTCTCGCTTTACAGAACCAACACCACGGAACGGACGCAACCACGAATTGGGGCCAAAATGATTGCTTGTCCAGATAAATCAATGATTAGTCCAGATATCGCAATCCCTTATCCAGATATCCCTCAAAATAGCTAATCCTATTAAACGAATAACAGAAAACGAGATTGTTGGGGAACATTTATCAGCAAATGATTGCTTGTCCAAATAAATCAATGATTAGTCCAGATATCACAAAGGCTTGTACAGATATCGCAATACCTTATCCAGATATCCCTTCAAAACAGCCAATTCCAACAAAAAAAGTGCCTGTCGGTCAGTCCGACAGGCACCCATTGAATCTTTACCCTAGTGTTAGCAAATCTTTCAAATCATCGTCTGCAAGCTCGGTAATCCACGTACTGGATTGAATTAGATCTTCGGACAATGCTTGTTTATCGGCAAGCAGTTTGTCGATTTTTTCTTCGATGGTGCCAATCGTCACAAACTTATGCACATGGACAAACAGGGTTTGCCCGATGCGGTAGGCACGGTCGGTTGCTTGATTTTCAACTGCTGGATTCCACCAGCGATCGGCATGCAATACGTGGTTTGCAGCGGTTAAATTCAGTCCCGTTCCGCCAGCTTTCAAGGATAAGATAAAGATTGGGAATTCTTTTTCCTGGAATGATTCAACTAATCGGTCACGCTGAGCTTTTGGCATACTGCCTGTCAGGAACGGCGGATCGATGTCGTGTAACTCGCTCAAACAGTGCTGCAACAGGTTACCCATGCCAATATACTGCGTGAAAATGAGACACTGTTCACCGCGAGCGGCGATTTCGGCTGCGAGTGTCACAATGCGAGCTAATTTTTCAGAACGCTCCATCATATACTCCGCTTCACCAAACCCCTCTTTCAGATAAAGGGCTGGGTGATTACACAATTGCTTCAGCTTGCTTAACATTTTTAAGATAAGGCCTTTTTTCTCAAAGCCCGTTAACGTTTCGAGCTTAAATAGTGTCTCTTGAATCAAGCTTTCATAGAGAGCCGCTTGCTCAGTCGTTAATGGGCAATACTCACGTTGCTCTTGCTTATCCGGTAAATTCAATAGTAAGTCCGGATCTTGTTTGGTCCGGCGCAATAAAAACGGGCTGATTTTCGTACGTAATTTTTGCTTAATGCTATCTGAATCATCGCGTTCAATCGGTGCAATATAGTTTTCCTGGAACTTACGGAAACTGCCTAAATACCCTTTATAAATGAAATCAAAGATTGCCCACAGCTCCGACAAGCGGTTTTCAACCGGCGTTCCTGTCAGTGCTAAATGATGTTCTCCTCGTAATTTGCGAATCGCACGGCTTTGTTTCGTGTGCATATTTTTAATGTTTTGAGCTTCATCAAGCGTCACACTTGCCCACTCGATTTCACTCAGCGATTCCGCATCTTGAGAAGCTGTACCAAACGTCGTTAACACCACATCTGGTTTCATCTGAGTCAGTTCGGCAGCAAGCGATTCATCTTTCGAACGCGACTGCCCATAATGCACATGAACGTCTAAATCAGGAGCGAAACGTGCCAACTCTTTCTGCCAGTTTCCTAAAACCGATGTCGGGCAAATAATAAAGGAAGGCTTATCCGAAATATTGGTCCGATGCACATGCAATAAATAGGCAATCAACTGCACTGTTTTCCCAAGACCCATATCATCCGCTAAACAGACGCCAAATCCTTGCTCACGCATAAACACAAGCCAATCAAAACCTTGTTGTTGATACGGGCGTAATTCGGCTAATAAATGAGGGGATAACAAAGTGCTCGGCAATTCTTTTTTATCTTGCAATTGCTCCAAATATTTTTGCAACGACTGATTCAATTCAAATTGGAATAATGGATCGTCATTTTCGTCATCGTCATCGTCATTTTGAACAAGGGCATCCGGCAATTCGCGGAATAACAGTTCTTTAACTGTCCAATTTTCTGATTCTGTCTGGTCCATTAATTGACGAATTTCATGCATCCAGTGTGAATCAATTCGGAACCACTCATTACCTGCACGAATGTATTCGCGATTTTCATCGACCATTTGCTTGAATTCATCTTCCGTGATCGCATGCCCGTTCAATGAGAAATTCCAATCAAACGTCAATATTTCATTTAACCCAGCAGTCGTTTTGTATGACGTCGTATTGGCATTCGATTTGACACGAAGTTTGGATTCCTTCACGGCTTTTAACCAAGAAGGCAAAATCACTTCAAAACCAAGTGCTTGCAAGCGGGCAGCGTCGTCTCGTAAGAAATGACGAACATCCAAATCGCTGAAAGTAACCGATAAAAACTTTTGAGGATCCGCTTCAATATCCATTAAATCAATCATGTTGGATTGGGTCTCATGCACAAAAGAAGCATGAACTTTCCACTTATCAGGCAGAGCATCCGCAATGATCGCTTGTTTCTTGCGAAATGGTGGTGTCCAGTGAACGGAACTTCTTTTGCCACGGATAACCGTTTCAAGCGTCCATTCATCAGACAAGGACTCAGGTTCGCTTAAGCGCAGTGCAACTTGAACATCAGCTGAACCCACCTGAGGTCGTAGCGGCCAACCACCTTGTTTGAAGAAGGGCAAGAGTGTTGGAATATCCGCCAATGTTAAACCAGCACCATACAACTTCTGTTGAATAGCTAAAGTCAGCATACTTTTCGCGTCAGCCGATACTTCATCAGAAGAAAGAAGGAGAGAACCTTCGTCAAACGTGATATCGTTCCACAACGTAGGCGAGCTCCAAAGATTCGAAGCTTGCTGAATCGTCGCAATCGTTGACTCATCTTGCTGAGAATTTCCGCTTACATGAACATAGGGATGTTTGATGGAAGGAGAAAATAATTCGACCAATTCAAGTGCCGAAAAACGAACTTCTTCTTCGAGGTGCAACCCATAAAAAGAAGTCTCATGTTGAAATGCAAGAAAAGAAATCCATTGTTCGGTAAATAAACGCATGCCCTCTTCGTTATAGGCATGCACCGTGGTAAGTCCATCCTCAGCCAGTGGTTCGAAAGAAAGGATTAAATTTTTCATAAAAGGCGATACATGGGAAGTCATAAAGGCAAGTTTCCTTTCAGTATCTCTTCTTGAAGTGCACGTAAGCGGCGGTATTTCGCTTGGATCTCGTTAACATAGGAATTCCAATAGTCGGTTTTGCCGCCTTTTTTGGCAGCCAATTTCATTTTCTTCCAAATCCGCACCGCTTGTTTATAGTTATGACGACTGCGTTCACGCACTTCTTTCAGAGCTAAGACATGATAAAGTGGCAACACCGTTTCGGGTGCTTCTTGAATCACCGTCTTCATGCCACAAGATTCTGCATAATCAAGTGTCGACCCAAAACGGTGGTGAAGAGCGACCCAATCGGAAAATCGTTGTTGATCAATTAAAAAATCAGAGTACGCACGCACACCGAATGAACCAAACTGCCAAAACAGTTGTTCACGTTCATCATCCGGCATGTCGATTGATTTATAGAGCTCATATAATTTTGAAACAAACACCGAGCGGTTCCATGCCGATAAATACGTATTCACATATTCAAAAATATGGGGGCGCATCGCATGCAAGATGATGGTTAATGAAAGCAAATCATCTTGTTCCTTCGCAAGTTTTGCAAGGTGCATCCATTCCGGCATATCGGTGGCTTGGATTTTATCCGTAATCGCACGTAACTCTTCAGGCTGCTTTAACAACACGCAAAATAACGCGCGAAATAGTTCGTTATCGAAACTTTTTTGTTCTTCCAAATACGCAAATTCACTTTCGCGACGTCCTTTTTCCGTAAACAAAATCACCCAAAATGCATGGAATAAATTGAAACGAAGATCGGGCATCACTTCCAGCTCATACACAATATGACGTACCTGCGATACAAGAGCATCATAAAAAGGGTCCGCTGCAAATAGTCGAGGTTTACTAGAAAGAATCATCAATTGGTGTTGCATATCCTCAATATCGGTTTGAATCGTTGCGCGAAACAAATTCGGATCCATGTCACTGCTTACTTCAAACAATAGACGGATAAGGACCGTACGGGTGTAAACGACATAAAGCGGCTGCCACTCACGTTCAAACGGCATGAATTTCTTTAATTTTTGTTTCATCTGATTAATGGAATTGTCGATATAATATCGTTCTTTCCAAGACCATTCGCCTGAAACCGCGTTAAATGTCGATTGAACAATCGCATCCCAAGAACGGGGAGTTCGCTTGTTAGCCAGCAACGAAAGTTGTTCGGACTTTTTCAAACGCCATTCTTGAAGCCACTCAGATAATGAAAACTTTTGCATATATAAACTAAAAATAACGGCTAAACTGTGCCGACATAAACTCTTATCTGGGCAAGAACACGTCACTTGCTCCTCCACCAAAGAAACGGTGACCATAACCGGAGTTACATCTTGTACTTTTGCTTCTAATTCATGTTCATACGGATCATATGAAAGTATACGTACAGCCCCGTTGCGAACGGAGAAAGAAGCTCGACGAACAAGGTCTTCGTCATCTTGTTGCGAAGGGTGCAAGTCTTCAGAAATCGTTTCCATCCATTGTTGAATCTGGGATTGATAACGCACTGCTATATTAAATAATGAATGGCTCAATGATCACATCTCCAAAAAAAAACTTTCCTTTCATTATACGGCTTTTTCGTGGAAACCGTAAACAAAAGGAAAGAATTTGATTATAAATGTAGGTAGGCATGTAAAAATTCTTTAAACTTCTCTTTATCAGGAGAGGGTTTACTCGTGAACTCTTGAAATAACTTGAAAAAAGTAGGGTCTGATTTATATGCATGATAGACCGGATCGATGTGTTCTCCCCCATATTTGTAGGAAGGGTCATTGACACGCAATATTTTTTTTCGAGAGACTGTGGAAGAATGATAAATGACTTCATTACTAATCTCTCTTGGGATTTGATAGAGGGAACACATGGCACGAAAGACTGGAAGAGAGATGCTTTCGGGATTTGTTTCATAACGGGACAATGTACTCGGTGAAATATTAAGTAGTTTTGCCGCCTCTTTTTGAGTAAATTTAGCCAGTTTTCGAGAATCTGTGATTAATTCATGTAACTGCAAAATCAACACCACCTTAGATGCAGGTAGTCTAGACAAATACAGCTCCTTTGTTTGGAATTACCGCATTTTTAAAACGGCATTTCAAAAATGATATATTTTTCTTGAATAAATCTGAAAATTTAGTAGAATTCAATCAGATAATGACACATATTGGAACAAACACCATATTTTATGACTATGCATAGAAAGGTTGATTTGTATGCCCATCGTATGAAGTCGTATTACCTGGACTAAAACAAAGTGCAAGAAATAATCATTATGGTCAAGAATTCCTGCTCTACGTTACACCAAATGGAGAAAGAAAATCCGCTATTATTGCTTCCAATGATCAAGGGGTTGCCACAATTAAACGAATGACATTTGAATGCTTTGAAATTGAAGATATCAGGATTGATTTCTTCAATAATAAATGTTCGTTTATTTGCAAGGATCGAATTGGACAAGACATGGCATCAATCATTTACCGCATATTGCGAGGATTTTTGATTCAATACCACGAACAATCCATCGCTTTTTATACATATCGAAAACCGAAGAAATAAACATTGCCAAACTGCCTTTTAAAGGCAGTTTTTTGAAAATATCCTGCACGAAAAAGACCTTGTTGTGATACACTATAGTAATCAGAATATTTTGATAAGCAAGGAGGGGAATTACAATGTTACAAGTTCAATTGATGAAACCATTTTATTCGAAACGAGAAGGCCAAAAAATGAAATTGGTATTTGCCTATCAGTATTTTTCTATACTCAAAGATGAAGATCTTTTCCACTTCATTCCGATTGAAGGAAAAGAAATCATTGTCAATATGCATACGTACCAAGTCGAAAACTTATCCGAAGTTTTTGTCTTCCAAAAAGGCAATCGTTTTATCCGTTTGCCACTCTATCAATTATTGCTAGTGTCTGATATTCATATGCATTTGCAAACCATTTTACAACATGGTGAAGAAGAACGCGAACCTACGAGCGAAATCATAGAAGAAGCTAGCGAATTCATTACTTTGCTGGAAGAGGCAAACCTTAGCCGCATGATCGATTACGCACTACAAACACGTAATGAGGATCTATTTAAACGTTTACTACACTAAACCTTTGGAGGATATCATGGAAATGGAGCCATTTTGAAAACACCTACCTTATAAGATTTTTTGGTAGGTGTTTTTGTGTGGATTTTTTTTTAGAATATTGGATTCACAGCCTTAAAAACCGTGGCAGTTGGCTCGCCTGCTTTCCCCATTTTAGGGTAATTCCTACGTGAATGGCTATTTTTCCTACGTGACGGCACAAAATTCCTACGTCAACATCGTTTTTTCCTACGTGACCCTCGATTATTACAACTGAGCGGTTGCTCGGTCCTAAAGTACTCACTTCTCTTACAAAAAAACCGCTAAGCATGTGCGTGCGGGGCAATTCAGGCGTTCTCAGGGTTTTCGAGTGTACGAAAACCATTGAATGGGGCTGTTCGCTACGCTCGGCAGCCTTTTCTGTAAGGGAAGGATCGGAAATCTTTCGGGGATTGGGGGTAATTCCTACGTGAATGGCTATTTTTCCTACGTGACGGCACAAAATTCCTACGTGACCCTCGATTATTACAACTGAGCGGTTGCTCGGTCCTAAATTACTCACTTCTCTTACAAAAATACCCGCTAAGCATGTGCGTGCGGGGCAATTCAAGCGTTTACAGGGGTTATCAAGTGTACGAAAACCTTTGAATGGGGCTGTTCGCTACGCTCAGCAGCCTTTTCTGTAAGGGAAGGATCGGAAATCTTTCGGGGATTGGGGGTAATTCCTACGTGAATGGCAATTTTTCCTACGTGACAGCACAAAATTCCTACGTCAACATCGTTTTTTCCTACGTGACCCTCGATTATTACAACTGAGCGGTTGCTCGGTCCTCACCAAGACATGTAAAAACCCTTCTCCGATTGTGATTGAATCGGGGAAGGGCTTTATTTTGGCTTCAGCATACAACACGCTCCTAGATTGAAGTCAACAGATACAGAACAATGACAGAAATACTTGAACCAATGACACCGAATAGAATATCGACTGTATTAAGTCCAAATATTTTATCGTTTTTCATAATCTCACATCCTTTTGGGTTGGTTTTCTATTAGAAGGGAATGAAACCGTCTGGTCGGCTTAACATAATCTTATTGCGGGTAGAATCTGACATGGTGTCGTGCCAGGTGAGCACTTCTCATAGAAATCCGGATGGTATAGTATATGCAGAAAGTTTTCTTTGAGAGGGTATAGTAAGAGTGTAGGTATAGAGTAAGAGATTTATTCACGATTTTCGAAAATGGGAAAATTGGATTATGATCCGTTCTGTTGGAGTGAAATTCAATTTTACTTTTAAAATAAGGGGTCAAAATGCTATCTTGGGGACAAATGTTCCCATATAGTTCAACTCGATTTACAATATAGGAGAGCTATCAAACTGTGGGATCAGGATGATAGAGGAAGTTGGATTGCATACATAACGAAGCGGGGGAGATCACATCTCATTCCTACGCCGACCTGCTCGATATGTTTTCTCCCAGCAGCCTATTTAGGTGGGGGCCTAAGTCTTGCAACTGAAACATCGCAAAAAAGTGTGAGCCACCGGTGGGACTCGCACTTTTTTGCGTTTGGATCAGCTTTTTGTTTATATGACATAATCCACCTACTCCTTGATTTCATACTTGTTGGCTCTTGCGGAACGTGCGGGAACGCAAATGCGCGATAAAGGAAGAGTAAATATTTTCTAATTTGGGTGTTTTATTTTGGTCCAGTAGGGTAAACAGGAATGGGACTTCACTATAAATGCACATTTATACAAGGATTACAGACGTGGAGTAAAACTATTTCCCCATTTTAATAGAATACATAGGGTTAGCAGGTTACATATGATGTCGAAATTTGGTAGAATTAAGGATAATTAAAGCAATTGGTTATGGGAAGGGAACGCGATGATATGATTTTTGACTTTCGGTTTTGGCGTGGTCTTGCGAATCAGCAAGAATTAATTACAAATCTCGGTTCTTCGACAATGCGAGACTTTAAGAAACGTGTTTGGATGGTTGGTCTTTTCGGCCTACTCCTGTTTGTTTTGCAAGAAATCTGGGGAATGAACTCAGAGCAACTTACGACTTTGTATGCATTTGGCGGCAAAGATCCATATACGATTGCACGTCTGATGTCTCTCATTGGCATCGTTATTTGGGCAGTGCTCTACATGGCTTTTCACTTTTTTGGCATTGCGTTTCTATTAAACAAAATAACTGGCATTACACTTTCAAAACTAGCAGTGCTGCAATTGTTTGTAGTTGGTATTTTATTGATTGAAAAAGGCTTGATGTTCTTCATTTTCGTGTTGAGTGGTACCACAACACCGATCTCATTATTTTCATTTGGACCATTAGCAACAATCGTGTTTGAAAATCCATTTTTAATTCTGTTCTTTAATCAGTTAACCATCTTTACAGCCCTTATTATTGGACTGCAAGTTCGGTTTATCAGAGCGTTTACAGAAATGAATCCACGCACCATTGTCAGCATGCTCATTGCCATACATATTGCGATGTCCCTTATTACAGCTGCTATCGGCCTACTTCCACTCGAAGAATGGTTTGTGAGTTTTGTAGAAGGAGGTGCTTCTAATGAATAAATGGACAGCCATTGGGTTATCAATTGCCATCTCTTGTTTTATCGGGGGCAATGCCGTTTTACTTTTCAGCGACAAAAGCATCATTCCAAAGACCGTCTATGTAGATGAATATGAACGACTGACGACAGGTGATTTTGAGGAAGGACTTCCGAAAGAATCCCTTGTTGCACCTCTTACTACGTCGACTGTTTACTTAAAAAATGAAGATACAATTCAAGATTGGGTAGTCAAAGAAGGCGATGTTGTATCAGTAGGCCAGGAACTTGCGAAGCTCAACACGTCAACGGCTGACGAACAACGCACTGTTTGGGAAACTGAAAAACAATCCCTAGAACGCCAAATCACCGAAGTTAATTCAACCATCAGTACGTTGGAATCTGAGCGTGCCAATGCAGAAAGCACGAACAGTTCAACAGACAATTCATCAGATAACTTGATAGAAGGTCCTGATGACAATACATTGAATTTGGGAATTAACGTCGATGTTGGGGTAGATGTATACCAAGACGGTACATTCGCTCAGGCAATCGCCGAGGCTGAACAAAATCTGTCTGAAATCAATCAAAAATTAATGGTTGTGGATGCCCAATTGTCCCAAGAAGGAACAGCTGCTGTACTTAGTCCAGTGGAAGGCGTCATTTCAAAAATCCGCGATGACAACGGTTCACTTGCAATTGATATCTATAGCGCAGAAAAAATCATTGTAACGTACGCAACAGGCGAGCAATGGCAAGACATGCAAGCGAATGATCGTGTGAAAATCCAAGCAGACGGCATGGATGCCGCAATCGATGGGGTTATTTTAGAAATATCCCAAGTGCCAGCAAATGATTCCGATTTCTTATCAGCGTATAAAGTATTAGACCCTGAAGAACAAACGAATCCACTTGCTTACTATGAGATGCGCATTCAACCTAACCAACCGATCAACACGCTACCATTTGGAAATAATGCCAATGCAGTGGTCATTGTAAATGAAGCAAAAGAAGCGGTATCGATCAAAACAGCATGGCTCTATGATCGCTTTGAAAACAATGCCATTGCTCATGTCATTAATGAAAAGGGCAAGGCAGTAAAGACACCGGTGTCCATTGCTTTTGACTGGAAAACTCAATCCGTCATCAGTGAAGGTCTACAAGCTGAGTCAATCGTTGTCAACAAACCGCTGATTAATGACTTTAACTACGCACCATCGGTATTTTTCCCGATGCCGCTAGAAACGCCAACATGGCGATCAGTTAAAGACGCAGGATGGAAATTCTATCTTCGTCATCTCATCTTCTAAACTCACAAAAGGGCTCATTTCCATTGCGGAAATGGGCCTTTTTTTATATTATGAACAGCCCTCCAGCAATCTTCTTCCCAATGTCAATGGACACAGCAACATGGCAATCGGTCAAAGACGATGGATGGAAGTTCTATCTCAGACATCTTATATTCTAGCTAGTAAATAAAGGCTTCTTTCCGACTTGGAAAGGAGCCTTATTTAGAGCTAATTAAATATTAATAATAACATTATCAATCTCCCTTCTAGATATTGGAATTTCATACAAATCGTTTTTAAAACATAACCTATAATTACTAATGTTCTACTTTAGATTGTGTATATGAAAAAATATGCAATTAAACTATTGCAAATTATTGGTAAAATGATACATTAGTAATATCTAATTTATCGGACTATTCAACTAAGTCTGATAGTTAGATGACTTTGGAGAAAGGTAAAAAGACCTAAGTCCAAATGTTCAAGGAAAAAAGGGGGAAAAGATTTGAAACAGAAAAAGTTAAACAGATTGTACGGCAGTTTTCTAACTATGTTGCTGATTTTATCCATGATCGCACCATATGCATCTGCTGCGCAGGACACGAATGTAACGCCGAATGAAAGTGTTACTGAATTAAAAAATACGGTAAATCAACAAACAAAACTTCTTAGCCAAAACGAAGTTCTACACCCAATGTTACAAGACTTAACGGGAGACAGCGAAATTGATGTCATTGTTACCTTTTCAGAGAAACCTGTTGGATTGGAAGAAGGAATTAGTAAACTGGCAGGTAAGTCATTTACAAAATCGGATATAACCAAAGTGAAGTCAAAAATAAAAGCACAACAAGACAATGCGAAAAAGATTTTACGAAGTAAAAAAATTACATTTAAAGAAGGCTATTCTTACAATACAGTCTTAAATGGAATTGCAATGACTGTAAAGCAATCAGATTTGAAAACATTATCAACACTGGATGATGTTGTATTGGTCGAACCAGATACACAAGTAACCACACTTGGAAATCCTGTTAAAGAAGGAACTGCGGAAGCTGCGATGAATACTAGCGCACCTCATCTCGGAATTCCTACTCTTTGGGAACAAGGTTTTGAAGGACAAGGCATAAAAGTGGGTGTAATCGATACAGGAATTGATTACCTACACCCCGAATTTGCAGGCGTGTATAAAGGCGGACACAACTTTGTACCACAAACATCAACTGCGAACTATACAAGAGATCGTGCAGCAGATGATCCGTACGAAACGATGCCATCAGAACGTCCTTCTAGCAAACCAATCGTGGATGCAAATGGCAACGAATTCTTTACATCTCATGGCACACATGTATCTGGAACAATTGCTGCTATAGGGAATAACCCTTATGGTATCAAGGGACTTGCACCAAAAGTAGAACTTCATGCGTACCGTGTACTAGGTGCATATGGAAGTGGAAATAACTCTTGGATTATTGCAGGAATTGAAAAAGCAGTACAAGAAGATATGGATGTTATTAACCTCTCATTAGGTGGTTCGACAAATAGCTCAACAGCTTCAGATGCTATAGCGATTAACAACGCAATGTTATCAGGTACTGTAGCAGTTATTGCTACAGGAAACTCAGGACCTAACAGAGGAACAATTGGAAACCCTTCAACTGCAGCACTAGGAATTGCTGTTGGGAATTCAACAAATCCTGAAATAAATAAATCTGCAAATGTAAAAATATCTGCTGGTAGTTTTTCATCTGACACTAATGTGAATATGATGGCATGGACATTTGGTGTAGATCCGAAAAATCAATTGACAGGCGAATTCGATCTGGTTTCGATACCGAAAGTTGGTAATTTAGTAGACTTCGATGGAATTGACGTCAAGGGGAAAATAGTCTTAATTGCACGTGGAGATATTGCATTTGTAGATAAAGTAGCCAATGCAAAAGAAAAAGGTGCAGTTGGTGTCATTATTCACAACTCTGCTGCTGGAACAGGCACTCCTGGACCTACAAATATTTTCTTAGGAGATGCATTTGGATTTATTCCCACTTTCGATATGTCTTACACTGAGGGAATGAAAGTTCGTGATGCGTTAGCAATTAACCGAGGAAAAGTAACGTTTAGCAACTTTGTTTCACAGAATACATTAGGTGATGCAATGAACGATTCAAGTTCACGTGGTCCAGCGAATCCGTTCTTTGATATCAAACCAGACGTAACTGCTCCAGGAACGAACATCATGTCATCAGTAGCTGCATACGGGAAAGACAATCCCTCAGCAGACTACTCAAAATCATATGATCGTTACACAGGAACAAGTATGGCCACTCCTCACATCGTAGGAATTGTTGCTCTATTAAAAAATGTACACCCTGAGTGGAGTCCATTTGATATTAAGGTGGCACTATCGAACACTGCAAAAATATTAGATAAAACAAAGTTTGACGTATTTGCACAAGGTCCAGGTCGAGTTCAACCTGTCGCAGCTGCTTTTACGGAAGCATTAGCTTACTCGGTAGATACGACTGTATCGAATGGTAAGACGGAACAAAATTTAAAGGGCACAGTTACTTTCGGAAAACTTGGAAATCTAAAGGATGCACCAGCATCAGTTACAAAAAATATTTTAGTTAAAAATCTAACGGGTAATCCTAGCGATTACAATGTTTCAGTTGAAGTAACGAAAAAAGCAACCGGTACATTGGCAGCCGCTAATGTAACGGTGGATCAAACTTCATTTACATTGACTGATGAAAAAACACTGAAGGTTACACTAAATGCTCCACAAGGAACAAATACAAATGGAAATGAAATTCTTGGGTATATCCATATTACTAACGGCAAAACAAACCTAAGTCTTCCATTCGCGGCAGATTTTTCACCTGCACTGATAACAGGGATCAAAGCATTCTCAATTGATAGCTTAGATCTGTCGTATGCTCCTACAAGCACGAAGAAAAACACTACAGTACGTTATGAATTTTTTAACACTCACAATACAACATACATTGAATTCTGGGACATGTTGAACCCAGATGGTCATTTATACGAAGATGGATATATCGGCTATCTAGTTAATGCAACCAGAACAACAACTGGTGCCAAGACAGTTGCATTTAATAACGGGTCATATACACCTTGGGGTGGATCTGTAAAAGCGACATTGCCCGACGGTCTTTATACAGTTGATTTGACTGCAGCAAATCCGCAAACGGGAGCGGACCCGGTTTCATTTGCCGACCTTGGACCATTATTCGTTAAGAGCACGCCTGCTACGATAGAAACAACAGAAGCACATGAAGTGAATGGAAATGATTACACATTCACCGCAAAAGTGCTAGATAAATATATTGACTATCAACAGATTCTTGAAAGTGAATATGGCTTAGGGTTTAATGTGAACTCAAAACTAACCACAAGTTACGTTTTAAAAGATAAGAACGGAAATGTTACACAAGAAGGTCCGGTATTACTAGAACAAGATGGCAATTTCGAGATTAAATTTACAAATGTACCACTTGGAACCAATACTCTAACGATAAATATTGTTGATGCAGCAAGCAATAAGACTACTGCCGAGTACAGTGTCATTCGTGATGGAGTGGAGAGTCTTGACGTAGATTCGAACATTGAATTTACAGTAGGGGAAAAAGAACAACTTGCAGTAAACTATGTGGTTACTGAAAGTGACGGCACGAAAACGAAAACTGACGTTACAAGTTTAGCTACATTTAGCAACTATGACGAAAACATTATTTCATTTGAGGATGGGATTGTAACAGCTATTGGAGAAGGCGTAACGGAGATTACAGTTAAATACGCTGACTTCGAAGCAAAAGTAACCGTGAAAGTAAACAAAGCAGATGTATTAACAATCTCTGTTAGTCCATCAAACTTGCAGTTAAAAGTAGGACAATCAGGTAACTTTGAAGTTACTTCAACTGTTACAAAATATGATGGTACGAAAACAGAAACTGATGTTACAGACGTTGCAACTTATACTTTTGATGATTCAATTGTCTCTGTAGAAAACGGAGTTGTGACAGCCGTAGCAGAAGGGACTGCCACAATTACAATTGAATATGCTGGCGAAGTGTCAACAGTACAAGTAAAAGTTGAGAAAGCAGACGTTAATGGGATATCAGTTAACCCGTCAAGTGTTTCATTAAAAGTCGGCGAAACTGATCACCTGGTAGTGACACAAACGGTCACAGCTTATGACGGTTCGAAAACGGAAAAAGATGTTACGGCACTTGCAACTTACAGTGGTTTTAATACATCAGTCATAACCATTGATAAAGGAACAATTACTGCAGTAGGAGAAGGTACAACCAACATTACAATTAACTTTGAGAATGAAGTGTTGACAGTCCCAGTCACTGTGAAAAAAGCAGATGAGATCATTCTTTCCGTTAACCCAACTAACGTAAACGTAAATGTGGGTAAAACAGATCAACTTACTGTTAAACAAACACTTAAACAAGCAGGAAAAGACGATGTTATAACAGATGTAACACAAGAAGCAACGTACGTTGTGGAGAATAAAGAAGTTATAGCAGTTGAAAAAGGGGTAATTACGGCTAAAACTGTAGGAACTTCAAAAGTTAATGTTACTTTTGGAGACAATACAGTCATTGTTGTAGTAAATGTCACGGAAGCTCCGATTACAGAAACTAAAACTCTTTCTGTTAATAAAGCAAATGTACAAATGATATATGGTAATAAAGAAACTCTTGTTGTCACTGAAACAATAACAAAAGGAAATTCATCAACAAATACCGATGTTTCAGCTACGGCTGTTTACAGTGGCTATGACTCAAAAGTCGTAAAAGTGGATAAAGGGGTCATCACAACTACAGGTGTTGGTTCGACTACAATCGACGTAACAGTTGGCGATAACAAAGTAAAAGTGTTAGTGACGGTAAGCAGCATTCCACCACAACCACCAATTACAGATCCTAAACCTGACCCAACACCAGCACCAACACCAGTAACATTCGGTGACGTAACAACTCATTGGGCGAAAAAAGAAATTGAAGCATTAGCAACTAAGAGAATCATCTTAGGAGTGGCTAATGATTCATTCGCGCCAGAAGCTAAATTGACACGTGCACAATTCGCTGTATTGGTATCTCGTGCACTAGAACTAGACTTAAAAGCATACGAAGGTAAATTCTCTGATGTACCTGCAAGCAAAGACTGGGCATATGCTGGTATTGAAGCAGCAGCTCGTGCAGGCATAATAAACGGTAAATTAGACGGCTCATTCGATCCTGATGCCAACATTACTCGTGAAGAAATAGCAGCAATCATTGTCCGTGCTGTTAACCATGCTGATGCATCATTATTGAAAGACCTTGATACTTCTAAAGTATTTAAAGACGATGCAAACATCAGCACATTTGCAAGTCTTAGCGTCAAACAAGCAGTAGCTTTAGGCATTGTAAACGGTCGTAGTGGCAACAAATTTGATCCAAAAGCAAGTGCAACACGTGCAGAGGCAGCAGTCATGTTATATCGTGCCCTAGACAAACTAGGCGAATTTTAACAAACAAGGAGTCAGCTATATGCTGACTCCTTTTCTAGTGTTCTAGTTTAATGGTATCCACTAAAACTACCTAATTTATCACAACATATCATCTACTACCCTTCTATTGGAATTGCTGAGTTTGTATCAAACTTCCTCTAATTACACTAAAGTACTATGTTTTGGTTGATTGTTTCCAAAGAGAATATATCTATTAATTCATTCATTCGACAATTTTCGTCATTTTTGAAATGTAAATGTAATACTAGAAAATCTAAAAATATATTTGCAACAGTCTAATAATATGGTAAATTTAAAATTGTTATATATTTCAGATTTCGGAGTATATATTGTGAACTGTTAAATAAAGGGAGGAAAGAAGAATGAGTAACAAGACTAGAAAAGGCATGATGTTAGCAATCGCCGCATCATTAGCCCTTAGCACAGCATCTTTCGGTGCACCAGCTCCAACTGCTGCAGCACAATTAGCGAAACAGGTGCCAATCTTACAGTTAGAGAAACCTGCTGTAAAAATCCCGGACCGTTTAGTTAACCCTGAGAACCCAAGTGAAAAAGTTCGTATCATTGTTGAGCTTGAAAAAGCACCTGCAATCGAAACTGCTACACGAAAAGGTGTTCTATATAAAGAACTTCCAACTTCACAACGTAATAGTTTAGAAGCAGCAATCGAAAAAGATCAAGTAAACGTTAAAGCAAACATTAGTAAGTTATCAAAAAATATTTCATTTAAAGAAAACTTCACAACTGTATTCAACGGGTTCTCTGCTGAAGTAGATGCAAAAGATGTACCGGCAATCGCGAAAATTGCAGGTGTAAAATCAATCTCTGAATCTACTGAATATGCTCGACCAGTAGCACAACCAGAAATGACGCACTCAAAAGAGTTAGTACAAGCTCAACTTGCGTGGGAAAAATTCAACTTCAAAGGCGAGGGAATGGTAGTAGGGGTTATCGATACTGGTATTGACCCATCTCACCGTGACTTTATTTTAACAGACAACGCTTCAGGTGATATAACTTCTGCTGAAGTAGGTTCATTGATTGATAGTGGTTCAATCGAACCAGGTAAATACTACACTGCAAAAGTGCCTTACGGTTACAACTACATGGATGGCAACCAGGAAATCCGTGACCTCGGTCCGGGAGCTTCAATGCATGGTATGCACGTTTCAGGTACTGTTGGTGCAAACGGGGACGAGGAAAAAGGTGGTATTAAAGGTGTAGCTCCTGAAGCTCAACTTTTGGCACTTAAAGTATTCGGAAACGATCCATTATTCCCATCTACTTTTGGGGACATTTACGTTAAAGCGATGGACGATGCGATTAAACTTGGTGCGGACGTTATTAACATGTCATTAGGTTCAACTGCAGGTTATGTAGATAACTCGAACCCTGAACAAATGGCGGTAACTCGTGCACAAGAAAACGGTTTGCTAGTAGCTATTTCTGCTGGTAACTCGGATATGTTTGGCTCAGGTGCATTCTATCCAATGGCTAATAACCAAGATTATGGTTTAACGGGTTCACCATCTGTTTCTGAAGACTCATTCGGTGTAGCTTCATTCGAAAACAGTTATGTTACGGCTTCAAGTTTCACATATGAAGTTGATGGAGTTCCAACTGGACGTGCAATGTTCCTACTTGCAAACGATGCAGAACCTAATGATTTACCTCTAGAAGAATACCCAATTGAATTTGCAGGTTTTGGATCAGCTGCTGATTTTGCGGGTAAAGACTTGACAGGTAAAATTGCATTGGTTTCTCGTGGTAATGGAATTAATTTCGTGGATAAAGGTCTGAATGCTCAAGCTGCAGGCGCAGCAGGTGTTATCGTATTTAACAATGTTGCGGGTACAATCAGCATGGCTTCAAGTTCTGAAATTAAGATTCCGTTCATGTCTGCACTTCAAGTAGATGGTTTGGCACTTAAAGCAGCACTGAATGAAGGAAAAGAAGTTACTGTAGGTTTCGATGGTCAATACATTGAAACGGCAAGTCCGACTGCAGGCAAAATGTCATCCTTCACTTCATGGGGTCCTACACCGAACTTGGATTTCAAACCTGAAATCACGGCTCCAGGTGGAAATATCTTCTCGACATTGAATAACGATGAATACGGTTTGATGAGCGGTACATCAATGGCAGCACCACACGTAGCTGGTGGTACGGCATTAGTGATGGAACGTGTTAACGAAGAGTTCAACTTGACTGGTGCAGCTCGCGTACAATTCGCGAAAAACTTAATGATGAACACATCGAAACCTGTTGTATTGGCTGAATATCCTGATCAAGATGGAAATAATGTAACTGAATACGTTTCTCCACGTCGTCAAGGTGCTGGTATTATGCAACTTGCCAACGCTTTGGAAACAGATGTTTTGGTAACAAACAAAGCAACTGGCGAAGCAAAAGTAGCATTAAAAGAAATCAAGGACGGAAAATTCAGCTTCACATTGAAAGCGAAAAACTACTCGGATGAAGCGAAAAACTACAATGTAGACGTTCAACTTCAAACAGACTATGCATTGACAACGTCTGGATATGATGTAGTTGTACCAAACATCGCAGGTTCTACCGTTGTTACTGACCTTGTAGATGTAGATGCTCCTTCAACTGTCGCAATTCCTGCAAACGGTGAAGTTGAAATTCAAGTATCAGTTGATGCATCTGAATTGGCTGGTATGGAAGGTTTCGAAACATTCGTGAACGGATTCTTTATTGACGGATTCGTTACTCTTAAAGATCCAACTGAAGAAACATCAGGAAATGTACCATTAACAGTACCTTTCTTTGGATTCAATGGTTCATGGGATGACGCGTCAATCTTTGACGAATTCCTATGGGATGATTTAACATACTGGGGCTATCAAGCATTAGCAGACGAGCATGGGGACTTTATCTCTGGTCCTTCTTTAGGTGAAGATTTCGATCCAACGAAATTTGCCTTCTCTCCAAATGCAGATGGCAACGTTGATAAAGCGATTCCAGTTTACTCTCTAGTCCGTAACGCGAAAAACTTCGAAGTTAATGTATTGGATGCAAATGGCAAAAAAGTACGCACAATCCGTACTGCTAAAAACTTAACGAAGCACTACGCAGACACTGCAACAAGCCCAGGTTACACATACAACCAATCTAACGGCTGGGATGGGAAAATCAATGGTAAATTAGCTGCAGATGGTCAATATTCGATTGAATTGCGTGCGGTAATCGACTTTGAGGGTGCAGAATGGCAATCAGTTGAATTCCCAATAATCCTAGATACAGTAGCACCAACTGCTGACCTAGCATTTAATGCTGAAACAAAAACAGTAACGATTGCGAACGCTAAAGACAATCAAGGCGGAGTAGGAATCGATCGCGTTGAAGTATTAGTAAACGGTAAAGAAGTAACACAATCAGCAACACTTGAGTCATATGTAATTGAGAAAGCTTTAGTTGGTGGCGATCAAGTCACTGTTAAAGTATGGGATATCGCAGGTAACGTAACTGTTCAAGATTTCGATCTTCCAAAAGCACCAAAACCATATGAAACGAAAAATCCAGTGATCTACTTCGAAACACCTCAAGATTATTTCTGGCAGTATGATACTTCAGAAGTAGTAGTATCCGGGACTGTAGAAGATGATTCAAATATCGTTTCACTTAAAGTGAACGGTGAAGTAGTTAAACTCGGAGCAGAAGGATACTTCACTCATACGTTAACACTTGAAGACGGCGTGAAAAACGTAAATGTTGAAGCAATCGATGAGCATGGAAACAAAATGGCTATCTCTCGTAAAATATTTGTTGATACAACTTTACCAACAGTTGTTGCATCATCAGTACCATCAACAGTAGGTAAAAACGCTGTTGACCCAACAATCAAAGTAACAATTGGAGACAATTTCGATGAGGTACGCTTATACCTAAACGGCAGTGAAGTATTTGCGAAAGAACTCTCTGAGCCATACGCAATGTTAGGTTTCAGCCAAACAGTAGATGTTGTTCTTCCATTAAAAGACGGTAAAAATGAATTCGAACTAAAAGTGGTTGACTTAGTAGGTCACCAAGCAACTCAAACTGTTTCAGTAAACAAAGCAGACGTTGTTACACCACCGACTACTGATCCGAACCCACCGGTAGTAAATCCACCAGTGGTAAATCCACCAGTAACATTCAGTGATGTTTCTACTCACTGGGCTAAGAAAGAAATCGAAGCTTTAGCAACTAAGAAAATCATCTTAGGTAAAACAGCTGAATTATTTGCACCAGATGCTAAATTAACGCGTGCAGAATTCTCAGTTTTAGTGGCTCGTGCTCTTGATCTAGAATTGAAAGCTTACGAAGGTAAGTTCTCAGATGTACCAGCAAGCAAAGATTGGGCATACGCTGGTCTTGAAGCGGCTGCTCGTGCAGGCATCATCAACGGCTTGGATAACGGTAAGTTCAACCCAGATGCTCAAATTACACGTGAAGAAATCGCGACAATCATTGTCCGTGCCGTGAAATATGCAGATGCATCATTATTGAAAAATCTTGATACGTCTAAAGTCTTCGCTGATAATAAGAAAATCAGTGCATTCGCACAACAAGGTGTTAAAGAAGCGGTTGCTCTAGGAATCGTAAATGGCCGTGCAGGCAACGTCTTCGCTCCACAAGACAATGCAACACGCGCTGAATCTGCAGTAATGTTATACCGTGCACTAAACAAATTAGGCGATCTATAAGATCAAACAATAAAAGGAGTCAGCGTTTATCGCTGGCTCCTTTTATGTGGATGAGTGGAGGGGGTTTCTACCCGTTCAAATGGATTTCCACCCGTCCGCGGGATACATACCCGCCACACTGCATTTTGAAGGTTTTCTATTGAATAAACTGGCAATGCTAATAATTTATTCACAATAATCTCATTATATGGTAAATTCAGGAATATAGTATTATATAGAGAAAAAGGGGACGAATGTATGGTGGGGTTCAAAGGAAAGTGGTTTGTAAGTGTAATGGTGGTTCTACTTCTATTTCCAATTATTTCACCAGATAACGAGAGAGTTAATGCTGCAAGGCTAGTAACGAGTGGTGGAGAGAGGATTTTACCCCCATTACAAGACATAGTTGTTATTCCTGATTACATGATATCAGAACAAATTGCAGACACTTCGAAGGCAGACATAAAAGTCAGTATCATTCCCTTATCGGATAAAAAACCGTTAGTTGGAGTAGAAATGACAATTGCCTCATTAAACTTATTAAAAAGCTCAACCAAATCATTAAACATTACCTCAGATAAAGTGAATGTTGTTGTACCGAACCAAGTTTTAAAAGGATATGATATAGATCCACTTCTTATTGATTCCATCACATTTGTGCTAGGAATGAAAAAATCCACGGATATAAGGGGAGCCGTATCAGCTATCTATGATTTTAGTGTTGTGAGAAATGTGGAATTATCAGATGTGGGATCATGGCCAACTCAAAAACCTTGGGGATATCCAGTCAAAAGAGATTTCTCTGAGCCAATACAATTTTCTGTTCCTTTAACAACTTCTGTTAAAAAGGTACAGAATGTTACTGCATATCATATGGACGATACTAGTAAATCATTTGAATATGTAGGAGGAACATACGAAGATGTTGCTATATTTGTGTTCAAGTCAATGATCACCTCAAATCTAGTTGTGACTGAAAATGCCAAAACATTTAGTGACATCAATGGCTATTGGGCCCAAGACGAAATAGAAGTACTGGCCTCTCGCACCATTACAAGTGGAAAGACCGCCACTACATTTAATCCGACAGGAAACGTGACACGGGCTGAGTTTGCTGTACTCATCGCTCGGGCATTAAATATACCTCAGTATGAATTCAAAGGTTTTGACTATGCAGTTCCTGGATATTATTACAGAGGGATTTTCAAAGATGTAACGACTAGCAAAGCATGGGCGTATAAAGAAATCGAAACCGCTTATAAAGTAGGCATAATAAAAGGTACATCTGAAGACATGTTTAGTCCCGATGCGTTAATCACTCGCGAAGAGATGGCAACACTTCTGATACGAGCAATCAATTACCACAATCCAGGCATATTAACCAGTGAAGTGAAACCAAATTCATTTTCTGATCACGGAGAAATCGGAGCATTTGCAAGACTATCCGTTAACCAAGCAGTAAGTTTAGGAATCGTGTCTGGCAATGCAGACAATAAATTTAATCCAAAAGCAAACGCTACACGTGCTGAAGCGGCTGTCATGCTATACCGTACACTCGAACAACTAGGCGAACTATAAAAAGTTGGAGCCAGCGAACATTGCTGGCTCCTTTTTCCTTTCTATTAAAATTTGTTGCAAACATTATTTCTAGGCAGAACCAGCGTATGCGCCTTTCAAGTGGTAGCCGGAGCGAGAAGACTGGCAGTGATTTTCTGACAGGCTTCTCACGGGAGGCATCCACAAAGCGCAGAAGCATGAATAATAGATAACACTTAATCAGGCTTTATAATGCTGAACTTTTTACTAACCTCTAACAAAGTATGAGGAAGCTAATTAGTTCCGTATTCGCTACGCTACTGTTAATTGAGATTCTCCTATAATAGTTTCTCCTATATTCAATAAACGAGTTTCCAATCCAATTATTACAATAATAGAAAAGAGTTTCCACAATAAATCAATTTTTTCCGTTTAAATGTAAAAGTCTTTACAAATATGTATCGTAAATTTACAAAAACGTCGGACTTCTTACCTATTTTCACGAAATATTAAGAAATTTTACAAAATCTTATGAAAACCTTTTCATTTATTTGGTATAATCAGAAAGTAATATAAAACTTTCATTATGAGGAGTGAAATGGATGACGAAAGAAGGATTTTTGAAACACTCTATTAGTAAAATAGCACTAGCTTTCTTACTAATAGTTTCGATGGTTTCACCATTTATCACGGTACCGAGTGCATCGGCAGCTACAGGACTGACAGTAGCTGAAGCACTTCTACAATACGATGTAAATGGTAAAAAGAATGTTACAGTTGATGGCTATATTGTCGGTTATGTTAAGTCGGAAACATCTGTTGTTAGAACAGGTGCTACAGATGACTTAAACTATGCAATTGCGGACTCTCCAACTGAAACAAATCTTTCAAAAATGATTTATGTTCAATTACCAGCTACTCCAACAAATTTAAGACCAACTTTTGGACTTAAAACAAACCCAGGTAATATTGGCAAAAAAGTATCTATTAGTGCTTCACTTGAAAAATATTTCGGTGTTCATGCTGGTCTAAAGGCACCAGTTACTGCAATGACATTCGTTGAAGATGGAGGAGAAGAGCCACCTCCACCACCAACAGCTGAAAAAGTAGCGAACATTGCTGCTGCTCGTGCAGTAACCGATCCAGCTAAATTAATCAGCGTTGAAGGGACAGTAACAACTGGCGTTGGATTCTGGGGCCAAAAAGGTTTCTACATCCAAGACAACACTGCGGGTCTTTATGCGTTTGTCTCTGCAGCTGACGTTAAACCAGGCGACATCGTTGAGCTTGAAGGGAAAATAACTCCATTCAGTGGAGAACTTCAAATCCAGCCAACAAAAATCACAGTGAAATCTTCTGGCAACCCACTTCCAGCGGCACAAGTTATTGATCCAACTGGAGTGAATGCAGATACTCAAGGGGAACGCATTCAATTAAACAATGTTACAATCACTGGCTTAGCTAAAAAGGACGATTTCGGTACATTTGAATTCTCTGCTGTTGATGGAGCAGGAAAATCAGTAATCGTTCGTAACGATAACCGTACAGGTATGACATATGATAACTTCATTCAATATTACAGCGAAGGCGATCTAGTACATGTTTCAGGTATCGCATCTAAATTTAACGATGTGTTCCAAGTAAAAGCACTAGGTTCAGATAGTTTTGAACTAGTAAACAAACCAGCAGTATACGTAGATGTATTCCCAGGTTTCGTATCTGAAAATACAGCTATCACGCTCTCTAGCGGTTGGGCAAATGCAACAATCTACTACACAGTAGACGGTTCGACTCCAACACCTTCAAGCACGAAATACACTGCACCAATTGTTATTACAGACAGCACAACAATCAAAGCAATTGCAGTTACAACTGGAGCAACATCTGAAGTGTTCTCATTTGAATACCAAGTGATCAAATCTACAAATGTTCAAATTGCGGACATTCAAGGCAAACAACATAAATCACCATACGCAGAACAATTAGTAGTTGATATCGAAGGTGTAGTAACTTACAAGCTTGATAACAACAACTTCTTCATGCAAGACGCAACACCAGATAACGACCCAGCTACATCTGATGCGATCCTTGTATACAGCAAAGGACACACAGTTGTACCAGGAGATCTAGTATCGGTTGACGGAAAAGTGACTGAATTCTTCATCGCGGGATACTCTGATATGAAATCTGTTGATTTATCAACAACAGAAATTTCAAGTACGACAATTGACAAGTTAGGTAAAGCACCAGTTCCTGCTGCACTTAAATGGGAAGAACTTTCAGCACCGACTGAAATTATCGACAACGATGGTTTGACTAGTTTCGATCCAGCTGAAGACGGAATCGATTTCTGGGAATCTATCGAAGGTATGCTAGTTTCAGTTAAAGATGCAAAAGTTGTTGGACCACAAAAATACGGTGAAGTAATCGTAGCTACTGACAACGGTGGCAAAACAATCTTCAACGACTTTGGCGGGATCAACATTTCTGACACAGACTACAACCCTGAACGCATCACGGTTGATATGAACTCAGAAACATTTAAAGCTAAATCTGGTGATAAATTCAACGGAACAATTACAGGTCCAGTAAGTTATGAATTCGGAAACTTCCGCATTATGACAACTGTGGCTACACTACCACCATTAGTTGAGTCACCAATCATTAAAGAAATAACAGAAATTGAAATTGAAGCAGACAAACTGAACGTTGCTGCTTATAACGTGGAAAACTTCTCAAACAACAAATCAAATACACCAGATGCAAAAGTAGTGAAAATCGCGAAGTCATTCGTGGATAACATGAAATCTCCTGACATTATTACACTAGTAGAAGTGCAAGATAATGATGGCGAAACAGCATCAGGCAATACAGACGCATCACAAAGTTATGAGCGTTTAATCGCAGCAATCAAAGCTGCTGGCGGTCCTACTTACAAGTGGACGGACATCGCTCCTGAATACAATCAAGATGGTGGGGCACCAGGCGGGAACATTCGTGTAGGTTATCTATACAACCCACTTCGTGTAACACTTTCTGCAGGAACAAAAGGTGGATCTACTGATAAAGTACAATGGGTAAATGGAGAACTTTCTCTAAATCCTGGTCGTATTTTAGACATTCCACAACCAGCTACACGTAAACCAATCGCAGCTCAATTTGAATTCAAAGGTGAAAAAGTAGTCGTAATCGGTGCTCACTTAAACTCTAAATCTGGAGACCAACCGTTATTCGGGAAAAACCAACCTCCATTCTTAGGTTCTGAAGCAGAACGTATCGGGCTTGCAACAATGATTAGCGACTTCATCAAAAAAGGACAAGTACAAAATCCAAACCTTAATGTAATCGTAGCTGGTGACATGAATGACTTCGAATTCACACCAACTCTTGCAGCATTAAAAGGCGGCATCTTAACAAACATGGTGGAAAAAGTACCAGCTGGCCAACGTTTCTCTTATTACTACCAAGGAAACAACCAAGTACTTGACCATGTATTAGTAACAAACAACCTAGCAAACACAGCTAAAGTTGACATGATTCACATCAATGCGAACTTCATGGAAGAGCACGGCCGTGCATCTGACCATGATCCAGTATTGGTTCAAGTAGACTTAAAAGGTCCAGTCGTAGCACCAGACGTAGTAACATTGGAAGTTAACGCAAACAATGTTGCACTTGAAGTTGGAAAAACAAATCAATTAGTTGTAACAGAAAAAACAACTAAAGCAGATGGTTCTTCAACGAACAAAGACGTAACAGCTACAGCAACATACGCAGTATCAAATACCAACGTAATCTCTGTAAACGCTGGATTAATCACAGCTAAAGCAGCAGGTACAGCAACAATCACGATCACTGTTGGCAACAACAGTAAAACAGTAAACGTTACAGTAACAGCAGTACCAGTGGCAGACGTAGTAACATTGGAAGTTAACACAAACAATGTTGCACTTGAAGTTGGAAAAACAAATCAATTAGTTGTAACAGAAAAAACAACTAAAGCAGATGGTTCTTCTACGAACAAAGACGTAACAGCTACAGCAACATATGCAGTATCAAATACCAATGTAATCTCTGTAAACGCTGGATTAATCACAGCTAAAGCAGCAGGTACAACAACAATCACGATCACAGTTGGCAACAACACTAAAACAGTAAACGTAACAGTAACAGCAGTACCAGTGGCAGACGTAGTAACATTGGAAGTTAACACAAACAATGTTGCACTGGAAGTTGGAAAAACAAATCAATTAGTCGTAACAGAAAAAACAACTAAAGCAGATGGTTCTTCAACCAACAAAGACGTAACTGCAACAGCAACATACGCAGTATCAAATACCAACGTAATCTCTGTAAACGCTGGATTAATCACAGCTAAAGCAGCAGGTACAGCAACAATCACGATTACAGTTGGCAACAACACTAAAACAGTGAACGTAACAGTAACAGCAGTACCAGTGGCAGACGTAGTAACTTTGGAAGTTAACACAAACAATGTTGCACTGGAAGTTGGAAAAACAAATCAATTAGTTGTAACAGAAAAAACAACTAAAGCAGATGGTTCTTCAACGAACAAAGACGTAACTGCAACAGCAACATATGCAGTATCAAATACCAACGTAATCTCTGTAAACGCTGGATTAATCACAGCTAAAGCAGCAGGTACAGCAACAATCACAATCACTGTTGGTGGAAATACTAAAACGGTGAACGTAACAGTAACAGCAGTGCCAGTAGTTGAAGATGTGAAAACATTGGCAGTCGACAAAAAAGCCGTAGCACTAACTGTTGGTACAACAAGTCAATTGAAAGTGACTGAAACAACAACAAAAGCGGATGCAACTTCTACTATAGAAGACGTAACAGCAAAAGCTACTTATAGTGGATTTAACAGCAACGTAATTACCGTAAGCAACAATGGGTTAATCACTGCTAAAGCAGCAGGTTCAACTCAAATTACGATTACAGTTGGCAAAAACACAGTAACTGTAGACGTATCAGTAACAAACGTTCCAGTAAATCCACCGGTTAACCCACCAGTTAATCCTCCGGTAGATCCAAAACCGGAACCAGTAACATTCAATGACGTAAAAACTCATTGGGCTAAGAAAGAAATCGAAGCTTTAGCAACAAAAGGGATCATCTTCGGCGTAACGAAAGATGATTTCCAACCTGATGCAAAACTAACACGTGCACAATTTGCAGTTCTTGTAGCTCGTGCACTTGACCTTCCTGTGACAGCATACGAAGGCAAATTCTCGGATGTGAAAACAGATAAAGATTGGGCATACGCAGCAATTGAAGCAGCAGCTCGTGCTGGCATCATCAATGGTCACCTTAACGGGAAATTTGATCCAGATGCTGAAATCACACGTGAAGAAATCGCAGTCATCATCATGCGTGCAGTAAAATACGCCGATTCAACATTGCTAGACAGCTTAGATACTTCTAAAGTATTTAAAGACGCTAACAACATCGGTGCATTCGCAACACAAAGCGTAAAACAAGCAGTAGCACTAGGCATCATCAACGGCCGTGGCGGCAACGTCTTCGACCCACAAGATGACGCAACACGTGCAGAAGCAGCAGTATTGCTATACCGCGCATTAAACAAATTAGGCGATCTATAAGCAACAAACAAAAGGAGTCAGCGGATGCTGGCTCCTTTTTGTCGTACTTGAATTATGACCTCCTAACAATCTCCAAAAAACAGGGGCGCCCTTACTATTTCCACCCGTTCAAATCGATTTATAACAGTTCGCATCCGGCTTCTAACCGTTCACCCTAATTCCCCCCACAAAAAAACCCCTCAAACAAAGTTTTGAGGGGTCACACTATGACCAAATCACCTAAAATAACAATCTCTCTATTAACCAATAACTACCCATCACAACAATAACCAATGAACCATATTTCACAATTGAACGGGCATATGTTAATTTCTGTAAATATCTTAGTAAAGGTACTACGGCCAGAACCAACAGGATCTGTACGAATTCAATCCCGATATTAAAGTTAAACAATGCCATGACCAATCGATTCGATTCAAGATTCATTTCTTTTAAGATTGAAGCAAATCCTAGTCCGTGAATTAATCCAAACGCGAATGTCAGTCCCCAGCGATTTTTCACTTCTTTTCGGAAAATGTTCTCTAACGCTACGTAAATAATACTCAATGCAATCATTGCTTCAACGAATAATGAGGGCAGGCTGATAATGTCGAGAACGGATAGACTGATCGTGATGCTATGTGCTACTGTAAAAGCCGTTACAATCGCGATGTATTGTTTTAATGTTTGCTTACGTAATAGCAAGGCGAACAAAAATAACAAATGATCATAACCAGTCAAAATGTGAAGGGCACCAAGCTTGAAAAATGCCATCCAAGAAGAGGAGTTCCCTGGAGTGGACTTATGCTGCTCTCCAGTAGAACCCTCCTCCGCCACTTCACCACCTTGATCCACTTGTACTTCTGTAATCAAACGTGACCACGTACGGTCATTTCCTTGTAAAACTGTTTCACTCGCTTCGCCTAAATAGGAAGAGGAAACCAAATTTACGTAATTCGTAGCGGAATCATCTATGAAAAATCCATCCATTAAAGTTAATGTATCTCCAGGGGCAAATCCGTCATACACGAAATGAAAACGAATAAATTCTTTGCGATCAATCTCTTCTATTTCCGTACTTTCCAAAGTAGAAGCCAGTTGCCCATTGTTTTTATCAATGACGAGCATCTCTGAAATTAACTCTTCTAGATGATGTTCTTCCTCTTTCAACTCATCCTGACTCAACTGTTCATCCTCATTTGTATCAATGTCTTCCACTAATTCGATTAAAGATAGACTATCTATGGTAAACGTTAACTCGGTTTGGGATTCTTGTATATCGATACTAGTATAACTAGCACTATAGGCATGTGCTTCAACTGGTTTAGGTAAAGACAGTGCCACTAACAACAAGATGCACATTAATGGAAAGAAACGCGATTGTAATATATGTTTTTTCAAAAAATATCCTCCTAATATTCCTTTTTCAACATTTTAAAGTATAAATGGTGAGCTTTCAGAAAGATATAAAAACAGTAGAAATTCCCGTTATTAATAAATTTATATTTAATATTCCCTTTATATCAATTATTCAGTAGAATGGAATAGTTGTCTGTTAGAAAAGTCAGACATCTTACCAATAATTGGTAATAATATGTATGTATACTACTACGAGAGAAGGTAGAATTCGTGAGGAAGAACAACCAATCAAAACGCTTGGTCAGTATGTTTTTAGCCGCACTGTTACTAATCAGTACAATGTTGCCAGCTGGATTAAGTCATAAAGCATCAGCTCAAATTGCTGGGCAAGTCGTCATCAGCCAAGTATATGGTGGCGGAGGGAACGGGGGAGCACCTTATAAAAATGATTTCATTGAACTATACAACCCAACAGAAAACGACGTTTCATTGGAAGGTTGGTCAGTTCAATACGGTAGTGCAACAGGTGCTTTTACACAAGTAACCCCACTGGCAGGTACTATTAAAGGACATAGTTTTTATCTAGTACAAGAAGCGGCGGGTACCGGTGATGTTCCTGCGTTGCCAGACCCAGATGCGAGCGGCGGAATCACAATGGCTGCCGGTGCAGGAAAAGTGGTTCTCGTTAAATCGACTTCTCCAATTTCAAGTGTTGATAATGCAGATGTTGTGGATTTCGTTGGCTTTGGTTCAACGGCTACATCTTTTGAAGGTACTGGACCAACACCAACACCAAGTGCAACAAAAAGTGTCCAGCGTATCCCTTACTCTGGCATCTTACCTGCTAAAGTAGGTGAAAAAGGTCAAGGTAATGGCTGGGATACAAATGACAATAAAGCTGATTTTGTAGCAGTTGCACCATTCCCGCACAACTCTGCAAGTCCTGCAGAGAAATTCGAGTTGAACGAAAGTCTTAAACCGATTGGCAATCGCATTCAATTCGTTCAACAAAATACAAATGTAGTCGTAAAAGGATTAGCGGGCACAGTATCCCCGGATGCTACCGTGAAATTTTATGAAAGCACACCAACTGGCAGCTCGACGGCTATTGGTTCAGTAACTGCAAAAACTGACGGTTCTTTCGAATCGACTTTTGATGCTGGAAAAGCTTTGCCATCTATATATATTACGTCAACAGAAGAAAAGCCTGAAAGTATGGCAACAGAAATACGCCTGGCTGCACCAAGTAAATCACTAGATACTACAAAACTTGCATTCGGTGTAGATAGCAATAACATCAGCACAGTTATTGGGAATGCAAAAGCAGGCATAACGTCTTCTACCATTTCAGTCTACACGGATGCAGACATGACGGAGTTATTGCCTAGCACTGAACAAGTAATCGTCAACGGTAACGGTGAATTCACGTATAACTTTACGGATACAAAGTCACTGGAAACAGTCTATGTAACACAACAAACAGCTACACCACAAGGAATCATGTTACAAAGTATTCCAGTGGCCGTAACAAAACCGGACTTATCGGTCATCTCGAAATTAAAAGATGTACGAGAATCAAATACCAACGGACATCCAATCCATTTAAATGAATCATTCACTGTTGAAGGTGTTGTTACATTTGAAAATGACATACTGGGATCCCAAAAAAGCAATTTCTATATGCAAGACGATACAGCGGGAATCAACGTTTTTGGCTCTGCTTTAGATCATAAATTATCAATTAAACGCGGCGATTTAGTTCGAGTGACTGGTAAAGTCATTGCTTATAACGGATTGACAGAGTTCGAACCTACTTCCATTAAGAAAATTGGAGCGGATCAAGAACTGCCTGCAGCTAAAGCAGTAACAATCTTGGATTTGACTAAGTTTGAAGTTGCAGAACCACTAGAAGGTAGTTTAGCAAAAGTCAGCGGAAAAGTTTCGGCTATTGCTCCTACTGGTACAAATGCAAACGTCACATTGGTCGATGAAAATAATAAATCAACCACAGTTCGAATCATCGGCGGAACGAAAATTGATATCGAAAAAGACATCGTGGCAAACAAAAGCTACACATTCACAGGCGTAATTGGTCAATATAGCACAGCTGCCTCACCAAAAAGCGGCTATCAATTATTCCCACGTGACGTAGCAGATATCTCACCAATCTTAGGAATCACGCATGAACCAATCACAACGGCTTACCTAGATACAAATGTATTAATTGAAGCATTTGCAGATGGCGCACAAAGTGTTTCATTAAGCTATAAAGCAACGACAGCTTCAGATTACACAACGGTTCCAATGATTGGGGACGCTGAAGGTCGTTATACAGCTCAAATCTTGGCTGCAGACGTACCACAAACCGGATTTGACTATAAAATCACGGCAACTGATGGCACAAATGAACAAACAGTTGGACCATTTACAGTTGAAATGGTTGCAGATGAAGAAGGACCACAATTTGCAAGTGAAACACCAGCGAATGGCACGAGAGTTGAAACACCTCGCCCTGAAATCTCAGTATTAATTGGAGATGCAAGCGGAGTGGATAAGTCTAGCGTGACATTGTCGTTAGATGGAAACTTACTAGCTGACGCACCAATTTCAGCTACACAAGCAAGCTTCCAACCAACTGAAGACCTTGTAGAAGGAATTCACACAGTAGCAGTAACAGCAACCGACCTAAAAGGAAATACGAGCACGAAAGAGTGGACATTCGAAGTCGTGCCACGATTTACTGGCGGGAATCACTACAGAGGAACAACTCATAACCACACGAACATCTCTCATGATGGTTCCGGATCACCTGAAGCTGCATTACAAGCCGGTCTGAAATATGGCTACGATTTCTTTGCATTCTCAGATCACTCACATGACATCGATGCAGATAAATTGGGGTCGGACACGGTGGTACGTGGCACAACACCTGAACGTAGTGGTGGTTCGGATTGGCAGTTAACGAAAGACTTAGCAACCCAATACACAGAAAACGGCGAGTTCGTTGTATTCCCAGCGTTTGAAATGACATCAACAACTTGGGGTCACTCAAATGTATTCGCGACAGAAAACTTTATCGACCGTAATATCAACGGCAAGCAATATCAAAGCTTGGATCAATACTATGCATGGGTATTGTCTTACGATGATGTCGTGGCACAATTCAATCACCCGGACATGTCATCAAATGCATTCAATAGTTTCAAGCCTTACAACAAAGAAGTAGATCAACTGTTCACGATGATTGAAGTCGGTAATGGTTCAGGAAACTACGCATATGCCAACGCGGAGAAAAAATATTTCTCTACATTAGACTTAGGCTGGCACTTAGCACCGACATATGGTGAAGATAACCACGATGCTACATGGGGGAAAACAAATGCCCGTACAGTCATCGTGGCAGATGATTTATCACAAGCATCTTTACTTCATTCCATGCGCAATATGCGTGTCTACATGAGTGAAGATCCAAATGCTGAACTGGATGTAACGGCAAACGGCTATTACATGGGTTCAACAGTGGATAGCAATACATTGAACTTCACGATCTCTGGAAGAGACGCAGTAACGGAAACAAAAGCTGAATATGATTACTTATCAAACTCATACGTATCAAACGATGCAGTGGCAAAAGTGGAACTTCTGACAAACGGTGGAGTAGTGATCGATTCGTATTCACCGAATACAGTAGATTACACATGGTCTCCAGAAGTGACAGTGCCAAACGGTCAACAATGGTTCGTCGTTCGCACAACACAAAAAGATGGAGAACGCCTTTACTCAGCACCAATCTGGTCAAAAGAGGTATCAGTTGATGTAAAAGTAAATGCAATTGATATCGATGGGGAAGTCATTGTAGACGGAAACCCAGCGAAATTAAATGCAACAATCGGAAACTTCGGTACGCAAGAAGTGAAAAACTTAAAAGTTGACTTCTACTACGATGAAGTGAAAGAAACAAACTTGATCGGAACAAGCACAGTAGCATCCATCCTTTCAAAAGGGACAGGCACTGCAACAACAACGTGGGCGAACCCGACAAAAGGAAATCACAACATTATTGCAGTAGTTACATCAAATGATGGTTTGAAAATTGGCGATGTCAAGTTCACACTTCCAATCAATGTAAAAGAACCACTTGGGATTAAAGTATTGATCGACGGTTCCCATGGAAATGAAAACACAAGTGGCGATAGTGGATCATACAAAGACAATTTGAAAGCCTTTGTTCTGTTACTTCAAAAAGAAGGCTATACCGTAGCGGTAAACAAAGCACCAATCACAGATGCAACTTTCGATGGTGTGGATGTATTAATGCTGACACATCCAAAAACAGCCTTGACAACAGCTGAACAAGCGGCTGTCGCAAAATTTGTCCAAGATGGCGGATCACTGCTGGTAGCTGGTAAGAGTAACAATGGCTCAACAGATCCAACAGTGAACAACAGCCTACTGGAACAAGCGGGATCGACCATCCGTATCCAAAGTGATGGCGTCTTCGATGACAGTAAAGAGGGGAATTTCTGGAGTGATCCGAAAGTGAGCCCGTATGCTGTGCGTCCACATCCAGGTCTGGTAAGCAACTATATTACAGACCGAGTACCTTTCGTGGATTACTATAGTGGCGCAAGTTTAAGTGCCGCAAACAACACAGCTTTAACAGACAATGAACATGTAACACTTCTCGTAACAGGGAATGAAACAACGTACCAAGGCAATATCAAAGCAAACGGATTTGCTTATGATACAGTATCTGACAACACAGGCGGTTCGAAGATTCCTCTGATTGCTTCTGAAGAAATAGGGGAAAAAGGTCGCGTCATCGTTTCAGGTATGAACATCTTTAACGACAAACAACTAGACGAAGCATTTGAGCCAAAAGGCAATGATGAATTCTCACTGAATGCAGTAAACTGGTTAGCACACCGCGAAACTAAGGTAACAGATATTAAAGAAGCACGCACATTACCGGAAAACAGTTCTGTCGTGATTGAAGGAACCGTTACCTCTGCAGCAGGCATATTCTTTGATTCGTTCTACCTGCAAGATGAAACGGGCGGGGTCATGGCGTTCCAGGAAGTTGCTACTGATTCCTTGAAATTAGGGGACAAAGTACGCGTATACGGACACATGATCACATTTGACAACAACGTCGAAATCGAATTCACAACATTCGATGTAGATGTCATCAAAATTGGTGAAGGAGCTCCGGTTTCTCCGAAAGTAGTCGCAACAGGAGATGCAACCACCGTTGAAAACCAAGGAACACTTGTAAAAGTAACAGGGAAAGTCGTTTCAAAATACGATGACAATTCATATGTCATCAACGATGGTTCAGGTGATGTACTCGTCTTTACAGATGGTTATATCGTGAATCAAAGCGGGGCAGTTCCACAGTTGAACGTAGGCGACACATTGGAAGCAGTAGGGCTTTCCGGTGGATTTGCAGGCGGACAACGTATCCGGGTTCGTGATACGAAAGAACTGAATGGAACAGAAAATACAGCCACAGAAACTAAAACAATTGCTGTAGATCAATCAAACGTAGCGTTACTGGTTGGCTCATCCAGCCAATTAAAAGTGAATGAAACAACAACAGTTGGTGAAACTTCCACTACAGAAAACGTAACAGCAACAGCAACATACTCAGTATCGGACAGCAACGTAATCTCTGTAACAGCTGGTTTAATCACAGCGAAAGCAGCAGGTACAGCAACAATTACAATCATTGTTGGTCAAAATACTAAAACGGTAAACGTGACAGTAACAGCAGTGCCAGTAGTTGAAGATGTGAAAACACTATTAGTAGACAAAACAAATGTACAATTGATTGTTGGCAATACAACAACACTTAAAGTTACAGAAACAACTACAAAAGCTGACAAGACTTCTACTACAGAAGACGTAACAGCTACAGCGACGTACACAGTATCAAACAGCAACATCCTCTCTGTAAACGCTGGACTAATTACTGCGAAAGCAGCAGGACTGGCAACAATCACAATCAAAGTCGGTGACAACACTCATACTGTAAACGTAACAGTTACAAATGCACCAGTAAATCCACCGGTTAACCCACCGGTAGACCCTCCGGTAGATCCAAAACCGGAACCAGTAACATTCAATGACGTAAAAACTCACTGGGCTAAGAAAGAAATCGAAGCTTTAGCAACAAAAGGGATCATCCTCGGCGTAACGAAAGATGATTTCCAACCTGATGCGAAATTAACACGTGCACACTTTGCAGTTCTTGTAGCTCGTGCACTTGACCTTCCTGTAACAGCATACGAAGGCAAATTCTCGGATGTGAAAACAGATAAAGATTGGGCATACGCAGCAATTGAAGCAGCAGCTCGTGCTGGCATCATCAATGGTCACCTTAACGGGAAATTTGATCCAGATGCTGAAATCACACGTGAAGAAATCGCAGTCATCATCATGCGTGCAGTCAAATACGCCGATTCAACATTGCTAGACAACTTAGATACTTCTAAAGTATTTAAAGACGCTAACAACATCGGTGCATTCGCAACACAAAGCGTAAAACAAGCAGTAGCACTGGGCATCATCAACGGCCGTGGCGGCAACGTCTTCGACCCACAAGATGACGCAACACGCGCTGAAGCAGCAGTATTGCTATACCGCGCACTAAACAAATTAGGCGATCTATAAGAAACAAACAAAAGGAGTCAGCGATTACCGCTGGCTCCTTTTTTTAGTTAGTGGCGGGTTTCTACCCGTTCAATTTGATTTCCACCCGTTCACTCAATTTCTCCCACAAACACACCCCTTAAAACGAAGTGTGAGGGGACTAATTAGTTTGGTTTTCGCTACGCTGCTGTTTAAAAGAAGCGTAGCTGTTGGTGTCACACTCTTCACAAAGTAAACGCCTCTAAACACTGGAAAGAACCTACACTGCCACTGAGTCTGACACCAAGATTAGACACCAACAGAAAACTACTATTAATATAAGGGCTTACAATAAAAAAGACCTATAAACCAGTTATGCCAAATGACCTATAATGAAAATATGTTCCATAAATATTCATTGAGATGTGGGGAATTATTCCCCTCTTATACCATTTTTTTAGCAACATTCGACAAAAGAAGACAAAAGGACATCAAATGTTTGTGATATAATAATACTAACTTATAGCGCATTTAGGGGGACCATCTACACTATGGAAGAAACTATTAGCTTGCAAGAAATTTTCCAAACGTTGAAGAAAAGAATCGTGTTAATTCTCTCTTTGACCGTGTTGGCAACATTGATAGCGGGAGTCGTTAGTTATTTCTATATAACACCGATCTATCAAGCGTCTACCCAACTTCTAGTGAATCAAGAAAAATCTAAGACTCCGATTTTAAATGTGGGTGAGATTCAAACCAATCTTCAATTGATCAATACGTATAACGTCATAATAAAAAGTCCGGCGATACTAGACATCGTTCGTGATGAGTTGGCATCTGAAACGCTAACTACCGATGCATTAAATGCAAGGATTAGTGTATCAAGCGTTGGGGAATCACAAGTACTAACGATTACTGCGCAAGACCCGGACCAATTTGTCGCTCGTGATATTGCGAATACGACAGCGTCGGTCTTCCAACGGGAAATTTCAAACATTATGAATGTAGATAACGTCAGCATTTTATCGCAAGCGATCGCAACAGAAAATCAGGGACCAATCAAGCCAAACAAAATGCTCAATATGGCAATTGCCATGGTAGTAGGGTTAATGCTTGGTGTTGGGTTAGCTTTCTTGTTAGAGTATTTAGATACATCAATAAAAACGGAACAACAAATTGAAAGACTATTAGTCATTCCGGTCATTGGTGCCATCTCGTCGATGGAGCAAAAAGAACAGGACAAGCTTGCTAAATATCAGCAAACACGTCTACAAGAAGGGGAATCTCTATAAATGAAATTAGGCACTCGAAACAAGAAGTCCAAACAAAGCTTCTCAAAAGAACGTCAACTCATTGCACATCAATCACCTAAATCGCCAATCTCTGAGCAATACCGTACACTACGTACCAACATCGAGTTCGCTTCCATCGATGAACCGGTTCGCACAATTTTATTAACATCTACTGCACCTGGTGAAGGGAAATCTACGACCGCTGCGAACTTAGCAATTGTATTTGCACAACAAGGAAAAAAAGTGCTAATCGTCGATACCGATTTGCGAAACCCAACTGTGCACTACACATTCCGTCTTGCCAATACATTTGGACTAACAAACGTCTTAACAAAACAGGCAACGATGAATGAAGCAGTTCAGATGACAGCGATCAAAGATGTGTTTGTTTTAACATGTGGACCGATTCCACCAAACCCTGCAGAGCTGATTGGGTCGGAATCAATGACTCAGTTCATTGCGAACGCAAAAGAGCACTTTGAAATCGTTATTTTTGATACACCACCAGTTCTAGCCGTAACAGATGCACAAATTTTAGCGAACAAAGTGGATGGCTCGATTTTAGTATTTAGTAGCGGGGATACAAATATCGAAGCGGCGGTGAAAACAAAAGAGATTTTGAGTAATTCAAAATCGAAGCTTTTAGGGGCTGTGTTGAACAAGAAAAAAGCAAAAGACTCACAATATTACTATTACTACGGAAGTAGCTGATTGGACTTGTTGCTTCAATAATATGTAAAAAATACCAATCGTTTCATATAAAATTGTGTTAAAATGATAATTATGTGATGTTAATAGATAAAAAAAGAGAGTGTTGTTAGGTAGATAAAGAGAGATTCAACATTCAACTATTTCGAAAGGGGAGCTCAAGATGATAGACATCCATGCGCATATATTACCGACTCTTGATGATGGAGCACAGACAATGGAAGATAGTTTATTACTGGCAAAACAAGCAGTTGCAGAAGGTATTCATACGATGATCGCAACACCTCATCATAAACATCCAAGTTACAACAACAGCAAATCTGAGGTAGAGAAACAACTTGCATTATTAACTGATGAGCTGCAGAAACATTCGATTCCTTTGAAAGTTGTTGCCGGACAAGAGATTCGTATATATGGAGAATTAACGGATGATTTATCTAAGCATACGGAGTTACTTCCTTTAAATGAGACGAATTACGTATTAATTGAGTTCCCTTCTTCTGAAATACCGAAATTTGCAGATCAGTTGTTTTATGACATTCAAGTAAAAGGGTATACACCAATTATTGCTCATCCTGAGCGCAACAGTGAGTTAGTAAAAAACCCGGATCGGTTGTACCGTTTTATCAAGAACGGCGCATTATCCCAAATCACGGCGGGAAGTCTAGCGGGCAAGTTTGGGAAGAATATTCAAAAGATGTCCATTAAGTTTTTAGATCATAACTTGGCACATGTAATAGCTTCCGATGTACATAATCTAACCACTCGCAACTTCCAGTGGAAAGAGGCTTGGAGAGTGGTAGAGAAAGAGTTTGGCCGTGATGGTGTGGATACGTTCACTTCAAATGCTACGGATATCTTCAATGGGATTCCGATTGCGAAATATCCACCAGAACGAATTTCACAACGAAAGAAGTTGTTTGGCATTGTTTAATAAATTGATTGAAAAGGAGGTAGGGGCGATGAACATCCATAAACGAACATCTTTGTTGATGATGTTAGATTCAGCGATTGTATTGTTCTCAATCTATGCTTGTTACTTCGTCCTCCATCCTTACCTCAATGTCTTCACAAATAACATGTTACTAGTTAGTTCTCTTACGATTTTCCTTGCCCATCATCTTTTCGCGTGGCGCCTTGGATTATATCGTAAAGTGTGGTCGTATGCTTCAGTAGGAGAATTGAAATCCATTGTAAAAGCGGTTACGTTTACCATAGTTGCCGTAATGATCGTTCAATTTGCCCTTATACAAGATATTTATTGGCGTGTTCTATCGTTGACTTGGATGCTTCATGTCATCCTAATCGGTGGATCACGTTTTTCATGGCGTGTTTATGCAGATTCTAGATTCAAAGAAGAAAAAACAAATGGACGAAAACGTACGTTGATTGTGGGAGCGGGTGCTGCAGGAACGATGGTGGCTCGTCAGTTATTACATAGTCATGAAGCTGAACTAAGTCCAGTTGGTTATGTGGACGATGAACGAACAAAGCAACATTTGGAAATCTACGGTGTGAAAGTAATAGGATACTTAAAAGAGATTCCTGAACTTGTCAAAAAACACCGTGTTGAAAATATCGTACTGGCCATTCCGTCTTTATCAAAACACGAATTGGCGGATATTATTAAAATATGTATCGATTCAGGTGCAAAAACGCAACAAATCCCCCGTATTGAAGATTTAATGACAGGTAAAATTTCGGTCAATGCGATGCAAGACGTAAAAATCAGTGATTTACTGGGTCGTGAAGAAGTCGAACTTGATATGGAAGCCATTTCGAAGAAGATTACTGATAAAACGATTATGGTAACGGGTGCTGGCGGATCGATTGGGTCTGAGATTTGTAGACAAGTGATGAGATTTAGTCCTAAGCAGTTGATTTTGGTAGGGCATGGGGAGAATTCTATTTATTTGATTGATCAGGAGCTTCGGAATAACTTTGATGGAGTTACAGACCTTCGACCTGTGATTGCGGATGTGCAAGACAGAGCAAGGATCTTCGACCTTGTGGAAGAGTATAGACCGGATGTGATTTATCATGCGGCTGCTCATAAGCATGTTCCTTTGATGGAGTATAATCCGATGGAAGCTGTGAAGAATAATATTTTTGGGACTAAGAATGTGGCAGAGGCTGCGGACACCTTTGGCGTTGCTAATTTCGTTTTAGTTTCGACAGATAAGGCAGTTAATCCTCCGAATGTGATGGGTGCTACAAAGCGATTTGCGGAGATGATCGTACAGAATTTGGCGAAGGGCAGTAAGACGAAGTTTGCTGCTGTACGTTTTGGGAATGTGTTGGGGTCTCGTGGTAGTGTTGTTCCTTTGTTTAAGAAGCAGATTGCCGCTGGTGGACCGGTTACTATAACTGATATGAGAATGACTCGTTATTTTATGACGATACCTGAAGCCTCACGGCTGGTTATTCAGGCTGGTGCTCTTGCGAGCGGTGGGGAAGTTTTTGTTCTTGATATGGGTGAGCCTGTTAGAATCTTCGATCTTGCGAGTAATTTGATTAAACTTTCTGGGTATTCGGAGGGTGAGATTGAGATTCGTGAGAGTGGGATTCGACCTGGTGAGAAGTTGTTTGAAGAGTTGTTGAATGAGAGTGAGAGACAGAGTGAGGTTGTGTTTCCTAAGATTTATGTTGGGAAGGCTACGCCGATTACCAAGCACGAATTGGTTTATTTACTTGAGAAGATTCCTAGCCTTACGGGGGCTGTGTTGAAGGAATTACTTGTAGGTACTGCTAACCGGCGAAACGTTGAAGAAATTAAGGATACAATTGGCAGTACATAATTTTCTTCCAGCTAATTAGCAATATTCTTATGAACTGTATAAATGGATTTTTAATGAATAATTTAAACATTAAGGCTTCCTAAATAAGGTAAGTGCTAACTCCAGAATCCTTTAGAATAAAGATACAATTTTTACTTTAAATTCCTAAGTTCCTTCTTTTTTAAAAAATATTTGTATTTATATTAAGTATTAGCTAATTCCATTCCATTATGATAATAGAAATAAAATATAAAAGGAAGTATTAATTTTGATAAACATCATGAGGAATGCCTCGTATTTAATGTTTAGTAATGTATTTGTAAAGTTTTTGACGGCACTAGCTGTAATATTGGTTGCCAGACAATTAGGTACTACTGACTATGGAATTCTAAGTTTAGGAATTGCCTATTCTGCAATAATGACTTACTTTACTGACTTTGGTTTGTCACAGACTATAATTAGGGAAGGAACTAAAGAAAATGCTAATCTAGGTGAATTATTGAGCAGTATGTTTAAGATTAAAGTGATTCTATTATCAATTACAATCTTATGTTTTTTTGGCATAATTGAGTTTTCGTATGATGATCCATATATACAAAAGGTAATATACTTCTTGGTAATACCAACCCTTTTGGGTAGTGTCTTGCAAAGTGTGGGCTCTACTTACTTTCAGATTGTTCAAAAAATGGTATACATTGCACTTATTAACTCTGTATTTGGCATTGTGAATGCTATCTCATTATTTATCGGGGTATTTTTAAATTGGGAACTTCATAACATTGCATTAATATATGGGATTTCCAGTCTAGTCGGTGGTATTTTTAGTATATTATTGATTTCTAAGGAAATTAAAATTAAAGGTTGGAACCTCTCGATATTAAATGGCATTTTTTCTTTTAGTTTAGGCGGGTTTGCATTTTTAATTTTACCTCAGCTAGGACCTATTATTTTAGAGAAAATATCAACTTTAGAAGAGGTTGGGCTATTTGTAGCTGCAATGAGAATTCCGGGATTATTACTAGCAATCCCTGGTGTCTTGGCAGTAGCTTTCTATCCAGCTTTATTTAGATTAGGGAATGAAAAAAATGAAGTGGAACATTTGAAAGTTAACATTTTTGAACTTAAAATGGCAACAATTTTAGGAGTAATAATGTCCTTTCCCTTCCTTTTCTATAGTGATTTCATTATATTATTTATTTTTGGAGATGAATGGATTAACGCCTCGGGAGTACTTTCTATTCTTTCGGTATTCGTCCTGCTCAAGACTATTAGTTTCCCCCTTGCAGATGGATTAACGACTAAAGGTTATCAAGGACGCAGAACAGTTATACTAATATTTGGTGTAATAATAGCTATTCTTGCATACTATATTTTTGGAAAAAGTTATGCGAGTACTGGGGCAGCGTTTTCACTTGTTATAACTGAACTTTATTTAGTTCTTGCTTTCATCTTTGCTAATAAGAAAGGTTGGACTTTGTTTAAAAAAGGGGCAGGAATAAATATATTATTATTTTGTTTAATTTACCTTGTTTTTTATTTATTAGACATACAAACCATTAGTCCAATATTTGGTATATTATTATTTTTAACGATATATTTACTTCTACTAATTATATGTGATAAAGAATTTAGAGAAATTATTCGTAATAGGATTTTTCTATGGAAAAAATCAAGAATTAAGTAAGAGTGAAAGAAGGGATATTAATATGAAAATAATAGTCGGTTCTGCTCTATTTTTAGGCATAGGCGGTGTACGATCTTATGTGGATACATTAAAAAAAGCATTAGAAATAAATGGGCACGAGTTTGATATTGCGGAGCCTAATCTCCTGGGTTTGAAGAATAAGATGATTGCATCATTAATGTCTTATGGTAATAAAGATAAAGCTCGAAAAGAGTTGATTAAACTTCAAGCAATAGGTACTCAAAAAAAAATGATTAATATATTGAACAATATTCAAAATAAGAAAAAATGTATTATACATGTTCAAGATGCATTATGCGCAAGTATTGTTAATGATCTAAAAGCGCCTTTAGTATTAACTGTCCATGGACCTTTATCAAGAGAAGTTGGAATGCATGGTAAAACTGGGAATATTTACTATTCTTATTTGTATCAAAGTGAAAAAAAGGGGTATGAAAGGGCAGATAGAATAATAGCGGTTGATACTGGTCAAAAAGAAATAATAATAAATGACTTTGGTATAATGCCGGAAAAAATAAGTGTCATACTAAATGCTGTTGATACTGAATTGTTTGCACCAATTGATACTTCAAATATAAAAAATAATAAACATAACGTTTCATATTATTTAGTTCCACGACGATTAGTTCCTAAAAACGGTGTATCTATAGCAATAGAGGCATTTAAGATATTGGAGGATACAACTGACGAGCTGTGGATTGCTGGAGAAGGTCCTGACAGATCTTCACTTGAAGAACAAGTTAAAAGGGAAAAATTAAGTGGGAAAGTTCGTTTCCTAGGGGCAATAAGCCAAAGAGAAATGGTTGAAATTATGAACTTTTCAAAGGGAATAATAATTCCCTCGATTCCTATTAATGGGGTGATAGAAGCTAGTTCAATATCTGCTCTAGAAGGTATGAGCGTATCTAAACCAGTAATTGCTTCAAATATAGGTGGATTAGCAGAAATGATTATACATAAAAGTAATGGTTTATTATTCGATGCAGGAAATTCTTATATGTTATCAGAAAGCATTAAAATGATAAATTCAAACCTTGATCTTAGTAATCAAATTGGCAAAAGAGCGAGGGAATACGTTATTGAAAATCATAGTAAGGAAGTTTGGATAAAAAAAATCGAAGAAGTTTATCACAAAGCTCATTCTGATTTTTATGTTGGAAATCAGAATATTTAGTTTTTCTTATTAATAAAAAAAGTTAGATTGGGATTAAAGGTGAACATATGAGTCTCAAAAAAATTAATAATATACAAATTAACTTTTTAATTATAGTGGCAAGTGTATTAATTGGTTATTTTTCGACAAAATTCCAACCGACCTTTTTTTTGATTTCCATGTTTATTATTATTAGTTTAGTGTTGGTGATATTTAGAATACAGTATATCTATTCACTAAGTTTGATTGCAATAGTCTTTTGGATACCCATTTTTAAAATTGGGGAATTTAATATTACTATCCTTGATAGTTTTTTAGTACTAATAATTTCGTATTTTTTAATAAAAAGATTTGGTAATCAAAATAAAATTAAGAAAGAGAAAGACGAAATAAATCCTATCTTAATCTTAACAATTTTATTTCTAATTCCAGGAACTATTTCAGCTTTTTATTTTAGCGGAATTAATATCGCAATTATTTCATTTTTACTTGGCATGAAGAAGTGGTTAATTTATTCAGTATTTTTGCTATTAATTCCATTTATGAATAGTAATTCATGGAAAGCAAATTTAAAAATTATTATTATCACAATACTTATCATGTTAGGTTTGAATATATTATCAATTATTAGTAGTGAGCAGCTTAGAATAGTATCAGTGTTTCAAAATCCGAATGTTTATGGAATAATGTGTGTTTTCTTTTTCAATATATCGTTAGGTTTAATTACATCAACATACGTAAAAGGTCCCTTACTTAAGGTTAGTCTAATAGTATCTATTTTATTTTGTGTTTATGGACTTGTAATTTCAGGTTCAAGAACAGCTATGTTTGGATTTTTCTTAGTTACTATATATTGGCTATATTCCCAAAAAGAAAAGAAAGCGAAATTAAAGTTAAGATCAATTATTTTATTTGGAATCTTTATATTAATAATCTTTGTATTATCAAATTCAAACTCCCTCAATAGATGGAATGATCTTTTATCTAATAAAGAAGATACAGCATCAGTAGCTTATAGAGGTGATGCTATAAAGGTAGGATTAAGAATGTTTTTAGATAGCCCTATCGTTGGTTATGGTAACAGCAATTTTAGCGAATTTAGCGGAAATTATGTCAATGAAAATGCTTTATTAATAAATAATCAAATTCAAACAACTGATAATCAGTACACAGATATATTATTAGAAGGAGGAATAGTAGGATTAGCTATATTTATTATTAGTATTCTTCTAATGCTAAAATACCTATTAAAACATATTTTTGGGTCTACTTTTGCTAAAATAAGTTTGGCTAATCTTATTTTACTTATTTTCGCTGGCTTTGGAATGCCTTCTTTCTATTCTCCTTTTAGTTCAGCTATGTATTGGTATTTATTTTCATTTGCAGTTTGGGAAATAAATATTAATGAAACTAAAATAGTTAATAATAAAAAATATTAAAAGATATTTGGGGATGAACTCATTTGAAAAAAATACTTTTCTTTGACTTTGTAACTTCCGTTGGTGGAGTACAAACTGTATTACTGAATATTCTAGAAAAAATGAGTAATATGGGAAACTATTACACTATTTCTTATTTGGATCCCTACAATAATCAATTTACAAATAAAATAAAGAATGCTTTTGTAAAGAAAGAAAAACTCCCAATTTGGCCACAAAAAACTGCTCTTGGCTGGCAGAATAAAAGAACAAGATTCATTTTATTGTTAGCGATGGGACCATTTTATTTGTTTTATTTGTTAAAGTTAACTATGTTTATGAAAAAATTCGATCTTATATATTGTAATCAAAAAAAATCTCTAATAATTACACATTTAGTTAATTTGCTTCTTAGGAAAAAAGTGGTATACCATGCACACGGTTTTAATAAATCAAGTGATATTGGATTGCTATTTAAACACTGTATTAACAGGTCTGATATTGTAATAGCAGTTTCTAAAGATGTAGTTAACAAACTTATAGAATCAGGTGTTTATGCTGAAAAAATACACCTTGTATATAACGGGGTTGATATTAAGGCGATCGATAAAATAAAAGTAAGTGTGCCTAAAAATTATGATTACGATATGAAAAATTTCAATCTTTTTATCGCATGTAGTATTCACGTAGGCAAAGGATTAGACATTTTGATAAGTGCAATAAATGAATTATTCAAAGCAAATTACAAAATAAATTTATATATTGCTGGTAGCGTTCCAAAAGGTGGGAGTTTATTATACTTAACAGAACTAGAAGAGTATGTTAATAAAAATAATTTAATGAATAATGTCTTCTTTTTAGGTTGGCAAGAGAATATTATCGCATTAATGAAGTCTATGGATGCAGTAATATTGCCTTCAATTGTTGAAGAAAGCTTTGGCATGGTTCTTGCCGAAGCAATGGCAATAGGAAGACCGGTAATTGGTTCAGATATTGGAGGAATTAAGGAAGTAATTGATCATGAAAAGAATGGTTACTTAACGAAACCTGGTGATAAAAATGAAATTAAAAAATATTTAATTAAATTGCTAGATAAAAATAAATTATATTTCGAATTCTGTAAAAATTCCAGAATAAAAGCAGAAAAAAGTTTTTCTTTAGACCATCAAGTTTTGGAAATTCACCGACTAATTCAAAGTATATTCTAAGGGGAAAAATATGGATAAGAAAATTTTGATTTTGGCCACAAGAAACACTGCTAGTATAAGTGGAGAACAAAGATATATTTTCCAAAGAGCTTCGACACTTTGGAAAATGTATAATATTCAAACAACAATCATTTCACTTGTTCATAAAAACAAAAAATTTAAAAGAAAACCACAAGTGCCCAATGGTATTATATCACATGTTATTTTCACTGATTTCTTCAAAATATTTTTAGATATTTTTTCACTATTTTTTAAAGGAGTAATTTTTATAAAAAAAAATAGTGTTAATTTTGTTATTTTGAGTGGATCACCAGTGCTGCTTTTTGCACCATTATTAAAAATAATATTCCCAAAAGTAATTCTTATTTGGGATGTTCATGGTGCCATCGAAGAAATACAAGAAGGATCAGGATTTTCAAAAAAAGGAAAATTAAAAAAATTGTTTTTTATATTATGAAGCTTATTGAAAAATATCTTTCTTTCTTTGTAGATTTAAGTATTGTTGTATCCAATAAATTAGGCGCTTATATTGAAGAAGAATATAAAGTGAGAAACTGGTCAAAATATGCATGCTCATTTGATATAAGAGATTGGCCAGTAGAAGAAGAGTATAAGAAAATTAGAGAGAAAGTTAGAAAAAATTTAAAAATATCAAACGAAACAAAAGTTTTTGTTTATGGAGGTTCCCTAGCTCCTTGGCAATGTGTTGAAGAAACAATTTACTTTTTTAAATTGCTACAGAAAAACAAAGAAAATATACATCTTCTTTTTTTAACACCTGAAGTTGAATTAGCAAAGAAAATGTTATCTCAATCTTCAATAGATAAAAATGATTATACCACTCTTTCAGTTGAACCAAATGATATAAAAAATTATTTTATTGCTTCGGATTATGGGTTTTTATTAAGAAAAAATAATCTTACTAATAAAGTAGCTTCCCCAAACAAATTTGCAGAGTATTTAACTGCTGGAATAAAAATAATTATTGGGGAAAACGTGGGAGAGGCCTCTGAAATTGTGAAAAACAATAATTTAGGTTATTTAGTAAATGTAGATAATTTAGTTGTACCAGAGAAGCTTATTGCCGAAATAGATTGTTTAGAACATAGAAACGTTAAGCTTTATAGAGATATTGCTTTTAAATATTTTAATGAAGAATTATTTGCTGAAAACTTAATAGAAAAACTAGAGAGAGTGGTTAATAAGTGAGAATTACTATTGTTTCGGAACAAAGATTCTTTGTTGATAAAAATAATAATTATTATACTACCGCTCCAGATTTTTTTGATAAAATTGCAGATCTATATGGAGAAAAATTAACAATATTAAATTTAGTAGGAAGAGTTGTTTATACGGATAATATTGAACAATTGTTTAAAATTGGTATTAATAGTAAGCTGAATTATTATTCAATAGACAATTTTAATGGTATTAAGGACTTCATGAAAAAACTTATTAATATAAGTTTATCATTACAAAAAATTATATTTAAAAGTGATGTGGTAATTTTAAAGCTGCCGTTTTTAACCTCTATACCAGCTTTTGTTTTTTGTAAAATTTATCGGAAAATTATTGTATCACAGATTGTAGGGGATCCTCAAGAAACGTTAAACTCAATTTCAGGTAACAAAAAAGTTGGAAAACTAGCATTTTTAGTAATGAAGTTTATCATTATTAATTCAGATATAAGGTTTGCTGTTTCAAGTTATCTGAGTAAAAAATATGGATCTAAGAATAAAAAAATCAAAATATCTAATGAATCTTCTTTACTCCAAGAACATTTTTCCCCTCCTGTAATGAAACAAATATTGTCACCTATTAAAATATTATTTGTTGGGAGAATATCAAAAGAAAAAGGAATTAATCTTTTAATTGAAGCATTCAATATAGTAAAAGAAAAATATGATTTAAATCTTACAATTATTGGGGATGGTCCACAAATAACAGAGCTTAAGGAACTTTGTATTAAATTGAATATTATGAATTTAATTGAATTTAAAGGTAAAATTGCATATGGAGATACCCTTTTAAAGGAATATAGAGAAGCAGATATATTTGTTCTTCCTTCTTATTCTGAAGGTCTAGGAAAAGTTGTTTTAGAAGCGATGGCTAATTCAACTAATGTGATAGCTTCAAATGTGGGAGGTCTTCCTGATATTGTAAGAAATAATGAAACGGGACTTCTTTTTAAAGTTGGACAAGTGAATGATTTAGTTGAAAAAATTGAGTATTATCTTGAAAATCCTAAAGAAATGCAAAAAATGAAAGAAATTGCTTATAAATTTGTTAAAGAAAATCATTCATTTAATAATCAACGTATGATTATGTCGAAGGCAATCATATCTTATTATTCTAATAAAAAGAATTTTTAATTCTATTAGAAACAAATTAAATTAGATTTTTATAGTAGTGAAATTTTAGTAATTAGGAGAATTTTAATGAAAAAACTTTTAGTTACTGGTTCTGCTGGCTTTATTGGCAGTCAACTAGTATTAAAATTATTAGAACAGAGCTATAAAGTAGTTGGCGTTGACAACCTTAATAATTATTATGATGTTGAATTAAAAAAATCAAGATTAAATCTATTAATTAATGAAAACTTCAAATTATATAAGTGTGATTTACAAAACCGTCAAGCCATTATGGGGATATTTGAACAAGAGAAGCCAGATATCGTAATTAATTTAGCAGCACAAGCTGGTGTACGGTATAGTCTAGATAATCCTCATGCATATATTGATTCAAATATTGTCGGATTCCTAAATGTCCTCGAAGGATGTCGGCATAATAGTGTTAAACAATTAATTTATGCTTCATCGAGTTCTGTCTATGGAGCTAATACAATTCTACCATTTTCTGTTCATGATAATGTTGACCATCCTCTAAGTCTTTACGCAGCAACAAAAAAAGCGAATGAATTAATGGCACATACTTATAGTAGTCTTTATAATATACCAACGACTGGACTTCGTTTCTTCACCGTTTATGGTCCATGGGGTCGTCCTGATATGGCACTTTTTATGTTCACGAAAAATATCATTGAAGGTCTTCCAATTGATGTGTTTAATAACGGTGAAATGATGCGGGACTTCACATTTGTGGATGATATTGTAGAATCTATATCACGACTAGTTGAAAAACCAGCCCAAACTAATCCATATTGGACAGGAGAGAATCCTGATCCAGGTACAAGCTATGCACCCTATAAAATTTATAACATAGGTAATAATAAACCGGTTAATTTAATGGATTTCATCTCAGCAATTGAAGAAAAGGTAGGGAAAAAAGCAATAATTAACTTTATGCCACTTCAAGCCGGTGATGTTCCAGCAACATATGCAAATGTTGACGACTTATTCAGAGATATTGATTTTAAACCAGAAACCTCTATAAAAGATGGAGTTGGAAAATTTGTAGATTGGTACGTTGACTATTATGAAATCAATTTGAATGAGGTGCAGAATGAATCGTAAAATAGCAATTGTGGGTTTGGGTTATGTAGGATTGCCAGTAGCAGTTGCTTTTGGTAAAGAACGTCATGTAATTGGATTTGATATTAATCCAAATCGAATAAATACATTGAAACAAAATATAGACTATACGAATGAAGTAATATTAGCAGATTTAGAAAAAGCTTCTATTGATTTCACGAATGAAGGACAAAAGTTAGAAGAAGCTGATTTTATTATTATTGCCGTACCAACACCGATTAATGAACATAACCAACCGGACCTAACCCCACTTTTGAAAGCATCTGAAACAGTGGGGAAACATCTGCAAAAAGGGACAATTGTTGTATACGAATCTACCGTATACCCAGGAGCCACCGAAGAAGAATGTGTACCGGTTTTAGAAAGAATGTCAGGTTTGCAATATGGTAAAGATTTCTTTGTTGGCTATTCACCTGAGAGAATTAATCCGGGAGACAAAGAACATACCTTTACTACAATAACAAAAATAGTTTCGGGGCAAACTCCTGAAATTTTAGAGATTGTAGCAGATACATATTCAAGTGTTGTTAAAGCAGGAGTCCATAAGGCTAGTTCAATCAAAGTAGCAGAAGCAGCCAAAGTGATTGAAAATACACAGCGTGATGTAAATATTGCATTAATGAATGAGTTAGCTATGATATTTGATCGTTTGGATATCGATACATCAGAAGTGCTAGCTGCAGCAGGAACTAAGTGGAATTTCTTGAAGTTTTCACCTGGATTAGTAGGGGGGCACTGCATCGGTGTTGATCCATATTATTTAACCCATAAGGCACAAGCAGTTGGTTACCATCCGGATGTTATTCTAGCAGGTCGACGAATTAATGATGGTTTAGGTAAATATATTGCTAGTACATTAGTTAAAAAAATGATTAAAAAAGGCATAGCAGTGCAAGGTTCTACGGTTACTGTATTAGGGTTGACTTTTAAAGAAAATGTTCCAGATTTGCGTAACTCTAAGGTGATTGATGTGATTCGAGAACTCGAGGAGTATGGAGTGAATGTTCAAGTAACAGATCCAAAAGCTGAGTCTAAAGAAGCGGTTCGAGAATACAATGTGTCATTAATTGAATTAGATGACTTAAAACGATCTGATGCAGTTGTTTTTGCAGTACCACATCGGGAATACGTTACTGAAGGATGGAACTTAGTAAATCGTTTACTAAAAGATGTATCGGGAATTGTTGTAGACATTAAGAGTGCATTGGCAAAGGATTCTACTCCAGAATCAATTGAACTTTGGAGATTATAAATGTCAAATCAAGTAAAAATATTGCAAGTATGTGCGATAGACCTAAGTGTAGAAGCTTTATTAAAACCATTGATTGAAAGATCAATGGTTGAAGGTTATACGGTTCACAACGTCTGTACTAATTTAGGTAGATTTGAAGAATTAAAGAGTCAAGGGTTAAATATGATCAATATATCAATTGATCGTAAAATTCATCCCTTAAAAAATGCAAAATCAATATGGAAATTATTTAAGTTAATGAAGAAGGAACAATACGATATTGTGCATGTCCATACTCCAATAGCAGCACTTCTAGGAAGAATTGCCGCTAAACTTGCTGGAGTAAAACATGTGGTTTATACAGCTCATGGTTTTTATTTTCATGATGAGATGTCCAAAAAACAATACAAATTGTTTTATTCCTTAGAGAAATATGCGGCACGGTATTTAACAGATTGGCTTTTTTTGCAAAGCAAAGAAGACTATGAATTGGCAGTGAACGATAAATTCAAATTTCCAAAACGGATTATTCATTTAAGTAATGGTGTGGACATATGGATGAAGTTTAATAATACATTAGTTCCATCAAATGATATTGCTGAGTTCTACTCAAATGAAAATATTAATGAAAAAGATTTTGTATTCTCTTTTACAGGTAGACTAGTAAAAGAGAAAGGGATTTTTGAATTGATAGAATCATTTAAGAGATTAAATATAAAATATCCACATGCTAAATTGATTTTAATAGGTGGGTTGCCTGAGGGAGAACGTGATTTGGAAAGTTATCAAAAGCTAATTAGTGATATCAAGCATGAAAGTATACGTTACCTAGGTTTTCGAAAAGATATTCCTTTATTAATGAATGCATCTGATGTGTACATACTGCCTTCTTATCGTGAAGGTTTACCTCGTTCAATTATTGAAGCGATGGCTATGGAAAAACCCGTTATCGCTACAAATATTCGCGGTTGCCGTGAAGAAGTGTTTGATGGCGAAAATGGATACTTAGTAGAAAAAGAAAATGTACAAGAATTATATGAAGCAATGGAAAAATTAATTAGCAATCCAACTCTAGTTAAACAATTTGGTATGAAAAGTAGAGAAATTGTAGAAGAATTATTTGATGAAGAGAAAGTATTAAGTAAACAGATTGAGTTGTTTAATACCTTAACTAGATAAGTTTTTCATAAACATCAATTACGAAATACTTTAGATGAGAAAAGAGAATGAAATGAAAAGAACTTTTGATTTATTAGTTAGTTCTATTGCTTTAGTTTTGCTATTACCTATTATTGGTTTAACAGCATTATTAATTCAGAAGAAAATAGGCTCGCCTGTACTATTCAAACAAGAACGACCGGGTCTTAATGGTAATTCATTTTATGTATACAAGTTTAGATCTATGACCGATGATCGCGATGTGTATGGTCATTTATTGCCTGATGATATTAGGCTAACTGCTTTTGGAAAAACACTTCGTAAGTTTAGTTTGGATGAACTTCCACAATTATGGAACGTTTTCAAAGGCGATATGAGCATTGTAGGACCACGCCCTTTGTTGGTTGAATATTTATCCTTATATAATTCACGACAGGCCAAAAGACACGATGTCCGACCTGGTATTACCGGTTGGGCACAAGTTAATGGTCGTAATGCAATTTCATGGGAACAGAAGTTTGAATACGATGTATGGTATGTAGAAAATCAGTCATTCTGGTTAGATAATAAAATTCTTTTTATGACGGTATTAAAGGTCTTTAAATCTGAAGGTATCAGTCAAGAAGGACAAGCAACGATGACCAAATTTCAAGGGAACCCAAAATCCAATCACGAAGGTCGTGAATAATCATGAATATCATACTCATTGGTGACAGTGGTCACGCTAAAGTTATTACGGATTGCGTGCATTCGATTGAGAGTTTTAAAGTCGTTGCTAAACTTGATGACAAGTATACAGAAAAGCACTTTGTCGAAGGACTCATTAGAGGTCCTTTGAACATTTTGCATGAGTTGAAGATTGAATATTCAGCAAAAATATTGATTGCTATTGGTGGAAATAATATCCGTAAGAAAATAATAGACAACCTAAATTTACAGGACAATGATTTAATTTCAATTGTACATGAAAACACGACAATAAGTGATAGTGCAAAAATTGGTGAAGGTACGATCGTAATGCCAGGGGTAGTCATAAATGCGGATGCAAGGATTGGCAAACATGTCATTCTAAATACAAATTGTGTTATAGAACATGACTGTGTAGTAGGAGATTATAGTCATGTATCACCTGGAAGTATACTTACTGGTGGTGTTACAGTAGGTGAAGGTTCACATATTGGGGCTGGATCTACTATTATCCCCATGAAATCAATTGGTGTATGGTCAGTAATAGGAGCAGGTTCTGTAGTAATTACGCATATTGGAGATCGAGTAACTGCAGTAGGTGTTCCAGCTAAAGTTATTAAGAGAGAAGGACTATAAATGAAAAACCGAATTTTTCTATCTTCCCCTCATATGAGTGGAAATGAGCAAGCATACATAAAAGAAGCTTTTGATACAAACTGGATTGCTCCACTGGGGGCAAATGTCGATGGATTTGAAGCTGAAATTGCAGCATATGCAGGAAGTGAAGGAGCAGCGGCCGTTAGTTCAGGAACTGCCGCTATTCATCTAGCTTTGGATTTATTGGGAGTTGGACAGGGGGACACTGTGTTTTGTTCATCCCTAACTTTTATTGCAACAGCAAACCCAATTCTTTACCTTGGTGCAGACCCTGTATTTATCGATTCTGATGAAGAATCATGGAATATTTCACCGGTTGCATTAGAACGTGCATTGGTTGAAGCGAAAGCAGAAGATAAATTACCTAAAGCTGTCCTTATCGTTAATTTATATGGACAAAGTGCCGAAATGGATGAATTGATGGCACTTTGCAATGCTTATGGTATTCCAGTCATTGAAGATGCAGCAGAATCACTTGGAGCTTCATATAAAGGGAAGAAGAGTGGAACGTTCGGTAAGTTTGGTGTTTTTTCATTCAACGGGAATAAAATCATCACAACTTCTGGTGGTGGTATGTTAGTTTCGGATGACGTAGAGCAAATAAGTCGTTCTAGATTTCTAGCAACTCAAGCACGTGATCAAGCTAAACATTATCAACACAGTGTAGTGGGTTATAACTACCGTATGAGTAATGTATTGGCTGGAATAGGTCGTGCACAATTAGAAGTATTGGATGAACGTGTTAAGGCACGGCGTGCGGTATTTGAACGATATGTAGAAGCTTTAGGTGAAGTTGATGGCTTGGAGTTTATGCCTGAACTCGAAGGCACATACGGTAATCGGTGGTTAACTACTTTGACGTTGGATCCGGAGAAGATAAAGGTAACACCTTATAAATTGATTGATGCTTTAGCTGAAGAGAACATTGAAGCTCGTCCTGTATGGAAACCATTGCATCTGCAGCCAGTGTTTGAAGGGTGTAAGTTTTATGCTCATGGTGAGAATGATGACGTGAGCCAAAGGTTGTTTGAAAGAGGTCTTTGTTTGCCTAGTGGGTCGAATATGAGTATTGAAGAACAACATAAAGTAATTGAGGTGATTATTCATAATTTAACAAAAACTGCAATGAAATAAAACTAAGGTGACGTTCATACAAATAAGTAGATGGACGTCATATATATTGTCTTAAAGTAGTTTTGTTTGATTAATATATTGAGGTGGATAAATGAAAGTTAACAATGGTAGTAAAAGATTTGAAGAATTGGATTCACTAAGAGGAATCATAGCTTTTACAGTTTTTGTATATCATTTTTTTAATGTTAGTTGGGAGAATCGTGGTCAAGTCGGATATTGGAATATTATTGCCTATTCACCTCTTAGGATTTTATGGGCTGGACACGAGGCAGTAATATTTTTCTTTATACTAAGTGGGTTTGTTTTATCACTTCCATTTTACAAGAAAAATTACATACATAATTATATTACATTTATAATTAAACGATCTCTTCGTATTTATTTTCCCTTCATAGTAGCTGTATTATTAGGTATTATTCTTAGAGGTGTATTTTCTCTTAATAACATTGCGGGAACTTGGACAGGGGAATCTGGATTAAATACTATTATTAAACATATATTATTTATTGGAACATACAATTCTAATGCATTTGATTCTGTAATTTGGTCATTAGTTCATGAAATGAGAATCTCGCTAGTTTTCCCCTTATTAATAATGTTACTTATTAAATTTGAATGGAAAAAAATTATGACTCTTGGATTCCTGACTTCAGTAATTTCAATTGCTTTTATTGTAACATTAAAGATTGATAACAATATTAATATAATTATTTCATTCCATTATATATTGATGTTTATTATTGGTGCGATCCTTGCAAAAAAATCATGTTCATTTAGTTAAGAAATTTAAAGAATCAAACAAATTAACAAGAATCAGTATCTTATTATTTGGATTATTTATGTATGGATATGCAGTTTCATTAAGGGGGAACAATGATTTAGGGTATTACATAGGTGACTGGTTAATCTCATTAGGAGCAGTAATTATTATTATTTATGTTCTCTCAGTAAGAGTTCCGTTTTTATTAACTAGACCATTCCTTGTGTTAGGTAAAATTTCTTACAGCTTTTATTTGTTCCATTTACTGGTCCTATTGTCCATAGAAATTTTATTAGGTGCTTTTATACCTATATTAGGAATTTTCTTGATTAGTCTTTTGATGACAATTGTAATATCATTATTAAGTTATAGATATATTGAAAAACCTTCAATGAAGCTAGCAAGATCAATAATACTATTAAAAAAACAAACTGAATATAACGTAATTAATGATAACCCTTCTAAGAGTTGAATTCAAATGAATTTATTAGAATCTAGAACTCAAACTGTTATTGGCTATATAAGTGTGCTTAATCGTCGTCGGGGTTGAATATACACTATCACATATTTAAAGAAACTTTATTTACAGGAGTGGAATAGCAGTAAGCTTTTTAGAACGAAGGGAATTTTGTTCTAACAATATTTAATAGTATATGATAATATTTAACAAATATTTTGGAGGTGCATAAATGCAAACTATAAAGGAGGATTTGAAAACCTATAAATTAAGTGTTTTAGGGGCTTTTAAAGGTGTATTCCTACTTTCTACATTTTGGTTGGTTTTTTTATACAGGGTGGCTCATTGGTCATTAGAAAAGAAAATTCCAATATTACCTGGTCTTTTGAGGACTTTAGGGATAATATTCTATAGCGCTGATATATCGCCTGCGGCTCAAATTGGACAGAAATTTAGAATCGTCCATTCGGTTGGTATTGTAATCGGCAATGACGTGAAGATAGGAAATAACTTCGAATTATTTCATAATGTTACATTGGGTGGAAGAAATCAAAATAACAATGAACAGACTATGCCAATTATTGGGGATAATGTTACTGCTTTTTCTGGCTCAAATATATTAGGACCAATTATCATCGGTGATAATTCATCTATTGGGGCAGGAGCAGTAGTGACAAAAAGTTTTGAAAGTAACTCAATAATTGCTGGTGTCCCTGCTAAAAAAATAGGAACAGTCGTGATAGCACACGCAATTGAAAGTTTAAATAATTGAAAGTTTCATAAAACAGGTACCTGTATAAAAAACTATTCAGATTATAAATTACAATTGTATATGAATTTTAAGAATCCAATAATTAAGACTGGTGTTGGATTCTTTTATTGTATAGTGATGTAGGTATATAAATTGTCATAAATTACAGGGTGCCACAACAGGGAACAATTCTGAAAACATAATTAAAAGGTGCAAAATCTCCTTTTGATTCATCATAGAGGTATATTCAAAAACAGGTACCTGTGTAAAAAACTATTCAGATTATAAACTACAATTGTATATTCAAAAAAATCAAAACTTGAAAATAATGATTTACTTGGAATGCTAAGCATAAAAAACATAGAATATCTATAGATTTTAAGGTGCCATCCAATGAGACAATTCTGACATTTAACTACAATTCACTTCTTAATGTCCTTAAAGCCCTAATAGCAAGACTACTTTCTCTAAGAATTTCGTAAGTGATAAATGTTATTATTACTGCAACAAAATAAACTAAGCAAAAGGCAGCTGAAATTGCAATTTCAGCTGCATATTTTTTATGGTAGAAAATTTATAATTTATTGTTTTCTAAAGGATTTTCCAAACATTTGTCGAAATAATGAAATATAAAAAGTTCTTATGGGGTGACGGGTTGGAGTTGTTGTCAGAAGCGTTATTAAAAGAAAAGTACATAGTATGGGGTCAATTTTTTGAAGTGACCATTGCTGGTGATCGAGTGTGGATGCGACCAGAGGCGCGAATTGAGCGTAGACAAAACACGAGTTCGATTAATACCGAAAAACAACGCGCAGATGCAGTAATCGTAATGTTAAATCCGGGGAGTTGCAAGCCCATTTTAGCTGCACAATTAGGTGAGTGGACAGAAGCGAAGCCAGATAAAACTCAGTTCCAACTAATGCGTTTGATGGAGCGCATGTCTTGGGACGAAATGAAGATTGTGAACTTATCCGATGTTTGTGAAGGAAACCGTATGAAGTTTTTGGCGCTGTTAAAGAGATCTGAAATTGGAGGAATTGTACATTCCCGATTTGCAAATAACTCTGTATCGGAATGGTCCAAAATAATTTCAAGTGCGGACCGACTCCTCTATGGTTGGGGAGATAAGCCAGAACCAAAGAAAATGGCGAATGCATATGGGTTGCTTGATTTTGATAATATGTTAACTTCCTATGGAAAGAAGCCCATTGCGGTTTGGCATCCAGTGAAGGGGTATCCGAAACACCCGAATCCATGGATACCGGAACGCTGTGAGGCTTGGTTGGAGGATATGGTGAGTGTGCTGAACAATCAAGAAGCTGTGTATCAATAAACCTTTTCCTGTGCCAGAAACTATTTAAACGATTCAGATTTAACTACAATTCATTTTTATATTATGAAAATGGGATATTGTTGGAACATTGAACTGAACCCCGAATCTCGGACACTTTAAAAAAGCGTCCCGAGGTTCGGGGTTTTGTATGTAAATATTTATTTCCCCCTCTATAATTACTTTAAGTAAGGTCGGAGGATTTATTTGGCCAGAGATAAAATCACAAAATCACAAATTCAACTAAAAAACGCGCCCTAGTGTTGAAAACAATGAACTTAACAAAAGAAATAGAAAACTAATGTGACATTTAAAAGAATTCTAGTCGCAATACTCCAAGAAGATAGAGACGCACGTAGTGAAGTAACTTCGTGCGTAACTGCATACATGTGTATCTCGCACGCGTAAAGAACCGTTACAGCAATTGTTGTATCGGTCTTTTTCGCTTAGATATCCAACTTAGTCCATTAGTAACGTGTAAATGACTTGTTCTGACACTATAATTAATAGAGTTTAATAAGAGAGGGAGTTTTCATTGAAAAAGTTATTATATGTCTTGATGGCTATGTCATTAAGTCTTTCCATAATTGTTTTTCCATCCGGATCAGCCAAAGCAGCGGGATTCACGGATGTATCTGGTTTTAAGAAAGAAATCGAATATCTGACCCAACTAGAAGTAATCAATGGCTACAACGATGGCACATTCCGTCCATCGACCAAGCTTTCGCGTGCGCAAGCGATTGTCATGATTATGCGATCAATCGGTATGCCAGAGTATCAAATGAAAGATCCAGGATTCAAAGATGTAAGCCCGTCCACTTTCGGGTATAAAGAAATTGCCTACGCTGTTGGTGCAAAAATCATTAATGGGAAAAGTAATGATCGTTTCGATCCTACTGGGGATATCACCCGTGCGGAAATGGCTAAAGTATTAGCGAATGCTTATGACCTGAGTGGAGTGTTCCAGCCAGGATTTAAAGACGTAGCCGTTAACTCATGGGCACATCCATTCATACAATCATTGGCTGCGAACAATATCACTGTCGGGTTTAATGATGGAACATTCCGTCCAACCCAAACGATTGACCGTGGACAGTTTTCAGCTTTCCTTGCACGCATCATGAAGCCCAACTTCCGACCGTCCACCGGAAAAATAAAGCATTCGATTGTTGAACTGACAATGGAATCAACGATCATCGATTTGGTGAAGAACCCAGACAAACCGATCATTTACTATATCGATGCGAAGTCAAAATCACTCGTCATGCTAAACTTGGAAACTGAAACTAAAAAGGTTGTGGAACTGACACATCCTGCAGAAAGGCTCGCCATCAAAAATGGCAAGGTTTTTGTTACACAACTAATCCAGGCAAGAAGTCCATTTAACTCCATCGAGATGCAAAAAGGACTCATCAATGTGTACAATGCCGAAACTCTTTCTTTCCTGAAAGAAGTAAACGTAAACATTGATCCTTATGACATCGCAGTGGATGATGCGGAAACGCTGATTATTTCATCCGGCTCGGGCCAAGGCTATAGTACAGAAGTTCAAACGTATAACTGGCAAACGTCAGAACATCTATCATCTGCTAGTATTTCCCAACAAAAATTGATTGAACTGTCACCGACCCAGAACAAAGTCTATGCGGTTGCGACTTCCCACTATACCGGGAAAATCGAGACATATAGTTTAATAGAAGGAAAAATCAAGCAAGAAACAATGGTGCCTCGATTCTTTGACACCAGTAACTTGAGGGGCTATGTCCAAATGACCCCTGACGGTAAGGTTATTTACAATGGGGATGGGACAGTTTACGCATCAAGCATCCAGCCATCCGAAGATCTGGCTCCGCTTGGTAAACTGGCTACGCCATTTACAACCATGACGTTCAATGAAGCGGGTAAGGACATGTATCTTGCTGATCGTTCACGACTGATTTCTGTTTATAAATACGGTACATTGGATCCCGTTTCTACTTTGAGTGCCTATGGCAAAATCGATCGACTGGTTTATGTAGAGGAAACAGGGGAACTATATGCATTCACCAAATTTAAGCTGGATGGTTCTAAAACAGAATCTACTTTATTGGAACGGATTGAAGTTGGAAAATAGAAACCTGACATTTCACTACAACCTTTAATAGTAGAATCATAAAGATGGAATACTGTTGGAAGTGGACTAAATTAGAATTATTCATAAAGAACAATTATATGAAAAAACCAGGAAACACAGGTCAGATTGACCTTGTGCTTCCTGGTTTTCGTTTTTCTGTAGGAGTTTGTTTGTTTCTTTTTATAAAATTCAACACCAGGTTGGTCAAATGGATTGACGTCCATTAAGTAGGCACTCATCGCACATGCTTTCATAAAGAAATACATTAAATAACCGACATGATAGGATTCAAATTTCTCTATTTCTAAATGCATGACCGGTACGCCGCCATCCGTATGAGCGGACGCTGAACCGGTAAGTGACTTTTTGTTGAAGTCATGGAGAGATGTGTTACATAAATAGTTTAATTTATCAAGATCTTTAAAATAGGTCCCTGTGACAGAAACTATTTTAAACGATTCGAAATTTAACTATAATTCAATGTTAACAGCTACAACTAAAATAAAGAAACAAAAAAGGCAGCCAGAATTATCTTTGGAAGTCTTTTTTTTGTGGAAAAAAATTTACAATTCATTAATTATCAAAAGGATTTTCCGACTATTTGTCGAAATAACTAAGAAATAAAGAAGAATTTGAATAGAAGCAAATGATAAGAACCAGTAATGAATATGACAATTCATGTGATCATGGAGTTGAATGAAGAATTCTTTAGAACTAGTCAAGCAATTGCAACGAAATCAATCAAGCGAAATAATATTACCTTTGTTACCAAAAATTTGTCGATGAACTCGATTACAACCTTTATAGGTATATGCCTATTCCTATTCCCCCCCATATAAAAGGATACAACTTCTTCGAAGTTCAAAAGCATTAGTGAACGAGAATGAGACATCTAATCGATGGTGTATCGGTAATGTTGATTATGTAACAAACTTTCATTGTAATCTCAAGTTGTCACATTGTTATGTTTTTACCTGTCTACAGATCGACTAGAAGGACGTTTCTCTTTAGTAAAATTATGTACCGTTATTATACTGAATATTCGACCAATTAACTAAATCACTTTTGGACTTCTCAATAAGGGAAGAAGAGTGGAAAGAAGGTATAACGAAATGACAATTAAGACAATCGCTGCCACTTGTTTCTATCCACTAATTCAGCTTTCTGAAGAGAAAATAATTAAGGAGATTCAAATTGACATCCATAATAATGTGACTGTTATTACTGGGAAAATGCCAAATAAAGTGGTTGCAAACCGTTTATTACATCCTAATGAGTTTTCTGATGTAGAAAAGATTCTGAAAGAAGCGCGAACGATAATAATTGAAAAGAAATTCAAGGAAAACGATGATAAGAATCCGAAAAATGATACTATCAGCGCTATATCTGATATAGAAGACTTTGTATCCTGGTGTTCTTATTTAATGTTACAAGAGTGTAGAATTCTACATTGGGGTGACGTCCATTCAGAACCTATTACTAGAAATGGAAGAATTGTTCTTTCAGTGGGACGACAATTTAATATTCCGACAGACACATCACCAATAAATGAAGCTGGAGAGTTTTCAGAATCTCATAAAATCGAATCCAGCACCACCATTAATCACTTGGGAAAATGGATGAAAATAAAAATTCCTAATGAATATAAATCAATTTTAAGATGGTACAGAAAAGGAACCCTTTCTTATTTTCCCGAGGAAAAAATAATTTTTTGGATTACAGCTTTAGAACTAATATCTAAGCTAACTTCTGAAGAAACCGAAATTAAAAATACGTGCGAAAAGTGTGGACATATCAATGTCACTAGGCCATCCGTTAATAAAAAAGCTTTATTTGACTATATATCTGAACTAGGGTTTAGTAAAAATAAAACTTTTAACGTTATTCAAAAATATCGAAATAAATATGCACACGGTGGGAAGGAAAGCTTCCAATATTTTAGTGAAGAAATAAGATTGGTTACGGCAGCTGCATTTAGTTTGCTGGTTCTATTTCTTTCTAAAAGCTTAAATGAGCAAGAGAAATTTCCTTTTCAAGATAAATCAATACCACAGTTATTTAACCATCCACTAATCGGTGATGTTAGTTTTTTAATAGAGGCAATTAAGGAACTAGAGAATAGTGGACTCCATAAAAAATCAAAACAGGAATAATTGGTTAAAAACGGCCCCTATGTTGAAAACAATTCTACAGAATTCTGACAATTAACTACAATTTACTTTTAAAAATCATGGAGCCGGATACAGTTGTATTAATAAATTTTACCAGGATGAAATGTTTATTGAGTATAATTGTTGAAGAACTTATAATGAAGGTTCAAATGATTAGTCAAAAAACAGGAAACACTCGGCTTTTGGCCTTGTGCATCCTGTTTTTTGTTTTTCTGTAATAGAGTATTGGTATTCTTTTTATAAAATTCAACACCAGGTTGATCAAATGGATTTAAAAACGCGCCCCTGAAGAATAGAGGGTTAGTGATAACTGGAATCCTGTGTTTGAACTACTTGAATATCTGTCGGATATTGTCGATAAGAATATAACGAATATGCAGTTCATTTGTCGTATGATTATAGTAATGAAACATCTAAGTTCAGTTTATTTGATTGTAAAAGGATACTTGTTCTTAAGTTTTGTGCTGCAATAGATCTGAGTACATAACTTAGATCACAACGATCATTTAGTATAGTACCAATCTCTAGAACACTAGTGATTAATAATGAGGTAGTTGAGATATTGAATGAAGAGTGGTATTTGATACCTATCCCCTTAGGTAAAAGTAGTAAATAACTGTAACATAATTGGTGAGGCATTTGCCTCACTTTTGCAAAGTGAAATTAATATTGCACCGGGGGTTGTTCTTGGAAGGCTTCAGCAAGATGGACATATTCCATTTCCAACAAAGTTAAATCGATTAAAAAAGTCATATAAATGGGCAAATTGACAGCAACCCCTTTCAAGAATCGATGAGAGGGGTTATTTCAATATCTTATTTAGATAGGAATTTAGAACTAACTACTATTAAGACCACTGTAAAGAGGGTGAACTGGATGAACAAATTTGAGAAAATGAAGGATTTAATAATCGCCTTCTTAAATCAGCATTAAAATGTAGAGTTCAATATTTTAGAACTGGAGAATTATATTATTGATAGATATGACAGCCTTAATGATTATCAAGATGATGGAGGGTATGATTTATTTTACACCATCATAAATGAACTAAGTTCCTCCTCAAAGATTGAACCAATAAAATCTTCTATCAAAAAAACTAACAACCGTAAAACACCATTACCAATAAGATGGAGAATCATTAGAACAAGGGCTATTCCTACTTGGACCCAAGAACAAATTTTTCAGGTGTCAGACCGGTTAGATATTAATTATTTTATCACTAATCCTGAAAAGCAGAATGTATCAACCTGGGAAAACATATTAAGCATTTATAATTTTTTAGGGGAAAAGGATAAATGGGAGTGGGAATCTAAAGCTAGTCGGTCCTATCAATTATTTAAGGATGAGAAGTTCCTTAATGAAGAAGGTCGACACCTTTTAAGTAGATTAAAATTAACTGAAAACGATTTGGAAATTGAAAACTATGGTGAGCCATTCTCATATTTTGTACATCCTAGAGTTAATAATTTCACTGAAATTAAACGTATTTTAATCATTGAAAATTTATCATTTTTCCATGCTTGTAGAAGATTATTTAAAATGTACAAACCGATTATTGGAATGGAATTGGATATGATTATATACGCAGAAGGAACACATATCGAATCAAGCATTAAATATATAAAAGACATATTAGAGCATAACGACTTTCAACTTTTTTATGTAGGAGATATGGATCCATCAGGATATTCCATCTATGCTCGACTGAAAACTAAAAACCCAGAGTTTTACATAACTTTAGCAAAACATATTTACTACATGATGGTGAAAGAATGTCATTGCCCGACCACTATAAAAAAGGATCAGCCAAAAAACAACGATCATTTTAATTATTTCTTAGATGAAATTGGGAGGGATAATGAAGGCTTCACTGCGATTGCTTATCAGATTTGGAATGAAGATAAGCGTATCCCTCAAGAAGTCCTACCAATTGACCTACTATTAAAAGGAGAAGGTAATCATGCTTAATGAAGATATATGGTTTGGAATAGAGAAAAGAAAAAGGTCGTTAAATCCAATTTTTTTGTTTGGTGCGGGGATGAGTCTCGGTGAAAAATTAAATCCTTATGTTCGTGATATATTGCTATGCGTCTTGTTAGAAATCTATTATCGAGAGCTGCGTGATGATGAAGCCAGGACAAAGGATGATATATATGAAGTTGTACGTGATGTAATTGAAACCTTTAAACTTGATCATAAAGAAGAAGATGTGATGAGGTTAGGAAATGGCATCTTTTATTTTGGTGATAGTAAACGAATGGATTCTTTTAAAGGTCATTATTATAATCATGAAAAACAGACATTTGAAGACCAACGTTTTTCTTACTTAGAACAAGACAGGGAATATACGAAACTTAAAAAAGGGACAGTAGTTTATAAGTTGACGGATGAAAGCATCCGAATGATTTTAATGTCTCGAGAATTTGAAGAAGAAATGGATATGAGTGTTGAACAATTGTATACATTGCAACTCATTAGAGCTGGTAGAGTTAATCAGGCAGTTGGTGTATTAGACGCATTGACATTGAGAATAAGACGTTTATTAGCAAAAGAAAAGGATTATAGATATGAATTAGAGAGAAATCCAAAGGTGCTCCTTACTAATAGGGAAGTTAGGAAAAAATCTAAAGAAGATGTCTGGAACCAATCAGAGGAAGCACAGGAATTATACAAGAAAATGTTATCTACTTTAAAAATGATTGAAAGAGGTAACGAATTATCACGATTGGAGCACATAGAGCTTGAAAATAAAATCTTCTCTACCTCGAAATTACACCTTAGTTTATCGGACGAGGTTTATAAAAATATTGCTCTAGAACTAGATATTCGAAAAAACAATCCATTATCCCTTGTTTATAGAAAAACGGCTAACTTTCATCAAGAAATATGGGAAAAGCATATTTATCAGAACGGTATTCCAACCGAAGAGATATATGAATTAATATTAGGTCCATTATTTTCTCCAAAACAGGATGTCATTCTTCCGATGGAATGGATATGGCAGGAACAGGAATTGGTAAATGAACAAGAACTGATAGAAACAGACTTTAAAGAAGAAAAAGAGGAGATTTGGAATAAATATGTGCATGAAGTGAATTGGGATGTGGTAGTAACTTGTTGGTATCCAATATTTAAAGGGTTAGCTAGCACTGGTGAATTTCATGCAAAGGATATTAGTTCTTTTGATCATTGGAATCGGGATGCTATTGACTTCTGGCCATTGTTTGCACAATCTAAATTGACTGTTGGGGAAATACAGGAGAATCGAAAGTATAATGATGAACGGTTTACACTATTACAAAAGATGCTAAAACTAGATGCTGATATAAGCTTCTTTGAAGGGAAAATAATTTATGCTACGTATGAGCCTGGTGAGAAAATCGTAACAGAAGATGTTCAGATGTCTTCCTACGTACTACGATATAAAAGGGGAGTATAATGAATGGCTGCTGAAAAGATAAAAATAGCCACAGATATTTATGCTAAGTTGATGAAGCACAAAATGGTCGATCGGAATGAAAGTGTCTTAAGATCTTACTTTGATGACACTCAAGTACATGACTTAGTTCAACAAATTGCACGAAGTTTCGGAACGATAATTTTAGAAGGACATGAAAAGCTCCAACTAATCTCCGATGGTAAAGAGTCTATTTTTGCTACATCATTCACTCATTTAAAAGAAAAATATAGTGACATTGAAAATAAAAAAGAGTTTTACTTGTTATGTAATATTTTAATGATTTACCTTAGTGAAATTGATGGTGACTTATCTGTTCGTTCCCGATATGAACTGCGTGGTTTATCTTTATTTAGGATGGAAGAACTTGTAACGAATGTTTTTAGCCATTGGAAAGAAAAGATTGAAATCGAAGAAGATTACGAGAAAAAATGGGCTATGAATATTAGGGAACAAGTAGAGTTTTGGTTAAGTAAAGATCTGAAAGACGATAGCAACAAGTTAACTCCTTCTATGAAAACTAAATTTAGCATTATGAAAAAAGCACTAAATCTGTTTGAGAATGAACACTTATTAAATGTCATTCTAGAAGGAGATGAACATATTGTTTATGCTTATCCTGAATTATTTGAACGAATTGAGGGGCTTTTCCACAATTATGAAAGGTATACGATGTTACGAGATGTAATCGTAGAAGCCAAACGAAGAAAGGAGGGTGAGGTTAATGACAGCTATAAATAAATACCGAGTAGTTGGTACACGTTACAAACAGCAAACCAGAATTTATAAAGATGAAGTCTTTCAGTTTAGTTCTGATGAGGGACCAAAAAACGCGATTATTACAGCTAAAAACACGTTTGGTAAAGGTGTACTGTTGCAGCTATTATTTCAACCTATGATTCCAAAGACTTCTTGGAGTCGTGGGAAAAATAAAGTTAATCACTTTTTCTATGCAAGTAAAGGTCAATTTAAACCTTATACATTTTATAGTTGTATAGATTTTCATTTAGATTTCGGTAGGCACTTGTTGGTTGGGGTAGCTATGACTTCGCATTTGAATGAGAAGAACGATTGTGAACCTTTATATACACTATTCGTAAGGGAGTATGGTTACAGCTTATACGATCCATATACTATCGATAATATTCCCCTTTATAACAAAGAAAAAGGAGCTCCAACACCATATAGTGAATTTTTGGAGTACCTAAGGGAAAATAAAAAAGAATTTCTTACTTTTAACGAAAATTCTAAATCAAAATTTTATAGCACCTTAGATAGTTACGGGATTATTAAAAAAGATTGGGAACAACTAATCGATATAAACCAATATGAAGGCGGTGTGGCATATTATTTCGATGATAAGAACGCGACTACAAATCACGGTCTTTTCTCTAAAATGATTATTCCAGCAATTGAGGCTAGATTGAATGAAAAGGGTGAAGAAAGTGACCTTATTACTCTATTTAAAAACATAGCTTCAATAACTAAAAACCTTCCTGAATTGAAAAAGAATGCTTCGGCATATGCTGAAATTAAGCGTCATAATGAAGAAGTTTACTCTAGTTTATCGGAGCTCATACAAGAAAGGGAAAAATTCGATATACATATTGAAAAAGGGCGCTCCATATTAACAGCTCTATCAAATGAAATATCCTCGCTAGAAAAAGAGACAAACGACCATAAGGAGCAATTAATTGAGTTAAATAAACTAAAACAAGAGCTAGATTGGAAGCAAAGAAACCTCCAATATGTAATTAAACATTATGAGTTAAATGAACTCAATGCTTCCCTCCTATCTTTTGGACAAAATCAAAATGATAAAGAACAACAAAAAGTGACTTTAACAAACCAAAAAGATGAAGCGGAACTTCAACTACAGTTAAAGAAATGGAATGAGGCCGAACAGGAACTTCAAAATATTCGTAGAAAAAAAAATGCCATTGAACAATCGCAAGATTATCGTGAATCAAAAGAGCTGCAAATTCAACTAGAAATTGAAATTGAAAGTGAATGGAATGCTGTACTTATGGAAATCAACAGAATAAGTACGGAAAGTGAATCATACAAAAACTATATTCGTAAATTACGTGAATCTAAAAACACACAAGTTAGGTCCTTTACGGAGCAGCTTACGAAATATGAAGTTGACAAAGGAGTCATTGAAAAGTCAATTGAAAAATTTAAATTGGAACTTGATAAACAAAAAGAAATATATGGCGAATATTTTTATTACGATATCGAAAAAATTCATTCACAAAAAAGTAAAGAGTTAAAAGACACTGAAAAAAACTATTCCAAATTAACTAAAGATCAAACTGAAAAAGCAGATGAAAAAACTAGTTTAGATCGTAGGCATGCAACTTTAGAAGTGGAAATAGTATCAGAAGAAAAAGAAGTAAAAAGAATCAAACAACAATGGGAGCAACAAAAAGAAAAAGAACGTGGGATCATGCAAAAGGTATGGAATGTTCTTCGCATAAATCCTGTAGAAGTAGTAGTTTTCCGTAAATGGTTGAATGAGCAGATTCCTGTTTTAAAAAACAGAAAAAGTGAGTGGGAACTTACTCTAAATCAGTTAAACATTCAATTATATGAGATAGCATTTGAAGTGAAACAAAATGATAAACCTTATTTGATTCCGAATGAGGAAGTTTATAAAGTAAAATCCCTACTAGCGGAAAAAGGAGTTCCTGTCCTATACGGAGATGAATACATAAAACAACAAGGGCCGGAAAAACGGGAAGAACTTAATAAGAATCATTCACTTTTAAAATACGGGTTAATAGTGCCAAATCAAAATAAGGCATATGTTGATGAGATTAAAAAGCTAGATAAAGAGTTCTTCCATGTTCCTATTCCTATTTTTTGGGTGAACCAATTAGAAAAGAAAAGTGATATGCAGTTTGTTATTTTAGACCAGAAAGCAGCAGAGTTTTCCATCCATGATGACAAATTGTCAGAACGTAAACAAGCTTTATACTTAAAAAGCGATGAAGTTAAATCAGAAATTGAGAACACGAAGGAATATATAGATAAACTTACAGCAGTCGTTGCAGAACTAGAATCTTTTGACCATAGTACTACCGCTGTGGAATTAGAGAAGCAATATCATACTTTTCGAACACAGCTGGTTAAAAAAATAAAAGAAAAACCTGAGGTAGAAAAACAAATAGAAGTCATTAAAGAAGAACTAAAAATTGTATCGGATTCAATCGTTTCCGTTTCAAATGCGATAGAGAGTTTGAAAAAAGAAATAGATAGCCTCAAAACTTGGTTAGAAAATAAGAAAATATACGAGAGCGAAAAGCAAAGACAATATGATTTATCACTTAAGGTTCAAAGCATGAACAGTAAAATAAGTTCTAAACAAAAGGAACTTAGTACACTAAATGATGATTTTGATGATTGGAAGGATTCTTATCGTGACTGGAAGGACAGTAAGAATAAATTAATGGAAACAGTCAAGGAAGTCCTTCCTTTGATTTACTTTGAAGATGTAAAAACAGAAGCTCTTCGTGAAGTTCAACCTAATTTTAATATGGATGTAGATAACCTAAGGGACCATTCTTACAAATGGAAAGCTGTACAACAAGAAATGGAAAGCCGTAATACTGAGTTAGTGAAGTTAGGAGTTAACTTAGAACATTTTCAGAAGGCAGTTCATAATGAAGAAAAGGAATTGTCTCGATTAAATAATGAGTGGATGAAGTTCCGAGTACCACAGGAACCAATCCCAGTATTAAAGAAAAGGCTGGAACAGAAGGAGGAAAGTGTGAATGAAATTAAAGAGGCCATTCTTCTATTAAAATCAGATATAAAACATGCTAATTCACAGAAAGAAAGATTAGGAAAAGAATTGGATGAAATGAAAGCATCTATTATTAAAGACTTTCGGAAGCAACCTGAAATATGGAAGCATGATGATTTTAATAAAATGAAAATTGAAATTGAGCATTCAATTAATGAAAATAAAAATGATTTAAATGATACAAATGCTATTATTAGAGACATTGAAACTAAGGTAAGTAATTTTAATACTATATTTCAAAAGTTGAGTGCGACTTTGAATACATTAAATATTAGTAGTGGTTTAAACCCTGTGCCTTATGTGCAGGAAATTGTCAAAAAGAATCCTGTCAAAACTGGTGATGAATGGATTAAAACATTCATGACATTACAAAGAAATGTAATTACTAAAAAGTCAGCCGTACAATCAATCCATCGAAAGAAGAAAGAAGTTTTTGAACGAAGTGAGTGGGTTTTAGAAATTAAAGATGTTGCTTTAAAAGTATACAGTGATATGGACTTTGAAGAATTACAGGAAGTAAAGGCATCTATCGAAGGTTTAGATTTATTGGCAAGTAATGAAATTGCAGAAGCTGAGGAAGAAAGAAACACAGCAGAAGAAGCCAAAAAAGAGTGGGTAGAACACGCTTGTAAATATGCACTTCAAATAGTTGAACATTTACGAAAAATGATTAAAGCTATGCGTATTACTAATAGAAGTGGACTGAACTTTCCGCTTGTTAAATTAAAAAGGGATAATTTACTTCCAAGAGAAACAGATCAAATTAAAGGAAATATTGATGATTTGTTCGACAGGGTTATAACTGAAATGTTTGTTGAATATCAAGATGTGAATGAAATTCCACAAAAGGTATTCAAAGATAAGATAAGCACAAAAAATATTATCTTGGCTGCATTCAATTATCAATATCCTGTTTTATGGATGTATCGTTTACACGAAGAAAATAGCTTCTTATATGAGCCGCCAAAAGAAGAGTTCTATACAGAGTGGGAAACAATTAATGAATCTTCTAAAACGGATCCTTCTGGAAGTGGTGGACAGTTATTTAGCGCCAGAACATTAATATTAATGATGTTGACCTCGTTTAAACGCACAAATGAAGATAATAGCAGTTGGAAGCTTTTAATAACGGATAACCCGTTTAGTGTAGCTGTTAGTGATCATATCGTTGATCCAATTTTGGCTATCGCTGAGGAGCTGAAGTTCCAATGGATTGTTGTAACCCCACCTGAGTTAGTAAAAGTGGAGTTATTACAAAAGTTTGATATGTACTATCATTTAAGTGCAAAACCTATAACTTCTGGAACAGATCAAGTAGTATCTGAGGTCCAATATGGTTACCGAAATTATAAAAAGTCAAACAGCATTTTAAAAGAAGAAAAAGTTTTATTTTCCGTGGAACAAGATAACTAGAGTTTATTATTTAGAAGAAACTCGACATGAGTAGCTTACTAGGCGATTAATGAGCTAAAACCTGCCGTGTGTGTTCTTTGAAAAGGGGAATATTTACACATTAGATTCCAAGTCAGAGCTTTTCTTAACCATTCTATCTACCATTTGCGCAAGAAGAAAGTCGTTCTGTGAGTGAAAATACGAAATGGGGCGTGCAGAAGCGGTTCCAACAATGAAATGTTCATATGCCGACCACGTTTTTCCTGGGATATGACACGACTGAAGATGGGGGAATTGTTGTTGACGATGAACAGGCAGAAGTGGGAAGAAGAATTTTCCGGGAGATTTTAGGTGGGAACGGATGTCCAAGTATTGCTAAAGATTTAATGAGAGATGGCTTAAAGACTGGAAAGGGAAATACAACTTTGGACAGGAGATCTTTCATTGGAATGATTTATAAATCTAGAAATAATCATGTACATGAAGGGCATTCTCCGAATAAATTATGGGACACTATCATTAATAGACCATACAATTCTTGATTTATTTGAACGATTAGTAAATTACTGTTTAATTAATTGGCTGTTAGAAACAACAGAAATATAGATAACCAATATCATTCTCTGAAGAAAGAACGATTGGTAGGAATAGTTGAATCAAGCAGGGAAGAAGACGGCACCCGGTTCTGGTTTTGGATGGAAAGCCTTATACATGGGAGGAAATCGTGAAGATGTTGAGGTCCTTTAAAGGGTTTGAGTTAAAGGTCGAGGCAGTGGATATAACCGATGAAATTGAGTGGAAAGATGAGGAATAGCGTTAGCGAAATGACGTTTCTCATTTTAATTAATATCCCGTCATAAAACAGGTAACTGTGTAAAGATTCTCCTCCACGAATTGCAGGTAGAACCATTCTTACTTTCCTGCTGTCAAACGCCGTTCTTCAGCGATGATGGTGAGCAAGGAAGATTGGAAATCGTGAAGCCTGCCAACCGATAGGTCTGTTCGATTTGTTTAGCCGTCCGTTTGTCTTTCTTGAAGTAAGGACTAAACGGACTCTTATGGACGGAATCTTCAGCCGAATCCATCAAATGTAAGCTATTCAAAAAGAGCGTTACACTTCAAAACTTATCGAAGTGTAACGCTCTTTTTGTTAGATTTATTAGTTTCATTAACTATTGGCTCGATTCTATTATTCTATGCTTTGTGAAGGAGCATATAGATAATTTTTTTTCCCGTTAATCACTATTTCAACTGGATACCAAATAAAGTTATTTGGGGCAGTTGATGAGAAGTCATATAATGGACCACCAATTATTTTAATTGGCGTTCCAACCGGTACCTCTGTTTTTAAAGAGGAAGTACTTGGTTTTTCACGAAGACGAGTATTAACCATCTTTGATCGGTCACCTGTTTTGTATCGGTCTTTCGTAAGAGTCCCATCCGAACTCATTGTAAATTTAAGTTGATTAAAAATAATTCTTTCATTCGTTTCTGAACCATAGGTAAAGTCTTTTAAAGACATTTGAATCGCTGGAATATTTGTTGCTAATTGGCTAGAAGTATTGATAGCCGAGAATACTTTTTCTTGATAAGCAGTTGGATTAGGTTCACCAGTCGTTTTGTAGAAAGGACTATTTACTGATTTAGTCCCGTTATAAGCCATAACCGCAAAATACCAACTTTCCAATTGTTTCGGATCATGAGCACCTATTTTTGGTAAGTCTGACCGTTTAAAATGATAGAGAAGCATATCAATTGCGACTTCAATATTGTATTCAATGTCGTATTTTAATTTCTCTACATCATAATCTTGTAAGTTAGTAATTTGCATCAACCCGATTCCGCCATCAAAAGAAATAATAGGTTCACCATTAGATGTAAAATGTTTCCATTCACCATTCTCAACGTTAACAATTCCTTTAACAATTTCAGGAGGAATGATTCCATTAGCGTTACGAGCTTCATTCGTAATCATACAATTGAGTGTTTGACGATTAGGGTTGAGTCGTGAATTTTTATCATATCCACAACTTGATGTGTTGAGTCTAAGATCTTCGTTCAATCCCCTGGCAAGAAATGCTGAGAAATGTTTTCGTGAAACGAGGCCTGTAGGATTAAAGTGATTTTCATCCACTCCACCTGTTATCCCAAATGCATGAATTTTTCTCACTGCCGTATAGGCTGTAGTCTGCATCCCGACATCACTAAATTCTTTTGCCGATTCTTCTTCAAGCTTGAATGCTCTTGCCAATAACATGGCCATTTGCTCTCGAGTAATTTTGGCATCTGGCTCAAATGAAGTCGCACTTTTTCCATTAATAATCTTTGCTTCAAACGCTGATTGAACAGCCCCAGATAAATTTTTATTAACATCTTTAAAAACTGTCTCACGAGGTGTAAGGTCTAAATCGAAAGCACGAGCTAACATAAGTGCTGCTTGTCCTCGTGTAAGGTTTAAATCAGGTTCAAAGCTGTCTTTATCGATACCTTTTATTACGCCTTCATTAAATAAATAGTGAATATGTTCATAGTTTGGATGTGTCTTGGGTACATCTGTGAATTCATTCGCTTCAGCGAATGTTGTCGTAGTGAGTGCGAAACTTAAAGCAACTAAACCACTTATCAATAATTTTTTCAATGTCGATTCCCCCTTTTTATTTAGATTAACGGAATTAATAGGGAAATAATACCTTCTCTGAGAATTTTACTATATGTAGTTCTAAGATACTATGAAAAACAGGAGTCAGTATAAGAAACTATTAACTATGTATTAATGAAAGCTACTATCCTCCAGCTGCAATTAGAGCGACTGATTATGCACGATATTACGGTGCTCTGTATCATTCGAATTAGGAGGGGGGGGACAACATTCAAATGAATGCTGTCCTATAATTCTGCCACTTTCCTCCCGGTGAAAATAGACGATCGAAGTAGGCTATAATTTCACTTCGCCAGTCTTTGCAGATCATTTAGTAGTGTTGAGGAGGGGAATTCGGCCCAGATGTGAGATACGAATCGGAGAATATCAAAACCTGAAATAGTTCCAGTTTCCTATATTTGAATTTTCTATATAGTCAGAAAGTGTCAAAGCGAGTATAATAGAATAATTGAGGAATTTATGATTACAAAAGGTGTGTGACCGTGAAGTATTTTAAACAAGATAGAAACCAAAAATTATATTACCTCACCGCATTTGTTTCCACCGTGCTGATGGTGATTGGACTTTTGTTCTTCAATCCGAGATCTGGAGGGACAGACCTCGGATTCATTTTTCAATGTGTAGTAGTCTTATTATTGTCAACGAGTTTGTTTATCTATCCGAGGTATGAAAACCACTTTTTTAGAAAGCTCATTATTACCATTGCCTCTATTTACTTATATATGCTTTTCTTTTTATATCCTGATACATGGTCTTCTTTTACGTTGCTCTGTTTTATTCCGGCGTTTTCAATCTTGTTTTTCGATTCGAAGCTGTTTTATTTCTCTTTTGTTTTTAATATACTATTGATCACTTCGACGTTCATTTATATTCTGTTCTTTGACCAGGGGAATGATTTTGCGCATATCAAGCAGGACTTATTCGGGAATGTCAACAATTTCATGGGAACCCAAGTCATCCTTTATTTCATTTTCCATTTAACTTCTGAAAGGATCAAAAAACAGCAAATGTTTTTTGAAAAGTTGCAGCAATCAGAGAAACTGAAAACAACCGGCCAATTAGCAGCCGCAGTCGCACATGAAATACGAAATCCGTTGACGGTCGTAAAGGGTCTATTGCAGTTTTATGATAGTAACAACTCATTCAGCAAGGAAGGGAAAATGCACTTAACTTTGATGATTGATGAGCTGAAGACGGCGGAACATGTCTTATCCCAATTTTTGTCTATAGCAAAACCGGATGAGCATCAACATATGGAAACCGTAAATGTCCGCGATGCCTTGCAAAGTGTGACAGGTTTGCTCATGTCCTATGGACTTTTCCATCAAAATAAGATCCTCTTGCAAGTGGACGAAGACCTATACATAGCGGCCAATACCATAGAATTTAAGCAATTATTCATGAACTTAGTGAAAAATGCCATTGAAGTTTCTACAAAAGATGATTCTGTCGTAATCAGAGCAGAAGAAAAAAACAATGAAATTGAAATAAAAGTAATTGATGCAGGATTTGGCATGTCCGAAGAACAGGTACAGGCCTTGGGTACTCCATTTTACTCATTAAAAACGAAAGGGACCGGACTCGGGCTCATGATCTGCTTTAACATTGTTGAAAAATATAAAGGAACAATCCGGTTTCAGAGTGCGGTGAATCAAGGTACTACTGTGACTGTACGGTTTCCCATGAATTCCTAAAAATTCCTAAACGGTTGTTCCGATCATTAACTACAATTCCACTGGAGAACCAGGTACTTAATCTCACCTTGAAGCTATTGTCCATTACAAAGAAATGGTATATAGAATAAAAATAGGCTGAAATTGAATCCTCAGCCTATATTTATTCCATTGTAAGAGAGGTAAACTCAACCTTTGTTTACCAAGATAATTTCTACTACTTCTTCGTCTCCAACAAAATATGTTTCAGTTTTTCCAATGTACGTTCTCTTCTTTTTTTAACCCCAGCTTTGCTGATCCCGACATGAAGCGCCACTTCATCTAATGAACAGCAATCAATGAACAACAGCTGGATCAATTGCTTTTCTTTCCTGTTTAATTGGCTTAGTGCCACCAATACCCCCTCGGACCAATCGGAATGGCTCATCTGAGGATTTGCTATAAGTTCAAGTATCTGATGTTCAGTTGGAATATGGTTCTCTTCTTTCGATGCTTTTTTCAGTTCATCCAGCAAGCTCCCATAAATACTACGATAAGCAAAAGGTGCAAAATCGCCTTTTGATTCATCATAGCGCTGCCAAGCATGCCAAAGTCCTACTCTCCCAACTTGAGCAAATAAATCTTGATTTTTATAGATGTGCAATTTCCGCATACACGAATAAATCATCGGTTCATACTGATCCAATAACTGTTCGAAAATCTCCATTTTAAGCTGCTGCCTTGCCAATGTGCACATCAGAGTTATTCCTAGGTGACGTCATTGTACGACATGTACCTGATGCGTTCGAATGACGAAACATGACGTTTGAGGGGGAGAAACGCCATGTTTCGAGCTAGTAAAAGAAGACGTTTCCTTCTAGTAAACTTCAAAGTGCCAACAAGTTTAAAAATTTTTAAAAAAACTCTTAATATAAACTGATTATTCGGATTATAAGTTTACAATTTAAGTATTATTTAGTAGAATTATGTCAAGGGAGATCGAAAGGGAGAATATATGTTGCAGTGTGATTCGTATTATATCAATGAAGATACATTGACATTGGAACCCGTTTTTGTGGATGGCTTCCAGAGTCGAATCGGAACGATGCATGGGGTATATTATTCAAAGATGTCGATAAGATCCTTATTGGAAGAGGCATGTATTCGCTATGCTTCAACGTTTGATGGTCGTATACAGGCGATTCAAAAGTTTATGGAATATCGGCATAAAACACCTCTTCTGATAATTCCGGATACGGTGGGGGCAGTTCCAACTATTTCGCATTTACAAGCGGAATGTGTCTGGCTATTCAATCACCATTACCAGATTAATGCGTTGAGTCCTAACGTATCGGAAATCATTTTCAGCAATGGTTATACCATTCAAGTCAATGTTTCCAAAAAAGTGATAACAAAACAACAACAGAGGTTATATTCTACGATGGAAGCATATCGGTCGATGCATCGCAAAAAAATCTACATTGAAAAATCTCGTACTGTACTAAACTTGGAATAAGGTCATCAACTTTAATTGAACATGAAATAAATAAAAAATGAGATCTCCTTGTTAAAAACAGGTCCCTGGCGTGTGTAAACGATATAACTACAATTGTAAAATCCAAAAATTCAACACAATCCTGATATGCATAGAATTATAAGTGTATAAATAGAGAATATCGATTGATTTTCAAGTGCGACCCAATGAAACAATTCTGAGATCACGTGCTAGTGTCCGAATAGAAATACAAATTTCTCTAAGAACTTCGCACGTGATAAATGTTAGGGTTAACAACTAAAATAATGAAAGAAAAAGGCAGCCAGAATTGCATCTTCGACTGCCTTTTTTAATGGGATAAAATTTACAATTTATTTGTTTTCTAAAGGATTTTCCAGATATTTGTCGAAATAAGGTTGATACTAAAATGAATTCGGATGGAAGGAAAGTACATAGCCAGTAAGAAAATAAATCTTTTAATAAAGGAGTGATATCGATACTATGAGGTTAAATATTCATCTAATAATGGGGTTAAATGAGGACTCAATAGGTCCGGCAAAATATCTTCAAAACCGACATGAAGTTGTATTCATCGTGGATCATACTGTCAAAGGAGTACACAAACAAAAAGACTTTACATTTGTCGACCAAGCATTTGTAGATGCAATTGATCACACCTTATTTAAGGTATACGCCTATGAACCACCTTATAAAAGAGCTCGAATTCTGAAAGGTACAAGATCTTTAATGATCGAGAAGAGAGTAGATAGAAAAAGCGATTAAACTACGGTGTTAAAAAACAGTAACCTGTGCAAAAACCTATTCGGATTATTAACTATAACGTCTGCATAATTTTTAAAAACGTGCCTTGATTCTTAGACCAGCATTTTTGTAGATTCTAGTCCTAGTATTAATGAAAGAAAACGAGTTGAACTATTTTATTCCGTACGTTGTGAGAAAAGTGAAAGTTGTTTAAAGCTTGTCTACATAAAATTCGAAAAACGTATGGTAAAGCTTCCAGAATGGGCTATGTATGATTAAGAGTAGGGGTAGCCTTTGTAAAGGTACCCCTACTCTGTGTTTATTTATGAGACTGCTAAATAATCGTAAGTCCTGGTTTTTAGTAATGTCCTTGATGCCCCATATGATCATGATGCATGGGATACCCTTGATGTCCATATGGGTATGAATGCCCTTGATTCCAATATGGATATGGATACGGATAATAAGGATACGGATAATAAGGGTATTGATAAATTGGATATATCTGGTGTCCAAAATGAAAGTTGGGACTTTCATGACGATGCTCTCTTTCATGACGAAAATCTCTTTCATGCTCAAACTCTCTTCCTTGAAATGGTCTAACCATTCGATCACTCCTTTTTTCTTTCCTTTTAACATATGGGAGCTTCGAACATAAGGGGTGGGCTTATAGAACGCTTTTGATTGCAACAAGTTTTGTGGAGAAAATCATTTCCAACTTAAAATAAGCAAAAGGCAGCCGAAATCGCATCTACGGCAGCTTACTTTAGTTGTACGTCCATTTTAGGTGCACAAATAGGAGAGTGGGCAGAAGCGAAGCCAGATAGAACTCAAATCCAACGAATGCGATTGATTGAGCATAGGTCTTGTTTGCAAGTACCTGTGTAATAAGAAAGAATGCCATTTTCAGACAACCAATCAGAGATGAACTCATCGTGTTTATGGGCACAAATGGCTACACAAAAAAATAAAGCCAAGTATGTTATAATAGTTATGCAAGTAACCACTTAATGGGTAGACTGTTGTTGTAATTATCAACATGCTCAGCTCGATTAAGTCAGGGTTTACCTGTTTTCCTGTCCTTTTGGAGAAAGAAATGAATGGCCTTTCCAAACCCACTTTATCCACCCAGATTTAGACCATCGCAATGAGCTCCGATAAATGACCATTAAATTGTTTATCATTTAATAAGTGAAAAACCATATTGACAAACGTGTTTTCACTAACAGACCTGACTAATAAGTTACCCATGATACACATCTTTATTAGCAGTTATTCCAACCAAATAAGAACCATGAGATTTTTTTTTTTGATTTGTTTGTTTTATTAACTATTGGGTTTTACAAAATTTTGAATTCTCCCACAAAAGGCAGGAATAAAATTTGAAGTTTCACACATAGAAAGGAAGTTGATATGTATGAGATCTGGCCAAGTAGCAGATCACATAGTAGAAGGAATGAATGATGATTATTCATTAGATAGGATCCCACGTCCAAAAAGGACTATGGGTTGGTTGAGTATTACCAATATTACTTTTGGAATCGCCACAGCCATTTTTTACTTTCAAATGGGCAGTGTTATGGCGCTTCAATTTGGTGCTATAAATGCCATCATCTCAGCCATTTATGCAATCATTGTTGCAGGTATTCTGGGCACAATCATTGTATATTTGTCTGCTAAATCTGGCATGAACGTAAACTTGTTATCTAGAGGGGGATTTGGCTACATAGGCGCTTCTTTAACCTCATTAATTTACGCATCTAATTTTATTATGTATTGTGCATTTGAAGGCATGATATTAGTATCCGCTATCAAAGCATACTTCCCATCCATCCCCATGTGGATTTTAATTATTATTTTTGGAACAATCGTTATTCCATTAAATTGGTTTGGTATTAAGCAACTAGATAAATTGCAAAAATGGTCCTTACCGTTATTCGGTATTTTTTTAATATCAGCTATTTTAGTTGCGCTCAACAAACCATCAATATATGAGGGAAGTTTTTGGACTTATATGCCTGAAGGGGTACAAGCTGGTGGTTCTGCTTTGCTGCTTTGTATCGGTATGCAACACGGAATAATGGGCTTAACAGCTCTCCTTGCATCAGATTATGCACGTTTCCTTAAACCAAAAGATCTTAAAATCGGATCTTTAGCAATCGGATTTATTCCGCAAATTTTTTGTTTTGGTGTCATGGGCGGCCTTGGAATATGGTTTGGGGTTCGTATAGGAGAGTCAAATCCGGGCATTTACATTGTTTTACTCTTAGGTCTTGGGGGCGTATTGTTTACAATGCTGACTCAAATCCGAATTAATATCACGAATATATACAGTAGTTCCCTGTCACTTTCCAATTTCTTTGAAAATGTTTTTAGATTCAAACCAGGCAGACGATTTTGGGTTGTAGTGGCTGGTGTAGTATCGATGATATTGATGCTAGGTGGCATCGTGAATCATTTAGATACTGCCATGACGTTCCAGGGAGTCTTTTTGTTAACTTGGGCAGCCATTTTAGTGACTGACGCTTTAATCGTGAAAAAACTATTAAAGATTGGTCCACGTTATTTTGAAGCAAGACAAGAGAATCTGTATAGATGGAATCCAGTTGGAGTCGTTCCTTTAATTGTAGCAAGTGGTTTAGGCACGATTGCGGCCTTGGGATACATGGGTCCATTTTTACAAAGCACAGCCGCATTTTTTGCAGCAATTCTAGCAGCGATCCTCACTGTTATTATAGCGATTACAACAAAAGGGAAGTACTATGTTAAAAAGGATCCAGATGACATACCAGAAGAGGATTATATTGCATGATGAAGGAAGCAAGGGGACGGTTCTCTTGCTTCTTTTTTTTATTTGTTTTATTGAATTTATCAGTAGGTTTTGAAGGATTACCGATTTAGATGTGGAATAAAACATAGAATGATCCCCCCTTTTTTTCCTAATGTCATTTCCCTCCCACTCCCGGTTTTATTTAACTTTTATTCCCAATTTTTTTGTTGATAATTCAGATTTCGTAAGGAGCCAATGAAAATGAGAAAGAAAAATCCAGTTCAAAGTGGTGATCAAGATGCCTCGGGTAGCTAGGGTAAGCAGTAAAAATGGAATCTATCACATTATGTTGAGAGGTGCCAATAAGCAGGAGATATTTCACGATGATGAGGACTGTGTAAGGTTTCTCGAGATTATCGAAAAATATAAAAGGTTATCAGAAATGAAAGTATTTGCTTGGTGTTTAATGAATAATCATGTACATCTTCTTATAAAAGAAGGCAATGAACCAATTTCAATTACAATGAAACGTATAGGTGTGAGTTTTGTCTGGTTCTATAACTGGAAGTACAGCACAACTGGTCATCTATTTCAGGATCGGTTTAGAAGTGAAAATGTAGAAACGCGTAGATATTTACTAACGGTCATCAGATATATCCACCAAAATCCAGTAAAAGCGGGAATCGTCAATCGAGCGGATGAATGGAGATGGAGTAGTTGTCGAGAGTACTACGGTAAACATGTACATCTTAGGGGTTTACTGGATGCTGATTATATTTTTAGGCTGATTTCTGAGGATACATCGATTGCTAAAGATAGATTTAAAGAATTTAATGAAAGAAAAAGTAATGATCAATGTCTAGATGATCGAGTAAATGAAAGAAAAAGATTATCAGATCAGGAGGCACGGCAAGAAATTAGACAGTTGCTTGGCACGATTGAGATTGCACAAGTTAAGAGTTTATCTAAGGTGAAAAGAAATGAAGTGTTGCGGCAAGTAAAATTAATCAATGGATTATCACAACGTCAAGCTGCAAGAATTTTGGGTTTTTCACCAAACCTTATATTTAAGGCATAGGCAAGTGGGAAGCAAGAGAACCGTCCCTCTGCTTCTTTTTTTGTATTGAAAATCAAAATTGGGGGAGATTATGATGAATACAATTGCATTTTAGGAGGATAACGTGAAAAATACATTTCTAATACTTAGCGTGTTATTGATTAGTGCGGTTATGTTGAATCTAGGGAATTTGAAAGGTTCATCCACGACGAAACCAATGGAGATCTCAGGGGATTCCATTACAACACTGGCACCACAAAAGAATGTAGAAAATGAAGATTTACATAGGAAGATTCAATCATATGCAGAGGAGCATGATATAAAACCAATTGATGCAACTGTTGATAGAGTATGGAAAGCAATTCCAGGCTATAACGGATTACTAGTTGATATCGAAGCAAGTTACCGAAAGATGTTGGCAGGTAACGATTTTAAAACCAATCAGCTGGTTTATAAAGAGGTTTCACCAAAAGTTCATTTGGAAGACTTACCCCCATCACCTATTTATAAAGGAAACCCTGAAAAACCTATGGTCGCTTTATTAATAAATGTTGCGTGGGGCAACGAATACATCCCAGACATCCTAGAAGTTCTGAATGAGTCAAAAGTCAAGGCTACCTTCTTTTTTGATGGCAGTTGGGTTAAAAAAAACCCGGATTTAGTTACAATGATTAATCTAGCGGGACATGAAATCGGAAACCATGCGTACAGTCATCCTAATCTTAAACAACGTTCTAGGGATGAGACAATGGAGGAATTGAAAAAAACGAATGATGTTATTGAAGAAACACTTGGTCTGAAACCGATCTGGTTTGCTCCGCCAAGCGGAAGTTTTAATCAGGAAACGATTCATGTTGCCAATGAACTCGGCATGAAAACCATTCTATGGACGGTCGATACGGTTGATTGGAAAAAACCATCGACATCAGAAATGGTTAGGCGAGTTGTGACAGGAGTGGGAAATGGCTCAATGGTTCTTATGCATCCTACAAAACCTACCGCCGAGGGGCTGAAGATGATGATCAATGGTATTCATGAAAAAGGATACCAACTAGGTACCGTCAGCGAACTTATGAGTGAAAAACGAATTTAGGAAGCAAGGGGACGGTTCTCTTGCTTCTTTTTCTTTTGACAGATATAGCTGCATATAGAATTTCATGAATCCAATAACCGATACAATTGTTGGATTCTTCTATATGTATAAAGATATAGGTTGGGTGCCACCCAAGGAAGCAGTTCAGATATCTGGACATCCCTTACCTTATTCCAAAAGTTCATGTGACGAAAAAGATGAAGGTTACATAAACATATATATGGCACGTAAAAAAGGAGGGGATTTTGTGCATGGACATGAAATTTTGGGAATGAGATTGAACAACCAAGGTGTTCATATTCACCAATATTCCACGCAAACAACAATCAATGATGGCCTTTCTCATACAGTGCAGGGAGAAACCTCACCAGCCTATAACATGATGGGCCACGTTCATTATTATTAGGGAACCTCTAGTTTTGTAGATGGGCATGTTCATGAATTTTCAGGTACTACCACCTTTGAAGATGGCCACGTAATTATTACTCGGGATTTACAAGAAGGAATTTTGAGTGACAGTTACAAGTGCAACAAATAACTTGGATTATGAACCACAATTGAATTAAAGATAACAAGACCACCTTAAATCAGTAAATCACCAGGTGGTCATATAAGAAAACCTATCAATCACTAAGATGTTAGGTTTTCTTTTTGAATAAAAAACCCCCTGCATGGTTGTTAAACAACTTTGCAGGGGGTGATAGTATAGGGGAGTAGGAAGCAAGAGAACCGTCCCTATGCTTCCTGCTTTTTATTTTTCTGTAACAATTTATATGTATTCTTTTTATAAAACTCCACTCCTGGCTGATCAAACGGATTGACGTCCATTAAGTAGGCACTCATCGTACATGCTTTCATAAAGAAGTACATTAAATAACCGACATGATAGGCATCAAAGTTCTCAATTTCTAAATGCATCACCGGTACGCCGCCATCCGTATGAGCAGAAGCTGAACCAATAAGTGACTTTTTGTTAAAGTCATGGAGTGATGTATCACATAAATAGTTCAATTTATCAAGATTTTGTCGATCTTCACTAATGTAAAAATCATCTGCTTTATTCACAAAAGAAACCATCGTTTCAAATATATTACGTTTTCCATCTTGAATATACTGACCTAAAGAATGTAAATCGGTCGTATATACAACGGAAGCCGGGAAGATCCCACGTTGTTGTTTCCCCTCACTTTCCCCAAAAAGCTGTTTCCACCATTCATGCAAGTACATCAATTGAGGTTCGAAACTTGCCAAAATCTCTGTTGAATAATCATTGTTATAAAAATCTTGACGAAGAACTGCGTATTGATAAGCAACATTTTTCTCGATGTCAGCTTCATTCAACTCAAGTTCAGCGTTTTTTGCCCCATCAAGCAAGTCACGAAAGGAAAGTCCCGCAACAGCTACCGGTAACATGCCCACCGCAGTGAACACCGAGTATCTTCCACCAATATCACTTGGAATAACAAATCGTTGATAGCCATTTTGAGCAGCCAATTCAAGAAGTGCCCCTGATTCACCATCGGTAGTCGCAATAATCCGACTTTTCGCTTCAAAGCCATACCGATCTTCCATGTACTGTCTTAACACACGAAACGCAATAGCGGGTTCAGTTGTAGTGCCAGACTTCGAAATGACATTCAACGTAACTTCTTTTGAATCCAAATACTTCATCAATTGTTTCAAGTAAGAACCACTGACATGTTGACCTGCATAAATAACTTCAGTTTGATTATCTTCCGGAAAATGTGGTTTCAGCATCTCAATGATCGCTTTCGATCCTAAATAAGAACCACCAATTCCAATCACCACTAAAACATTCGAATTCTCTTGTATTCTCTTAGCCGTCTCTTCAATCTCCTGAAAGAAACGCTCGTCCACACGACTAGCCCAATCCAACCATCCAAGGTAGTCAGACCCTTCACCAGTATGCTCATGAATCATCGTATGAATAACAGGAACTAAATCAATCTTGTCATACTTTTGATAGTCTAACTTAAGAAACTGAGTATCTAATTTAATGGTCATAACAAACTCCTTAAAAAGTAAGATGTTAAAGTGTCTTAATAATATCATATTGGATGGTAGGAATATGGATAATACATAATTAATTTGGTATAAAATATTTCCTGTTATGGTTCGAGTTTATTCGACATGGTTAATAAAGTGGCTAAAAACAAAATGAAGTTTATCAGAGGTAAATTGTACAAATTAATATGTTCTTCTTTTTAAAAGATTGTAATAGTTACTTATATTAAAGTCTACAAATGATATAAACTATTGATGGGAGTATATTCCTTTATTTACAGAGGAAGTAGGTGGATTAAGGCAGAAGGATTCATTTTGTGAAATTATTACTCCAGTGACTTCAATTACAAAAATGTAGTATAACGGAAGTAGAGAGATGGGAAAAGTAATTAAGGAAGTTATTGGAACTTATATTGGTTTTCATATTAAAGTATTAAAGTTTAGCATTTCACGCGTCAGTGCAGGTGGATTTAGTGATATTACTTCGAATCATTGCTTTAATAGTGAGATTATGCATTTATTAGATAAAGGAGTCATTTCACAGGCTGGTACATTTGGTATATCAGAAAGTGGCGCGTGAAGAAGTGGCTATCATGGTTGGCAAAATTTGTAACAATAAAATAGAAGAGGTAACTTATGGATGCAGAAAATCATAGACAAAATACAAATGCAGAAGTGAAAAATGTATATAACAAAAGATATAAGTCAAGAGATGAAAGAAAAGAAGCATTAAAGAATGCTTTAGAAATTCGGAAATTTGAAATTGAGATGTATTGGAAACGAGCCACGTATTTTTGGACAATTATTGCAGTCATTTTTACTGGTTATTTTTTATTAGTTAATGCCGGTGGTTTAATGAAGTATCCAAATTTAGTTTTTCTGGTTAATTGTGTTGGATTTATATTTTCTCTCAGTTGGTTCCTAGTTAATAGGGGGAGTAAATTCTGGCAAAATAACTGGGAGAGACATGTTGATTTACTAGAAGACGAATTTATGGGACCACTTTATAAGACGGTAATTCAGACTGGGGACTTAAAATGGTGGCATTTACATAAAGAGGATAAATACTCAGTTTCAAAAGTTAATCAACTCTTAAGTTTATATGTCGTTGCCATTTGGTTCTTTGTAGGTCTGAATCATCTAATATTCAAATTAAATTTAGAACTTAGTACGAATTGGCCATATATAATAATAATGAATTGGAAGAGTATTGTTCTGGCTATTATTACCATTTGTACAACCTATGCATTATTACATTATGGAAAGTCTGATCCTGTTAAGCAAGGAACTCGCGATAAGTTACAAATAGACCAAAGATAATAAGTACCTCTTAGTGGGCAAATAGAAAATGAGAAATGTCTATAATAAAAATATGATGAACGTTATCATAAAATTTAAGAACAATGTAAAGTAGGTAATATAGGAAAGCATAAATCATTAGTTTGTCACTTCTTTCATTTCCCCAAACTATTTTGTCCACGGGCGCAGAAATGGTTTTTGTACTGAATGAAGCAAATATTGAGTGGGACTGTTGTTTGCTTTGTTAATGCACTAACGACAGCGGGAACTCCAACAATGGTTATTAGTTCAACTAAAGCACATCGTTTAAAATCAGTGAAAATAATTACCAAGAACACTGAGAACATTGCTATTATGACAGTGTTCTCAGTGTTCTTTTGTTCGTCAGCGACCTATATCAGTGTTCTGGAATAGTTGAGAGGTAATCAGCCAGGTGATCGAAGGTTCCTGAAAAGCCTTCATGAATCATTTCTTGCGACTCTTCGTAAGTTTTCATTTCCTCCTCAGTTGGGGATACAGGTGTTCCAATCATCGTCAATATGGTTTTACCTTCATGCTCGGTGAATGTAAAAGTATTGAGAATTTCCAATGGCCAGTTGTCGTGAAAAGGAGCACGTACGATGTTCCCCTTTTCATCAGAAAAGAAAGAGGTGTAAACGAGTTTTTCTGGAGCAATTACTTCATGATAAACAAATTTGACCCACATTTCATGACCGTCAGGAGACGTCTGGCTGTAATGGAAGACACCATCCTGATGAAGCTCAAACTTTGAAATATCAAAAGCCCATCCTTTTGGGCCCCACCAGTTCTGCAGATGTTCTGATTCGGTAAATGCCTTGAATACCAGCTCAAGAGGAGCGTTGAAACTACGTGTGATTTCGGTTTTTGTATACATTATAGTCCTCCAATTATTTCTATGATTTTGTAGCTCCGTCAGATAAAGTTCCAAGTTGTAGTGTTCCGCCCAAATATTACGACTCCAATCATTTCATATGAAGGAAAGGCAACAATAAATTATTTACTTATTCTACTCCTAGCTGAATCTTTCTTTGAAGCTACAGGCAAATGAGAAGTGGCTTTGGAAAGTCCGAACTTTGGCATATTGTTATAGATAGCCTCTGATGCACCCTTTTCAATTATGTATGTTTCATGGTATATCCCAACACTACCGTCATCTTTAATCTTTTGGTTAAAGTTTTTCCAAGCAACAGCATGAGTATTCCCATGAGCATATGCCTCCAAATCATCAAAGCTCCTCCAATACTGGATCAGTGTGACTCCTCTCCAGCTAAAAAGAAATTCAGTGTGGCGGAACCCCAGTTCAGGATTTTGATATAATTCTTTTATCATAGGACCCATTGCCTGAAAAACTGGTACCCACTTTGTAAATGAAAAAAATTTATTAATACGCATTCCAATAATAAATAAGACTAAACTCTCCTCAGTATTTGCAGTAAACCTACCGTCAAAAATATTCTTCCCCAAAACTTCACCTCCTAATTTGTGATTAAAGTACTATATTCTCTATTTCTTCATAAATATCCTTTTCACTAACCGAAGCAAGGGGACGGTTCTCTTGCTTCTTAAATGGAGTAGTTGCCCGGAGTACTACGATAAATATGTTCATCCGAGGAATTTACTGAATGGTGAGTTTATTCTTAGGCTGATTTCTGAGGATTTAAAAATTGCAAAAGAAAGGTTTAAAGAATTCAACGAAAGAAAAAATATAGACCAATGTCTAGATGATCGAGTGAATGAAAGAAGAAGTTTATCAGATGAAGAGGCAAGGCAAGAAATCAAGCAGTTGCTTGGCGCGATTGAGCTTCCCCAAGTAAAGAGTTTGTGTAAGGCGAAAAGAAATGAAATATTGTGCCAAGTAAAAGTAATTGATGGATTATCACAACGACAAGCTGCAAGAATTTTGGGTGTTTCTCCCAACCTTATTTTTAAAGCAGGAAAGTAGGAAGCAAGAGAACCGTCCCTTTGCTTCTCCTTTGCTTCTCCTTTGCTTCTGAAAAAATTAATAAAATTATTCACAAAATCGATTGTTATATAATAATATAAAAAATAAAATCTGTTATATAACAAATAAAGGGGCGATCAGGTGATTGAACGAAACGGCTTAAAGATCGCAAGTGAGTTGTATCGCTTTGTTGAAGAAGAGGCGTTACCGGGAAGCGAAGTTTCAAGTGATGCATTTTGGGCTGGATTCAGTCAGATTATCAACGAACTGGGTCCAAGGAATCGAGAACTGTTACACAACAGGGAACAGCTCCAAGAGAGGATTGATCAGTGGCATCAGCAAAACACTTGGACTGGAAATCGACAAAAGTATGAGTCCTTTTTAAAAGAGATTGGGTATTGGGAGCAAAAAGGGGAGTCCTTCAAGATTTCCACAACTAATGTAGATGATGAAGTTGCCATACTGGCAGGACCCCAGTTAGTAGTCCCGGTTAATAATGCGCGCTATGCCATAAATGCAGCAAATGCGCGATGGGGAAGCTTGTATGATGCTCTTTATGGAACAGATGCAATTGGTGAACAAAATGGTGCGGAAAGGGGAGCTGCATATAATCCGGTTAGGGGACAAAAAGTGGTTGAGTTTGCCCGTAACTTCTTAGACCAGATTGCTCCTTTAGTTAAGGGATCACACACTCTTACGACAGAATATCGAATGGAACAAGATAAACTGGTCATTGTTCAAGGGACAGAGAAAACGGTTTTGCAAGACCCCTCAAAATGTATCGGATTCACTGGTGACAAAGCTTCGCCCACTGCAATCCTTCTTCAAAATAATGGGCTGCATGTAGAGATTCAAGTTGATCGACACCATTCCATTGGAAAAACGGATGCAGCAGGAGTAAAAGACTTACTGATTGAATCGGCTTTAACAACCATTATGGATTGCGAGGATTCAGTGACAGCGGTTGATGCAGAAGACAAGGTGCTTGTGTATCAAAACTGGCTGGGCCTGATGAACGGAACACTCACCGCAACTTTCAAAAAGGGGCAGCGTGATGTAACTAGAAAGTTAAATGCTGACAGAATGTATCACACGATTAGCGGAAAAGAACTTATTATACGTGGACGTTCGCTATTACTTATCCGCAATGTTGGTCATTTAATGACATCCAATATGATATTGGATCAACAAAATCATGAAGTTCCTGAGGGAATAATAGATACAGTGATCACCAGTTTACTAGCTAAACACGACTTACTACGAAAAGGCAATTTGCATAATTCCGAAAAGGGTTCTGTTTATATCGTCAAACCGAAAATGCATGGATCGGCAGAAGTTGCTTTTGCCAATGAGCTGTTTAACCGAGTGGAAGATTTACTTGGGCTTGTCCGTTATACGCTGAAAATCGGTGTCATGGATGAGGAAAGAAGAACTTCCTTGAACCTTGAAAATTGTATACGTCAAGTTAAAGAACGAATCGTTTTCATCAACACTGGTTTTTTGGATCGAACAGGAGATGAAATTCATACTTCCATGTATGCCGGTCCAGTTATTCGTAAGAATGAAATGAAACATTCCACATGGCTTCAGTCCTATGAAAAATCGAATGTGGATACGGGGTTGACTTGTGGACTTCCAGGTCGTGGACAAATCGGAAAAGGCATGTGGGCAATGCCGGATCGTATGAAGGATATGCTGGAACAGAAAATGGGTCATCTACTAGCAGGAGGCAATACAGCCTGGGTACCCTCTCCAACGGCTGCAACATTGCATGCATTACATTATCATCAATTGTCTGTTGCACGTGTCCATGAAAAACTAATACACGAGATTCGCGACAGAAGTACAGATATATTAACACTACCATTAGCTGAAGACGGATGGTCACCAAGTGAAATCCAACAAGAGCTCGATAACAATGCGCAAGGGCTTCTTGGATACGTGGTTCGTTGGGTAGAGCATGGCATTGGCTGCTCAAAAGTGCCTGATATTCATGATGTTGGTTTGATGGAAGACCGGGCGACGCTTCGTATTTCGAGTCAGCATATGGCCAATTGGCTTCATCATGGGGTCTGCACAGAGGATCAAATAATGGAAACGCTCAAAAGAATGGCCAAAGTCGTGGATGAACAAAACAGTGAAGATCCAGCTTATAAATCTATGTCGTCCGATTTTGAACAATCCATTGCTTTCCAAGCAGCCTGTGAGTTGATATTTAATGGACACAACCAGCCAAGTGGTTATACAGAGCCTATTTTACATCGCCGACGCCGAGAATTTAAATGTAAGAATAAAAATAAAATGATGGAGGAATTTAATTGAGATTACGACAAGCGGTACAGCATAGTAGAGAACTGATTGAGAGATGGATTAACCAGCATGTATTAAATGGAAAAACAAATGATGAACTTGAAGGAACACTATTTGTATATGGCAACGAAGTTCATAGCTTACTAAAAACATCAGCGGGAGATTGGGTGTTAGAGCCCCAAGATGTTCCGCAGGTAGTTGTCTTTAGAAAAGAAGAAGAATCCGAACCAATCAATATGTGCTGTGCATGCGGTCAGGATTACGCTAGTTTTAAAGACTCCATTCAGTGCTGTGCCTATCTGGATTAATTTTTTGTCTCATCTGTTATATAACAAATAATTAATTATAAGTATGTATTATAACAAAAATTGTAAAGGGAGAGAATTTAATGACAAATCACAAGCTGCAAGCGGAACAATTAATGGAGAGTTGGAATCAAAAGCGTTGGAAAGGAGTAGAACGACCATATACCGCGGAAGATGTAGTGAAGCTAAGAGGATCAATTGTGGTGGAACAAACACTTGCGACTTTAGGCGCGAATCGACTATGGAATCTTGTAAATACGGAAGACTATGTGAATGCACTTGGAGCTCTGACAGGCAATCAAGCGATGCAACAAGTCAAAGCAGGTTTACAAGCCATCTATCTGAGTGGATGGCAAGTAGCTGCAGATGCCAATCTATCTGGTCACATGTATCCAGACCAAAGCCTATATCCAAGCAATAGCGTACCTCAAGTTGTAAAAAGAATAAACCAAACGCTACAACGTGCCGATCAAATCCAGCAAGCTGAAGGAAAAGGCGATACGTATTGGTACGCTCCAATCGTCGCAGATATGGAAGCCGGATTTGGAGGAACGCTAAACGTGTTTGAACTGACCAAGTCGATGATTGAAGCAGGAGCTGCCGGTGTTCACTTGGAAGATCAGTTATCTTCCGAAAAGAAATGTGGTCACTTAGGTGGCAAAGTATTGCTCCCAACTCAAACAGCAGTACGCAATTTGATTGCTGCACGATTGGCAGCGGATGTCATGGGCGTGCCAACGATTATTATTGCACGTACCGATGCCAATGCGGCAAACCTGATCACGAGTGATGTTGATCCGTATGATCACCCATTCATTACAGGACAACGCACGCCGGAGGGTTTCTACCATACAAAGGATGGAATCGATCAAGCCATCTCCCGTGGGCTGGCGTATGCGCCTTATGCTGATTTGATTTGGTGTGAAACTTCCGAGCCGAGCATTGAGGAAGCAAGAAAGTTTGCAGATGCGATTCACGAAAAATTCCCAGGAAAGCTTCTGGCATACAATTGCTCACCGTCTTTCAACTGGAAAAAGAAACTGGACCAGGTAACGATTGCAACCTTCCAACAGGAGCTAGGCAAGATGGGGTACAAATTCCAGTTCGTTACACTGGCAGGCTTCCATGCTCTGAACTATGGCATGTTCGATTTAGCCAAACGCTATAAAGAATCTGGAATGGCGGCTTATTCCGAATTACAAGAAGCTGAGTTCGCGGCTGAAGAAAGTGGCTATACCGCAACTCGACATCAACGTGAAGTCGGAACAGGATACTTTGACGAAGTTTCCCTAGTCATTTCAGGAGGCACTTCATCCACCACTGCTTTGAAAGGGTCGACTGAAGTGGAACAGTTTGCAGAGCATCTCAATCATTGACAGATAAATTTGCAAATGTATATGAGATTTATTGGAATCCAGCATTCAAGCCATAAAAATCCGACACTAAATATCTTAGATGGTAACGTAATCCCCTCCAAGAAACCTTCCCCGAGACGACATAAAAAAAGAGTAGCATTCATTTTGAACGCTACTCTTTACTAAATTATTAATAATAATAAGATGGATCGCTAAACATTGCGCCAAAGATGCCAAAAACAACCGACAAGATAATCCAAATACCCAATGAAACTAATGACCAAATGAGTGCTGATTTTGCAGCAATTGGCTTACTATCCTTCCAAACGAAAAATAATACAACACCTAAAATTGGGATACAGCAAAATGAAAGTAAGTTTACCGCAATATTCGGCTTATCATCTCCTACATTTCCTGCATGCCCATTTTTAATACGAACTCCGCACTTAGGACAAATTTCAGCTTGAGCAGAAATCTGCTCACCACAATGTGGACAATACATAAAAAAACCTCCAACCAGAAATAATATATTATGAATCTACTCACTAAATAATTGATATAAATTTTGACCTAGATGAACATTAAACATGGTAACATCTACAATGAATAAAATGATCCCAACGCCTGCTAATAAGCCTGTTATAAATCTTCTACTATTCGTGCTTTCCCACTTCTTATAAAGTTGGCCGGTACCATCAATAACCATAGGTATGAGTAATAGAATTGAAACTATGAAAGTAAAAGAAATAACAAAAAGTAAACAAATGATTGCAACTAAATAACCACACATAATTCCGGTACACCTAGCACAAATAGGAAATTGTTTTCCTCTAAAAAAGAAGGATCGTTCTGGTATTCGATGACACATAAATAAGGAACTTACTAATCTGTCCATGCTTTTCACCTCACTAAACCATTAGGAATCAGAAAAATTCCCAATCTCGAACCACTTTACCTTCTTTCTTCTTCTTCGCTATTAAATACGCGTCGATAACAGCAAGAGGCAACGTAATAATAGCAGATAAACCAAATGTTATCATTCCAATAATGATGCCTACAACAAGCATTGTTATACCTTTAGCCGTTTGACCCAAAACAATTTGACCTAATCCTAAAATGAAAAATGAAAGTAATGCCATTAACCAAGGTTCTTTTTCGCCGTTTGAATTATTATTCTTACGTTTCAAACTGACCCCACATGAGATACATATTTCCTGATTCTCTTTAACACTTGAACCGCAACCATGACAATAATTTTTGACGGTAAAAGTACGAACCCCGCATTTAGGACAAATTTCAGCTTGATCAGAAATTGTCTCACTACAATTAGTACAGTGCATTGTTAATCCCCTATCTTAATATAGTATGTATCTATTCTAATAGACACTATAAGAGTACCAAAAATGATAATAATTGTATGTATGTTCAGGAAAAATATTTATTTACTGGTACCTTTGTAGCAAACAAATAAGATTCTTAGCTATATTTATATAAATTTTCTAGAAGCCATCAACGAATTAGTTGTTGGCTTCTTTGGGTGCATAGTGATGAAGGTGCATAAGTAGTCATGAATTTCATCGTGCCACTCAAGAAAACAAGTTAGATATTTGACTACAAATAATCAAGACTGTGATCGATTAAACGGAACAGCCTTTCCTTAGAACAAAGTTCATGTGTCGAATTAGATGCAATTAACATAAACATATAAATGGTACGTAAAGAATAAGGAGTGGATTTTGTGCACGGACATGATATTTTAGGAATGAGATGGAACGACCAAGATGTTCATATTCACCAATATTCCACGGAAACGACGATAAATGATGGGCATGCACATACCGTGCAGGGAGAAACCGCTCCAGCCCATAATATGATGGCCCATGTTCACTATTATGAGGGAACCACTACTCTTGTAGATGGGCATGTTCATCATTTTTCAGGAATGACGAGACCTCCTGTATATTTGAGCGATGGGACACACTACCATGAATTTGCAGGAACCACTACCTTTAATGATGGCCATGTACATCATTACTCTGGATTTACTGGAAGGAATTTTTGATATCAGGAACCTTTGTATTAAGCAACTAAGATGATTAACTACATTGGTTGGACCCTGTATTCACAAAATGGAAACTTGTGTCATCTATTTATGCGGCGAAACCGTAAAGGAGTTCGACAAACCATTGAAGATGACATCGAAAATACCATCGAAACAATAAACTTGTATATGGTTCTGGTTAATAACGATCAAAAAATGATCAGATTTTATGCAAAACAAGATGGAATTTTTACTCTCGTCGGCAGCCAAGGAAAACGGCCATAATAAATAGCTGTTTAATTATTAAAGATTTGAACCTGATTCCAATGGAGTTGGGTTTTTTCTTTTCTAGAATAGATGGACGAATTGAAAAACGAAGAAATACTATTGAAAAATTATAAACTAAGAGGTGAGACCCTAATGATGAACTATACAAGTGAACTGGACGATTAACTGGAAATGCAAAGCCTGGAAGCCAGAGAAAAACCTTCGGCTGCTTTTTTCTATGTAACCGGAATCGATTCTTTCGTTCGTCCAAACTCAAACTCTATCGAGGATAAAGTGAAGATCGTCTCTAATGGTTGCTAGACATATATATAGTAGTGAATGTCGATCGTAATCAAAATATTCACTACATATATACAATACTGTTGAAACCTCTAGTATTCGTTAAATATTGTGGTTGAGCAGATGAAAATAAATAACTATTCATCCCATTGACTTCTCCTATACTATTGTAATATAAAGGAAGTATGAGAGGTAGGAGAAGTAATTGAAGAAGTTATTAGCACTTATATTGGTTGTCATTTTAACCGTTTCAACATTCAGCTTTTCGCGCGTCAGTGCAGCTGGATTTAGTGATGTACCATCGAATCATGGCTTCTATACTGAGATTATGTATTTAGTAGATAAAGGGGTCATTTCTCAGACTGGCACATTTGGTGTCGATCAGAAAGTGACACGTGAAGAAGTGGCTGTCATGGTATCAAAAGCTGTCGGGTTGAGTGGAGGAAAGACAAAAACGCCTTTTAAAGACGTTCCTTCAACATCTGCATCATCAGGTTACATCAAATCTGCAGTGGATGCAGGTGTCCTGTCAGGTTTTACGGATGGCACATTCCGTCCTAAACAAATCGTTAATCGTGGTGAAATGGCAATTTTCCTTGCCAAGGCATTCAAGTTAACGACAGAATCCACAACAAAATTCAAAGATATGTCTTCATCAATGGCTTCTTACATTTCAGTCAAGAAGATTGTTCAGGCCAAAATAACAACCGGTTACTCTGACAGTACATTCCGACCGACTCAAACATTGACACGCGGTCAGATTTCCGCATTCCTGGCTCGTGCAATGGGTGCAGGGAAGGAAAGCGGAGCCGCTAAGACTTATAGCACGAAACAAATCGTGGCTATGAATGATAGTAAAGTAGTGTTGATCGAGACGGATGTCTCTCAAGGAAGCGGGATCGTTATTGCCAATGGCTTAATCTTGACGAACCATCATGTCATGAGGGGCGCAAGCAGTGCAACAGTTATTTTCAATGACGGAACAGAATATCAGGTTAGCGGGGTTGTTGAATCAAACCCTAAGAAGGATATTGCCATTATCAAAACATCCAAGACTTTCAATGTTTCGGGTGTTAACGTAAGGTCTTCAAGCCAAGGGTTGTCAAAAGGTGAAAAAGTGGTCGCGATTGGCAGTCCACAAGGCTTACAAAACACTGTTTCGGATGGAATTATCAGTGCATTAAGAGTCATTGATGGGGTATCCACCATCCAAACAAATGCCGATATTGACCAAGGAAGTTCTGGTGGGGCATTGTTCAATGAAAATGGACAACTAATCGGCATGACCAGCAGTGGTTATGACGACGTAATGGCTAATCTCAATTTTGCTATTGCCACTGAAGAGTTTGTACCACTCGTAAACAAGTATAAAACGATGAACTTCGGCAGCGTCCCTGCTTCTTTCATTCCATCACCAACACAGGTCCCTGTTCTTGGGAACGTGGCTTTGGGTATGACGATGGAACAAGTGAAACAATTGACACAAGGAAACTATGTAGAAGAAGATGCAACTGAACTGTTCTATTCGGATGTAAATGCATTCGGCTATCAAGCAGACGTCATTTACGAATTCCAGAACAATAAACTGTTTGCCATGACTGTCTATCACTATATTGCAAATCAAACCGAGGTTGAGATTTTGGAAGATTACTTCTATGGAATGTATGATGATCTCGTGGAAACATATGGAGTAGCGGATGACCTGAATCGTGACTGGAATGATGACGAAGAAGACTATTCGTTATATGCATACTGGATGACACCTGCCCATCATCTACTCCTATCGGTCACTATGACAATCGATAATGAATCTTTTGGTGGCATTCGATTCGAAGTATTGTAATAGTTTAATAGTGTGAATTAGGGAATCCAACAGCTAGTTAGGTGTTGGTTTCTTTTTTTATAATCAGCAGATACCTGTTTATGTACAACAATTGTATAATTTATTTTAGATATATAAAGACGGATTATGATAAAAGGAGTGGAGAAATATGAACTTAACCTATGAAGTACTGCCAGATGAAAATATTGAACTCTGTAGAGATGCCTGCAATGAACTTATGGCCTTTCAGAAATCGAAAGCTTCCATCACACCCGAACTGTTTGACAACATGAATTTTGACACACGGTTGATTCCTTCCATTAATAAAGCAATCCACAATTATACAGTGATAGTTAAAGATGAAGATCAAATAGTAGGGTATGTATATTCAAATATTTCTCCAAAAGAGACCTATTCAAATGACTTTGCAACTTTCTTTAATCTTGCCACTGTCAGTGGAAATAATGTAGGCTGTCTGTCCCAATTTTATATTAAAGAAGGATACAGAAAGTATGGGATTGGATCTACCCTTTTCACTATGTCGATGGAGTGGTTGAAGCAATTTGAAGATGTTGAGGATTATTTTATCTTTGTCTCAAATGGCAATGATGATGCATTGGAATTCTATAAACGAAAAGGGTTTTCTGTCAGTCATGACATATTGGATGGTTTTATTACGGTGTTACGGAAATCTGCCAGAAATTGAAGTTGAAAAAGGCGGCTGATTTTGTCTCATCAGCCGCCTTTTCATTGATTAGTTGTACTCGATTTTCGAATTAATATAAGTTCTTAACTCATTTGAAACCGCTATCTGTCTCTTAGGAATTAAGTAAGCATTCATTGCGCCAACATAAAGATAAAAATTGTTGTCGTCCTCTTTCAAGGTTTTTAAGCCTTCCCAACTCACTTTGGTTTCACCAAATTTGGTGGTAACGACTATGCCATCCTCTTTAATCGACATGTGCTGGTCACCAAGAATCCCTTTGTTGTCACCTTCTTTTAGCATTTTCTTTACATTTTTAGCAATGGTACGTGTGAAATATTTTGGATAGAAGATGATCCATACAATGCTAAACAATAAGCTAGTTACTAGCATCGCAGACAAAGATGTATCCAAAATAAGCGTCATAAAATAAGATAACGCAATAATAAAGACTGGAAGTAAAAATCTTTGGATCCTTAAAGCTCGGATGCCAGTTTTTGAATTGTTCATATGGTACAAGTTAAATGATATGTAATCGTCTTCCGTTAGGTTATAACTAATCTCCATTTATCCCACTCCTATTTTGCTTCATTATAGATACGCCAATATTCCTAATTCTTTTAGATTAATCATAATCGACGTCAACCTATAAAACTAGTAGGTCCTTCATAAAAGTAGTCCTTTTCATGTCGAACGTTGTCGAGATTCTTATCTGTTTATTCATAAGTAATTCCAATATAATAAGCTTTATATGACAAATTACATAGATTAAAGAGGTTTTGTTGATGGAAAATTTCAGCGAAGTGTTTAACTGGTCAGCGTTAGGAAAGCTTTTCAAAGTTATGGGTAGTCCAAATGGCATAATGGGATCCATCATTTTATTTATATTAATCGCTGTTTGTTAATCGAACACTGAAAGAACATTTCGAAGTGAATCTACTTAAAAAGCTAGTGGGATTTATAAAGAATGGTCCAAATAAAAATAAGTATGACGAAGAAAGAGAAGATTTTTATCATGTTTCCACTCGACCAGAGTTTGTGGACTATCAAAATAAAATCTTACAAAAAATATATTTCGAGTATGAGTTATTAGCTTTATTTGATAAGAAATATCCTATCGTCATTCACGAGGCGAAAGAAAATTTTTCTTATCCGCTTAAGGAAAATCTTTTGCGGTTTTCCAAACTTACGAGTACAGAAATCCCCAAATTCGATTTAGATAAAACTCAAAAACACTACTATAATATCATGGGCCCGACCATTAAGAGACCGGATATGGTTGGGTTTGAAATAGATGAGATTTTCTTAGATGAAGATAGTAAAGTGGAAGGATTCTCTGCGAAGGTTTGCCAATATAAACATAATGTTGTGACGAGCCCTATCCTTGATTATGAATTGCTAAAGTGAAAATGCCGGATGAAAAAGGAAAATTATATCGTTATACGATCACGATCAGAGATGCAAACAGAGATTTTAAGGACGTGCGATTTGATCCCCTTTATACAAGCTTCGAAGATTACAATATGGCCATTAATGTCATGAAGCCTACTTACAAAGAAAATGAGACCATCACGTTAATGGTTGAAAACTGGGGACCTAACCATATAACCTGCAGCATGGATTGGAAGATCTATAAGAAAAAGATCGATGAATGGGAAAAAGTTGCTCAGGAAGAAGAAAAAGGTCCATTCACTGATATTGGCCATGCAATCATCCCATCGGCATGGAATATGGATTACTTGGATGTAGACGATACTTCTGTCCTCTTAATACCCGGTAATCATGTCAGAATAGTTTTAGATAGGTTTTCGCTAAAAAAAGGACAGTATAAGCTAGTGGGCAAACTAGGATCTTCCGAGAATAGGTTTTTACTAGAGGATGAGTTTGAAGTTATTAAATGAGTTCTTAATATAGATAGCAGACAACGACCGAAATTATTCGGTCGTTTCTTATTTACATGTTGCATTATTTACTTACCCTTTGATCTAACTCTCAGGATAATAGATTGGATGGGTGAGTGGTGGTTCAATCTGACTTTTTGAACTTCACGTCTGAAAAAAGAGGGGCGACGTCTGAAAAAAGCGAGGTAACGTCTGAAAAATAGGGACCGACGTCTGAAAGAACATCTTCCGCAAGAGAGTTCAGCATGAGGCCCACGGGTATGTGCATATCATACTTCTTGAATCTCATGCTAAACATTTTGCCGTCGCAATTGAAGTATCAAGCTGCCGAATTTGTATACTCGACGGCTTTTTTCTATAAAGTGAACCAAGAATTTACAAGAAAAAAACATTAATAATTCACATAATAAAATATGATTAGAGATATAGGCATTACTGAAGCAAAATGAATCCTTTTATGTTTGTTAAGGAAGCTATGAATCTCAAAGGGTTTGGCATTCCTGCGAGGACTATTGTTTGAATTCACCATGCCATTTCATATGGATTGAAGGATTTTCCAACTATCTGTCGAAATTAGGAAAATGATAACACTTTTTGAATAATCTAAATTGAATGGAGTAGATCATGTGAAAGGCATCATTCTAGCTGGTGGAAGCGGAACAAGACTTTACCCGATAACTCGATCCATATCAAAGCAACTCATTCCAATCTATGACAAACCGATGATTTACTACCCCTTATCTGTCTTAATGCTGGCAGGTATTCGTGAAATCTTGATTATCTCAACACCAGAGGATACCCCAAGGTTCGAACAACTTCTAGGTGACGGAAGCGATCTTGGGATTACTTTAACCTACGAAGTTCAACACTCTCCAGATGGACTTGCCCAGGCGTTTATTATCGGAGAATCATTTATTGGTCAGGATTCGGTTGCTTTAGTATTAGGAGATAATATTTTCTATGGACATGGATTTACCAAAACATTGGAGCGTGCAGCCGGTCGGACTGAGGGGGCAACTGTCTTTGGTTATAACGTCAAAGATCCAGAGCGTTTTGGTGTAGTGGAGTTTGATGAAGCAGGACAAGCCATCTCCATCGTCGAAAAACCTCTTGTGCCAAAGTCTACCTATGCGGTTACAGGTCTCTATTTTTATGATAACGATGTGGTTGAAATTGCAAAATCAATCAAACCTTCTGCACGAGGGGAATTAGAAATCACCACAGTCAACGAGATCTATTTGCGACGTGGTAAATTGAGGGTCGAATTGTTGGGTCGGGGCTTTGCTTGGCTAGATACTGGGACACATGAATCATTATTGGAAGCATCCATTTTTATCGAAACAGTTGAAAAACGTCAAAGTTTAAAAGTCGCCTGCCTAGAAGAAATTGCCTATCGAAAGGGATATATTTCGAAAGAACAATTGCTAGAATTGGCACTACCATTAACAAAAAGTGAATATGGACACTATTTATTACGGTTAGCTAACCAAGTAGAACTGGAGAAAAAGCTAGAGGCGGTGGCAATGGGTGAATATTAATAAAACCAAACTGGACGGAGTGGTGGTCATTGAGCCAGCTGTTTTTGGTGATCACCGTGGGTGGTTTATGGAAACGTATAGCGATCAAACTCTTATACAAGCTGGACTTCCACATTCGTTTGTTCAAGATAATCATTCATTTTCTGCGTCAAAAGGTACATTACGTGGCCTACATTATCAATTGAATCAACAAGCACAAACGAAGCTCGTCAGATGTACCCGCGGCTCGATTTTTGATGTGGCTGTAGATATCAGAAAAGGCAGTCCAACATTTGGCGGTTGGGTTGGAATTGAGTTAAGTGCAGACAATAAAAAGCAATTATACGTGCCAAAAGGATTTGCTCATGGATTTATGACGTTAACGGATGATGTGGAGGTACAGTATAAAGTGGACGCTTTATATTCACCTGAACATGATCGCGGAATTAGTTGGAATGATCCTGAACTTGCGATTGAATGGCCGGTTGATCTAATACCGGTCCTTTCAGCAAAGGATGAACAAGCTCCCTTATTAAAAGAAGCAGAAAATGATTTTATATTTGGTGACAAGCAATGAGAGTGTTAGTTACCGGGTATAGTGGTCAACTTGGCTATGATGTGGTGAAAGAAGGAAAGTCGAGAAACTATGACATGTATGGAACGAGTTCAAGTGATTTAGATATAACCGACAAACAAAAGGTACATACATATGTAGAGACATTAAATCCAACTGTGATTATTCATTGTGCTGCTTATACCGCAGTGGACCAAGCTGAGGATGATCAAGAGATGTGTTATAACGTCAATGTCATTGGCACAAAAAATATTGCTCAAGTAGCGAAAAAAATCGGGGCTAAATTGGTTTATATCAGTACCGATTATGTGTTTGATGGTCAAGGAACAGAGCCTTTTACTGAAATGAGTGTCCCTCAACCTGTTGGGTATTACGGAAAAACAAAACTTGAGGGGGAGCAAGTACTTCAACTAATTCTTGATGCATGGTTTATTGTTCGTGTTTCTTGGGTGTTTGGAATAAATGGGCATAACTTTATTAAGACCATGCTGCGACTTTCGGAAACACATGACACAGTAAACGTTGTACATGATCAAATGGGTTCACCGACCTATACGGCAGACCTATCTCGTTTAATACTAGATATGATAGAAACGGAAAACTATGGTCTCTACCATGCGTCGAATGAGGGGGTCTGTAGTTGGTCTGAGTTTGCCGAGGAAATTTTTAAGCAAGCGGGTAAACAAGTAATCGTCAATTCCATTACAACAGAGGAGTATCCAACAAGAGCAATACGACCAAAAAATTCAAAAATGTCCAAACAAAAACTGAGAGAATGTGGATTTAACGTGTTACCATCCTGGCAAGACGCAGTTGGACGCTATTTGGCTGAATTAAAACAGGAGGTGGAAGTATGAAGAAACAGAAGGTGTTAGTGACTGGTGGAGCAGGTTTCATTGGAGGGAATTTCGTTCAATATATGGTGGAAAAGTATCCAGATTATGATATTTACAATTTAGATGTGTTGACCTATGCAGGTGATTTGACGAAACATCAAGATATAGAGGACCAACCTAATTATCATTTTATTCACGCAGATATTACGAATAATGGTACCATTCAATCTCTTTTTGAATCCGAAAAATTTGACTATGTGGTTCATTTTGCTGCAGAAAGTCACGTCGATCGCTCCATTACGAATCCAGAGATTTTTGTCGTGACCAATGTATTGGGTACGCAAGTTCTGTTAGATGCAGCGAAAGAATACAAAATTCAAAAATTTGTCCATGTCTCAACAGATGAAGTATATGGAGAATTGGATTTTGATCCGACCACTTTCTTCACGGAAGAAACTCCATTGCAACCGAATAGCCCATATAGTGCCAGTAAAGCTTCATCTGATTTACTCGTACGGGCATATCATGAAACTTTCCATCTTCCAGTGAACATTACGCGATGTTCAAATAATTATGGACCCTATCATTTCCCTGAAAAATTGATTCCTTTAACGATTTCAAGAGTTGTAAATGACCAAGCAGTACCAGTGTATGGGGATGGCAAGAATATTCGGGATTGGTTGCATGTTCACGATCATTGCACGGCCATTGACTTAGTTCTACATAAAGGGGTAAATGGGGAAGTATATAATGTCGGTGGTCATAATGAACGGACCAATTTAGACGTGGTGAAAACAATCATACGCACGCTAGGTAAATCGGAAGAATTAATCAAGTTTGTCGAAGATCGTCTAGGGCATGATAAACGCTATGCAATTGATCCATCTAAATTAGAGAAATTGGGATGGACCCCTATCTTTACATTTGAAACAGGAATTTTCCAAACAATCGGGTGGTACTTGGAAAATAAAGAATGGTGGGAACAAATTATTGATGGGTCCTATCAGACTTACTTTGACTTACAAGAAAAGTAGTAGATTTGTGCCAAATTATTCACAAAGACAGGGAACTTCCAGGTGAATCCACCTAGTGTTTCCTGTTTTTTCCTTTAATTTAGTTTACGCGCGATTAATTATTTATAGGACAAAATGATTAATTTTAGTGATTTTGAAAATAAAAAGAAAACTCAAATAATGGAATTGTAAAATAAAAACAATGAAAATAATACCAATTAAGAGGGAGTAAATATCCAGTAAAAATGAATATTAGCAAGAAAACTTGAAATAATAATTAGAAAATAATAACAATAGAACCAATTAAGAAAATATTTATACCTAGTTAAAATACATTAATTTACATAATTTTAAAATCAGTGTATTGAAAAAACTGTAGAAATATAAAGGATATAGACGAAAGCAATAGAATATAGCTCTATGTACACTACATATAGATTTTGGAGTGTGAGTAAAGTTGTGTTTCTCAAATTTATCCTTTTATTGAAGAATCAGCATGAATTTACACTAAATTAATACTGCAGTAATAGTAATGTGGTACGTTATTTACTGTTAGTTTAGGTGATTAATTTGTGCATATTTAAAAAGGGAAATTGAATAAAGGTGGGGGAAAATGAGCGTGTTATTAGCAGATGTTGATCAAAATGATGAGATACATGTTGGAGGAAGTATTAGCAAGAACAAGATTGTTTCTGCCACAGGGTTATCAAAATCCTTCGGTAATTTTGTTGCTGTAAAGAGTGTGGATTTTGAAATGTATGAAGGTGAGGTACTTGGTCTCCTTGGTCCGAATGGCGCAGGGAAAACCACATTAATTTCGATGCTCTCTGGGGTATTAAGACCTGATGGAGGGAAAGCCACAGTTGGTGGACACGATATCCTAAAAGATTTAAACAAAATCAAGAAAATGGTCAGTTTGGTCCCTCAAGATCTCGCACTCTATATGGAACTTACGGCCTATGATAACCTTGCTTTTTTTGCAAACTTGTATGGGTTAAGAGGGAAACTGAAAAAAGAACGAATTCATGAAGCACTAGAAATGGCCCAACTTCATAAATACGCTAACAAAAAAGTCGGATCGTTTTCAGGAGGGATGAAACGACGTCTGAATTTAGCAATTGGTATATTAAATCATCCAAAATTAATGCTCCTGGATGAGCCAACTGTTGGAGTCGATCCACAATCTCGTAATCATATTTTTGAAACGATCAAGAAGTTAGTTAGTGACTTTAATATGAGCGTAGTTTACACCACGCATTACATGGAGGAAGCAGAAACCCTTTGTGATCGAGTAGCCATATATGATCAAGGAACTGTGTTGGATATTGACGATACCTCTTCTTTATTGCAGAAACATGGACATAAACAACTGGAAATCAAGATGAAAGATGTTGATGAAAGTCTCATTGAAAAAATCAAGAATATGAAAAATGTGGATTCAGTTAATTACATAGATGAAACCTTGTATATTAATTCCAGTGAACTACTAGAAAGAACTGAAGAAGTGTTGCGTATCATACGTGAGAAAGGATTGGTTGTCAGTAAATTTAATGTGAGGGAATCAAATTTAGAAGATGTGTTTTTGAAGCTCACAGGGAAAAAATTACGGGATTAGAACGGAGAGAAAAAATTGAATATTTGGAACATGGCAGCTAAAGATTTACGTATTTTCTTACGGGATATACCGGGACTTGTTTATTTAATCTTAACTCCCGTCATCATTATCGCGATTGCTAGTTTTGCATTATCCGGAATGTTTACGGAAGGTGAAGTGGAACAGTTTTCCATTCCAATCGTGGTAGAAGATCAAGGTGAAGTTACAGATGAATTGCTCAGTGTATTGAAGGAAACACCAATCTTGAAATTAATCGATACGTATGAATCAGATGATGGCAAAGAATCCCTGATGACTCGGAAAGAAGCTCAACGTTTGGTCGTCGATAAGAAAGCAGCGATTATCATTCCGAAAGGTTTTTCTGAAAATGTGAAAAATGGTGAGAACGCTGAACTCATCGTCTTGACGGATCCAGTAGACCGAGTGATTCCTGGTGTAGTAACGGATGTATTGTCTCAATATACCTCAAAACTATCCATGGCAAACGTCGTGAATTCAGTTGGTGTTACAGCTGTACAAAGTATTGTAAGCAAAACGCAAGAGCTGAACGGTGTGACCATCGATCCGACGAACGAGATCGCAACCATTGGTGAGCAAAGTGAGCATTTCACTGCAAATCCACCCGTTCAAGTGAAAGTTGAAAAGATGGAAACTAGCGACAAAGCACGTGAAACCACGCCGTTTGAATCAAATGTTCCAGGTTATGCGGTCATGTTTGTCCTTTTAGGAACAACTGCTGCGGCAACTAGTTTACTAGAGGAACGTGAACGCGGGACATTGCGTAAACTGCAAACACTGCCCATTTCGAGACTGTCCATTTTAGGTGGAAAAATGCTTTCAAACTTTTTAACCGCGCTCTTCCAAATGTTTGTCCTCTTTTTAGTCGGACATTTCGCATTTGGCATGTGGGTAGGAAATTCAATCCTAGGTTTAATTACATTAATCGTAGCAACCGCTTTTGCTGCAACTGGACTAGCTATGTTGATTGCATCCGTTTGCAAGACGCGTGCCCAAGCTAGTGGTGTATCTCTACTAATTGTTTTATCCATGTCAGCACTTGGTGGTTCTTGGTGGCCGTTATATATCGTCCCTGAATGGCTTCAAACCGTTGCACACGTTACATTAACAGCTTGGTCCATGAGTGCATTTAATAATCTCTTAATCTATGGAGAAGGAATGGCATCCATTTTGCCTTCAATCAGTGTTCTATTCGGGATGGGCGTTGTCTTTCTATTCCTATCTGTCCGTATGTTCCGTTTTAACTGACTTCAAAAAGATGGGATTTGCATGAAAACAATCAACGCATCGAATGGAGGGATGTACTTAAATGAAATGGATTAAAGTTGAGATTCCTGTTCGGTATAAGGAATGTGATCCGATGGGGGTTGTCCATCATTCCAATTATTTTACTTGGTTTGAAATGGGGAGAATTCAACTTTCCAAAGAGGCGGGCATCGATTTTGGGAAAGCCCATAATCAACTCTATATGCCCGTCATCAACATCAATTGTAACTATAAGCAATCAGCAAAATTTGGAGAGACCGTCATTGTGGAGACGGCATTGATCAAACCTAGTAAAGCTTATCTTACGTTTGTTTACAACGTTTACAGAAAACATGGCAGAACGCTCTTAGCAAAAGGGAGTTCTGAACATGCCTTCACTCGAACGGATGGGACATTGATTTTAAGGCTGCCAGATCATATTAATGAAAAAATTGATACATTCTTTGGAGGCGACATATGAGTACAGCTTTTATATTTCCTGGACAAGGATCTCAACATGTAGGGATGGGAAAAGACTTCTATAACCAATACGAATTCATTTATGAAGAGTTATTCGAGGAAGCAAACGACATTCTGGGGGTCGATCTAAAAAATTTCTGTTTTTCTGGTCCAAATGATCAATTGACCGCAACTCAGATCGCTCAACCTGCAATTGTGACCTCCAGTATTGGGATGTATCGCTTATTGAAAAGCGAAGGGATTACACCAAATGTTGTGGCTGGTCATAGTGTCGGGCAATTCTCCGCATTGGTCGCTGCGGGTTCACTTACTTTTGCAGATGCTTTACAGATTGTTCATCAACGAGGGAAGTGTATGGCGGCAGTCAAGAAACTCGGAAATATGGTAGCGGTAGTGGGATCAAGAGAAGAACAATTAGAAGAGGTTCTTGAAAAAGCGTTTGATTTTGGAGTCGAGATGTCCGCTCATAACTCGCCCATACAAGTTGTTTTCTCGGGTGAACTCGAAAAGATTGCAAAGTTTAAACAATCCGTAGACGAAATTCCTGGTATCAAAACAAAACTATTGAATGTCAGCCAAGCGTTCCATTCAAGTTTAATGCAAGAAATGGAACAGGAATTCATGGACTATATCTATCAGTTTTCAGTAGAAGATGCAGCAATCCCCGTCATCTTGAATTGCAATGCGAAAGTAGCAACAAATAAAAATGAAATCCTTGAAGACATCCAACTACAATGTACACGACCAGTTTTATGGAGACAAACGATTGACTGTCTTTCCACTTTTGACACAACAGATATTTTTGAAGTAGGGCCGAGTAAAAACTTATCGGGTTTATTGAGAGCATTTGATTTACAAGACGTCGTAACGATCTCTACTGAATCTGTCATGTCTTATAAAAAGAACATGAAAAAGGTTAAGAAACTATCTTTGCAGGTATAAAGAGTTTCCCTATAAAAAGGGAGTTACATTTCAAAAAGAGGTGAAGTGATTGTATACAGGAGATGAAGTCGCGATTGTGACTGGTGCATCTAAAGGAATTGGAAAAGCCATTGCAATGGAATTGACACAACGAGGGGTCACTACGGTCCTGACGTATGTGAGCAGTAGCACTCAAATGGAAGAAACACTTTCAGAAATCAAGAACGCAGGCGGCAAAGCAATTGCCATGAAAGTCGATGTGTCAGACGAGAAAGAAATCAAAATGTTATTTAAAGAAGTGAAAAAACTCTATGGAAGACTGGATATTCTCGTCAATAACAGCGGGATTACTAAAGATGGTTTCCTTCCATTGATGAGCAGCGCTAAGTGGGATGATGTAATCAATGTCAATCTCCGCGGTACTTACTTGTGTACAAGAGAAGCCGTCAAGCAAATGATGATCCATAAAAAAGGAACCATCGTAAATGTGGCCTCTACTAGTGGGATTTCAGGTGCAAGGGGGCAAGCAAATTATTCTGCCTCAAAAGGTGGAATTATCGCATTTACAAAAAGTTTAGCTTTAGAAGCATCGCAGTACAATATTCGTGCAAATGTTGTAGCACCAGGGTTTATCGAAACAGATATGACTAAATCAATGGATCAGGCAACATTGGCTCAAATGATGGAATTAGTCCCCTTAAAACGGATGGGCAAGCCAGCAGAAGTCGCGAAATTAGTATCGTTCTTAAGTTCAAATGATTCTTCCTATATCACAGGAAAAGTCTTCACCATCGATGGTGGATTAATAAACGGATAATGAAAAGAGAGAGGGTAGTGAAAACATGCTTACATATTTAGAAACGAAAGAACTTGCACAAGAAAGAAGACAACTAACAGATCGATTGAAGGAAATTATTGTCGAAAGATTGGATTTGGAAATCGATCCGAAATTGATCACCGATGATCAACCTATATTCGGACGGGGCTTAGGATTGGACTCAATTGACGCACTTGAATTATTTGTTGTGATTGAAGATGAGTTTAATGTCACTGTTTATGATGACAATATTGAGGTATTTAGCTCGATCAACAAGTTAGCCGATTATATTGTTGAGAACACGGAGGAGTGATGGCGATGAAAGTGGTAATGGATGTAAATGAAATCAAGAAAACAATTCCACATCGATGGCCCTTTCTTTTATTAGATCGCATTGTTGAGCTCAAACCAGGCGTGACGGGCGTTGGGCTTAAAAACGTGACCATCAGTGAGCCTTTTTTTGAAGGACACTTTCCGAATGAGTCGATCATGCCAGGCGTTCTGATTGTAGAAGCAATGGCTCAACTTACAGCGGTCGTGTACTGTAAGGGAGCTTTGGAAGCAATGAAGGAATCGAATGAGGAAGTAGCAGCAACCGCAGAAACTGTCGCGGAAGACATTGATATTTCCTCGCGAGTTGGCTATCTCGTTTCAATAAAAGATATGAAGTTTATGAAGCCTGTCGTTCCTGGAGATCAGCTGCGACTACGAGCAGATATAGGGAAGAGCTATGGAATCCTATCAAAAGTAAAGGTTTCGGCTCATGTCAATCATGAGTGTGTAGCATCAGGAGTACTCGTAGTTTCACAACGTCCTGAGTAACAAAGAATTGATTGGGGTTATCCATTATGGAGCTAGGTAAAGTTAAAATTCGCAAGTGTTTGATAGAAGATGCAGGGCAAATTTCAAGTTTATTTAATAAGTTTGGATATGGCCCAGTGACAGCTGGATACCCAATAAAAGAAAGTGATATCCGTGGATTGTTTGCTCACACCGAGATTATTTTGTTCCTGTGCTTGGAGTATGAAGAGAAAATTATCGGGACGATGCTGTTTTCAAAGTACTGTGGACAAAAAGCGGCAGGCCCTGACTCCGTGTGGGGAAGTAAATTTTTGATTCACCCCCAATTTCGTAATGGACCTTTACCGGGGAAATTTTTTTCGGATTCTATTAAACAATTAACCGAATTGGGATATAAGTACATCGATGTTGATGTTGATCCAACAAATTCAGCTGCTTTACCGCTCTATAAGCGTGTCGGTTTCATTCGAAATAAGCAATCGTATATTGACTATGACGGCTATTTGGAATTACGGAGTTACCTTCCACTGATCATCAATTTCCTGAAAACTGGCTATAAGGTTGAAGAATTGGATGATTCTTTAGTTGAAAGCGGCTGGAGAAGTTTAGTCAGTGCAAAGGATATCCGTTCATTCGACAGCGATACGTTTGACATCAATGGCATGGAAACCTATCAATACGAAATGAAATTCGGAGATGACATCATCTCATGCTGGATGGATTTAATGACGGAAAAAGTCGCCATGATGGAGGATCCACGGTTTCGTTTTTGTAGCTATATCCTAGAGGGGCAGCAACTAAATGTGGGGCAAGAAGTAACTCTTCGATTTGAATATGAAAATCGACTGGATCGGAGAGTATTAGTAACCTTTAACACACACATGGGAAAGACATCACTTTCCTATAAAAATGGGAAGAAAAGACGATTACTAGACCCCGGTGAATCGATTAGCTGGGAAGAAAAGACGATAATTTCTTCTCAAATGGAAGATAGTAGTTCCTTACAAACCAGTATACGGTTTGGCGAATGTGCATTTACGTTCCATTACGGATTTAAGGCAACGATCCCAATTGAACTTTCATTAAACGAAATGACGTCCATTAATCGTGATAGACCTGCAACGATTGATTTGAAAATCAAGAACAATACGTCTGAGCCATTTCAGGGATATATACGTATGTTGCCAATTGACCGTTCCGTGATGAGATTGGATGATGCGGTTGAATTCAACCCAATTTCAATAGATGGACATGAAGGGATATTACTTCCACTTAAACTAACTTGTTCGCAACACGGCATTAGTAAAGCTGAGGTTTCTCTATATAACAGCAATCGAGAAAAAATAAGATCGACAGAAATAAAAATACCGGTATTAACGTCTCTTTCTACAATACGGTTTAGTAGTCATGATCACTCTTACTTGGAAAATCTTCGAATACGAGTGGAAATGAATCACAAAACTGGCGGCTTGCGTGTGATTGAGCGAACGACAGGAAAACAATTGGTGGAAGAAGCCTGGCCCGATTTAGGTTCCCCGTTTAGAGGAACGGTCAAGCGTATGACAAACCGAAAATTAATCGTAGTTGAACCAAGTGAAGTAAATGTGCTGATAGTGATAGAAATTAAAGATAACCAACTAAACGTAGTGCGAAAATGTTTGCTTGGCAGCGATGGGTTGGTAAAAATAGAAGACTTTGCACTTGGTGAAGGGAAACTCTTGAAAATCACTCCTTGGTGCACATTACAAGAAGCTGTAGTCACAATCCCGTTTAAGGCAGGTTCCGTTAAAGACACTTTTGTATATGAAGACTTCCCATTCCTTACAAATGATTTTGAATATATGCGTGATCAAGATTATCCTAGTGATCCGAATGCCTACTCGATGCCGTGGAGTTCATTTGAAAATAAAGAGCTGGCAGTCGGTTTAATTTGGGAAGGGGAAGAAGAATCGATTTTATATGGATTACGCTGGATGCCTTCCGTTGTTTTTAATCGCCTGTCGCAAGAAAGGACCATACAAACACCAACAGCAAACTCGTTGTTTGGACTGATCAATGTTGATGATTCACTCAAAAAACAGAGTTTGAAAATAGCAGAAAAGCTAACGACGACTATGACGCCAGATGCCACTCATTATTATACGGTTGGTTATGCTGGGGGAAATGAAGTTGAACGAGTATGGAAATCCTTGGGTGGCGTTAAAGAAATTAATCGGGACTACATAGGCAGAGCAACAATTCAGGTGAATAATCCTGACGTAGTAATGAACGGGGAATCACTTTCATTACTAGTTAACTTGGATACTCAACATGCTAGCGGCTTAACCGGACAATTGGAGATGAATATTCCGGATCTACACATTCATGAAATGAAAACAGTAGAAAAATTCACATCACAACATCCTGTTGTTCATTCTTTTCCAATTGAAATCGAGACAGATAAGAAGAGAATTGTTGGAACGATTACGTTTACAAATGAAGCAAAAGGGATTGTCATTTCTAAACACTTTCATTTTCACATTGTGGATCAACTTGCAAAAGTAAAGATCGAACGAACAGAAAAAAAGAACATCCCTGTCTATTCAGTTAATAATGGGTGTCTCGAGTTTGAGATTTCAGCTGATCTTCAAGCATCATTGACAAGTTTGAAATATGAATCCAAAAATCTCGTGAGTTCACATTTTCCTGCATTAAAGTCTTATGGTCAAAATACGTCGACACCTGCTGGAATCCATCCACACAAGCTAACACATGAGGTGAACATAGATAAAGGAATTGTTTTTCATCAAGGTGATCTCGATACATTTACTTGCAGTGAAATTAAAAGTACTGAAAAGCATGAGAAAGTTTGGCAAGGGGTTCGTTGCAGTACGTTGGATTATACCATCGATTACTTGACTCTACCAAACACGCCGCTAGTAAAAATAGATGTAACTTTTTCAGACAATCATCAAATCTCTAAAATTGAAAACTTTGCCTTGCACGCTTTTTGGAATAAATTCGGCAAAGAACGCCAGCTGTATTACTGGAATTCTTTAGGGGAGAAAACACTTAAAGAATCAAAAACAAGACGCAACTTCCATTCAAATGAGTCAAAAGCAGTTTTGGATTTAGGCAATAACTTCTATATATCTATTTGGGGAAATGAACAAGATTTGCAATTTGTCATGTCTGAATGGCCAGACAAAGGCTTTCAATTATCTTTTTTACAACGACTGAAAAAGAGTGAAATGAAGAATCGTCAATTTTCGATTTATGTGGCTGTTAGCCGTACGTTAAATGAGGCGTTGAAGTACATCAACTAGAACTGAGAGGAGGGAGTAAATGAAGGTACTATTTATCGCCCCCAGCCAATTTAGTATTGGGGAGTTACACAATGCCATCTATTTATCAAGGCAGTTGGAATCAAACGGGATTAAGACTCACTTTTTAACGAGCAAAAATCATATCGACTACGCATTAAACTCAGGAGTTGAAGCCACTCCATTAAAGAAGAATACGATGCAAACAACGGCTATTAAAGAACTGGTAGACGAATTCAAACCAAATGCGATCATTGTAGCAGATTACCATAACCTTGATTTGGAATCACCTTTAATTGACCTGGATTATGTCATGAATTTAGGCATACCAACAGCTACCATTGACTCCTTACATTTAGGGGTAGACGCCAAAGTATTAACAAACCAGTTATTCCATGAAGCCTCTACTGAAAAATCTAGAATCGGTAGTAAAGCAAAGGTTCTTTTAAGAGAAATCCCTGAATCGATGAAGGTAATTCGCACGTGTCCGATCAATGACCCGCGCATTAAGAATGAAAGGATTCAGCCGGTTACTCTCTACAAGGAACCCTTTTATATAGAAGAAACAGTAAAAGAATCGATGCGTACCCGGTTTGGGTGTACTTCTCCACAAGATAAATTAGTGATGGTTTCAAAAGCAGCATGGGCAAGTTTATTTGTCAAAATGCGATTGATGGAAGCTAAACTATATACAAATAAAAACTATAGTTATGAATTCTTCATTCAGCAATTGATTGAATGTTATTTGGAAGTACACGAGCTCCCTTCTAAAGTAATAATTGTCGGAATCGCTCCAGAGAACAGTTTTATTAGAAATGCCGAAAATTCGATGATCGAGTTTGTTGGAATGCCTTTTATGAACTTAGATGAATATGAAGATTTATTATTCTCTTGTGATCTTTTTATCACAGATAATATTACGTCCTGTTCTATGGCTAAGGCATTATTTGGCTACGTTCCCGTGCTTAGCTTAGTGAACACCAAAGTTTACACGGATGAACATGGTGAAACTGTTTTCCCAGATGAGTGGGAAGAACACGAAGGACGAGCGTCCATTTTAGAGAAGTGGACCAAGGTTTTACCAACAGGGATTTACCCATTTTTAACTTTTCCTAACGGCTGGGTAGAAGAGTTGAAACCACTGTTAACGAACAATCCGCTTATGGAAGCAATCGATGTTTCCGAGATCTTCAATATTCGTCAAACAGGTGAAATGATTCATCGATTACTATACGCGGAAAAGACGAAACAACAAGTTCATGACAAGCAACAGACGTATATTGACATGATTCTCAAAACGCCTGATGCCACTGAGATGCTAGAGTTCATACTAAACCAAAAACAGAAAGCAGGGATTTCAAGATGATAACAGAGAATGCAAATACAGAGATCTTGACTCAAAGTGTAAAAGACTTCTCAAACATTTTAAATAAGGGTGGTTATGAGGTAGTAGGTTCATATAGTGACGTGGAATCTGAGTACAATGTAATCCGGAATCAGGTCGCGCTAATCGACTATTCGGCTAACGGGAAATTCAAGGTGACCGGTGACGAACATGTTGAATTTGTAAACAACTTACTGTCATTTGATATTGAGTATTTGGATATTGAAAAAACGGCATTCAGCCTAATTTTAAATGAAGAAGGTCAAGTTGTTGATTTAGTTACTCTTTATAAACAGGAAGATTACCTATTGATTGAAACATCTGTTGCTAAACGTAATGAAGTATATGAATTTTTAAGTAAGAATAACGACAGTGATGAAATCGTGATCGAAGACGTTAGTAATACATTATCTGCGATTGCTTTTGAAGGTCCATATGCTTGGAAACTTGGACAACCACTTATTGATTTTGATATTTCTTCCTTACCATTCCAATCATTTGTGGAAACAACTTGGAACGATGAGAAATTGATTTTTGCGCGTACAGGAGTTACTGGTGAATATGGATATAAAGTGTTTCTACCGACGGTATCCGCATTGAAAATTTGGAGTTTTTTATTAACACAAAGTGACGACCAATTTACGGTTCAACCTGTTGGCACGCAGGCAATTAATATCGCGATGTTAGAGGTAAGACAGCCAAATGTTGAATTTGAAGTCAATCATCTATCGATCTTTGAATCTTGTTTAGAATGGTTGATTAGTTTCGAAAAAGAAGAGTTTTTAGCTAAGGAAGCAATCGATCAATTAAAAGAACAGCCTGTAGAACGACGACTTGTTGGGTTTGTATTTGATGAAAAAGAGACCTTGACAATTGGCGATACCATCCTAGTTGAAAATGAAAATATCGGCTCAGTTGTCCAAGTTGAGTACAGCTATTCTCTTGGTAAGAAATTAGGATTGGCACTGGTCAATGACGAATTTGTCGTATCAGGCTTGGAAATGGGCGCCATGAGTAGTGAAACAGGCAACAGAGTAGATATCAAAACAGCCTCTTCACCTTACATTACACCGAAATCATGGGGAATTAAAATCGTTTAGTAAGAGGGGGGAAATAGTATGCAATACAAAAAATATCAAGTTGTAGTAACAGGCATCGGCATTATCTGTGCAAACGGAAAAAAAGTGGAAGATTTCTGGACGAATATTGTCGAGGGTAAGAGTGGGATTAAGTTGGTTAAAGAAATAGATATGTCTGACCTGACTACTGGCTTTGGTGGAGAAGTAGCAGATTTTAACCCTACAGAACATTTTTCGAAAAGAGAACTATTGCAATTTGATCGAGCGGGGCAGTTCGCTGTCCTCGCAGCTCGTGAAGCTGTGGCATCAGCAAAAATCGACTTCAAGAAAACCGATGCCTATCGTGTTGGTCTCATTTTAGGAACGTCACTAGGTGGCATACTTAGCGGTGAACAATTCCATGAGCAGTGGATTAATAAAGGAATTGAAAACTCAGACCGTTCACTCCTTTATAAATATCCGATCCATGTACCAGCAGACAATGTGGCAAGTGATCTCGGAATAAAAGGACATAAAAGCATCATATCGAATGCTTGTGCAGCGGGAACAAACTCTATCGGATATGCACTGGATACCATTCGTTCTGGAAAAGCAGATGTGATGTTAGCAGGGGGAGTAGATCCATTAACCAAACTATCACTTAGTGGGTTCAACAGTCTACAAGCTTTATGTGATGGTGTGTGTTCCCCGTATAGTGAAAGTAATGGGGTTAACATCGGTGAAGGGGCAGCTTTCTTGGTTCTTGAAAGACTGGACTACGCTAAAAATCGAGGTGCAGAGATCCTTGCAGAAGTGATGGACTATTCGATGTCAGCCGATTGTTACCATCAGACTGCCCCAGACCCAGCAGGATCGGGTGCACTTCAATCGATGAAAAATGTCCTAAAACAAGCGGGTTACGAGCCGAAAGATATTTCCTACATAAATGGGCATGGGACAGGCACTCCTGCCAATGATTCATCAGAACCTAAAGCAATGCGTTCGTTGTTAAAGGAATATTCACCACCTATTTCTTCAACCAAATCAATGATTGGACATATGCTTGGGGCAGCTGGAGCGGCTGAAGCAGTGACCAGTGTTCTAGCAATAAAAAACGGCATCATCCCACCAACGATCAATTTCAAAGCGGAAAGTGCCCAATTTGATTTAGACTTTGTTCCAAATGAATCACGTAAAGCAGATCTCAATTTGGTGTTATCCAACTCATTTGCATTTGGTGGTAACAACGCAACGATTATGATTGGTGCTCACACTGAAAATGAAAAACCAGTCGTAGAGTTTGATAAAAAAAGGATCGTTATAACTGGAATTGGTGCGATAGCAGGGAATGCCGAAAATGTAGAAGATATTTATTCATTACTTGAAAACGGGGAAAGTGGTCTTTCCGAAATCAAGGAATTTGATGCCAGTAGCTATGGGTTTACCGAAGCAGGCATTATCCCGGAAATGAAGTACGGAAAGTTTGTGAATCCTAAACTACTTCGCAAAATGGATTCAATTAGTAAACAGGCGGCTGTGGCTACTAATATGGCAATCAAGAATTCAAGTTTAAAAATCACGCGTGATAATAGTGAAGAAATTGGCTTAATTTTTGCAACTGGCACGGGTCCGATTGAAACGGTTGAAGCTTTTAATCGTGTCGTTATTTCCGAAGGTGCTCAAAAAGCAAATGCACGTCTATTTCCAAACACAGTAATGAACGCAGCAGCTGGCCATATTGGGCTGAATTTCAAATTAAAAGGCTCTACATCTACGATTTGTGCAGGGGGCGTGTCTTCTATAAATGCGCTTTTCTATGCGAATAGCCTGATTCAACAAGGAATTTGCCAACAAGTAGTGGTGGTTTCTTCGGATGAGTTCAATGAACCCATGTTAGCAGGAATGGACCGGATACCTGGTTACTTAACAAAGGATAAACCGAAACCCTACGATGAGGAATCAAATGGAATTGTGCTTGGCTCAGGTAGCGTAGCATTTATCCTTGAAAGTGATGAATCTGCTAAGGCTCGTGGAGTAGAAATCCTTTCAGAAATTAAAGGTTTTGGTATGACGAGTGACAATACTAGAATCGGTCGAATTGATACAAAAGGGGAAGCGTGGAAACAATCCTTTGAAGACGCATTGGAAGAAGCCGGAATATCTACGAGTGAGGTAGATTATGTTGCTTCAGCTGCCAGTGGACATAAAGCATTTGATTTAGTTGAATCAAACGTCTTGTCAGAGGTTTTCGGAAATCAAATACCGGTAAGTGCACCAAAGTCAGTGTTTGGAGAAACCCATGGAACGGCTGGTGCAATAGGCATATTGAGTGCCATATTAGCATTTAAAGGTTCGATTCCTTCCATTCAAAACTTAACTAAACCAAATACTAAAATCGATCTGGACTTAGTAACAGAAAAACGCAAAACTAGTGTTAAGAATGCTGTCATCAGCTCGTTTGCTTACGGTGGCAATTACAATTCACTCGTTGTCGGTCAATATAAATAGGAAGAAACACCAGTAGAAATGTTTAATGGGGGTAAATATGATTCTAGGAATTGGAACCGATTTAGTTGAAATCCAACGAATTAGTAAAGCTTATAATAGAAGATCCATTGGCTTTGTTAAACGGATCCTAACTGTAAAGGAATTCAAAGAATTTCACCGACTGGACTCAGAAAAAAGAAAGATGGAATGGTTATCAGGTCGATTTGCAGCAAAAGAAGCCCTTGCCAAAGCAGTTGGTACTGGCATCGGAAAACAGGTAAACCTAAAGGATATCGAAATTAGTTGTGATTCTCTTGGGAAACCCGATTTAGTCTTGTCCGATAAAGTAAGAGCATTGTATCCTGAAAACACCATTTACCACCTTACCATTACACATACTGAAAATAATGCCAGTGCGTTTGTAATTATCGAATCATGATGCATGTGTCTGAATTAGTTGAATAAAGTAAGTAAAAGAAGCGGCATTTCGTTCAAAATAGAACGAAATGCCGCCTTTTATTATTATCCATACTTACAAATTATTAAAATGATAGTTTTCTGTTGCCTCTCCTTTGTGGAAAAAGGTGTTTCCTACGTGAAGGTCGTTTATTCCTACGTGAACTCATTTTTTTCCTACATCACACCCCATTCTTCCTACGTGACCCTCCATTTTTACAACTGAGCCAACGCTCAGTCAAAATTCCTTCACTTATTCACAAAAACACCCGCTAAGCGTTAGTATTCGTGACCAGTAAGTGTTTGAAAAACTTTAAATAGACTGCTCGTCAGTTTGAAAAAAGTCCAAATCCAATCTTCTATTCCAAAATACTATGGTCACAAAGACGAAAAATAGAACTAAACTAATAAATAAAAATTTTCTGAATAGCACTTTATATTCTATTAAACTTCTGTATAATCGGTATTATCGCACTATTTGCATTAGTCCGATAATACCAAGAAAAAGGGGAAATGAAAGTTGAAGAGACTTTATTTTAAGAAGTATTTCAGTAGTTTTCTAGCTTTCGTTATGGTTCTTTCGTTGTTGACGCCATTCTCGGCATCTGCAAACGAGAACCAAGTAGAACCATTCAAGCCGAATGGTCAAAGTGAGAGCACGATGCAACTGAAAGCAGCCATTGCTGAGCAAGTTAGCATGTTGGAAGGCGGATCCAAGCTGCATAAAGAGCTGCAAGGGGTATCAGGTAGTGAAGAAATTTCAGTCATCATTCACCTGTCTGAAAAACCGGTAGCTCTCGAAAAAGGAATCGCGGAGCTGGCAGGTAAAAAATTCACGACTGCTCAAGCAGAAAAAGTGAAAGAGAATGTACAAGCTCAGCAGGCTTTTGTCAAAAAAGAATTCACGACAAAAGGAATCTCTTTGAAACAAGGTCATACATTCAATACAGTACTGAACGGTTTTTCAGCGACTGTAAAAGCGGATGACCTAGAAAAAATCCTTTCAATAGAAGGCGTTACGTTAGTTGAACCTGACACAACGGTCTACGCATTGGAAGATTCGAAATCACCTGCTCCAACCACATCATCGAAATTGATAAAGGATGATCAAATTGAAGCGGCAATGAATACAAGCCTATCATTCCTGGGAATCAAAAAACTATGGGATGAAGGCTATAAAGGACAAGGCATCAAGGTTGCTGTAATCGATACGGGGATTGACATGAACCATCCGGAATTTCAGGGTGTCTACAAAGGCGGTAAAAACTTTGTTCCCCACACTGGAACTACGTATGCTCGACCACGTGCCGATAATGATCCTTCTGAGACATCGCCACTTGATCGTCCAGCAGGTACACCGGAATTCAACACAAACGGCAGTTCATTCTACACATCACACGGTACGCACGTAGCGGGAACGATTGCTGCAATTGGAGCGAACGAATACGGAATCAGCGGGATTGCACCTAAAGTAGAACTTTATGCATACCGAGTACTCGGTGCTTACGGCAGTGGCGCTACTTCAGGCATCATCGCTGCTATTGAACACGCTGTAATACAAAAAATGGACGTCATCAACCTATCACTTGGTGGGGGAACGAACACGGAAACAGACAGTGGATCTTTTGCCATCAACAACGCCATGATGGCTGGGACGATTTCTGTTTTAGCGACAGGGAACTCTGGTCCTAACCGTGGAACATTGGGAACACCTGGGAGTTCACGTTTAGGAATCGCGGTCGGTAACTCGACGAATCCTGAAACGATGCATAATGGAAAAGTGAATGTTACTGTTGGCAGTTATTCACTTTCTAAACAACTGAACTTGATGGGTACAACTTTCGGAAAAAATGTAGCAACGCAACTTCAAGGTGAATTTGATTTGATAGCTGTTCCAGGTAGCGGTTCAGCAACGAACTATAATGGTCTAAATGTGACTGGAAAAATCGTCCTAGTTGCACGTGGTGATATTGCATTTGTAGACAAGATCGCCTTTGCAAAAGCAAATGGGGCAGCAGGGGTTATCATCCACAACATAGCTGGTGGAACGAATGCACCGAATCCATCGGGCACTTTCCTAGGTGATTCATTCGGGTTCCTTCCGACGTTTGACCTGTCTCAAACAGACGGACAAGCGATGCGTACAGCATTGCAAAGCGGAGCTGGAAAAGTGACATTCGGAAACTTTGCATCCACTTCGACTTTGGGTGACGATGTCAACAGCTCAAGTTCACGTGGTCCATCCACTCCGAACTTCGATATCAAACCGGATGTCACGGCACCTGGTACGAACATCATGTCATCGATTGCGATGTACGGAGCGGATTTCCCGAACGCATCTTATGCGGCAGCATATGATCGCTACACTGGAACATCTATGGCAACGCCACATATCGCGGCAATTGCTGCACTTGTCAAACAGGCAAACCCAACTTGGAGCGCTTTTGACGTAAAAGTGGCATTATCCAATACAGCAAAAATACTTGATACAACGAAATACGATGTCTTTTCCCAAGGTGCTGGACGCGTAGATGCCTATGCTGCAGCACATTCAGGTGTTCTAGCTTACGCTCTTGATACAGCGAAGCGCGATGCAACAGGGGCAATCGTGGAAAACCTGAAAGGAACTGTCACATTCGGTCCACAGCCACTAGCTGAAAATATTTCAGTGAAGAAACAGATTCTTGTCAAAGATCTGAAAGGTCTCGGTGGAGACTACAACGTAACAATTGAGGTGACAAAACCGTTTGCCGATGCAAAACTGACGGTTGATAAATCTTCATTCACGTTAAATGGCGAGCAACTGTTGAACGTAACATTGACGGCTTCGAAAAATACGGCGACCAAAGCAGGTGATGAAATTTTAGGTTACATCCACATCACGTCTGTAGGTGGCAAAGACCTGTCTTTACCATTCGCGGCAGACTTTAACGGAAAACCTTTAACAGAAGTCACGAACATGAACATTACTCAAACCGACTTGTCATTCGATGGCGATGGAGTGCAGGATGAAGCGGTGCTTTCATTCACACTAAAAGGTGATGTTAAAACAACCTACGTCGAACTTTGGGACATCAATAATCCTACCGGTGGGTTCTACAAAGATGGATACATTGGATATGTATATGCAGGTACTACTTTAGCTACGGGTTCTTATACGCTACCGATTAAAGGGCAGTACAAGCCATGGGGGTCTGCTCCGACAACGACCATTCCGGATGGACTATACACAATGGACTTCTCGGCAATACCGGTATCAGGCAATCCAGCTAGCATCGGTGACTTTGTCGGACCTATTGTCGTCAAGACTACCAAACCTGCTATCGCTGGCTCTGTTGCAAGTGGACAGGTAACAGGACAGGTAACCGATAAGTATATCGACTATAATGCAGCGTTGGCTAATTATTCTCTTAGCTATGATTTGAATGAAAAGTTGAAGGCTTCCTATGTAATTACTAAAAATGGGGTTGCCAAACCACGTGTATCATTCAAATTGGCTCAGAATGGTTCGTTCGCAATTCCTGTAGGGTCATTGGATGCTGAAAAAGACTCTATTACAATCCGTGTTGAAGATGCGTCAGGTAATGTTAGTGAAAAATTAATCTTAGGTGTTGTCGAGCCACGACAACCAATCAAAGTAACACCGCTTCCTCCGATACCATCTGAACCGATTGCAACCAATCCATATGTCAATTCATTTGGTTTCAGTAGCATCGCGATTTCTCCAAATGGGGACGGGATCAATGATACGGCGAATTGGTCATTTAACTTAAAAGAAACGCGCGATATTATGACACTTTACGTTTTGGATCCACAGAAATACACCAACACTCCGAAACCAGGGGGATATATCGGTGATATTTTGTTTGATACCACAAAGTCCTTATCAAAATCGGGTACTTTCGATGGGAGTTATACAAGTGCCTATACTTTTGCAAAAGGACCATTGAAAAACGGCGTGTATGGATTTAGATTGAATGGAACGGGCACCGGGAAACCTGCCTTGGACGCAACAATCCAGCCTATGTTCGTGAAAACGGCGGTGCCTGTCATTACGGGTAGAAGTGCTACAGACGTAGAAGGTCCTGAATATGCAATGAAAGGAAAAGTAACCGATCAGTTCTTTGACTTCAAGGCACCTTTGGAACAGCATTTCAAAGTCGTGAACTTCGACGTGAATAACTATCTTAAAGCAAAATATGTCGTTCAGGACAGAGAAAATACAACAGTTGATGAAGGTATATTCACAATTGGTGCGGATGGTTCATACTCCATCAATTTAACGAATCTTGAAAAAGGTCAAAAATATATCGTATCTGTCGTTGTTCAAGACATTGCAGGTAACACGGCACTTAAGGAATACACAGTAGAAACTGTGGCGATCCCTGATGTTGTCACTCTATCTGTCGACCAAACAGAACTTGATTTGACAGCAGGAGATACAGCAAATCTTACAGTAACACAAACAACAACACCTCATAAAGAGGAAGCGACTAAAGAAAACGTGACTGCTTTAGCTACCTATACAGTTGCCGATGAAGAAGTAGCAACCGTAAATAAAGGCGTGGTTACGGCAGTGTCTGCAGGTTCAACTACGATCACTGTTTCATACGGTGGAAACAAAGTGACTGTAGAAGTAACCGTCATTCCGGCACCAGTGGTATCACTTTCTGTTGACCAAGCAACACTTGATCTGACAGCAGGTGACAAAGCAAGCCTCACGGTTACACAAACAACTAAACCTTATAATGGTGAAGCAACAAACAAAGACGTAACAACTGAAGCTACGTACACTGTGGCGAACGAAGAAGTAGCAACTGTGAATAAAGGCGTGGTTACGGCAGTGTCTGCAGGTTCAACAACCATCACTGTTTCATACGGTGGAAACAAAGTGACTGTAGAAGTAACCGTAATTCCGGTACCAGGAGTATCACTTTCTGTTGACCAAGCAACACTTGATCTGACAGCAGGTGACACAGCGAAACTTACTGTTACACAAACAACAAAACCTTATAATGGTGAAGCAACAAACAAAGACGTAACAACTGAAGCTACGTACACTGTGGCGAACGAAGAAGTAGCAACTGTGAATAAAGGCGTGGTTACAGCAGTATCTGCAGGTTCAACAACCATCACTGTTTCATATGGTGGAAACGAAGTGACTGTAGAAGTAACCGTCATTCCGGCACCAGTGGTATCACTTTCTGTTGACCAAGCAACACTTGATCTGACAGCAGGTGACACAGCAAGCCTTACGGTTACACAAACAACAAAACCTTATAATGGTGAAGCAACAAACAAAGACGTAACAACTGAAGCTACGTACACTGTGGCGAACGAAGAAGTAGCAACTGTTAATAAAGGCGTGGTTACAGCAGTGTCTGCAGGTTCAACAAATGTTACCGTTTCTTACGGCGGTCATGAATTGACTGTGAAAGTAACCGTGACAGATCCGATTCCAGAACCGGTTGTCACACTTTCTGTTAATCAATCACTATTTGATTTAACAACAGGTGATATGGCAAAAGTTACCGTTACGCAAACAACAACACCTTATGAAGGTGAAGCAACAACTGAAGACGTGACTGCAAAAGCTACGTATACTGTGGCGGATGAAAATGTGGTATTAGCAAGTAAAGGTTACTTAGATGCTGTTGGAGAAGGTTCCACTTCTATTACCGTTTCCTACGGTGGCAATGAAGTAACAGTTTATGTAACAGTAAAAGACCCGACTCCAGATCCAAAAGTAACTTTATCGGTAGACAAGGAAAATGTCAGCCTGAAGGTAGGCGAAACTGAACAAATCACTGTATTCAAAACAGTGAAAGAAGAAGGCAAAGATCCTGTAACAACTGATGTTACGGATGAAGTGCATTACTCGTTTGAAAATGGTCAAGTCGTAAACGTAGACAGAGGCCTGATTACAGCTAAAGGTGTAGGTACTGCTACCGTCTCCATTAGACTAGACGGTAATACTGTCGAAGTGAAGGTAACAGTTGTGGAATCGACTCCTGAACCAGTAAAATCACTTTCAGTAGACAAAACAACAGTTAGCTTAACAACAGGGTTTACATCCCAGCTGACAGTTAAAGAAATAACAACAGCTAAAGATGGGGAACCAACTGAAAAAGACGTAACGAAAGAAGCGACTTATACAGTAACAGATCCAAAAGTGGTAACCGTCACGAAAGGTTTAGTGACTGCGAAAGCAAAAGGTACGACAACTATCACTGTTTCTTACGGCGGTAAAACTGTGACTGTCAATGTGTCAGTGGCAGATCCTGTTATCGTGAACCCACCAGTAGATCCAAAACCAGTGGACCCTAAACCAGTAACACCACCAGTATTCTCGGATATTACAAATATTTTCGCTAAAAAAGAGATTAATATTCTTGCAGCGAAAGGAATTATCCAAGGGAAAACTGAAACTAACTTTGCACCAAACGCACAAATTACACGTGCCGAGTTCGCTGTATTGCTTGCCCGTGCACTAAACCTTCCATTAAATGCTTATGAAGGTACGTTTAATGACGTCAACACAAGCAAGAAGTGGGCATTCGCTGCCATTGAAGCTGCTGCTAAAGCAGGAATCGTTAACGGAACAACGGATGGTTCATTCAATCCGGACGCTCCAATCAAACGAGAAGAAATTGCTGCGATGGTCGTACGAGCAGTTGAATACCAAAACAAAGCAAAACTTGACAACCTTGAAACACCAGCTAACTTTAAGGACCATGGTTCAATTGGTGCATTTGCCATTGAATCCGTCTACAAAGCAACTGCACTTGGTGTAATTCTAGGGAATGAAGGTCAGTTCAATCCTAAGAACAATGCAACACGTGCTGAAGCAGCAGTTATGCTGTATCGTGCATTGGACAAACTTGAACTACTGAAATAGTAATGGGGAAAAGAGCCGAAATCGTTTCGGCTCTTTTTTCGTGGACAGATTGTTGGCATGAGAAGGGTGAGCAATGGCTCAATCTGACTTTTAGAGGGTTATATCTGAAAAATCGAGGTGACCTCTGAATAACGTTAGCTTCTACTACATACTTAATAAGGTGCTGAAGAAATCATTTAATCCAGACAGTCACTTTGCCAACGTTGGACCAATAAACCGCTTTTCAATCACAGTAAATTTAGACTATTAAATTATTTATAAATTTAGTAGAATATAACTATATGTAGTGTGAATTATTAGGAGGAGAGTACGTGTTTTGTGGTCAGTGCGGTTCAAAGTTAGATAATGAAGCAAAGTTTTGCCAAGTTTGTGGAAATGCGATTTCGATAAAAAAAGAAGTGAATCTTAGCAAAGAAGAAGACAGTGGAGTACTTTCCAGAAGTAGCGATCATCAAGAACCATCACTCCTAAATAGCACTTCCGCTAGTGACGAACAGTTACTGAGGCTGTTTGTAGGAGGAAAAAAGCAGGATTATTACTTACATAAATGGTCTAAAAAGGATTATACCTGGAATTGGGCAGCATTTATCTTTGGGGTTTTTTGGTTGGGTTATCGCAAGATGTTCACGCCTATCTTCATCATGCTGGGTATTTTCATGGTGATTGATCTAGGAATGGCCCTACTTGGAATAGAAGACACCTATCAGAGTAATGCAATTGGCATTGGTGTTGGGTGTACATTAGGAATTTTGGGGAATTCCCTTTACCGCCATCATGCCAACAAGAACATTCATAAAATGAAGGGTTATTACCAGGATCCTGCACAACTACAACACAACATTAAGTTGAAAGGTAATGGTAGTTGGACTGGTGTATTTTTGACACTAGGGTTATTTGCACTTTATTTAGTGGTGACGATGGTGATTTTCACGTATATTCCTTCCATTAACCAGTCACAGGAAGCATTGCTAGTGAATGCTTCCCGTCAAACATCAGATGTAGAAGATTCACAATCGATTATTGAAGAAGAGATTTTGGACCTTATCCAAGAAAATACACGGGCTCTTGAAAGTGAAGACCAGGAAAAGTATATGTCCATGATCCATAAAAACAGTGACATTTCGTTATACGAACAAACGAAAGAGACAATCGAATCGTTGTTTGACTACTATGACATTGCCTATGACATACGTGATATTGAGTTCCTATCAGTAACAGATGAACAAGTAAAAGTACGATTAACACAAACGACAACATTGTTAGAGGGAGGAGATGACTTCCGAGATAATGATTCGATTCTCATTCATACATTTAAACCACAAGACGGGACATGGAAGTTTTCGACAAGTGAAGTAGAGTCCGTATCGTATTTTGATGAAACGAATCGTGATCAAACTTTAGAAGATGCCGTCCCAGCTGCATTTGACTATTTCGTTTTGGAAGCTCCTGACATGTTCGGTTTTTATGAAACTCAGGATATTGATGTAAACAATGATGGATTGTTAGAAACCGTTACATTTACAGGCGGTACTGATGAAGATGACAGTTACTCCAATTCTAATGTAGAAATCACAGTTGAGTTCAAAGATGGAAGTAGAGCTTCCACTACAGTGAGTGCTGACAATGCACCAGTTCTATACCTCTATGACATCGAACAAGATGGATGGATGGAATTGTTTTACGAAACTGGTTACCGTGTGTTTGGAACTGATATTTATCGATTCACTCCTGATGGTTTGGAATACGACACTACATTAAGTGGAAGGATTGAAGAATTTTCTCCATATCAAGTAACCACTAGTGAAGAGTTTTACACATTTGATTAACCCGACTACCAGTTCAAATTCAATGGCTTCCATTTTCGTAAATGCCTTTAACCTCGAAGGCATACCTGTTGAAGACCACTTAAGTTGCACGTAATTAGTTAATACGATGTCCGGTCTGGCCTTTTACTATGGGTTGATTTATAAATCAAGACTACTTTGGGGAAACTAATCCTGTTTATATGTGTATGAAAAGGAAATATGTTTTATAGACCAACTCAAAGGAGTAAGGAGGACTGATTGATGCATATCCGAATTGAATGGCAATACAAAACACCCAAGGGTACTGAAACCACATTCCACTCCGATGAAATGCCAGCAGCACATGCGCTGCTCATTGTGGAAGACTTGGAGCGTACCAAGCGTACAAAAAGCATGACACTTACTGACCGATTCGACAGCACCTGGACGGTCAAAGAGTTAAAAGCCTATCTAAAAGGAATCGAAACCGAACCGCATAATGTTAAAGTCTATTTTGATGGTGGTTTCGATCATCCAACCAGCAACTCAGGACTCGGTTGTGTCATTTATTATGAGCAAAGTGGGAAATCATACAGGTTGCGTCGAAACGCACCTTCTGCTGAGCTCACATCCAATAACGAGGCCGAATATGCCGCACTTTTTCTGAGTATACAAGAGCTCGAACTACTAAATGTCCATCATATGCCGGTACACTTTATCGGAGATTCGCAAGTGGTCATCAATCAAATGAAAGGCGATTGGCCGGCACTCGAGAGAGACTTATCAAATTGGGCGGATCGCATTGATGAAAAACTAAAAAACCTTGGCATCCAACCAGAATTTGAGTTGGTACCAAGAAAGTCAAACGCAGAAGCAGATCGACTCGCTACCCAGGCACTAAATGGAGTAGATATAACCGCCACTAGTGAGTTGGGTGGGAATAATTAAGTTGCTTTAATAAAAGGCTATGTTAAAGATAATAGTTGGTTTTGTATAGAAAAAAATGAGCTTGGATAAGCATTTTCAAGCTCATTTTTTTCTGTCTTATTTTTACTAAAGCACCCGTTAGTTGAATAAGTCAACCTGGTTACTTGCGTTTTTTGCCTGTCAAGATTTCGAATACAATTTTAGAAGATTCTTTAGATAAAGTTCCATAATTTGATTGCCCTTCAATTATAAGTTCTAATCTATCAGATTCTTCATTTATCCAAACGTTGTGTTTATATGAATTCCAAGTAAAACTATAATCTGGGGGACGTATATCTACTTTAATATTCTCTTGCCAGTCCGCATTTCCCAAGGCTTCTATTACTTTCTCTACTTCAATACTATCAGTTACTTCATTAACTTTTTCGTAATCCTCATTAACGTTTTTTTGTTTAACAATTATGGGATTGCCATCCCACGAATTGCTATAAACCCTGTCTTTCGTCGCATTGGTTTTTTCATCATTACTAAACGTTACATCTTGATTACATCCAACTAAAATAAGTCCAATTGCAAGTATTAAAACAAACAATCTTTTCATCAACTTCACCTCAATTATAAGACGTAATGACCGACAAAATAGTAACAATTCCTTCTTGAACTAACCTGCCTCGTTAGTTTAAGTGGACACTTTCACGATCTTATATTTATTTTAATATAAATATCCAGCGCAAAATTATATAGGGAAACCCATTCTCAAATTTCCTTCATGATTAATCAACCTTGTTCTTTAATAGAGCCTAATAAAACTACAGCCAAGAGAGCCGCCATGGGAATACGTATGTATTCTAATGGTACTCTCTTTTTATTTTAGTGATGGAAAACCCCAGAATAACGCTTGTCGTAACTCTCGGCATCTTCTTCTGTGAAGGGACCTATCTGAAAAACTTTTTAAGTATGAGCAAATGACTACATGGCATGAACATTGGCAACCTAGTTTTTGAGTACCTTATCCGTTAAAGGTATCCGGTTCTTTTTCAATTTACTCGAGAATTTACAGTTTTAGTAATAAATTGGTTGCGAAAATGAGTAGTTGGACATATAATAAATTCAATATATTTACATAAATAGGTGCTAAACTAATAGGTACTAATCGAAAGACCAGCTATTCTTCCCTAAATTATTTAACCAAGTTTAAGAATCTGATCTCGACGCTTAAGATCAATCGCCCATTCATTACGAAATTTAATGAAGAAGACCAAAATATTATCAGCATGATTCTCCCTTTAGCGAAGCTTGAATATCAATCGTGATAAACATCAGAACGGAGAGGCCGAAATCCAGTCGCTTTACTTATATCAAGGAATGGAGACAAGATAGTAATGGGAATAATGTTGGGTTATTTGATTCCGGTTTTCATAATTGCTGCAATTATTTTACCAAAGTATTTTACATATAAAAACTCGAAATACAAAGCAGCAAGTGGAAATAGCTTTTGGAAAACCCTATTAGATAAAGGAAACCATGGGGAGTTTTTGACTTTTGTCATCCTTGAAAAGTTGAAAGGTCCTCATAAGCTCATGACCAATCTATACATACCGAAGAAAGACGGCTCCACAACAGAGATTGATTTGATCATGCTTTCCCAAACAGGTATTTATGTAGTTGAATCAAAGAATTATAGTGGCTGGATTTTTGGTGATGAGAAGAGCAAAAATTGGATGCAGACTTTTGAGAACAGGCAAAAAAATCACTTTTATAATCCCATTTGGCAGAATAAAGGGCATATCAGTGCTTTAAAATCCGTTATAGATTTAGAAGACGACAACCTCTTTAAGTCCTACATTGTGTTCAGTGAACGTTGTACACTTAAGAAAATAACGGTCAGTTCTCCAAATGTGATCGTGCTAAAACGAAATGCATTAACAAAAATAATTATGCGGGATATGGAAAGCTCGTATAAATTTATGACCATCGCAGAGGTTGACCAATTATATAATTATTTGCAAAGTTATGTTCGTGTTGATGATGGTGTAAAAAACGCCCATATTAAACATTTGCAAACGAAAAATTTGTAAATATCTACAAGGAAAACGCATGGGAAATAGAAATCTACGTCTGAAATAAAGGATATGCAAACAAAAAGGGCTGCCGTAATTATCGGCAGCCCTATTTAAGGTTTCAAATTTAATTATCGAATACGACTCTCAGTATCTTTATCAAAGAAATGAGCACTATCTAAATCAAACGCAAGTTTAAGATTTTGACCAGGTTGGATAAATGACTCTGAGCTTACACGTGCCACATACTGTTGACCTTCGAGCGATGAATAAATAATAATTTCAGCCCCCGTTAATTCAGAAACTTCCACATGTGCATTCACTGTAGATTCGGCAAATTTAGCCAGTGACGAAGCATCTTCCGAAATATGTTCAGGTCTTACCCCAATAATCATATCTTTGCCATTGTATCCTTGATCAATCAATTGAGTCAGTTTATTTGCAGGGATTTTCAACTTAACTTTCCCAACCTCGAAATAGCCATTAACAACTTTCCCATTAAAGAAGTTCATCGCAGGTGAGCCGATAAAGCTGCCTACAAATACGTTTTCAGGCGTTTCATACACTTCTTTTGGCGTCCCGATTTGTTGAATAAATCCGTCTTTCATTACAACTAGACGGCTCGCCATCGTCATCGCTTCTGTTTGGTCATGTGTTACGTAAATCGTTGTCGTTTTCAAGCGACGGTGTAATTTAGCGATTTCCGCACGCATTTGAACACGTAGTTTGGCATCAAGATTTGATAATGGTTCATCCATCAAGAATAATTTAGCATCACGTACAATCGCACGACCGAGTGCAACACGTTGACGTTGCCCACCTGACAAAGCTGCTGGTTTTCTTTTCAAGAAAGTCTCTAGACCAAGAATTTCAGCAGCATTTTTCACACGTTGATCAATATCCGCTTTATTAAACTTTCTTAATTTCAAGCCGAAAGCCATATTATCATAGACGGTCATATGAGGATAAAGCGCATAGTTTTGGAACACCATTGCGATATCGCGGTCTTTTGGTTGGACGTCGTTCATCAACTTGTCATCGATGCGAAATTCTCCTTTAGAGATTTCTTCAAGACCTGCAATCATCCGAAGTGTCGTCGATTTTCCGCATCCCGAAGGACCAACTAGAACAATAAACTCTTGATCTTCTACACTTATATTGAAATCCGATACAGCGGTTACGTTTTTATCATAAATTTTAAATACATTTTCTAGCACCATTTTCGCCATGGTCAGCACCCCTTTAGGCTTGTTTTCTATAAAACAAGCCTAACAAATAGTTGCAAGAAAAGGATATGTACCAAGTGCACAATATTTTGATAGTTTCATTGTGCACGTTGGATTATTGTTCGGTGGCAATTAAACTTGCACAAAACGCAACCAGTGCACCATCAAAGTTACGGATGGACAGACCCGTCATGTCCTGAAACTTAGTCAGGCGATATTGTAGCGTGTTGCGGTGGACATGCAATTTCTTTGCTGTAACTGATGCATTGAAGCCACTTTCGAAAAATTGTTGCATCGTTTGCAGTAACTCCATGTCATAGTTTATTGGCAGCAGCACTTCTTTGATGATGATTTCTTTCATTTCATCAGACATTTGGGCAATCAAGCTAAACGGGAACACTTTTTCCATCGTGTAGATTCGTTCAGCCCGGATTGTCGAGATCCCTTTACTAAACCATTCTTTTTCGGTTAAGAAATGACTGGAGAAGGGGGGAGATATCGAATGGAATTTTCCAATATACATTTTTACGTTAATAAAGAAATCACTTTCAAGTGCAACTAGAAAAGAAGAGAAATCTTCGACAGTCTGAATATATTCTGACCTCTGTTCAATAAGGACTGCTTCTTGAGAAGAGAGGACGACGAGTTGCAAAGAATCGCCAAAGTAGGCCGTGACCGCTTCTTCCAAATCAGATTCTTTGACGGTGTCCGTTTGATATAGGAGTTGAATGACTCGGATATCGGTTGTTTCTTTAACTGGCGCATCACCATTTTCATACAAAAACTGAATCCATTTTTTCGATACGGAATCACTGGCTCTAGTATTTATTGTAATTAATTTATATAAAGATAAAAGCAAAGCGAATTCGCGAGCAGATACTTCTTTCTTTTTAATCTTCATATAATTATTCGTATAGGTATTGTGAAATATGTACGACTCGTTATCGTCCTCAACAGGGCATTCGGACAATAGCTGGTACGATGGGAATAATTCGGTTAATTTAGTCTTCACTGCGACGGCTCTCCTTTATCGATGCGAGTTACTCATAAATATGGATTGAATTTAACTGTTCTTATCAGTATAAAGGATTTTTAGGTATACCCTCTCTTTTTAGATAGTAATTATTAATCCTTATGGACTGAGCAACTGCTCAGTTGTAATAATCTAGGGTCACGTAGGAAAAGTAGATCGTGACGTAGGAATTTTGGGCGGTCACGTAGGAAAAATTGCCATTCACGTAGGAATTAGCCCAAACTAGAAAGTTTTTCGATTCTTCCCTTCACAGAAAAGGCTGCCGAGCGTAGCGCACAGCCCCATTCAGCGGTTTTTATATCACTCGAAAACCTTTGAATGCTCCGCACGCCGACGCTTAGCGGGTATTTTTGTGAAAGACGAGATTACGATATGACTGAGCAATTGCTCAGTTGTAAAAATCAAGGTTCACGTAGGAAAAATAGATCGTGACGTAGGAATATTGGGCGGTCACGTAGGAAAAATTGCCATTCACGTAGGAATTAGCTCAAACTAGAAAGTTTTTCGATTCTTCCCTTCACAGAAAAGGCTGCCGAGCGTAGCGCATAGCCCCATTCAGCGGTTTTTTATATCACTCGAAAACCTTTGAATGCTCCGCACGCTGACGCTTAGCGGGTATTTTTGTGAAAGACAAGATTACGATATGACTGAGCAACTGCTCAGTTGTAATAATCTAGGGTCACGTAGGAAAAATAGATCGTGACGTAGGAATTATGGACGTTATATAGGAAAAATCACCTTCCACGTATGAACTCACCCTCGCAATAATACACTCTTAATATATAAATTTATAAAATTCTATTGACTGTTAGAGTATTGAGAATTATTATATTTGTAACCGGTTACATTAGGAGTCTTATTTTTTTCATCAATATGTAACCGGTTACAAGACTAGTAACTAAAGAACTGATATATGATATAAAATAGCTGTAAATACAGAGAGGTGACCATTAATGACCAATGAAATAAAAATTTTATCTCCGTGCGGTATGTTGGGATATGGATTTCCCGAACAATCATTTTTAAGAGGGATGGAAGAACAGCCACATGGGATAGTGGTGGATGCCGGGTCAACTGATGCGGGACCTCATAAACTTGGAGCTGGTGTGTCGATTGTCAGTAGACGCGCTGCAAAGAAAGATTTAACAATTATCCTTGAAAATGGCGTTCCTAAAAAAGTACCAATCATCATTGGTTCAGCCGGTGGAGCAGGGGCTCGCGTCCATGTTGAGTGGACATTGGACATCATTAATGAAATTTTACAGGAACAAAATCTACAAGCGAAGATTGCCATCATTTGGGCAGATATTCCAAATGAAATGGTCATCGAAGCAAATCGTCAAGGGAAAGTCAATCCGTTAAGCCCGAACATCCCTGCATTGACAGATGAAATCATCGAACAGACAAATGGCATTGTGGCACAAATGGGACATGAGCCTATCCTTGAAGCCCTACGAGAGGGTGCAGATATTATTGTCTGCGGAAGAGCATATGACCCTTCACCGTTTGCGGCTATTGGAATCTTCCATGGGAAAGATCCTGGTCTTTCATACCATCTAGGAAAGATCCTTGAATGTGGAGCGCTTTGTGCAGAACCTGGAACTACGAAAGATAGTATTTTGGGGATGATTGGGGACACTTCATTTAAGGTGAAATCATTGAACCCAGCACGCAGATGTACGCCAATCTCGGTTGCTGCACACACATTCTATGAAAAAGAACATCCTTACATTCTGCACGGTCCTGGTTTCACATTGGACTTAAAAGAGTGCGAATTTAAAGAATTGGAAGGCGAAATCGTAGAGGTTTCGAATAGTAAGTACATTCCAGCTGAACAACATTTCATTAAGCTGGAAGGCGCACGAAAAGTAGCATATCGTACATTTGTATTAGCCGGTATAAGAGATCCAATTTTGTTGGAAAACATCGATGACATTGAACGCAGAGTCAAAGAACAGGTGAATGATTATTATGATGAAATTCCACAAAGTGATTACGATGTGAATTTTTATAATTATGGAATGAACGCAGTACTTGGAAATAAGGAAAAAGCGGTCTTCAGTGGACATGAAATCGGTGTCATGATAGAAGTCATTGGAAAAGATCAAGAGCTAGCCAACAGTATTTGTGCAACAGCTAGATCAACCTTCTTGCATTTTGCACATGAAAAGAGAAAGTCTACAGCAGGAAATCTTGCTTTTCCATTTGCACCAAGTGACATCGAGTTCGGACCCGTATATGAGTTCTCTGTCTATCACCTGATGGAGATAGAAACGAATCCGTTTCCAATTGAATATAGATAGGAGCTTGCAACCATGGAAACACTATTCGATATGGCAAAGGTATTAAGAAGTAAAAACTCAGGACCATTTGAGCTGACGATGGATATTTTGTTTGATAGTGCAGAAAAATATCAAAGAGTGAAAGATTCGAATAAAATTTCGATGGAGACAATCTGTGACCTGTATAACATTACGGAAAACGAAGTTCGACATATTGTGTTCTTTGATCCAGCAATGGGGATAAAAATCACGATTCTGAGAGACGTTTCTTCTGGAACAGTAGGCGACCGTGATGTTTATGGCGCACAGCAGCACGCTCCATTGATGAACATACTAATAGATTAGGGTGTTGGACTTATGAAAAAAATCGCAGTCATCGGCAGTATAAATAGTGACTTTTTTGTGGAGATGGACCGACTTCCGAAGTCAGGAGAGACGATTCTCGGGAACAGCTTTTTCATGGCACTGGGCGGCAAGGGTGCCAACCAGGCAGTGGCCGCTTCACGTTTGGGTGCTGAAGTTTCATTCTTTGGCTCTGTCGGCAATGACGATCATGGGAAGTTTGTAAAAGAGACATTCAGTCAGGAGAAAATCGATACTTCTTATCTAAACTTCACAGATGACGCTCATACTGGTGCGGCATTCGTTGAAATCAGTAACTCGGAAAATCGCATCATCGTGATTCCGGGTGCGAATAACTTTACGAATACGGTCTATGTAAAGGAGCACTTAGAAAGAATCTTGGAACATGATATCTTTATCTTCCAACTTGAAATCCCGATGGAAACGATTGAATATCTCATTCCAATCTTGCACGCGAACAACAAGACGATTATCGTGAACCCAGCTCCAGCGTTGTCGATCAAACAGGAGATTCTTGAAAAAATCACCTACCTGACACCGAATGAACATGAGTATCAAGTGGTTCTCAATCAGTCAGGAACTATGGAAGAAGCATTGTCTCTTTATCCAAATCAGCTTATGATTACATGGGGGCACAACGGGGTTAAATTCTTTGATGGAAATCAAATCATCCATGTCCCGGCCCATACAGTAAATGCCGTTGACACAACGGGTGCCGGAGATACATTCTGTGGGGCGTTTGCCGCTGCAATTGCGGATGAAAAAGGGTTAAGCGAAAGTATTCGTTTTGGAAATATAGCCGCAGCCTTGTCAGTTCGAAAGAGGGGTGCTCAAGCTGGAATGCCCAATCGACAAGAAGTAGACCAAATTATGACAAAGGAGCTTTCCCATGACCGAAAAGGGCATATTCCAACGAATTAAAAAAGACTGGGTTATCTACCTGATGCTGTTTCCGGCCATCTTATATTTTTCAATCTTCCATGTCATTCCAATCATTGGAATGAAATTGGCTTTCCAAGATTACCGAATTATTGGGGATAATATTTGGGTCGGCATGAAGCACTTTGAAGTATTGCTCAGTTCTCCTGCTTTTATGGATGTGTTGAAAAATACAGTCATCATCAGCTCAATGAAAATGATATTCTTCTTCCCGATCCCGATCATCCTTTCATTGATGATCAATGAACTTAGAAACGGTCCGTTCAGAAAATACATACAATCTGTTGTCTATTTGCCCCATTTCCTTTCATGGGTCGTCATTGCAGGTGTATGGATTAGTTTACTAAGTCCAGTTGACGGTGGCGTGAATGTCATCCGAAACTTTTTCCAACTGCCTTCACTCGATTTTATGACAAGTAAAGATCATATTCGATGGGTGCTCGTATTTTCTGAAATGTGGCGCAGTGCAGGTTGGGATTCCATTATCTATCTCGCAGCCATCATGAAATTCAGCCCTGCCTTATATGAAGCGGCACGAATTGATGGTGCTACGACGTTCCAGCAGATGCGGTTTATCACGTTGCCACAGCTGATGAATACGGTTGTAGTGGTGTTCATCCTGAATTTAGGGTTCTTCATGAATGCTGGTTTTGACCAAGTATTTAACTTGATCAATGACTCAACCATCAGCAAAATCGATATCCTCGATACGTATGTGTATCGAATCGGGATACTCAACGGGCAATATGCTTATGCCACGGCAGCCAGTTTGTTTAAAGGTGTGATTGGGGTTATTTTAATTCTCAGCACGCACTTTGTTTCGAAAAGGCTAACGGGGAAAGGAGTGTGGTAAGCGATGCGTCGTATATTTAAGAAATTTACATGGTCTCAGTTTATTATCGCTTCAATCTTATTGTTACTTTCATTTTCAGTTTTAATTCCGATTCTGAACTTGTTGGCGATGTCCTTTTCGGATCCATTGAAAGTGCATAAACTTAGCGGGCTAGGGATTCTTCCACAAGGATTCTCTTTCATCAACTATGAGGTGCTGTTTTCAAATCCACTGATTGTGCGGAGTATATTCAACAGTCTGTTCCTAACCATTTGTGGGACAGCACTCAATCTGTTTTTAACGGCTCTCGCAGCCTATGTGTTAGCGAAAACCAACTTTGTAGGAAAGAAATTTGTGATTCTCTTCCTAATTGTCATTATGGTATTTGAACCAGGTCTTATTCCTGAATATCTTCTTGTAAAAGATCTTGGTCTCTTGAATAGTTACTGGTCTCTACTACTATATAAAGCGATTAACATTTTCTATCTGTTTATATTAATGAGATTTTTCGAGGATGTACCTGATAGTATCCTTGAAGCGGCACGCATTGATGGTGCCGGACATTTCCGGATTTTCACAAGAATCATGCTGCCGTTATCCAAACCTGGTTTGGCTACATTGGGATTATTTTATGGGGTCTATCATTGGAATGAATATTTCAGAGCGACAATATACTTAACGGACCCAAATAAGTGGCCGTTACAAGTAGTCTTACGACAATTTGTCGTAGAAAGAGACAATACCACCTTACTTGGGGCGCAAAATGTCCTTTCTTATGATCAAGTTCAAGCACTAGATTTTGGTTCACTCCAAGCGGGAACAATTATTATTTCCATAGTACCACTGCTTATTTTCTACCCATTTATTCTTAAGTATTATGCGAAAGGGGCGCTGGAGGGCGGAGTGAAAGATTGATTGCAGGTGTTCATGTTTAATTGAAATAACAAAATATTAGGGGGAACAATAATGAAGAAATTGCTCGTATTGATCATTGCTTTAGTCATGCTATTCGCTACTGCTTGTAGTGATAAAAAAGAAGATGCGAAGGTAGACAAAGATGGAGTTGCAACAATTAAAGTTGCCTATAAAGACGAAGGTCCATCAAATCCAGTTGCAGTATCATATTTTGATAACTTAGCTAAGAAATTAAAAGATGCAAAAGACATTAACGTTAAGTTTGAATTAGTGGAAATGCCACAAGGAAACTATGCTGAAAAGTTAAATTTATTATTAATGAGTGGAGATATCCCAGACTTGATTTACTTCCAAGGTGGGGATCAACAAATTGCGAATCAAGATTTGCTAGAAGATCTAACTCCTTATGTTGAGAAATCTGAATACATCAAGGACGCAATGCTGCCACATAACGTTGACAGACTGAAAAACTATCCATACCTACTTTGGGTTAAGCCACTTGACTCAAAAACACCGGTTATTCGTAAAGATTGGTTTGAAAGTGTAGCTAGTTCAGAAGCACTAATGGCCGATCCATCAATTGAAAATTATCATACATTCTTCAAAGAACTAGTTGCTAATCCTCCTGGTGGAGCTGGCAAGCCTGCAAATGCTGTAACAGTAGCTGGCGATATTTCTGAACTAGATTTCATCTTCAAAATGGCTTTCGGTCTAAACCAAACATGGCTTGAAGAAGATGGCAAATATATCAACTCTAAGATTTCAGAACAAGAAAAAGCGAAATTAACGTTCTACAATGAATTATATGAAGAAGGCTTATTGGATCCTCAGTACTTAACAAAACAATGGGATACAAAAGAAGAAGCTTTCTATGATGGAGATTCAGGTGTGATTGTTGGAACTAACGGTAAAATCATTGATATCTATAACGGAAAAATGAAACAAGTAAATGGTGCAGAAGCAGAAGTTGTCGTTCTTCCTCCAGCAAAAGGTGAATTCCAAGGCTTCAATGCAACTGACATTACAAAAGAGTCGCGCGGTGTAGCTATTTCTTCACAATCAAAACACAAAGATACGGTATTTGAAATCCTTGATTATTTAGCAAGTCCTGAAGGTCAATTATTTGATCGTCTAGGTTTTGAAGGCGAACATTACAACGTAACAGACGCTGGCTACGAATTAACAGAGAAATATTACAATGAATGGTACTCACGTTTCTGGGAGCCAGAGGCATTTGAAACTGAAAAACCACTTGTAACACCATTACTAAGTGTGCCAGCTCAAGAATCTAGAGACCTTGCAAATGAATACTACAGTGCAGATAACAACTTTATTATTCCAGAAGAATTTGTTTCTAAATGGGATGCGATGGAAAACATCTACAAAGACTTCTCAGCTGATGTAATTACAGGAAAACGCCCAGTTAGTGACTTCGATAAATACGTTGAAGAATGGAAAAAAGCTGGTGGCGACGAAATTACTGAATATGCGAATGAACAATTAAAGTAAGGGGTTTTAAATATGATTTCTTTTCAAGATCGAGTAAAGGGAGTTGTTTTAGCCACAGCATTAGGTGATGCAATGGGAGCAACGATTGAAAAATTAAGTTATCAAGAAATCAAAAAACAATATGGTCGCGTCGAATCCTTAAAGACAAAATGGTATAAGGCGGACGCTCCATTTGAAGTAACCCAAGGGAAAATGCGTGGCAACGGCATTGTTACAGACGACACGTTAATGACGACTGCGTTAATGAACGTTTATATGACAGAGAAAAGACATCTAGATGCCTATGATATGGGGAATGAATTCGTCAAAGAAATTGCCTATAAAAAGACGTTCATTCCTGAATTCGGCAAAGAAGCCATGATCATGGATCGCTTGTTTTATCCCGAGAAAAATATCTTTATCAGACATGTGTTAGCGAACTGTGAGCCAAGAGAAGGCGGCATCGGCAATATGATCAACTGTGGTGCCGCGATGTATATCGCACCAATCGGCGTGGTGAACGCAGGGAATCCTAAAGCAGCGTATGATGAAGCGATTCTTTTCGCGATCGGACACCAAAGTAGTTACGGTTTGGAGGCGGCTGGAGTTCTAGCCGCCTGCGTAGCGAAAGCGTTTGAAGCAAATGTAACGGTCGAGGAAATCATTGAAACAGCGCTATTGTATGCGAAGGATGGCACAAAGGCAGCCATCAAGGATTTGACCGATGCTGCAAAAGATTTACGCGATCGTCAAGCAGAAATGGATGAGGTAATCGAAGTCCTTCATGGGGAGATGGCTAAGTATTCTCCTATGAAAGACGATGTTCACCGCAAATTTGAAAAAATAGGGGTTCCTTCGAATCACTATACACCGAGCAGACTATTCTCAATCGAGGAACTACCAATGGCATTGGCATTCATCGTGTTAAATGATGGCGACCTTTACAATTCGATTTATGACGGCATTAACTCAGGTCGTGATACAGACTCGATTGGTGTAATGGCTGGTGTCATTCTTGGAGCGATGCACGGCGTTAGTACACTAAAGAGCGAAGATATCCAATTGCTTGAAGAAACCAATAAAACAAATTACACGTACTTGGCGGAGCAGTTCGCTGAAGTGGCTGAAATGATCATAAAAGAGGATCTTGCTCTGAACGATAAGCGAGTTTCCTTATTTAACCGTTAATACATGAATTGGAGTGGATCACGTGATACCCGAAAAATATGCAGAGAAGGTGTACGCGGGATTCTTGGGAATGAACGTAGGAATTCGTCTCGGTGCACCATTGGAACCAGCGGAGTGGACTTACGAACGAATTTTACAAGTGCATGGGGAAATTAAAGGATATGTAAAAGACTATACTATGTTTTCTGCTGATGATGATGCTAATGGGCCTATTTTCTTTATTAGAGCGCTCTATGATGATGCATATAATCGAGAGATGCAAGCAGATGACGTAGGAAAAGCATGGCTCAATTATTGTCGCGAAGGCATCGGCATGATTTGGTGGGGCGGGGAAGATGTAAGCACAGAGCATCGCGCTTATCTCAATTTAAAAAGAGGGATCAAAGCACCTGAATCAGGTTCAGTTGAACAAAATGGAATTGTCTTGGCTGAGCAAATCGGCGGGCAAATCTTCATTGACACCTGGGGGTTGATGTTCCCGGACAATATCGAAAAAGCAGCTCACTATGCAGAAATGGCTGCCAGTGTATCACATGATAAAGAAGGTCTATATGGTGCTCGATTTATGGCAGCGGCTATTGCGAAAGCTTACTCGGCAAAATCGGTTGATGAAACAATCGATGCTGGATTATCCATGATTCCTGCAGATTCAACTTACGCCAAAGTTGTCCATGCTGTGTTGGATTTTCATAAGCAAAATCCGAACGATTTCCGGGCTTGCCGTCAATATCTTGAAGACGAATGGGGCTACGATAAATACCCTGGCATTTGTCACATCATTCCGAATGCGGGAGTTTGTATTCTAGCACTAGTTTATGGAGAAGGTGATTTTGCTAGAACCATAGAGATTGCTACCATGTGTTCATGGGATACCGACTGTAATGCTGGAAATGTTGGAACAATCACAGGTGTATTAGGTGGAATTGACAGCATTCCAGCACACTACAGAGAGCCGATAAACGATTGCATCGTAGCTTCTAGTGTATCTGGTTACTTGAATATACTTGATATCCCAACTTTTTCAGCAGAACTTGCACTGTTAGGATATAAAATGGCAGGGGAGACTCCTCCTGAAAAGCTTGTGGATAAAGTGAAACCAGGTGAAGTATTTTTTGATTTCGAAATGCCCGGATCTACTCATGGCTTCAAAATGGATCGTGCATTTAAAGCCTTCTTGCGTCATAGCGATCAAGTGGGAGACGGTTCATTGGAAGTCATTATTGATAGAATGTTTGAAGGCGACCAAGCCAAGATATTTTACAAGCCTTTCTATCGACGTGAAGAATTCTATGATGAGAAATATAAACCTACTTTTGCACCAACCGCATATAGCGGGCAACAAGTGTCAGTCGACATCTATTTGGATAAAATGCAAGGATCGGGTATCTTCATCACTCCATATATCCGTAATACCTATTCAAAAGAATGCGTGAAATTGGAAGAAATCGAGCTTAACAATCAGGCTTGGAATCACATCCAGTTCACACTCCCGAATACGGAAGGCGCCATGATTGATGAAATTGGCTACATTCTTGAGAGTCCATCAATCTTACTGGAACGCGCGTTTGGTTCCGTATTTCTGAAGAATTTCCACATTCACGGAAAAGCCGAGTATTCAATCGATTTTTCAAAGCAAGTGATCGAATACAGATGTGTCACGCCATTTGCTCATCAAAATGGCCAGTGGCTGCTTAGTGATCATAAAATGAAGTGTATATGTGAGGACAATTGTTCAAGTTATACAGGAAACTATTACACGAAAGATGCGATCCTTGAAGCTGAAATCCAAGCAATTACTGGCGGTAGCCACAACCTGATTTTCAGAGCTCAAGGAACGCAAAGACACTATCTTGTCGGTTTTGATGGTGATGGGAAAGTATCCTTACTATTAAATGATTTTGGCTATCAGAGATTGGCTACCGTGCCATTTGAATGGAACGCTGGGAAAAACTATTGCTTTAAGGTTGAATTCAAAAAAAGTTCGATTCGCTTCTTTATTGATGATCAACTAGTAATTGAACATGAAGATCACCAATTGTCTTCCGGAATGGTTGGAATTGGGTGTCTTGATAAGGGAGAAACCGATATCTTCTCGTTTCATGTGAAGGAAATAAATTAAACTGAAAGGTTTAGAGTGGGTCGAATCGGTTCTCGGCTTTTCTCTAAGCCTTTTTATCTTATCTAATACATGTGTGACAAGGAGTTTGAGCTCGAGTGAAAAAAAATGTAACGATCAGGGACGTGGCAAAAGAGGCTGGTTTATCCATTGCTACCGTGTCTAGGCATCTAAACGGAAAAGGGTCAATCAGCGAACAGGCTGAGAAAAAAATCAAAGATGTGATGGCTCGTCTGGATTATAAGCCGAATGAAATTGCCAGAAGTTTATCCAATCGAAAAACCAATACCATTGCACTGATCATTCCAGACATTACCAATCCGTTCTTTCCTGAATTGGTTGTTTCCATAGAAGGACTAGCCAAAGAAAAAGGCTACAATCTAGTGTTAATTAATACACAGGAAGAAGTCCTTCATTCAAATGGATTTTGGAGAAACCTAGAAAGCCGCTTTATCGATGGCTTGATCTTAGTGTCCTTTCAATTCACCGGCAATGTCCTAAAAGGGATGGAAAATATGAACCTGCCTTTTGTACGCATTGACCGTGCTGCGGAAGATGATGAAAACAATTCTTTTGGTGTAGATAACCACAAAGGAGCAAGACTCGCTGTCGAGCACTTGATCGAGGTAGGCTGTAAGAAGATTGCCCACATCAGTGGTCCGAACTCATATCCTTCATCATCCGAGCGTCTGAAGGGGTATGCGGCAACGATAGAAAGATATTTTCCAAAACAGAAGACACCTGTGTACGAGGGGGATTTCTCATTGGAAAGCGGTCAAAAACTCACGAAGCAGTTAATGACTGACTATCCCAATTGTGATGGGATTTTTCTAGCCAATGATCTTATGGCCATAGGCGCCTTAAAAACGTTGAAATTAATGAACATACGTGTTCCGGAAGACGTAGCGATCATTGGCTTTGATGGAATCAAATTGACAGAAATGGTTGCCCCAGAAATCAGCACGATCGAACAACCGATTTTCGAATTAGGCGCCATGGCAACCACACACCTGATTGATATGATTGAAAAAAAGAATGTTAACAGCGAATACACAAAGCTAGATGTGCAATTAAGGAAAAGAGAGTCTACTTTAGGCTACAAAAAAGGTCAGGAATAGGATCGATCAGTAAAAAGTTCGAGTGGGCAGTTGCTCAGTCGGGCTTTTTGGCGTTTACTTCTGAAAAACTGGGATTTGCAGCTACTCTCCAAACAGTAACGCAGCGAAAATTAAACAACTTAGCCTCCTCATACTTTCTTTTGAGGGGTGTTTTTGTGTAGAAACAATGTATCGCAAGTGAGAAAAAATACTCAGTGAACAGGAATAAATCAAAAAAACCAGGAATAAAGTATTAAGTCACGATAAATCAATCAAACTTGCCCACGGCATTTACTTATATAATCGGAGTTGAAATTGTGCATTCAAACCGCACTTTTTCATGAACGAAGGCATGTATCCATACCTATTACAATGTAGTTCGAATGAATTAAAACAAATGATAGAAAATTACGAAAAATAATTATATGTAACCTAAATTGTGGTAAGATACTTTCTAATATGACTGCAAAATCTAAGAATCTCATTGGAATGCTAATAAAAGGAGGTCAATTAGTTGTTAGAATACGTACATCTAGATCAAACCTCTTCATCGAACTTCTCACATTTCGTATTACCTGAAGCAAAAGCACTGTTTATGGAATTTCCCTCTTCCCTGTATGCAATCGGAGCCACCTTTTCAGGGCGTCCGGTTGGATTGGCATTAGCCGAGCTGGATAGTAACCAATCGGTGGCACATGTAAAAATGATTTATGTAACTCCTGATTTTAGAAGACAGGGAATTGGCAAAGGTTTGATCAGAACGTTTGAACAAACCTTACAGTCGAGCGAGATTAGATTTTTGAGTGTTGAGTTCTTACCAGAAAAAGATCAAATGGACATACATCTATTTCTGGAAAGCTGTGGTTTTCAAAGCCCTCAACCAGGAATTCATATTCGACAAGGTCCATTAGCGTATTTAATGGAATTGGAATGGATGACACTCACTTTCCCCGAGGGGTATAAAATTGAGCCGTGGACATCGATTACTCCAGCTGAGAGGGAAAAAGTAAAATCTGAAGTAGATGTTGTGTTTCTCGAGATGTTTTCCCCATTCCCGGAAGAAGAACTGATTGATAAAGAACTGAGTTTGCTAGTCAGATATAAAGGAAAACTAGCGGGATGGTTGATGCTTGAGGCTTTTAATCAAGATACAGTGTTATTTAAAACGATGTATATGTATCCGAGATATCAGCGTACAGGTCAAGGAGTAGTATTATTGGCAGAAACAAGTCGGCATGTGATTGCAAAATCGAACTATACCAACGGCATTTTCTTTGTAGAAGATCGGAACAAACCAATGGTCCAATTTGCACAACGTTATTTAAGTAACGCCCCTTTGGAAAGTGAAACATTATGGCGAACCCATAAAGAATTAGGGTAATTTCATAGTTCCCTCAATAGCATATCTTTTGCAGATAGCGGTCGATCCTAAAACTTCGATCGCTTTTTTTGTACGAACTAAATCATGTTTTTTAACATACCTATATGTAGTTCGAAAGAAACAAAAAAGTTGCGTGAATATTACTAAAGTTAGATTAATTAGAACGAAAGTCATGATATGATGCCTGTATCTACGTTTGCACAGTGTCTTGAATCTAGGAAAATATGCCTTATTGGAAATGGGAGGGCTATATCTGAAAAGATCGATGTCTCGTTATCATTTTTTAGCAGCAGCTGTATCGACTGCTGTTGTAGCTACATCTTTGGTGCCTTTTAATGTGTACGCAGATGCCAAAGATTTCACGGATGTAAAAAAAGGAAATGTCTATTATGAAGCGGTTGCTTATTTAGCTGGTCAAGGGACGATTAAGGGATATACAGACGGTACTTTTAAACCAAATCGAGTGATTACACGAGCTGAAGTGGCTTCGATTGTTGCGTCGTCCATGAATTTGAAAGGAAAGGTTTCAAAGGATCCTGGTTTTTCTGATGTGAAAAAAGGAGTCTGGTACTACGAGGCAGTGGCAGCTTTAGTTGAAGCTGGCGTGTTTCAAGGGAAAACGAAAAATAGCTTTATGCCGAATGAACCGATTACTCGATCAGAATTTGCGAAAGTCCTATCATTGGCTTACGGATTAACAGAAAACAAAGAACCCGCAACAAAGTTTACAGATGTACATGTGAACTCTTGGTACAGTGGATATGTCGGAGCATTGATCGAAAATCAAATCACAGAGGGGGTTTCTCCGACTGTTTTTGGTTCAAATCAAGCCCTAACTAGGGGACAAATCGCTTTATTTATGTTCCGTGCAGAAACGCAATCGGTTAAACCTTTCATAATCGAAAAAGTAACGGATCAAACCATTACAATTAACGGATCTAGTTATAAAGTAGACCCATCATTGGCTTCCATTTTCAATGCATCCAATGCGAATGCTTTGAAAAATGCCAAAATCAAATTTGTTGAAAAAGCTGGGGTTATTACTTCCATTACTTACTTAGAATTGACTAATAATGGAACCTTTAATGCAGCGGTGGAATTGAACGCACGTGGTGCTGCAATTGCTGGAGATTTGAAGATTAGTGCTGATTACGTTTTACTTTCGAATCTTGTAGTTAAGGGTAATTTTGAAATTGGGACACAGGTTCAAAATCGGATTACTGCCGATCATGTATCGGTTGAAGGAAAAACGACTATCATTTCAGACGGTGCAAAGATTGCGAGCCACGATAAATTCTATAAAACATTAACTAAAACCGTATCTGTCGATGAATTACAAATGGCTGCAGCGAATGAGCTTTCTCATGTCATCCTAGAAAGTTCTAAACTAAATACAGTGAACGTAAACAAAGCAAATGTTTCCATTGAAGCAACAGGATCGACCGTATTGAATGAGGTGAATATCTCTGCAAATGCGAGCATTTCAGCAACTTCTGGAGTGACTGTCAACAAAGTCAATCTTCAAATTGGTGCTAATAACGTCGGGATATCGGGTTCAATTAATCAGCTCAATATCTTCAATACTGAGAATGTATTATTGAATGGTAACGCAATTATTAATAAACTAATTGTGCAACCGAACGGGAATAATAGAGTCATAAACTTAGATTTTAATGGAAGAATACAGTATTTGGAAGTTACTGACCCTAATGCGAAAATCATCTTAAAAGTAGGCTTGATGATTGGAAATATTGTCATTCCTGAAGGGACTCAAATAAGTGCCTTGATCCAAAACTATGACGTTGTGAAAAAGTTCATTGAAAAGATCAATGGAGTGCTGAATCCTGATTTAAGTCCAGTGCCTATAGAACCTGGTTTACAGCAAGCCATTGAAAATGCAAACTTAACTAAAACGACTGCAGACTCAGCAAAAATTGCACATATAGAGGCTTATGGTTCCTCGACAGATAAAACATATGTGGCTGTTGAAACGAGCTTAATCGCTTTAGAAAAGACTCTAACTGCAACGTTTGTATTCAAGTCGGACATTCAAGCGGCAACCGCTAATTTAGTCAGTGCAGTAACAGCATTACAACAAGAGACTGAAGTCTTAATCGCAGAGATGAAGGAAGCGATTGGTTCTGCAAATGAAGCAATTGCAGACTCCGATTCAGCAAAAACTGCCTATCGTGCTGCTTACGGTTTAACGACAGATAAAACGTATGTGGCAGTTGAAGCTGCAGTTTCAGAGTTAAAAACAACGGTGAACGCAACGTTTAAAGTGAGAGCTGATATTGATACAGCAACGGCTAATTTAGTGAGTGCTGTTGCCGTAATGGAAGCAGAAACACAAGTTTTGATTAGTAAAATGCAACAAGCAATTGAGTCTGCAAATCTAGCAATAGCGGATGCTGATGCAGCAAAAGTTGCGTATCGTGCTGCTTACGGGTTAACGACTGACACAAGCTACGTTGCAGTAGAAACCGCAATATCAGATTTGAAAACAGCAGTGAATGCAGAATTTAAAGTAAGAGCTGATATTGATACAGCAACGGCTAATTTATCGAGTGCAGTCGCAGTCCTTAGCGGCGAAACAGCAGTCCTGATCACTGAAATGCAACTAGTAATTGAGTCTGCAAATCTAGCAATAGCGGATGCGGATTTAGCAAAAGCTGCGTATCGTGCTGCTTACGGGTTAACAACGGATGAAACATATGTGGCAGTTGTAACAGCTATTTCACAGTTGGAAACAGAAGTGAATGAATCGTTTAAAGTGAGTGCAGATATTGATGTGGCTACGGCTAAGTTAGTTAGTGCAGTTGCCGTCCTTACCGACGAAACAGCAGTCTTGATCACCGAAATGCAACAAGCGATTGAGTCTGCAAACCTTACAGTTGCAGATGCCAATTTAGCGCAAATCGCGTATCGTGCCGCCTACGGCTTAACGACAGACGCTAGCTACGTCGCGGTGGAAACAGCAATTGCAGAATTGGAAACAGCGGTTAATGCAGAATTTAAAGTAAGAACAGATATTGAAACAGCAACGGCTAATTTATCGAGTGTAGTTGCAGTCCTTAACGATAGGACAGCAGTCCTGGTCACTGAAATGCAACAAGCAATTGAGTCTGCAAATTTATCAATTGCAAATGCTGATGTAGCAAAAGTAGCATATTCAGCAGCTTACGGATTAAAGACAGACACAAGCTACGTCGCGGTTGAAACGGCCATTTCAGAATTAGAAACAGCGGTAAAAGCAGAGTTTAAAGTGAGAGCTGATATAGATACAGCAACGGCTAAATTAGCGAGTGCAACCGCAGTTCTTAACGTTGAAACCGCAGTCCTGATCACTAATATGCAACAAGCAATTGAGTCTGCAAATCTAACAATTGCAAATGCTGATGTAGCCAAAGCAGCATATTCAGCAGCTTACGGATTAACGACTGACACAAGCTACGTCGCAGTAGAAACAGCAATTTCAGAATTAGAAACAACGGTGAAAGCATCGTTTAAAGTGAGAGCTGATATAGATGTAGCATCGGCTAAATTAGCGGGTGCAACCGCAGTCCTTAACAATGAAACCGCAGTCCTGATCACTAAAATGCAACAAGCAATTGAGTCTGCAAATTTAACAATTGCAAATGCCGATGTAGCCAAAGCAGCATATTCAGCAGCTTACGGATTAACGACTGACACAAGCTACGTCGCAGTAAATACCGCAATTTCTGAATTAAAAACAGCGGTGAACAAATCGTTTAAAGTGAGAGCTGATATAGATACAGCATCGGCTAAATTAGCGAGTGCAACCGCAGTCCTTAACAATGAAACAGCAGTCCTGATCACTAAAATGGCACAAGCAATGGAGTCAGCAAATTTAACAATTGCAAATGCTGATGTAGCCAAAACAG
>NZ_MPTA01000001.1 GCF_001939075.1 Paenisporosarcina indica | reverse complement strand
AAAGCATGAATGCAGATTTTGCATTCATGCTTTTTTGTATGATAAAAACGATAAAATTTCACACTGCCTCGAATCCAGTGTTCAAAGCTTATCCTACCCTTAATACGAAAGAGGATTGCAATACTTATGGTACAAAGAACCGTCAACCAAATAAAGAAAGTAGTGGGAGGTAGAAATGTCATCTTCGACCGATCTTTCTAGAAAGCGAGCATCAATTCTTTAAATACCTTTACTGTTCGTCCGCTAAAAACCCTTTAACTCGCATCGCTTCAACTGCAGCATCTAGGTAGTCACTTGAAGAGGCTGATATTAAATGCAGATGAATCCCGCCTGTTAATTCGGATAAATAGCTAGCACTCGTTTCCTCTACGCGCGTCAAAAACAAATTGACTTCGTGACGATTCGCAACCATGATCGAGGCGGTTAATTCACCATACACAGGATGTTCAACTGTCACATTTTTCACGACCACACCTGCATCAACCAGCGTGTATAATTCTTCACGTGCATCTTCTGGTGTATGGATACATGGAATTTGACGTTCAACTTCGTTCTCCGAGCCAATATTCCCCATATAGAGATAACCTTGACTTGTGGCTAGGATCGGCTCTTTGCGTGCCTTTAGTAATGTAATGTCTCCGACAATTACTTGTCGGCTGACGCCAACTGTTTTTGCTAAATCCGTCCCCTTAATTGCTTCAGTAGCCGTCTTTAACATCTCTAGTAATTGTTGTCTTCGCTCTTCCCCTAATAATTTCTTCAACACAATCCCATCCTTTTCATGCATAACAGTAGTACTCTTACTCATAGTTTAACATGTACAGAGAATAAGTGACCAAATCAAATCGTGATTCATACGATACATAGATATGAAAGGGGGAATAATTTTGCACGTACATGTTGTGCAAAGAGGAGATACACTATGGAAAATATCCAAGCAATATGGTGTATCTTTTGATGAAGTGAAACGTTTGAACGCACATTTAGCTAATCCCGATTATGTTGTACCGGGGATGAAGATTTTTGTACCGGAACAATCAGCAAAAGTGCAAGGAACTATTGAACACCCTTACAATAACGATCGACCTGTTAAAAAGAATAAGGAGGAATACACAATTCAACCTGCTCCAAAACCGATGACACAGGCAGTGCCTCAAAGCGTTCCACAACCACTACCAGTACCGCAAAGTGTTCCAAAACCGAACATGCACCAAATGCCACAGCCAGCACCGAAACCAGAGCACCATCCAAAACAAGAGCACCATCCAAAACAAGAGCACCATCCAAAACAAGAGCACCATCCGAAGCCGCAACCCGAGCACCATCCGAAGCCACAACCCGAGCACCATCCGAAACCGCAACCCGAGCACCATCCGAAGCCACAACCAATGCCACAACCGAAGCCACAACCAGTGTTACAACCGATGCCACAACCGATGCCACAACCGATGCCACAACCAATTCAACAACCTATGCCTATATATATACCAATGCCAATGCCACAACCGATTAATCAACACTTAACTATGACCCAAATGATGCCTCCTTATATGGGGATTCCATATGGTTGGATTCCTGTGCCCGATATGGATTTACAACATGCACAGGTACTTCCGACTCCACAAGCACCAGTCCAACCAAAACCTCTGCCAGTTCCAAAACCAGCACCGGTAATGAAACCAGAATCGGTATTTAAACCAGCACCGGTAATGAAACCAGAATCGGTATTTAAACCAGCACCGGTTATGAAACCAGAATCGGTATTTAAACCAGCACCACAACCAGTTCCACAACCAATGCCAAAACAAACACAAGGATGGCAGTTAATGGATTCGACTTCATTAAGAGAAATTGAAACATCTTCTCTTGATCTTTCACCTTTTCCGCCGAACCAACAACCAATGCAACATGGTTATCATGAGAATACCCACCCAATGCAACATGAGTATTATGAGAATACCCACCAACCAATGCAACATGAGTATTATGAGAATGCCCACCAACCTTCACCATGTGGGTGTGGTAAACGAAATCCAGGCTATGAACAGCATGCATATGAACAATCTCCTAACTCAAATCAAACACTTGGTGCTTACCAAGATCAATATAGTACGATGCCTCAGCATCATATGATGATGGCTCCGCAGATGTCGCCTTATATGGCATGCACGCCTTGTCAGATGTGGCCCACTCCACAAGGGCATTGGGGGTATCCGACACCTTTTCGCTTTTATTAAAGAGTGGAACGGGGGCATTATGTTCAACTAAAGCCAAATGTGTGGAAATGGCAAGTTGGAACGCATGCATATTCACTAAAGAAATATGATTATCAATCAGATGCGGATAAAATTCGTTTTATTCATGAACAATTGGCAGGTGTGGGTGCGGATATTGTGGTTCCGATTGAACCATATGGTGATCCGATGATGATTCAACAACCGTGGATTGAAGGCGATCGAAAGGTGCAATTCAGTCATTCTGAAGATCGTAAGGAATCTCTTGCTTTGCTCCATCAACTTCACAAAACGCGACACCAGATTAATTGGCGAGAATCTGGACATTTTCAGGAAATTAATTTAAACCGAAAATGGGCACACCGGTTAGAAAAATGGAAACAGTATGAAACATTTTTGAATAAAACATTAGGTCCTTCAAAAATGAAAAAGATTACTCAACTCGCTACGGATTCATTGGCGAATTTAGTGCCAAACCCACGTGAAAAATTAACATTGTTGCATGGGGATGTCGTTCATCACAATTTTGTACGCGATAAGAAAAGCAATAAACTATACATCATCGATTTTGATTTAGCATGTATTGGACCTCCAGAAGTAGAACTTATATTGTGGGCACATCGTGTTCTGCCGCATTATCACTACGATGTAAATGTATTTCTTAGCGATCATCCAACTCTAAAAAAAATTGATCTGAGTTATTTATTATTTCCAAATGAACTGATGCGTGAGTGGTTGTATGCCACAACATTATCAGACCTTCAACTTCGATCGTTTTTACCGAAATTAAAAATCTTCACAGACAAGGCACTTACGATGATGCCGAAACTATGGGAAGATGTTGGGCGTTTTAATGGAAATTGATTCGGGAAAATAGGAGAAGTTTTTCATAATAGAATGAACCAACCGTGATTGTTCCTTGAATCACGGTTGTTCTGTGTGATGACATTTAGTGAATCAGATTCTATGTTTCTTTCTGCGAACATTCGTTTTATATGCTATAATCGGTACGTTGAATGTGAGGAGAGACTTTAAATGTACGATTACATAAAAGGTTTGGTTACGCGTGTAACTCCTGAATATATGACACTTGAACAAAACGGCATTGGATGGCAAATTTTCACTCCAAATCCGTACGCTTTTCGTGTATCATCAGAAACCCAACAAATTTTCACCCATTTAAATGTTCGAGAAGATGCACAATTACTTTTCGGCTTTGTGTCGCTGGAACAACGTGAACTTTTTCGTAAATTGATCCAAGTGTCAGGCATTGGACCAAAAGGTGCCTTAGCGATTCTGGCAAGTGGACAACCCTCGCAAGTTGTGCAAGCAATTGAACGAGAAGATGAAACATTTTTAGTGAAATTCCCTGGTGTCGGTAAGAAAACGGCTCGCCAAATGATCCTTGATTTAAAAGGTAAATTAGGTGATTTATCCCTCGATTTCGACATGCCAAGTGGGGAAGATGAACTTCAATTATTCCCGGAAACTTCAGGCAAACTTGAGTTGGAAGAAGCGTTCCTGGCACTATCTGCACTTGGTTACTCCGAACGTGAATTGGTCAAAGTACGTCCTCATTTAGAGACTTTACCGGATGCGTTGGACACAGAAGGCTACATGAAAAAAGCCTTGCAATTATTACTTAAACAAAACTAAGAAAAGGAGGTCGGTTGCATGCAAGAACGCGTCATATCGAGTGGTGCTTCGGAGTTTGATGAACGTTTTGAACAATCATTGCGTCCGCAGTATTTGTCTCAATATATTGGGCAAGATAAAGTGAAAAACAACTTGGATATTTTTGTGAAAGCGGCAAAAATGCGTGAAGAAAGCTTGGATCACGTCCTATTGTATGGACCTCCTGGACTTGGGAAAACAACGTTAGCCGCAGTAATTGCAAATGAAATGAACGTTAATATCCGCATGACGAGTGGACCTGCCATTGAGCGTCCCGGTGATTTAGCTGCGATTGTCAGTTCATTAGAACCTGGAGACGTGTTATTCATCGACGAAATACACCGTCTCAATCGTTCCATTGAAGAAGTGTTATATCCAGCGATGGAAGATTTCTGTCTTGATATTGTCGTTGGTAAAGGACCATCAGCACGTTCAGTTAGACTTGATTTACCGCCATTTACATTAATCGGTGCGACAACACGAGCAGGTGCTTTATCAGCCCCGCTGCGTGACCGCTTTGGTGTCTTGCTTCGTCTGGATTACTATGACAATCAAGCACTTACCGAAATTGTTACGCGTAGTGCAGCTTTATTCGATGCGGAAATTGATTATCCATCCGCCGGTGAAATTGCTAGTAGATCTCGAGGTACGCCTCGAATAGCAAACCGCTTACTAAAACGAGTGCGTGATTTTGCACAAGTCCGTGGTAATGGGACGATTTCAATTGATACAGCTCAAGAAGCCCTGGAATTGTTGCAAGTAGATGCACTTGGTCTTGATCATATCGATCACAAATTAGTGATTGGGATGATTGAACGCTTCCGTGGTGGACCGGTCGGGCTCGATACAATTGCTGCCAGCATTGGTGAAGAATCAACAACGATTGAGGATGTTTACGAACCGTATTTATTGCAAATTGGATTTTTGCAACGTACACCTAGAGGGCGGGTTGTCACCAAACTCGCATATGATCATTTTGACTACCCTTATTTTGAGGAATAAAAATTAAAGGAAGTATAACTATGCAAGTAGAAGATTTTGATTTTCATTTACCAGAAGAATTAATCGCTCAAACACCGCTTGCCGATCGTACATCGAGCAAGCTATTAGTATTGGATAAAGATAGTGGAGATGTCACACATCACACCTTCAAACAAATTGTCGAGGAATTTCAGGCAGGCGATTGTCTCGTTTTGAACGATACACGCGTCCTTCCAGCTAGACTGATGGGCGTCAAAGAAGATACAGGTGCCAATATCGAAATTCTACTGCTCAAGCAAACAGAAGAAGATGTATGGGAAACACTTGTAAAGCCTGCCAAGCGAGTGAAGATTGGCACGGTCGTGTCATTTGGCGAAGGTTTGCTTCGAGCACAATGTGTAGGGGAAGCCGATCATGGTGGGCGCTTGTTCAAGTTCACATACGATGGCATCTTCTACGAAATTCTTGATCAGTTAGGTGAAATGCCTTTACCGCCATATATTCGCGAGAAACTAGATGACAAAGACCGTTATCAAACGGTTTTCGCAAAAGAACGAGGTTCAGCTGCAGCACCTACAGCAGGATTGCATTTCACAGAAGAATTATTAGATGAAATCCGTGCTAAAGGAGTGGAAGTCGTCTTTATCACGTTGCATGTAGGTCTCGGTACTTTCCGACCGGTCAGTGTGGAGTCGATTGACGACCATGAAATGCATTCTGAATTTTACCGCGTGTCACAAGAGACCGCAGACACGATTAACCGAGTGAAAGCTAGCGGGGGGCGCATCATTTCAGTGGGTACCACTTCTACACGCACACTTGAAACGGTAGCCAATAAGTTTGATGGTCAGCTACAAGAAGATAGTGGCTGGACATCGATTTTCATTTTTCCTGGGTATGAATTCAAGTGTATTGATGGGCTAATTACCAATTTTCATTTACCAAAATCTACACTTGTGATGTTAGTGAGTGCACTAACGACTAGAGATAAAATTATGGCCGCTTATGAACAGGCAGTTCATCTTCAATACCGATTTTTTAGTTTTGGCGACGCGATGTTTATTCGCCCGTCATCAACGGAGAAAGGAGTTCGTCCATGACAGCAATTCGATACGAACTAATTAAAACTGATAAACAAACAGGTGCACGTCTTGGGATTGTGCATACACCACACGGTTCTTTTGAAACACCCACGTTCATGCCGGTCGGTACACAAGCTACGGTGAAAACGATGGCTCCAGAAGATCTAAAAGCAATTGAATCTAGCATCATTTTAAGTAACACGTACCATTTATGGTTACGACCAGGCCATGACATCATTAAAGAAGCAGGTGGCCTGCACAAATTCATGAACTGGGACCGTGCCATTCTAACGGATTCTGGCGGATTCCAAGTGTTTAGTTTAAGTGAATTCCGAAAAATTGAAGAAGAAGGTGTGCATTTTCGTAACCATATGAACGGGGACAAACTCTTCTTAAGCCCAGAAAAAGCAATGGAAATCCAAAATGCACTTGGATCGGATATTATGATGGCATTTGATGAATGTCCTCCATTCCCAGCAACACATGATTATATGAAGTCCAGTGTCGAACGAACGTCACGCTGGGCAGAGCGTTGTTTAAACGCACATGCACGTCCTAGTGATCAAGGATTGTTTGGAATTATACAAGGTGGAGAGTTTGAAGATCTTCGTCGTCAGAGTGCCGCGGATCTCGTTTCATTGGATTTTCCTGGGTATGCCATTGGTGGACTTTCTGTTGGGGAACCAAAGGATGTCATGAATCGTGTTCTTGAATTCACGACGCCTTTCTTGCCGGCAGACAAGCCTCGTTACTTAATGGGCGTAGGTTCACCAGACTCACTCATTGATGGTGCCATCCGCGGTGTCGATATGTTTGACTGTGTCCTACCTACACGTATTGCACGTAATGGAACATTAATGACGAGTAATGGGCGATTGGTAGTGAAAAGTGCTCAATATGCTCGTGATTTCGGACCAATTGATGAAAACTGTAGCTGCTATGTATGTAAAAATTATTCTCGTGCATATATTCGCCACTTAATCAAAGCCGAAGAAACGTTTGGTTTGCGATTAACTTCATATCACAACTTGCATTTCTTAATGGACTTGATGAAGCAAGTGCGACAAGCAATTCGCGAAGATCGTCTTGGAGACTTCCGTGAAGAATTTTTCGAACAATATGGCTACAATAAACCTAATGCGAAAAATTTCTGAATCTAGTATACTGTCTGTATAGAGAGAAAGGGGGAAATAAAGAATGGGTGAAACACTAATTGGCTTATCGCCAATCATTTTGATGTTCGTCGTAATGTGGTTTTTCATTATCCGACCTGCACAAAAACGTCAAAAAACAACTGCTTCAATGCAATCAAGCTTAAAACGTGGGGATAGTATCGTCACGGTAGGTGGCCTTCACGCGACAGTAGATGCTGTGGATGACACAACAGTATTCGTTACAATTTCAGGCGGTACACGCCTTCAATTTGAACGTGCTGCAATTGCTCGCGTATTAGAGACAAAAGCAGTTTTATAATCAACAATAAAAAAACCTGTTTTTCCTTTTTGGAAAAAGGTTTTTTTGTATATTGCATCCCACTATTTCTCATACTGATAGAAAAGGGGATGCAAGGAATGTCGATGCCAGATTTTTTTATTGTTGCTTATCGGACAATATTTCTATATTTGTTAATATTAGTTATTTTTAGATTGATGGGAAAACGAGAAGTTGGCGAACTCAGTCTTATGGATTTGGTCATCTTTGTGTTGATTGCAGAAGTTGCTTCATTCGCTATTGATGATCCTAAGAGGAATTTATTCGCATCCACCATGCCTATGATTCTATTGCTGGCAATCCAGCTAATTACATCGTATTTGTCATTGAAGAGTAAAAAAATCAGGGATCTAATCGATGGCGACCCTGCGCTTATCATTCGAAATGGAGAAATCATGGAATCCGTTATGCGCAAACAACGTTACAATTTGGATGACTTATTTCTACAACTTCGCGAGCAACAAATAGGGTCGATTCAAGACGTCTCATATGCATTTTTAGAGCCATCCGGTAATTTATCAATATTTAAAATAGACGGAGATCATCCAGTATTACCTCTGATTATAGACGGCGATGTTCAAGAAAGGCATCTCAATTTGATTCAACAAGATAAACAATGGTTACTCGATGAATTGAAGAATATACACATTCATGATCCAAAGACCGTTTTTTATTGTAGTTATGAGAGAGAGAAGTTATATGTGCAGATGAAAGAAAAGTTTAGGTCTTCTTTATAAGTTTGCGCAGTAATCGGATGTCTGAAATATGAATTTGACGGAATAAAACCAAACCTGCCAAAAGGATTAAAGTTGTGACAAGACTATCTGCGAGCCAAGGCATTTCACCTAATGGCCACAGAAGAGGACGAAGGATTGTTACAATAATAAATAATAAATACGGCAGTGCAAAAAAGCTGAAGCCAATTCCGGCTTCTTTTTTTTGCCGCAAAGTAGCCATATGCAAAAAGGAGGTCAGTAGCACACCAAAACCAATCGCAATAATTGCCCCTTTTTCCTCGATACCTGGTTGTGATGCTAACACAAACATGATAAATAATTTTCCTAATCCACCATAAACCGAATTCATCATCGCAGCTTTAGCCTCATGCATGGCTTGTAAAATGGCATGTAAAGGACTCTGTATATAATAAAAGAAAAAGATAGGTGCCAGGAGGGCCATATACCCTTGACCTGTATTTACATGGAACAAAACGCGAACGATGTGCTCTCCGTGTAAATAAAAAACCGTGGCTGCAAAGCATCCTGTGATGGCGGACACTCGCATGGCAAGAGAAATACGTTCTTGCAACATGCCCCGATCTGAACGTGCCCTAGCGTCACTGACTGCAGGAACTAATACGATTGACAACGCGTAAGGAACAAATGCAGGAAACAGTAGTAAAGGAATGAAGACCCCTGAGATCATTCCGTATAAATTGGTTGCCGCAACAGCCGTAACGCCAGCAACTGCGAGTGCTTTAATAAAAATGATCGGTTCCAAAAACCACGTAAACGATCCAAATAAACGACTGCCGGCTGATGGCAGTGCAACCTGTAAAATAGGAGATGAAGGATATGAAACCTGTTTGCCTTCCCCTTTTTTCACCCGTTTATACTTAAACCATAAGTAAAGAAATGCCAACAGTTCTGCGATCAGGGCCATACCCATTGCAGCAGCAGCGGTGGAAGCGGGACTGGACTGGTTGACAACATACGGCAATAACCACGTCACAAGCCCAATTCGTAAAAATTGTTCGATGAGTTGAGACCAAGCGGTTTCTTCTACTTTTGCAAGACCTTGAAAATAACCTTTCAGGATCCCAGAAAATGCAGCAATCGGTATGGTCAGCAATCCTATGTATAGGGTTTTCGCTAGGGCTCCATTTTCAAGTAAGTTGTTGGCGACAAATGGAATCGTGAAGTAATACAAAGGACCGAAGACGATGATCGACAGCCATGTCAATTTCCATACTTTTCGCATGAGCCCTTGTATTTCGGCTAGTTTTTTTCCTGCATATAGTTCAGCCGTTATTTTTGCAACGCCAATCGGTAAACCCAATTGGATTAAGGCAAGGAAAAAATAAAAGCGGGGTAGGCTGCAGTGTAAATTCCGACTGCTTCTTCACCGGCAATTCGCACAAATTGAATGCGGAAAACAAACCCAAACAGTTTAGATAAAAAAACAGCGCCCATTAAAACCATGGTTCCACGTAAAAATGTCGACAATTTTGCCACTTCCTTCTCAAGTCACGCAATTTCATATACAATATTCCTATGCGAAAATATCGTTTCTTAAAACCGACGAAGAAGGAAGTGTTTCAATGAGTGTCCAATATGGAAGTTTATTTGAACATGTGCGTCCAGCATTAGAGAGTAAAATCTTCGAATTTCGTTTGTATCAATATAACGCGGTGACAGAAATGGATCTTTGGAACTACTGTATCAAAAAAAAGTGGCGAAAACGTGACATTCCCGAAATGAAAGTCTATGAGATGGTCAATGATATTTTGGAAATATCGCCAGCACAATACATGACTCACACTCAAATTGAAGAACAAAGGACTTCGAATTGGTTCTCTGAACTCAATCAGGGCGACATTCAATCACTTTTCAAGCCAAGCATTAAAGCCGTAAGACCAGGCGAATCACTTTCGAAATCGTCAGAATCTTAAGGACATTTGACACGTAGCGTAACGTGTTTCATAATAACCATGTTGCGCTTTTTTTCGAGAGTGGTAGTTTTTGATTACCATTTGACAAGTTGAGGAGGAATAATACATATGAAAACAAGAGGCCGAATCATCGCATTTTTATTACTCATCGTAGTATTTGCGGCTTCAATTAGTACTACGACATCATCGATTGTCAAAGATATTAAACTAGGATTGGATTTACAAGGCGGTTTCGAAGTGCTTTACGAAGTCCAACCTTTAAAAGACAATCAGAAAATAACTGAGGGTGTATTAGCTGATACAGCACAAGCTCTATCTAACCGTATTAACGTGTTGGGAGTCAGTGAACCAGTTATTCAAGTTGAAGGTAAAGATCGTATCCGTGTGCAGTTAGCGGGGGTTGAAGATCAAGAATCAGCTCGTGAATTATTATCGACTCAAGCGAACTTAACGTTCCGTGATGTTGAGGATAATTTGATGTTAGATGGTGCGGATTTAAAAGAAGGCGGAGCGAAGGCATCTTTTGATGATAAAGGAGCTCCGATCGTAACGCTTGAATTGAAAGATGCTTCTAAATTTGCAGACGTCACGCAAAAAATTAGCCAAATGCCTTTAGGGACAAACTTATTGGTTATTTGGTTGGATTTTGAAGAAGGTGTAGATTCATATGCTGCAGAAGCAGTAAAAGAAGAACCGAAATTTGTTTCAAGTCCACAAGTTTCTCAACGTATCAACTCTACCGGTGTTGAAATTTCTGGATCATTTACTGTAGATGAAACGAAGAATTTATCAGGCATATTAAATGCGGGTGCATTGCCTGTGAAATTAGTGGAAACATATTCTACATCAGTTGGGGCTCAGTTCGGTGAAAAAGCATTACAATCGACGGTATTTGCCAGTATTATAGGTATTACACTTGTAGGATTATTTATGCTCCTTTATTATCGTCTACCTGGTGTAGTCGCGCTTATCACATTGGCAGTTTTTGTATACTTAAACTTACTGATATTTGAATTAATCAATGGTGTTATGACCTTGCCAGGAATTGCGGCACTAGTACTCGGTGTAGGTATGGCAGTTGATGCGAATATCATCACGTATGAAAGAATAAAAGAAGAGCTACGCATTGGTAAATCAATTAAAGTCGCATTCAAGAATGGTGCGAAGGATTCGTTCTCCGCAATTTTTGATGCCAATATAACCTCCTTATTAGCATCAGTTGTGTTGTTCTATTTTGGGACAAGCTCAGTTAAAGGATTCGCGACGACTTTAATTATCAGTATTTTAGTAAGCTTTATCACAGCTATCTGGGGATCTCGATTACTTCTAGGTCTACTTGTTAATAGTGGAATATTTGATGGTAAGACTTGGCTATTTGGTATTAACAAGTCAACTATTCATCATGCTGATGAAGAATTTAGTGCTTTAGATTTACCAACTAAGTTCGATCGTTATGATTTTGTTCACTCTAGAAAAAAATTCTTTACAGCTTCAATCGTATTTATCATCATTGGGATGATCTTGGTCGGTGTTTTCCGTTTGAATTTAGGAATTGATTTCTCAAGTGGTACACGAGTGGAAATCTTGTCCGAAGACTCCTTAACAAAAGAAGAAGTGATTACTTATTTAGAGTCAATTGAACATCCTTCAGAAGATATTGTCATTTCAGGAGAGAATAGTGAAATTGGGGTAATTCGTTTCGTAGAAGATTTCTCACAAGAAGAAATAAATGGTTTGAAATCTACGATCAAAGAAGATTACGGTGTAGAGCCAAACATCAGCACAGTATCTCCTACAGTCGGAAAAGAGCTAGTGAAAAATGCGATATATGCACTAATCTACGCATCACTGGGCATTATCATTTACACAGCTTTCCGCTTCGAATGGAAAATGGGTGTAGCAGCGATTGTAGCACTCCTGCATGATGCATTCTTTATGGTTGCGTTGTTCAGTATTTTCCGATTGGAAGTCGATATTACGTTTATTGCCGCGATTCTGACAATCGTGGGTTACTCGATCAATGATACAATTGTTACGTTTGACCGTATTCGTGAAAATATGAGACGTTCGAAGAAAATTGAAGATGCAAAAGAATTGGCGATTATTGTTAATAAATCTCTTCGTCAAACGCTTGGCCGGTCTGTAAATACCGTCTTAACTGTTGTGTTTGTAGTTGTTGCATTGATGTTATTCGGTGCAGATGCAATTCAAAACTTCTCAATCGCTTTGTTAATCGGTTTAATTGCGGGTACGTATTCATCCATCTTCATTGCTGCACAGCTTTGGTACGTGCTTAAGAAACGTGAACTAAATAAACGTGGGGCAATTGATGTGGAAGCAGATGAGAACAAGAAAAAATGGGGTTCTGACGAGCCAGTCGTATAATGGTTTATAAAAGAATTGGAACAGGGTATAGGTGACTATACTTTGTTCCTTTTTTTGTGGGTATAATGGAACGAATGCATCAACTATAAAGGGGGACTGAATATAAATGAAATTTCAATGGTCTTTATTGCTCGCACTTATTTTTGCTGTTATAGTTGCAATTTTTGCCGTCGTAAATGTGGACCCTGTTCCAGTCAATTACGTGTTTGGCACAGCCCAATGGCCACTCATTTTAGTCATATTAGGTTCCGCATTACTGGGTGCTCTAGTCAGTGGTTCGGTGGCAATCTTCCGCTCGTTTGTCTTACAACGTCGCGTCAAACATCTTGAAAAAGACAATACCATCAAGGAATCACTCATCGCTACGCAGCAAAATGAGATTTCCGCACTAAATAAAAGCACACCCATGCGACACCAAGATTCACATGATTTAAAAGAGACATTAGATGTTAAAAAATCTGGGGATATTAAATCAACAAGTTAACTTCCGGAGAAAATGCACTCATCGCGAGTGTATTTTTTATGGGGAATTTTTGGGAAAGAGATTTTGGAAGACCTGATCAACTTGCGACGTGACTTGATCAACAATCTGTATGACTTGATCAACTCTTGACTTGACTTGATCAACTGATCATATCCACCTCTATTTCCACCCATACCACTTTCTTCCCTTACATCACATGTGGAATGAGTTATAATAAAGTGATGAGGATGTGACTAAAATGATTGAATCTAAAAAAAGATGGAGAATGGGACGACCAGATGAACAAGTCGTTCAACATTTACAGCAAACATTAAAAATCCCAGCTGTGTCCGCAAAACTACTGGCCTCTCGAGGCTTTACAGATACTGAACTAACGAAAGCATTTTTATATATGGATGAAACCACCATGCATGATCCTTATCTTTTGTACGATATGGAGAAAGCCGTCACACGTATTAAAAAGGCAATAGACAACGATGAGCTGATTTTAGTGTACGGTGACTACGATGCCGATGGGGTTACAAGTACAACTGTGATGATGACCGCTCTTCAACAACTAAATGCACATGTGACATTCGCGATTCCAAATCGATTTATTGATGGGTATGGACCGAGTGAGCGTCTGTTTAAAGAAGCGTACGAAGATGGTGTGAATTTAATTATTACCGTGGATAACGGAATTTCGGGAATCAGTGAAATTCAATTCGCGAAAGATTTGGGTATGGATGTGATTGTAACGGATCACCATGAACCGGGCGACATTCTTCCACCTGCTGATGCTATTATCCATCCAAGGCATCCGCTTGGTAGTTATCCATTCGGTGAGCTTGCTGGAGTTGGTGTGGCATTTAAAGTTGCTCATGCCTTGCTTGGTGAAGTTCCTAAACAACTGTTTGAATTAGTTGCGATCGGGACAGTAGCCGATTTGGTTTCTTTACAAGATGAGAATCGTTATTTTGTTCAAAAAGGAATTCAACAACTCCGAACTACCTCTCGTCCAGCCATTAAAGCACTGTGCCAAATTGCTGGAACTGAACAAAATCTAATTGACGAAGAAACGATTGGTTTCTTGTTCGGTCCGCGAATCAATGCACTTGGACGTCTAGCTGAGGCAGCACCAGGAGTCGAGATGTTTTTAACAACCGATTCAGTCACAGCGGCTTCACTTGCTAAAGTACTAGATACACATAACAAAGAACGTCAAGCGATTGTTAGTCAAATGACTGAAGAGGCAATGGCTATGGTGGAATCGGGTGAAATTGGTCAAGATCCGCTTGTGATTATTGTGGCGAAAGAGGGGTGGAATCCAGGAGTCGTAGGGATTGTGGCTTCTCGTCTTGTGGAAAAATATTACCGTCCAACGATTGTTCTAGGAATTGATTCGGAAAAAGGAATTGCTAAAGGTTCTGCACGTAGTATTGAAGGGTTCCATTTATTTAATGAACTTGCGAAAAACCGTGATATCCTGCCTCACTTTGGGGGGCATCCAATGGCCGCGGGGATGACGCTTCAGCTGGAGTATGTAGATCTTTTAAGGGAACGTTTACAACAGCAAGCTCAGGAAACCTTGTCAGAAGACGACCTACAACCGATCCAACAAATCGACATTTCTATTAGCTTGGATGAAATTGATTTAGCGACGATTGACTCGTTAAAACAACTTGGACCTTTTGGTATGGATTTTCCAAAACCGATGTACTGTATTGAAAAAGTCAATGTATCTTCCATGAGAAAAATCGGTGCCAATCAAAACCATGTAAAAATGGAACTTGCCACTGGTCCTCATACGCTGGATGCAGTAGGGTTTAGTAAAGGTCATTTAGCTGATGAAATCACTCCTGGTGTAGCTGTGTCCTTTATTGGTGATCTTCAGGTCAATGAATGGAACGGGCGTAAGAAACCACAATTCATGATTGAAGATGTCCAAACGGATGAATGGCAACTATACGATATTCGTGGGATTCGCCAAGTGAATCGTTGGAGTCAAATGATCCAAGCGGAACAAACATTGTATCTGGCGTTTAATAAGAAAACTGTCCAACATTTTGAATCGCTTTTAAATATAGAGATTACGCTCATTTCTGAAAATCAAGAAATGCCATCTCCAAAACCGTATATCGTTTTACTCGATACTCCTCAAGAGGAACGGATGTTGGAGACAATCTTGACGCATATTCAACCGAAGCGTATTTATGCTCATTTTTATGCACCAGACTCAAGCTATTTCGAAGGCATGCCTAGTCGTGATCACTTTAAATGGTATTTTGGATTTTTAGCAAAACGTCCTTCATTTGACTTGCAGGAGCATGTAAATGAGCTGGCAAAACACAAAGGTTGGAGCCCAAGTACATTATTTTTTATGACAGAGGTGTTTTTTGAGCTTGGTTTTGTTAAAATAAACAATGGACGAATTGACATGCAAAAAACGACCGAAAAACGGGACCTTGCAACGGCAACAGTCTATCAATTGCGCGAAAAACAAATTCAACTTGAACAAAAGTTGATCTATGCACCATATATGGAACTAAGACAATGGTTTGATGAACGGCTTGCCAAGCAGCCCGTTCGCGAGGAGGAGCAGTAATGGATTTAAAGCAATATGTAACAATAGTAGAAGATTGGCCAAAACCTGGAATTCGATTTAAAGATATTACAACCATTATGGATAATGGGAAAGCATTCAAATATGCGACGGACCAAATCGTAGAATACGCGAAGACTGTCAACGCAGATATGATTGCAGGACCCGAAGCTCGCGGATTTATAATTGGTTGTCCTGTTGCTTATGCGATGGAATTAGGTTTTGCTCCTGTACGTAAAGAAGGAAAACTGCCTCGTGAAGTAATTCGTGCGGAATATGCGCTAGAATACGGATCAAATGTTTTAACAATGCACAAAGATTCAATCAAACCTGGTCAACGCGTAATCATCGTAGACGACTTACTTGCAACGGGTGGTACGGTTGAAGCAACGATTAAAATGATCGAACAAATGGGCGGAATCGTTGTCGGGTGTGCATTTTTAATCGAGTTAACATACCTTAATGGTCGTGAAAAATTAAAAGGTTACGACATTTGTACGTTAATGCAATATTAAGCTTATAAAGGATGGACTTTACGAGTCCGTTCTTTTTTTGAACTGAAAAACAGCTGAAAATTTAACGGATTTCAGTATAAGAAAATACAACAGATTAAACCATCGTGGGTGCAAACTGTGTTTTTCTAATATACAATAGACTTTATATACATATTTCGAAAAGTGAATGGAGTCTGGTGAATCAACATGGCGAAAGACCAAGTATTAACTGTTGAAGAAGTGTTCGCAATTGTCGCTACGTACATGAATGACAAAAACGTTCAAATTGTCAAAAAGTCGTATGAAATGGCGGAATACGCTCATCGGGAACAATTTAGAAAATCGGGGGAGCCATATATTATCCACCCAATTCAAGTAGCGGGGATTTTAGCCGAACTACAAATGGATCCTGCAACAGTAGCTGCCGGTTTTTTACATGATGTCGTTGAAGATACCGAGATCCTAAGAGAAGATCTCGTTCGTGAATTTAGCGAAGAAGTGGCTATGTTAGTTGAGGGTGTCACAAAGTTAAGCAAAATAAAATATATGTCAAAAGAAGAACAGCAAGCGGAAAATCATCGTAAAATGTTCGTTGCAATGGCACAAGATATCCGCGTGATCTTAATAAAACTGGCAGACCGTCTACACAACATGCGTACTTTAAAATTCCAACCGGTCGAAAAACAACGGATTAAAGCGAGTGAAACACTTGAAATTTTCGCTCCCCTTGCACATCGCTTAGGAATTTCTACTATAAAATGGGAATTAGAAGATATCGCGTTACGCTATCTAAATCCACAGCAATATTACCGAATTGTGAATTTGATGAAACGTAAGCGAACAGAACGTGAAGAATATTTAAATCATGTCATGGAAGATATCAAAGTTGAATTAAGTGATGTAGAAATCGCGGCCGATTTATTTGGTCGACCTAAACACATCTACAGCATTTATAAAAAAATGGTACTCCAGAACAAACAATTTAACGAAATCTATGATTTACTTGCTGTGCGAATAACGGTAGAAAGCATCAAAGATTGTTACGCGGTTCTTGGGATCATCCATACACTTTGGAAACCAATGCCTGGTCGTTTCAAAGATTATATTGCCATGCCTAAACAAAATTTATACCAATCGCTTCATACAACGGTTATTGGCCCCCAAGGCGATCCATTAGAGGTGCAAATTCGTACAATTGAAATGCATCGCATTGCTGAATTCGGAGTTGCTGCTCACTGGGCATATAAAGAAGGCAAGACGGTTGAACCTACTAATAAATCTGTTGACTCGAAACTTACCTGGTTCCGTGAAATTTTGGAATATCAAAGTGAGTCTTCAAATGCGGAAGAATTTATGGAATCTCTGAAATTCGATTTGTTCTCAGATATGGTCTATGTATTTTCGCCAAAAGGTGATGTATTGGAACTTCCTGCTGGTTCTGTACCGATTGATTTTGCATACCGAGTTCACTCGGAAATCGGCAATAAAACAATCGGTTCTAAAGTAAACGGGAAAATGGTACCGCTAGATACAAAATTAAAGACTGGCGATATTATCGAAATATTAACGTCCAAACAATCCTTTGGTCCAAGTCGGGATTGGTTGAAAATTGCTCAATCGTCACAAGCAAAAAATAAAATTAAACAATTCTTCAAGAAGCAACTTCGTGAAGACAATGTCCATAAAGGGCGGGAAATGATCGAAAAAGAAATTAGAGTACAAGATTTTGATGTGAAAGAAGTACTGGTTAACGAAAACATTAAACGTGTGTGTGAGAAATTCAATTTTGCAAGTGAAGAAGATATGTATGCTGCAGTTGGTTTTAATGGGATTACTGCTCAACAGGTTGTGAATCGATTAGCAGAAAAAATGCGAAAAATTCGGGATCATGAAGTAGCCTTAGAAAAAATCACCAAAGAAATGAACACACCAAGCTTGCGCAAAGCGACTGAATCCGGCGTAATTGTTAAAGGAATCGATAACTTGCTTATCCGATTATCCCGTTGTTGTCGTCCTGTACCAGGAGATGATATCGTGGGATTCATCACGAAAGGGCGCGGTGTTTCTGTTCACCGTTCAGATTGTCCAAATGTACATGACGAATATACGAATGAACGAATTATTGATGTTGAGTGGGGTCAAACATTAGCCACGACTCGTAAAGAGTATCAAGTTGATATTGAGATTTCCGCTTTTGATCGTCCGGGATTATTAAATGAAGTGATGCAAGTCGTCAATGAATCAAAAACGAATATTTCTGCAGTTAGCGGGAAAGCGGATCGTGATAAAATTGCGACGATTAATATGACGATACTGATTGTCAATATTGCACATTTGCATCGGGTTGTGGAACGCATTAAACAAATACCGGATATTTACTTTGTGCAACGAATGACGAACTGAGGAATTGTTTAGTTATGAGAGTCGTATTACAACGTAGTTTACAAGCAAAAGTAGAAGTAGACGGTGAAATCACTGGACAAATTGAAAAAGGGTTTGTTCTGCTCGTTGGCATAACGCATGAAGATACTAAAGAAGATGTACGTTATGTAGCGGAAAAAGTAGCCAATCTTCGGTTATTTGAAGATGAAGAAGGGAAGATGAATCACTCGATCTTTGAAGTGGGTGGTTCCATTTTATCCATTTCACAATTCACCTTATATGGTGATACGCGTAAAGGGAGACGTCCAAGTTTTAGTGAAGCGGCGAAACCAGATATAGCAAAACCGTTATGGGAATTCTTTAACGAAGAACTTCGAAGACTGCAATTACATGTCGAGACCGGAGTTTTCGGTGCAATGATGAAGGTATCACTCACCAATGATGGTCCGGTTACGTTAATTGTTGAATCTAAATAAAATGATAAAAAATGCTCGTCCACTAAATTGTGGGCGAGCATTCTTTTCGATTTGAATTAATCTAATTGGTCATCAAAATAGTTAACGACGCCATTATAAATACCCAATGTAGCTTGTTCTCTAAATTGTTCAGTCGTTACCGCACGCTCTTCCGATAAGTTACTCAAGAATCCTAATTCGATTAAAATTGCTTGTTGACGATTTTCTCGTAATACGAGGTAGTTCCCGGGTTGAGTGCCACGATCACGCAATGAAATTTTTTCTCCTAGGGATTCATGGACACTTCTTGCTAAGCCTTTTTGATAGCCATGCATGTAGTACGTAGTAAATCCGTTGATGGAACTACTATCAGTTGCATCGTAATGAACGCTGATAAAGGCATCAGCAGCTAGTTGATGACCGATGGCTACGCGTTTACGCAAGTCCACATACACATCAGAGTTACGAGTCATCACGACAGTTGCACCGGCTGCACGCAGTTTACTAGCTAACATTTCCGACGTACTCAACGTGATGCCTTTTTCGTCTGTTCCTCGAGCACCCGTGGTTCCATGATCATTTCCTCCGTGACCTGGATCAATGACGATGGACAACCCTTTTAAGGTCCCTTTTTTTCGTTCTTCTTGTTTTTGTTGTTGTGGTTCTTCTTCTGTAGAATTTGAAGAGACAACCCAGTTCGCAATAAACCCTGTTGCCCCATCAGGCGTTTTTATCTCATACCAATCACCACTTTGTCCAACCGTACTAAATGATTCACCCGCATTGGCTCGATACACCACTTCACTCGAAGTGGATGGATTTGAGCGAATGTTTGTCCCATTATGCAAAATTAAGATTGCCTTTGATTCTACCGGTTTACTAACTTGAACTTTTTCAGTGGTGCTAGTAGCAGCTGAAGCTGTGAACGTTCCATAAAATGAGTAGACCCATCCGCTTTCATTTTTAGAAAGTTGGATTTTCACCCAATTATGTTGTTTTTCAAGCACTTTGTAACGTTCACCTTGGCTGATCCGTCCTACTTTCTTGGCAGATAAGTCTGCTTTAGAGCGGACATTTAAGCTATTTACAGATACTTCAAATTGATTGCTATTCGATACTTGGGGTGTTGCAGGTTTCGATTCGTTTTGTTGGATTGTTATGTATTCTTTTGCTACAAAACCTTGAACTTGGTTAACTGAAATTTCAACCCAATTCCCATGATCGCGAAGTAGTGTGGCTTGTTGACCCGCTGATAGCTGTGTCAGCACAGCAGCATCAGTGGAACCTTGCGAACGAACATTTAATCGGTCAACTTTTGATACGACAAATTGTCCGGATTGTTGATTCTTTTCTCCAAGTTGCTTTGTATACCATGAAGCTACCCAGCCTTCAGCAGAGCCTTTTCGAACCTTAATCCAATCATTTTGTTGGTCAAGAACCAGCATACGATCACCCCTCTGAAGTGAAGCGATAATCGGATAGGCTAGACCAGGACCCGATCGCATATGCAAATTTGATACGGTTGATTGGACTTCTGCGCCACCTGCTTGTGTGTTTGATGGCAAAGTCAGGGATAATAATAAAATAATGGCTAATAATATGTTTATGTGTTTTTTAAGATGAAATTTTCTCATTATTTCCTCCTTTCCTTCATTGTACTGATTGAGTCACAAAAAAACTATCCCTTTTTGAAAAAGGTTGACTTTCTTTTGAACAGTTATTAAGATAAGGTATAATCTGAAACAAACAAAGTGCCAATGACCAAGAAAGTAGCTGTTTAATACGCTGTCAAGAGAGGGAAAGACGTGGCTGAAATCTTTCCTACAGAAGCACTCAGTGAACAACACTTGAAAGGCTTTTCGTCGAAACATACGAAATGTATGTAGTAGGCGAAAACGGAACCGGCCGTTATCCGGACTTGAGAGGACACAAGAATTTTGTGTCAACTAGGGTGGAACCGCGGAAGCTTACAATAGCTCTCGTCCCTTGCGTATGTGCGCGAGGGGCGGGAGCTTTTTTATTTTGTCAATGAGAGGAGCCCATTACATGTCGATTAATGTGCCAAGAGGAACGAAAGATTTATTACCGGGTGAAACAGAGAAATGGCAAGCAGTAGAACAACTCATTCGCGATACGTGTAATTTATATCAATACAAAGAAATTCGAACGCCAATTTTTGAACATACCGAACTATTTACTCGAAGTGTTGGGGATACAACAGATATCGTTCAAAAAGAAATGTACACCTTTACAGATAGAGGAAATCGTTCATTAACATTGCGTCCAGAAGGAACGGCATCAGTTGTTCGTTCATTTGTAGAAAACAAATTATTTGGGTTGCCAAATCAACCTGTTAAATTGTACTACATGGGACCGATGTTCCGTTATGAACGACAACAAGCAGGACGCTATCGTCAATTCGTACAATTCGGAATCGAAGCAATAGGCAGTAAAGATCCCGCAATTGATGCAGAAGTAATGGCATTAGCGATGAGCGTATATAAAAAGGCTGGATTGAAAAAGATTAAGTTAGTCATTAACTCGCTGGGTGACTTGGAAAGCCGACAAGCACATCGAGATGCACTGATTTCACATTTTGCTCCCCATATCGAAGGTTTTTGCACGGATTGTCAAAATCGCTTGCAAAAGAATCCTCTTCGCATTCTGGACTGTAAAGTGGATCGTGAAAATCCATTAATGAGCACAGCACCGAAACTACCTGATTACTTAAATGAAGAGTCTGCAGCCTATTTCGAGAAAGTAAAACATTACTTGGACATATTACAGGTTGGATATGAATTGGATCCGAACTTAGTGCGTGGTCTTGATTATTACAATCATACAGCATTCGAAATCATGAGTGAAGGCGAAGGTTTTGGTGCCATTACGACACTTGCCGGAGGCGGCCGTTATAACGGACTTGTTGAAGACTTAGGTGGTCCCGAGGCTCCAGGAATAGGTTTTGGGATGAGTATTGAACGACTACTATTGGCATTAGAAGCTGAAGGATTAAATTTCTCAATTCTTGATGCATTGGATATTTATGTAGTGGCAATGGGTGAAGCAGCAAAAGATAAAGCTGTATCATTCGTATCGGAACTCCGTCAACACAATATCTCTGCAGAAATGGATTATTTGGACCGTAAAGTAAAAGCACAAATGAAGTCAGCCGATCGTCTAAATGCAAAATTCTCTGTTGTCATCGGAGATAATGAACTGGAGACTGGCAAAGTTTCTTTAAAATATTTAGCAACCGGTAAACAACAGGAAATGACATTTGAAGAAATTGTACAAAACTATAACGAAATCGTAATTAAAGCAATGGGGGAATTAGCATGACAAAACGTACACATCCATGTGGAGAAGTAGCAGAACAAGCAATCGGACAACAAGTGGTATTAAAAGGATGGGTACAAAAAAGACGTGACCTTGGTGGACTCATTTTCGTTGACCTCCGTGACCGTACAGGGATTGTTCAAATCGTAATCAATCCCGCAATCTCTGAGGAGGCCCTGGTAATCGGTGATAAACTTCGCAATGAATATGTAGTTGAAATAAGCGGTGAAGTAGTTGCACGTCAAGAGTCCCAAGTAAACCCGAACATGAAAACGGGTCGTATTGAAGTGCAAGCAACTCAAGTTACTGTCATCAATGAAGCAAAAAACCCACCTTTCGCTATTGAAGATAAAACAGATGTCAATGAAGACTTACGATTAAAATATCGTTATTTGGACCTTCGTCGTCCTGTAATGTATGACACATTAAAAATGCGTTCAGAAGTAACAAAAGCGATTCGTCGTTTCTTGGATGAAGAAGCATTCCTGGAAGTGGAAACACCAATTTTAACGAAATCAACACCTGAAGGAGCACGTGATTATTTGGTGCCAAGCCGTGTTCACGAAGGAGAATTTTATGCATTACCTCAGTCGCCACAATTATTCAAACAAATGCTGATGGTATCAGGAATTGAAAAATATTACCAAATTGCCCGTTGTTTCCGTGATGAAGATTTACGTGCAGATCGTCAACCGGAATTCACACAAATCGATATGGAAATGAGTTTCATGTCAATGGACGAAATTCTGGAACAGAACGAACGCATGATGAAAAAGGTCATGAAAGATGTAAAAGGCATCGAGATCGAAACACCATTCCAACGTATGAAGTATACAGAAGCAATGGACCGTTTTGGTTCAGATAAACCAGACGTTCGCTTTGGCTTAGAATTACAAGACGTTTCATCATTGGTTGCAGATTCTTCATTTAAAGTTTTCGCGGGGGCTGTTGAAAACGGAGGACAAGTAAAAGCAATCAACGTCAAAGGTGCTGCAGCTAACTATTCCAGAAAAGATATTGATGCATTAGGTGTCTTTGCGGCAGTTTATGGAGCAAAAGGTTTAGCTTGGTTAAAAGTAGATGAAGAAGGACTAAAGGGTCCAATCGCTAAATTCTTTGAAGGTGAAGCCGGGGAGAAATTGGCAGAGACACTTCAAGCCGAAGCTGGAGACTTATTATTATTTGTGGCTGATAAAAAATCGGTTGTTGCCGATTCTTTAGGTGCTCTACGCTTGAAATTGGGTAAAGAACTTCAGTTGATTGATGAAAGCAAGTTTGCATTCCTTTGGGTCGTTGACTGGCCGTTATTTGAATACGACGCTGAGGATGGGCGCTATTATGCAGCACATCATCCATTCACGATGCCATTTGTCGAGGACATCGAATTAATGGATTCAAATCCAGCGGAAGTACGTGCTCAAGCGTACGACTTAGTATTAAATGGCTACGAACTTGGTGGGGGATCATTACGGATTTATGAGCGTAATATTCAAGAAAAAATGTTCAGCATTTTAGGATTCTCAAAAGAAGAAGCGACAGCTCAATTTGGATTCTTAATGGAAGCATTCGAATATGGAACCCCTCCACATGGTGGGATTGCCTTTGGTTTAGACCGGATTGTTATGATACTGGCTGGTCGTACAAACTTACGCGACACAATTGCTTTCCCTAAAACAGCGAGTGCGAGTGACATTTTAACGAAAGCTCCAAGTCCAGTTTCTGAGGAACAATTAAAAGATTTATCATTAGCGATAAATCTTCAGAAAAATGCAAAATCGGTTGAATAAGTGGTTGAATTTCTAAAATAGCTATGATAAGATACTTGTAACACGAATCCTGATGTGTTCGTTTATTGCCAATCGCTTTTGACCGAACAATTATATCGTCGGGAATCCTCCTTTCGTAATGGCAAACATGCCCCCAGGGGACTTTTAAAGTTATGAAGTGGATACCCACCTGCTGTTTGCGGGTTCAAAACGATACCATAATGACGGCACAATTGGGATTCGTCCTTTCATTATGTATAATCCCTCTAGCTATCTATAAGGCTAGGGGGTTTTTATTGAGTATAAATCCGACTAAAAAGATATAGATTGAGAGGTAAAAAAATGTTACATCAGTTTTCAAGAAATGAATTAGCCGTCGGTAAAGAGGGCGTAGATTTATATAGAAACACCACCGTCGCAATACTTGGTGTTGGTGGCGTAGGTTCTTTTGCTGCTGAGGCTTGTGCACGTAGCGGCATTGGAAAAATCATTCTTGTCGATAAAGACAATGTGGATATTACAAATATCAATCGCCAATTAGTTGCATACACATCAACAGTAGGTCGCTCTAAATCGGAAGTCATGAAAGAACGAATATTGGATATTAACCCTGAGTGTGAAGTACATGATTTACATATGTTCTACACTGAAGAAACATTTGAAGAATTTTTCAGTCATAACCTGGATTACGTCATAGATGCATCAGACACGATCATTTACAAAATCCATTTGATGAAAGAATGTTTAGCACGCGGAGTGAAAATGATTTCAAGCATGGGAGCAGCAAACAAAACTGACCCAACAAGATTTAAAATCGCCGACATTTCAAAAACAAATACAGATCCATTAGCGAAAATCATCCGCACAAAACTCCGTAAAGATGGCATTCGCAAAGGTATTCCTGTAGTCTTCTCTGATGAAAGCCCGATTGTCGTTCGAGAGGATGTAGTTGGCACAGTAGGGAAACCAGACGCAACAATTCGAAAAGCAAAAATGCCTCCATCGTCGAACGCTTTTGTTCCATCCGTTGTAGGATTAATCGCAGCAAGTTGGGTTATTAACGATATAACAAAAGAAATTCCTGTGAAACGAATTCGTTCATAAAAAATCAGCCCCTCACGATATGGAGGGGTTGATTTTTTGCGTTTTAATGGGAATTTTCTATAGCGGCAACATTTTTTGAGATGATAGTCGCAACTTGCATGATTTTTGTCGCAACTTTTCGGTTTTATGTCGCAACTCTCTTGGTATTGGTCGCAACTTCTCTGTTTTATGTCGCAACTCTTCAATTTTGGATTAATCTTCGTGATTCGTCTTCGAATTGTCACCAATCTCTTGATAACTTGATCAACAAATGTCGTAACCTGATCAACTATTGGTCTAACCTGATCAACTAACCATTTTTCTCCTAATCCCCTCACACTTCATCGTACAAAAAAGGTTTTCAACAAAAAAAACCTGAATCACTTTCGATTCAGGTCTTTTTCCCTTTAAAGCTCTCTAACTTATGATAGATCCCAGCAAGTTTCTTCTCCTCACCTGCAACTACGGGAGTGTAAAACTTCGAACCGAGTAAGTTGTCAGGCAAGTACGTTTGATTTGCCCAGCCCCCAAATGTTCCTATCGGTGTGTTGTGCGGGTACACATATCCTTCATGCCCAAGTGCTGCTGCACCAGCGTAGTGAGTGTCTTTTAGGTGACTTGGAATGTCCCCAACTTTTCCTGCATGAATGGACGCAATAGCTGCATCGATCGCTTTATACGCTGAATTGGATTTCTCAGAAAGACACATCTCTACAACGGCATTGGCCAGTGGTATGCGTGCTTCTGGTAATCCCAATCGTTCGGCGGCTTGTATGCTTGCCAGTACATGTCCACCGACAGCAAGATTTGCGACGCCGATATCTTCATATGCCATTACGAGAAGTCGTCTTGATACAGCAACTAAATCTCCATTTTCGAGTAAATGGGCTAAATAATACATGGCTGCATTGACGTCACTTCCACGGACTGATTTTTGCAGAGCTGACAGTAAATTGTAGAAATGCGATCCTTTTTTGTCACCGAAAACGCCAATACGTTCGACTAAGTTTTGCAAAAGAGATTCGTCCACAATAGTGACACCATCTTCTTCATCAGATGCAGAAACAACGGATTCAAGTAGCGTCAACGCCTTACGTGCATCTCCATTTGCTGCTTCAGCAATTTTCAGTTGCTGTTCTTCGGTTATTTGAATGGTTTGGCGACCAAGTCCTCGTTTTTCGTCACTTAGTGCACGTTCGATCAGTGTTAATAAGTCTTGAGCCGATAAACGTTTTAGTTGTTTGATTTCACCACAGCGAGAACGAATCGCGGGGTTTACATCATGGAATGGATTTTCAGTCGTCGCCCCGATCAATACAATCGCACCACTTTCAACATGCGGTAGCAATGCATCTTGTTGCAATTTATTAAAACGATGGATTTCATCCAAAAACAACAATACTTTTCCTGTCACACGGGATTCCGCAACAACATCTTCAATATCTTTCTTTCCTGACCGTGTAGCGTTTAAAGCAATGAACGGGAGGTTACATGTCCCAGCTATTGCATAAGCAAGGGATGTCTTGCCAATTCCTGGTTCACCGTATAACAACATGGAGGGCACATGTCCATGATCAATCATCTTATATAAAGGAGTGTTTTTTCCAATAATGTCCTGTTGTCCAGCGATTTCATCTAATTTTTGCGGTCTCATGCGATAGGCAAGTGGTTCATTTTGCAACCTGAGCACCTCCTAAATTCGTACGTTTGTTCTCTATTATACGTGTTTACTTGTGAAAAGTCATTACACAGGCGATTGGTCGGAAATGTGCTATACTGTAGGAATGAATTTGAAGGATTTCTTGAGGTGATTAACGTGAAAATTTCGACAAAAGGTCGTTATGGTTTAACGATTATGATTGAGTTAGCCAAGCATATGGGAGACGGTCCTTTGCCACTCCGTAAAATAGCAGCAGACAATGATTTATCAGAAGCTTATTTGGAACAATTAGTCTCACCACTGCGAAATTCTGGGCTTGTCAAAAGTGTTAGGGGAGCACACGGAGGATATATGTTGTCAAAACCTCCACATTTGATTTCTGCGGGGGATGTGATTCGTGTCTTAGAAGGGCCGATTCAACCAGTTGAAGGAATTGAAAATGAACCACCTCCACAGCGGGAATTATGGCTCCGCATACGTGATGCGGTAAAAAACGTTTTGGATACGACAACAATCGAAGATTTAGCAGCTTATGAAGATACACCGTCTGATGACGGATACATGTATTATATATAAAGGAGTACGAGATGAATCGAATATACTTAGATCACGCAGCGACATCGCCCGTGCATCCAAAAGTCATTGAAAAACTCGTTATAACAATGGAACAAGACTTTGGCAATCCATCCAGCATCCACGCTACAGGTCGTGATGCACGAAAACAATTAGATAAAGCTCGAGATCGTCTAGCGGCGAGTATCGGGGCTAATGATCACGAGATTGTGATGACGAGTGGTGGTACCGAGGCGGATAATTTAGCGATTTTCGGAACGGCATATGCCCGCAGAAAAGATGGCAATCATATCATTACTTCTCAAATTGAACATCATGCGGTTTTGCATGCGTGTGAAAAGTTGGAGAAAGAAGGATTTGACGTCACGTATTTACCTGTTAACGAACATGGACGTATATCCATAGAGGATGTCAAACAAGCATTGCGTGATGATACGATATTGGTGACGATTATGCTTGGAAACAATGAAGTAGGAGCAATTCAACCGATTCGAGAAATTGGTGAATTGTTACAGGAGCATTCGGCAACTTTCCATACGGATGCAGTTCAAGCATACGGATTATTGCCGATTTCAGTGGATGAGTTAAAGGTTGATTTGTTATCTGTGTCGTCGCATAAAATCAATGGGCCAAAAGGAATTGGCTTTATGTATCAACGTAAAGGGACAAGACTAAACCCCCAAACATTCGGTGGTCAACAAGAACGAAAACGTCGTGCGGGAACAGAAAATGTACCTGGCGTATTAGCATTTGCAGAAGCTGTATCGATCTCTCAGCAAACCATGGTAAAAAAACGAAAACTTTATGAGCAATTCAAAGAAACGATGGTTTCCACATGGACTCAGGAGGATTTAGCTTTCGAAGTAAATGGAGATGAGAAGTATACACTTCCACACATTCTAAATGTAAGTTTTAAAGGGACTGATGTGGAATCGTTGCTCGTCAATTTAGATATGGCAGGCTTGTCTGTTTCAAGTGGTTCGGCGTGCACAGCAGGGTCAATTGATCCTTCTCACGTGTTAGTGGCCATGTTTGGGGAAAAAGCAAATCAACTTCGTAACTCCATTCGTTTTAGTTTTGGTTATGGTGTCACACTGGAAGATATTCATTTAGCTGCACAACGAACAACGGATGTCGTAAAAAGACTCGTTAAATAGTAGTAGTTATTATAGAGTTGGTATACAATAATTCTTTTCTTGATTAACACAGGAGCATAAAGTTGGTTACTCGAAGGGCTTTCTTCGAGTTTCATAAACAACACTTTAGGTGCTCCTTTTTCATCATACAATAATACTAGAAAAAGGTGATTAACATGCAACAACTAAAGAGCCCTGCAGAAACGCGAGTCGTTGTCGGCATGTCCGGCGGTGTAGATTCATCCGTTGCAGCTCATTTATTGAAACAACAAGGGTATGATGTCATTGGCATCTTTATGAAAAATTGGGACGACACGGATGAAAATGGTGTGTGTACTGCAACTGAAGATTATGACGATGTGATCAAAGTCTGTAACCAAATTGGCATACCATACTATGCGGTGAATTTTGAGAAACAATATTGGGATAAAGTATTTACGTATTTCCTTGAAGAATATAAAGCTGGAAGAACGCCAAATCCTGACGTCATGTGTAACAAAGAAATTAAATTTAAAGCGTTTTTAGAGCATGCGATTAGTTTAGGTGCAGATTATTTGGCAACGGGTCATTATGCACAAGTTAAAGAAGTCAATGGTGAAACGCAACTTCTGCGTGGCCATGATAATAATAAAGATCAAACGTATTTCTTAAATCAATTGTCACAGGACCAATTATCTAAAGTCATGTTTCCAATTGGACATTTAGAGAAAAAATTGGTGCGAGAAATCGCTACTGAAGCAGGACTTGCAACAGCTGCCAAAAAAGATTCAACTGGGATTTGCTTTATTGGTGAACGTAATTTTAAAGAGTTTTTAAGCCAATATTTACCGGCACAACCAGGTGAGATGGTAACAATGGATGGCGTAAAAATGGGTCGTCATGATGGATTGATGTACTATACAATCGGTCAACGCCAAGGCTTAGGGATTGGCGGAGCGGGAGACCCATGGTTTGTATTGGGTAAAAACCTGGAAAGCAATGAGTTGCTTGTTGGTCAAAACATTCATCATGAAGCGTTATTTTCCGATCAATTAACCGCTGTGAATATGAGTTTTACCACGAATACGCCAAAAGCAAAAACGTTTTCATGTACAGCTAAATTCAGATACCGCCAAGCGGATATCAAAGTGGATGTTGAATTAACGGAAAATGACGGAGCGATCATCACATTTGCGGAACCGGTTCGTGCCATTACGCCTGGTCAAGCAGTCGTGCTGTATGATGGTGAAGTTTGTTTAGGCGGCGGGACGATAGACGAAGTCATGAAACACGGTAAAAAACTAACATATGTTGGGTAATGTTCAAGGAGAGAGAATATGAATGAATTAGAACTTGGCATAGCAGCCATTCAAAATAAAGATTATGAACAAGCAGTTGTTCATTTTTCGAAAGCCATTGAAGAAGAACCAAATAATCCTTTGGGCTTTATTAACTTTGGTAACTTATTGGCACGCACCAACGATACAGAGCGTGCGGAACGTTTTTTCCAAAAAGCGATAACACTTGACCCGGAATCGGCAACTGCTTTTTACGGATTGGCCAATCTGTATTATGAAAGTGACCGCTATGAGGAAGCTGCGAAACTGTATGAAAAAGCGATTCGATTTGGGATCCAGGGAGCAGATGCCTACTTTATGCTTGGGAAATGTTTTGAACGTCTTGAAAACCCGAAACTCGCACTTCCATATTTGCAACGTGCAGCAGAACTAGAACCAAGTGACGTGCAAATTCGTTTATCATATGGAATCGGGTTGGCGGCTCTTGAAATGTTTAAAGAAGCTGAACCAGAGTTCATGTATGTCATACATGAAGATGTGAACAACGCAGATGCTCATTATAATTTAGGCGTGTTATATGCAGTATCCACGGATCGTACAAATGACGCACTGTATCATTTAAAACAAGCATTTACATTACAACCAAACTTCGATCAAGCTCGTTATGTACACGATATGATTGCATTAAGAAATTAAAAAAGACTAGGAGGCGACAGTTTTGTCAAATCAAATTGATTTATTTCAACAAGAACCTATGTTTATAACAGGCAAACCTGTCGTCACTATTTTTCATAACCCCACAAACCTATTCTCCATTGTGAAATTAAAAATAAATGAAACAAACTCTACATATGACGATAAAGAAATTATAGTCAGCGGCTATTTTCCGCGACTTACTAACGAAGAAGATTATCGCTTTACGGGACAAATTAAGCAGCATCCAAAATACGGAACACAATTTCAAGTGGAGACATTCTCAAAGGATGTTCCGCAAACTGAACAAGGCATCATACATTATCTATCTAGTGATTTATTTCATGGCATTGGTCGGAAAACTGCGGAAACGATTGTCAAGAAACTTGGAAAAGACACGATTCGTATTATTTTAGACGATCCCGAAGCACTCGATACTGTTCCTCGTCTTGCGAAAGAGAAAAAAGAAACCATTCGCATGACACTTGAACAAAATCTTGGTTTAGAGCGTGTCATGATTCAATTGAATGAATGGGGATTTGGTCCACAACTCGCCATGCGGGTTTATCAGACGTACCGAGAAGAAACCATTGAAGTGTTGACGAAAAATCCGTATCGCCTGATTGAAGATGTAGAAGGTATCGGTTTTCAACGAGCCGATGAGTTAGGGAATAAATTAGGCATGACGGGAAAGCATCCTGATCGAATTAAAGCGGCTGTTTTTCATTTATTGAACACTGCGTCGCTTAGCGAAGGTCACGTTTTTTTACCGGCGGAACAAATATTACCGAATGTACAGCAACTTTTAGAATCTAACCAAATTGAAGAAGTTCCGTTTGAAGCCATTTCAAAAGCTTGTATCGAACTAGTTGAAGATGGCAAATTAGCTGGTGAGATGTCTCGTTTTTATTTGCCTTCTCTCTATTATTCTGAAGTTGGCATTGCTTCTAAATTAGAAATCTTGATTCAAGAGCAAAAAGAAAGAACGGGATTCCCATCATCGGAAATTCGGAAGGCACTTGGAGATGCGGAAGAACGTCTTGGTGTTTCATATGCAGAAACTCAAATTGCCGCGATTGAACAAGGAATGAATGCCTCGGTCATGCTGTTGACAGGTGGTCCGGGTACAGGGAAAACAACCGTAGTACGTGGGCTCGTGGAAGTGTATGCTGAATTACATGGCTTGACGCTAGATCCAAAAGAGTATGCGAAAAAACAAGAGCCATTTCCAATCATATTGGCAGCACCAACAGGTAGAGCTGCTAAGCGAATGAATGAATCGACAGGGCTACCAGCGATGACGATTCACCGTTTACTTGGCTTTACGGGACAGGATAAAGAAGAAGAGACTGAAAGAGATATTAAAGGGAATTTAATCATTATCGATGAAATGTCGATGGTTGATACCTGGCTTGCTCATCAACTGCTTAAAGCAATCCCAGAGGGTGCTCAAGTCATATTTGTAGGGGACCAAGATCAATTGCCACCGGTCGGACCTGGGCAAGTATTGAAGGACTTACTTGCGTCAAAACGCATCCCAACAGTAGAGCTGACCGATATCTACCGACAAGCAGCTGGTTCATCAATTATTGAACTTGCACATCAAATGAAAAAAGGACAGTTGCCTCCAAACTTGACGGGCAAAACATCCGATCGTTCATTCATTAAGTCCGGGCCTGATCAAATAGCTAAAGTGGTCGAACAAGTGATCAAGAGTGCGATGGCAAAAGGGCATACCATTAAAGAAATTCAAGTGCTGGCACCGATGTATAAAGGTCCAGCGGGAATCGATGCATTAAATAAAATGATTCAGCTCATGGTCAATCCAAATGATACTGGCCAACGAAAAGAATTGGTCTTTGGCGAAACCATCTACCGTGTTGGAGATAAGGTGTTACAACTTGTCAATCAACCCGAAAGTCAAGTGTATAACGGGGATATGGGCGAAGTCATCAGCATTTCCAAAGCAAAAGACAATGTTGAAAAAACAGACATGATGATTGTCTCTTTTGAAGGAATTGAAGTGACGTACCAACGAAATGATTTAGGACAGCTTACGCTGGCCTATTGCTGCTCGATTCATAAATCTCAAGGCAGTGAGTTTCCTATTGTCATCATGCCAGTTGTTCGTAGTTACATGAAGATGTTAAGGCGTAATTTGCTGTATACTGGGATTACTCGTGCGAAAGACTTCTTAATACTTTGTGGAGACGCAGAGGTCTTTAAATTTGGGATTGAACGTACCGACGATTTAGCGCGGTTAACTTCATTAAAAGAACGATTAAGTGAAGATTTTGTAACGTCTCACGAACCAGATAAAGATGAGTCGAATGTACAAACCGAGTCGGAAATTGATCAGGAAGAATCTGGTGAAATTGCCCTAACTGCAACTAATCATTTGAAGATTCATCCGCTAGTTGGTATGAATAATATGACGCCTTATGATTTTTTAGAGGAAGTCAATTGACACACGCACAATTGTTTTTTACACTGATAAGAGAATAAAAAAATTAGGATATCAGTATAAGATAAGACATCATCTCGCATCATTGTCGGTGCAAGATGTGTTTATCTAATAATTCTAATCAAATGATACAAAACGTTGATGGAAAAAGTACATCTATGATGCTTGTAAAAGAAAGAGGTTCCTTGGCTGAAAGAACCTTCAAGTGGATAAGATGGAAAGCTACTCCTGAGTGCAGCTAATCACTGCCGTGCAGCCGCGTTAAGGCATAATCGAGAGACAGCAAATTCGTTTGCTGTAACTAGGGTGGTACCGCGAATTGAAGCCTTCGTCCCTTTTTTAGGGATGAGGGCTTTTTCTATTGTCCTGCAATAAGAACAGCCCTCATCCTAGTTTCAGGCATTCAAGTAAATAGGCTTTTGAATCAAGCCTTGTTCAACATTAAATGGCGTCGTGCAAGACAGGTGCTTTGTGCTTTTCTATTCTAAGGAGGAATTAATCATGAAAACAGCAGCAGAAATTCGTCGTATGTATTTAGATTTTTTCATTGAAAAAGGGCATGCGGTTGAGCCGAGTGCACCACTAGTACCAATTAACGATAATTCATTGCTATGGATCAACAGTGGTGTCGCAACGTTAAAAAAATATTTTGATGGACGCGTTGTCCCAACGAATCCACGAATTACAAATGCTCAAAAATCGATACGTACCAATGATATTGAGAATGTAGGTAAAACAGCGCGTCACCATACATTCTTTGAAATGTTAGGGAACTTCTCAATTGGTGAGTACTTCAAAAAAGAAGCGATTCAATGGGCTTGGGAATTTTTGACCGACAAAAAATGGATAGGATTCGATCCGGAACTCTTATCCATTACTGTGCATCCAGAAGACGAAGAGGCTTACGCGATTTGGCGTGATGAAATCGGCATTCCTGTTGAACGCATCATTCGTTTGGAAGGAAACTTCTGGGACATCGGAGAAGGTCCGAGTGGTCCGAACTCAGAAATTTTCTATGACCGTGGAGAAAGTTATGGCAATGACATGAATGATCCGGAAATGTATCCAGGTGGCGAAAATGATCGATACTTAGAAATTTGGAATTTGGTATTCTCGGAATTCAACCATAATCCTGACAATACCTACACACCACTGCCAAAACAAAACATCGATACTGGAATGGGTCTGGAACGTATGGCATGTGTCGTACAAAACGTACCAACAAACTTCGATACAGATTTATTCATGCCCATAATTCGCAAGACTGAAGAAGTATCTGGTCAAAGTTATGGCAATGGTGGAGATACAGACCTAGCATTTAAAATAATCGCTGATCACACACGTACAGTAGCTTTCGCGATTGGTGATGGTGCACTTCCATCAAATGAAGGTCGTGGATATGTCTTACGTCGTCTACTTCGTCGCGCAGTACGTTTTGGGAAAAATTTAGGGATAGATCGTCCATTTATGTACAACCTAGTACCGGTTATTGGAGAAATCATGAAAGATTTCTATCCGGAAGTGGAAGCTAAACAAGAATTTATCATGCGTGTCATTAAAAACGAAGAGGAACGCTTCCATGAGACGTTACAAGATGGACTTGGAATATTATCTTCAGTCATTTCTACCCAACAAGCTGAAGGCTTAAGTGTGATTCCAGGTAGCGATGCTTTCCGTCTTTATGATACGTACGGATTCCCTGTAGAATTAACTGAAGAATATGCACAGGAAAATGGAATGACAGTTGATTTGGAAGGATTCAAATCATCACTGGAGGAACAACGTACGAGAGCTCGTTCAGCACGTAAAGACGTGGATTCCATGCAAGTGCAATCAGAAGTGTTAGGGAACATTAAAGAAGATAGTCGATTCATTGGATATAGCACTTTGACAAGCACTGCAAAAGTATTGGTCATCGTAAAAGACGGTGAACTAGTTGACTTGGCTCAAGAAGGAGACATAGTTAAGCTAGTATTGGACCATACACCGTTTTACGCTGAAAGTGGTGGTCAAATTGCAGATCATGGAACGATTGAAAATGATTTATTTAAAGGGTTTGTCAAAGATGTGCAAAAAGCACCGAATGGTCAAAACCTTCATACCGTTGTCATTAATTCAGGAGAATTGACCACTGCCGCTGCTGTGACAGCAACTGTTGATCAAAAGTTACGAAAATCAACAGTGAAAAATCATACAGCTACCCATTTATTGCACCAAGCATTAAAAGACGTTGTCGGCACGCATGTTAACCAAGCAGGTTCATATGTTGGTCCAGATCGCTTACGCTTTGACTTTTCACATTTTGGTCAAGTAACAAAAGAAGAGCTCACACTTATTGAACAACAAGTGAATGAAAAAATTTGGGATGACATACAAGTTGTAACTGGATCTCATGGCATAGAAGAGGCAAAACAAATGGGGGCAATGGCTCTATTTGGCGAGAAATATGGTGATATTGTTCGTGTCGTTTCAATCGGTCAATACTCACTTGAGCTTTGTGGTGGATGTCATGTAAGTAATACTTCGCAAATCGGTTTCTTCAAACTAGTAAGTGAAAGTGGGATCGGAGCTGGAACGCGTCGAATTGAAGCTGTCACAGGGAAAGCTGCATTTGAGATAGTCAAAGAAGAAGAACGTGTATTGGAAGAAGCGGCAGCTGCATTAAAAGCAAACCCAAAAGATTTAGTCACTCGTGTTCAAGGCTTGCAACAAGAGCTTCGTCAAGTACAACGCGAAAATGAGTCATTGTCAGCTAAAATTGCCAATAGCCAAGCATCATCTATTTTGGAAAATGCTCAGCAAATTCAAGGAGTTACGGTCTTATCTGCACGTGTACAAGCAAAAGATAATAATCAACTTCGACAAATGATGGACGACTTGAAAACAAAAATGACCGAAGCAGTTATTGTTTTAGGAGCTGCTGAAGGTGATAAAGTCATGTTGATTGCGGGCGTTACAAATGACTTGTTGGGTGGAAAATATCATGCTGGAAATATTGTTAAACATGTAGCAGAACAGTGTGACGGTAAGGGTGGAGGCCGTCCTGACATGGCAATGGCAGGAGCTAAAGATTCGTCGAAACTTGAAGGTGCATTACATTCTGTGTATGATTATGTCAAATCCGTTTAATAAAAAGTTGAAATCGGTTATACTTAACAAGTAACGAAAATATGCTTGTACAAGACAATCAGATTCTACTCCGAAAGCGAGGTGCTGATCATGAGTTCGTTTGACAAGACAATGAAGTTTAATTTTCCGGAAGAGTCTATGGAACAAGAAGTGAAGCAAGTTATGCTACATGTCCATTCGGCGCTTGAAGAAAAAGGGTACAACCCGATCAATCAAATTGTCGGCTATTTACTTTCGGGTGATCCGGCATATATTCCTCGCCATCAGGAAGCAAGAAACTTAATCCGTAAGCTTGAGCGTGATGAAATCTTGGAAGAACTTGTAAAGTTTTACATCAAGAAGAATAACGAGGCATAAAAGATGAGAGTAATGGGGTTAGATGTGGGCACGAAAACGGTAGGCGTTGCGATTAGTGATGCTTTTGGTTGGACAGCCCAAGGGATCGAAACGATTAAAATTGATGAAGCAAATGAAAAATTCGGCATCGAACGTGTAGCCGAATTAATGAAATCGCATGAAGTATCATCTTTTGTAGTCGGATACCCAAAAAACATGAACAACACGATAGGACCTCGTGCTGAAGCATCGGAACGTTATGCAGAATTATTGCGTGAAACGTTTGAAAAACCAGTATTTCTATGGGATGAGCGTTTGACAACTTCTGCTGCGGAAAAAATGCTCATTAGTGCAGATGTCAGTCGCAAGAAACGTAAACAAGTAATCGATAAAATGGCGGCGGTTATGATTTTACAAGGCTATCTTGATAGTCAATCTAATAAGAGGTGATTTGAAATGGACCACGGACAACAAAACATTACAGTAGTAGATGACAATGGTACTGAACAACTTTGCGAAGTATTATTTACATTTGAATCAGATGAATTTAAGAAATCTTACGTACTTTACTACCCAATAGGTGCTGAAGAAGATGAAAACGAAGAAATTGAAATTCACGCTTCTGCGTTCACACCTTCTGAGGATGGCTTAGACGGCGACCTTCTTCCGATTGAAACTGACGAAGAATGGGCTATGATCGAAGAAATGTTAAACACATTTTTAGATGAAGAAGACGAAGAAGACGAAGAAGACGAAGAATAATTTAAGAACTTAGACAGGCATCAGCTTGTCCAATTGATTTGGGGAAGCTGATCTCTTTTCATATATTTATGAGTAATTTCTTATATTGCTAAAAAGACGGAATGATGAAAATTCATTCCGCCTTTTTCTTTTGTTTGAAAATCTTGTATAATAAATGTCAGATATAAAGGGGGGTAACCCGTGGAGAATAAAACAAAAAAAGACATCATGTTTAATCGCATGAAAGAAAAGAAAAAAGAAGTGAAAATTGTAAGACGTATTGTTCTCGCGATTGTACTGGTTGTATTAATAGGGGGCGGAATAGCTGCCTATAGTGGGTACAAATATGTGACAAGCGCACTGCAACCAATGGATAAGAACTCAGAAGAAGTTCACACTGTTAATGTCGAAATTGGTTCCAACTTAGATTCAATTGCAACGCTACTTGAAAAAAATGGAATTATTAAAGATGCGCGTATCTTTAAATACTACGCGAAGTTTAATAATGAATCGGATTTCCAGGCGGGCGAATATGCATTAACCAAATCTATGACACTTGATGAGTTAATTGAAAGTTTGAAATCCGGAAAAGTCTATCGTCAACCAGTCTTTACCATGACAATTCCTGAAGGGCGAACTCTCGAAGAAATTGCTGTGCGAATCGAAGAAAAAACGGCATATAGTGCAGAAGAATTTATGGCACTGATAACAAAACCTGAGTTTATTGATCAAATGATCGCGAAATATCCAACCATTTTAACCGAGGAGATTAAAGGGGAAAACTTGCGTCATGATTTAGAAGGCTACTTATACCCAGCCACTTATTCATTTTATGAAGAAAAACCTTCATTGGAGTCGATTGTCGATCAAATGTTGAGTGCCACCAACAAAGCGATTGTTCCTTATACGGAGGTACTAGCGGAGCAAGAAAAGTCAGTGCATTGGTTACTCACATTTGCTTCACTACTTGAAGAAGAAGCAACAGCGACAACTGATCGTGAAATGATTGCAAGTGTATTTTACAATCGAATGGAGAAGGACATGCCTTTACAAACGGATCCTACGGTTCTCTATGCACTTGGTGAACATAAAGATCGTGTACTATACAAAGACCTAGAAATAGAGCATCCCTATAATACTTACAAAATTCAAGGAATGCCACCTGGTCCGATATCAAATCCAGGTAAGATTTCGATCGAGGCAGTTCTAAATGCTCCCAAGTCAGATAACTTTTATTTCTTGGCCGACAAAGAAGGCGTCAACCGTTTTTCTAAAACCTACGAAGAACACTTAGCAAAAATTGAGGAATTTTTACGTTAATTGCCACATGATGATCACTGAAGGAGGGAAGGCTATCGCTTTCCTTCTTTTTTTATGATAAGATTGGGTGTAATTTTTGTGTGTTAAAGGAGTCTTATCAAGATGACACAATCCTATATTGCTTCACATATTAAAGTCAGATCAAACTTTCTTGCAAATATGGAACAATTTGCGAAAGTTCACCACATTCCCATCATGGAAATTGTTGCAATTGAGTCACTTTTACAGTTTTTGCGCTTGCAACAACCGAAATCGATTTTGGAAATCGGTTCAGCCATTGGGTATTCTGCTATTCGCATGGCGTTGGCGTTGCCCGAAGCTGTACTGACCACTATAGAAAAAGATGATGCTCGTTATGAGTTGGCTTGTGACTACTTGAAACAAGCTGACATGACTCAACGAATACAGCTCATTCATGCTGATGCACTAGAAGTTGACACAGAAACATTTGCACAACCACAGTACGAAGCTTTATTCATTGACGCAGCAAAAGGACAATATCAACGTTTTTTTGATAAGTATTCACCACTCGTTCCTAGCGGTGGTGTTATTTATTGTGATAATATGCTGATGCACGGATTTACTGAAGTGGATCTAAAAGTAGTACCGAGAAGAAAAAGAACCATGGTCCGTAACTTGCAGCAATTTACAAAATGGCTCATGAATCACGAAGAATTTGAAACGACTTTCCTTCCAATTGGTGATGGAATAACGATAAGTATAAAGAGGTGACACGCATGAAAAAACCAGAATTACTTGTAACTCCTCAATCTGTTGCTCACATAGAAGACTTGATTGAAGCAGGTGCTGATGCTTTTTTAATTGGGGAACAACAATTTGGTTTGCGTTTAGCAGGGGAATTTACAATTGAGGACATCGAACAGTCCGTTAAACTTGCACATGCTGCAGCTAAGAAAGTTTATGTCTCAATGAATGGTCTCTTTCATAATGATCGTGTTGATTCATTGCGTCCTTACATGGAAAAGCTTGAATCGCTTGGAGTCAATGGGATTACTTTTGGTGACCCTGCAGTCGTTATGGCCAAACGTGAGGCGGGACTAGCCATTCCTCTTCATTGGAACACTGAAACGACGGCAACGAACTGGTTTACTGCCAACTATTGGGGCAAGCGTGGTGCGAACCGAGCTGTTCTAGCGCGAGAATTAAGCATGGATGAAGTGATTGAGATTAAAGAAAACGCAGAAGTGGCAGTTGAAGTGCAAGTGCATGGCATGACTTGTATGTTCCAATCAAAACGATCTCTTCTTGGGAATTACTTTTTGTTTCAAGATAAAGCGTTGGAAGTAGAAAATCGCTCGAAAAATAAAAATATGTTCTTACATGATAAAGAGCGTCATAACAAATATCCAATTTATGAAGATGAGAACGGCACGCATATTTTCAGTCCGAATGACATGTGTATCATTGATGAACTAAATGAACTGATCGATGCAGGTATTGATTCATTTAAAATAGAAGGTGTTCTGCAAGACCGAGCTTATGTAACAAAAGTGACACAACTTTACCGTCAAGCAATCGACGCATATGTGAAATCAACGGAAACGTATGAAAACATCAAAGCAGGGTTGCTAGTGGAAATTGAAGAAATGCAACCGGAACATCGCCCGCTCGATACCGGGTTCTTCTTCAAAGAAACCGTGTATTAAGGGAGGGGAATATTCATAGATGACAATTCTTAAACATGATCGAATAAGTGAAATCATCAATGGCAAACGTGTGATTGTTAAAAAGCCGGAACTCCTCGCTCCTGCAGGAGACTTAGAAAAGTTGAAAATCGCGGTGCACTATGGTGCAGATGCGGTGTTCATTGGCGGACGAGAGTTTGGGTTGCGTTCAAATGCAGGGAACTTTTCGATTGATGAAATGCGCCAAGCTGTTGAATTTGCAAGTAGTTATGGTGCAAAGATTTATGTAACGACCAACATCTTCGCGCATAACGAGAATATGGATGGTTTAGCTGATTACTTAAAAAATATCGAATCTGCAGGGGTGACCGGCATTATCGTTGCCGATCCACTTATTATCGAAACTTGTCGAAATGAAGCACCTAAGTTAGAAATCCATTTAAGTACGCAGCAATCATTATCAAACTGGAAAGCAGTGCAATATTGGAAAGAGGAAGGCTTGCACCGAGTAGTTCTTGCCCGTGAAACAAGTGGAGACGAAATCCAGGAAATGAAAGAAAAAGTGGATATTGAAATAGAAGCGTTCATTCATGGTGCTATGTGTATTGCTTATAGCGGTCGCTGTACTTTATCAAATCATATGACAGCCCGAGACTCTAATCGCGGTGGTTGTTGTCAATCTTGCCGTTGGGACTATGATTTATATGAAATCAACGATGGTAAACAAGACGCCTTGTTTGATGAAGGCGACGTCCCTTTTGCGATGAGTCCAAAAGACTTGAAATTAGTCGAATCAATACCCCGCATGATAGAGTTAGGCGTTGATTCGTTAAAAATTGAAGGACGTATGAAGTCGATTCATTACATAGCGACAGTTGTTAGCGTTTATCGTAAAGTGATTGATGCCTATTGTATGGACCCAGAAAACTTTGTCATCCAACGTGAGTGGTTAGAAGAACTTGAAAAATGTGCGAATCGTGAGACAGCTACGGCGTTTTTTGAAGGAGAACCAACGTTTGATGAACAAATGTATGGTGTACACGGTAGAAAAACCACAACTGATTTTATTGGATTAGTACTTGATTATAACGAAGAAACAAAAATGGTCACACTACAACAACGAAACTACTTCAAACCTGGTCAAGAAGTGGAATTCTTTGGTCCAGATATTGAAAACTTCCGCATGACCATTACAACCTTATGGGATGAAAAGGGTCTTGAATTGGATGTTGCACGGCATCCTTTACAAATCGTGCGTTTTAAATCCGAAATTCCGCTACGTCCAAATAACATGATGAGAAGGGAACTTGTACGATGACATTTAAGCGTCCGCTTGTTATTGGTATTGCTGGTGGCTCTGGTTCAGGAAAAACGAGTGTTACCAATGCAATTTATGAAGTTTATAAAGAAAAGGCCGTTGTGGTAATCGAGCAAGATTACTACTACAAAGATCAGAGTGACTTAGAATTTAAAGAACGTTTAGCAACAAACTATGATCATCCACTAGCGTTTGATACGGATTTATTAATTGAACATATTCATCAACTTTTAAATCGTCATGCCATCGAAAAGCCGGTTTATGATTATTCAATTCATACACGGGCACCAGAAACGGTTCACATTGAACCTCAAGATGTAATCATTTTAGAAGGAATCTTGGTGCTTGAAGATCCGCGTTTACGTGAACTAATGGATATTAAATTATTTGTCGACACCGACTCGGATTTGCGCATAATTCGTCGAATTTTGCGGGATATCAATGAGCGTGGACGTTCAATTGAATCAGTAGTTGAACAATATTTATCAGTTGTTCGTCCAATGCATAATCAATTTATCGAGCCGACTAAACGGTATGCCGATATCATTATTCCAGAAGGCGGTCAAAATGAAGTTGCGATTGACCTGATGGTTACAAAAATTAAAACAATTCTTGAATCTGATAACATTGTGTAATATGATTGTGAAAGACTGACAATTATATCTAAATACTAAGCCGCATAATTATACTAATCGTGGCATAGAATTCTTACTAGCAAGCAAGTAGTTGAAGGAGTGAAAGGCATTGTCTAATGAAAAAAAATATCCAATGACCGCTGCAGGCAAGCAGAAATTAGCGGACGAACTAGATTTCCTGAAAACGGTAAAACGTAAAGAAGTCGTAGAAAGAATAAAAATTGCACGCAGTTTCGGCGACTTATCTGAGAACTCAGAATACGATTCTGCTAAAGAAGATCAAGCATTCGTTGAAGGACGTATCGTAACTTTAGAATCTATGATTCGCAACGCAGTTATTATCGCAGAAAACGAGCTGGACAATGACACTGTATCTCTAGGGAAAACGGTTTCGTTTATTGAAATTCCAGACGGCGACGAAGAAACTTACACAATTGTTGGTTCAGCTGAAGCCGATCCAATGGAAGGCTTGATTTCAAATGATTCACCAATCGCTAAAAGCTTAATCGGCCGTTCAGTTGGCGATCAAGTAAAAGTTATGACGCCAGGTGGCGATATGGACGTCAAGATTGTATCAATTAGATAAAAGCTGGAATCCACTCTCTATTTCGGGGAGTGGATTTTTTATTTAATAAATCAGGAGAAAAATGGTTAGTTGATCAGGTCTGGCCATAAGTTGATCAAATCGACCTGAAAACTACCACATTCCATCCCAACGCCATCAAAAATGAAACATTTCTTTAACACGTTCGTCTAATTTGTCATCACCATTTATGGTATCATTCAATATACAAGGGGGAATTCGTAAATGATAAATACACAGAGTCGATATACCTCACGAAGCAATCGACCAAAAAAACCAAATATGAATAAGTTATTGAACATATTAATCGGAGTAGTTGTGATTCTTATAGTTATCACTGCCGGTATCATATTTTTCGGAAATGACGAAAAAGAACAAGCAGAATCAAAAAATAACACAGAAGAAACGGCTTTAAAAAATGAAAGCACAGAAAACGATTCGGAATCTGCGCAAGATACAGACACCGAATCAAAACCAGAAATCGGTTCTGAAGAAATCGCTTCAGAAGATGAGAACGCTGAAGGTACAACAGAAGATGAATCTGAAGAAGAGTCTTCAGAAGAAGGTTCCACCACGGGTGGTTCTGTAACATCATCACCTTCTGACGATCCAGTAGTTTCTGATACCATTGCGAATACAGCTTGGGAACCTGTGGGCACCTCTCAAACAGGTGAACATGTATCGATTTATTCTAAAAATCACGTGGATTGGAATGAGAAAGTGAAAGCCCTCGCTTATGCAACAGGGTTGTCCTCCGATAACATGATTGTTTGGCATCTTGGAAACGGTGGAAGTCCTCAAAAATCCATCGGTACAGTCTCATCTAAGAATAAAGAAGAAAAATACCGTGTGTATTTGCATTGGGTTGACGGCGAAGGTTGGAGACCTGAAAAAATGGATACATTAAAAACATTAGACGGTGCCTATTGACATTCGGCACCGCTTTTATTATTTTTAGGGAAGTGTTTTTTGCACGGATGTAAATAAAATCATTAGGATATCGGGTTTGTGAACTGCCGACTTGTCTCAAATGAGTGCAAATGGTGTTCTTCTACTAAGAAAAGAGGCGGAAATAAAATGAAAATAGCAGTTATTGGTGCAATGGAACAAGAAGTCGAGGCATTACGTTTAGTTATTGAAAATCCTCAAACTACGGTTATCGCAAATAGTGAATATACTGAAGGTACATATGCTGGGCATGATGTCGTTTTACTTAAAAGTGGAATTGGGAAAGTGAATGCAGCCATGTCTACTTCTATTTTACTGCAGCATTTCAAACCGGAGGCAGTTATTAATACCGGATCAGCAGGGGGTTTTGACTCAGCACTTGAAGTGGGTGCTGTTGTCATTTCTGATGAAGTTCGCCATCATGATGTGGATGTTACAGCGTTCGGCTATGAAATGGGACAAGTCCCAGGGCTTCCAGCGGGATTTGTAGCTGATACAAACTTACGACAACTTGCAGAAGAGGCTGTGCAGGAATTGGGACAACATCAATTTGCGACTGGCCTAATTGCAACTGGCGATTCGTTTATGAGCGATGCAGTACGCGTTGAGAGCGTCCGAACATATTTTCCACATATGAAGGCAGCAGAAATGGAAGCAGCTGCTGTTGCGCAAGTCTGCCACCAATTCGATGTGCCTTTTGTGGTGATTCGTGCTCTATCTGATATTGCAGGAAAAGAATCTTCCGTTAGCTTTGATGAATTCTTGCCAACTGCTGCGAAACATTCAACAGAAATTGTTTTACGAGTAATCAGCAAGTTGTAAGCACATTCCATGTTAGAATGAAGAATGATGATTGGAGGCTCTTTCGATATCCAGTGAATCGAAAGAGTTTTTTTCATGTTTAAACAGTTGATACAATTTTACCAAAGCCCTTTTTTCAATGCGTGAGACATAACTACGTGAGATATTTAACTGTTTTGCAATTTGTTTTTGAGTCATTGGCTCAAATTGATGAAGTCCATATCGACGCTCAATGATTTCAATTTCACGTTTTTCTAATTTATCCAAGTGACGATATAGGACAGTCATCTGCTCTTTTTGTTCAATCGTTTGTTGTGCCGTATCTTCGTCTGTTTGTAGGAGATCTGTAATTTGTAGTGAATGTCCGTCTTTATCAGTGCCAATGGGTTCGTATAATGAGACGTCCTTTTGTACCTTTTTTTGGGAGCGTAAGTGCATGAGGATTTCATTTTCAATACAACGAGCAGCATATGTTGCGAGGCGAGTCTTTTTATCAGGTGTGTAGCTTGCGACAGCCTTCATTAGTCCAATTGTACCGATTGATATGAAGTCGTCCAGTTGTTCATGCTTCGGATGGAACTTCTTTACAATGTGTGCAACAAGTCGCATATTACGTTCAATTAATTCGTGTTTGGCTTCTTCTTCACCGGCTAAGCAACGTTCCACATATATTGCTTCTTCTTCTTGGGATAAGGGTTTTCGAAAAGCCTGCCCTTTCAAATACCCGAGGAAAGCCGGTACTTCTATCCATAGTTGCAAAACTGCAGATAGTAAACCACTCATGATGACGTGCACCTCCATGTCGTCTTTTGTCACTATATGATTCCCATGTCGAATCCATGAAAAAAACGACCACAATTTGCGGCCGTTAGACTTTTTTTAATGTAAATGTACTGATCATGAGGATAGACAAAATTGGCAAGAGAAACATATAAAAAACCGGTGCGAATTGAAACAATCCAAAATATGAAAGCGTGACTAATGTTCCAGCAGCGGTAATTGGGAGTCCTGTAAAGTAGCCATTCGAATCCATAATATTAAATCGAGCTAAGCGGAAAGCGCCACTCGCAATATATATTATGGTGATGACCATTCCAGTCGTTCCAAATTCAAATAAACTAACCATATAAATAAGAATCGCAGGTGCAACACCGAATGAGATAATATCGCTCATGGAATCGAGTTGTTTCCCAAGTTCTGACTCTTGACCTAATTTACGAGCGACCATCCCGTCGAAACGGTCCAGTAAAGCTGCGATAAATATAAACAGAACACTATAACTATAAGATTCGTTTAATGTGGTCATGATGGAAGCACCACCAAAAGATAAATTCCCAATGGTGATCATATTTGCTGCATTAGCTTTCATTTTTTTGATTGTGTGATCCACTCGTTGAAAAAAAAACAATGGACGACACTCCTTCGTGTGTAAAGTATTTGTTCATTATACTTCTTAAAACCAAAAAAAGGTACAACATATTTAGAGCTGGAGGGATAAAGTGAAACAAATCGTCTATCGTTCACTTATAGAACTGACAAATGGAAAATGGACTTCGTTAGCTTTACAACGATTTGCCCAATCATCGTGGAGTCGAAAATTAATTCCATCTTATATACGTACATACGGAATACAGATGCAAGAAGTTTCACAATCAAAGGATGAATTTCCTACATTGCATGATTTCTTTATTCGAAAAATCGATGCTCAATGTCGTCCCATCTTTGAGGGGGACTTGGTAGCAATCAGCCCTGTTGATGCAAAAGTAGAAACGATTGGGACCATCACACAAACCGGCACGTTTTTAGTGAAAGAAAAATCGTATACGGTTTCTGAATTGCTTGGAAATGTGGAACAAGCCGCTTCTTATTTAGGGGGCACCTATATCGTATTTTATTTAAGTCCTGCTGATTACCATCGAATTCATAGTCCAGTAGATGGTCATGTGAAAAAACAAGTAACACTTGGTAAAAAATCATACCCTGTAAATCAGACAGGTTTAACATATGGAAAAACGCCAATCAGCGGAAATTATCGCCAAGTTACCCATTTAGTATGTCCAAATCACAAAAATTGTGCAGTGATTAGCGTGGGGGCCATGTTTGTAAACTCCATACAACTGACGAACACATCACGTGAATGGAAAAAAGGCGAGGAAATTGGGTATTTTACGTTCGGTTCAACAGTTGTTGTGTTGTTTCCGAAGGATGCTTTTCAAGCGGATCCTGCAATTACGCCAGGTTGTCGAATACGAGTGGGTGAGAAAATCGGGAGTATGTTATAATCGATACAGAAAATAGGTTGAACGGAGTGTGTCTCGTTGTACAAGAATTTTTTACCGAGCGAATTTGTCAAAAGTGTATTTGACATTTCGCCTGAAAGTTTACAAGAAAAAGGAATCCGCGGCATTATTACGGATCTGGACAATACACTCGTGGAGTGGGATCGCCCTGAAGCGACGCCGAAACTTGTCACTTGGCTAAAAAGCATGAAAGATGCCGGAATCCAAATAACCATCGTTTCAAATAACAATGAACTGCGTGTTAAATCCTTTGCTGATCCACTGGGAATCCCATTCATCTTCAAAGCACGTAAACCAATGGGCAAGGCATTTCGAAAAGCACTTCACCTAATGGATGTTAAACGTGAAGAAGTTGTCGTAATTGGCGATCAATTATTGACGGATGTCGTCGGTGGGAACCGCAATAATCTCCACACCATTTTGGTCGTTCCTGTGGCCAACTCGGATGGTTTTTTCACGCGATTCAATCGTATGGTAGAACGCCGAATTTTTAGAGCGTTAAAAAGAAAAGGTTATGTAACTTGGGAGGAAGACGTGTGACTAATATACAAACATGTATCGGATGCGGTACACAAATACAAACAAATGACCAAAAAGAACCAGGGTATGCACCACAATCTTCATTAGAAAAAGAAACAATTATTTGCCAGCGTTGTTTTAGATTGAAAAACTATAATGAATTACAACCGGTTTCTTTAACAGATGATGACTTTTTACGTATTTTAAATAGTCTTGGTAATGAACAAGGTCTAATCGTTAAAATCGTGGATATTTTTGATTTTAATGGTAGCTGGTTACCAGGATTGCATCGTTTTGTCGGGAATAACCCGATCTTGTTAATCGCGAACAAAGTTGATTTACTTCCTAAATCGGTAAAAAAACATCGTGTGATTAAATGGATTCAACAAGAAGCCAAAAAACTAGGTTTAAAACCAGTCGAAGTAATGCTAGTAAGTGCACATAAAGGAACGGGTATGGTGGAAGCTATGGAAGCGATAGACCGACTACGTGAAGGTAAAAATGCTTATGTAGTAGGTTGTACAAACGTTGGGAAATCTACGTTTATCAACCGTATTATTAAACAAGTGACAGGTGAAAAAGAAGTTATTACGACCTCTCATTTCCCAGGTACCACACTTGATTTAATTGAAATCCCACTCGATGATAACCAAGCTCTTTATGACACACCAGGAATTATCAATCATCATCAAATGGCACACTTTCTAGATTCATCTGAACTGAAATGGATTACGCCTAAAAAAGAAATCAATCCAAAAATCTTTCAATTAAATGCGGGACAAACCTTGTTCTTAGGTGGCTTGGCACGGTTTGATTTTATACAAGGGGACCGTTCATCGTTCACAGTTCATATTTCAAATGAATTAAATATTCATCGTACGAAACTTGAAAATGCCGATACCTTATATGCCGATCATTTAGGTGGCATGTTAGCACCACCGTCTGTAGAATTCAAGGAGCAATTACCGCCACTAGTACGTCACGAATTTTCAATTAAAACGGAAAAAACGGATATTGTGTTCTCTGGTTTAGGATGGATTACCGTCAATCAAGCAAACGTAGTGATTGCAGCATATGCACCTAAAGGGGTAGAAATTCAATTACGTCCATCATTAATATAGGGGGGCGATTGGAATGAAAAAATGGTACGCTGTTATTGGTGATCCGATTTCTCATTCGATGTCTCCAAGAATGCATTGTCAATGGTTTTCTGATTTGGAAATCGATGCGACTTATATACCGGTGTATGTTAAGAAAGAAAACTTATATGATACGGTTCAATCATTAAAATTATTAGGAGCTAGCGGTTGGAATATTACCATTCCACACAAAGAGGCTATTTTGCCACTCCTTGATCATATTGATGCTAGCGCTGAACGTATGGGGGCAGTCAATACAGTTGTTGTGGAAGATGATGGCTCCCTAACTGGTTATAATACGGACGGCATTGGATTCGTTAATTCACTTGAGGAAGCAATGGGTTCTCATCTTAAAGACGCACCAATCTTGCTTATTGGTGCTGGTGGGGCTGCAAGGGGCATTGCTTTTGCCTTGAAAAATAGTGGGTATACAAATATATCTTGCTCTAATCGCACGGTTACTAGTGCTGAGAGATTAATTGGTGACATTAATGGTCAACGTGCGTTGTCGCTTGAACAGGCAGAAGATGAACTTTCAGATTTTCATGTCATTATTCAAACAACGCCTGCGGGGATGATAACTGCTCAATTGGACAAGCCAATGTCATTAAAAAACTTAACATCTTCTGCAATTGTTGCAGATATTGTGTATAATCCATTATTGACGCCATTTTTGGCAGAAGCCAAAGATCGAGGAGCACGTTGTTTAAATGGAGTGGGGATGTTCGTGCATCAAGGAGCATACTCGTTTGAAAAGTGGACAAATCGCAAACCAGATACGAAGCAAATGATAGAGCAAGTCGAACAAATACTAGGAGGTCCACATGTTAACAGGTAAACAAAAACGTTTTTTACGTAGTGAAGCACATCATTTAACACCTATTTTCCAAGTTGGAAAAGGTGGAGTAAATGAACATTTGATCAAACATATTGAAGAAGCGATCGAAAGTCGTGAACTCATCAAGATCAGCATATTGCAAAATTGTGAAGATGATAAGCAAGAAGTAGCTGAACAGTTGGCAAAAGAAACAAGATCAGAACTTGTCCAATTAATTGGATTAACTGTTGTGTTATACAAACCATCAAAAAACAATAAGAAAATCGTCTTGCCTACTAAAGGCTGATGATGAAAAAAGTGTGCATTTTTGGTGGAACATTCAATCCCCCACATATTGGACATTTAATCATGGCGAACGAAGTGTATCATGCACTTGATTTTGCAGAGGTCAGGTTTATGCCGAATTCAAAACCGCCACATAAAGAATCATCAAATTTAGTGTCTAGTGAACATCGGTTACGTATGTTGGAACTTGCGACAGGTGCTTTTCCTTATTTTCAAGTAGAATCCTATGAAGTTGAAAAAGGCGGCGTGTCGTATACATTTGATACAATGATGGAATTGCAAAAACGCGAACCACACACGCAATTCAGTTTCTTGATTGGTGCTGATATGATTGCTTATTTGGATAAATGGGCGAAAATTGAAGAGCTAGTAAAACATGTTGAATTAGTAGGTGTCCGTCGGTCAGGTTACGATGAGCATTCGAAATACCCGGTTACATTGATCGATTCACCGCTTATTGACCTATCCTCTACGATGTTACGTAATCGAATAAAAGATGGAAAAGATGTCTCCATGTTAATCCCCGAACATGTACAAGCTTATATTCGTGAGGAGAAGTTGTATGAATAGAGATGAAATGTTGAATGCTATACGTACAAGAATGCCAGAGAAACGATATGTGCATACTTTAGGAGTAATGGATACGGCTATTCGTTTAGCAAGTGTATATGATGAAGTGGAAAAAGATGCAGAAATTGCCGCCATTTTACATGATGTTGTAAAATATGCCGATCGGGATTGGATGAAACAAACCATCATCGATCAGCAAATGGATCCCAATCTTTTACTGTTCCATCATGAATTGTGGCATGCCCCGGTAGGTGCCTATGTAGCACAATATGAATTTGGTGTAACGAACCAAAATGTATTAAATGCGATACGCTATCATACGACTGGCCGAGCACACATGGGAACGCTTGAGAAAATAATTTTCTGTGCAGATATGATTGAACCGAATCGACAATTCCCTGGTGTCGATGAACTAAGACAACATGATGAACAAGGACTCGATGCATTAACCAAGTTATGCGTAAAAAGATCGATACAATATTTAGTTCAAAAAAATCAACCGGTATATCCGGATTCCATTCATTGTTACAATGATTTGGTTACACGAAAGGAAAATGAATGAATGACAGTTCCAACTTTATTAGAAATTGCCTACAAAGCAGCAGATGACAAACGTGCAGAAGATATCGTCGTATTGAATATGAAAGGGGTATCTTTACTTGCCGACTATTTTGTGATTTGCCATGCTAATTCAGACCGTCAAGTTCAAGCAATTGCTAGAGAAATGGCCGATCAAGCTGGGAAATCAGGCTATAATGTAAAACGTCTAGAAGGTTTTGACTCTGCACGTTGGGTATTAGTGGATATGGGCGATGTGGTTGCACATGTATTCCATAAAGACGAACGCGCATTTTATAACTTAGAACGACTATGGGGAGACGCACCAATCATCTCTGTAGACCTAGAAGCGTAATGTCTAGTTACAAAGAGTTTGCACACATTTATGATGCATTAATGACGGATATACCTTATGACAACTATGTTCATAAGGTACTTTCGTGTGTCGAAAATGTAACAGGGAAAACTTTGCTGGATATCGGGTGTGGTACTGGTGTTTTGTCTGCAAAACTTATGGTTGAAGGGTTTAAGGTTCAAGCCGTCGATTTATCTGAAGAAATGCTTTCGATGGCTGCCGACCGTTTTCAAAAAGAAGGCTATCACATTCCTCTATTTCACATGTCAATGACCGATTTGGAAGGATTTCACGATATAGATGTGGCTTTACTTTCAATCGATTCACTCAACTATCTTGAAGTTGAAGAACAAGTTGTCCAGACTTTCGAAGGGATATATCAGTCACTGAAAGAAGGGGGTCAACTCTTCTTCGATATACATTCTCTTTATAAAATGGATGAGTTGTTCTTGGATGGACCTTTTACGTATGAAGATGAAAATGTCGCCTATATTTGGCATACTGAATTAGGTGAAGAACCACATTCTGTCTATCATGATTTAACCTTTTTCATGAGAAAAGAAGATGGCCTGTATGAACGATTTGAAGAAAGTCATTTCCAACGTACATATGCGGTCAATAACTATATCACTTGGTTAACACAAGCAGGTTTTTCGAAAGTGAACGTAACGGCTGACTGGACGAATGACGAGCCTACTAATACAAGTGAACGAATCTTTTTTCATGTGACGAAATAACCTTTCAGTTAATACTTTCCAATTACGAGCAATTCGTTTATAGTATGGGTAACTCCATAAGAATTGCTCTCTGTAGGAAAGGATGACCCAATCTGAATCCTTCATGGATAAAAAAACATGCAAATAAACTCTTACTGATTAGTGCAGGATTATTTGTCTCATTTTTAGTATTCGACCCGTTTTCCCACATGCCGGAACCCCCAATTTCCGGAACGCTTGAAACGATTCAAAACCCTATCCCAAAACCCATCCCACCAGAAGAATCTACCGAAACAAACCCAACAAGTAGTAAAGAGAGTGAAGCAGTCATTGTTGATGTAAAAGGACAAGTAAAGACGCCAGGAGTCTATACTTTACCAATTGGCAGTCGAGTACTTGACGCAGTTCAGCAGGCAGGTGGTCTATTGCCAACAGCTGAAGAAAGAGCTTTGAATTTAGCTTCCAGATTAATAGACGAGATGGTGATCTATGTTCCTACCATCGGAGAAATGGAGGAACCTATACCATTTCCTTCAAGTCCTTCAAACCCTTCAAAAGACGAATCTCAATCGACAATTGTTAATATTAATTCTGCAGATGAAACGACATTAATGACGCTCTCAGGTATTGGTCCATCCAAGGCAAAGGCGATCCTTACATACCGAGACGAAAACGGATCATTTCAGTCGATTGAGGAAATTAAAGAAGTTACGGGTATCGGAGATTCAACGTTTAACAACATTAAAGATTTCATTTCGGTAAAATAAAACTACATTCAATTGACGAATGAAACGTGAACCTACTAAACTATAAAAAAGTTAACATTCAGGGGGCGTTTTTATGGAGCGAATAACATGGGATCAATTCTTCATGGCACAAAGCCATTTATTAGCATTAAGAAGTACATGTACAAGGTTAGCGGTAGGAGCAACGATTGTTCGCGATAAAAGAATTATGGCAGGCGGCTACAACGGATCCATCTCCGGAGGCGACCATTGTATTGATCAAGGATGTTACGTTGTAGATCACCATTGTGTTCGGACAATCCATGCAGAAATGAATGCCTTGCTTCAATGTTCAAAATATGGCATTTCGACAAATGAAGCCGATTTATATGTCACTCATTTTCCTTGTTTGCCATGCACCAAATCAATTATTCAATCTGGAATTCGAAGTTTATACTATGCAAAGAATTACAAAAATAATGAATATGCGATTCAATTATTAAGGCAAGCAAATGTCCAAGTCGTTCATGTACCATTTGACGAAAGAAAAATCGACTTCTTAAGTGACCGTAAAATTACTTTGTATTTAGATATGCTTCAAAAAATGCGAGAGAATGGAGTTCCGCCTGAAGAATTGGCTTCATATGAAGCGCAGGTGAATGAATTATTTGGCAAAACCATTTCAACCAACGTTTAATTTTTTTATCAATTGCAGCGATAATCTCGGCAAGTGCTGCTTTGGGTTCAATTCAACTACTAATCATTCATACGTTCATCGTAATGTTGTTTGTTCGGATTCGATTCACATCTGTTTTTATCGTGAGCTATATCCTAATAGGGATATGCTTCTATCTATATGCCGAAGTCAAGCTATCTCCGGTTGCTAAAGAAGCAACGCAGGAACAGATCTTAACCTGGACATCTACTCATACGATCAATGGGTCAAAATTGCGTGGATTTATGGTATCTGAAGAAAAAGAAAAATGGTACATCACCTACACCTTTACATCGGAACAGGAAAAGCAAGTGTTTTTAGAACAATCATTAACAGGTTCCAAGTTCAAAGTGAATGGTCATGTGGAGGAAATACCACTACCTGCTCATGATTATTCCTTTAATATGCAAACCTATTTAACCAGTCATGCGGCAATCGGAATGTTTTCGGTCACGACGCTTCAAAAAGTTTCAGAGCGTACCGGAATATTAGGTTGGATTGCCAAGCAACGTTTTTTTATGGAACAACATATAGAGACTCATTTTCCGTTATCCCTCCAAGCAGAAGCAAAAGCCTTACTGCTTGGGTTAAGGGATGATGTCAATCAAGACGAGACAAGGGCCTATCAAATATTAGGAATTACGCATTTGTTTGCGATCTCAGGGTTGCATGTAGCCTTTCTAACGTATCTCTTTTATCAATCCATGCTAAGACTCACAATCAGAAAAGAAGTAGCCGTATGGTGCTTGCTAATCTGTTTACCTGTCTATGCTTGTCTAGTTGGTGGGGCACCTTCCGTATGGCGGGCAGTTGGGGTCGTAGAGATTATTTTAATATCTCAGCAATTTCGTCGACGATTGGCACTTGAAGATGCTTTTGCCATCAGTATCTTGGTGTATATTTTATTGCAGCCTGGCGTCTTGCTACAAATCGGCTTCCAGTTATCATATGGAGCAACAGCGGCCTTGATTTTCTCTTCTCCCTTCTTAAAACTTCAAACGACTATGATCAAACAATCATTTTGGATTACGTTTCTTTGTCAAATTGGGGTTGCCCCCATCATTCTTTTCCACTTTTACGAGATATCTCTATCTTCTTTTATAGTCAACTTACTATTCGTTCCACTCTATACAGTTGTGATTCTGCCAATTAATCTCTTTTTATTTCTACTAGCATTTATCATGCCATATGCTTCGGATCTGATCTTCTACTTGTATGAGCCGTTAAGGTCAGCATTAACTCTCTGTATATTAGAGATAGCTTCGTGGCCATTTCAATTGTGGAATCCCGGTAAACTATCGAGTTGGCAACTGATCATTGCTTACATAGGTGTAGGTTGCTCATTTTTAGTATTGGAGCTGCAACAATCTCTCAAAAAGTTGATGCTAACTTTAGGCTTTCCGGTTGTAATTATCATGATCACCCCGTATTTTGATGCTTCACTTGAAGTGACTTTCTTGAATGTAGGACAAGGGGATGCGACTGTTATTGAACTACCACATCAGCAGGGGGTGATTCTCATAGATTCGGGTGGGCTATTACGTTTCGAGCAAGACCACTGGAAGCAATCAAACACGCCTTTTGAAATCGGTAGAGAAGTGATTGTGCCATTTTTAAAAGGACGTGGCATAAACAATATTACAACGTTCATTTGGACCCATGCGGATAGCGATCATATTGAAGGGGCAGAAGAAATATTAGAAGAAATAAATGTTGAAGAGATTCATGTAACGCCAGGTGCAATCGATCAATCAACTTTACAACTGGCAGTTCAAACTGCTTTAAACCAAAAAGTTTCAATAAAAGAACAAGTGGCAGGGACAAGTTGGCGAGTTGGGGAAACTCAATTTACCTATGTATCACCTCAAGATATAGTTTACGAAGGAAATAATGATTCTCTGGTTTTATTCTTGAAACATCAGTCGTTTACGGCGTTGTTTACTGGTGACTTAGAAGAGGATGGGGAAGAAGATATCGTGAAAGCGTATCCAGGTTTACAAAACATCACAGTATTAAAGGCGGGGCATCATGGTAGCAAAACATCGAGCTCTTACCCATTTCTTAAAAGACTTGAACCGAAACTCAGCGTTTTTTCAGCGGGAAAAAACAATCGCTATGGTCATCCGAATCCAGAAGTTGTGAAAAGGTATACTGACAATCTATTACCTGTATTGACCACGGCAGACGTGGGGTCTGTTCATGTAAGTTATCATAAAGAGGAAGTGACAATCCGCACAACGTTGGATAAAGGCATAAGAAAAAGAGACTCTTCACAATGAAAAGTCTCTTCCTCGATTTGAATAGAAATCATAATTTTTAAGGATATCTGTGTTTTTCTAGCACTGATTAGAATAGATAGAAGTTCCTTTGGAAATCAGTAAAAGAAAAGACTTCAGCTCGCACCACTGTGGATGCGAGCTGTGTTTTTCTAATAACTTATTTTGTTATGAAGTCAATTACAGTCGCAATGATGAAAATCGCTGCAAAGAAAACAAACGATACACCGAATCCAACACCTGCGTCGATCACTTCGTTACGTTTGGATTGGACATTCTTTTCAAATTCGTGCATTGCTACCCCTCCTAATTCAAACTAATTATAAGGTATTGCCTAAAAAAAATCTATAAACAACATGTTTTTTTCAAGGATTTCAAATGAAAGACACACTTTGTTCAAACACCGACGTTTGTTTATTTTCATGTATAATAAAAATGTATGTGTTACTAGGAGGTATACTATGTTTTCAAACGTATGGAATAAGATGCAACAAGGGAAATTCAGCCCGATCTATTTACTTGTAGGGACTGAACATTACTTTTTTGATGAAACGATTCGTCGGCTAAAAGACGCACTTCTTCAAGAAGGAGAAATCGATGTCTTACTTTTTGATTTAGACGAAGTTCCCGTTCAGCATGTCATCGAAGAAGCGGATACCATTCCTTTCTTTACTGATCGAAAATTAATCATCGCAAAAAATGCATCATTTCTAAAAGTAACGGAAAAAGGTAAAGAAAAAATAGATCATGATATCAAAGCGTTTGAAAGTTGGGTGCTGCATCCATCTGAAACAGCGATTACCGTTTTTATTGCACCTTATGAAAAATTGGACGAACGTAAAAAAGTGACAAAGTTGATGAAAGAGAAATCTCTGCTATTAGTAGCCAAGCAACTCGAAGGCAATGACTTAGTGGTATGGGTTAAGTCAACTGTGGCACAAGAGCAAAAAACAATGACCAATGACGCAATCGCACGATTAATTGAAACAGTGGGCCAAGATCTTGTGCAATTGCAATCTGAAATACATAAAATGGCGACCTATGTAGGAGAAGAATCGGAAATCACGAAGGATGACGTAGAGCTATTGATGACCCGTACGTTGGAGCAAGATGCATTTCAACTGTTGAATGCGTATTTACGCGGGGATACGACGACCGCATTGACGGTCTACCATGACTTGTTAAGACAAAAAGAAGAACCAATCATGTTAACCGCCTTACTTGCTTCTCAAATTCGCTTAATGTCGAATGTTCGCTACCTCCAAAAGAAAGGGTATCACGCACAAGCGATTGCGAAACAACTGAAAGTAAATCCATATCGTGTGAAATTAATTGTTGAGAGTCGTCAACAAATTAAAGAAGAACGGCTGTTAGAAACGCTACATAGACTTGCTGGAGCAGATTACAAATTGAAAACTAGTAGCGGAAGAAGAGAACGAATTCTTGAATTATTTTTAATGAATAAATTGTGAAATAAGACCTGATCGCAAACGATGCGAATCAGGTCTTTTCAATTTTTAAAGGAAGCGGTGGGGGAATCGACCAAGAGTTGCGCTAAACTAACGAAGTTGCAACAAAAACGGCAAGAGTTGCGACTTAATCATAGAAAGTTGCGACAAACCCATTCAATGTTGAAACTTAATCTCGAAAAGTTGCGACAATCACCATTTATTCAACCCAAAAAGAAAGACCAGATTCAAAGTTCGAATCTGGCCTTCCTGATAATTATGCTTGTTTCATTAACTGAGCTTTTTTACGAGCAGCAGTGTTTTTATGAATTAATCCTTTAGAAGCTGCTTTATCAACTTGTTTGATAGCAGAAACTAAAAGTTCTTTTGCGTTTTCCTCTTTGTTAGCAGAAGCGTTTTCAGCTTTCTTAACTGCTGTACGCATTGTAGATTTAGAGTGAGCGTTTTGAGCTGTAGCAGAAGCATTCGTTTTTACACGTTTGATTGCAGATTTGATGTTTGGCATCTTGTCATTCACCTCCATTAATAAGGTCCGAGATTCATAGACTCTCGAGTTTAAGCTTTGCGCAACAAAAAGGCGCAGTTTGCTTTAAGTATTAGATTTAATTCTCAATACAACAAGCATTATTTTAACAAACTGCAAGTTATAATGCAATAGATTCAAGCAAAGAATATTTACTTGACACCTTGGGCAAACTTTTCTTGAGGTGAAATTAAATGGATCAAAGAAATCTAATGCGTACTGATTTACTAGATGAAGCGACAGAAGTTGTTCAACATCGAACGAAAAAAGAAAAAAATACGTTGCATGAAACTCCCGGCATTCAAATGAACGAAGAGAGAAGAGGCCGTGTTCATATAACTCATATCGAAACAGATGCAAGTGGGGCCGAGAGCATTGGCAAAAAGGCAGGAACGTATATTACATTAACTGTTCCTACATTAACAGCTGAAGACAACGATGGATTTAAGGAACTTGAACAACAATTTATTGTCTCTTTGCAAAACATTCATCAACAAATTAGCTTATCGCCACAATCGAAAATTCTGGTTATTGGCTTAGGAAATCGAACAATCACGCCCGATGCGATTGGTCCTTTAGCGATTGATCGTTTCCATGAAGAGATGTTTACATTGCCGATCGAATTTGGTCATCTTGTTTTCTATGCACCAGGCGTGACGGGTCAGACCGGACTAGAAACTGGGGAATTTGTAAAAGCGATTGCTGAACGTGTTCAACCAGATTTGATCCTCGTGATAGATGCATTGGCGGCACGTAATCAAGATCGTCTGTGCAAGACTGTACAAATTACCAATACGGGTATTCACCCAGGTTCAGGCGTTGGGAATTCGCGAAATGAAATTTCATTTGAATCGCTGGGTGTTCCTGTAACTGCAATCGGAGTTCCGATGGTCGTGGATGCACCAGTGCTAGTGGTTGAGGCAATCGAAACGGTTTTTAAAGTAATTTCTAATCAAATAAGTGAATCATCAAAACCATCATCTGCACTTTCTGTTGGTCCGTGGCTAAGAAGTGCGGATGAACCGGTGAATGTGGAAGCAATAAAACCAATTTTCGGTGAGTGGGCAGGATGGTCCAGCAATGAGATAAGAGGATTGCTTGAAGAGGTATTACCACCACATCATCAACAATTATTTGTAACACCAAAAGAAACAGATGCATGGGTGATGAGGCATGCAGAGTTAATACAAACGAGCGTTATAAAATGGTTGCAAGATGATGTTTTTAGTTCTACTACTCCTTAATCCTACGTACGTTGTAGGAGGAGGGGTGAAGAATGCGCAAAACACTGCAGAAAGTCATGAGTTTCTATCTTTTTTTATTTTTACTTCCTATACTGACGATTAAACTCCCCATGCTAGCTTTTGGAACAACAACAAATGAACAAGTGGAGACACGTCCAGTTGCCTATGCGGCGAATGTGACAAAAGAAATTACGAACGAACAAACTAAAGAAATATCTATGGAAACAAATGAAAAACCTCTTAACGTTTTATTGTATTTCACGCATATACAGGAATCCTATCAACCAATTGTCGAAAAGGAACTGGGATTAAAAGCGGTTAATTATCATCCAACTAATAATATATCCAATGTAAGTGACCTTGTTACTCAGCATTTTCTCTTGAATGGAGATACTGTCGATGTTTTGTCATTCGATAAAATGAATCAAATGAAAATCAAGGGAGCCTATTCCACAATCCGTCCTCAATTGGTTCAACAAATGAGTAAAAAAGAATACGATGTAATACTTGATCTACATCGTGATTCCCTTAAAAAAGACAGAACAACTCTTGTAACCGACGGTACAACATATGCAAAATTAACCTTTGTTGTAGGAGCGGAACATGCCAACTATAAATTAAATGAAGCCTTTGCCAAAGCAGTGTCTGATGAAGTGAATAGAATGGTTCCCTCCATTTCCAAGGGTGTTTATAAAAAGACTCATGATGATGGAAATGGCATTTACAATCAGGATTTATCAAGTAGTTCGTTATTAGTTGAATTAGGCGGTATTGAAAATACGGAAGAAGAGGTTAATCGGACCATTGCCATCCTTACAAAAGCGATTTCAAACGTTTTTGGAAAGACAAATGCATCCTAACATTGAAGTAATGCGTGTTCACTGCTATAATTCTAAATAGTTTAATTAGGAGTGGACAACGCATGAATCGAGAAGAACGTAACAAACGCCAACAGAATATTCGAAACTTTTCTATTATCGCCCATATCGATCACGGTAAATCAACATTGGCCGATCGAATATTAGAACAAACGAAAGCATTGACGTCAAGAGAAATGAAAGCCCAACTTCTCGATTCAATGGATTTAGAACGTGAACGTGGTATAACCATAAAATTAAACGCCGTGCAACTGAACTATAGAGCTAAAAATGGAGAAGATTATACTCTACATTTAATAGACACACCTGGACACGTCGATTTTACTTATGAAGTATCTAGAAGTTTAGCGGCATGTGAAGGTGCCATTTTAGTTGTAGATGCAGCACAAGGTATTGAAGCGCAGACGATGGCCAACGTTTATTTGGCATTGGACAATGAGTTAGAAATCCTGCCGGTTATCAATAAAATTGATTTGCCAGCAGCTGACCCAGAACGTGTGCGTGCTGAAATAGAAGAAGTGATTGGACTTGATGCTTCTGAAGCTGTACTTGCATCCGCAAAAGCAGGAATAGGAATCGTGGAAATTTTAGAGCAAATCGTGGAGAAAGTCCCTGCACCTACGGGAGATCCGGAAGCGCCATTAAAAGCACTGATTTTTGATTCACTTTACGATCCTTATCGTGGAGTTGTCGCGTATATTCGCATAATGGAAGGAACGGTCCGTCCAGGAGATAAAATTCGCATGATGGCGACAGGAAAAGAATTTGAAGTGATTGAAGCGGGTGTTTTCACACCTAAAGCTACACTTCGTGATGAATTAACAGTAGGTGACGTAGGATTTTTGACAGCTGCTATTAAAAACGTGGGAGATACACGGGTGGGTGATACTATCACAAGTGCAATCAATCCAGCAACCGAATCGTTACCAGGTTATCGTCGATTGAATCCAATGGTCTACTGTGGATTGTATCCAATTGACACAGCAAAATATAATGACTTACGTGATGCACTTGAAAAGCTTGAATTAAATGATGCGGCACTTCAGTTTGAGCCAGAATCATCTCAAGCTCTTGGATTTGGTTACCGATGCGGATTCTTAGGATTACTGCATATGGAAATCATTCAAGAACGTCTTGAGCGTGAATTCAACATTGATTTAATCACTACAGCACCAAGTGTAATTTATGATGTTCATATGACGTCTGGCGAAATCATGAAAGTGGACAACCCTTCTATGATGCCAGAACCACAAAAAATTGATCGAATCGAAGAACCTTATGTAAAGGCAACAATTATGGTACCAAACGATTACGTTGGTGTGGTTATGGAACTTTGTCAGAAGAAACGTGGAAACTTCATGAACATGGATTATTTGGACAAAACACGTGTCAGCATCATTTATGAATTACCACTTTCAGAAGTAGTTTACGATTTCTTTGATCAATTGAAGTCAGGAACAAAAGGATATGCGTCATTCGATTATGAAATGATCGGTTATAAACCTTCTAAACTTGTGAAAATGGATATTTTACTTAATGCAGAACAAGTCGATGCGTTAAGCTTCATTGTTCACAATGACTTTGCTTATGAACGCGGAAAAATCATTGTCGAGAAATTAAAGAAATTAATTCCAAGACAGCAATTTGAAGTGCCGATTCAAGCAGCGATTGGACAAAAAATTGTCGCTCGTTCTACGATTAGCGCGATTCGTAAAAACGTTCTTGCTAAATGTTACGGTGGGGATATTTCTCGTAAACGTAAACTGCTTGATAAGCAAAAAGAAGGTAAAAAACGCATGAAGCAAGTTGGATCTGTAGAAGTTCCACAAGAAGCTTTCATGGCTGTTCTTAAAATGGATGAAGATTGATTAACATATAAGAAAGAGGTAAGGGGCTACTAGTTGGCCCCTTTTTTCTATAAATTGCGCGAAAAATGACGGATTTCGGAGTTTTTCGGACTACCTCACTAAGGAAGAAGGAAATAACATGATCAAGGGAGTTTACATACACATTCCTTTCTGTCATCAAATTTGCCATTACTGTGATTTCAATAAGGTTTTCTTTAAGAATCAACCCGTTGATGAGTATATTGAGGCACTCGGTATGGAAATGAAGATGTTTATAGAAAAATATCAAGATCGATTACATATTGAAACGATTTTCCTTGGTGGAGGAACGCCAACTGCCTTGAGCGCTGAGCAATTACAACGTTTGTTTGAGCTAATTAAGCAACACATCCCGCAACAACATCTAATGGAATTTACTTCTGAAGCAAATCCAGACGAATTAACTCGTGATAAATTAGTCGTGATGAAAGACAACGGAATTAATCGACTGAGCTTAGGGGTACAAAGTTTTGACGAGGATTTATTGACTCGCTTAGGCAGAACTCATTCCAACGAACATGTTTATGAAACGATACAAATGGCCAAAGATATCGGCTTTAGCAATATCAGCATTGACTTAATGTATGGGTTGCCTGGTCAAACGATGGATCAGTGGAAAGATACTTTAGCGAAAGCACTTGAACTCAATCTCCCTCATTACTCTGCATACTCCCTCATTGTCGAGCCGAAAACCGTGTTTTACAACTTGATGACGAAAGGCAAATTAATCTTGCCTGGTGAAGACTTAGAGGCTGATATGTATGAAGTGTTGATGAGTGAAATGGATTCGAATGGCATTCAGCAATACGAAATCAGTAATTTTGCAAAACCAGGTTATTATTCAAGACATAATAACTTGTATTGGGATAATGTGTCGTATGCTGGTTTTGGTGCAGGTGCTCATGGTTATGCAAAAGGAATCCGCTATTCAAATATCGGACCAATTAAAAAGTATATGGATCAAGTGGCTGATGGAGAGTTCCCTCTGAACCACACGCACGAAGTAACACGCAAAGAACAGATGGAAGAAGAAATGTTTTTAGGGTTACGAAAAGTGGATGGGGTAAACAAAAAACATTTCAAAGAAAAGTTTGGTATCGCGATGGAAGAAGTGTATGAACAAGAGATTTCAAAGCATATTACTAGTGGTTCAATGGTCGTTCTAAATGACGCAGTAGCCTTAACTAAAAAGGGTAGATTTATTGGAAATGAAATTTTTCAATCATTTTTAATGGAATAAACATCGAATTCGTTGACTTTCGTCAATGAATTTGATAATTTATGTATGAGTATTAGCACTCGCAAGTGATGAGTGCTAACAGAGGTGATAATCATGTTAACGAATCGGCAATTGCTCATTCTACAGGTAACAGTTGATGACTTCATACAGACTGCTCAGCCGGTAGGATCAAGGCAACTTTCAAAAAAAGAGGAAGTTCCATTTAGTCCTGCTACCATCCGCAATGATATGGCTGATCTTGAAGATTTAGGTTATTTGGAAAAAACGCATACGTCGTCAGGTCGAATTCCGTCTGAAAAAGGGTATCGATTTTATGTTGACCATTTACTAACGCCTCAGCTTGCTACATCAGATGACATGCAGCAAATTCAATCAATCTTTCAAGAACGCATTACAGAAACGGAACAAGTGATTCAAAAAACAGCAATGATTTTATCAGAATTAACGACTTACACGTCTATATTGCTGGGACCAGATGTTGGTAAACACCGAGTCAAACGATTTTCAATTGTTCCCTTATCCAATGATTCTGCGGTAGCGATCATTATTACGGATTCTGGACATGTAGAAAATAGATTGTTCCAATTACCGGAGGGGCTTACAGCACCTGACATCGAGAAAATGGTCAATATTTTAAACGAACAGCTGACCGGTGTATACTTACATGATCTTCAACGGGTTCTTGAAAAAGAAACGACCACATTATTAAATAGACATATTGGTCGATACAGTGAACTGATGACTTCATTTGGTGCTGCACTTTCAAGCCCACATGAAGAAAAAGTATTTTACGGCGGCAAATCCAAACTGCTACATCATCCTGAATTTAGCGACATGCAAAAAGCACGTAGCTTAATCACAATCATGGATCAAGCAAATCAAATTTCAACGTTGTTTTCACCGAATCAGTCGGGTATTCATATTCGGATTGGTTCTGAAAATACCTTATTGGAAATGGAAGACTGTAGTGTCATTACAGCATCCTATACAATAGGGGAAGAGCAAATGGGTTCAATTGCAATTATTGGTCCTACTAGAATGGATTATCGAAGAGTAGTCACATTACTCGATGTAATGAGTGGCGACTTATCTCGTGAATTAACTCGAATTTTACGTGGTTCACGATAAAGAAGGAGGATATAAAATGTCTCAATCAGAAGAAAAAGAATCTGTAGTAAACACGGCAGATCAAGAATCTGACGTAAACACAGTAAATCAAGAATCTGCAGAAGCGCAAAAGGAATCTGAAGTTGAACAAGTAAAGGAAGAAGTAGTAAGTGAAGAGCCAAGTGAACTTGAATTGGTTCAAAAACAATTAGAAGAAGAAACAAACCGTCATTTACGTCTACGGGCAGACTATGAAAACTTCAAACGTCGTGTTCAATTAGACCGTGAAGCTGCGGATAAATATAAGTCACAAGGTTTGTTGACAAACTTGCTACCAGTGCTTGATAACTTTGCACGAGCGATGGAAGTTGAAACAGTTTCTGAAGAATCACAATCCCTTCGCAAAGGGTTAGAAATGGTCTATAAAACACTTGTTGAAGCCACTGAAAAAGAAGGATTACAAATGGTTGAAGCTGAAGGTGTTGAATTTGACCCTACGATTCATCAAGCTGTCATGACAGACTCCGATGACTCGAAAGAATCGGGTATAGTGTTGCAAGAGCTGCAAAAAGGGTACAAGTATAAAGATCGCGTACTTCGACCATCTATGGTAAAAGTAAACGAATAAATAAACTGTAATTAGCCTAGGAGGAAATAAATAATGAGTAAAATTATCGGTATTGACTTAGGAACAACAAATTCATGTGTATCAGTTCTTGAAGGTGGAGAACCAAAAGTAATTCCAAATCCAGAAGGTAACCGCACAACACCATCTGTTGTTGCATTTAAAAATGGCGAACGCCAAGTAGGGGAAGTAGCAAAACGCCAGTCAATTACAAACCCAAACACGATCCAGTCTGTTAAACGCCATATGGGTACAGATTTCAAAGTAAAAGCAGAAGATAAAGAATATACACCTCAAGAAGTCTCTGCGATGATTCTTCAATATCTAAAAGGCTACGCAGAAGATTACTTAGGTGAAAAAGTGACGAAAGCAGTCATCACAGTTCCTGCTTACTTCAATGATGCTGAACGCCAAGCTACAAAAGACGCTGGACGTATTGCAGGTCTTGAAGTAGAACGTATTATTAACGAACCAACTGCTGCAGCACTTGCATACGGTTTAGATAAAATGGATGAAGATCAAACAATCCTGGTTTATGACCTTGGTGGTGGTACGTTTGACGTATCGATTTTAGAACTTGGCGATGGCGTATTCGAAGTGCGTTCAACTGCTGGTGACAACCGTCTTGGTGGAGATGACTTTGACCAATTATTAATGGATTATTTCGTAGCTGAATTCAAAAAAGATAATGGCATCGACTTATCTAAAGACAAAATGGCAAATCAACGTTTGAAAGATGCTGCTGAAAAAGCTAAAAAAGATCTTTCAGGTGTAACATCAACTCAAGTTTCATTGCCTTTCATTACAGCTGGAGAAGCAGGACCTCTTCACTTGGAGATCACGTTAAGCCGTGCGAAATTTGACGAATTAACAGCTTCATTAGTGGAACGAACAATGGTACCTACCCGTCAAGCTTTGAAAGATGCTGGTTTAACATCTGCGCAAATCGACAAAGTTATTCTAGTTGGTGGATCAACACGTATCCCTGCTGTTCAAGATGCAATCAAAAAAGAAACAGGGAAAGACCCACATCGTGGTGTAAATCCTGATGAAGTAGTGGCAATGGGTGCTGCAGTTCAAGGTGGCGTTTTAACTGGAGACGTTAAAGACGTTGTTCTTTTAGACGTAACACCACTATCACTTGGTATTGAAACAATGGGTAGCGTGTTCACGAAATTAATTGAACGTAACACAACAATTCCGACATCTAAATCTCAAACATTCTCAACGGCTGCTGATAACCAACCAGCTGTAGACATTCACGTACTTCAAGGTGAACGTCCAATGGCAACAGATAACAAAACACTAGGTCGCTTCCAATTAGCGGATATCCCGCCAGCACCACGTGGTGTTCCACAAATCGAAGTAACTTTCGATATCGACAAAAACGGGATTGTAACGGTTAAAGCGAAAGATATCGGTACTGGAAAAGAGCAAAATATTACGATTCAATCTAACACTTCATTAACAGATGAAGAAATCGACCGCATGGTAAAAGAAGCTGAAGCGAATGCTGAAGCGGATAAAACACGCAAAGAAGAAGCTGAGTTGAAAAATGAAGCGGATCAAATGGTCTTTATGACAGAAAAAACATTAAAAGATCTTGAAGGTAAAGTATCTGAAGAAGAGAAAAAACAAGCTGAAGATGCAAAAGAAGAGTTGAAAGCGGCACTTGAAGCTGGAAACCTAGAAGATATTCGTACGAAAAAAGACAAGCTAAACGAAATCGTTCAAGCTTTGACAATGAAATTATACGAACAAGCAGCAGCTGAAGCACAAGCAGCTGAAGGTGCTGAAGGTTCTAAAAAAGACGATGGAGTCGTAGACGCTGAATTTGAAGAAGTAAACGACGACAAGTAAGTCAATCGAAAAGTCAAAGTCTGGACTTCCAGCTTTGGCTTTTTCAATGTCTTTGGCAATGAAGATCATCGCGTGGTACAATTAAAGTTATGTGTGAAAGTTTGAGCAGGAGTGGTGAAAAATGAATAAACGAGATTATTACGAGGTACTTGGTTTAACTAAAGGTGCTTCTAAAGAAGAAATAAAAAAGTCGTATCGGAAACTATCAAAACAATATCATCCCGATATCAATAAAGATGCGAATGCTGTGGATAAATTCAAAGAAATAGCAGAAGCTTACGAAGTCCTAAGCGATGATCAAAAGAAAGCTCAGTATGATCAATTTGGACACGCTAATCCAAATCAAGGATTTGGTGGCGGAGCTGACGGATTTGGTTTCGACGATATCTTTAGTTCATTCTTTGGTGGTGGAGGCTCACGTCGTCGTGACCCAAATGCACCACGTAAAGGTGAAGACCTGCAGTATTCAATGACAATCGATTTCCTTGAAGCTGTTTTCGGTAAAGAAACGGAAATTGAAATTCCAAAAGAAGAAACATGTGATACCTGTCATGGGAATGGGGCGAAACCTGGTACGACTCCAGATAAATGTCACCATTGTCAAGGTACTGGTCAGGTGAAAGTGACGCAAGATACTCCATTCGGACGAATGGTCAACCAACGTGCGTGTCATCACTGTCAAGGTACTGGAAAACTAATAAAAGATAAATGTGCGACTTGTCATGGTCAAGGAACTGTGAACAAACGCAAAAAAATCAAAGTGACCATTCCTGCTGGAGTAGACGATGGTCAACAATTGCGCGTAACCGGTCAAGGTGAACCTGGTAAAAATGGTGGACCAGCTGGTGACCTGTATGTAGTGTTCCGCGTTAGACAGCATGATCACTTTGAACGTGATGGCGACGATATTTACTTTGAACTTAAGTTAACATTCCCACAAGCTGCACTTGGGGACGAAATTGAAGTGCCAACTGTAAATGGCAAAGTAAAACTAAAAATTCCTGTTGGGACACAATCAGGGACGACTTTCCGCTTAAAAGGGAAAGGTGTAAAAAATGTCCATGGTTATGGAATTGGGGATCAACATGTAGTGGTGAAAGTACTTACTCCAAGTAAATTAACCGAGAAACAAAAACAACTACTTCGCGAATTTGCCGAAATTAGTGGTGATATTCCAGAAGAACAAGGTAGTTCATTATTCGATAAAATCAAACGCACGATAAAAGGTGACTAAGGAGTTGATGTAGGTGAAGTGGTCAGAGCTATCCATTCATACGACGCATGAGGCAGTAGAGGCGGTTTCGAATATATTGCACGAAGCAGGTGCAAGTGGAGTTGTTATAGAGGATTCAGAGGAATTTGCACGTGAACGTGAAGACATGTTCGGTGAAATTTATGCACTTAATCCAAATGACTTCCCAGCTGAAGGTGTAATTCTTAAAGCTTATTTACCTGTTACCAGTTTTTTAGGTGAAACAGTGGAAGAAGTGAAGCTCGCGGTCAACAACCTAATCAATTATGATATCAACTTAGGCCATAATGTCGTGACAATTAGTGAAGTAAATGAAGAAGAGTGGGCAACTGCTTGGAAAAAGTACTATCACCCAGTCAAAATTTCGGAACGATTTACCATCGTCCCTACATGGGAAACATATGAACCTGTTTCGACAGATGAATTAATTATAGAACTTGATCCAGGCATGGCTTTTGGGACGGGTACACATCCAACAACGGTAATGTGCTTACAAGCTCTTGAAAAGACCGTTAAACCTGGAGACTATGTAACAGACATCGGTACAGGTTCTGGCGTTTTAGCTATCGGTGCAGCCCTACTAGGAGCCAAGCATGTGCATGCACTTGACTTAGACGAAGTAGCAGTGCGTTCAGCGAAAATAAATGTCAAGTTAAATAATGTTCAACAAACTACAGATGTCGTGCACGGGAACTTACTGGACACAGTTAATGAACCATCGGATGTAGTAGTCGCAAACATATTGGCTGAAATTATTATGTCATTTACAGAAGATGCATTCAAAGTAGTGAAAGAAGGCGGAATGTATATTACTTCTGGCATAATTGGAGCGAAAAAAGAAGATGTCAAGCAATCGCTTGAATCTGCTGGATTTATTATTGAAGAAGTGATGATGATGGAAGACTGGGTTACAATACTTTCGAAGAAACCGGTAAAGGAATAATTAAGAGATGCAAAGATATTTTATTCCTCAACCTTTTGTAGATGGAAAACTCATGATTTCAGGTGATGATGCTAAGCACATCCAAAAAGTGATGCGCATGCAAGAAGGGCAAACAATTATTGTCGTAACCGAAAATCAAGCCAATGAAGCTACGATTGCTGGTTTTGAAGGGCAAGATGTGCGTGTCAATAAGTCGTCAGATGCATTACGTTCGAATGAACTGCCAAAAAAAGTAACCATCTGTTGTGGATTACCTAAAGGCGAAAAGTTGGATTTAATTACGCAAAAAGCGACAGAACTTGGCATGCATGAACTTATCCTTTTTGAAGCAGAGCGTTCGATTGTGAAATGGGATGCACAAAAAGGGAAAAAGAAACAAGAACGTCTGCAAAAAATTGCTAAAGAAGCTGCAGAACAATCACATCGAAATGTGATTCCGGCAATTCGTGATATTGTATCGTTTAAACAACTTCTTGAGCTATCAAAACAATATGATGTACTGCTAGTAGCTGATGAGGAAGACGCAAAGCTAGAGAAGAGAACACAATTTGCGGAAATCTTAACAAAAGCTCATGATCAACAGTCCATTTGTGTTGTTTTTGGACCGGAGGGCGGTTTATCACGAAATGAAATACAAGCACTTATGGATAATGGTTTCCATGCTATTTCATTAGGACCGCGTATTCTAAGGGCAGAAACAGCACCTCTATATGTCCTTTCGGCAATCTCGTATGAGTTTGAGTAATCAATTTTTGAATTAAATGCGATAATTTGGGCATCATAAAAATAAGTGATTTTAATCAAGTTTACGAGTTTTACAAAATAATGCGTATGTTAAATATTCAGTGCATTTCGGTGTACTGGATATTCTTTCATTTTTAATGATTTGCAAAGACAAGCATGGTAAACTTAAGAGGTACGGACAACATCGAAAGGGTGAATCAATTTGACTACAAATATCACGTCAATGATCGATCATACATTATTAAAACCTGAAGCTACAAAAGAGCAAGTTGAAAAACTTTGTGCAGAAGCGAAAGAATATACGTTTGCATCAGTTTGTGTTAATCCAACATGGGTTAAAATTTCTGCTGAACTACTAGCTGGTACACCTGTAAAAGTATGTACAGTTATTGGTTTCCCTCTTGGTGCTTCTACACCTGAAACGAAAGCGTTTGAAACAACAGATGCAATTAAAAATGGCGCTGGTGAAATCGACATGGTATTAAATGTTGGTGCTTTAAAATCTCAAGACATCGAATTGGTGAAACGTGATATCGAAGCAGTTGTTAATGCAGCAAAAGGCAAGGCAATTGTAAAAGTTATTTTAGAAACTTGTTTGTTAACGAAAGAAGAAATTAAAGTTGCTAGTAAACTTTCTAAAGATGCTGGTGCAGATTTTGTTAAAACTTCTACAGGATTTTCAACAGGTGGGGCGACAGTTGAGGATGTTGCTCTAATGCGTGAAGTTGTAGGACCAGACCTTGGAGTGAAAGCTTCTGGCGGAGTTCGTAGCTTAGAAGATGTGCAAAAAATGATCGAAGCAGGAGCAACTCGCATTGGCGCTAGTTCAGGCGTTTTGATTGCGCAAGGTCTAACATCTAATTCAGACTATTAATTATTGATAACGTATTGACCAAAATGATATGATACGATATAATTTTGGAGTACATGACACTAGGTTATGGATTGACGTGTGTTCGGAGGGAGGGAAAGAGAGATGTCAAAAACTGTCGTTCGCAAAAACGAATCGCTTGAAGATGCTCTTCGCCGCTTCAAACGTACTGTTTCTAAAAGTGGAACAATACAAGAGGTTAGAAAACGCGAGTTTTATGAAAAACCAAGCGTAAAGCGTAAAAAGAAATCAGAAGCTGCGCGTAAACGTAAATTCTAATTTAGAATTTTACAACGGTTTGAAATCGCGGGTTCATTAAAAAACCAAGCGAAAAAAGAAATCAGAAGCTGCGCGTAAACGTAAGTGGTCAAAATCCCACAATCCCTACGTTCTTAACACGTACTACTTGATGACTAAAGAAATTCCATATGTAAGCCGAGAAATCATTTGATTTCTCGGCTTATTTTATATATTTGAATCTTTTTAGCTAGTTATCCGTATATACTAGAGATAGTATGAATGTCACATGGAAAAGGAGGGCCGATATGAAAATGCCGCGGTTTATGAGTGGAATTTTATTGCTTTTATTTTCTTGTTTATTAATCTTACCAAGCTTGTCTGTAAGTGCATCGGAAATATTCCGTATACCAATTCATAAAAAAGTGGAAAAGGGGTTGCATGCCTTTTTACAACGAGCGTTTGAAGAAGCGGAGGAAGCTGGTGCAGATGTCGTAATATTAGACATAGATACGCCAGGAGGATTTGTAGACTCTGCACAAGATATTGCAAAACTGATGGATGAAACCCCTATAAAAACGATTGCATTTATTAACGACGATGCACTCTCAGCCGGTGCATTTCTAGCCTTGCATGCAGATGAAATTTATATGGTGCCAAACGGTCGGATAGGGGCTGCGGCTGCTGTTAACGGTGCAGGGAATGCGGCTGAAACAAAAGCGAATAGTGCATGGCGAACAGCTATGATCCAAGCGGCGGAATCATCAAATCGAGATCCACAATATGCACTTGCGATGGCAGATGAAAAAGTTGATTTACCACAGTACCGTGCCCAAAGTGGAGAACTTCTGACTCTTTCAGCAAAAGAAGCGATAGAAGTGGAATATTCGGAAGGAACATTTGCATCATTTGAAGAATTAATCGAGCATTTAGATCTTACAGATGCAACGGTAACTTCAGTAAATGAAACATTTGCAGAGAAGGTTGCACGCTTTATTACAGATCCTTTTATTGTGCCCATTCTTCTTTCAATCGCCAGTTTAGGATTGATTATTGAACTGTACTCTCCTGGTTTTGGGGTTGCGGGCACCATGGGATTGACCGCGATTGCCTTATTCTTCTTTGGGCATACGGTGGCTGGACTTGCTGGGTATGAATCTATCATTATCTTTCTTATTGGTGTGGCATTCATTATTGCCGAATTTTTCCTGCCGGGTGCAATAGCTGGAATTGTTGGGTTAGCATTAGTAATTGTTAGTATACTTCTTGCAGGTGGCAATGTAGTTCATATGGGAATTGCCGTATTGATTGCATTAGTCGTCGCAATTGTCGGGATGGTGATTATCGTGAAATTTTTTGGCAAGAATATCAAAATCTTTAATAACATGATATTGAAAGATGCGACGGATACGAAGAGTGGCTATGTATCGAACGTCAACAGATATGAGTTAATTGGGAAATTAGGGCAAAGCATGACACCTCTAAGACCTTCGGGTACAATCACTTTAGAAGGTGAACGAATCGATGCAGTCACAGAAGGTGGCTACGTGGATGCTGGGAAAACTGTCAAAATAATTAAAGTGGAAGGCTCTCGTACGGTTGTACGGGAAGTCAAAGAAGGGGAGGATTTAACATGATCGAAGGAATTACAGGTAGCACGATTGGAATAATAATTGCCATTATAGCAGTATTCATTTTACTGGCGATCTTCTTTACATTTGTACCAATTGCATTATGGATTTCTGCCATAGCAGCTGGTGTTCGAATTAGCATTTTAACATTAGTGGGAATGAGATTACGTCGAGTTATTCCGTCTCGTATCGTAAATCCATTAATTAAAGCACATAAAGCAGGAATCACAGTAACTAATAATCAACTTGAAAGCCATTATTTAGCTGGTGGTAATGTTGACCGAGTTGTGAATGCCTTGATTGCAGCTCATAGAGCGAATATCGAATTACCATTTGAACGTGCAGCAGCCATTGACCTAGCTGGTCGTGACGTATTGGAAGCAGTCCAAATGTCCGTTAACCCAAAAGTGATTGAAACTCCATTTATAGCGGGTGTAGCAATGGATGGTATTGAAGTGAAAGCAAAAGCTCGTATTACAGTTCGTGCTAACATCGACCGTTTAGTCGGTGGTGCTGGTGAAGAAACGATTGTAGCTCGTGTTGGTGAAGGTATTATATCAACAATTGGTTCAAGTCAGAACCATAAAAAAGTTCTTGAAAATCCAGATATGATTTCTCAAACTGTCTTATCTAAAGGTCTTGATTCAGGTACGGCATTTGAAATTCTATCAATCGATATCGCGGATGTTGATATCGGTAAAAATATTGGTGCTGAACTACAAACAGAGCAAGCCGAAGCAGATAAAAAAATTGCGCAAGCTAAGGCGGAAGAACGTCGTGCAATGGCTGTAGCGACTGAACAAGAGATGATTGCTAAAGTTCAAGAAATGCGATCAAAAGTTGTTGAAGCAGAAGCAGAAATTCCACTTGCAATGGCAGAAGCATTACGTGAAGGAAATCTTGGCGTTATGGATTATATGAATTACAAAAACATACAGGCAGATACAAGTATGAGGGATTCAATTAGTAAAATAGACAGCGATAAATCGAAAAAGGATCTAACAAAAGATTGAGGCTTAGCGAGTAACCCTTGAAGGAGGGATGAAACAGTGGAAGTTATACTCATTGCGATTATCACAATGATTATAGGTGCGTTTTCAAAAAAGAAAAATGCAGATGATGCGAACGGAAAGGGCAAACCTTTTATGTCGAAGCCACTTGATTCTCAACCGTTGAAAAAAGTGGAAGATTACGCTAGAGAAGTCTTTAAGGATGTACAACAGCGTACTTCTGAGAGACAGTCTCATGTACAACCCAAATCCGAACTGAAAAGTCAGATGAATCAACTGGAAGAAAAAACCTTACCATCTAGAGTGCAGCTAAAGGAAATCAATACATCGCCTAAAAGAACTGGTAGATTATCAGTACATCAACCAGCCGATGTTGAAAAAGAAAAGACCGTTGATAAAAAATCACTTGTACCATCTACAAAACAAGAATTGGTTCAAGCAATTATCTTTTCTGAAATATTAGCTCCTCCAAAATCTAAACGATAACTCATGACCTCTTAACTATCAGCATACACTGATGGAAAGGAGGTCTCTTTTTGTTAAACAATCATTTGCAATTAACTCCATTTATTCACATTGAGGACTTTCAAAATATCCGTGTTAATGGACCTTTTGAGTTAATCATGCTTAGCCCATATGCTTGTCAACTGAATGGAAAGGGATTTACATTACTAATTGAAGCGGGGGATGCTCGTATTTCGTCCATGAATGTTGAGGAAGTTACAATAAAGGTGCAAGATTTAACTCGATTCGAGCTTAAGAAAATGGATATTGTGTAAATGGCCAAAATACAAAGTGGTCGAAAAATTAACTGTCATATCAAGCCACATGAGCACACCTACGCATTTATTCAAGCTTTAAAAGAAAATAAAGTTTACATAATAAAATTATCCAAAGACAAATCAGGTACTTCCTTTACTTTATTTGAAAAAGATTTATCAATCGTTCGCCGTATTCGGAAGCAACATAAGATTCCCATCCATTTTACAAGACCTGATTCGGATTCAATTATTCAGTTTCAGTGGATGACGCTACTTGGTTTATTCGGCTTTATCCTCCTTCCTTATATATTCTCGTTATTCCTGTGGCAAATATCAATAGATGATGTCTCAGACGAAAGACAAGTTAAACTGTTTAGTGAGTTACACGATCTTAAAGTTAATGAAAGAAAAATGATGAGTAAACTCGTTTCTGATTCGGAAATTAGACAAGTCCTATTAGCGAAAAATCATGATCTTTCGTGGATTCATATCAAGCGCACGGGTTCTAAAATGCACATTACTTCTGTACCCGCACCAGTCATCTCAAGAGAACCTAGCGATCAAAAAGCACCTTCAGATTTAGTTGCATTTCGTAGAGGGGTTATTACTAATTACGATCTGACATCCGGAGAACGGTTAATCCCGATTAATGAAACAGTCAAAAAAGGTGACGTTCTGGTTACTGGAGTATTGAAACAAGGAGATACAGATATTATTGTAGGTGCACAAGGGCAAGTATTTGCTGATTATTGGGTCGAAATGTCTTTTCAATTGCCAACTAAAATTGTCTATGACAAATTCTCATCTGAACAAGTGAATTTATTTCAAATACGCCCAGCTTGGAAAAAATTTCAAGAAACACAAAGTGTTGATCATCTTGTAGAATTGGTAAAGAGTGCATTTCGAATTGAACGACAGACCATTATTGGGAAATCCGAATTTATTGTAAGCGAACAGTGGATAAATGAAGCATTTCTCCCCATGCTAAGAATGAGGACAGCATCAACACTTACACCTAAAGGCAAGATTAAGGATGAAAAAATTTTACACATAACATGGACAAATGATACAGTAAAAGGGAAAGTATTGTACTACATGAATGATAATATCGCATCCAAAAGACCTATACACCAAGGAGACTGAGAATGCAGGAAGAACAATTGACTGAATTACATGTACAAGACCCAAATGAAGCCATCTTACTGCTAGGAATTTCTGATGGAAATATGAAATTAATCGAGCGAGAGATGGGTGTTCAAGTCATCACTAGAGGCGAATCAATTCGTCTAGTAGGAGATGTGGAAAAAAGAGCAACTGCCAAACAACTAATCGAACAGTTATTAAAAGTCATTCGAAAAGGTATAAATATTAATCAACGAGATGTCAGTACAGCAATTGAAATGAGTATTGCTGGCACATTAGAGTATTTTGCTGAATTGTATGATGTTGAAATTGCAAGAAATGTAAAAGGCAAAGCGATTCGTGCCAAAACAATTGGACAGCGCGAATATATTGATGCCATTCGTCATAAAGATTTAACATTTTGTATCGGTCCTGCTGGGACAGGGAAAACATATTTAGCAGTTGTACTTGCGACTCAAGCATTGAAAAATGGTCACGTCAAACGAATTATATTAACTCGACCGGCTGTAGAAGCAGGTGAGAGTCTAGGGTTCCTACCTGGCGATTTAAAAGAAAAAGTGGATCCTTATTTACGTCCTTTATATGATGCTCTGCATGATGTGCTAGGAACAGAACAAACCGATCGCTTCTTAGAAAGAGGAACCATTGAAATTGCTCCTCTTGCGTATATGCGTGGACGTACACTCGATGATGCTTTTGTCATCCTGGATGAAGCTCAGAATACAACAAAAGCCCAAATGAAGATGTTCTTGACACGTTTAGGTTTTGGTTCGAAAATGGTAATTACCGGAGATAAAACGCAAATAGATTTACCTCGTGGTGCAGAGTCCGGACTAAAAGTCGCTGAAAAGATTTTGTCCAATGTAGGCGGTATCCATTTCCAAATGCTCGAGCAAGGTGACGTCGTCAGACATCCATTGGTAGCTAAAATTATTCAAGCATATGAGGAACAGCAGTCGGAATAAGACTGCTGTTTTTTTTATTATAAGATAAGAAATTTTAAAATTCGAGACTACCAGAACCCAGTATTCAAAGCACTTCCAATCCTAAATAGAGCACTGAAGAAGTCCACCTTTATAGACGGAAATAAGCAGTATTCCTTTGTATAACGCTTTGGCGCTTTGTGGATGCCTCCCGCAGAAGCCAGGCAGGAGATCACTGTCAGTCTTCTCGCTCCGGCTACCACCGGAAAGGCGCCTTCGCTGGTTCTGCCTAAAAACATAATGCTTCCATCTAATTCAGTGCAGAATTCTTACTAAAATGACATATTATAAGAGAGTATATGAAAATAAAGAAGGTGATGGGAGGTCGAAATTTCATCTTCGACCGATTGTCGGTTAAAGAAAGTCGTCTATTCTTTCATTATCAATATCACTGATCACATTGAAGAAACAAGGGAGCGACGGACATACATCCGCCGCAGGATTTCTAGAATAAAAGCGTATAGGCGAAATGACGAAGTCATTCGCCCATAAGGGTGCAGCAGTAAGGCGTCCACAGCGACCTACAATCCTTCATGATTCAGTGATTAATTCTATAAATTACTATAGGATCGGGCGCACATTACCCGTTTTTTCTTATAGTTTGTTAACAATGTTAGTGAAAAAAAACAAATATTGAAAAACGAAAAGTACTTTTGCACATCCCAATCCGAAGTTACATAACATCCCATGTTCTGCAACAAGAAATCTTCATAATTCCCATAGTTCTTAATTCTTTTACATATTTCGATGTAATGATTGAAAATTCTTGATATGATAGTAGGAAGAAGATGGGGTGATATTGTGATTAACTGGTATAAAAAAATGCAGAAACTAGTGGGCTATCGAACTTTTATTCTTTCAGCTATTGTTCTAACTGGACTAATTCTTTTCTTATTGTTAGTAAATGGCGTACGACCTGATCAATATGATATTGAACGATTCCAACTATCAAATGAAACCATACGCTCTGTTAAAACGATTGAAGATCCTGTGAAGACAGAGGAGGAACGAGAAAGAGCTGCTGACGAAGTAACGAGTGTCTATGAATTCTCTGAAGAAATTGCAGATAATCGTGCAGCAATCGTCACTTCAGTATTTGATTATGTAATAGAAATAAAAGAGGATGCTAGCTTGAAAAACAAGCCAGTTGAAGAACAAGTAGTAGCATTAAAAGAAAACCTTCATATTCTTGAATCAGAAGGGGAAGGCATTCGTTTTACGGATGATGCTCTTAAATCACTACTTGCCCTAAATCCCACTACACTAAAATCCATTAGAGAGTCACTAACCACTTCTATACGCGATATCATGAGCAAACCGATTCGATTGGAAGACGTTGCAAATTCGAAAAATGAAATCGAAAAACGAATTCGTGCAAACATGTCGATTCCTGGAACTATTTTGCCAACAGCAGTGTTAATCGGACGTTATAGCATAATCGAAAATGAACTATTGAATACAGACCTTACACAAGCACGGGTTGAGCAAGCTCGTTCTAGTATTGAACCAACACGTATTTTACAAGGACAAGTTATTGTTCAAGAAGGACAAATTGTTGATCGTGAAGTATACCGTCAACTGGAACTTGTCGGGATGTTAACAAATCAATCTTCACTAAAACCAATTGTAGGTTTAATTCTATTTATTGTACTATGTATGTGGCTCGTTTATATGCAAATGTCAAAATGGGATGCAGATAATGAAGAACGTCAAAGGGCATTCGTAGTAGTAATGATCATTTTCATTTTCTCGGTAGGTGGAATGAAGTTAATCAGTCTAGTATCTAATAACTTTGACGTTACCATTGCATTTTTATTCCCGACAGCTTTAGCACCAATGCTCGTCCGTTCACTCATCAATGAACGATTTGCAGTACTAATGGCATTTTTAACTGCAGCAATAGCAGGCGTTGTCTTCCAAGAAGGCTACTCAGTTGTTTTCCAAATGGACATTGCCCTGTATATTTTGTTTGGTGGTATGGCTGGGTTATACGTCATTCAAGGGGCTGAAAAAAGGTCACATTTACTTCAAACGAGTATGATTGTTGCGGTTGTTAATGTCATATTTACAGCGTTCTATTTGTTGATGACACAATCTGAATACGGAGCGAGTGAATACTTGTTTTATGGTGTTGCTGCGATTACATCAGGTTTATTATCAGGCGCATTGACAATCGGTCTTTTGCCCTTTTTCGAAACCGCTTTTGGTTTGCTTTCGGCGATGAAATTAATCGAGTTATCAAATCCGAACCATCCACTACTAAAAAAGATCCTGACAGAAACTCCAGGAACCTATCATCACAGTGTGATGGTTGCTAATTTAGCTGATGCGGCATGTGAATCGATCGGTGCCGACGGTTTACTTGCTAGAGTTGGTTGTTACTACCATGATATTGGGAAGACCAAACGACCAGGATTCTTTATTGAAAATCAAATGAGTCACACGAATCCTCATGACTCTCTGCCGCCAGAAACGAGCAGAGATATCATTTTGTCCCATGGCACGGATGGTGCGAAATTATTACAAAAACATAAAATGCCAAAAGAGATTATTGATATTGCAGAACAACATCATGGAACTAGTTTACTAAAATATTTTTATTTCAAAGCAAAAGAGGATGGAAAACCTGCAAAAGAAGAAGAATATCGATATGCAGGTCCGAAACCTCAGAAAAAAGAAACTGCTGTGATTTCAATTGCAGACAGTGTTGAAGCAGCCGTACGTTCTATGAAACACCCGACATCTGAGAAAATCCAAGAAATCGTTGTTTCGATTATTAAGGACAAATTGCATGATGGGCAGTTTGATGAATGTGATTTATCATTAAAAGAGCTTAAAACAATTGAACGCGTGTTATGTGAAACGTTAAATGGTATTTTCCATTCACGGATTGAATACCCACAATAGAGGAGGAGTTCCATGTACTTATCATTGGATTTAATCGACAAAACAGAATCATTAAATGCTGAAGATCTTGCACTAATTGAAAAAATGTTACATCATGCAGCTCAAGCTGAAGGAATTGATTTAGGTAGTGAACTATCGGTAACATTCGTAAACAATGAAGAGATTCAACAAATCAACAATGATTATAGAGGGAAAAATGTTCCTACTGACGTCATATCATTTGCAATGGAAGAGCTTGGTGAAGGTGAAATGGCCATTGAAATTGAAGGGGCACCACGAATGCTTGGGGATATTATCATCTCTGTTGAGCGAGCGAAAGAGCAAGCAGCAGATTATGGTCACAGTGAAGAAAGAGAATTAGGCTTTTTAGCTATTCATGGCTTTTTACATCTTCTCGGATATGATCATATGGAAGTAGCAGATGAAAAAGAGATGACGGAAAAACAAGAGGCCATCTTACAATCGTTTGGACTGAGACGGGAACAGGATGAAAAACATTAATTTTGCTTCTTCATTTAAATATGCTTTTGAAGGTTTCCTTTTTGCCGGAAAAAAAGAACGAAATTTTCAATTTCATTTAATTGCGGCAGTTGTCGTAATTTTGGCAGGGATGTTCAGTGATTTATCTTTGATTGAATGGATCCTGATTATTCTTTGTATTTCGGGTACGTTAAGTTTGGAATTAATCAATACGGCAATTGAATCTGTAGTTGATTTAGCTTCACCAGAAATCCATGAATTAGCTAAGCGAGCGAAAGATATGAGTGCAGCTGCTGTTCTTGTATTTGCTGGTGCAAGTGCTATAATCGGAATACTCATCTTTTTACCAAAGTGGATGGAAATTATTAATTGAGGTGTTAGAAAAATGGACAAATTACAAGTCATGGAAGAATCCAAAATCGCACGCGAGAATGCGTACGTACCATATTCGAAATTCAAAGTGGGTGCTGCTTTAGTTTCAAAAGAAGGTAAGGTCTATCACGGATGTAACATTGAAAATGCTGGATATAGTATGACAAATTGTGCTGAACGTACAGCAATGTTTAAAGCTGTTTCGGAAGGTGTTCGAGAATTCGAATCACTAGCAGTGGTAGCAGATACAGAAGGGCCTGTATCCCCTTGTGGAGCTTGTCGACAAGTACTTGCTGAATTCTGTGAGCCGAATATGCCCGTATATTTGATCAACTTAAAAGGAAATGTACTTGAAACAACTGTTGCTGAGCTATTGCCTGGAGCATTTTCACTGGAGGATTTAAACAATGCTGGAAGTAAATAAAGGATTCAAATCAGGATTCATTTCAATTATCGGCCGACCAAACGCAGGTAAGTCTACTTTTTTAAACCGCGTAATTGGACAAAAAATAGCCATTATGAGTGATAAACCTCAAACTACAAGAAACAAAGTCCAAGGTGTTTTGACGACCAAAACCGAACAAATTGTTTTTATTGATACGCCTGGGATCAATGAACCTAGACACAAACTTGGAGACTTTATGTTGAAAGTAGCGAAAAATACGCTACGAGAAGTCGATGCTATTCTATTGATGGTCGATTCAACTGATCGAATCGGTAAGCAAGATCGCTATATTCTCGAGATGCTTAAAGGGAATGAAACGCCTGTATTTCTTGTTATGAATAAAATTGATCTCATCCATCCGGATAAGTTAATGAGCGTGATTGAATCATTCCGCAATGAATATGATTTCGCAGATGTTTTACCGATTTCTGCTTTAGAAGGGATCAATATCGAGGGACTACTAAAAGTATTGATTGAAAACCTCCCTGAAGGACCTCAATATTACCCAGCTGATCAAGTGACAGACCATCCAGAGCGTTTTATTATTTCTGAATTAATCCGCGAAAAAGTTCTTCACTTAACACACGAAGAAATTCCGCATTCAATTGCGGTTGTCATTGAGAAAATCAAACGCGATCCTGAGACAGATAAGATAAAAGTCAGTGCAACCATCATGGTGGAACGCGATTCACAAAAAGGAATCGTCATCGGAAAAAAAGGTGCACTTTTAAAAGAGGTTGGTATGCGTGCACGTAAAGACATCGAGATGTTACTCGGGAGCAAAGTCTACCTCGAGCTATGGGTAAAAGTTCAAAAAGACTGGCGTAATAAGTCAACTCATTTACGAGATTTCGGATTCCGCGACGACGAATATTAATAAGGGGCGTGTGGACAGATGCTGAATCGTATTGAAGGCATTGTCTTAAAAACGCAAGATTATGGTGAAACGAATAAAATCGTTACACTTTACTCGAGAGATGCAGGAAAGATTACAGCAATGGCTAGGGGAGCAAAAAAGCCTGCTAGTCGTTTAGCAGCCATTACACAACCCTTTACACATGGTTCATTTCTCATTCAACAAGGACGGGGAATGGGTACCATGCAACAAGGGGAGCAAGTAGAATCGTATCGACATATTCGGGAAGATATTGAAGCAACAGCATATGCGAGTTTTATAGTGGAACTTGTCGACCGGGCAGTTGATGAACGAACACCGCAAGCCTCTATTTTCAATCTACTTCAACAAGCACTTCATGCAATCTCTGAACACTATGATCCCGAAGCCATTGCGTTGTTTGTTGAATGGAAGATGTTACCTGTGACCGGTATCTATCCGACTTTACATCAATGCGCCAATTGTAGTGCAACTGATGGTGAATTTGCTTTTTCCTTTCAACAAATAGGGTTTTTATGTCATCGCTGTTTTGGCGTCGATCGATATATCATTCGATTAACTCCTGCTCAGGTAAAATTGATTCGAACGTTCTATACCGTACCAATTGAGCAAGTAGGGAGATTGTCGCTTAAAAAAGAAACAAAAATATTCATCAAAAAAATAGTGCGTACGATTTATGAAGAACAAACAGGCATTCGATTAAAGTCAAGGTCATTTCTTGATCAACTTGATCGATCTCCTCAGTTTTTTCCGAAAAAAGAAAATCCGTCTACTGCTCCTGAGAAGGAAGAGTAAGATGGTTCTTTTGTAAAAAAAAATGGGGACTCCCCTGAACCCTGTGTTCAAAGCTTCTCCTGCCCAATTATAGACTGGACTAAGTATTCCCTATAATAACGCTCCGGCTACCACTTGAAAGGCGCTTTCGCTGGATCGATCTAGGCAGATTGCTACCACATAATTTAGTGAAGTGTAACAAATAACAAACGGACCTTTCCTTGTTTTTATAGAGAAAAGCTCGCTTGTTTAGAACGAAATGACTTTTAAATGGGCTACCCTAAATGCGATTGAGTATTTCACACTACTAGCAAAAGAAACCATATTGAGGAAACAAGGAAGCCGCGGATGCCTAAACGCCGCAAGATGTTTTAAAAAAGAGAAGTGGGTGCGAAGTAACGAAGTCACATAGCACCCACCATTTTGTTCATTAAATTATAGTGCAGCATTCAAGAATTCATAGCGACCGTTTCAATAAAAATAAAGACGGGGCTGTCCCAAAAGTCATAGAAAATGACTTTTAGGGCAGCTCTCTTCATATTAATATGCTGATTTCCGTTCCAACGTACTTTCATGTTTCGAAGCTAGCGTAGCGATGCAGAAACAGGCGGACGCGTTCCACTACAATCTATAAAGTGTTTAAAAATCAACGGGTATATACAACATAGCTATAAAAAGGAAAACAAGTGAAAACATAAAAACAGGTGGAGAAAAACGATTCGTTTTTCTTCACCTGTTTCATTTTAGGAACTTATTAGACAGTCCTATTTTTATTATTTGGAGATTAAAATTCTAAATGTTTTTCGATGTAAGCTTTAACATCAGCGATTGGCATACGAGTTTGATCCATTGAGTCACGGTGACGTACAGTAACTTGCCCGTCTTCTACAGAATCAAAATCATATGTGATACAGAAAGGAGTCCCGATTTCATCTTGTCGACGGTAACGTTTACCAATTGATTGAGATTCATCATAATCGACCATGAATGATTTGCTTAAATTCGCAAAAACTTCTCCCGCGCCTTCAGCAAGTTTTTTTGATAAAGGTAAGATCGCTGCTTTTACTGGAGCGATCGCTGGATGGAATCGTAACACTGTACGTTTGTCATCACCCTCTAGCGCTTCTTCCGCATAGGCATCGCACAGGAATGCAAGGGTTACGCGGTCTGCACCTAATGAAGGCTCTATGCAGTAAGGCACATAGCGTTCATTTGTAATAGGATCGATGTAGTTGAAGTCTTCACCAGAATGTTCCATATGACGTTTTAAATCAAAGTCTGTACGATCTGCGATTCCCCATAATTCTCCCCAACCGAATGGGAATTTGTATTCCACATCTGTTGTAGCAGAAGCATAGTGTGATAATTCATCTTCATCATGGTCACGTAAACGCATATTGCTTTCAGTCATACCTAAATTTAGTAACCAGTTTTTGCAATACTCACGCCAGAATGCAAACCATTCCAAATCCTCGCCGGGTTTACAGAAAAATTCAAGTTCCATTTGTTCGAATTCACGGGTACGGAATGTGAAATTCCCTGGTGTAATTTCATTGCGGAAACTTTTACCAATTTGTGCAATTCCAAATGGCATTTTTTTACGCATTGAACGTTGAACATTTTTAAAGTTTACAAAAATACCTTGTGCTGTTTCAGGGCGCAGATAAATGTCGTTTGACGAAGATTCGGTTACACCTTGTGACGTCTTGAACATCAAATTGAACTGACGAATGCCAGTAAAATCTTTTTCGCCACATTCAGGACATGCAATTTCATGTTCTTTGATTAGATCTTCCATTTTTTCAAATGGCAGTCCGTCGACAATCATTTCAATGCCCTTTACTTCCAATGCATCTTCAATTAGCTTATCTGCACGATGACGAGCTTTACATTTTTTACAGTCAATCATTGGATCGTTAAAGTTTCCAACGTGCCCTGAAGCCGCCCATACTTTTGGATTCATAAGGATGGCTGCATCCAATCCAACATTATAAGGTGATTCTTGAACAAACTTACGCCACCAAGCTTTTTTAATATTGTTTTTTAGTTCAATTCCTAGTGGGCCATAATCCCATGTATTGGCTAATCCACCGTAAATATCTGAACCAGGAAATACAAATCCTCTGTGTTTCGCTAAACTTACTACGTTTTCCATTGTAATTGTCACAAAAATCCCTCCAAAATAAAAATAGCACTCGTCCCCGGACAAATAATGTCCGGGGACGAGTGCTTGATACCCGCGGTTCCACCCCAGTTGATTGCATAGGCAATCCACTTTCAAAAAATCATGACTCCAGGATGCCTTTTCTTGTTCGTTGCAGCCTTTCACTATCACTGCTCGCTAACATTGAACAATACTTATGTTCCTATCTTTGTCTATAAAGTTCAAACCATTTTATCATTAGAAAGTAAAAAGTGCAACTAAGCAGTAAACTAGATTACAGTAGGTAATTAGTATATACTATTTAAGATTAAGTATAACACTTTTTGAGGTGGTGAGTCCGATCGAACTCAACAAACGTCAAGAGGACATTTTAGTAATTGTAAAAGAAAATGGTCCAATTACAGGAGAACAAATTGCAGAACGCTTGCATTTAACAAGATCTACACTTCGCCCGGATTTAGCGATATTAACTATGGCTGGTTTTTTAGATGCAAGACCTCGAGTAGGATATTTTTATTCAGGTAAAAAGACAGGTCAGGCAGTTACTGATAGCATGATGAAGATGAAGGTAAGAGATTTTCAGTCTATCCCGGTTGTGGTATCAGAAAACATGACCGTTTATGATGCCATCGTTCATATGTTTTTAGAAGACGTAGGAACATTATTTGTAGTTGACAAAAATGCCTATTTAACAGGAGTATTATCTAGAAAAGATTTACTGCGTACGAGTTTAGGTCAACAAGATTTAAATAAAGTTCCAGTTAACATTATTATGACACGTATGCCAAATATCACATATTGTTTTAGAAATGATGCTCTCATTCATGCAGCTAAAAAATTAATTGACAAACAAATCGATGCATTACCCGTCGTTAAGGAACATTCAGATGGATATGAAGTAATTGGTCGACTAACGAAAACAAACATTACTGGTGCCTTTCTGTCACTTGCAGAAAATCACGACTTGTGAGGTGAAATGAGCGTTGAATAAACTCCAGATATTTATCGTTTCGGATTCAGTAGGCGAAACAGGAGAATTAGTTGCGAAAGCGGCTGTCAGCCAATTTAGACCAGGTTTACAGGATACTTCATTAAAACGCTTTCCACATATTGAAACGTTTGATCATATTAAAGAAATTGTTCAATTAGCAAAACTAGAAAGAGCAATGATTGTCTTTACATTAGTACAAAAAAACATGCGTTCAACTTTACTGAAAGCATGTGCTCATGCCGGCGTTCGTTCAATTGATTTGTTAGGTCCTCTCATGGATACGATTGAGTCAGACTTGAATGAAATACCATTTGAAGAACCTGGATTAGTTCGAAAGCTAGATGAAGATTATTTCAAGAAAATTGAGGCTATTGAATTTGCTGTGAAATATGACGATGGTCGAGATCCTAGAGGCTTACTTATGGCAGATATCGTTTTAGTGGGTGTATCTCGCACTTCAAAGACTCCATTGTCGCAATATTTGGCTCATAAGCGATACAAGGTGGCCAATGTTCCGCTAGTACCAGAAGTGGAACCACCAGAAGAATTATTTAAAGTCAACCCTGAAAAATGTTTCGGACTGGTAATTTCACCTGACAAACTTAATTCGATTAGAAAAGAACGTTTGATAGCACTTGGATTAAATAATGATGCAAGTTATGCAAAACTAGATCGGATTAAACAAGAAATTGTTCATTTTGATAAAGTAGTTTCTCGCATAGGTTGTCAAGTAATAGATGTTACTAACCGGGCAGTTGAAGAAACAGCTAATGTGATCTTGAACAAAATCCAGTAAGTAAAACCATCCCATTGTGGGAAGGTTTTTTCTTTTGGCATAAAAATAATTTTCTAGATTTTTTTAGGAAAACGTTTTATAATAAAAAATTGTGGTAAAAATATTAAGGATAGTCTTTCCTAAAGTTTTGTTTACTGATATAATGGGGAAGTTTCAGATATCTGTATAAGAAGAGCTGACTTATCGCATTATAATGTGTAAAATATTAACTGTTTCTCTAGCTCTGGTCGAAGTAATTTTTTATTATATCAGAATAGAAGATACGATATTGAACCACTCTCAGTGTGAATTATTTTTTTTCTGTTTTTTATGTCGAAACTTGCAGGATTTTCATCAATTATCTCGAATTCAATATATAGCAAGTAAAGATGGTGATGATAACATGCAACGAATTCCTGAAGATATGATTGAACAAATACGTACAAGTAATGATGTTGTTGATGTCATTAGCGAATATGTTCAGTTAACAAAGCGAGGACGAAATTGGTTTGGTCTATGTCCTTTTCATGGGGAACAAACACCATCATTTTCTGTCTCTCAAGACAAACAAATCTTTCATTGTTTTGGATGTAGTGCTGGAGGAAATGCCATTACATTTGTAATGGATATTGACAATCTTTCTTTTCAAGAAGCTGTAAGCAAGTTGGGATCACGAGTAGGTATTGAACTAGATATTGAACCACAAACTAGTGATTCACAAGTTGTCAATAAAGATGAAACACGAATGAAAGAAGCGCATACATTTGCAATGAATTATTACCACCACTTACTTCTTAATACCGAAGAAGGGGAAAAGGCTCTTCAATATTTAGAAGAAAGAGGATTTTCGAGGGAGATTATTGAACAATATAAGATTGGGTGGTCACTTCCTAACTGGGATGCCTTAACGTCATTATTAGAACGTAAAGGATTCAATCAAGCCGAAATGGCACAATGTGGACTTCTCATTCAAAAAGAAAATAAAAATGAATATTTTGACCGATTCAGAGAGCGGATCATGTTTCCGGTTCGCAATGAAATGGGTCATGTTATTGCCTTTTCTGGCCGTGTTTTAAATACGGATTCGCAAGATGCAAAGTATATGAACAGTCCTGAATCACCGATTTTCCAAAAGAGTAAAGTTCTGTATCATTTGGATGTTGCACGACCTATTATTCGTAAAAAACATAAAGTGATTATTATGGAAGGCTTTATGGATGTTATGGCAGCAGCAAAAGCGGGTATTGTAAATACTGTAGCAACAATGGGTACTTCGCTAACGCGGGAACATATTCAGAAGTTAAAACGTATTACTGATACAGTCATAATTTGTTATGATGGTGACGCTGCAGGGTTTGAAGCTGCAAAACGAGCTGCACAACTGTTAGTGCAAGATAAAATGAAGACGGAAATTGCCTTACTTCCTGATCAAATGGATCCAGATGATTTTGTTCGAAAAAATGGAGCAGAAGCTTTTGAGAAACAAATTATAGACCGTCCTCATGCATACTTAGCCTTTATGATGATGGTTGCAAGGCGCAATAAGAATTTTCAGTTTGAAAATGACACGTTACAATACGTGCAAGAAGTTCTTGAACATTTTGTTGGGAATTCTTCACCTGTCGAACGTGATTTATATATACGACAATTGGCGAAAGAAACCAATATATCGGAAGAAGCGATTTACCAACAATTCAGTAAATTGGAAGGTAAATCAATTAAGCAAAACTCGAGACAACAAGCGCCACCTATTGCCCAAAATACGCCTGTCATTCGAAAGCGTGTACAAGCAATCGACCGTGCTGAAAAATTGTTGCTCGCTCATATGTTAGACCAAGTAGATATAGTCGATCGTTTGCATCAAGAGCATGGTCTTCAAGTATTCATCCACGACTCTTACGAAGCGATATTTGTGCGACTGATCGGTTTCTACGACTCACATTCACAAGCGGATACTCATCGTTTTCTGGAAATTTTAGAAGATACCGAGTTGCGTAAGTTGGTAATGGAAGCAACGTTAACAGAAAGAGACCCAGAACATGCGAGTGAAGAAGTCTCCGACTGCTTACGACAAATAAATAAACATCGAATCGAGCTTCAAATTCAAATGAAAATGCACGAGTCAAAAGAAGCAGAAAAACTGCAAGACATGACCCGAGCTTTAGAGTTAGCAAAACAAATAATCGATTTGAAGAAATCGTTATCAACGATGTAAATTGATTGGTTTTAGAAGGAGGAAGACTTATGGCGGACAAGTCTGAGCGTTCAAAAGAGGTTGAAACTGAGGTAACATTAGAAGAAGCAAAAAAATCTTTACTCGAATCAGGAAAAAAATCGGGAGAGTTATCATTTTCTGATATAGCTGAAAAATTGTCGGTATTTCAGTTAGAAACCGATCAAATTGAAGAATTTATTGAACAGCTTGAAGCACAGGGTGTTGAACTTGGTCGTAAAGATGGCGATGAAGAAGACTTGGAAAAGTTAATGAAAAAAGGGCAAGAAGAAGAAACATTCGATTTGAATGATTTAAGTGTACCACCTGGAGTAAAAATTAATGATCCAGTTCGTATGTACTTAAAAGAAATTGGTCGAGTTGACTTACTTTCTGCAGCGGAAGAAATTGCTCTTGCTAAAAAGATTGAAGAAGGCAATGAAGAAGCGAAAAAACGATTGGCTGAGGCTAACTTACGTCTAGTTGTAAGTATTGCAAAACGTTACGTTGGACGTGGAATGTTGTTCTTGGATTTAATTCAAGAAGGAAATATGGGTTTGATCAAGGCTGTAGAAAAATTCGATTTCCGTAAAGGATTTAAATTCAGTACCTACGCCACATGGTGGATTCGTCAAGCGATTACACGTGCGATTGCTGACCAGGCACGAACGATTCGTATTCCTGTGCACATGGTTGAAACCATCAATAAGTTAATTCGTGTACAACGTCAATTACTTCAAGATTTAGGCCGTGAGCCATCTCCGGAGGAAATTGGTGAAGAAATGGAGTTGCAAGCTGAAAAGGTTCGCGAAATCTTAAAGATTGCACAAGAACCTGTTTCACTTGAAACACCAATTGGTGAAGAAGATGATTCGCATCTTGGGGACTTCATTGAGGACTCCGATGCTCAATCACCATCTGATCATGCAGCCTATGAATTATTAAAAGAGCAGTTAGAGGACGTTTTAGATACTTTGACTGATCGCGAAGAGAACGTTCTACGCTTGCGATTTGGCTTGGATGATGGTCGCACAAGAACACTTGAAGAAGTAGGGAAAGTATTTGGTGTAACACGCGAGCGTATCCGCCAAATCGAAGCGAAAGCTTTGCGTAAGTTACGACACCCTTCACGCAGTAAACGATTGAAGGACTTTTTAGAATAGTTTGACATTTAAGGCATTCACAACAGTGGATGTCTTTTTTTTTTCTAGTAAAAGTGAAATTAGAATAATAGTTGTGAATGTTAGAAAATTTCAGATATAATGAACGATGAAAGCGTTTTATAAAATAAAGGGGTTGTATAACTTGAATTTTGATTTATCGCAAGAACAACAAATGATTCGTAAAACAATGAAAGAGTTTGCGGATAAAGTCGTAGCACCAGGCGCGATAGAGCGTGATCGTACAAAAGCTTTTCCTAAAGAGATCTTTAAACAGTTAGCCGACATGGGGATGATGGGCTTACCTTTTGCAGAAGAATATGGTGGGGCAGGGGCAGATACAATCAGTTTTGCCATTGTGACAGAAGAACTTAGTCGTGCCTGTGCGTCAACAGGAATTACATATTCAGCACATATTTCTTTAGGTGGAGCACCACTTAATCTATTTGGAACTGAAGAGCAAAAACAAAAGTATTTAACGCCTATTTGTACTGGGGAGTCATTTGGAGCATTCGGTTTAACTGAACCCAATGCAGGCTCTGATGCGGGTGGAACACAGACTCGTGCAGTTGAAGATGGTGATGATTTTGTTATTAACGGCAGCAAAGTATATATTACAAATGCCAGCTACGCAAAACATCTAGCAATTACTGCCATCACAGGTGAAAAGGATGGGAAGAAAGAAATTAGTGCCATTATTGTGCCGACTGATGCAGAGGGTTTTAAAATCATCGATAACTACGAAAAAATGGGTTTGCATGCGTCGAATACAACTGAACTTGTTTTAGAAAATGTCCGGGTACCTAAAGCAAATCTATTAGGTAAGAGAGGTTACGGGTTTAATCAGTTCCTTGTAACTCTTGATGGTGGACGTATTGGAATCGGTGCAATGGCAGTCGGGATTGCACAAGCTGCATTTGACCGTGCACTACGTTATTCAAAAGAGCGCAAGCAATTCGGGAAACCATTATCAGACTTCCAAATCACGCAATTTAAATTAGCTGACATGGCCATGAAGATTGAACTGGCACGTACAATGGTTCATAAAGCTGCCTGGTTAAAAGATCAAGGACGACCTTTTACAAAAGAAGCATCTATGTGTAAGTTATATGCTTCGGAGATTGCTATGCAAGTTGCAGATCAAGCAGTGCAAATTCATGGTGGCTATGGCTACATGAAAGAATATGAAGTTGAGCGTTATATGCGTGATGCGAAATTACTAGAAATCGGTGAAGGAACTTCAGAAATTCAACGTATGGTGATTGCAAGACAGATTGGTCTTTAAACTTCACGAATATGTCGAAATTAGTACAAAGCAGGAAAACTTCCGAGTTAAGACTTTTCGTTTTTGCTAGAATGCAGTACAATTACAGTGTTGACTCATTCAATTCTAGAAAAGATGAACGAAATTAGGAGGTTACACAATGCAAAAAAATCCAATTGTTCCTTTCATATTAATTATGGCATTTGGTATTGGACTTATTTTCTTCTTATCAATGACAGGTGTTGATAAAAAAGAGGAAATTGCTGCTGGTCACGAAGAGGGTACTGGAGGAGAAACTGCTGAAGGTGCAGAATTCGATCCAGAAGTAGCTCAAGGAAAATGTATTACTTGTCATGGTGGAGACCTTGCGGGTCAAGGAGATGTTCCAGCTTTAGTTGGCACTGATCTATCGAAAGAGGAACTGGTTAAGATTATTACAAACGGCATTGAAGGCACGATAATGCCTGGAGGCTTACTACCAGGTCAAGAAGAAGCAATGGCAGACTACATTTTAACTTTAAAATAATAAATTGACCCTTATCCTAACTTAGGATAAGGGTTTTTTCTTGGTTATGGTACAATCTTGATATAACAGAAAGGAGAGGATTTTGTTGAACGCACAACATCTCTCAGAACGATTAATGCGAGTGGCTGGATATGTAAAAGAAGGGGCAGTTGTTGCTGATATTGGCAGTGATCACGCCTATTTACCTTGTTACCTAATTCATCATAAACTTGCTTCAAAAGCAATTGCAGGTGAAGTGGCAAAAGGGCCATTCGAATCAGCACAAAGTCATGTGAATGCAGAACAATTTCAAGACCAAATTACTGTACGCTTGGCAAATGGATTGAAAGCAATTGAACAAGAAGATGATGTCGATACAGTGACCATTGCTGGAATGGGAGGTCCATTGATTGCGATGATTTTAGATCAGGACAAGGATCGTTTAGCTTCCGTCTCTCGTCTGATCTTGCAACCTAATGTTTATGCAAAAGCGATTAGAGACTGGGCAGAATTAAATGGTTGGAAATTGATTGCGGAAGACATTCTGCAAGAAGATAATAAAATTTATGAAATTCTAGTACTTGAAAAGGGCAAGATGACGTTGTCGCCGTCACAAAAACTACTGGGTCCGTTTTTAATGGACAATCAAAATGATGTGTTTACGATCAAGTGGAAAAAAGAATCAGCCGAATGGAATCGAATTTTAGAAGCGATTCGCTTTGCGGAATTATCAGGAGAAGTGCAATTGAAAAAAGAAGAAGTGCAACAAAAACTAAAAATCGTAAAGGAGGCATTAGGTGAATGAAAACAGCGAATGGCTATGAAATCATTCAATTGTTTGAATCCTGGTCTCCCAAATCATTTGCCTTAAAAGATGATTCGGTTGGCTTGCAAATTGGACAGTTGAATCGACCCATCACCAATGTACTCGTTACGCTCGATGTCACGATGGATGTCATCCAAGAGGCTATTGATCAAAACTGCCAACTAATCCTTGCACATCACCCTCCCATTTATCGCCCGTTACAAAATCTTCGGACAGATACACCTGCTGGGAAAATGATTGAGCTTTGTATCAAGCATGATATTGCGGTATATGCGGCACATACAAATTTGGACGTAGCACCAGGCGGAGTGAATGATTTACTCGCTGATGCCCTCCAATTGCAACAAATAAAAGTGCTTGAAGAGACGTTTGCGGAGACTCTGATGAAATTGGTTGTATTTGTTCCATCAACTCATGGCACTCGTTTACGAGAGCAATTGGCACTAGCTGGCGCGGGTAAAATCGGTGCGTATGATTCCTGTAGCTTTTCATCGAAAGGTGTGGGGCGTTTTAAACCTCTTGATGGAGCGAAACCTGCTATTGGAAATATTCATCAACTAGCCGAAGTCGAAGAGGAAAAAATAGAAGTGGTATTTCCATCCTCCGAACAATCAAGAATTTTGAAGGCAATGTATGCCCACCACCCTTATGAAGAAGTGGCGTTTGATTTATTGGCACTTGAGTCTAAAACGAAGCAACAAGGCATCGGAAGAATCGGTGTATTAAGACACCCACTGCCATTAGATTCATTTGCTGAAAACGTAAAAAATCAGCTGTCGGTTCCATTTGTACGCGTCGTAGGGGATGGGGGCACTGAAATTCGTAAAGTGGCTGTTCTAGGTGGAGACGGGAATAAATATATTCAAAAGGCAAAACGTGCTGGAGCTGATGTTCTAGTAACAGGGGACATGTATTTTCATACGGCACAAGATGCTCAAGCAATTGGTCTTTCCATCGTTGACCCGGGGCACCATGTGGAGTCCATTATGAAAAAAGGTGTCTCCATTAAAATGAATCAGTTGTGTGAAAATCAAAAATACACTTGTAAGTTTATTCCTTCAAGTATATCGACAGAACCATTTAGATTGTTATAAAAAAGAGGCTATCCACAAAATGGATGGCCTCTAAAACATTAAGCTGGTGTATATGGTTCAATTCTTTTCACGGGAGTCACTGTTTTGATTTTCGGTAATATTTTATCGATGGTAACTGTTCGCTCCAATATGTGCGTTTGTGAATCAAGCGGGTCGAATTTCTCTAAAAATTTTATGACTTCTTTAACGATGGGTGTAGGAGTAGAAGCACCAGCTGTTACAGCAACGGTTTCAATCCCTGCCAGCCATTCTAACTTCAGTTCAGATAAATCAGAAATACGATAAGAAGGTGTATTTGCAATTTCTTCTGATACTTGGGTCAGTCGATTTGAGTTATTACTCATTGGATCTCCAACTACAATCAATAATTCGGCCGCTCCGGCTTGACCAGCTACAGCTTCCTGACGAACTTGTGTAGCTAGACAAATTTCTTTATGAACTTCAATGTGAGGATATTTTTGTTCTAATTCTTTCATAATCACGGCTACATCCCATTGACTCATCGTCGTTTGGTTCGTCACGAGTAACTTTTCAGCTTGAATGTCCAGCTGTTCAACGTCATTGATTGTCTGCACCAGATGGACTGCATCGGGAGCTACACCAACTGCTCCTTCGGGCTCAGGGTGACCTTTTTTACCAACGTAAATTATTTGGTATCCTTGTGCCGTTTTTTCACGAATTAGATCGTGTGTAACGGTAACGTCTGGACAGGTAGCATCGATTGAGACTAATCCTTTTTGTCTTGCTAATTCACGAACTTCCGGTGATACACCGTGTGCAGTGAATATGACTGTCCCACTATCCACTTTTTCTAATATTTCTTTTCGATTTTCACCGTCCAACGTGATGATGCCATCTTTTTCAAAGGCATCAGTGACGTGTTTATTGTGAACAATCATACCTAATATATAAATTGGGCGTGGCAATGTAGTATCCATCGCTGCGTTGCGAGCAATGACCATGGCATCCACGACACCGTAACAATAACCACGTGGGGTAATTTTGAGTACTTTCATTTGTAGCACACCTCTCAGAAGTTGTTAATCTCTATTATAACTGAGAGGTGTGCCAAATTCAAAACTCAAATCGGAGGTTGGAAAATTCTAGGAAGTGAAACTCCGGATGATCGAAGCGGAGACGAGGCGATATTGCTAGCAACATTGCTGGCAACAGTACTGGCTACATTACTTGTGGCATCGGGCATGTTTTGAAAACCACGATAGAGTTTCCACATTGCAGGGAGGTTTTGTACCAATGGTGCAACTTGTTTCACCATTGGTGTGAACTGTTGTGCGGTTGACATAAAACGTTCAGCGGTTTGTAAGTATTGTTCTACTCGATTTGGATTCGCTGCTGCAGCAGCACCAGCTACTCCTTCCCCAAACATTCCATTCGGTCCTGAGGGGCCGCCTGGGTTTCCTGAACCCATCCCACCTTGCCCCCCTGAATTCCCCATGCCGAATAGTCGACTCATAGCAGAAGGAATCGCTCCCATATTTCCTTGTCCATTAGGCATTCCAGGATTGCCTGGACCAAATGATCGATTGGGAGCGGCTGGCCCCCTAGCATTGCCTAAACCAAACGGCATATGTGGAGAACCATTCGGAAGTTGTGAGTGAGGATTGGGAAATTGCTGGGGTGTATTAGGAGTATTGGACTGTGAAAACGGGTAAAATGATTGATAACGCATAATTAAACTCCTTTCTAAATAAACAGTTAGTTGACGCAGTAACCATAGAACAACTATGATTAGCAGATGGTCTTCAAAATAGACAAAACATGGTACAATGAAAGAATGTCAGGAGGGACTAAAATGTCCAAATATACAGATTACGATTTTCAACCTTTTTTACAAGATGCCATAAATAAATTAGGTTTTACAGATCCAACACCGATTCAAAGAGAAATGATTCCCTTGATTCTAAAAGGGAAAAGTGCGATTGGCCAAGCACATACGGGTACAGGGAAAACGCATAGTTTTTTAATTCCGATTGTCCAACGCATTCGTACAGAAAAAAATGAATTACAAGCGATTATTACTTCTCCAACACGTGAACTTGCTTCTCAGATCTTTGAAGCACTAGGCAAGTTAACTGAAGGAACGGAAATTCAAACGAAATTATTTATTGGTGGTACTGATAAACAACGTTCGATTGACCGATTAAAAACACAACCCCATATTGTTGTTGGAACACCTGGACGTATTAAAGACTTGGTTAATGAAAATGCATTGCTTGTTCATACAGCCCCGCTCTTAGTAGTAGATGAAGCAGATCTTGCTTTTGACATGGGTTTTATTGAAGATATTGACGCATTTGCAGGTAAAATGCCAGATAATTTAGAAATGTTCGTCTTTTCTGCAACAATTCCAGAACGATTACAGCCTTTCTTGAAGAAATACATGAACGCGCCTGTGCATATCAATATTGGCGATAAACGTCCAGTTGCTGAAGGTATTGTCTTTAATTTAGTACCAGTGCGTAGTAAATCGAAAAAGAAACGTTTAGTAGAAGTATTAAATGGCATAAACCCATATTTAGCCATCATATTTACGAATACGCGTAAGAATGCGGATGATGTAGCGAATTATTTAGCTGAAGCTGGATACCGTGTGGGACGTATTCATGGAGACTTAGCTCCACGTGAACGTACACGTATGATGAAACAAGTCCGCGATCTTGAGTATCAATATATTGTTGCTACTGACCTCGCTGCACGCGGAATTGATATTCAAGGTGTAAGTCACGTGATCAACTATGAGCTTCCAGATGATTTGGAGTTCTTTATTCACCGTGTTGGACGTACAGCTCGTGCTGGATTAAAAGGTACTGCTATTACATTGTATGAACCAACAGATGAAGACGCGATTATTCGCATCGAAAAAATGGGAATTCCATTTGTTCATGTTGATGTAATTGATGGTGAATGGTCTGAATTAAAAGAACGTCACACACGTAAAAACCGCAAGAAAACGACTGAAGATGAAATTGATGCAAAAGCTAAATCTTTAGTTCGTAAACCTAAAAAAGTGAAACCTGGATATAAACGTAACATGAGATGGGAAATGGACAAAGTTAAGAAAAGAGAACGTCGCATTAAAAACCGTAAAAAGTAAAGGGGCTTATAAAATTGTTATTAGGTTCACATGTTTCCATGAGTGGAAAGAAAATGTTGCTGGCTGCAAGTGAAGAAGCAACATCATATGGTGCATCTACTTTTATGATTTATACGGGGGCACCACAAAATACACGACGTAAACCCATTGAAGAATTAAACATTGAAGCAGGACAAGCACATATGAAGGCAAATGGATTGTCGAATATTGTTGTGCATGCTCCATACATTATCAATATCGGTAACTCACTAAAGCCTGAAACATTTGCACTCGGTGTCGAGTTTTTACAAAAAGAAATCGAGCGAACTGCGGCATTGGGTGCAAAACAAATCGTCTTGCATCCCGGTGCGCATGTTGGTGCTGGAGCGGATGAAGGCATTAAAAAGATAATCGAAGGTTTGAATGAAGTACTATCACAAGATTTCCCAGTACAAATCGCTTTGGAAACAATGGCGGGTAAAGGGACTGAATGCGGACGTTCATTTGAAGAAATTGCACAAATTTTTTCTGGCGTAAAGAATAATGAACGATTATCAGTATGCTTTGACACATGTCATACACATGATGCTGGATACAACATTGTGGAAGATTTTGATGGTGTATTGAATCAATTCGATCAGTTGATTGGTATCGATCGTTTAAAAGTTCTCCACATTAACGATAGTAAAAATGTTCGTGGTGCTAGTAAAGACCGACATGAAAATATTGGTTTTGGTGAAATTGGCTTTGAGGCACTCAACAAAATTGTGCATCATCCACAATTAACAACGGTTCCCAAAATTTTAGAAACACCTTTTGTCGGAATTGACGCCAAAAATAAGAAACCACCTTATTTGTACGAAATTGAGATGTTTAAGAAACAAGCGTTTATGCCAGAAAGTATTGACAATTTACGTACTTAAATCAAAAAGAGACTCAAGCGGAAAACGCTTGAGTCTCTTTTGATTATTGGATGAACTTTTAGTAGTACCCATAGACATATCTTGAATGATGGAAGTGATTATTTAAGTCCGAAATAATCAAAAAGTTTTTTTGTTCGCTTTTGACCCAATACACCAGCAAGTTGCTTATGAACATTTGCTGGTGGACCAAACAATAACCATTGTAGCGATGCTTTATCAAAGATCGGTCGAACTTGCTTCACTTCCTGGGGGGATAAGGGTACTGGAAGTGCACTTGTCATCTTAGCGATTTCATCATCTGATTTATCTTTGATGGCTTGAATTAGTTCCCATATTTCCATAACTTCATCCTTTCAAGATAATAGAGTTTACTTCTTCTCATTTCTTCGTTATACTAATCCATTGTAAATCGTAATGATTATGAATTAGAAAGAGGCGGGCTATATGAATGCGCCATATGATATTGAACTTAACAATGTTTCTTTTCAATACGATCAGACAATCGTATTGAAAAACATTTCTTTACAAGTAAAACAAGGTGACTTTTTGGCCGTACTAGGTCCAAATGGTTCAGGTAAATCAACTTTATTGAAAATTATTTTAGGTCTACTAAAGCCAACTTCAGGGGATGTTCAGTTATTTGGTGAAAAAAGTAGAGATTTTAAGAATAGAGAATGGATTGGCTATGTTTCCCAAAAGTCCAACGCATTTAACACAGGATTTCCAGCTACTGTTTTCGAGGTAGTTGAAAGCGGACTTGTTAAGAAAACAGGTTTATTTAAGAAGTACCCAAAGGACGCGTCCATACGAGTAGAAAAGGCATTACAATCAGTCGGCATGGAAAAGTTTATGAAACAATCTATTGGAGAGTTATCTGGTGGTCAACAACAACGAGTATTTATCGCACGTGCACTTGTTGCAGAACCTAAATGTCTAATTTTAGACGAACCAACCGTTGGGATAGATCATGAACATGTACAGTCGTTTTATAATATGCTAGCTCATTTGAATAGGGAACAACATATCACACTTATTCTCGTGACACATGATGTGGATACCGTGTCGAACCAAATAAGCCATGTTGCTTGTTTGAATCAAACCATCCATTTCCATGGTTTTAAAAATGATTTTAACCAAATAAGTGATGAAGACTTACAGGCTTGGTATGGTCATTCAGTTAGAAAAATTCACCATACAAAAGTGAGGGAACACAATGATTGAAGCATTAATAAACTATGAATTTTTACAAAATGCTTTTGCATCAGGAATAATCATTGGATTAATCGCTCCATTGCTTGGCGTATTCATTGTCGTTAGACGATTGTCTCTCATTGCAGACGCTTTGAGTCATGTGACATTAGCTGGGATTGCAGGCAGTTTATTCTTAAGTCAATCTTACGCTTTTTTTGCGCTGTTGAACCCATTATATTTAGGCATTGTTGCAGCAGTTACTGGTTCGGTATTAATTGAAAGACTGAGAAGGTTATATAAGCATTACGAAGAACTTGCGATCCCGATTATTATGTCAGCGGGTATCGGATTCAGCGCTATCTTTATTTCATTGGCAAATGGCTTTAGTTCTGATTTATTTAGTTATTTATTCGGATCCGTATCTGCCGTTAGCCGCCAGGACTTATGGATTGTAATCGTGATTGCCATTATTGTCATCACGTTTTTACTATTATTTTTCAAAGAATTATTCTTGTTGTCATTTGACGAGGAATATGCAAAAGCATCAGGGCTTCCTGCCAAATGGGTGCATCTATTGTTTATGATCGTCACAGCACTTGTTATCGCTGCGAGTATGCGTATTGTAGGAATTCTACTCGTTTCATCGTTAATGACGTTACCAGTGGCTGCAAGCATGCGATTAGCTAAGAGTTTTAAACAAGCTATTCTGTATGCAGTAGTCTTTGGAGAAGCTGCCGTAATCTTGGGGCTTGTGATTGCTTTCTATTTGAATATCGCTCCCGGAGGTACAATTGTCGTGACCTCAATCATTATTTTACTAATCGTGTTAATAGGTAAGAAGATTTGGTTGAGTATTGTCATGAAAAACGAAGGGGGAAGTGTCGTATGAATATTACGAGGGCATGGGATCTTTTAAAAGAAAAGGGCTATAAAAAGACGGATAAACGCGAACAAATATTAAATTTATTTGTTGATAATGAACATTATTTGACGGCCCGTGACTTACTGAATGTTATGAAAAAACATTACCCTGGAATGAGCTATGATACAATTTATCGTAATTTAAGTACCTTTGTAGAACTAGGGATATTAGAAGAAACTGAATTGACGGGTGAACGCCATTTCCGAATGCAATGTGAAACAGAGCATCATCATCATCATTTCATTTGCATGACGTGTGGAAAAATCAAAGAAATTCATTTATGTCCAATGGATATGCTAGAAGAAAAATTACCGGCATATCAAATAGACAATCATAAATTTGAGATTTATGGGAAATGTCCTGAATGTCTTTAACATCATGTAACCTCTGTAATTATACCAAGGGCTGTATGAAGGATTTGTGGATACTTTGGCCATTAAACAACTGCAAAATGGTCAAAAGAAAAAGAGGGATGATGATGTGACTTGGTCACATCATCATCCCTCTTTTCTCAAATCATCTTGCGGGGGTTATGCGTCCGTCGCCCTACACATTGTAAATAAAAGAGTGCATTTGCACCTAGCCAGCCGCAAAAGCGTGAAGAATGAGACCCACAAGTTTGTGCTCTTCATTCTTGTTGGCTCATGCGGAACCTGCGGCAGTGCAAATGCACGATAAAGACAGTTATTTAACTTTGCTACTATAAAAAAGCGTGAGGGGATAAGCCCTCACGCTTTTTGTGTTAGAAATGAATGTTGGATCCATGCGTCTGCCTCTAGCCAGTTATTGACGCGTATGACGCCCTTAGGAACCGCTTGTTGATTATACGGTGTATTGAACAGCAATACTGGAATATTTAATTCTTCGGCAATCCCAACAGCATTGTCATGCTTATCTTCAAAAAAGACATCAATGTTAAAGTTTCGAGCAGTTTCAATCTTATCATGTGTACCAATCAGTTCGATATGATCAAATGCCAAGTTTTGTTCAACAAACCATTGGTAAGTTACATCCAAAACATTTTGACCACGTGCGGAAATGAAATACAACTCATGCTCTTTTTTCCATTGAGTCAAAATTCCGTGTGCATCAATTTGTATGGGGGACGTTGCATAAATTTCAGGCTCCGCTACTTTGAACCATTTGTAAAAGTCTTCGGGTGATACAGGAAAAGCTTTTGTTAAATCGTATTCTTTAATATCGTCTAGCACGAGGTTACAAGAAAAAGCTTTATTTATATGTGGCAATAAAGAAGTAGGACATGTGACAGTCCCATCTATATCGATACCGAATCGGTAGTTTGACATATGCGAATTACTCCTTTATGCGTTTATTTTTTCAAGTGCTTGCTTGTCGTAATATTCCTGTGCAATTTTATCAATTTCAATTTTCAGTTCTTCTACCATCGTAGCTTCAGGGACCTTCCGAACGGTTTTGCCTTTCATAAAGAGCAAACCTTCGCCACGTGCACCCGCAATGCCAATATCCGCTTCACGAGCCTCTCCAGGACCGTTTACGGCACATCCAAGTACAGCCACTTTTATTGGAGCTTTGATTGTTGAAATATATTCTTCGACTTCATTGGCAATTGAAATTAAATCAATTTCAATACGTCCGCAGGTTGGACATGAAATTAAAGTTGCTGAGTTTGAAGATAGACCAAAGACTTTCAACATTTCTCTTGCCACTTTTACTTCTTCTACAGGATCGGCACTCAACGAAACGCGTAGTGTGTTTCCGATACCGCGACTTAGCAGTGCACCTAGACCAGCTGCACTCTTGATTGATCCATTAACTAAAGTTCCAGACTCCGTAATACCAAGGTGAAGTGGGTAATCGAAAGCTTGAGATGCTTTGACATATGCTTCGATGGCTAAACTGACATCAGAAGCTTTTAATGAAACGATAATATCGTGAAAATCTAAATCTTCAAGAATTTTAATATGGTGTAGTGCACTTTCAACCATACCGTCTGCAGTAGGGTAGCCATATTTCTCGATAATTTTACGTTCAAGTGAGCCTGCATTTACCCCAATACGAATTGGAATTCCTTTTGCTTTTGCTGCATTTACAACCGCTTCGACTTTTTCGCGGCGTCCGATATTACCTGGGTTAATCCGGATTTTATCCGCACCGTTTTCTATTGCTATTAAAGCTAATTTATAATCGAAATGAATATCCACAACAAGTGGAATATTAATCCGCTTTTTAATATCTGCAATTGCATTAGCTGCACGCTCGTCTGGGCAGGCTACTCGAACAATTTGGCAGCCAGCTTCTTCTAAACGAAGAATTTCTGCAACCGTTGCTTCGACGTCATGTGTTTTTGTTGTAGTCATACTTTGTATGAATAGTTCATTGCTACCACCTATAGTAATGTCACCAACACGAACTGGGCGTGTTTTTGAACGATGAAGTACTTCACTCATGAAAATTCTCTCCTTTTCGGGCTAACAGCCTTCTGTATTCTTTATTTTAGCAGTCTTGAAAAGGAATTGACAAGGAAGAAACGTTTATTGTTTCCTAGGAACAGGACAATTGTGTGTCTTTATATATGGGAACCTTAACATTTTCGCCTCCCTGAAGGGCCTGTTTGCGTAAATGGGGATTCTCACTGTAAAAAGCTTCTAGGCGGTCGGGATAGCTAACCCAAACCTCTGAAGGGTATACACCGAACAAAGATAAAACGGTATCGCCTTCAACAGTTTGGACTGGAAAGACTTCATATGCCTTCTCTTTGACACAAACAGGTTCTGCCTCCGAGAAAGAGGCCATAGAAATTGTACCCTCCAGTAAATCTTCTTTAACAATATATGAAAGTATTAATATTAAGATAGCAAGTCCAATTATTCGCATAAAAAATCCCCCTTTATTCAACGTATGTCAAATAAAAAGGGATTATACTTATTTTTTTGGATAATATGTTAGTGCTAATCCGAGATAGACGAGACAACATATGGTTGTGACAAGTGTTATCCAACTATCAGATAATCCGATATAAAGTAATAAAATCGATAGAATCGTTGGAATGGTATAAGCAACTGCTGTAGTTCTCCACACATGTCTATATTCACCACGTCGTCTATAGAGTTTTAAAATCATCATGCCCGCAAAAGCTAAAATACTAATACGCACAAATACTAATAGAGTTGACATGATAAATTGGATTATAAAAGCGAGTGGGTATAGAATCCATTGCATACCATCAATATATTCACTTAACCCCGTGATGCTTGACGAGTCTTGTTTAAAACCAGCTGAAAAATGAATAAAAGATAATAGAGAAATAAACGTAACAAATATAAATACGAATTGAATGATTTTTCCAATTGGTAATAATCGAAATGCGGCCATTTTCTTAGGATTTGCCACTGAAGCTAGGAATATTTGTGTTAAAGTCAAGAGAATCACTCCTTATATACATCATACTACGATGTACTGAATGGTTTAAATAAACATTTGAACAAAAAAAGAACAATTTTTGGTTTGTTAAGTTATTGTAAATATTGTGTGAATGACTTTACATGACGATGTTGAACTCTTCATAATTGGGATTGTTGGAAATTGTCGAATTAGGAGTTGAAAACGGAACGTGGAACTTAATTGGCAAGAAATGCTGTTTCAATTCATTGGTGGTCTAGGAATCTTCTTATTCGCAATTAAATATATGGGAGATGGCCTGCAAAAAGCAGCTGGTGACCGTTTACGTGATATTCTCGATCGATTCACAACGAATCCATTCATGGGTGTACTTGTCGGTATTGCGGTTACTGTACTTATCCAATCCAGTTCGGGTACAACTGTCATTACGGTAGGTCTTGTAAGTGCCGGATTTATGACACTGCGACAAGCAGTCGGGGTAATTATGGGTGCAAATATTGGGACAACCATTACTGCATTTATTATTGGATTCGATGTAGGCGTATATGCATTGCCTGTAATGGCACTTGGTGCATTCCTTATTTTCTTCTTTAAGAAAAATCAAATTCAAAATTTAGGAGAAGTCATTTTTGGTTTTGGTGGATTATTCTTAGGGATGGAGTTAATGAGTGGGGGAATGAAATCACTACGTGAACTGCCTGCCTTTATAGAGTTAACAGTTAACTTGAGTGAGTATTCTATTTTAGGAGTTATTGTCGGAACAGTATTTACATTAATTGTCCAGAGTTCCAGCGCAACAGTGGGTATCCTTCAAGGGTTATATGCAGAAGATATTTTGAACCTACAGGCAGCTTTACCGGTTCTTTTCGGTGATAATATTGGTACCACCATTACAGCAGTCCTTGCTTCAATAGGTGCATCAATTGCCGCTCGTCGTGCAGCCGCAGCACATGTTTTATTTAATGTGGTTGGTACGGTAATTTTCATGATTTTCTTGGTACCATTTACGAACTACATAGTTTGGTTAACCGGTGTCTTTGGCTTAGAAGCGAAAATGCAAATTGCTTTTGCACATGGGACATTTAACGTGGTAAATACAATAATTCAATTTCCGTTGATTGGTGCTTGGGTTTACTTGGTAACGAAGTTCATACCAGGTGAAGAAGTGATCATCGAATATAAACCGAAACTTTTAGATCCACACTTTATATATACAGCTCCTTCAATTGCGATTGGACAAGCGAAAGAAGAAATACTTCGTATGGGTCACTTTAGTGTTCAAGGTCTACAAGAAACATATGAGTATTTAAAAACAGGCAATAAAAAACACGCAGAAACAGGCTATCAAATCGAAGACGCCATAAACAATTTGGACAATAAAATCACGGATTATTTAGTGAAAATTTCTGCAGAGTCAATATCAAATTCTGATTCTACTCGACATATTTTATTAATGGAGACCGTTCGCGACATTGAACGTGTAGGTGATCATTTTGAAAATATTATCGAACTGATTGACCATCAACTCGTTAATCACGTAAAGATAACAGGGGATGCAATGGACGATCTTGATGAGATGTTTACATTAACGATTGAAACAGTCCAAAAAGCATTGGAGTCATTAGATACAAGTAGTGAAAAGTTAGCACGTGAAGTAGCTGAACAAGAAGATCTAATTGATAAAATGGAACGTAAATTCCGTAAGAATCATATTCTGCGTATGAATGATGGTACTTGTTCTCCTCATGCGGGAATCATTTATGTTGATATTGTCAGTAATTTAGAACGAATTGGTGATCACGCAGTAAATATTGCGGAAGCAGTCTTAGGGAAACGAGCATAATAGCATCATCTCCTCTTGTGCTTTACATCCCTTGTGATGTAAGGCACGATACAGAGGAGATTTTTTATTGGAGGTTTATACATGGAAATTGTTGGATGGTTTCTAATCATTGCATGTTTTATTATTGGTTTCATCGGTCTAGTCTACCCAATCATTCCAGCAGTTGTCTTTGTTATTGGTGGGTTTTTATTATATGGATTGTTTTTTTCCTTCACAGAATTACCTTGGGGATTTTGGGTAATTGAATCGTTTTTTGTTGTGCTACTGTTTGGTGCAGATATGTTGGCAAATGCTTTTGGCGTGAAGAAGTATGGTGGAAGTAAGGCTGGGATATGGGGGAGTACAATTGGATTGATAATTGGCCCATTCATTATTCCCTTCGCTGGAATCATACTTGGTCCGTTTTTAGGTGCGTTTATTGCTGAGTTACTCTTTTCGCGGACTACGATCAAACAAGCAATAAAGACAGGATTTGGTTCCGTAATTGGTTTCTTGACTTCAGTTTTCACAAAAGGAATCATTCAAATTATCATGATTATCATTTTTGTTTTATTTGTGTAAGTTCAGACGAAAGACTGAATTACCTAAATAGAGTTGAAATTATTTGAATGAAAGAACTAAGTTTGATACGCTAAGAGTTGTTAATACAATATTTGAGATCCTTTAGGAGGAAATGACACATGGCTTATGAATTACCACAATTACCTTACGCGTATGACGCACTTGAACCTCATATCGACAAAGAAACAATGAACATTCACCACACGAAACATCACAACACATATGTGACGAACTTAAACAATGCACTTGCTGGTCACGATGATCTTCTAAGCAAATCAGTAGAAGAATTAATCGCTAATTTAGATGCAGTACCAGAATCTGCACGTACTGCTGTTCGCAACAATGGTGGTGGCCATGCAAACCATTCATTGTTCTGGGAACTACTATCTGCTGACGGCGGTGGTAATCCATCAGGTGCACTAGCAGAAGCAATCGATTCTAAATTTGGTAGTTTCGATGCCTTCAAAGAAGAGTTCGCTAAAGCTGCAACAACTCGTTTCGGATCAGGTTGGGCTTGGTTAGCAGTAAACAATGGTGAATTAGAAGTTACTTCTACACCAAACCAAGACTCTCCATTAATGGAAGGTAAAACTCCTCTACTAGGTTTAGATGTTTGGGAGCATGCTTACTACTTAAACTATCAAAACCGTCGTCCTGATTACATTGGTGCTTTTTGGAATGTAGTTAACTGGGATGAAGTTTCAAAACGTTTCGAATCTGCAAAATAGTAAATGAAAAGCATTATGTGTCTATCAAGCTTTACTCTTGGAAATGTGGAAAGAGATAATCGGTGAAAGATCAAAATCATATACCGGGTATTGACTGCCTTTGCAAGTAAAAATCTGAGCTGACACTTAAAACAAGCTATTCAAATTTTTTATTGGTGAAACCAAACACACGTCCATATCGTCAAATGGGTGTGTGTTTTTCTTGTCTAAAATGGTATACTACTAAACAGGAAATGAGCTAGAAGGAGATCTGCCACAGTGCGTAAAATATCTAAAAAAAGGGCTGCAAGTGTAAAAGCCAAACTTCGTGCAAATGTTGCATTTCGTATGAATATCCTCTTTTTCTCTATCTTTTTGTTATTTTCTATCCTCATCTTACGCCTCGGATTTTTACAAATTGTTCAAGGAGAAGATTACGTCCGTGCATTAGCAAAAACTGAGGAAGTACCTGTCAATTCAAGCGTTCCGCGCGGTCGAATATATGATAGTGAAGGCCGGATTTTAGTAGATAATGAGCCGAAAAATGCGATAACATATACGAAATTGCAAACGACCAAACAAGAGGAAATGCTTACCATTGCAAAGAAATTAGCAGGACTGATCGATAAATCATCTGATGATATTACTTTGCGAGATAAACAAGATTATTGGATTATGTTAAACAAAGAAGAAGCCTATGAAAAAGTAACAGAAACAGAAAAAAACAAATTATTGGCAGATGAATCACTAACTCAATTAGATATTCAACGTCAAATCGATACGTGGGTTAGAGAACGTGTTACGGAAAAGGATCTTAATTCTTTAACGGAAGATGAACTTGAAGTATTAGCAATTTATCGGGAAATGGCATCTGGCTATGCGTTGTCTCCACAAATTATTAAAAGTGAAGATGTAACTCCAGAAGAGTTTGCCCGTGTTTCAGAACGTTTAAGTGATATGAAAGGCGTTAACACCACGACAGATTGGGTTCGAGTGCCTAAATCATCTTTGGCAATTTTAGGCAGCACCACATCCCCAAAAGAGGGGATTCCCAAATCTAAACTTGACTACTTTTTAGCTCGGGATTACACGCGTAATGATCGTGTCGGGAGTAGTTACATCGAACAACAATATGAAGAAATCCTACAAGGTCAAAAAACTGTCGTAAAAAATATTACGGATGGTAAAGGGACAGTAACCGAAACTGCTACTGTATTTGAAGGCCAGCCCGGTAAAGACTTGGTTTTATCGATAGATAGTGAACTTCAAGCAACCGTGGAAAAGCTTGTGGAAACTGAATTGTTTGAAATGAAGGGTAAAAATGGTTCGAACTTATTGGACCGAGCATTTGTTGTTATAATGGATCCGTATACAGGTGATGTTCTTTCAATAGTAGGTAAACAAATAGGTAAGTCGGAGAAGACCGGTAAACTTGAAATTAGTGACTATGCTTATGGAACGTTTACCACTGCATATGAAATGGGTTCAACAGTTAAACCAGCGACTATTTTAACGGGTTATGACCAAGGGGCCATTAAAATAAATGATATTTTAATCGATGAGCCGATTAAAATTAAAGGGACCAATCCAAAAAGTTCAGTTTTTAATCGACACTCTCGAGTTCAGGTAAGTGACTTGCAGGCTCTTGAACGGTCTTCAAACGTCTATATGTTTAAAATCGGTTTCAAAATAGCTAAGGCTAACTATCAATATGATCAACCGATCAGCATAAATAATGGTGTAGACGCTTTTAGTGTCTTACGCAATTCTTATTCACAGTTTGGACTAGGTGTGCCTACAGGTATCGATTTACCAGGTGAATTTGCCGGTTATCGTGGAACTGAAAATAAACCTGGTAAACTGATGGATTTAACAATTGGGCAGTTTGATACATATACACCACTACAACTAGCACAATTTGTTTCAACGATTGCCAATGGAGGCAATCGAATTCAGCCGCATGTTGTAAAAGAAATAAGAGAACCATCAAAAGATGGAACCACCATGGGTCCACTAGTTACAGAAATTGGACCGACAGTATTAAATCGAATTAATAATACACAAGAACAAATTGAACAGATTAAAAAAGGGATGTCTCGAGTTTATTTCGGTAATCAGGGAACAGGGAGAAAATATTTTGGGGATGCACCATATGATGCAGCAGGAAAAACTGGTACAGCCGAAGTAGTTTACTATGGACCGCAACGTGAAAATTTTGGACAGAAAACAATAAATACGACCCACATAGGCTTTGCCCCATTTGATAATCCAGAAATCGCTTATGCTGTTGTCGTTCCATGGGGACCTTTTTATAATGGATTATATGAGAGCACGGCTACGATTCTAGCACGTGAAATAGTAGATGCTTACTTTGCTATAGAAAAGAAAAAAGGAAACACCGAAGAAAATGATTCTTCAACTTTACACACGATTCAGCCCGCATTATCAGACGCAGAAATAAAAGAAGCAATCAAAAAGTCAATTGAATAAATGTTAGACAAAAAAGGCTGACCCTAAAGTTTTAGGATCAGCCTTTTTTGATTTACAACAAATCCCCATATAAAAAGATTCCTTTTAAATAGGATACCTTTGATAAATGAGTATGCAGATCGTTGAACAAGGTCTAATGCTTTAATCAAAAAAACCGAATTAGTTTTATCATGAAAAACCAAAAAGATACCAGAAATGAAGTGTATAATGTGCTAGGAAAAAGCCATGATAATGAAACACATATAGAACTTAAGTGAGTTTACAATCTCTTTACAATTCGTTTATATGTCCTCAACATTAAAACCGTATAGTATTATTTGTAAGGCAAACAACCAACCAACCTTAGGGGGAACTAGACAGATGAAAAACTTCAAATTCTTTATGATCTCTACAATGATTGGCACAAGCCTCGTACTTGGTGCTTGTGGTAATGAAGAAGGTACCGGAAAAGATGGAAAAGAAACAGTAAGCTTATCAGGATCAGTAAATGGTGACGGTTCGTCTACAGTTGCTCCAATTACGGAAGCATTAGTTGAAGAATATTCAGGAGTACAACCTGATGTAAAAGTAACAGCTGGTGTATCTGGAACTGGTGGGGGCTTTGAAAAATTTATTGCAGGTGAAACAGACTTCTCAAATGCTTCACGTCCTATTAAAGAAGAAGAAGCAGCTAAACTTAAAGAAGCTGGAATTGATTATACTGAATTAGAAATTGCTTACGATGGTTTATCGGTTGTTGTAAACACAGAAAACGATTGGGCAACTGACTTAACTGTTGAAGATCTTAAAAAGTTATGGGTAGAGGATGGAACGACGAAAAAATGGTCTGACATCAACCCTGAATGGCCAGATGAAGAAGTTGTATTCTACGCACCAGGTACAGACTCCGGTACATTTGATTACTTCAATGAAGTAATTCTTGAAGATGCAGATATCGTGAAATCTGCTACACTTTCTGAAGATGACAATATGTTAGTACAAGGCGTAAAAGGTGACAAAAATGCGATTGGATTCTTCGGTTACGCTTACTACTTATCGAACAAGGACTCAATGAATATCGTTAAAATAGATGGAGTTGAACCAACAAACGAAACGATTGCATCTGGTGATTATTCACCACTATCTCGTCCATTGTTTGTCTATGTGAAAAACTCGTCAGTGAAAGAAAATGAAGCGGTTTACGATTTCATGAAATTCACACTTGATAATGCTGGTGAAATGGCAGAAGCAGTAGGTTATGTCAGCTTACCAGAAGAAGAATACGATAAAGATCTTGAAGCTTTAGAAGGACTGAAATAAGTTCTTTCACATACGGGTGAGGAGTGAGTAGCAGCGGTGCTACTCTCTTCTTTTTTGAGTAAAGGGGGATTTCAAATGGCATTAAATGAACAAACAGCCAAAATGTCTGTTCAAGAAATGATTGCAAAACAAAAAGGGAAAAAAGGGAAATTTTGGGTTGAAAAATCCATTCCAATTATCCTTTTTCTTATTGCCTCTATTTCGGTATTAACAACGTTCGGTATCGTCTTTACACTGATTTTTGAAACCTTTGAGTTTTTCAAAAGAGTACCATTTCTGGATTATTTATTGGGTACGGAATGGTTGCCATTCTCAAATAATGAACCACTTTACGGGATCTTGCCATTAATTGCAGGAACACTTAAAGTAACACTTATTGCAGTTGTTGTTGCTGTACCATTTGGATTGGCATCGGCAGTTTACTTAAGTGAATTTGCAAACGATAAAACGCGTCGTGTTATAAAACCAGTTCTAGAAGTATTAGCTGGCATACCTACAATAGTTTATGGTTTCTTTGCCTTAACATTTGTGACGCCATTATTACAACAATTTATTCCAGGGTTGAAAATCTTTAATGCATTAAGTCCTGGTATTGTAGTTGGGATCATGATCTTACCTATGATTGCTTCTCTTTCAGAAGATGCGATGACATCTGTTCCGAAATCAATCAGAGAAGGTGCCTTAGCCCTTGGAGCGACCAAACTTGAGGTGGCTATGAAAGTCGTCCTACCAGCCGCCCTATCGGGTATAATGGCTTCAATTGTTCTTGCTATATCACGCGCAATTGGTGAAACGATGATTGTTTCACTTGCAGGAGGGTCAACGCCGAGATTTGATGGTGATTTAACAGGTTCCATTCAGACGATGACTGCTTATATTGTTCAAGTATCAACAGGTGATGCTGGTTACGGAACGACAATCTACTACTCAATATACGCTGTCGGTTTTACTCTATTCCTCTTCACGTTGCTAATGAACTGGTTAGCTCATGCGATTTCAAAACGGTTTAGGGAGGAATATTAGGATGAGATATATTGATCATGCGGCAGTTGTCAAGCGAATGAATAGCAGAATGATTGTAAATAAATTGTTCAAAACAATATTCTTTTTGGCCACTTTATTTGCATTATTAGCTTTGGGAATACTGTTTTATCGAATCATCAGTCAAGGTGTGGGGTATTTATCCCTGGACTTCTTATTAAACTTTGGGTCACGCTTCCCGGAAAAGGCTGGAATTAAAGCGGCACTAGTTGGCTCACTTTGGATGATGGCGGTTGTGGCACCAGTTTCATTGATATTAGGTGTTGGTTCAGCTATATATTTGGAAGAATATGCGAAGAAAAGCAAACTCAATGATTTCATTCGCATGAATATCGCGAATTTAGCAGGTGTTCCATCAGTTGTGTTCGGTTTACTCGGTTTAACGATTTTTGTACGTGCCTTAGCACTTGGAAATAGTATTTTAGCTGCCGGGTTTACGATGAGTTTGTTGATACTGCCTGTAATCATAGTTGCTTCACAAGAATCAATTCGTGCAGTACCAAATGAATTACGCGAAGCTTCTTACGGAATGGGAGCAACCAAGTGGCAAACGATTGCAAAAGTAGTTTTACCTTCAGCGATTCCTGGTATATTAACAGGGGGAATATTAGCCCTATCACGAGCAATTGGTGAAACTGCACCACTCGTAGTAATCGGTATCCCAGTGATTATTCAGTTTTTACCGAATAACTTACTTAGTCAATTCACTGCAATGCCAATGCAAATTTTTGATTGGGCTAAACGACCACAAGAAGAGTTTCAATATGTGGCGTCTGCGGGGATAATAGTGTTAATGATATTCTTGCTACTAATGAACTCAATCGCAGTGATTATTCGAAATAAGTTCCAAAAGCGGTATTAAGCCAATTTAGGCATGGGGGGTTTCAAAATGGTTAAACTGAATGTAAACAATCAAAATGGAACAAATGGTAACAAGGCAAATCAAAAAGTCACAGATTCGGGCATTGTGTACGATACACGACAACTGAATTTATGGTACGGCAGTCATCATGCACTTAAAAATATTGACTTAGCCATTAAAGAAAATGAAGTTACAGCAATTATTGGACCTTCAGGTTGTGGGAAATCAACATATATCAAAACTTTGAATCGTATGGTAGAATTAGTGCCATCTGTCAAAACGTCGGGCCAAATTATTTACCGTGATCGAAATATTCTCGATGCAGATTACGGCGTAGAGGAATTGCGCACGAAGGTCGGCATGGTGTTTCAAAAACCAAATCCATTTCCAAAGTCGATTTTTGATAATATTGCATACGGCCCTCGAATTCATGGAATTAAAAACAAAAAAACGTTAAATGAAATTGTCGAAAAAAGTTTGCGCGGAGCTGCAATCTGGGATGAAGTAAAAGATCGCTTGAATGAAAATGCCTATGGACTTTCTGGAGGTCAACAACAACGAATTTGTATAGCTAGAGCTTTAGCAATTGAACCAGACGTTATCTTAATGGATGAGCCCACTTCAGCACTTGACCCAATCTCAACATTAAAAGTCGAAGAATTGGTACAGGAACTAAAACAAAATTATTCAATCATCATTGTGACTCATAACATGCAGCAAGCAGCTCGTATTTCCGATAAAACAGCATTCTTTTTAAATGGAGAAGTAATTGAATTCGATAAGACAGATACAATTTTTTCTACACCTTCTGACAAACGTACAGAAGATTACATTTCAGGTCGATTCGGTTGATTATAAGGGGGAAATGCGAAGATGGTAGTTAGAGAAAAGTTTGAACATGATCTTAGAGATGTTCAAGAACAATTTTTAGCATTGAGTAAATTAGCAATCTCAACATTAAACAATTCAATTGATGCCCTATTAAGCCATGACGTGGATACCGCATTGTCAATTATCGAAAACGATTATCATATCAATCGCAGGGAAGAAGAAATAAATGATCGCGTTATATTATTGTTAGCCAAGCAACAGCCTGTAGCAACAGACTTACGACGTTTAATCGTTATGCTTAAAGCCGCCCACGATATGGAGCGAGTGGGGGACTATGCGGTGAACATTGCAAAAGAAGCGATTCGATTAGGAAAAGCGGATTTTGTTGCCCCTATTAAAAACATTGAAGAAATGCGGACAAGAACAATTAACATGTTAACTGAAGTAATGAAAGCATTTATAGAAGAAGACATAGTAGAAGCCCGGAAAATTGCAGAACTAGATGACCATGTGGATCAATTATATGGGCAAACCATACAACAATTACTGCATGTTGGCACGGAAAACCCTCAAATGTTAAGTCAAGTAACACAACTATCATTTGTTTGCCGTTACTTAGAGAGATCTGCAGATCATGCAACTAATATTGCTGAGCAATTATTCTATTTAGTAAAAGGTAAACACTATGAATTAAATAATTGATCATTTTTATTGAAGTCATTAATTGTTTAGACTAAAGGCAGTGCCCTTTCGAATGAAAATTTCATTAAAGTTCTACATTCTCAAAGTATCTAGAATGATACTTTGAGATTTTCTAATAATAAATCAAAGTTGGCAGTAGATTTTTGAATCAAGTGTGATATAATAGGTTAGTCGTATAAATCATGCTCATAAAGATTTAAAAATGATTCCTGATTAGAGTGGGAGGGATAATGATGCGCGTTAACATCACACTAGCTTGCACAGATTGCGGCGAGCGCAACTATATTTCTAAGAAAAACAAGCGTAACAACCCGGAACGTCTTGAAATGAAAAAATATTGCTCACGTGAAAAGAAAATGACTTTACACCGTGAAACAAAATAAAAACATTTAACCAAAACCTAATTAGGTTTTGGTTTTTTTCATGGAGGAATCAATATGGAAAAGTCGACACTAAGAAAAAAAATGATACATACACTGAATAACATGGATCCTCAAAAACACCAGCTTAAATCTAATCAAATAAAAAGTAATCTATTAATAGAAGAAAACGTTAAAAAATCGGAAGTCATCGGCATTACGTTATCGTCATTTCCAGAAGTAGAGACATGGGGGATCGTTGAGAGCCTTTGGGTTCAAGGTAAAAGCGTAGTTGTTCCGAAATGTAATCCGACAACCCGGGAAATGATCTTTTATAAAATTACTTCATTCGACCAACTGGAAGTAGTTTATATGAAACTGAAAGAACCAATTCCGGCAGTGACTAGTAAAGTTGACCCTTCAGAAATTGACTTGTTAATTGTACCTGGTGTAGTCTTTGATAGGAGTGGATACCGAATTGGCTTTGGTGGGGGATATTATGATCGCTATTTAAGTCGTTATCACGGACTAACCATTTCGTTGGCATTCGATTGCCAAGTAGTCGAGTGTGTCCCTGTTCAGCAGTTCGATTTGCCAGTAAAATATATTATGACCGAAAGCAAACGGATTCAATGTGCGATGATGGAGTGAAAAAATGAAATCTATATATGATGTCATGCAATATCTAAAAAGATTTGGAACCTTTATTTATACAACGGATCGACAAGCAGATTTAATACTCATGGAAGATGAAATCCGAGTATTGTACAAATCGCAGATGATGGATACGAGCGATTATCAAATGGCTATATTAATATTAAGAAAAGAAATGGCTCGATTAAAAGATTCTCAATAAGTGATTCTAAAAACAATCTAAGTTTCAATGACTTGGATTGTTTTTAATTGGTTAATTTAGGGAGAACTAAATAGAATTCTACTTAATTTTGTAAAATACGAAACTTTTCTTTGTTTCATTCGTCTTATATAGGGTACTGGAGAAATTGAGCGATGATTGCCTGTCATTATTTCGTTTTTTCCTGACGATCTTAAATACAGGTTGCATCGTTACTAAAAAAGGATTAAGATATACTAATGTTTACACTACATGCTGAATACAGTAGGATGGATAAATTGCATTTCTGATTCAAAAATCCATAAATTGAAAAGCTGTCGATTACCTCATTGAATAAATGAGGAATTATTACGTCAACGTTATGAGAGAAAAATTCCAAATACAATTGTAATAAGGAGGATGTTAGGAAATGAAAAAAATTAAATACCCTAAACATTCGATTTTACTGGTAGCCATTTTATTAACATGGATTAAAACATATGTGGTGTATCAAACAAGTTTTGATATGAAAATTGAAAATCCAATGCAACAATTAATTTTGTTTATTAATCCATTAAGCTTCTTGCTAATGGCGTATGGAGTTTCACTTTTCTTTAAATCCGTTAAAGCCAGAAATCGATATTTACTAATAACAAGTACTATATTATCAATTATTTTATATGCAAACGTTGCTTTTTATCGTTTCTTTAGTGATTTCATCACATTGCCGGTATTATTCCAAACGAGCAATTTCGGTGATTTAGGTGCTTCGGCAGCTGCAACACTATACCCTACCGATCTTATTTACTTTATTGATGTAATTCTGTTATTTGCTGCAGTGAAATGGTTGCCAAATGCAAAAGAAGTGGCAATCGTCAAACCGGCTATTCGTCGTGCTTATTTTGTGTTAGCTGCCGCAGTATTATTCTTGAATTTAGGACTTTCTGAAACTGAACGTCCACAATTGCTGACACGAAGCTTCGATCGTGAATTATTGGTGAAAAATATCGGGACATATAACTATCATTTATACGATATTTATATTCAATCTAAATCACATGCTCAACGTGCATTGGCAGACGGCAGTGAATTAGTTGAAGTTAATAACTATGTGCGTTCTAATCAAGCAGAACCAAATTATGAAGTATTTGGTACTGCAAAAGGCAAAAACTTAATTGTTGTATCATTAGAGTCCATGCAATCGTTTGTAGTGAATGAAGAAATGAACGGGGAAGTTATTACTCCATTCTTAAATGAATTAACGACAGACAAAGATACTTATTACTTCCCGAATTTATACCATCAAACTGGATTGGGTAAAACTTCCGACTCGGAATTTATTGTTGAAAATGGTTTGTATGGTTTAGGTGGCGGGGCAGTATTTTTCACAAACAGTGGGAACACGTATAACTCAATGGCTGAAAGATTAAATGATGAAGGCTATTTTACAAATGTTATGCATGCGAACAACAAGAGTTTCTGGAATCGTGACATTATGTATGATGCATTAGATGTGGATCAATTTTATGATGTAGATAGCTATGAAGTGGCAAAAGAAGATAAAGTAAACTGGGGATTGAAAGATATTCCGTTCTTCGAGCAATCCGTCAATCATATGGCTGAAATGCAACAACCATTTTACTCTCGTTTAATTACGCTAACAAATCACTATCCGTTCCATTTGGAAGAAGAAGATCAATTAATCCCGGAGTATGATTCTAACTCGGGTACGTTAAATCGTTATTTCCAAACAGTACGTTATATGGATGAATCAGTTAAAAATCTTTTTGAGGACTTAAAAGAAAAAGGGTTATATGAAAACTCAATTATTGTTATGTATGGTGACCATTATGGTATTTCTGAGAACCATAACGAGGCAATGGCTCAATATCTTGGGAAAGAAGTCACACCTTTTGAAAGTGCACAATTACAACGTGTGCCAATGTTTGTTCATATTCCAGGATCAAATAAAGGTGAAGTTGTTGAGGAAGTATCTGGACAAATTGATATTCGACCAACTATTCTGCACCTATTAGGTGTTGAAACGAGTAAAGATATGCAATTGGGAGCGGACATTTTCTCTGAAGATCATGAAGAATTTACGGTTTTCCGTGATGGCAGATTCGTTACTGACAAAGTTGTCTACGCAGGGAATGTTTGTTATGACAAAGAAACAGGTGAAGAAACAGACGCTGAAGCGTGTGCTCCGTATATAGATCGTGCTGCTGAAGAACTCGGATATTCAGATCAGATTATTATTGGGGACTTACTTCGTTTTTACGACGAAAAAACCGGTCATCTCTTAACTGAAGAAACAACAAAATCTAAATAATTCTTCATTTCTTTAACCGTCAAAAAGTGAACCTACTTTTTGACGGTTTTTTTTAATTTTGAACTAGCGGGAACCACTGTTCAAAGCTTATTCTACCATCAAGAGAGGCTCCCGCGAGAAGCCAGGCAGAACATCACTAATCAGTCTTCTCGCTGTGCTACCACTTGTAAGGTGCCTATGCTGGTTCTGCGCAGCAAAAGAAACAATATTAGACGGGTATCAGTTTGCTCAGTTTTTTTTATTTTTTGAAACAAAGTTCCATGTTATACGTACTAATAATAGTGGAGGTGGGGGGATGAAAATGACACGAAGAATAATAAATATGTGCCTACTATTGCTTTTTATGGCAGGTTGTCAACCCAGTGCAGTAGAAGTGCAAACTCCACCTAATGATTCCACCCCATCCGGATTTGAGAAAGTGCCAAATGAAGAGATTGCTGAAATCGCGTTATTAAAAGTGGATAATTTTGAACGAGTGGTTGGTTGGCTATCTGATGAAGAGGTTGTATACATAACACGACAACACGATGATTTTTTGCTACACACATACCACATTGCTTCAGGGGTGACTAGTGATTTACTGACAATTAAAGATTCAATACTCGAAGTGCGAATACACCCGGATCTTACTAAAATTGCAATTGTTACATCGAGTAATTCCTTGAGTGCAACAATACATATTTATTCAGTAACTGGTGAAAAAATCGATGAGTTGACAATAGAGTCATCAGAGATGTACTGGGATTGGCATGCAAATCAATCGGACAAGTTGTTTTTTAGTGCATTTTATGAGGACTGGTCATTTGATTCATTTGTGTACTCAAGTAAAACGAAAGAATTGAAACGATTAGATACACTTGATCCTTTTGGAAAATGGGGAAGTGATTCGACGATACATGCGATAAATTGGGAGGAAAACGATGCGATTAGCGGTGGGAAAGAACGAGTAATCGATACCGATACCATGCGTTTTCATGACCTAAAAGAAAATAATATAATCTATATTGAAACTTTTAAAGATCTTAGCGTTACTGTTAGTATTTCAGAAGATCAAAAATCATTTATCTATACGTTAAAAGATTTCAATGGTAAGTCAGCCATTTTTGAACTTCCATCAATCAGCAATTACTCGCAGTGGTTTATCCCAGATATTGAATTACTTTCTGATGAATCATTAATCACGTATGAAGCATCAGAGTCGGGGTTAATGGATACGATTTCACCTAACTATTCTCTAGTAAAACTTTCACTTGATGCTACTACAACAGAAATTTCTGTAGGTCCATATCACTTATTTACATGTTCTCCTTCAGGTCAACGTTGCTTGATAGGTGTGCATTTAGAGGAAATATTGATGATAGAGAGTGGACAAAAAACGCCTTGGATTCAAATAAAGGAGTAATTGAAAAAAGCTGACGCTCATAGTGAACGTCAGCTTTTTTCGAGTAATTAATGTAATGAAGGTGGATAGCCTTGATTTAAGACAGTCATCACTGTGAACCATCCAAAGATTGCAAAAGCACCAAAATTAAAGACGATACCTAAAAGGTTTTTTTCTTTAAATGCTTGGTAAGTACCAATTGCACCTAGAATTGCAACAAGGCCAAAAATAACCATTAATAAGTTCATTATAGACACTCCTTTTGACATCAAAAAAATGAATGTCGAATACAGGTTTTCTACCCTATTATAAGTTTAATTATGCACTTTGTCGAGCTTTAAAAGTGTCGGATGTATGAACTAGCATGTTAGTTTGTACACTTTCTGCTACAATTAACTAGAGGTGAATGGTATGTTAAATATTCGAACGTTTCCTTTAGGACCATTACAAACTAATTGTTATGTTGTATCAAATAAAGAAAAACAATGTTTGATTTTTGATCCTGGAGAACAAGGTGAGATGTTTGTTAAAGAAATCCGTAAACTACGACTTAAACCATTAGCGATTGTTCTTACTCATGCACATTTTGATCATATTGGAGCTGTAGAGATCGTCAGAGAGGCTTTTTCCATTCCTGTCTATATTCATCAAGCGGAAAAAAATTGGCTCATGGATGCTTCCAAAAATGGTTCTGCCCGTTATAGGGAATTGCCATTAATTGAAATTAAACCTGCCGATGTTTTGATTGAACAAGATGGTTTGCTAGAAATTGGCTCATTTTCATGTCAGATGTTCCATACTCCGGGTCACTCACCTGGTAGCATTACCTATTGGTTTAAAGAAGAGGGATTTGCGATTGTAGGGGATACGTTGTTCCAGGGCAGTGTCGGTAGAACTGACTTGCCGTATGGTAACGATAAAGAGTTAATCCAGTCGATACACAACAAGATTCTCACGCTGCCTGAACAGACCATTTGTTATCCTGGTCACGGGGAACCTACGACTCCACAAGAAGAAATGAGACATAACCCGTTTTTAACAGCTAGATAACAGACAAACAAAAAAGACAGCCCAATATGGCTGTCTTTTCTTATTATTGATTAGTGTCCAGCACCAGGTACGTGAATAAACGTCGTATAGTAAGTGAAGCCAGCAAAGAACACTGTTAAATATGCTCCAAAGATATAGATATACATACGCTCTGAAAGGTTCAAGAAACCTAAAAGAATAAATAAACCTGTGTTAGCTAAAAATAATAATGATGCCTGATACATATCACCTAAGTAAAACATAACCGCGAAAATCCCTGTCCAGAAACCCATCACTTTATACATATTGCCCATGAGTAGTCCCCTCCTTTTGCAACCATACAGTAATCTCTTACTCATTATAAATGATTCCATTCGCAGATGTAAACTCTAGATTATCTTTTGAATGTGACAGAACCGTGGAAGTTCGATAATTTCCACAAAAATATACGAATAATAGAATGGATATGACTTTAGTGTAGCCAAAAAGATAGCACAATTACAAGTATTATGATATTAAAAGGTTAAAAATAAGGAATAATGATTGTAATTCTAGATTGGAAATGAGTTTTTGACCGCAAAATTAAATTATTCTTCGAGTAATGGAAAACAAAATTGATTTTTGTTGCAATATAAGCGTGCATTTTTTCATTTTAGGGAATTATATTCCATTTTTCTTCTACATTGACTATACTATTTTTAACAGGAAAAGAGCGGTCCTTCCCTGTTATGGGTGATTGGTATAATTCATGACTGACCTATTGAATGTAATTGAGAAGAAGAGTGAAGATTTGATTAAGCAAGCGGTATTAGCTCGGGCTTCGGATATTCATTTAATTCCAACAACAGATCTCTATACGATATATTTTCGATTACATGCCAAACTTGTCCCTGCAGGTAAGCTTCACCTGGATATTGGGGATCGCATGATATCGTACTTCAAATTTTTATCCTCTCTTGACATCAGTGAAAAAAGAAAACCTCAAAGTGGCTCATTTCAACAAAGTTTCAACTCTCAAGTTTGTTCTTTTCGTGTTTCAACGCTGCCATCTGTCCAAAATAAAGAAAGCCTTGTTATTCGAGTTCAATTACATGATGACTCTAAACCTTTACATGAGCTTTCACTTAATAAAGAAACTACCAAAGTATTGCACCAATTAATGATGGCTCGTCAAGGACTTATTTGTATCACAGGACCGACCGGTTGTGGAAAAACGACCACCATGTATTCCTTGACTAGTTACAGTGCACACAAACTCAGGAGGCATGTAATCTCTTTAGAAGATCCAGTAGAAAATAGTCAATCTCACTTACTTCAAATCCAAGTAAATGAACGCTCTGGTATTTCCTATGCCTCTGGATTAAAAGCGATTTTACGACATTCACCCGATGTCATCATGATTGGTGAGATTCGAGATGCTGAAACGGCTCATGCAGCAGTTCAGGCATCACTGACTGGACATTTAGTAATTACTACTGTTCATGCGAAAAATCCGGTTGGTTGTTTGTACCGGTTAATGGATTTAGGAATACCCCTTGACGATTTACAACAATCAGTCATTGGAATCACAAGTCAGCAACTTGTGATCACGTCCTATGTGAGAGAAGACAGCCGAATCAGACCAAATCGTTCATCTTTGTATGAAATATTATATGGGCACACACTTGAACGGGCTTTTGCAACTCTAAAAGAAGGTGAAATTTTTAATATGCCCCAAGAATCAACTCTCTTCTATCAATATGAACAAGGGGTTGAGATGGGTGTTATCCAAGTATCTCCGACCACAAACTAATGTAAAGGATCGACAAATTCCTAAAATAAAACAAGCTCAGTTCATGAATCGATTATCTTCTTTATTAGCTGAGGGTTACACATTTTATGCTTCTCTCACAATGCTTTTGCCACACCATGTGAAGTCCAGTACAGAGGCACAAAATCAACTCTCGTCACAACTCAAAAATGGCGAAGGAGTAACTTCGATATTACTAACATTAGGAATTCCAAGAAGTTATTTATTATCGGTTCAAATGGCCGAATCTCATGGTAAGTTACATCAAGCGTTACTAGTACTTCACACGCATATAGCGATGGTCGACAGGGCTAAAGCGAGTTTGAGAAAAGTTGTGATGTACCCCATCTTTTTGTTTTTAATGCTAGCGGGATTGTTTGTAGCTTTTCGGACATATTTCCTACCCAATATGAAAACTCTAGCTTCATCGCGACAATCTGCAACGTCGACTGAATCAATGAACTGGACAGGCTTATTATTGCATCTTCCTGATCTGTTATTAGGATGTTGTTTAGTAATCCTTTTCATTTCTCTGGTTTTCAGATGGACGGTTAAAAGACGCCCAGTGTCTCAGCAAATCAAAATTTTACAACGAACACCGTTGCTTTCGAATTGGATAAAATTGACGCTCACTAGAAACTTTGCTCAAGAATTAGGCACATTATTAGCCAGTGGACTATCACTACAACTGGCTTTAAATAGTCTTAGACACCAAAACTATCAACCGTATATACAAAATGTTGCTGAAAATATTTATAACTCGGTGTCTTCTGGAGAATCATTGAAACATGCAGCCATGTTAACTGATATTTTTAAGGATGATTTTTCAACATATATTTCCCATGGAGAAGTAAGTGGTCATTTAGCTCGGGAATTATTAATTTATAGTGAATTATTAAATGAACATTTAGAAAGCAGTTTGACGAAGTGTTTAGCTTTTGTTCAGCCTATATTATTTGGTGTATTAGCCATTTGCATACTAGCTGCGTATTTATCAATTCTGCTACCTGTTTATGGAATGATTGATTTTATTTAATAGGAGGAAGACAAATGAAAAAAATAACATGTCAAAAAGGATTCACTTTAATTGAAATGATGGTTGTTTTGTTAATCATCTCTGTTTTAATTTTAATTGCTATTCCTAACGTGACGAAGCATTCAGCAACTATAGATGATAAAGGGTGCGAAGCTTATATAAAAATGGTTCAAGGTCAAGTAGAGGCTTATCGAATTGATGAAAAAAAGATTCCTACAATCGATGACTTAGTTCAAAATGATTATTTAATCGAAGGAGAAACGGTGTGTCCCAATGGAGTCGAGGTAGAGATCGATTCATCTACGGGATTAGTTACAGCAGTAACTGAAGATGTCACTGGATAACAAAGGATATACACTTCTTGAATTACTACTTGTCCTCATCATCGTTGTAGTAATTGGCTCTTGTGCATTGGTTATGAATAATCGGTACGTTGAAAAACATACTTTCGACTTATTTTATAATCAATTAATTCTGGATACGAGACACTTACAATTAACTGCGATGAATGAAAGAAAAAATATCACATTGAGCTTTGATTCGGGAGGAACTCGATATGCAGGGAGAAAATCTTTTTTTGAGTCGGTATTTAGAAGAGAACTCCCCCCTGGATACAGATTGTCAACACGAAGCAATTTACAAGAACTATCCTTTCATCCGAATGGGACAATTGTAAAGTTTGGAACGCTTACTTTTGAAACACCTTCAGGAATAAAAATCATTCATGTATATATAGGGAAAGGGCGGATGACTCTTGAATAATGAAAGAGGTTTTTCATTCGTTGAAATGATTCTCACGATGAGTATTTTATTCACGCTGTTCGGTTCGTTATTGCCATTGAGCAATCTTATGATGATGAATTTAGCGGAAAGGAAAGTATTGCTACATGTGGCCATTACAAAAAACCAAGCTGCTACAGCCATTATGAACGGAAAAGGTTCAGGCGTTGTCATCCTAGATGGAATTGACTTTACATGGGAATGGAATCAGCCGAGTCTATGTGTGAACTATGCATTTTTTGAAGTGAGTTATGAATCATGCGATATGTATTAACAAATAGAGGCTACACACTTGTAGACGCAATCATTCAATTAGTCGTCCTGTTGTTATTTTCACAACTCCTCATGTTTTATTATGTTTGGTTCAATCAAATAGAAAATAATTTTGTGCTTACGGAAGAAATCGAATGGGAAATGTTTGCGCTTGATATGGAGAGTTATCTATCCTCTGTCACAACACTTGAAGAACAAGAAGATCGAACGGGGATCCGATTTACAAAAGATGGGCAAGAATTTGACATTGAATGCTCTTCAACAGTCATTCGAAAACAAAAGTTTAGACTTGGGCACGAAATAATGTTAACGGGAATAAAATTATGTAAACTAGAAGTTCTCCAAGATCAAGTTGTGGTTCAAGTGGAGTTTAGTAATGGAGGAAAAGAGGTTCGCACATTTGAAGTATTTGTATCCACGCAATGATTCCGGTTTCTTACTACCAGTGGCAATTATATTATTATTTGTTGTTTCTGGACTTCTCCTTTACTTCGTAATGTCTTATGTATCTCAAATGAATATATATGAGATGTTGGAAAGTCATTATTTATCTGCTACTATTAAAAAAATGGAAAATCAGCGATAGTAGTCGATTTATGATGATTTGTAGTGAACGGGGTAGGATGATGAAGAAAATTTACTTAATTGGTTTTATGGGATCAGGTAAAAGTGCAATTGGACGACGATTAAGTTTTTTGCTTAAAATTCCTTATTACGACATGGATCAAGAAATTGTAAAGAAAATGGGCATGAGCATTCCGAGAATTTTCGAAAAGTATGGCGAGGCTTTCTTCCGACAACAAGAGCACGAATATCTTAAAACGTTTCGAGATGAATGGTGTATCATTTCAACTGGTGGAGGTGTTGCGGTTAACCCAAGCAATAGTAAGCTAATGCGACAAACAGGATTAGTGTTGTTTTTAGATGCTACGTTTGTGGATATTTGGAAAAGAATCTCTCGGGATGTCAACAGACCTATTGTGCAGTCTTCGTCGCGCGAAGAGCTGGAAACATTATTTACGAAAAGAAGACGATTTTATAAATCTGCAGCTCATATACTAATTAGAACCGAGGGGCGCTCATTAAGACAAATAACTGAATATGCTGCATTCCAAGTTAATCGGTTAAAGTCGAACGATATGAATTGAACTTCATTTAATGTTCGTCTTTTGATGGGAAATGCAAAAATGATTGCGATTTCTTTTAATCAATGTTAGGATATACACAAAGCCATAAGGGCTTTTGTACATTGATTTCTTTATATGCCAAAACACATGTTTTGGGCGGATGAGTATACGGGGAGAGAACGTGCTGGTCACGTCGCCGAAGGAGCAAGTAGAATCTATGAATCTCTCAGGCAAAAAGACTCGTATAGGACGCATCTCTGGAGAATGCTAGTATTTATTATAGCTACCAAAGAGGAAAGCCGATATCAGGTAAACTTTCAGGTACCAGGACAGAGAATTCTCATTAATAGGGGATTCTCTGTCTTTTTTTGTGCCGTTATGCGAAGAGGAGGAAATTAAATTGTCGGAAAATTTAAAACGCACGCCTTTATTTGATTCGTATAAGACATACGGAGGAAAAACAATTGATTTTGGAGGATGGGAATTACCTGTTCAATTTTCTAGTATAAAAGAAGAACATGAAGCTGTTCGAACGAAAGCTGGAATGTTTGATGTGTCGCATATGGGTGAGATTATCGTTCGTGGGGAAGATAGCCTGCCATACTTACAAAAATTACTAACCAATGACGTATCCAAATTACAGGATGGGCAAGCTCAATACAATGCAATGTGTTACACAGATGGCGGCACAGTAGATGATTTGCTTGTTTATAAAATTGCTGATCATGATTATTTGCTAGTTGTAAATGCTTCTAATATCGAAAAAGATTTCGATTGGATGCAAAAGAATAGTATAAATCATGTCACTATACATAATGTTTCAGACTCATATGGCCAACTTGCGTTGCAAGGACCTTTAGCTGAAAAAGTATTACAACGATTAACCAAAGAGGATTTAAGTGAAATCGGATTCTTTAAATTTAAATCAAATGTAAAAATTGGCGATTATGATGCATTAGTATCGCGAACTGGATATACGGGTGAAGATGGATTTGAGATTTATGGGGATCCAGCAGAAATCGTTGCATTATGGGATTTGATTTTAGAAGAAGGGAAAGAAGACGGTGTTCTACCATGTGGTCTTGGAGCTCGAGATACTCTTCGATTTGAAGCGTGTTTAGCACTTTATGGTCAAGAACTGTCTAAAGATATATCTCCTCTTGAAGCGGGTATTGGCTTTGCGGTGAAATTGAAAAAAGAGAACGACTTTATTGGCCAAAAAGCGCTTGTTGAACAAAAGGAATCTGGCATTCCTCGCAAAATAGTAGGACTTGAAATGATTGATAAAGGGATTCCTAGACATGGTTATGCAATCTATAAAGATGACCAAAAAATCGGAGAAGTAACAACTGGTACTCAGTCTCCAACATTGAAGAAAAATATTGGTTTAGGCTTAATCGACAGTCAATTTAATGAGCTTGGTACTGAAGTTGAAGTGGAAATTCGTGGGAAACGATTAAAAGCTGTCACTGTGGCGACACCATTTTATAAACGTCAAAAATAATTGTTGGAAAGAGGTTGTGACTCAATGAAACATCGTTATTTACCTATGACAGAGCAAGACCAAAAGGAAATGTTAGAGACGATTGGTGTTTCTTCTATAGATGAACTATTTTCAGACATTCCTGAAAAAGTGCGTTTTCAGGGACAATATAACATTAAACCAGCAAAATCAGAGTCTGCTTTATTGAAAGAGTTGTCAGCAATGGCTGCAAAGAATGCAGATAATAAAGCCTATGCTTCGTTCTTAGGTGCTGGAGTTTACGATCACTATAAACCGATTATTGTCGATCACGTAATATCACGATCAGAATTCTATACAGCTTACACACCGTATCAGCCTGAAATATCACAAGGTGAATTGCAAGCGATTTTCGAGTTCCAAACAATGATTTGTGAATTAACTGGGATGGATTTAGCAAACTCGTCAATGTACGATGGCGGAACTGCGTTAGCGGAAGCTGGGATGCTAGCAGCTGGTCAAACAAAACGTAAAAAACTACTCATTTCTGGGGCAGTTCATCCAGAATCACAGGAAGTTGTACGTATGTATGCATTGGGTCAATCGATTGAAGTTGTGCAAATTCCAACCAAAGATGGAATGACAGATATTGATGCTTTAAATGAGATGATCGACGACAATACAGCTGCTGTGTTAGTTCAATATCCAAACTTCTATGGTCAAGTTGAAGACTTACGTAAAGTGGAAGCTATTACACATGATGTTAAAGCACTGATGGTCGTTTCTTCAAATCCACTTGCCCTTGGTATCTTGACTTCACCTGGGAAATTGGGTGCAGATATTGTAGTTGGAGATGCTCAACCATTCGGAATTTCCGAATCGTTTGGAGGACCTCACTGTGGTTACTTTGCTGTAACAACAAAATTAATGCGCAAAGTTCCAGGTCGTTTGGTTGGTGAAACAACTGATGAAGTTGGCCGTCGTGGTTTTGTATTGACTTTACAAGCTCGCGAACAACATATTCGACGTGATAAAGCCACATCAAATATTTGTTCTAACCAAGCGTTGAACGCCCTTGCAGCCGCTGTAGCTATGACAGCTCTTGGTAAAAAAGGCGTTCAGGAAATCGCAACTCAAAATATATTAAAAACGAACTATGCTAAAAAAGCGTTTGAAGCAGCTGGATTTGAAGTTGTGTTCCAAGGTGCTCACTTTAACGAAATCGTTGTAAATGTTCAAACTTCCATTACTTCATTGAACAAAGAATTGCTGAAAAAAGGCATAATTGGCGGCTTTGATTTAGGTAAAGTTGAGGGAACGTTAGAAGGATACGCTCTAATTGCTGTCACTGAACAACGTACGAAAGAAGAAATCGATGCACTTGTGCAAGAAATGGGGACTTTCCGTGCATAAAGATAATCAACCACTAATATTTGAAATAACAAAAGAAGGCCGAGTTGGATATAGCTTACCGGAACTTGATATTCCAGAAGTAGATTTATCTTCGTTATTACCTGACGGGTTGCTACGCGAAGAACCAGCGGAACTTCCGGAAGTATCAGAACTAGACATCATGCGTCATTACACCGCACTTTCAAAAAGAAATCACGGGGTTGATTCTGGATTCTACCCACTAGGATCTTGTACGATGAAATATAACCCGAAAATCAATGAATCGGTTGCACGATTCCCTGGTTTCGCTAATATTCATCCATTACAAGATGAAGAAACTGTCCAGGGGGCAATGGAATTATTGTACGACCTTCAAGAGCATTTAATTGAGATCACAGGTATGGACGAAGTAACGCTTCAACCTGCTGCTGGTGCACATGGTGAATGGACTGCGCTAATGATGATTCGTGCATTCCATTTAGCAAATGGGGATACACAACGAACTAAAGTTATCGTTCCAGATTCTGCTCATGGCACGAATCCCGCATCAGCAACGGTTGCTGGGTTCGATACGATCACGGTAAAATCCAATGAACATGGGTTAGTTGATTTAGAGGACTTAAAACGCGTAGTAGGCGACGATACAGCTGCCTTAATGTTGACAAACCCGAATACACTTGGTTTATTTGAAGAAAACATATTGGAAATGGCTGCAATTGTCCATGGTGTTGGTGGTAAATTGTATTATGACGGTGCCAACTTGAACGCGGTAATGTCAAAAGCACGTCCAGGAGACATGGGCTTTGACTGTGTTCATTTAAACTTGCATAAAACATTTACTGGTCCACATGGTGGAGGTGGCCCAGGTTCAGGTCCTGTTGGTGTGAAAGCTGATTTGATTCCATTCTTGCCAAAACCGGTGTTAGTGAAAACGGAAGAAGGCTATCATTTCGATAGCAACCGTCCACAGTCAATTGGCCGAGTGAAACCATTCTATGGAAACTTTGGAATCAATGTGCGTGCATATACCTATATTCGTTCAATGGGTCCGGATGGTTTGAAAGCTGTAACTGAATACGCTGTATTGAATGCAAACTATATGATGCGTCGTCTCCAACCCCATTTTGATTTACCTTATGACCGTCATTGTAAACACGAATTTGTATTAAGCGGCCGTCGTCAAAAGAAACTTGGCGTACGTACACTTGATATGGCAAAACGATTACTTGACTTTGGTTACCATCCACCAACCATTTACTTCCCATTAAACGTGGAAGAGGGCATGATGATTGAACCAACGGAAACGGAATCAAAAGAAACGCTAGATGCTTTCATTGATGCAATGATTCAAATTGCAAAAGAAGTAATAGAAACACCAGAAATCGTTCAAGAAGCTCCTCATACGACAGTAATTAAACGTTTGGATGAGACAAAAGCTGCACGTACACCAGTTTTACGCTATAAAAAAGCCTGATTATTTTTTCAAGCATATACAAGGAGAGCCCACATACTGTGAGCTCTCTTTTGTTTAAATGTATGAAAGTATAAAATAGGGAACTACCCCGAACCGAGTGTTCAAGCTTTTCCTACCCTATCAAAGATGTCACTGGAAAATTTCGCAATTATAGTGGACTAAATATTTCCTATAATACCGCTTCGGCTACCACCTGAAAGGCGCATGCGCTGGTTCTCCATAGATGGTTTATTGCATCTAATTCAAAAGATGAATTTTGGCACTGTTAGTATTTCTTTTTTGAGTAGGTTATTATTACGTTTACATCTACTGGTACGGGTAGATCATGAATACAGGAGTTTTATGAAATTAAAGAAGGTAGAGGGAGGTCGAAATTTCATCTTTGCCGATCGTTTACTTAAGGAAGCAACTATTCACTAGTTGCCCAATTCAAAGACACTGTGACTTAACAGAACGCATGGGGGCGACGGATACATATCGGACAGAAGGTGGTCTGTAAAAAGAGGGGTGGCAGAGTGACGAAGTCACCGCCTATCCCTCTTTTTTAGAACATGGTGTAGTAGTAAAGCGGCGTCCAAAGCACCTGGAATTCTGTGAGTGTCAGTGAAATGATAAAACCTCTTTAGGTCATGGTGCAACACTCAGCCATCCATCTCGATCGGAGAACCAGAGAATCTGGGTGTGAAAGTAATCCTTTTCAGTTTTCAATTACACTAAAGGAGCTGGCGTCATTTTGGCAGGTTTTCTTAGTTAAAATCCAATCGCTGTTTCTGCGTTTTCCCAATCATTTTTTTTCGAACGTTTATTTTGCTTTTGTAATTCTTGTATCCGATCCTGATAAGCAAGTTCTCCATCATAATGCCAATTTAAAGCAACAGACATATATAATTCATTTAATTGTGAAATGGATAATCCTTTTGTAAGCTTTGCCATATCAACCAATTGATCTGCAGAAAAAATATTCTTTAAATCTAATTTCTTCAAATAATATTCACGAACTTGAACAGATGGTGATGGTATTTCGTATGCTCGGTCAAATCTACCGGCACGATTGATCAATGCTGGATCGATTTTTTGAGGGTAGTTTGTCGTGCCGATTATAAACAGTCCTTCTCGTGATTGAGTGCCATCCAGTGTGTTTAAAAAGACAGAACGTGTATAATCCGGCATCGAGTCAATATCCTCGATTACTAGGATTGCTGGAGCTAGTCTTGTGACAATACCAAATACTTCTTGTATGGAATGACTTCCTGTAAATTCAGTTATTTGCCAATACACAACAGGTGCATTCGTAGTACCAGTGATAGACTTAACTAATGTAGTTTTTCCGTTTCCAGGTGAGCCATAAAGCAAAATCCCTCGCTTATATGGTAAACCGTACTCCTTAAAGAATTGTCCATCTGCAGTGAAGAATTGGTCGATGGAACGAAAGATGTCTTGTTTAATCGTATCCTCTAACATAACCTCTTCACGACTAACTCCAGAGTGTTCGCCGTAGTTTCTCCGTTTCACACCCTCTTCTGTATCCACCAAGTAAGTAACTGACTGCATCAACATTTGGCGCAGTTTTTCATTGACATCTTGTAAAAATGCTAGTGCTTTCTCAGTGGACTGTGCAAAGCATTGCAATTCTGGCCAGCTATGGTCGGATGTGTAGAAATAAATACCTGCTAAAGCAATTTCATGTTCAGGAAAATAAATGAGTTGGTTTTCAAATGTATTGACAATCTGCAATTGGCTATCGTTAGTATCATCTGAAGTAGTTGCTACTTTACCAAGCGTGCGAGATTCATATATATGACAAAGCGATTCGAAATTCAACAGTCCTTTTTCCATCATTTCAAGGACATTGGTATCTAGTTGTGAAATCGTTTCATGAATGTAAATATGTTGCCATGGACCTGGCAATTTATTTTCAAGCGTTTCAATTATTCGATTAGAGACTATTGCAGCATCCGCATAGTGCGGTAGTGAATGTCTAGTATCTTCATTGTGAGGAAATAGTGTGGTTGGTTTCAAGTTAGCCTCCTAAGGATATGACTCAAAAAATTAAACGATTCAGTTTAAAAAAAGTTCCTCCTAAAGGAAGAACTTGTCCTGTATTATTTTGTTTTTATTTTACCAGTCCACTGACGGAAACCGCCTTGTAACTGAAAAATTTGATTATAGCCTTTTTTCTTTAACAATAAAGCTGTTCTTGCACTTCTTGCGCTGTTTTGACAGTATAAATACACGGGTTTGTCAGGGCGTATTTCTTTGTAGCGTTGTCGCAATTGTGATGAAGGAATGTTTCTAGCCCCTAGAATGTGTCCACCTTCAAATTCTTTTGGTTCACGAACATCTACTAGTTGAGCTTTACGATATCCTTCAATAAACTGTTCTTGTGTTAAACCTGTAACTGCTTTTTTCAGTCGGAATGATGACACTAAAAAATAGACCAATATCCCGACAAGAGCGGCAGCGATGACATATAAAATTTCCACAACAACTTTCCCCTTTCTATCTCTATATCTATTATAAAAGAAAGTATAGCCACAATACAATCTGTTTGTTAATATGGATAACATTGCAAGGAGGTAGTTACATGACAAAACCAACCTGGTACTTTATTAATTCAGGTGCTTGTAGTCCATCCTTTAATATGGCTTTAGATGAAACATTGCTTGATTGGCATAGTGAAGGTATCCTTCCACCAATTCTACGTTTTTATGGATGGAATCCGCCGACCTTATCAATTGGCTATTTTCAAAATGTGGATAAAGAAATTAATATGGAAGAAGTTAAAAAACACAATTTAGGATTTGTTCGTCGACCTACTGGTGGACGTGGCGTTTTACACGAACATGAATTAACATATAGCATTATTGTTAGTGAAAATTACCCAAACATGCCAGTTACAGTGACCGAAGCGTATCGGGTACTAAGTGAGGGGTTATTAATCGGTTTCCAAAACCTTGGGTTAGATGCTTATTTTTCGGTGCCTGACACAGCGGAAAAAAAGAATGATTTGAAAAATCCAAAAAGTGCTGTTTGTTTTGATGCACCTTCATGGTATGAATTAGTAGTTGAAGGTAAAAAAGTAGCCGGGAGTGCACAAACACGACAAAAAGGCGTAATTCTCCAACACGGTGCTATTTTACTGGATTTAGATGAAGATAAGTTAGTATCACTTTTTAAATACTCTTCGGATGCTGTCAAGGACCGTGTCTGTAAAGGTTTGCCAAGTAAAGCAGTAGCAATCAATCGTTTACGGGATACGCCTGTAACCATTGAAGAGTGTGTTAAAGCTTTTAAAGAAGGATTTAAAGCAGGATTAGATATTGATTTGCAACCTTATTCACTTACTATTGATCAGCTAGAATATGTTCATGCTTTAGAAACAAAACGATATGCGAATGATGAATGGACATATCGAAAATAATGTCGTAATAAATCGGTACCTAATCTATTAAAAATCTATTAATCATACAGATTAATGCAATCTATTTAACTAGTCTATTTGGACTAATTTAATCGAGAAATTAAGCCCAAAAACCTATAGACGGTGATTTGTATAGGTTGGGAGAAGAATCTATTATTTGCAGAAGAATTCAATATGTAGTACCCTTATTTCATAAGTTATACTATATATAGTGTTTTTTCACTTTATAGGTGCTGCTCTATCAAATGAGGAGGAATAAAATGGTACTATTATCAAATCAAAACCATAATAAGTTAAACGTTGAATCTTTAAACAAAGACATCGCATTATTTCCACAAGTATATCCAATAACCACTGACATGACATTAACTCACAAGGGTGTTTCTCGATTAGTCATGATTGACCGCTATTCATTTAAAGACACGGAGAAAAAGACGTTAAAAGTAGGAGATTTTGTCGTATTGACGGTAAAAGAAGACCCGAAATTCCCAGCCCGTGGACTAGGTTATATTGTATCGATTGATCGAACTACGAACAAGGCACAAGTATTAATTGAAGAGAGTTATAGAAGTGCGATTGATGACCCTGATGAACAAGAATTAGGAATCGTTACTCGTTCAGTTCATGTTATTGAAAAGCCACTTGAAGTTTTTTACGAACAAATCGCTAAACGAAATGCTACAGGGCTTGCTTCTGTTGAAAAGACAGAAGAAAAACGGAGAGTATGGTTTGAAAAGTTTTATCAACAGCTGGTTTCGTTAAAATTCATTCCTGCTGGTCGCGTAATTTATGGAGCGGGAGCAGAGACGGATGTAACATATTTTAACTGTTACGTAATGCCTTTCGTCCCCGATTCACGTGAAGGGATTTCAGATCACCGTAAGCAAGTAATGGAAATCATGAGTCGTGGTGGTGGTGTTGGTACCAATGGTTCAACACTTCGTCCAAGAAATACACTTGCACGTGGCGTTAACGGAAAATCGTCTGGATCGGTGTCATGGTTGGATGATATTGCGAAATTAACACACTTAGTCGAGCAAGGTGGCAGTCGTAGAGGTGCCCAAATGATTATGTTAGCGGATTGGCATCCTGATATTGCAGAATTTATTATCTCGAAAATGCAGAACCCAAGAATTCTCCGTTTCTTAATTGAAAACACAAGCGATGAAACCATTAAACAATTGGCAAAAGACAAACTTAAATTTAAAGCTTTGTCGCAACAAGAAGAAGCCATGTATCAAGGGATTGTTAATTACAAAACCATTCCTGGTCAAGGTGGATTTAATAACGCCATTATTCGAGATGCAGAGACAAAATTAGAGGATGGTGGAACATTCAGTGTTCACAACTCAGAGTTTCTAACTGGTGCCAATATTTCAGTTACATTAACCGATGATTTTATGAGAGCAGTTGAAGAAGATTCAGATTATGATCTACGATTCCCGGCTGTCGAATCGTATACGCCGGATGAAATGGCAGACTACAATGAAAAATGGCATGAAATTGGCGACGTAAGAGAATGGGAAAAACTTGGATATGAAGTGCGTACTTACCGTACCATGAAAGCGAAAGAATTATGGAACTTAATAAATGTTTGTGCAACGTATTCTGCAGAACCAGGAATTTTCTTTATTGACAATGCAAATGACATGACGAATGCAAAAGCATATGGACAACAAGTTGTTGCAACGAATCCATGTGGCGAACAACCTTTAGCACCATACTCTGTTTGTAACTTAGCAGCAGTGAACTTAGCGCAATTTGCAAATAAAGAAACTAAAACTGTAGATTTTGAGAGTTTAAAAGAAACAGTACGTGTTGGTGTTCGCATGCAAGACAACGTGATCGATGCCACGCCTTATTTCTTGGAACAAAATAAAGTACAAGCGCTAGGTGAACGACGAGTAGGTCTTGGAGTCATGGGCCTAGCTGATCTTCTCATATATTGTGAAAAAGAATACGGTTCGGCTGAAGGTAACATATTGGTCGATCAAATATTTGAAACAATTGCCGTTACGGCATATGAAACCTCTGCAGATCTTGCAATTGAACGAGGCAGTTTTCCATTTTTACAAGGTGAAAACGAAGACGAAACAAGACGTTTGCGTGAAGCATTCACGAATACAGGATTTATGAAAAAAATGCCACAACATATTCGTGAGAAAATCAGTGCGAGCGGCATCCGAAATTCTCATTTATTGACGGTCGCACCAACTGGGTCTACTGGGACTATGGTCGGCGTTGCTACGGGGTTAGAACCTTATTTCTCCTTCACATATTACCGTAGTGGACGTCTAGGTAAATTCATTGAAGTGAAAGCGGATATCGTACAAGAATATTTAGCAAAGAATCCAAGTGTAGATGAACAAAACTTACCAGAGTGGTTTGTCGCTTCAATGGAGTTGGCACCAGAAGCTCATGCGGATGTTCAATGTATTATTCAACGTTGGATTGATAGTTCGATATCTAAAACCGTAAATGCACCTCGTGGCTATACGGTTGAACAAGTTCAAGGTGTCTATGAGCGTCTTTATCGAGGTGGAGCAAAAGGTGGAACAGTTTACGTGGATGGAAGCCGTGATGCGCAAGTATTAACCCTTAAGGCTGAAGAAAACGTAATGGATGACCATCATCAAGAAGAACAAGTGATTCAAAAACGTCCAATTGTTTTGGTTGATACGATTCAAGCCTTGCGTTCAACAAATGTGAACATCGGATCAGAAGTAGGGAATACCTGTCCAGTTTGCCGTCAAGGTACGGTAGAGGAAATGGGTGGGTGTAATACTTGTACGAACTGTGGTGCACAATTAAAATGTGGATTGTAGAAAGAAAAGCATAGGAACCACTCTTAATCGAAAATCAAAAAGGGGCTGTCCCAAAAGTCATAGAAAATGACTTTTAAGGGCAGCCCTCTTTTTATATAAAAATGATGCTGTTGATTTCCGTTACAACGTACTTTCATGTTTCGAAGCTAGCGTAGCGATGCAGAAACAGGCGGACGTTTTCCGCGGGGCGGGCTGTGAGCCTCCTCGGTCGCTTCGCTCCACTGCGGGGTCTCACCTGTCCCGCTGATCCCGCAGGAGTCGCCGCCTTCCACTACAATCTATAAAGTGTTTAAAAATCAACGTTATATACAACCTAGCAATAAAAATAAGATTCGCGATAACTTCTTACCTCGCCTGGATAAATATAGACAACAACATGAAATTACTTAGAGAAACTAGCAGCGTCTAGTTTAGCGATGCCAAAAACGGTGATCGCCGATGCGGGTTATGGAAGATTAGGGACTTATTAGACAGCCCGTTTTTGAATTCAGTTAGCATAAACAATAAGAATAAGGATAAATTCACTAAATTATTTGGGTAAATCACTATCAAGCTGAATAGAGTGTGCAGCTTAAGTCAAAATTGAGGGGTAGAAAGGATTGTGATTAGAATGAAAGGAACACACTTTTTATGGATTTCTTCAGCTCATGCATTCGTACTAACTTGTATGATCGGTTTTCTGCATGTTTTTAATTTTATTTCGTGGCACCCATTAAATTGGACAAAAAGATTGCTCTTTTATCCTACAGCACCCAAAGAGTTAAAGTGGGTTTTTACATTTGTGCTGATTTTTATAGCAATATCAGTCTTTATGTGCATTTTATTGATCGTCAAAAAGTTTCCTGCCATTTACACGTCGATTGTATCGGGTTTTGCATTGTGGGTACTTCTTGAGTGGCTGATATATATGGATTTCAAGCATGTTGGTTGGCATTCGATTCCAATATTAACAGTTATACTATTAATAACACGTGCACTTGCAGAAACGATTGTCTACTATGATCGAACAGTTTACGATGACAAACGAAAGTAGTTGCTGCGTTGGCTTGTTATGATAAAATGAAGGGAGCACAATGGAATTGGAGGAAAGATGATGAAGATTCTATGTCTAAATGGTCCGAACCTAAACCGTTTAGGAAAACGTGAACCTGCTATTTATGGATCAGAAACGTTAGAAGACTTAACACAATCGCTTATCGCTCATGGTGAACGCTCGAATGTTCAAATTGACTGCAAGCAATCCAATCATGAAGGCGAATTAATAGATTGGATTCATCTTGCAGAAGATGATCAATTCGATGGCATCATTTTTAACCCAGGTGCTTATTCGCATACGAGTTACGCGATACGTGATGCAATTTCGGCCATTTCCATCCCAGTCATTGAAGTTCATATCTCTAACATCCATAGCCGTGAAAGTTTCCGTCATCAAACCATTTTGTCCGCTGTTTGTTTAGGTCAAATTTGTGGACTAGGAACATATGGCTATACTCTGGCACTAGAAACATTTTTACATAGAAGAAAAGGGGAATCTTAAATGGAGAAACTAGCCAAATTACGCCAAGCTTTAGAAGAACACCAAATTGATGCTTTACTTATTACAAGTGGGTACAATCGCAGATACATAACTGATTTCACGGGAACCGCTGGAGTTGCAGTCGTGTCGAAAGATCAAGCGGTATTCATCACGGATTTCCGATATACCGAACAAGCCGCAAAGCAGATTTCGGGATTTGAAATTGTTCAACATACCAAACCATTAATTGAAGAAGTTGGCGTACAGTTAGAAAAAATGGGTGTAAAAAATGTTGGTTTTGAAAAAGATGATATGACATATGCGATGTATGAAAGTTATAAAAAGGCTGTAAATCCTGAACTTATTCCGGTTTCGGGTTTAGTGGAAAAAATCCGCTTGATTAAGACGCCACAAGAGATTAGAATTATTAAGGCTGCCGCAGACATTGCGGATGCGGCTTTTGAACATATCATTTCTTTTATCGCACCTGGAAAAACAGAATTAGAAGTTTCCAATGAACTTGAATTCTTTATGCGCAAACAGGGCGCATCATCATCTTCATTCGATATTATTGTAGCATCAGGACTGCGGTCTGCACTTCCACATGGCGTGGCAAGTGATAAAGTGATTGAAAAAGGTGATTTTGTTACATTAGATTTTGGTGCATTGTATAATGGATACATCTCAGACATTACTAGAACAGTTGCTGTTGGTGAACCTAGCGAACAATTAAAAGAAATATACCAGATTGTCTTGGATTCACAATTATTGTCATTAGAGAAAGTGAAACCAGGCATGACGGGCATTGAAGCCGATGCTGTTGCCCGTGATTACATCAAATCAAAAGGTTATGGCGAAGCTTTTGGACATTCTTTGGGTCATGGGATTGGCTTAGAGGTACATGAAGGCCCAGGGTTATCATTCCGTTCGGAAACGGTTCTTAAGGAAAACATGGTTGTCACAATCGAGCCTGGTATCTACGTTCCTGGAGTCGGTGGTGTTCGAATTGAAGATGATATCGTAATGACAGCGACAGGAAATGAAAAATTAACACATTCTACAAAAGAGTTACTAATCCTATAATTTTGGAGGAACATAGATGATTTCAGTAAATGATTTTAAAACAGGTTTAACAATTGAAGTGGACGGCGGTATTTGGCGCGTTCTTGATTTCCAACACGTAAAACCTGGAAAAGGTGCAGCATTTGTACGATCAAAACTTCGTAATATCCGCACGGGCGCAGTAAATGAAAAAACTTTCCGTGCTGGTGAAAAAGTTGCGAAAGCACAGATTGATAATCGTAAAATGCAATATTTATATGCTAACGGTGATACACACAACTTCATGGATACTGAATCTTACGAGCAAATTGAACTTGAAACAAAACAAATCGAATATGAATTAAAATTCCTGCGTGAAAATATGGAAGTTCATATTATGCAGTACCAAGGTGAAATGTTAGGTGTTGAATTACCTAACTCAGTTGTATTAGAAGTAACAGAAACGGAGCCAGGAATTAAAGGCGATACAGCTAGTGGTGGTACCAAGCCGGCAATTTTAGAAACTGGTTTATCCGTACAAGTTCCATTCTTCATTAATGAAGGGGATAAATTAATCATTAACACGACAGAAGCTGCTTACGTTTCAAGAGCATAATAAGCACTAATTGAAAAGAGTTGCCGATTGCATTTATTGCAATCGGCAACTCTTTTTTCATGTCTGAGCTATTTTGTGCATACGATAGTAGACAAAGGAGGGGACAAGTCGGAATTTATGGATGTAATTCGGGTGGCGGGGATTGGATTAATTCTTGCATTGTTGCACCTTTTCTTTGAACAAACTGGGAAGAAAGAATTTACATTTTTTTTATTTGTGTTTGGTTATTTATATATGACAGTCGAAATGTTACGGTTCTTGCGTTATTTTTTTGAAGAAATTACGACTTTTTTTCAATGGCTCACTTTTTCGGGGTAGACCATGCAGACTATTCTTATAACAATTGTTATGATTTTCCTGTTATTACTTTTTCAACAAATTCTTCCCAAATACACACCGTTACTAATTAGTTTCTTCTTTTTTATCTTATTATCACATATTTTATTTAATTTGCTCTTTCCAGTAGTACGTACAGTACTCGAGCAAGCACCTAAAGAATCACTGCCAATTGCACGCGTACTTCTGCTCTCTGTTTTTTTAACATTTTTAGGTGAAGCTTTATCCGAATGGTGCAAAAACTTGAAATTAGATGCATTTGTCCCACTCATTTACGTTAGTTCAAATTTATTAATTCTTACGTATTGGCTACCACTCATTAAGCAAATGTTTAGTACACTGACGCGGTTGTTGATTGAATAATTCAGGTATGAAAGGGGGGGAGAAGGTTCATGCTTGAACCCTTATATGCCTATATATTTGGAGTTACTAGATACTTTATCGTTCTTATAATGGCGATCATTTTCGCGATGATTGTCGATATTTTATTTCCTAATGTTAAACGATGGACAAGACTATCTCTATTTTGCATAGCTGTTTTATATACACTCACGCCTGCAGTCCAAGCAATGAACGATATGCAACAGTTTGCCAAACAAATGATTACGGTTTTTATGAGTGTCTATCCGGTATTAACCGCAGGATTGCTAATGAACAGTGGGACAATGGCTTTTTCCATATGGAATCCAGCGTTATATGTCTTCATTCAATTTACAGTGGTATTAACAGAGAAAATTTTAATTCCACTTTTAATGACTACGATATTACTTGATTTCATTAGTCGTTTTCACCCAGCAACACCGTTTTCAAAACTGACCGATATTATTCGGACGTCTCTTCTAAGTATTGTTTCGGCAGTAGTTGTCATTTATAGTTTCTTTATTTCCGTTCAAGGATTGATTTCATGGAATATTTCAAGTGCTGTAACCGAACCAATTAAGAAAATCATTCAACAAAACATTCCTTTTGTAGGGTCATTTTTCTCTGAAAGTCTTAGTACATTTTCCCGGTTTTCATCGTCCATCACCTCCATTACTGGAGGGGGGATTGCTTTTTCCATTTTGCTGGTTGTCTTAATACCGACATTGAAAACGATTAGCGTGGCATTTTGCTATCGCCTAGTTGCTGCCATCATCGAGCCTTTTGGTCCGGAAGACTTAGCTGGATTTTTAGACGATATAGGACGGTCCATTTTCGTTCTTAGTATCTTGTCATTTCTCATCGCATTTGCCTTTTTCTATACTGCTATTTTCGTTGTGATCCTAGTGAAATTTTCACTGCTAATGAGGGGTGCTTGATGTCTGAGTGGTTAAAAGGGTTGGTGTTTATTATTCTGGTGAGTGAAATACTTCAAGCGGTTTTTGAGGAAGTGGACTCCAAAGAAAGTTTGGAGCAGTATACCAAGCTTGGACTCGCGATGTACATGCTATTATTATTCTCTTCGTTTTTCTATGAATAGTTGACGAATGCTTGTCATATAGTTTATCAAATGCCTGTCTCACTTAAGAGAGGAGCGTGTTTCTATCCATTAAACCGAATCGTATGAAGAGTGGTATTTTGCTAGCATGTCTCTTGGTATTCATGGTGTTTGTTTTGCTTAATGGTTCACTTTTCACAGGTCAAAAAGGCACAACCAGTCAGACACAAGATTCATTGACGCAAGAACAATCATTAAAGTCTGCACTTGAAAAAATGGCTGGGGTAGGTGAAGTCGAATTATTTTTTTACACAGGCATGAAAGAAACAAAAAAAGCAGTTTCGGAACAACCTAGTTTTGCTTTGTTTGATCAACAGACCAATCAACAAACTACCATTCAATCAATATTGGTTGTGGCAGAAGGTGCAAACCGTGTTCAAATTAGAGCAATGTTAACAGAATACTTATCGGCAGTTTTATTACTGCCAGAACATCGAATTGTCGTCGTCCCGATGGATGAGAAAGGGGTTTCAAAATGAAGGTCAAAAAACGTACAGTGTGGATGCTGACTTTATTAAGTCTAGTAGCAGTAATTTCGGTGTATTATGTGAACGAGCCAAACAATATGCCCTTTGATGGGTTAACTATTTTCTCAGATGAAACAAATGATTCAATGTTGACCGAAGAAACTACATCCGATGAATCAGTTACACCAGTATACGCTGAAAGTGCGTTATTTGAGGAATTGAGAATGGAAGTCTTAAACAAGCGCAGTGAACAAAGAGCAGACCTTGAATCAAGAATTGCTTCAAATGATATGTCGGCCGATGAGATTAATGAGGCTTATACTGCAATGGATGATTTAACAGTCCGTAATGCGACTGAAGGAATGCTTGAAATGCTCATTCGTTCACTAGGTTACTCAGATGCCCTTGTACAAACTGAAGCAGGGAAAGTAGATGTAATAGTGATCGCTGATGAACTTGGAAAAACACAAGCAAATGAAATTATTCACATCGTAATGAAACAATGGGGAGATGCAAAAAAGGTACAAGTATCATTCCAACCAGCTTCATAATGAACGAAAGGGCCTAAAAGGTCCTTTTTTTCATGTCCAGTTCAAGGAGCCAGCCCGCACCTTTGTTTAAAAAACTCATGCGGAAATGAATTTCTGATTTTTTCTTCCACCATTCGTAAGGAAATAGTGAATTTTGTCCTACTTCGATCAGACATTAAACCTATTAATAGGACCAACCCATAAAGAATTTCATGTTATCTATTTCAAATTTTCTTAAAAACGTCTAAAATAGAAGAGGAACGTAATCCGATACATGGTAAGGGGAGTTCGAGATGCTAAAAGTACAAGAAATACGTGAAATTATTAAATTAATCGATCACTCATCAATTGATGAATTTACTTACGAGTCAGAAGGCACTAAAGTAAAACTTAAAAAGAACAGCACACAAAACACAACTGCAGTTTTGGCACAACCAGCACCAGTTGCTGCACCAATTACTCCAGCACCAGTTGTTGTGGAATCACCAGCAAAACCAGTTAATGAAACAGTTGCAAAAGAAGAGCAAAAAGCATCAGCAATAAACGATGAAACACTTCATAAAATCACGTCACCAATGGTAGGGACATTCTACAAATCTTCATCTCCGGAATCACCAGCATATGTTCAAGTTGGCGATAAAGTTAGTGTGGATGGCGTCGTGTGTATTGTTGAAGCAATGAAATTATTCAACGAAATCGAAGCAGAAGTGTCTGGCGAGATTGTGGAAATTTTAGTAAATGATGGACAACTCGTAGAGTACGGCCAACCTCTGTTCTTAGTAAAAGCGAACTGAGGAGGAACATATGATGAAAAAAGTCTTAATTGCAAATCGTGGGGAGATCGCGGTTCGTATTATTCGTGCGTGTAAAGAGTTGAATATTGAAACGGTTGCGGTTTATTCGGAAGCTGACCGTGAGGCTTTACACGTTCAAATGGCGGATGAATCTTATTGTATCGGCCCTAAACAATCGAAAGATAGTTACTTAAACTTTAGCAATATTATTAGTGTAGCTAATTTAACAGGGTGTGATGGTATACATCCTGGGTATGGTTTCTTAGCTGAAAATGCTAGTTTCGCCGAGTTATGTGAACAATGCAACATTACATTCATTGGCCCAACTTCTGATGCAATTTCAAAAATGGGTACAAAAGACGTGGCACGCGAAACGATGCGTAAAGCAGGTGTACCAGTTGTTCCTGGTTCCACTGGGATTGTTGCAGACGAAAAAGAAGGTTTAGAAATCGCTCGTGAAATTGGATTCCCTGTCATCATTAAGGCTACTGCTGGTGGTGGTGGTAAAGGGATTCGTGTTGCCCGAACTGAAGAAGAACTTGTTAAAGGCATTCAAATTACTCAAAAAGAGGCAGCTGCAGCATTTGGCAATCCTGGAGTATATCTTGAAAAGTTTATTGAAATTTTCCGCCATGTTGAGATTCAAGTGCTTGCAGATAGTCATGGCAATGCCATTCATCTCGGTGAGCGGGATTGTTCAATTCAACGTCGCATGCAAAAACTTGTAGAAGAAGCTCCTTCTCCAGCACTTTCACCTGAGATTCGAAAACAAATGGGAGATGCAGCGGTTAAAGCAGCGCTTGCTGTAAACTATCGCAGTGCAGGAACAGTAGAATTTATCTTTGATCATATCAATCAAAAATTCTACTTTATGGAGATGAATACTCGAATTCAAGTTGAACACCCTGTTACAGAAATGGTAACGGGTATTGACTTAATCCAACAGCAATTAAAAGTTGCAAATGGTGAGAAATTAGCCTATACACAAGATGATGTGCAAATAAAAGGGTGGGCGATTGAATGCCGCATAAATGCGGAAAACCCGTCCAAAAACTTCATGCCATCAGCGGGTAAAGTCGAAATGTATTTAGCACCGGGTGGATATGGTGTGCGTGTGGATTCTGCTATGTATTCTGGTTATAGCATTCCACCTTACTATGATTCAATGGTCGCGAAATTAATTACATTTGCAGATACTCGTGAAGAAGCAGTTGCTAAAATGAAGCGTGCACTTAGCGAATTTGTGGTTGAGGGTGTGCATACAACGATTCCTTTCCATGCAAAATTAATGGATCATGAAGTATTTAAATCCGGTGATTTTGATACGAAGTTTCTAGAGAAATACGACGTAATGAATTCCTAAGAAAGGATGAATAGTAAATGGCTGAAAAAACAACAACTACGGCATATGTACAAATGTCTCCTTCAGGTAAAGAAGATTTAGGGAATATTGAAGTTGCACCCGAAGTATTAGAAGTAATTGCAGGAATTGCAACTACTGATGTTAAGGGAATTGCCGGTACGCGTGGTAGTTTCGTTTCTGGAGTGGCAGAACGCTTTGGTAAAAAAGTGCACGGTAAAGGCATTAAAACTGAATTAACAGATGAAGGTCTGTTTGTTGAAATTTATTGTACGGTCAAATATGGTTCATCCATTCCAACAGTGGCAAAAGAAGTTCAGAATCAAGTGCGCCAAGCAATTCTTAATATGACATCTCTTGAAACTAAAGAAGTAAATGTCCATATTACAGGCGTTCAATTTGAACAGCCAAAAGAATCAACAATTGAATAACCCCTCACATCGTTCGGTACATCCGAACGATGTTTTTTTCTGAACATTCGAACTTCCATTGGAAAGTGTCTTGTAGGTACAAAATATGCTATGATGTGTTCGAATGCATATAAAAGGAGACTGTCCCATGAAACGTAGAGAAGCTCGTGAAAAAGCGTTGCAAACTTTGTTTCAGTTAGAAAACACACAGTTAACAATAGAAGAAGCAATGAGCCATGTACTTGATGGCAATCATGATGCTTTCTATGAAAAACTCGTTCGTGGTACGACTGAACAATTAACGCAAATAGATGAATCGTTAAAAACGAAATTGGAAAATTGGTCTTTAGATCGTTTACCAAAAATTGAACGCACAGTATTACGTTTAGCTGTTTATGAATTGTTATTTATGCAAGATGCACCTTCAAGAGTTGTCATGAATGAAGCAATAGAATTATGTAAAACTTTTGGAGATGAAAAATCAAGTAAATTTGTCAATGGAGTTTTATCCAAGTATACAACCGAATCTGAATCTTCTAGCTGAAAACAGGGGGAATTGGTATGCCAAGTGCACTAATAAACGGTAAAGAAATTGGACAATCGATACGTAATGACTTAACAAAACGAATTGAATACTTAAATGAGCAAGGTATTTCCCCAGGATTAGCCGTCATTTTAGTTGGTGACAATGCGGCTTCTAAAGTTTATGTTTCAAATAAACAAAAAACGTGCGAAGAACTTGGCATTTATTCACAGTTAATTACGTTTGATGCGAATTTAAGTGAGCATGAATTAATCACTACGATTGAATCGTTAAATGCAGATCCAGCGATAGACGGTATTTTAGTGCAATTGCCTTTACCTAAACAGATTGATGAATCAAACGTACTTTCTGCAATTTTACCATCAAAAGATGTGGATGGCTTTCATCCAATTAATATAGGGAAAATGATGCTTGGTCAAGATACATTTCTTCCTTGTACCCCGTATGGCGTAATGAAACTTTTGGAATACTCCGAAGTCGAACTTTCAGGTAAGCATGCGGTTGTCATTGGACGTAGCCATATCGTCGGTAAACCAATGGGACAGTTATTATTGCAAAAAGATGCAACCGTGACGTATGTGCATTCTAAAACGCCAAACCTCAAAGAAATTACACTCCAAGCAGATGTCTTAGTTGTTGCTGTAGGTAAAGCAAAATTAATTACAAGTGACTATATAAAAGATGGAGCTGTCGTCATCGATGTCGGAATGAATCGCGATGAAAACAATCGCTTATGTGGTGACGTAGACTTTGAGTCAGTAAAAGAAAAAGCATCTTACATAACGCCTGTTCCAGGTGGAGTTGGCCCAATGACCATTACGATGTTAATGGAAAATACTGTACAATCAGCAGAAAATGAATTGCGTCAAGACAAAAGAAGCGAAAACAGGTAAAATAGAGAGAAGAAGCTGTTTTTCTTTTAGAAAGACAGCTTTTCTATTTCTTCGTCGTGAGGAGTTTGAAAACACGTGACGTCAACTTCATATTTAACAGTTAAAGCATTAACGAAATATATAAAAAGAAAATTTGATGCCGATCCCCATTTACGTAATGTTTATGTCAAAGGGGAACTTTCGAATGTCAAAATACATACGAGTGGTCATATCTATTTCACGATTAAAGATGAACAAACAAGAATGCCAGCTGTTATGTTTGCTGCACAAGCCAAGAAGCTGAAATTCATACCCGAAAGTGGCATGAATGTTCTTTTGCAAGGCGATGTAAACGTTTATGAAGGATCTGGCCAATATCAATTATATGCTCAAGCCATGCAACCCGATGGAATCGGAGAACTTTTTATTGCATTTGAACAATTGAAGGAAAAGTTGGCCAATGAAGGACTTTTTCATCCTGCTAGAAAAAAACAGATTCCTAAGTTCCCACAAAAGATTGCCGTCATTACCGCCACCACTGGAGCAGCAATTCGAGATATCGTAACGACTCTTAGTCGTCGATATCCATTGGCAGAAGTGTTGATATTCCCTGCACTTGTACAAGGAGCAGGAGCAGCACCTAGTATTGTGCAAGCTCTTAAACGTGCCCATTCTCATCCGAATATTGATGTATGTATTGTTGGTAGAGGTGGCGGTTCGATCGAAGATCTATGGGCTTTCAATGAAGAAATAGTGGCAAGGGAAATCGCAAATAGTAGCATTCCTATCATCAGTGCAGTTGGTCATGAAACAGACACTACAATCGCTGATTATGTGTCTGATTTGCGCGCTCCAACACCTACAGCTGCAGCTGAACTTGCCGTCCCAAATCAACTTGAATTACTTGAACGAATTGCGAATAGGAAATCACAAATCGTGTCGATAGTCACTTCGAATCTGACTCATGAACGAAAAAGATTATCTCGTGTCGTCTCTGCCTATCCACTAGCATATCCAGAAAGATTGTACCGACCTTTTGTTGAAAAATTGACTCGACTTTCAGAACAATTTGAGAAAAGTGGACGGTCCATTGTCAATCAAAAACAAGATCATTTGAAGCAGCAAAACATGCGGTTATCCCTACATAACCCACATCGAATGGTTCAACAACATCAAAAAGATATTTATGCATACCAAAATCGTCTGCATGTAGCAACTCAAAAAAACGTTCAAAGTAAGGGTCGTTCATTTACAAGTATGATTCAATTACTTGAAGCATTAAATCCGTTGAAAATTATGGACCGTGGATACAGCATCACGTACCAAAACGAGCAAGTGGTCAAATCAATCAAAGATGTTGATGTAAAGAAACCTCTAAAAATCAAATTACAAGATGGAGTCTTACTTGCCTCTATAGACTCTGTACACAAACAGTCTAAAGGAGAATCATCATGACAAAGAAACCTGTAACTTTTGATCAAGCGATTCAACAACTTGAAGAAATTGTTCGAAAGCTCGAACAAGGGGATGTACCACTAGAAGACGCTATTTCACTTTATAAAAATGGCATGGAATTATCGTCAGTTTGTCACGACAAATTGCAACATGCTGAAAAGCAACTAATTTCTATCATTGACGACAATGGAGAAAAGGTTCCATTTAACACTAGTGAAAAAGAGGATGCATCAAAATGACCATATTACAGAGTTTTACAGAGAAACATGTTTTGAAAATTGATGGGAAACTTTCTGAACTCATACAGTCAATTGAAGCACCGGCTATATTAAAAGAAGCGATGAATTATTCGCTAATTGCAGGTGGTAAACGAGTACGACCGTTATTTTTACTTGCCGTATTGGATCTGTTAGAGGTGAAACACCCAGAATCATTTACAGTTGGATCAGTGATTGAAATGATTCATACGTATTCCCTTATTCATGATGATCTACCTGCTATGGACAATGATGATTATCGTCGTGGCCAATTAACAAACCACAAAGTGTTTGGTGAAGCATTAGCAATCTTAGCAGGAGACGGCTTGCTAACATTTAGTTTTGGCGTACTCGCTAGATTAGAGGACGTACCAGCAGAACAGAAACTGGAACTCATCAATCTTTTGAGTAGTGCAGCTGGAGCTGAAGGAATGGTTGGGGGACAAGTTCTCGACATTGAAAGTGAACGGAAAATTGTAACGGTTGATGAATTGGAATTGATCCATTTAAATAAAACGGGTGCATTGTTAACATTTAGCATTGAAGCTGGTGCTATTCTTTCTTCAGCAGATTCAAAGACACGGAAAGCATTAAAGGAGTTCGGTTATCACATTGGTCTTGCATTTCAAATACAAGACGACATATTGGATATTGAAGGCACCACTGAAACACTTGGAAAAACAGCTGGGAAAGATGTTGCAAGTGAAAAAAATACTTATCCTGCACTGTTGACACTCGAAGGTGCAAAAAACAAGAAAGAATGGCATTATAATCAAGCAGTTAAGTCACTCAGATACATATCAAGTGAACCTGTATTATTGGATGAACTGGCAGCTTATATTGTTAATCGAAACAAATAGTATGTAGGTTAATATTTGTACATTCCATTGACATTGATATAATGAAAGATAATGAATTCAAATAGCAAGTAATGTGTAAAGGTGTGTGATGTCGATGGATTTAAATTCAATTACAAGTCCATCCTTTATTAAAGATTTATCACAGGGTGAATTATTACAATTAAGTGAAGATATACGTGCGTTTCTAATTGAAAAATTATCGGTCACAGGTGGACATATTGGTCCAAACCTAGGCGTGGTCGAATTAACAGTAGCTCTTCACCGTATTTTTAATAGTCCTGATGATAAGTTTATTTGGGATGTGGGACATCAAGCATATGTCCATAAAATATTAACTGGACGAGCAAATCAGTTTGATACACTCCGTCAATATAAAGGGTTATGTGGATTTCCTAAAAGAATCGAAAGCGAACATGATGTTTGGGAGACCGGACATAGTTCTACTTCGCTGTCAGCAGCAATGGGTATGGCCGCAGCAAGAGATATAAAAAATGATAAGAACCACATCATTCCAATTATTGGCGATGGTGCATTAACAGGTGGTATGGCACTCGAAGCGTTAAATCATATCGGTCATGAAAAAACAGATATGATTGTCATACTAAATGATAATGAAATGTCAATTGCACCAAACGTCGGTGCACTTCACAACATTTTAGGTAAACTGCGAACTGCAGGAAAATACAATAAAGCAAAAGAAGAACTTGAATACCTATTGAAAAAAATCCCGGCAGTCGGCGGGAAATTAGCAGCAACTGCCGAACGAGTAAAAGATAGTTTGAAATATTTGCTTGTATCCGGAGTGTTTTTCGAAGAGCTCGGCTTCACGTATTTAGGCCCTATTGATGGACATAATTACGACTCCCTCCAAGAAACATTAATATATGCCAAAAAGATGAAGGGACCTGTATTGGTTCATGTCTTAACGAAAAAAGGTAAGGGATATAGTCCTGCCGAACAAGATAAAATTGGCACATGGCATGGTACTGGTCCATATAAAATGGAAACCGGAGCTTTTGTAAAGTCATCAACTAAGGCCCCATCATGGAGTGGTTTAGTTGCTGAAACTGTGCGTACACTTGCTCGTGAAGATGAGCGTATTGTGGCAATAACGCCTGCAATGCCTGTTGGGTCTAAACTAGAAGGTTTTGCTACAGAATTTCCAAGTCGTATGTTTGACGTAGGGATTGCCGAACAGCACGCTACTACAATGGCAGCTGGACTTGCTACACAAGGAATGAAACCGTTCTTAGCGATTTACTCTACTTTCTTGCAACGTGCATATGATCAAGTTGTCCACGATATTTGCCGACAAAACTTAAATGTCTTTATTGGAATTGATCGTGCTGGTCTGGTTGGTGCAGATGGCGAAACACATCAAGGTGTGTTTGATATTGCATTTTTACGTCACTTGCCAAACATGGTCCTAATGATGCCAAAAGATGAAAATGAAGGTCAACATATGGTGAAAACAGCGATTGAATATAACGATGGCCCGATTGCATTACGCTATCCAAGAGGTAATGGTCTTGGAGTACCGATGGATTCGGAACTGCACACCATTCCAATTGGTTCTTGGGAAGTGCTCCGAAAAGGAACGGATGCTGCTATATTAACTTTTGGAACAACCATTCCAATGGCTATTGAAGCAGCTGAGCGACTTGCGAAGCAAGGCATTCAAGCTGAGGTAATCAACGCCCGCTTTATTAAACCGCTTGACGAAGAAATGCTTCATCAACTGGTTAACCGTAATCTTCCACTATTTACAGTTGAAGAAGCGGTATTGCAAGGTGGATTTGGTAGCAGCGTACTCGAATTTATGCAAGATCATGACTATACGGGAATTACAGTCAATCGAATGGGAATCCCTGATCATTTTATTGAACATGGAAGTGTTGATGAGTTGTTGGATGAAATTCATTTAAATGCAGATGAATTATTCTTGAGAATCCAAAAAAAGATGACTAAAATCGGTCAGGCTGGTACACACGTATTATGACAAAAACGCCAAAAGAAAGAGTCGATGTTTTACTTGTAGAACGTGGACTTTGTGAAACGCGAGAAAAGGCAAAACGATCTATTATGGCTGGTATCGTTTATACAAATGAACTTCGTTTAGACAAGCCTGGTGAAAAAATCCCGATCGATGTCCCTTTACAAGTGAAAGGGAAGGAAATGCCATATGTAAGTCGTGGTGGCCTTAAACTTGAGAAGGCTTTAAATTATTTCCAGGTGGATGTAAAAGATAAGTTGATGCTTGATATTGGCGCATCAACTGGAGGATTCACAGATTGTGCACTTCAAAATGGGGCTCGCCATTGTTACGCATTGGATGTCGGTTCCAATCAACTGGCATGGAAAATTCGTCAAGATGAAAGAGTGACCGTGATGGAAAAGACAAACTTCCGTTATGTCACAGTTGCCGATTTATCTGAAGGTTTACCTGAATTTGCGACCATTGATGTGTCCTTTATTTCCTTAAAACTTATTTTACCTGTGTTAAAAACATTACTAGTACCTGGTAGTCATGTAATAGCACTTGTGAAACCTCAGTTCGAAGCAGGAAAAGACAATGTGGGTAAAAAAGGTGTGGTGCGTGATGCGAAAGTTCATATCAAGGTATTGGACACCATTGCGAAATTTGCACAACAAGAAGGCTTTACCCTGCAAAATGCATCTTTTTCTCCTATAACTGGTGGAGAAGGGAATATCGAATTTTTATTCCACTTAACCGCAACAGATGTGAATGAAACAACTTTTGGAGAAGAACAATTAAAACAAATTGTGCTCGATGCACATCAGCAATTAACATGATGGCGGCCCACAGTGTGGGTCGTTTTTTTGAAATTCCAGAAAGTATAAAATGGGGACTACTACGAATCCAGTGTTTAAAACTTCTCCCCACCTTAAATAGAGGACACTGAAGAAAATCACAATTATAGACTGAACTAAGTATTCCTTATAATAATGTTTCTGCGTTTTATGGATGCCTCCCGCAATAAGCCATGCTACCACTTGAAATGCGCCTACGCTGGTTATGCCTAGTCATATTGATTAACATCTAAGTTTTTCTCATCTAGCTCCAAACACCAGCACGCACCTAAGTTTCAGTCCCTCATGCGAAACCAGGCTTCGATTCGGTCTGCTAGCACTGGTGTCGGGCTAGAGAGTGCTTTGCGCTTTTTTTATTGTGCGGATAGACTGTAGGTGGTACGATATGAATAATTAAGTATAATTATTCAGTATTAGGAGTGGCAAAATGAACAAAGGTCAACGACATATACGAATTCGTGATATTATCGCTAATCATGAAATTGAAACACAAGATGATTTAGTCGATATCCTAAAAAATGCAGGATATAATGTAACTCAAGCAACTGTTTCTCGAGATATTAAAGAGTTACATTTGGTCAAAGTTCCCTTACAAAATGGAAACTATAAATATAGCTTACCTGCTGATCAACGTTTTAACCCCATGCAAAAATTACATCGAGCTTTAACAGATGCTTTTGTAAGCATTGATGGTGCTAGTCATTTTTTAATCATGAAAACTTTACCTGGTAATGCACATGCCATTGGTTCATTAATTGATCACTTGGATTGGAAAGAAATACTAGGTACAATTTGCGGTGATGATACGTGTTTAATCATTTGTAAAGACACAACCGAACGAGAAATCATAAAAACACGTCTACTCGAAATGCTTTAAAAGAGGTGATACTTTGTGCTGAAAGAATTATCCATTAAAAACTTTGCCATTATAGAAGAAGTGTCAGTAAGCTTTTCGGATGGACTAACAGTATTAACCGGAGAAACAGGTGCTGGTAAATCCATTATTATTGATGCTGTGCATTTACTGGCAGGTGGAAGAGGTTCACAAGAATTTATTCGACATGGAGCTAAAAAAGCAGAATTGGAAGGGTTGTTCTTCATACAAGATGCCCAGCATCCCGTGTTCCAAAAACTCTTAGATGTAGGCATTGATGCGGATGATGACTCAATAATTCTGCGAAGGGACATAAATGATCACGGGAAAAGTGTTTGCCGTGTTAATGGCAAACTTGTAACCATTGCCATTTTAAGAGAAATTGGTGGTTCTTTGATTGATATCCATGGCCAACATGAAAGCCAAGAATTAATGGATGATCGATTACATATATCTTTGTTAGATCAATTTGCTGGTCACAAGTTACATCGAGCCAAAGAAAGTTATTTTGGTCTTTTTGGCAAATACAGTAAGCTAAAAAGGGAACTGGCAAAAGTGAGTGATAATGAACAGCAAATCGCACAAAGAATCGATTTGTATCAATATCAAATTAATGAGATTGATTCAACAAACTTAATTGAAGGAGAAGATGAAGAACTTCAATTAGAACGGAAGAAATTCCAGAATTTCCATAAAACGTTTGAACGGCTTTCTGCAGCTCATGAAGCATTAAATGGGGAGTCCAAAGGATTAGATTGGATTGGCAATGCAATGAGTGAACTTGAAGATATTGCATCGTTTGATGACACATATAAAGATCATGCTGAACTAATGTCGAATTCATTTTATTCATTACAAGAATTATCATACCAACTAAAAAGTGTAATGGACGAATCGGAATTTGATGAAGAGCGTTTAAACGTCATTGAAGAAAGACTGGCATCCATTCAATTATTAAAACGTAAATACGGAAATTCAATCGAAGAAATTCTGTTATTCCGCGAAAAAATTGGTGATGAATTGGATGGGCTTGTAAATCGTGAAGAACGTATTCAACAACGACAAAAAGCACTCGATCAAGTTGAAAAAGATTTAGAAATTGAAGCAAAAGAATTAACAATTTATCGAAAAAAAGCTGCAAAAAAATTAAGCGAAGCAATCGTCATTCAGTTGCGTGAATTGTTTATGGCTAAAGCCACGTTCGAAGTGGTTTTTAAAGAATCTGCGATGTATGATAAAAATGGAAAAGACGATGTATCCTTTTATATGTCGACAAATGTGGGTGAGCCAGCAAAATCTATATCTAAGATTGCTTCAGGTGGAGAATTGTCTCGAATGATGCTTGCACTTAAAAGTATTTTTTCTAAGCATCAAGGCATTACTTCCATTATTTTTGACGAAGTGGATACAGGTGTTAGTGGACGAGTTGCACAAGCGATTGCTGAAAAAATCGCCAATATTTCACGTTCTTCCCAAGTTTTATGTATCACACATTTACCGCAAGTGGCTGCGATGGCAGATCAACAATTATTGATTGAAAAAGAAGTCATGGGTAAACGAACAAAGACGAAACTTACTGAAGTAACTGGTGATGAGCGAGTACAAGAAGTGAGTCGTATGATGTCAGGTGCAGAAATAACGACATTAACCTTACAACATGCAACTGAATTACTATCAATTGCTGAACAACGAAAAAAAATATTTCATGTATGAAATCGTCAAGCACTGCTGTAATAGGCATGTGCTTTTTATTTCGAAAATTTACCTTTCATAACAAAACCAATGAAACACATAGTAAGTGTATCCTGATAAATGGAGGTGAAATATGCGATGTGTAGCAAATAAAAAGTTTGTTGCTATCCTTTTGGGTCTGATGGTTGTCTTTCCAACCCATTCTTGGGCAGAAAAAAATACGGATGCTTTAGTTCCACTTGGTAATTCCATTGGTGTGCAATTAAAATTAGACAAACCAACATTTGTACATGATGTATTAATTGATGATAAATGGTGGTTTAAAAATGGTGATCAAATTGTATCATTAGATGAAAAGCCGATTGCATCTATTGCTGATTGGAAAGAAAACAGCAAAGAAACAAAAGAGAAAAAAGTATCAGTTGAATTTTTACGTGAAAATAAACGTCAAGCGGTATTAGTATCAACAGAACAATTAGAAAGTATGCTTCCTTTTATTCGTGATCATACAGAAGGAATCGGAACAATAACTTACGTCAACCCAAAAACCAAAGAATATGGTGCATTGGGACATCAAATTATTGATCATCAAATTTCACAAACACCCCCATTTTTAGGTGGAACCATATATTTATCTGAAATTGCAAGGATTCATAAAAGTATCCCTGGAAGTCCTGGTTATAAAATAGCCAAACAAACATCAATGAATTTACGTGCAGGCAGTGTCAAAGCAAATACTGTGTATGGTGTATTTGGGAAACTGAATGATTCTCCTATACAAAGCAAAGATGCGATTCCTGTGCTTAAAGCAAGCAACATAAAAAAAGGGAAAGCTGAGTTATATACAGCCATTGAAGGAAATGATGTGCGACCATTTCAAATTGACATTATTAAAGTGGAAGAAACCACTTTTGAATTTATTGTAACTGATGAAGAATTAATTGAAAAAACGGGCGGAATTCTACAAGGGATGAGTGGAAGCCCGATTATTCAAAACGGTAAATTTGCTGGTGCCATTACGCATATGGTGGTTGACAATCCTGTAAAAGGTGCTGCCATCTCCATTCAAGAAATGATTAAGCAACGACCATAAAATTTTATATAACCACACTTGAAAAAGTGTGGTATTTTTTTATATTTCTGATAATATATACATAACGATAATTCGACAAAATTGCGGTAATCCTTACTATTCGTCGAAATTACTCTAAATATTCCAACTCTTGACTCATTTTTCAATACAATAAAGGATTTGATACAAAAATGTCGAAATAAGCTTGCAGTGTGAAATTGGGAGAATGTACCGAATTAACAAACATCCATGTTCGCAGGATCAGATTTAAGGGGGAATACCAGTGGAAAAAATTAAAGTTGCCATTGCAGACGATAACAAAGAATTAGTGAAAACGCTCGAAACTTATTTATCAAATCATCCACAAATTGACGTCATTACAACAGCACCAAACGGCAAGGTAATCCTTAGTCAGCTAGAAAATGACATACCAGATGTATTGTTACTTGATATTATTATGCCTCACTTAGATGGGCTTGCAGTACTAGAGATGTTACAGGCGAATGAGAAATTATCAAAAATCCAAGTAATCATGTTAACAGCTTTTGGTCAAGAAGATGTCATGAAACAAGCTGTGGAACTTGGTGCTTCATACTTCATGCTAAAACCATTCGAGTTTGATCGGTTAGTGAATCAGATTCTACAGGTAGCGGGACACAAGCAAGAAACATCGGGACGGACAAGTGTTTTACAAAGTCAGCCACAACCAAAGGTAAATCAAAAAATAATCGATACAACCATTACCGCAGCAATAAAAGAAATTGGAGTTCCTGCACATATTAAAGGTTATTCCTATTTACGCGAAGCCATTCACATGGTCTATGATGACATCGAATTATTAGGGTCAATTACGAAAGTATTATACCCTGAAATTGCAACGAAGTTTAATACCACTTCTTCACGTGTTGAACGGGCAATCCGTCATGCGATCGAAGTTGCATGGAACAGAGGAAACTACGAATCTATTTCGAAGACATTTGGCTATACGGTCCATCACTTAAAGAGTAAACCAACGAATTCGGAGTTCATTGCCATGATTGCTGATAAAATCCGATTGGAAAATATGGCGAGTTAATATTGGTGTGACTTTTATATTATCCTGATTCCTTGCCTTATATTGACATTATAAAAACCAATGAATATATATTCGTTGGTTTTTTGTGTTTTATGTAAAAAGAGAGTGTATTTTGGATCGGCGCTTTCCCTGCCGCAACGGCGTGAAGTCTATGACCAACAAGACCAAAGGATTTTATATACTTATTGGTTTTCATTCGATTGTTGGAATGGTTTTAAGTATGTGACTCATCCTATCTAAAAGGAGATGAGATCAAATTATGCGAAAGACAGTTTTTGTGCTTGGAATTATGCTTGCATTTAATTCAGTACCAATACATCACTCAATTAGTGCACATGCTCAACAAGAAATCCCGACCTACGCTAAATGGGGAAATCTTGCAATGAAAGAAACACAATCAAAATATCCCAATGTAAGTATTATTGACTACCTATATGAAGGAAGCGAGGTCAAAGGGGATTCAACAATTCAAAAGTTCAAGTTATGGTTAAAAGATGGTGACAAGGAATTCGGTGTTTTTGTAAGAATCGAATACACGACCGAAACGGAAAAAGTGGTTAATATCGAATTCGAAGAAACATCTAGATAAGCTTTCTAGATAAAGGTCAAATACATTCAATCTGTTCATAAGAAAATCAAGCTTTATTTTAATGCGCATTTTCTTGACTTCTTAATTCAAAAAAGATTAAGGAGTCAAGCATTTTTTTATCTCAGCTGTTTGTCTGTTGTCCAATAAACGATATAATCAAAATCACAAGTGAAAGTCCCGTTAATTTAATCAGCTTTAAACCTTTCGATTTTTCTTTTTTTACATAGGACATTAGTGCGCGTATTCCAAAAGCAAAAAATGCGATGAATGATATAAGTGATAAAATTAAAAATAAATTGTCCATTACAAACCTCCTCCTACATTAATTAAGTCTTAATGATACACTAGAAATTATGGATTTTGGGTTTTTTTATCTAACCACCCTCAATATGCACTACCCATTATTATTTTGGCTATGTTAAAGAATGCTGTTGTTGTTGAATAAAAACAAGAGAGGGCATATGAGTCTTCCATATACCCCGATTATTCCGCTACATTTTATACCCAGTTCAAATGAAAAGGATGCATATATTGAAGGAGAGAGGGTAAATAACAAATATACATATAAATGAGGTGTTAAACGAAAATGATAAGAGTTCCGATATATGCACATCGAGGAGCTTCTGCGTATGAGGTTGAAAATTCGTCTGAAGCCTTTTATAAAGCGATTGAATTGGGAGCAGATGGGTTGGAAATCGATTTGCAATTAACTAAAGATCTAGTGCCGATTGTCACACATGACCCTGATTTTTGGAGGTTGGGAAGAAATAGAAGAAGTGTTTCATCGATGTACTACGAAGAGGTGAAAAAGTTAAAGTTAGGCACTTCTTTTTGGAGATTAATAAATGGTAGTACAATACAAAGCTTTGATGAGGTGTTAGCATTCGCAAAAAAAAATGAATTGGCCCTTAATGTGGAGTTAAAAGAAACATTTGTGAATGCTCCTGCAAAAATCGATCAATTGTTTAAAAAATCCTACTCGCAATTGAACATCCATTTTTCTTCATTCCATTATGATGTTTTAGAGAGAATAAAAAAATGTAATCCCATGTTGCAAACCGCTTATATCGGTACTAAAAGAACCAATTGGGAAGAATTAGGTCGATTAAGCGCGGCTGATGCTCTTCATATGCATAAGAGACATTATCATCCAATGAAATTAGATTTAGCTTTCAAATCCAATATGCCTTTGCGTTTTTATGGAATTGACGGAAATGAGAGGTTTTTAGAGAATCCACATCCTGTCGTGTTAGGTTGGATTACAGATTATCCAGATCGAGTTTTATTAAAACAATTACAAAGGGAACCCTGAAGACGTTCTCAGGATTCCTTTTTTTTTACGAATTTGGGTTGTACTTTGCCGTTTTTTCGATCTCTGTTCAGTAAAAATCCTGCAAAAAAACCAATTCCTACTACTACCAAAAGCAATCCAATCAGTAATTGCAGCCACAAATAAGGAATCGGGCCAATAAGTTTACCAAATATTGTATCACGTATAAGTTTAATCCCCCCAGCAGCCATTATGCCGGGAATGAGTAGTACTATAAACGCTAATAATCTTGCCAAATTAATTCAACTCCTCTTACCATCTCTCATTTTACTATCCTCTAAATCATTGTCAAGACTCTCATTTTAAGCTATCATAAAAGTAGAATTTGCAATAGATTGCATATAGTAAGCGAGGAGTTTGAATGTCTTTGCAAAATGTATTAATCATTGGTGGCGGGGTTGGAGGCACAACGATTCTAAGGTTGTTACTTTCCACAGAATTTTTCCACGTACAACGGGTTGTTGATATTGATGAAGACGCCCCTGCTCTACAAATTGCGAAACAATATAGTATTCCTGTAAGTCAGGAGTGGGAACCCTACTTAACAAAAGACTTACATGTGATTTTCGACCTTACCGGGCAAGAAGATGTATTCAGGGACCTGCTAAAAGCTAGACCGGAGCATACAGTACTCATTCCTGGAAGTATCGCAAACATGCTCGTAAGTCTGTTAAATGACAAAGATCAATTTATTCAAATGATTCGAGACGAATCGCATAAACAACAATTTATTTTTAATTCCATTGATGAAGGTATGGTTGGCATCGATTCAAATGGAATGGTTAATTTTTTCAATAAAAGTGCAGAGCGCATGACTGAAGTCTCGGTTAGCGAGGCAAAAGGTCAACATATTTATGAAGTTATTCCTACAAGTGAACTGCCTCGGATTTTTGAAACTGGAAGAACTGAAATAAATCGAGAACTGACTTTAAGTAATGGTACAAAGATTGTCACATCTAGATTTCCGATTATTGATGAAAAGGGTGAGCGAATTGGTGCATTCGCAGTTTTCAAGGATATCACGGAAGTCGTGAATTTAGCAGGTGAAATTACAAATTTAAAAGAAGTTCAAACGATGTTGCAAGCCATTATTCAATCAAGCGATGATGCCATTTCTGTTGTAGACGAAGATGGTAAAGGAATATTAATTAACCCAGCATATACACGAATTACAGGTCTTGAAACAGAGGATATTATCGGGAAACCAGCCACAGCAGATATAAGTGAAGGTGAAAGTATACATCTAAAGGTATTGCAAATGCGTAAACCCATTCGCGGAGTCAATATGCGAGTAGGACCTCTTAAACGAGAAGTTATTGTAAATGTTGCACCAATTATTGTTAATAATCGACTAAAAGGCAGTGTTGGAGTCATTCATGATATCACGGAAATTCGTACACTCATGAAAGATCTAGATCGTGCGCGAAGCATCATTCGGACACTTGAGTCGAAATATACATTTGATGATATTATCGGCAATTCACATGAAATGCAGCTGTCAGTTGAACAAGCAAAATTAGCCGCAAAAACGCCAGTAACTGTATTGTTACGGGGGGAATCGGGCACTGGGAAAGAACTTTTTGCACATGCCATTCATAGTGCAAGTGAGCGAAAGTTCAATAAGTTCATCCGTGTTAATTGTGCAGCTATTGCTGAGCATTTACTTGAAAGTGAACTTTTTGGATATGAAGAAGGTTCTTTTACTGGAGCCAAGCAAGGCGGCAAAAAAGGGTTATTTGAAGTAGCTAACCACGGAAGTATCTTTTTAGATGAAATTGGTGAACTTTCGGGTAACACTCAGGCTAAATTGCTACACGTTCTACAAGAAAATGAAATCATTCGCGTTGGAGGCACAAAACCAATTCCGATTGACGTGCGAGTAATTGCAGCAACAAATATTCATATGGAAAAAGCAATGTTAGAGGGGAAATTTCGAGAAGATCTTTATTATCGTTTGAATCGAATGCCCATTCAAATACCGCCTCTGCGAAATCATAAGCAAGATATTGCTGCGATTGGAGATCGGCTACTTATGAAGCTGAACCAAGAATATGGACGTAATGTTGAAGGAATATCAGAAGTTGCATTACAGCGGCTTCGAAACTATCCATGGCCTGGTAATGTGAGGGAACTTGAGAACATCATTAGTCGAGGGATGATCTTTATGCGCCCAACTGAATCGATTTTAGAAGATCATCATCTCCCATTGTCAATGATGGAAAATCAAGAACCCGAATCAAGTCTACCTGCACAAGAAATATTACCACTTGCTGACCAGATGGACAGAATGGAAAAAGAAATTCTATCTTCTACTTTGAAAAAAGCAAAGGGGAATAAATCTAAGACGGCCAAATATTTAGGAATATCGCTTCGGACATTGTATTACAAATTGGAAAAATATAATCTACAATAACAGTGCATGCAATTTTTTGCATGGTTTGCGATAATTTGCATACAGATATTACGTACTAATTGACAAATAAAGCGTTTTCATTATTGTTTTTTTGCCACATTTTGTGCTTAAATTATGAATGTTGGGGTGATGACAAATGAAATTAGAAGATTTAATTCATCAAGCTTCAGCGGCAGACGATAATGTGGTTGCTGTAGCAAGTGCTGCTGATTTAGAAGTACTGGAAGCTGTGAATATGGCTATTGAATATGATATGGCAAGTTTTCGCTTATACGACGATGAACCTAAGTTGAAAGAAATGATTGTCAGGCACTTCCCAAAATTGTTGAATCATCCGAAAATCTATACACAACATGTAAAAGATGGTCAGCAAGCAGCAATTGCTGCAGTCAAATCCGTTCATCTGAATGAAGCGAACGTGTTGATGAAAGGACATATCCCCACAGCATTGATCTTAAAAGCTGTTTTGAATCCCGATTTTGGGCTTCGCACAGGTAGTGTTCTATCACATGTTGCGGCATTTGAAATTGCCGGATTCGACCGTTTGATATTTGTGACGGATGCAGCTATGAATATTGCACCTGATTTAGCTCAAAAAGCACAAATTGTGCAAAATGCTGTGAAGGTAGCTCATGCTGTTGGTGTTGAGAATCCTGTTGTTGCCCCCTTGGCAGCAGTTGAGACAGTAAATCCAAATATGCAACCCACTCTTGATGCTGCAGCTCTAGTTGCAATGAATGTAAGGGGACAAATAAAAGGGTGCATCATTGACGGTCCGCTGGCTCTTGATAATGCGATTTCGGTTGAAGCAGCGCGTCATAAGGGGATCACGGGCAAACATGCTGGACAAGCTAATATATTGCTGGTGCCGAATATTGAATCAGGAAATATTTTATACAAATCACTTGTTTACTTTGCAAGAGCAAAAGTGGGAGCGGTTATTGTCGGTGCAAAAGCTCCGATTGTCTTAACTTCTCGTTCGGATAGTGCAGAGAGTAAATTGAATTCACTTGCTTTAGCAATTTGTTCATCTAAAAATAAAGAATGACCACATCTAAGGAGGAATTTACAATGGAAATTTTCAAATATATGGAGACTTATGATTATGAACAATTGGTGTTTTGCCAAGACAAAACTTCAGGATTAAAAGCAATAATAGCTATTCATGACACAACTTTAGGACCTGCACTAGGCGGTACACGCATGTGGAATTATGCTACAGAAGAGGAAGCGATTGAAGATGCTCTTCGTTTAGCAAAAGGAATGACATACAAAAATGCTGCTGCTGGATTAAATCTGGGTGGCGGTAAAACAGTTATTATCGGCGATCCATTAAAAGATAAAAATGAAGAAATGTTCCGTGCTTTCGGTCGATTCATCCAAGGATTGAACGGTCGTTACATTACAGCTGAAGATGTAGGCACGACAGTTGAGGATATGGATTTGATTTATGAAGAAACAAACTACGTTACAGGGATTTCTCCTGCATTCGGTTCTTCAGGCAATCCTTCTCCAGTGACAGCTTATGGTGTTTATGTAGGGATGAAAGCTGCTGCCAAAGAGGCATATGGTGATGATTCATTAAAAGGCAAAACGGTTGCAGTACAAGGCGTGGGTAACGTTGCCTATACACTTTGCAAGCATTTACATGAAGAAGGCGCGAACTTAATCGTTGCTGATATTAACCAACAATCGGTAAATCGTGCAGTGAATGATTTTGGGGCAATCGCAGTGGGAGTAGATGAAATCTATTCACAAGATGCAGATATCTTCGCTCCATGTGCAATGGGTGCAATCATTAACGACAATACAATTCCACAACTTAAAGTAAAAGTAATTGCTGGATCAGCAAATAACCAACTAAAAGATCCGAAACACGGGGATATTATTCATGAAATGGGCATCGCGTATGCACCGGATTATGTAATCAATTCTGGTGGTGTTATCAATGTAGCTGACGAGTTATACGGCTATAACCATGAACGTGCGATGAAACGTGTAGATGGAATTTACGATACAATCGAAAAAATATTCGCTATTTCTAAACGTGAAGGAGTTCCTACTTACGTAGCAGCAGACCGTTTAGCTGAAGAGCGTATTGCTCGCGTGGGTAAATCACGTGGTCAATTCTTACAAAACGGGAAAAACATCTTAAACGGACGTTAATTAAGAGTTTTGAGGAGGAATCATTGTGCAAGAACAACCATATCGCATTCTTGTCATCAACCCTGGTTCCACATCAACTAAAATTGGTGTTTTTAAAAACGATGTTTTAGTGATGGAGAAAACAATTCGACACTCAGCTGAGGAAATCGGAGAGTTTTCTTCTATCAATGATCAATATGGATTTCGTAAGGAAACCATTTTACTTGCATTGGATGAAGAAGGAATTAATATTTCGAAGTTATCGGCCGTCTGTGGTAGGGGCGGTCTCCTTCGTCCAATTGAAGGTGGAACTTATGCGGTAAATGACGCAATGCTAGCAGATTTAAGAAAAGGTTATTCAGGTCAACACGCATCAAACTTAGGTGGGATTTTGGCATTTGAAATTGCAACAGGTTTAAATATTCCTTCTTTTATTGTCGATCCAGTGGTCGTTGATGAGTTGGCACCGATTGCACGTGTTTCTGGGTTTTCATTAATTGAACGTAAATCAATTTTTCATGCTTTGAATCAAAAAGCTGTTGCACGACGATATGCTAAAAAATGTGGCAAAGCCTATGAAGACATGAGACTAATCGTTACTCATATGGGTGGCGGTATTACGGTTGGCGTTCACCAAAATGGACGTGTGATCGAAGTCAATAACGGACTCCATGGAGATGGACCTTTTAGTCCTGAACGAGCAGGTACAGTACCTGCTGGAGATTTAATTGATCTTTGTTTCTCAGGGGAATACTACAGACATGAAATAATGAAAAAACTAGTAGGGTATGGTGGGCTTGTAAGTTACCTTGGAACGAACGATGCAGTAGCCGTTGAAAAACGTATTGCAAAAGGCGACAAGGAAGCTGAACTCGTGTATGAAGCTATGGCATACCAAGTGGCACGTGAAATTGGATCCGCAAGTGTTGTTTTAGAAGGCCAGATCGATGGAATTATTCTGACAGGTGGACTTGCCTATGGTAAAGACTTCGTTGAATCAATTTCTAGACGAATTAACTGGATGGCAGATGTGATTGTCCAACCAGGTGAAAATGAATTACAAGCGTTAGCAGAAGGTGCAATTCGTGTATTAAATGGGGAAGAACAAGCAAAAGAATACCCGAACATACAATAAACATATGTCTTCAAAAGGCACAAAAATAAGAGCCGACAGTAATTTCCCAGGAACTCAGGTTAAGTAAACCATATCAAGCAAAATGGTAGAACTTGAGTGCTCAACTGCTGTTGGCCCAACTTTTTGTATGACATATAACAGGAGGCTGGAAGTATGGCTCAAGAATATGATGTTGTCATTATAGGTGGCGGAACGGGTGGATATGTCGCGGCAATCCGATCGGCTCAGTTGGGACTAAAAACAGCAATCGTTGAAAAAGGAAAATTAGGTGGGACTTGTTTACATAAAGGCTGTATTCCAAGCAAGGCCTTACTACGTAGTGCGGAAATATATGCGACTACAAAAAATCATGCAGCGGATTTTGGTGTGAACACAGGTGAAGTATCTTTAGACTTTTCACGTGTTCAATCACGTAAAGAAGGCATTGTTTCTCAGTTGCATCAAGGGGTTCAAGGATTAATGAAAAAAGGGAAAATCGATGTATATGAAGGAACTGGTCGTATGTTAGGACCTTCTATCTTTTCTCCATCTCCTGGTGGAACAATCTCTGTAGAAATGAATAATGGCGAAGAGAATGAAATGCTTATCCCTAAAAACGTAATTATTGCAACAGGTTCTCGTCCACGTTCACTTCCAGGATTAACGATTGATGGAACATACGTAATGACCTCTGATGAAGCTCTTGCAATGACTGAGTTACCTAAATCAATCATCATCGTTGGTGGTGGTGTAATCGGTATCGAGTGGGCATCCATGTTGAATGACTTCGGTGTCGAAGTTACGATTGTTGAATATGCAGATCGTATTATTCCAACTGAAGACGCTGAAGTTTCAAAAGAAATGCAGAAACTTCTTTCGAAAAAAGGCATTATTTTCGCTACAAGTGCAAAAGTTTTACCTGAGACGCTTGAAACAGCAGAAGGATTAGTTTCAATTTCTGCCGAATTAAAAGGAGAAACAAAAACGTTTACAGCTGAAAAAATGCTGGTCTCTGTTGGACGTCAAGCAAATGTTGAAGGAATCGGTATTGAAAATACGGATATTGTAGTTGATAACGGATTTATTAAGGTCAAAGATACGTTCCAAACAAAAGAATCTCATATCTATGCCATTGGGGATGTAATTGGCGGTTTACAACTGGCTCATGTTGCTTCACATGAAGGAATCACGGCTATTGAACACATTGCTGGTCAGAAAACACATGCAATTGACTATAACCTCGTGTCACGTTGTATTTATTCAAACCCTGAAGCTGCTAGTGTTGGTATTACACAGCAACAAGCTAAAGACCAAGGCTTCGATGTGAAAGTGGGCAAGTTTTCATTTAAAGCAATCGGAAAAGCACTTGTTTATGGTGAATCAGATGGCTTTGTGAAAATTATTGCGGATAAAAAAACCAATGATATTTTAGGGGTACACATGATTGGACCACACGTAACGGATATGATTTCTGAAGCTGGTTTAGCCATGGTATTAGATGCTACACCGTGGGAAATTGCAAACACGATTCATCCACATCCAACACTTTCAGAAGTAATGGGTGAAGCAGCACTGGCTGTTGACGGTAAAGCAATTCACATGTAACAGTCACAGATTAAAAGGGGGATGTTCCGATGGCAAAAAACCGTCATGAAGAACAAGGGTTATCTAATGATGACGCATTGAAAATTTTTGAAACAATGCTTATGGCTCGTCGCATAGATGAGCGTATGTGGTTATTAAACCGTGCTGGTAAAATTCCGTTTGTTATTTCTTGTCAAGGTCAAGAAGCAACTCAAGTAGGAGCTGCTTACGCTCTTGATAATACGAAAGATTATATCGCTCCTTATTACCGTGATATGGGTGTAGTTTTACATTTTGGGATGACAGCTCGTGAATTAATGCTTTCTGCATTTGCAAAAGCAGAAGATCCAAACTCTGGTGGACGTCAAATGCCAGGTCACTTCGGTCAAAAGAAAAACCGTATATTAACTGGTTCTTCACCTGTAACAACGCAATTACCACATGCTGTAGGTGTTGCACTTGCTGCGAAAATTCAGAAAAAAGATTTCATTACCTTTGTGACACTTGGTGAAGGTTCATCTAACCAAGGAGATTTCCACGAAGGATTAAACTTTGCAGGAGTTCATAAGTTACCATGTATTACATTGGTAGAGAACAATAAATATGCGATTTCTGTACCTTACGACAGACAAGTAGCAAGTAAAAATGTTTCTGACCGTGCAATTGGTTACGGTATGCCTGGTGTAACAGTTGATGGAACAGACCCTTTAGAAGTTTATAAAGTGGTGAAAGAAGCAGCTGACCGTGCACGTAACGGAGAAGGCCCAAGTCTTATCGAAGCTGTATCACACCGTTTGACAGCTCACTCATCTGATGATGATCACCGTCAATACCGTACAGCGGAAGATCTTGCAGAAGGCCAAGCTGCTGATCCAATCGGTAAGTTCGCTGCTTATTTAACAGAATTAAATATTTTAACAGAAGAAATCGAGAAAGATTTGAATGACCGTATTATGAAAGAAGTTAACGAAGCAACGGATTATGCAGAAAATGCTCCATATGCTGCACCAGAAGATGCTTTAAAATACGTCTATGCTGAAAAAGACGGGGGGAACGCATAATGGCAGTTATGTCTTATATTGACGCGATTACACTTGCAATGAAAGAAGAGATGGAACGTGATGAAAACGTATTCGTCCTTGGGGAAGATGTAGGGCGTAAAGGCGGCGTATTCAAAGCTACTCAAGGATTATACGATCAATTTGGGGAAGACCGTGTAATGGATACTCCTTTAGCTGAATCTGCAATTGCTGGTGTCGGAATCGGTGCAGCGATGTATGGGATGCGTCCAATTGCAGAAATGCAATTCGCTGACTTTATCATGCCAGCCGTGAACCAAATCATTTCTGAAGCTTCTCGTATTCGTTACCGTTCAAATAATGACTGGTCTTGTCCAATCGTTTTCCGCGCACCTTTTGGTGGAGGCATTCACGGAGCTCTTTATCATTCACAATCAGTGGAAGCTATTTTTGCTAACCAACCAGGTTTGAAAATTGTGATTCCTTCAACACCATACGATGCAAAAGGTTTATTAAAAGCTGCAATTCGTGATGAGGATCCAGTTATGTTCTTCGAGCATAAGCGTGCATACCGATTAATTAAAGGTGAAGTTCCTGAAGATGACTATACAATTGAAATCGGTAAAGCGGACGTAAAACGTGAAGGGGAAGACATTACGGTGATCACGTACGGTCTTGCGGTTCACTTTGCCCTTCAAGCAGCTGAGCGACTTGAGCAAGATGGAATTTCTGCTCACATCCTTGATTTACGTACAATTTATCCATTAGATAAAGAAGGAATCATTGAAGCGGCTTCAAAAACAGGGAAAGTTCTTCTTGTTACTGAAGATAATATGGAAGGAAGCATTATGGGGGAAGTTGCAGCAATCATTGCAGAAAACTGTCTATTTGATTTAGATGCGCCGATTAAACGGTTAGCTGGTCCGGATATCCCGGCAATGCCATATGCACCGACAATGGAAAAATTCTTTATGATTAACCCAGACAAAGTTGAAAAAGCAATGCGTGATCTTGCAGAATTTTAACCTGGAAGGAGGAGTTACACTTGGCGATCGAACAAATAAAAATGCCTCAACTTGGCGAATCTGTTACCGAAGGTACAATCGAAAAATGGTTAGTACAGGTAGGTGATAAAGTTAATAAATATGACCCTCTGGCTGAAGTGAATACGGATAAAGTGACTGCAGAAGTCCCTTCTTCATTTACAGGTGTGATAAAAGAGTTAATTGCAATTGAAGGAGAAACTTTAGAAGTTGGCGCAGTTGTTTGTACAATCGAAATTGATGGTGGCGGTTCTGAAGAGGATAGTGCACCTGAAAATTCACCTTCTTCAAAAGAGGCTGCTTCTGAAATGCCTGCTGCTGAATCAAAAGCAGTTTCTGCCCCAATAACACGAGAAAAAGGCTCGAAAGCACGTTATTCGCCTGCGGTATTGAAATTATCACAAGAAAACGATATCGATCTCACGCTTGTTGATGGTTCAGGTAATGAAGGACGTATTACACGTAAAGATTTATTGGCGATTATTGCAAGCGGAAATATTCCTACTGCGAAAACTGAAGCACAAGCTCCAATTGCACAAGCTGCAGCGGTACAAACTTCTGCTCCAGCTCCAAAAGCTGCAACAGCACCGGTGAATGTCCCAGTAGCTGTTGGTGATATCGAAATTCCAGTAACAGGTATTCGTAAAGCAATTGCTGCTAATATGTTGCGTAGTAAACATGAAGCACCTCACGCTTGGACAATGATCGAGGTAGATGTGACAAGTCTTGTTCAATACCGTGACTCGATCAAGAACGAATTCAAGAAAAAAGAAGGCTTTAACGTCACATATTTCGCGTTCTTCGTCAAAGCAGTATCTCAAGCATTAAAAGAATTCCCAATGATGAATTCGATGTGGGCTGGCGATAAAATCGTTCAGAAGAAAGACATCAACATTTCAATTGCAGTGGCAACAGAAGATGCATTGTATGTTCCTGTCATCAAAAATGCTGATGAGAAAACAATTAAAGGTATCGGTCGTGAAATCAATGAATTGGCAGGGAAAGTTCGTGCTGGCAAATTGAAGTCAGACGAAATGCAAGGTGGAACATTCACCGTCAACAACACTGGATCATTTGGGTCGATTCAATCCATGGGAATCATTAATTATCCACAAGCAGCGATACTCCAAGTAGAATCAATCGTAAAACGACCAGTTATCATGGCTGGTGGAATGATTGCAGCTCGAGATATGGTTAACTTATGTTTATCTCTAGATCACCGTGTATTAGACGGATTGGTTTGTGGCCGTTTCTTAGCACGAGTGAAAGAAATCCTAGAAAACATGTCGAAAGAAAATACATCTGTGTATTAAGTGAAATGTAAGAAGGTTGCGGTTTGGCCTTCGGAACTGAACAAAAATAAAGCCCGATGCCGAAACTCTCGGACATCGGGCATTTTTCTACTTTATTGTAAGCGGTTCCTCAGTTAGACTAGACATAGGAATGATTTTTGGGAGGGAAGCGCAAGCGAACTTATGTCAATTAATGAAATGAAAAGTGCCATTTTTCAAAAAGTCAGTTTTGAGACTTGGAAATCAATTGCAGTGAGCACGTTAAAGGGAAAACCTTTTGAGAAATTAATCACCCCTACTTTTGAAGGAATTGACCTTCAACCTTTATATACCGCTGAACATCTACAAAAAACAATGAATTTTTCAATGGTTGTGTCGAATGCAAAACAACAGACAAGGTGGTTACTTGCGCAACGTACATATGGGAATTCTGCACGAGAGTTTTTACATAAAGCCAAAGAGCAATTAAAGCTTGGCAATGAAATGATTGTTTATGTCGGATCTTCGACATCATTTACATGGTCAGAAGACGAACTTCAAGAACTTGCTGCATTATTGAAAGAACATCCATTTTATTTTACAACTGCAAATTCTAACGATGAAATAACGCGCGTTTTTTCATTGTTTTCAATGCAAGAACTAGAAGGATTGTACGGTTATTTTGTCGGGACATCACCCTCAATTGGAAGGACTGTAGTTTCCACAAGTGAGCTACATCACGCTGGGGGTTCCGCAGTTCATGAATTAACCTATGCATTAATCGAATTGTCGAAAATCGCCAATTCGCAAGCTGATTTCACGTCAAAAGTAGCCGTGAAGTTTTCAGTTGATACGAATTTCTTCATGGAAATTGCAAAATTACGAGCATTCCGCGTATTATGGAAGGCATTTTCTAAAGCGTATGATGCACCGCCAGTACCAATTGTTATTTTAGCGGAAAATTCGTTAAGGTCTTATTCAAAACTGGATAGCAATGTTAACTTGTTGCGTGCAGGAAACGCGGCGTTTTCGGCAGTTCTAGGCGGAGCCGATATCATCACAGTGCATCCACACGATGTGTTGACTGGGAGTACAGCTATTTCTGAACGCATTGCACGAAATGTTCAACTTGTCATACGAGAAGAAACAATGGTTAACAAAATAATGGATCCTGCTGCTGGTTCTTATTATGTAGAATCATTAACTGCGGAGTTAATTGAGCAAGCATGGACATTATTTTTAACGGTTTTAGAACTTAACCCGGATGAGCAGACCAACTATATTTTAACTTTAGCGAAAGAAGTTCAAGTAAAGCGTGAACAAGAGCTTGCGAATCGCAAAGCCTCGTTAATAGGTACAAATATATATGCAAATCCTGTAGACGAAGTTTCTGAAACTATCAATGGAAGTAACATAGAACGGCTTGCTCAGCCATATGAACAACTTCGCAAGCATTTTACGGATAACCCACTAAAAACTGCTGTCGTTTCTTTTGGTATCTTAAAAGATGTCAAACCACGTGCAGATTTCATTAAAGGTTTCTTGCAAGCAGGTGGTTTGAATCCAAAATTGAGTCCAGTGTTTACAACGGCTGTCGATGCATGGCATTGGGTAAAAACAAACAAAATTGAATACGTGGTATTCGCTGCCAAAGACGAAGTCGTAAACGACGTCTTCCCAGACTTTTTACGTCAAGCAGATCACAAGACGATTATTGATGTTGCAGGGAAATTCCAAGATGAAAACGTTTGGAAAGAGTTAGGACTAAACGGTACGATCTATGCAGGCCAAAACTTGGTTGAAAAGATGGAGCATCTCATAGAAATCCAAAAGAAAGGAAAGTGAGGATATGAAGCCTAATTTTAAAGCGATTCAAATAGATGACTTTGTTTTTCAAGAAGTTGCTTCTACGTCAACGCGAGATTCTTTCTTAACAAATGAAGGCATTCATGTATCATCTAGATATGGAAAAGAAGATGCTGAGTCCCTTAATCATATGTCCGATTTGCCAGGAATTGCACCAAATACCCGTGGACCGTATCCAACGATGTATGTATCGCGTCCCTGGACAGTTCGACAATATGCTGGTTTCTCAACAGCGGAAGAAAGCAACGCATTTTACCGTCGAAACTTAGCAATGGGTCAAAAAGGCTTATCAGTAGCTTTTGACTTAGCTACACATCGGGGGTACGACTCAGATCATCCTCGCGTTACCGGAGATGTCGGAAAAGCGGGAGTAGCGATTGATTCAATCGAAGATATGAAAATCTTGTTTGATGGGATACCTCTGGATCAAATGTCTGTTTCTATGACGATGAACGGTGCTGTATTGCCAATTTTGGCATTTTATATTGTGACAGCTGAAGAACAAGGCGTATCACTGGAGAAACTTGCTGGAACGATTCAAAATGATATTTTAAAAGAATATATGGTGCGTAACACATATATTTACCCGCCAAAAATGTCGATGAAAATTATAGCCGACATTTTCGAGTACACATCCAATCACATGCCGAAATTTAACTCCATATCCATTTCGGGCTATCATATGCAAGAAGCGGGTGCAACAGCTGATATTGAACTCGCTTATACTCTTGCCGACGGTCTTGAGTACGTCCGGACAGGTTTACAAGCTGGCATTGATATCGATTCATTTGCTCCACGCTTATCATTTTTCTGGGCTATTGGGATGAACTACTTCATGGAAGTAGCGAAAATGAGAGCAGCTCGTCGAATTTGGGCACAGATGATGCAAACATTTGACCCGAAAAACCCAAAATCTTTAGCGCTTCGAACGCATTCTCAAACGTCGGGTTGGAGCTTAACGGAACAAGATCCGTTTAATAATGTCACGCGGACACTAATCGAAGCAAATGCAGCAACTATGGGTCACACGCAATCTCTACACACAAATGCACTTGATGAAGCAATTGCTCTTCCTACGGATTTCTCTGCTCGTATTGCACGGAATACACAACTGTTCCTACAAGAAGAAACTATGATGACGAAAGTGATTGACCCGTGGGGCGGTTCATATGCAGTAGAGAAGTTAACCGATGAACTAATGAAAAAAGCGTGGGCATTAATTGAGGAAATTGAAGAGCTTGGTGGAATGGCAAAAGCGATTGAAACCGGGCTACCGAAAATGAAAATCGAAGAGGCCGCAGCTAAAAAACAAGCACAAATCGATTCTGGAAAAGAAATTATTATCGGTGTAAATAAATTCCGACTTCAAGAAGAAGAGCCAATAGATATCTTAAATATTGATAATTCGGTTGTACGTCAGAAACAGATTGAACGCATTGAAACAATGAAAAACATGCGCAATGAAGAAGCTGTACAGCTGGCATTATCAGCACTTACAAAAGCGGCTGAATCAGGTGAAGAAAACCTGCTGGCATGTGCAGTTCAAGCAGCTAGAGTGCGTGCTACACTTGGTGAAATATCAGATGCGATTGAAAAAGTATCGGGTCGACATAAGGCGGTGATTCGTTCCGTGAGTGGCGTTTACAGTGCAAACTTCTCAAATGAAGAAGAAATTCAAACAGTAAAAGATATGACTGAAGATTTTAAAGAAAATGAAGGACGTCGACCGAGAATTCTAATTGCTAAAATGGGACAGGATGGACATGATCGAGGGGCAAAAGTCATTGCCACAGCTTTTGCAGATTTAGGCTTTGATGTAGATATTGGCCCATTGTTCCAAACACCAGAAGAAACAGCAAGACAAGCTGCAGAAAATGATGTTCACGTAATAGGTGTCAGTTCATTAGCAGCTGGACATATGACGTTAGTGCCAGAATTGTTGAGTGAATTGAAGAAAATTGGCCGAGAAGACATTCTTATTGTCGTCGGTGGAGTAATACCGGCACAAGATTATGCCTTTTTACGCGAAAATGGAGCTTCGGCTATATTCGGACCAGGAACAGTGATTCCTGTTGCAGCAGCAAAAGTAATTGAAGAAATTTACCGACGTCTCGGCTACGAGGAAGTGACGGAATAATGGATGGTCAAGAGAACCAGCCGAACAGTGCCATGCATGTGATGGGTGGACTGAAATCTACTCATGACGGAATGGGACAAACGTCTCGAAAGCAATTTCGTCGACCTCACAAAAATGAAATTTCTATTGATGAATTTTCACGTGAAATTCGTCAAGGTTCAAGACTCCATTTGGCTAAAGCCATCACCTTACTTGAGAGTACTGTTGCACAAGATAAAAAAACAGGCCAATGTTTATTGCAAGAATTGCTTTCGTACACTGGGAACAGTATACGAATTGGCATCACCGGCGTTCCGGGTGCAGGGAAAAGCACGTTCATCGAAATCTTTGGGAAATATTTATGTGAACAAGGATTTAAAGTCGCTGTTCTTGCGATTGATCCGAGTTCAAGTATATCGGGTGGCAGTATTTTAGGTGATAAAACTAGAATGGAAGAACTAGTAAAACACCCAAATGCTTTCATTCGTCCATCCCCAACAGCAGGGACACTAGGTGGTGTACACAAAAAAACACGAGAGACCATGTTATTATGTGAAGCTGCTGGATACGATGTAATTTTGATTGAAACGGTTGGTGTTGGTCAAAGCGAGACCATTGTAAGAGGAATGGTGGATTTCTTTATGTTATTGGTGCTTACTGGGGCTGGTGATGAACTGCAAGGGATGAAAAAAGGTATTATGGAGTTAGCTGATTTATTAGTCGTGCATAAAGCCGATGGTGATAATGCGAAAATGGCCAAGAAAACAGCTGCTGAATATATGCAAATTCTGCATTTTTTACAGCCGGCTACTAGTGGTTGGACCACGAAAGCGATGCCGGTCTCTTCTATTGAAAACATTGGCATACATGAAGTATGGGATGTTATTCGGATGTTTAGAGAAACTTTAATAACATCAGGTACTTTTGACAAACGTCGACAGTCACAAACAAAAGATTGGTTCCATACAATGATTTCAGATCGCTTAATCGATGATTTTTATGGGAAAGCTGATCGGAAATCGCAGGTAAAGCAATTTGAACAGGAAATATTAAATGGCAAGCTAACAGTTTCTCAAGCAATCGAAAATTTATTTTCACAACTATGATTCATAGAGTTTGCGTGTCTAGAAGCGACTTGCTATTATTAATAGATAAGTTTGAAGGGGGTAATGAAGATGAACATGGATTTTAATTTATTTATGAATGATATAGTACGACAAGCACGTAGTGAAATGGAAGCAAGCGGTTATGAGCAGTTAACTTCTCCTGAAGAAGTGGAACAAGCACTTGCACGTAAAGGTACTTCACTTGTAATGGTTAACTCAGTATGTGGTTGTGCAGGTGGTATTGCTCGTCCGGCAGCGGCTAACGCTGTTCATTACGATAAACGTCCAGATCATTTACTAACTGTATTTGCAGGTCAAGATAAAGAAGCGACAGCACAGGCACGAATGATTTTTGGAGATGACCATTTACCATCATCGCCCTCTTTTGTTTTAATGAAAGATGGACAAGCAGTTGCTGAAGTTGGTAGACATGAAATTGAAGGTCATGACCCAATGTCTGTTATTACACATATTCAAGCCCTATTTGAAGAACACTGCGAAGAACTATAAGAATGGATGAAGGGGCACTGATATAGTGCTCTTTTTTAATTAGAAAGCTGTGTTATCTATTATTGTTGATTTATTTAATGAATTGTAGTGGAAAGCGTCCGCCTGTTTCTGCATCGCTGCACTAGCTTCGAAACATGAAAGTGCGTTGGAACGGAGATCAACAGTATAGTTTAACAAAGCATTTAGAAAGTTGGTGGAAGAATGAATCTGAGAAGATATCGCATTGGATATCGCACAATAAAAACAGCAGTAGGTGCGAGTATTGCAATGCTTATTGCGATGTTTTTAAACTTGGATTATTATAGCTCTGCCTTTATTTTGACGGTATTATGTATCCAGCCCACGAAGAGAAAATCGGTTAGAGCCGTATATTCACGAATAATCGCAAGTATTATCGGTGTTGGCTTTGCTTTTGTGTTTTTTGAAGGAATTGCCTATCATCCACTTGTTTTTGGACTTATATTAATCCTTTTTATCCCAACACTTGTATCATTAAGATTTCAAGATGGTTTTGTTTCAAGTGTGGTTATTCTTTTGCACTTATTTGATTCGAAAAACTTTTCATGGCCATTATTGTGGAATGAAGCTCAATTGATGGTTGTCGGTTTTGGCGTTGCGTTAATCGTTAACATGTACATGCCGGATATCGGGAAAGATTTAAAGAAATATCGTTTGGAACTCGAGATTTTATATTCGAAAATATTCCATGAAATTGCTTTGTATTTACGTGATGGGGATAGCTCTTGGAATGGGAAAGAAATCGTCCAAGTTTCAGAAGTAATTGAAAAAGGGAAAGCATTAGCATATAACGACGTAGAGAATCATTTAAATCGTAGACAAAATCTCCATTACCTCTATTTCGAGATGCGCGAACAACAGTTCGAAATAATTGAAAGAGTGCTCCCTAAGATTACTGCATTACCTGTAATTTCTTCTCATTCCCATTTGGTAGCGGACTTTGTGGAAGATTTAGCAAACCATGTCCATTCTGGGAATACCGCACATCATTTTATTTCAAAATTAGATGAAGTAAAAGAAGAGTTTGCAGCCATGCCATTGCCGACCGATCACGAAAAGTTTTTAGCGATGGCCGCATTGTATCAATTTATCGAAGAAATGGAACAATATTTACGAATTAAACGCAAATTTGTTGGTTTTAACACCAAAAAAAAGACAGCTACGAGGGAATAACCATTCCGTCATGGCTGTTTTTTGTTAAAAGAATAAACTTAATCCAAATAGTACGCTTGACAATAACATCATTAAAATCATCATATAAACAACAAACTTTCGGAAACCTGCATTACGCATAAGATACAACTCCTTTAACTAGCTATTATTTAGTTTAGTAGAAACTGAAAAAATTCTCAAGAGGTAGAGTTTTCAAATAGAAATCGGTACAATAGAGAGTGGAGATAACAGAAAGGTGTGGATATTTTGAATAAGGTTGATCATATCGGCATCGCAGTGAAAAACTTAGACGAAACAATCCCTTATTATACAGAAACACTTGGCTTGACGTTGTTGAAGATAGAAGAAGTCGCTAGTGAGTCAGTGAGAGTTGCGTTTATTGATGCGGGCAATGTTAAACTCGAGTTACTCGAACCATTGTCAGAAACAAGTGCGATCCAGTCATTTATTGAGAAAAAAGGTGAAGGCATTCACCACATTGCTTTTGGGGTGGAAGGTATAGAAGAACGTATGAATGATCTGCGTACTAAAGGTATTCGTATTTTAACTGAACAGCCGAAAATTGGAGCGGGTGGTGCACAAGTGGCGTTTTTACATCCCAAGTCTTCGTACGGAGTGCTCTATGAATTATGTGATAAGTCCGGTATAAAGGGGTAAAAAACATGGATATTTATGAGAGAATCAATGACTTATACGATCGCAAGCGTGAAATTGAGCTTGGGGGCGGAGACGAACGAATTGAAAAACAACATGCAAAAGGAAAATTAACGGCTCGAGAACGTATTGACTTATTGGTGGATCGAGGGACGTTTGTTGAATTAAACCCATTTGTTGAACATCGTACCGTTGATTTTGGTATGGATACTCAAAAAGGTCCTGGCGACGGTGTAGTGACAGGATACGGGAAAGTAAATGGTCGAGCGATTTACCTTTTCTCGCAAGATTTCACGGTATTTGGTGGCGCACTTGGAGAAATGCATGCGATGAAAATTGCAAATGTCATGGATTTAGCTGCGAAAAATGGAGCACCTTTTATTGGGTTAAATGATTCGGGCGGCGCTCGAATTCAAGAAGGTGTTGTTTCTCTTGACGGCTATGGTCATATTTTCTATCGTAATGCCATCTATTCAGGTGTAATCCCTCAAATCTCAGTAATTATGGGACCTTGTGCCGGTGGAGCAGTGTATTCACCAGCGATAACCGATTTTGTTTTTATGGTCGACAAAACGAGTCAGATGTTTATTACCGGACCGAAGGTAATTGAAACTGTAACGGGTGAAAAAATATCTTCAGAAGATTTAGGTGGATCGAAAGTACATAATGCAATCAGTGGGAATGCTCACTTCCGTGCTGAAACGGAACAAGAAATATTGCAACAAGTGAGAGATTTATTAAGTTTCTTACCTCAAAATAATGAAGAGAAACCACCACGACTAGAAGCGGACCTTCAAGATGACTATCGTCCAGAATTAACGGATGTCGTTCCTTATGACGCCATTCGCCCTTATGACATTCGTAAAGTAATCGATCAGGTAGTGGACAAAGAGTCATTTATGGAAGTACAAAAAGAATTCGCTCGCAATGTAGTAATTGGACTTGCTCGAATAAAAGGTGAGGTAGTCGGACTAGTTTGTAACCAACCTAAAGTAATGGCCGGTGGACTTGATATTAATTCTTCTGATAAGGCAGCTCGATTCATTCGATTCTGTGATTCATTTAATATTCCTATTATTACTTTTGAAGACGTAACAGGTTTCTTCCCAGGTATCAAACAAGAACATGGGGGAATAATTCGTCACGGTGCCAAAATCCTTTATGCTTATTCCGAAGCAACTGTACCGAAGATGACGGTCATTCTGCGAAAAGCATATGGCGGAGCGTACGTGGCACTTAACTCGAAGTCAATTGGTGCGGATCTCGTGTTCGCATGGCCAAATGCAGAGATCGCAGTTATGGGCCCACAAGGTGCTGCCAACGTAATCTTTTCCCGGGAAATCGCGCAAAGCGACAATCCTGAACAAACGCGTTCGACAAAAATCGAGGAATATCGCGAGAAGTTTGCGAACCCCTATGTAGCTGCTGCACGTGGGATGGTTGACGATGTCATCGACCCTCGTGAAACACGAATCAAGCTCATACAAGCACTAGATATGATGCGTAATAAGAAAGAGACGCGACCAACTAAAAAACACGGCAACATCCCATTATAAAGGAGTTTTTCACTTGACTAACCAACGTTTAATCAATGAATTTTTAGAGCTTGTACAAATTGATTCTGAAACAAAAAATGAACAAGTTATTGCCCCAATCTTAAAAGGCAAACTAGAAGCATTAGGTTTTGATGTCTTTGAAGATGATTCCGCATCAAGAAGCGGTCACGGAGCGGGAAATTTAATTGCCACATTACCGGGAAATAAATCAAATGTCGATCCTATTTATTTCACATGCCATATGGATACCGTCGTACCTGGTGTAGGAATCAAACCTGAACTTCGAGAAGATGGCTATATTTATTCGGATGGAACGACAATTTTGGGTGCAGATGACAAAGCGGGTATTGCTGCATTGTTTGAAATGGCTAAACAACTGAAAGAACAAAACATCGAGCATGGTGACATTCAATTCATCATAACAGCAGGTGAAGAAAGTGGATTAGCTGGAGCTAAACATTTGGATGCTTCTCTTATTACCGCAAAATATGGCTTCGCAGTCGATTCAGATGGTAAAGTTGGCGGTATTGTAACTGCTGCTCCATACCAAGCGAAAATTAACGCAACAATTCTTGGTAAAACGGCACATGCTGGCGTAGCACCTGAAAAAGGGATATCTGCTATAAACATTGCAGCTAAATCGATTTCAAAAATGAATCTTGGACGCCTAGATTCTGAAACGACAGCAAATATTGGTCGTTTTGAAGGTGGACAAGCTACTAACATTGTATGCGATGAAGTCAACATATTAGCAGAAGCACGATCAATTGTTCCAGATAAATTAGATAGACAAACCGAACACATGAAATCAGTATTTGAAGAAACGGCCTTGGCAATGGGAGGAGAAGCGAAAGTAGAGGTTCAGTTGATGTACCCTGGTTTCCGTTTTGGTCCAGATGAGCATGTGACAAAAGTTGCGATACAAGCGGTGGAAAATATCGGTCGTACACCAAACCTAGGAACAAGTGGTGGCGGTAGTGATGCAAACATCATTGCAGGATTTGGCATTCCAACAGTTAATTTATCTGTTGGGTATGAAGAAATTCATACGAAAAATGAACGCATGCCTGTTGAAGAATTAGAAAAATTAGCAGAATTACTAGTAGAAATCGTTAAAGTTTCTGCTCAATAATATCATCATTATGTTAATGAGATGTCAGGATGCCCTGATGTCTCGTTTTTTGTTATGATAGGGGAAAGAATTGATTGAAAAGGCGATGACAACATGACTAGTATAAAAAACGCTGCTCGTATTATTTTTCATATTGATATGAATAGTTTCTATGCGTCTGTTGAGCAATCCTATGATCCGAGCTTAAAAGGAAAAGCGATTGCCATCGCGGGAAATCCGAAAGAACGTCGCGGTATTCTCGTCACATGTTCGTACGAAGCACGTGCGAGAGGGGTATACACGACGATGAGCGTATGGGAAGCGAAACGCAAATGTCCCGAGCTGATATTGTTGCCACCAAATTTTGAACGCTATCGAATCGCTTCACGTGCAATGTTTGATTTACTGCGAACCTATACACATCTTGTCGAACCTGTGTCGATTGATGAGGGCTATATGGATGTAACCGATATTGATCGGCCAATGACTGCAATAGAAGTCGCTCAGGAAATACAGCAAAGATTGTTAACAGAACTAGATTTGCCAAGTTCAATCGGAATTGCTCCCAATAAATTTCTAGCAAAAACTGCTTCAAATATGAAAAAACCAATGGGAGTAACTGTCTTACGCAAACGAGACATCGATAAATTGTTATGGCCCCTTCCCGTCATTGACATGCATGGGGTAGGAGAAAGTACCGCTAAGAAATTAAATGGCATCGGATTGACCACAATTGGTGATATTGCAAAAGTGGAAGATGGGATTTTAAAAGAAAAGCTCGGCAAGAATGGTGTCAGATTGAAAAACCGGGCAAATGGAATTGATGTGCGAGCGGTAGATCCTGATTCCGTTTACGATACGAAAAGTGTTGGGAGTTCAACGACGTTGCCAATTGATGAAACCGATCCGTTGGAACTTAAGAAAGTATTTAAACACCTAAGTACAAAAGTGGCCAATCGATTGGAAGCAAAGCGATTAGCAGGCCCAACCGTTTCCATACAAATACGTGACACGGATTGGCGAAACTCTTCAAGGAGCAAAACATTTCGAAACTTAGTTTATGATCAAGCTAAGATCCTTGAAGTAGCGTGGTCACTATTTGAGAGAAATTGGGATGGACAACCTATTCGCTTACTTGGTGTAACCGTCAGTGGTGTAGTTGATCGAATCGATTTCACGGAACAATTATCAATTTACAATTTTGAAGAGCATGCAAAAGAAGAACCAATTTTGAAATTGGTCGATGCCCTACAAACAAAGTTCGGAAAAGATAAGATTACCAGGGGCGTTACTCAAACAAAAAAAACCACTTACGAATCCGCAACAAGTTTTAGTAAAGATTTTTTAGATGATCACAAAGACAGGGAGAACAAGTAATATGGAACTTCAATTTCTAGGTACAGGGGCTGGTATGCCTTCGAAACAACGCAATACCAGTGCACTTGTCGTAAAACTATTACAGGAAAGAGGCACGGTTTGGTTGTTTGATTGCGGAGAAGCAACACAACATCAAATTTTGCATACGACCATTAAGCCGCGAAAAATCGAAAATATATTCATTACACATATGCATGGAGATCATATCTTCGGCTTGCCGGGTCTACTAGGTTCACGCTCCTTCCTGGATGGAAAAGAACCGTTGACCATTTATGGTCCAACCGGCATAAAGGAGTGGGTACTTACCACACTTCGCTTATCACGAACCTATCTGCAGTATAAAGTGAACATTATCGAGATCGAAGAAGGCATCATCTTTGAGGATGATCAATTCATAGTTGAAGCTAAACTGCTGGATCATGTCATTCCTTGTTTCGGTTACAGGGTGATACAAAAACCACTTCCGCCTCAACTGTTAATTGAAGAAGCACTGAGATTAGGGGTTCCGAAAGGCCCGTTATTAGCTCAGTTGAAGAAAGGCCAGGATGTGGTATTGGAAAACGCCCAGACCGTTTATAGCAAAGATGTTACGGCTGAATCGAGCAAAGGTTTTTCACTGGCCATATTAGGGGACACACGCTATTGCCAAGCATCCATCGATCTAAGCCAGGATGTCGATATCGTCATTCACGAAGCGACATTTGACGCTGGTACGGAAGAGTTAGCAAAACCATATGGTCACTCGACGATCACACAAGCTGCGATGGTCGCGAAAGAAAGTCGGGCAAAACACCTGATCGTGCAACATATCAGCGCCCGTTTTTTACCTAGCCAGGCAGAAGAGCTACGAGTGCAAGGGTTATCGGTCTTTCCTTCAATTACTGTGGCTGCGGATTTTTCTGAGTATGAATTGAAGAATGGTGAGTTGGTTGTGGTGGATAATTAGGTGTGGTTGAGCATCAAATAAGCAGAGTGGTTATTCTTTGTAACACCTTGTTGTTAACAAATCTAACTTGGCTATTTACACTGACTAATGTCGCTAAATGAAATAAGAAAGTTCTTATTAGGGTGAACTGATCCAGACTACTTCTGTCTGGATTTTTTGTTTGAATTGGTTAATCACTTGGAAGGTCGACTTAATTTAAAAAATCCCTGGCACTTCGTGGAATATTCTGTATAATGAAGAAAAAATGGGGGTTCCAGTATTGAAAACGTTTACCGACCAAGCTATCGGATATAAGGGAATGAGTGTTCCATTTACTCTATTGAGTATAAAAGAGAACTCGGATAATTTAGCCATTTTCCTTCCTGGAGCGGGATATACCGTAAAAAGCCCGGTCTTTCATTATTCAGAAGATCTATATCTGAACAAATCCTTTGATGTACTACAGGTTAATTACCAATACAATGACAAAATCTACGATGACTTCAGTAAGGAAGAGTTAAGTGAAGCGATCAAATATGATGTAAGAACGGTACTGGATCAGGTATTAATGGATACTTCATATAAAAATTTCTATCTGATCGGAAAATCGCTTGGGACAATTGCTTTGAGTACAGAGTTAAGCAGGGATATGTTTAAAGATGCGAAAATAGTATGGTTAACACCGTTGATTCATAGGGAAGATGTGCTTAAAGCAATGGTTGCCAGTAACCATAAAGGATTGTGTTTCATCGGTGACAATGATCGTTGTTATTCGGAAGAGAGATATAATCAAGTGACAAGCAATCCAAATATCGTATCAAGATTGTTTGACAAAGTTAATCATAGTTTGGAATATGATAATAACCCTGTTGAATCCATTGATGTATTAAAAAACATCATTCACGATATGAAGCATTTTTAAGTGTAGCAAATGCTATGCTTTTTTCTTTTACGAGTTCTTTCAACTTCAATTTTAAGTTTGACGCGAAACCATATGGCGTTATATAGTAAGAAACGTAACCAAAAGGTTTTATATTCATGGTCAAAAGGAGAATTATGATGGGAACAAATAGTCAAGATAAACTACAAGACATCAATCAAACAGTTATGCTCAAAGCACCCATTCAAAAAGTTTGGGATATCGTGTCAACTTCAGAAGGAATCGCCTCATGGTTTATGCCAAATGATTTCCAATTAAAAGAAGGACATGAATTCCATGTGCAATCACCATTCGGTCCATCTCCTTGTAAAGTAACGGAAATTGATGCTCCAAATCGACTTTCATTTACTTGGGATACAGATGGCTGGTTTGTATCATTTATTTTAAAAGAGTTGGGTGATCAAACAGAATTTACTCTAGTTCATGGTGGATGGAATACACCTGATTCAATTATTCCAAAAGCTAATGAGAAGAGTTCGGTAATTCGTGAACACATGGGACAAGGCTGGGTTGGTATTGTGAATGAACGTCTGAAAAAAGTTGTTGAGGGATAAGTGACTTCCTCAGCAAAATATGATGTATTCCAAGCAATTGCTGATCCAACACGTAGAGCGGTGCTGCATATGCTAACCAAAGAGGAATTACCCATTTCCAAAATTACTGCTCATTTTCCCATGAGCCGTACGGCCATTGCCAAACATCTCCATATCCTGTCTGAAGCTCAATTAGTCAGTGGAAGAAAAGTAGGTAGGGAAAAAATATATCGACTGCAACCTGAGCCGTTGGAAGAACTTCAACACTGGCTTTCGTATTATGAACAGTTTTGGACTAACAAATTGTCTTTGCTTAAATATATGCTTGAGAATGAAGTAGAAAGTGAAGCGAAGGTAATTAATTCAAAGACTGATCAATAAATGAATGGAAATTGACCGACTAAATCTTCAAGTCGGTCTTTTTCTTTGTAATTTTTTGCAGCAAAAACAGGATTATTAAGATTCTTATCGAAGTAAGTCGTATAAGGGGAAATAAACATACATAAGGGGATTAATCATGTTAAACAATTTGGTCGTACTAGATATACAACAATCAAAAGAATTTTCAGGAACTACACTTATTAAACAAAATGGAGAAGTACCGGTCATATCCAGCAGAAGTTTTGCTAATCGAGCAGAACAATTACCAAATGAAACGGAAACAAGATTTGGTATCGCCTCAGGGTGTAAACTATTCACTGCGATTGCGATTTGCCAACTTGTCGAGCAAGGGAAAATTTCGCTTGAGACAAAATTACTTGAGTGTGTCGACTATGTCTTTCCTGATTTTTCGGAAAACATTACCATCCACCACTTATTAACCCATACTTCAGGAGTTCCAGATTATTTTGATGAAGAAGTGATGGCGGACTTCGAAGATTTATGGAAAGGTCTTCCGATGTACTCGATGCGAAATCTTGAAGATTTTTTACCACTTTTCCAAAACGAACCCATGAAATTCACACCTGGAAAACAGTTTTCCTATAATAATAGTGGATTTATAATATTAGGTTTGATTGTAGAGAAGTTTAGCGGGATGCGGTTTACTGATTATATAGAGAAGAACATCTTTAAAAAAGCCGGAATCGAGGACTCTGGTTATTTTGCCTTCGATTCATTACCAAGCAAAACGGCTCAAGGTTACATTGACTTTGAAGATGGAAGCTGGAGGACAAATATTTATTCACTTCCTGTAAGAGGAGGATCTGACGGGGGAGCTTATATAACTGTCAAAGACATGATGCTTTTATGGGACTCTTTACTAAATCATCAATTGTTAAATGAATCTATGACCAACAAATTACTGACGCCGCATGTCGTTGGAAACGGTGAAAGGTATTACGGATATGGATTGTGGATTGATAAAACTGGTGGTGAAATATCCAAATATCATATTATGGGTTATGATCCCGGCGTAAGTTTCCATTCTGCCTATTACCCTGGGATAAATACAATTTTAGTGGTCTGTTCAAATGCATCGTCTGGGGCGTTTGGAGTTATGACTGAAGTTGAGAAGATCCTGATTGAAAAAGATGAAGGATAGGGAGATCTTCATTAAATACTTTTATTTAGTGTCACCGAATATCCTCCTAAGGAGGGGAAGTATGTCCAATCAGAAAGAGTTTCTCATTTTATTATTCGAAATCATTGTGTTCCTATTTATTGGTTATATTTTCACAGTAAATATTCTTGCTGTGATTTACGAAAGTTTTGACATACGTTTTACGGGAAATGTTTGGATTAATTGGTTTGGAGTCTCGTATATTCTGTTCTCACTCAATACGATTATTTACAAGCTTAGTAGAAATAAAAACAACTATTTGATCAATGGACGCGTGAAATCCATTGTTTTTTGGGCACTGTTAATTGTGGCTATATATACGGTAACTATTCCTTTCGTAACAGGAGAGAATCCTTTCTGAGCAAATGAAGAACTTTTAATCGTGATGTGAATAATTGCAGTTTAGGAATTAACAATGATACTTCCAAAAAATAGCCTTTTAATTCTACATCCAGTATGAAGGGTGAGGGGGTTGCATGTGAGACGTAGAGGTTCTGCAGTTCTCATTAATAATAAAAAAGTTGCTTTAATCAAGAGAGTTCAAGCGGATTCCGTTTATTATGTCTTTCCGGGTGGGGGAATAGAAGTAGGGGAAACTCCAGAAGAAGCAACCATTAGAGAAACCTATGAAGAATTAGGCGTTCACATAAAAATTAACGAGAGTCGTGATAGCTTTTGCTTTAATGGTTCACAATATTTTTTTCTTGCCGATATAGTGGATGGAGTATTTGGTACTGGTCAAGGTGAAGAGTTCCTACAGAATGCGAGTGATAAAGGTACCTATGAACCGATGTGGGTGGATATTCATACCTTAGATGCAATTGATGTTAAACCAAAAGAAATTTCGGATAAGATACAAAACATTTTCAGGTAATAGACTTACGGCAAAGGTGTTTATTTCCTTTTCGCTTGTGTGATGAAGGTGTTCCATCAATCTTTATAGAACTATTAAGAGAGTGATTGTTTGTTTGAACATCACAAATTAACTTTGCTCCATGATGTCTATTAAATGAATGCTACATGTAGGAGTGAAATAATGAGTCATAATCGTGTAAATATAATTGTTAATTACATGGCACCAAATAGTGTGGATTCAACTATACAAAGAATACAAACCGAGCATCGATTGAAACTAGCTGAGTTTTGGAATATCAAAGAAGGAAGCAAAGTGTTGGAGATTGGCTGTGGACAGGGCGACACAACTGCGGTTTTGGCTTATTTGGTAGGGGACAAAGGGTTTGTACATGGTGTCGACATTGCATCACCTGATTATGGAAGTCCTATAACAGTAGGTGATTCTATAGATTATTTGAAGAAATCGCCTATTGGCGATCGAATCAAAGTCGATTTTGGATTCGATGTATTGTCTCCGAAAGTGGATTTTCCGGAAAGTTATTTTGACGTCATTGTTTTGTCTCATTGTTCCTGGTATATGAAATCAGTTGATGAACTTCAAGATATCCTGAAGAAGTCCAAAAAATGGGGAAAAACATTATGTTTTGCTGAATGGGACACGACAATCAAAACGGTGGAACAATATCCGCATTTTTTAGCGGTGCTTATTCAAGCTCAATACGAATGTTTCAAGAAAGAAAGTCTTTCAAATGTTCGTACGTTGTTCACTCCCATGGATGTTAAACATGTAGCAGAAACTACTGGTTGGCGGATTATGGCTGATACATCATTTGATTCACCAGATTTACAGGATGGAAAATGGGAAGTTCAATACACATTAGCTGAGTATAAAGCTGAACTTAAATCAATTGATGAAATGCCGCCTAAATTCACTGCCCTCATCGAATCTGAAATAAATATTTTAAAGGCAGCAGTTGATAATACCGGGATAAAGCCTATGTCTACATTTACATTTATCGCGGAGTAAAAGACTAATCCAGAAATCTAACATAGAAAAGTGGGATTGTTTTGTTATTAAATACTGAAGTTTTTGGGAGCGGGGAACCCATTGTATTTTTACATACGGGCTTGCAAACAGGATTAACTGATTTTGAATATCAGCGAGAATATTTTCAAAGTACATATAAAGTCATTCTTCCAGATTTAAGAGGACACGGTAAATCAATTGAGAGTAATTTCACGAATTTTTTTGAGGACTCTGCAAACGATCTCGTTGAAACTTTTGATCTTTTAGGCGTGGAATCTGCACATATAGTAGGATGTTCGTTAGGTGCACTAGCTGGATTATTCTTGGCAAAGAAGTACCCGCATAAAGTAAAAAGCTTAACGATTTCTGGCGTCTTGGCGGAAAAACCAGAGAACTGGCTCGATCTGCACAATGAAGATGTAGCAAGTCAGTCTCAATTACTACAAAATGATGATGCAATAAATTACTTTAATCAGTTACATTCGTCTGATTGGAGACAGTTCCTTTATATAGGAAGGGATGAGGATTGGTATCCTTTCAATGAAACAAAGAATTTGGATGGCATTCTTTCACCGATTCTGTATATGGTAGGCGAGGGGAATAAAGGTGAAACAATAGGGGCTATTCTGTACCCGCAAATGAAAGAGAATGTTCATGTGTCCATCATCCCTTTTGCATCGCATCTTGTACATTCTGAACAGCCAGAAATATATACAAAAGTATTAGATGTGTTTCTACAAAAGATTGACAAACTATAAATTCCCATCTTAAACAAACACATGATTGATTGGATACGAGGAGTGGCGATTTGTTAAAAAGAAAATATGGTGATCGATCAGAATGGAAACGAGTAATCAAACGGGAATACACGCAAACCTAGGTTGATCCTAAAGAATTCGAAGGATATGTTACATTACTGAAAATTCATCTCGTGTCCAATCCATTAATCGTTTTATTGCTAAATCAGGGCTCATTCAATGTTGATGAAATCGTGAACAAATAGGAGCAACTGGAATATGTGGATGAAATATAAAGGGGAAACTTAATGATCATAAATATAGCACTCCGATTCATTTTAGAAATATGTGCATTAATATCGTATAGCTACTGGGGATTTACCTCTGGTGACGGATATTTGTATAAATTTCTTTTAGGAATTGGTACTCCTCTTTTAATTGCATTTATCTGGGGAACTTTTGGTTCTCCCGCAGCTCCGTTACGTGTCCATGGAATTAAGCGGTTATTGCTTGAGATAATCATTTACGGATTAGCAACCTGGGCATTGTATATTGCAGGACAGCCAACTCTAGCACTGTTCTTTGCATTACTAACAGCGTTGAATATGCTGCTCATGTACATGTGGGACCAATAAGAAAGGGGAATTCGCGTCAACTAGCTGTAGGTTTTGGATAATCGTATCGTACAAAACTTTACATAAATATTGATTTTATCTCAGAAAAAGATTTATTACATACACTTGATAATTTCTGAAAATTGAGTATGATTGAGTATAATTAAATTAAAAAGCTATGAAGAGGAAAAGTAAAATGAGGATGTTATATAGAGAGCTTCTGACGGTGGAAATGAAGCAAACAAGTCATTTGAACATGATCTCTGAGCTTCGTACTGAACATTTATGATTAGTAGGCTACGACAAGATTTGGCACTTGTTATCAATGTCAAAGTATAAAGGCATTTTTGCTATGTACTTATGAAGTCAAACGGTGTGAATCGTTTGAGAACTAGGGTGGTACCACGAGTCATTTAGACCTCGTCCTTATCGGATTTTCGATATGGACGAGGTTTTTTGTGTTTATTTTGATAAAGGGAGGGTTTAACATGAGTATTTTTATTGGGGGAGCATGGCCATACGCGAATGGTTCATTACATTTAGGTCATATTGCGGCACTTTTGCCCGGAGATATATTGGCCAGGTATTTCAGGCTTAAAGGGGAAAATGTATTGTATGTTTCAGGTAGTGATTGTAATGGTACACCTATTTCAATACGGGCAAACTCAGAAGGTATTTCGACAAAAGAAGTAGCAGATCGCTATCACGCTGAATTTGTAGATTCCTTTAAAGGATTGGGATTCTCTTACGATCTATATACAAGGACGGATAATCCAAATCATCACAAAGTTGTACAGCAAATTTTTCTGGAATTATTACAAAACGGCTATATTTATAAAAAAGAAATTGAACAAGCGTACTGTGAATACGACCAACAGTTCCTTCCAGACAGATTTGTTGAGGGGAACTGCCCTAATTGTGGCAATCGCTCAAGAGGTGATCAATGTGATGCATGTTCAACAATCCTAGATCCTCTCGACTTAACTAATCGCATGTGTAGACTCTGTGGAAATGAGCCTTCTTTACGTAAAACAGAGCACTTTTATTTTTCATTAAGTACATTTCAAAAACAAGTAGAAGCATATGTTACTCATGCGAAAATAAATACGCTTTGGCGTGACAATGCGATTCAATTATCGCAACGTTATCTAAAAGAGGGTCTTCAAGACCGTTCGGCTTCAAGAGATCTTCCAAATGGAGTAAGTATTCCTGTAAAAGGTTATGAAGAGAAGAAAGTGTATGTTTGGATAGAGGCCGTTTCTGGATATTATTCCGCCAGCAAACAGTGGGCATATGAGCATAATTTAAGTGATGAAGAGTTTTGGTCTGATCAAACTACATCCTATTATGTACATGGGAAAGATAATATTCCATTTCATACACTAATTTGGCCTGCTATCTTAATGGGAATTGGAAACAAGTCCCTTCCTACTCATATTATTTCGAATGAATATTTGACGCTTGAAAAAAGAAAACTCTCGACAAGCCATAATTGGGCTGTCTGGCTACCCTATGTATTGGATAAATATCATCCAGACTCTCTACGATATTTTTTGACTATGAATGCACCCGAAAATCGGGATACGGACTTTTCATGGAGAGAATTTATTTATAGTCATAATTCTGAGTTGCTCGGTGCATACGGGAATTTTATTAATCGAACTTTAAAATTCATTGAGAAATCCTTTGAAGGCAACCTTCCAGAATATGAGGTTAATAAGGAAATTAAATATACTACAGAGAAATTATACAGTGAAGTCGGTCGTTTAATTGAAGAAGGACATTTCAAATTATCTTTGGAGACGATTTTTGGTTATGTTCGCAGTGCGAATAAATACTTTGATGAACAAAAACCTTGGATTCAAATTAAAGGGGACTTAGCGGCATGTGGAGAAACCCTATCTACTTGTGTTTACATCATTGGGAATGCGTCGCAATTGCTTTCCCCGTTTCTCCCTTTTTCTAGTGAGGAGATTCGTAAAATATTGCGCATTAAAGAATTTACTTGGACACCTATTACGATAAGTAAGAGTCAATTGCCAAAAATCGAACCATTGTTTGACAGAATCGACACAAAATCAATACAAGACGAATATGATTATTTAGTCGATCAATCAAAACTGATTTAATAACGGAGAAATTCACTAAAAGCAATAAAGAAGGTTCTGGGTCTTTTGATAAAGAAAACTAAACATAAATGGTTGAACTAACATTATATAAGAGGTTAATTTATGTGGACTCAGCAATTGTTGGGAAAGAAAGAGAGTCAATTGAATTGGGCGAAAGTGGATTTGGAGAGCATTTGATTGTTACACATCGAAAATGATAATTGCATGGAATTGAACAATGGGGTTTTCATAAACAAGGATACATTTTTATGGTTATCGACTAGTGTGACTTTTGACTAAACTTATTAAAATAGAGGATTATTTTTAATGATACAAGTTAAAAGTTGAAATCAATTTAGATTGATCCTCAACTTTTTTAATTATTGATTGAAGCGAAATCAACTAGATTAATTTTCATCCCTACGTGCAAATTTATACATTAACATGACAAACACAACAGCACCCCAAACAACAGCAGCAACCAAATCAAACATCTAAAGAACTCCTCAAAATAATTTTTGTATATAAAATCAGCTTGTATATTGATAATGATTTTTATGCAGTCTTTTGCTTTTTTCTTTCCTAAAACCTGAAATGTTTGGAAAAAGATGAATAGTAAATAGTATTGATTAGTTCTAATTGTTTCACTAGATGTTTCATATCAACGTTTTTGTGGAAAAATAAAATCTGTAGGGGAATGCGATTGGGTTATTAACCGTATACTGTCTATACTATATTTGTCCTATAAATCAGCTGGAAAAGGGGATATCCAACAATGAGTTTAACGCCAAAGCAAAGAATTGAATTACACGGCTTTAATAACTTGACTAAGTCATTAAGCTTTAATATGTATGATATTTGTTATACAAGAACGAAGGAAGAACGAGAGTCATATATCAATTATATCGATGAGCAATATAATGCAGATCGGTTAACCAACATATTAACCAAAGTGTCAGATATAATTGAAGCCAACATTTTAAACATTGCTAAGCAAGATTATGAACCTCAGGGGGCAAGTGTGACGATTTTAGTATCAGAAGGACCCGTCGATGAGTCGCAAGTGGAATCATTTAAAGAATCACCGGGACCACTTCCTGAAACAGTCGTTGGTCATTTGGACAAGAGTCATATTACTGTACATACCTACCCAGAATATCACCCCGATGAGGGAATTAGTACATTCCGAGCTGATATCGATATTTCTACTTGCGGAGAAATTTCTCCATTAAAAGCATTGAATTACTTAATTCACTCATTCGAAACAGATGTTATGGTAATGGATTATCGTGTTCGAGGATTTACTAGAGATGTAAAGGGGCATAAGTTATTTATTGACCATGACATCAATTCAATTCAAAATTACATTCCTGAAGGTTTGCAAGAGTATTATCAAATGATTGATGTGAACGTATATCAAGAAAATATTTTTCATACAAAATGTAAGCTGAAGAAATTTGATTTAAATAATTATTTATTTGGTTATACAGAAGATGAGTTATCGGAAGAAGAAAAAAAATTAATTACTGAGAAGTTAAAAGTGGAAATGGACGAAATTTTTTACGCTAAAAACATGACTAGAGGTAACTAAATAACCTTTGACAAGGGGATAAGCAAAAAAAGGACCATGGATATTGTAAGGAGTTCTGTTACAAAGTACAAAACTGCAAAATACCAATAAAAATGTATTATTAAAAGCACCGTAATTGGTAGCAAATCTGTTCTAGGATTTGTATCAAATAATGGTGCTTTTTTGGGATAGAATTACAGGACTTGTTGAACTGCCAATATCGATTCAATACGTTGGATGGATATTGTTAGAAAAAAACTTACCATTTGACGCCGAAACAATGAAGGATAGAGCATTTTTGGAAAATGTGAATTATTTTTCAACTAACGCTGCAGTTTAGTACAAATAGAACATTAAATAATTTATAAATTAAGGTGTAGGTTTTTAATGAAAAGAGAACACTTCTATAGAGATGAAGAAAAAACAAAGATACAGTGTTACGAGAAGGATAGATGCTTTTCCGCATGTTGTTTTAGAACCTATTATTTGACATGAAATATAAGTGATACTAAAATGAAAATTAAAAAGTCTCGAATTCGAGACTTTTTAATTAAGGAGGAATTCAAGCATGAAATTACAAAACAAAGTCGCAATTATTACTGGTGCCGCACAAGGTATGGGTGCAATGCATGTACGTAAGTTCGTTGAGGAAGGCGCAAAAGTTGTTATCACTGATATTAATCTTGAGGCTGCTCAAAAATTGGCAGATGAAGTAGGAGAAAATTCAATTGCATTGAAACTTAATGTTTCAAGTGCTGTAAACTGGAAAGAAGTTGTAGAAAAAACAGAAGAAAAATTCGGACCTGTTACCGTATTAGTGAATAATGCTGGAATTGGTATTTTCAAGCTTTTAGAAGATCTGACTGAAGAGGATTTTAGAAAAACATTTGAAATTGATGAATTAGGTGTATTTCTAGGAATGAAAACAGTTGTGCCATCCATGAAAAAAGCAAAAGGCGGTTCGATTGTAAATATTTCATCCGTTGACGGTTTAGTTAGTGCACCAACTGCAATCGCTTATAGTGCATCAAAACATGCAGTGACTGGTATGACAAAAGGTGCTGCTGCAGAGCTTGGTCAATTCAATATTCGAGTAAACTCAGTACACCCTGGCGTTATTGAATCTCCAATGGCGGAACAGGGTGATGTTGCAGACTTCATTAAAAAACTTGAACAAGACATTCCTTTAAGAAGAAGAGCAAAAACAGAAGAAGTATCAAACTTAGTTATCTATCTAGCTTCAGACGATTCTAGCTATTCAACAGGAGCACAATTTGTTGTAGATGGCGGCATGATTTCTGATTTGTAATAATATAATTTGATTTCCAATCCATAATTTAATTAAACTGGGAAGCATTGAATTAAGTTTTAAAACGAGACGGACCATTATTATCAGCCAGCAAGTCCCCCCAAAGGGAACTGCTATTACATTGACCACTTGGTGTTAACGCACCAAATGGTCTTTTTTATTAACGTCATTATATAGAAGTGATCATGTTGTATTAATCATCCTTTTGTAGAGTTGCGTTTTAAATTTATCATAGTACTCAACGAAGTGATTCCATAGTACGTGAGCTTCGGAGGAATTAACTGCTCAACAGATTATTCATCAACACAACAGTGTGTTACATTGGTTTGCAATGTTTATCCGAGAATGCTTAATACCGGTTTACTGTTAAAGGAGCGATAATGGAACTTAAGGATCACTTTTCAGGCGTTTAAACGGCCTTTTTTCTACATGCTTAATTTTCCCGTCCGAACCAAAATCTATAATTAGGAACGGATCATACACTGTAGAATCGATACATTTACAGGCATGTGTATGCGGTATGGGGGAAGGTATCAACAGAAGCCATAAAAAATGGGAAGCGTGGGTTAGTAAGCTCAGCCTTATTTTAAAGAGATTTGTTCGGGGTCTTTTTGTTCTGCACAATTACTGATTTTGAATGTTTTTTAATTTTCATGAGAGATGAAGAAGAGATTAATTTTATGATTGCAAGAGAGTGTTGCATTATAAGTTAAGTATCTAGTCAATAAAGAATCCAATAACAAGGCCATTGATAAATTCTTTTTTTCAACGTTTCAAAAGGGCAAGGCATATTTTGAAAAATGTTGTTAATTATACACAAAAAGTGTAAAATTACACTGACGGACAATTTGAGATGTTATACAGGAGGTGTGGTAGTTATAAATAGAGAACAATTAATCCAATTAATTTCCAGTAAAATGAGACTGATTCGGTTAGAAAAAAAATATTCCCAAGACAAGATGGCTGACATAATGGGAATTTCCAAGAAAACACTGATCCAAATTGAAAAAGGCAGAACGTTGTCGGGATGGACGAATGTAATAGCAGTCTGTGCATTATTCAGGGATAGTGAAATACTGCAGTCTGTTTTAGGGGACGAGCCATTGGAAATAATCGAAACGATTGCACATAACGGTATTGAAAGACCTAAAGATAAATCAATGGGTGGAAGAGTGTGGTGGAAAGAAATTGAGACAAAAGGGAATTATCGATTGCAGCAAAATCTAATCAGCCAACATTATCGGATTCTCGATGGAAAAAATTATCGGTGGTATAGTTCATTTGAAGATGAAGGAGCGTTCATTCGTTTAAACGAGCTAGCTCAAGATGATATCTTGGACTCGAAAAGACTAAAGTCCGAGAATTGAATATTTTTAAAGTTCTACCAATTAGTTGCTCGTTCAATTACGGATAAACTGGATGATATAAAAATCATTTCGGACTGGTTTCAGCTGGTCAATAATTCTTCCGAACGTTAATAAATTGAAGTTGCAAACTATGAACTTACTGAGATCAATAAATAAATTAGGAGGATCAACTTGAAATTATTTTTGAAATTATTTGCTACAGCATTCCTGTCAGCTCTTTTGTTTGGTGTCTGTTTCGGAATACTTATCGTAATTGAAAATTATTATGAAATTAGTGCTTTTGATAATCTTGTAGGAGGATTTACTATGGGAAGCCTTTTTAGTTTTCCATTCTATATCACGGTGGGCATCTTGTTTTCTTATTTGAACATTTGGATAACAAACAAAGTGAATCCCCAAAAAACATATGTCTTTGGTCTATTGATGTACTCATTATTCGGTTTAATCGTAGGAGTTGTTTTATTCCCTCCAGGGACATTTTACATTCTCGACATTCTCTATTTTTTGGGACTAGGCGTACTCGCTACTAATATATTTTATCATGTTTTATTGTTAATAAATGTATTAACAAGACGCAAAAATTTATAAATAAGTAAATTATATTTTAATCGGTCTTCATTTGAACTATCCTGCTCGGTAGTGAAGTAAGCATAACTTCATAAAAATGAATAAATATTAGTATTCATTCATTTTTATTGAGTAAGGATTTATAAAGGTTAATAAATATACTTCCAAAACATACATCAATTAATTGCCAGAAACATGCTCCAATAATATTGGTGAAAAATATTGAATATAATTAGAGAAAATCAGGAGCAAAAAAGTGCATATTGATTTTTCAAGATTTGCCAAAATGGGATTTAGTGCAAGGCTGCTATTCACTGGATTTCAGGGGAACAAAACAATGAGGATCGCCACACAAATAACATTCTCTTCTTATATGATACCAACCTGAAATCGTGGGAGCTTGCGCAAATATACAAAAAACAATAATTTTAGTTTTGTGGAATTTGATGATAGTGAAAATGTAGGAATAAGGATTTAGCTATTTGTAATTATGACGGGGAAGAACGTTATTATTTGTTTGCTTGTGATGAACAACTTAACGTGTTAGGAGATACTCTTCATGACACTGTTAAGCGTGCCATGATATTTGCAGAAGAATATTATGATTAAGAGGAGATTGAATGGTACGATTTTTAGTCTTATTTAATTGTACTTAAACAAATGGTGCAATGAAGTAAATGACTGCCTACTCCGGAAATGTCAACTCTATCAATGCTTCAATTCTTAAAACGCACATGATGATTTAGTTTTCCTCTTAATCGTTCAGGTTAATATATATTTAGTTTGAGATGGTAGCTTAGGGCTACCATTTTTTATTGAAACTTATTACTTTCCATTTCGTAAATAAAGAAATATAAACAATTCCAGAGGAACCTATAAGAGAGCAAGAAGAGTTAGATGTTTTATTCAATAGGTGTATAGATGATTATAGAAATATTAGCGATAGAGAATTGACTAGGTTAGTGCAATTAATTAATGAAAAGTATGTTAACTTTGATTTAATTTTGTCTAAAAATAATAAGAGGTGTTTAGAGTGAGATTACTATTTAGTGTATTAAGAAAAATACTGGAAAAAGAGTCTTTTTCACACAAAACATACAATATTAATGAATCTGAGTTTCGGGATTATCTGCATATGACTATAAAGAGGGATTATATTTCTGTCCTAAAGGGTCGTATAGAAAATACATATGCTCCTACAGAAAAAGGATTAGAATTCCTTAATTCTAATAGGCGATTTAATAGGGAGATTCCAAATGATCCTAAAGAGCTGCCTCAATGGGTCCGGTTCGAGGGGGAAGTTTATACACCAAAAAACAAAAAATCAGAGCCGGAACAGAATAGGTACGAACCAGAAACCATTGAATATTTTCATTGGAGTGAAATTCTACATTCAACACTTAATTCCATTAAAAACAAAGGTGGCATAGGGGATCTATTTATTGATCAACCTGCATCAGAAAGTGATGTGCTGCAGATTGAAAGCACTATTGGGTTTAAACTCCCAGAATCTTTTAAAAAGGTAGTGATAGATTATTCGCGTCAATGTGATTTTTATTGGAATACACAAGAAAATTCAACATGTGTATTGGATGATCCTACTATCTATTCAACACAAGGCGAACCATATACGAACAGGAATATATTGAATGGGGGCATATTTGATTTAGGGCTATGGAATCTCGATAATCTAATCCTTTTAAACGCCATTAGGATAGACTATGATTACCTTGATGAAAAGAATGAAGAATTTCACTTTTGGTCAAATTCATTTATTTTTTCCGGGGATGGGATGGGGAATTACTTTGGAATAGATCGAAAATACAATATAGGGGAAGTTATCTATTTAACAAATGATAAAGATTTTCACGGTTGGAGGCTGGGAAAATCATTTGAATCCTTTATGAACAACTGGATTCAAATAGGTTGTGCTGGTGGTTTTATCAAGGATTATATTGCGCTATCATCACGACACATCCCTTATATTAACAATAAGACAACAAATTCTCTTAAAATAAAGAAATGGCTAGAAATTGTTGAAGAACCGCTGCCTTAACAGGGCAGCCTTTTTTATTAATTAATGAAGTCAATGACTCCCTAATTCGGATGTTATGTCAACTCGAAGCGCTCTACCAACACTAGTGATCTCCCGAAAAGTGTAGCAAACTAGGGTAAGGGTAGCACATTTCTAAAATAGGATTGACAAATTTTTGTATTATTCATATAATACACTTAATACTGTATGAACTACTTAATACATACACTGAAAAAAATCATGTGTACAAATCCAAGAACATATAGGAGTTGTTTCGATGAATGTAAATTTTAATAATCGCGACCCGGTCTATTTGCAGGTTGTTCGGTATTTTAAAGAACAAATTGCAATTGGAGAATTAGTACCTGGAGAAGAAATACCATCGAGACGGGAGTTGGCAAACAGGATTAAGATAAACCCTAATACCGCACAACGAGCGTATAAGGAAATGGAGGAACAGGGCTTGATCCATACCGAACGGAATCATCCGAGCAAAATAACAACCGATGAAAAGATACTAAGTAAGGTAAGAGAAGCTTTGCTAGTTGAGGCAGTTGAAACGTTTGTAACATCCGTTCGGTCTATTAATGTTCCAGTTGAGGAATTATTGAACTTGGTAAGAACAAAATACACAGATGATAAGGGGGCATAAAAATGATTGAAGTAAAAGAGGTTACAAAGAACTATGGTCGAAAAAAAATATTGAAAGGTGTGTCTTTTACAGCTAACAAAGGCGAAATAACTTGTTTAATTGGAATCAACGGAGTTGGCAAGACAACCATTTTAAATGCGATTATGGCACTTACCCCGATTAACAAAGGACAAATTTTAATAAACGGAGAAACCATTAATAAAAACATGTTTGAAAAAATCACCTTTATTCCTGATGCAATAACGATGCTGCCACAGATGAAAATCTCTGAGGCAATGGAGTTCATGAATGATTTTTATACATGTTGGAACCAATTACGTGCAACAGAACTGCTTGGTTTTTTTTAATTAAATGAACAGGATAGAATATCTTCCTTATCAAAAGGAAATACGGCAAAGGTCAATTTGTTACTGGGTTTAGCAATGGATGTTGATTATATATTGATGGATGAACCATTTTCTGGAATTGACATGTTTAGTAGAGAGGAAATTGCTAAAGTGTTCACGAGTCATTTAATTGAAAATAGAGGCGTTATCATAACAACACATGAAATAGGTGATATCGAACATTTAATCGATAAGGTTGTGCTATTAGATGAAGGGATTGTTATCAAGGAGTTCAATGCAGAAGAAGCTCGTGAAAACGAAGGGAAATCTGTGGTGGATGTTATGAGAGAGGTGTATCAGAAATGAAAAGCTACTTGAAGCTAGTCAATTTTGAATTCAATCGTTTTGCAAAAATATTTGCAGTCCTACTAGGCATTACACTAGTTGTACAAATTGCTGGAGTCATTGTGTTGTCGAAAATGTACCTAAACATGGCCAATGAAAAAATTTATGAAGAGTTAATGCCCAAGGCAGAATTCTTATCAAACTTTGGCCAAATGAGTTTTCTGTCGATAACCAGAAGCGTATGGTTCCTTGGTCCAATCGCCTTATGTATAGCAGGTGTTGGGTTCTATATTTTCTTGATCTGGTATCGCGATTGGTTTGGGAAAAATACATTTATTTACCGATTGTTAATGCTACCAACAACGAGATTGAATGTTTTTTACGCAAAAATAACAAATATTCTATTAGCTACGTTTGGCTTTGTGGGATTTCAACTTATTTTGATTCCAATAGAGTCAACGGTTTTTAGATGGATGTTGCCGAAGGAATTCCGAGTGGATATGAATGTCAAAGAGATTGTTAGCAGCATGCCTGAATTAAACATACTTTTTCCAAATAGTTTTCTTGAATGTATATTGTATTATGGAGCAGGGTTTATGGTTGTGTCCATTCTATTTACTGCAATTTTATTTGAAAGAAGTTTTAGGTGGAAGGGTATTTTTGTTGGGATTTTATTCAGCTTAGTTGCTGTTGCTGTATTTATGTCACCTCTACTTTTGCAAGAATTTGTACTAAATGACTTTTTCTATCCACTAGAATTATTTGTACTTGAAATAGTAATGGGTGTAATCGTACTGGCAGGATCCATTGGGACGAGTGGGTTCTTATTAAAGAACAAGATAACTGTATAGGGAGTGTGGAGAAATGAAAAAGTATTGGAAGTTTACTTCAATTATCGCTGTAATTGTGCTTAGCATTGGAACATTTTATGTTAACTCTGCTACTTCGGCAACACAATACCCAGAGTTTGTGATAAATAAGAAGGTCGGAAACGCTAAAGAAATAAAATCAATGGTGTTGGAAGGAGCCTATCATGAAGGGAATTCTATGAATTATACGAACAATCAATTGCAAATCACCTCAAATGGGTCTGAATATATAAATGGCAGTTCGCTAATAGACTTAGTTGTAGGACGCCCTGCGCCAATGATTCAGGAGTTACAAGAGGAGCATCATAATTTTATGAGAGGAAAAAATCATAACTTAGGATCGTTTTTTGAGAACGCTAAGTTGCTAGCTTATGCAGACGTGAAATATAAAATGGGTACATTTACAAATAGAGATTTCAAATTCGCTATATCTATATTAGATAAAGACGATGGCAATACAATTTCCTTCTCTATTAAAGTTCCAGACAGGTCAGTAATTGAACATATATTTGTTGACGATGTCCAGGTGGTTGATAACGAACTAAAAGTGATTACCCAAAATAGGACTAGCAAGAATGAGAAATACTTTAATGAAAAACATATCTACTCTATCGACATATCTACTGGAAAAATAAACAGTAATGAAACGATTTTATCCATCCCTGAACCACAAGGCAATGAACAAATCTATGCAGAACTAATCCAAACAAGCCATAAACAAGGGGATGAAAATCTCTTATTCATAAAAACTCAAGAAAAAATGATACAAGAAGAAGAATCGTATAGGCTAGAAGAAAAAAATCGGGAATTAATCTCTTACAATTTAATAACGAAAGAAAAAGAGACGATTGAATTGCCAGACAGTTTGAAAGAGAATCAAATCAGTTTTTTTGATGGTTCAACGATTTATTTCTCGAAATTTAGTGGGGAAAACTTGGTTGTAACTCCTTATAGCTTAGAGAACGATCAAGCTGATAATGAATTTACTATACAGCAATCAAACGAAACAAGTAATGAAGAACCACCAATTATAATCATGAAAGATGGTAAGCTATATGTGACAACCCATGTAACGAATTTAAAAACAAAGGCTAACATCACTGTTATTGATTTGAAAACATCAGACACAATTTACCAGGGTGAAGTAATCAGAAAAGATTTCCCTAAAAGTACAGAACAATTCGAGTTATATTTATACGATATGATGATCAAATAAGTTATGAAAAGAGCTTGCTTTAGTTTCTAAAGCAAGCTCTTTTGTCTGGTTTGTTTTTGCTTCAGATCGGCTGGACGGTCGTATGTCGTAAAGCATTCATCCGTGCATCTCCTCCTTTTACGAATAGAACTCCTGTTTCATTATGGTATAACGATAGCCAATAAACTGGAATTGATAAAGGAAATTCGACGAGTTAATCGTTGGAATCCTGATAGAAGACGTTTAAATTGTTGACTTTGTTAAAAAAAGCGAATGTAACACTTATAGTATTTCGTTACATTTGCGTACTAAGGGATAATTCAATGGAATAAAAAAATAAAAAACAAAATACTTTAACTTTTCTGAATAACCAAATTATGGTATAATTCAGGTGTATCGATTAGAGGTGGGTTTTAGAATGGATCCGCCTTATTCAACTAACGGGGTAGTTTAGTTCAATAAGAATTCCAAAGAATTGAATAAGAGGGGCTTTGATTATTGAGTAGGTTGAAAAAAATTATGGTGACATTTTTAGTGATAGTTCTATTCGTGGTTATCGTTACCTTTGTAAAAATACAAGACATTAAAAATACATATGAAAAGAGTGTGACTAATTATCTACTGCATGAACAAGGTTATGAAAAGAATGAAATAAAATCTGTTGAAGGGATATGGAGATTCAAATTACCAGCATTTTATACCGTTGTAGTTTTCGAAGATGAACCTTTTGTTCAATATATCTATTATGCACATAATGGAGTTAAACAAATTGAATATTCTCTCACATATGAGGGAATTGAAAAAGGTATTGATGAAACAAAATTAAAGCATTATGTCCCTTTTGATAATATCGATAAATATAAAAGAGTAGAGTAAGTAGAGAAAGATAAAACTGCCTTCTTCAACTATCGGTGCTTTAGTTGAAGTTCATCGAGCTGCTTGATCAGCTCTTTTTCTTATTGAACTAACGTAGCAGTTTAGTGCAGCAAGGATTATCGTCAGATTTACAACGCTAAGTAAAGAAATGTTACCAAACGACGCTTTGGAAACTATGTAATTTGTAGATGTAGAAAAGGGTTCAACTATTTCATTTACTGTATCCGAAGAATTAAAAAAGCGATTAGGACTAGAAACTACTCAAATTACAATTAATAAAAAATAATACTTCAATAACTTTTCACCCTGAAATGACCAGAATATTAAAGGATTTTAATGTAATTATAAATACACAAAATACCCTAATAAAACGTTTCCAAATAAAGGCTTGGGAGTACATTAAAGACCACAAAATATTGTTGAATCAACATTTTGTGGCTTTTCCTATGAAAATTATTTATACACGTTTTTAGTTTTTATGCAAGTTCTTTGTAAGTAAGATACAACAAAGGTTTGGAAGCATTTTGAACAAGGAGTAAAAAAGATTGTGAAGTATTGTATTTAAACTAACGGGTGCTTTAGTTAGGCAAGTGGCTGTCTGTTAGGGTAGCTTTTTCTTATTGAACTAACGCGGCAGGTTAGTTTAAGAAGGGAATTTCTAAAGTGAGTTTTATCTGTATAATCGAAAACGATAGAAATGGCATTTTAGAGGAGGAAATTTCGATTAAAAAAATACATATATTTGGTGCTGCTGGTTCAGGAACTTCGACACTCGGAACTGCGTTATCACAGGAACTTCCTTATACTCATCTTGATATAGACGACTATTTTTGGATAACTAAGTTCACAGAACAAAGACCATTACCTGAAAGAAGAGAAATGCTAAAACATGACTTATCAATATATCAAAACTGTATTGTTTCGGGGGCAATATGTGGTTGGGGTGACGAATTTAAAACTTATTTTGACTTAGTAATATTTTTAGGGATTCCCCAAAATGTAAGACTCGAGAGATTGCAACAAAGGGAATTTCAAAGGTATGGGAATGAGATATTAGATGGTGGTAGTAAATACGACGAATCAAAGGCTTTTTTGGAGTGGGCTTCCTTATATGATGAAGCAGGAATGGAAGTTAGAAGTAAAATGTTACACGAATATTGGATGTCGGACTTAGTTTGCCCGATATTGAGAATAGAAGGTGACTATACGGTAAAAGAGCGAGTGAATATAGTCTTCAATTATTTAAGTTCCAACTAAAAAGGTTATTGTGCTAACGGGTGCTTTAGTTAAAGATCGTCGGGATGCTTAAACAACTCTTATTCTTATTAAACTAACGCAGCAGGTTAGTTGAAGAAGGAACCTATAAGGAGATATCGAATTTACAAGCAGACTGGATATTATTCAGAATTTACTTAATAGGATGGTCAGTAAAAGAAGCTTTTTAATTAGAAAATCCTTCTTCAACTAAAGGGTGCTTTAGTAGAACTGGGCTGTGGGTAAATAAGAGATACACTTTGGGGGAAAAAATATTATGAGTACATTTGTTTATATGGTGAGACACGGTGAGTCGCCAAAAGAAGGAAATGAAAGAACAAGAGGATTAACCGAAAAAGGTTATTGAAAAGCGGAAAAAGTCTGTGAAAAGTAGGAGATGAAGAAAGCGGTAGATGGTCCATAAAATATTTTTTATATTGAAATGGAGAATTATTATAAAATTTAATAGAAAGGAATGATTTTTTCTTTGGAGAAGTATACATGTGATTGTTGTGGGTATAAAACATTAAATGAAAAAGACTCAGAAGAAATTTGTGAAATTTGTTTTTGGCACGATTGTGATATTCAGTTTGAAGACCCTGATTATTGGGGAGGACCTAATGAACCATCTTTAAGAGATGCACAGAAAAACTATTTTAGTTTTGGAGCAATGGAAGAGAGGTTTATATCTAAGGTAAGAAAACCATTAAAATATGAAAAAAGAGATGAAAATTGGAAATCATTGGCCGATTGAACAAAGTACAGTAAAGTAAATACTTAGTTGAAGTCTTCCAACAAGCTCTTTGTAACTAATTATGACAATGAAATAGAAAAAATTTTTTTTAATCTATGAGAGGCTGGCCCAAAAGTCAATTAAATGACTTTTAAGGACAGCCTCTCTTTGGCGCAGAAAATCAATGACTATGCTACGGGCTTACTCAATATGCCTATGATCAAGGAATCATCACTCCATTCAATAAAAAAATCGCGTATAAATACAACATATTTTTATGGAAGAAAACTCAATTAAAAAAGTCTTATTTCTTAGTAATTATTATAGTCATTTTTTCATTAGGAGTCCTTTCTAACGGAGAAAGAATAGGTATCTTATTATGCTAACGGGTGCTTTAGTTAAAGATCATAGGTTGTTTAGGAAAATCTTTTTTCTTATTGAACTAACGAGGCAGGATAGTTGAAGAAGGATTCCACCAACTTTCTCTTGAGTAGAATAAAGTATTTGTTTTCATTGTCATTCAATATGAATGTCCTTGGTGCTTTACTTCAATAAGAAAAGCAGGGTTAGATAAATATAAATGGAAAATTCAATTAAGTTTGAAACATCTATTCGTTTTATTCGTATTAAAGTAAAGCCGCATTTTACTTTAGGAGTGTTATGTTATCAAATTTTCGGGGGGGAGAAATATGATTGGCGAAATTTTTATAGCAGTAATTTTTATGATTCCACTTTATGCATTCTTTATTTGGACTTATAGTTTTCCTGAAGATAGCTTTTTATTTGGAAAACGTTGGATGTACCAAGAGGAACCCGAGGTTTCTCCAAATGTTGTCCGTTATATGAAATTTGCATCAATTGTCGCTATGATTGGGACACCTATCGTTATTTTTAGCATCTTCTTAAAACAGTCTGTTTTCGGTCTTGCTTTAATGGCGTTTATATTTGTCATTGTTGTTGGTGCGGTTATTATATTTACAGGTAAAAGTAAAACTTAAATAAAGCACTTGTATATGATTAACGGTTGCTTTTATTTCAAGAAGGAGTATAGCCTTTTTCTTATTCAACTAACGGGTGCTTTAGTTGAAGATCAGTGATCTGCTAAAGCCAATTAGGGGTGGAATAATGAATAAATTTATAATTATGTTTAAAGTTATCCTAGCTCTAATAGGGGTTAGCTTATTTATCTGGACTACTATTAATAAAGATATTGAGATTTACTACTTAATCCATTTTTTATTAATATTTCTTACACTAACTGTAGTTTCTTTAGTTCTCTGGAAAAGTAACTTATTTGTAAGTTACTGCATTTCAATAATAGTTATATTATATTTTTTCTATCTAATAATTGATGTAGTCGATGACTCTTTTTGGTTGTATTATACTTTTTTATTCTTCCCTATGGGAGTAGTATTTCTAGGTCATATTGCGGTAATAGAATTCGTATTATGGAAATATTTTTCGAAAAAAAATTAGCTTATTCTACAATAAACATAGGGATATCTCTTTTTCAATCTTTATCCTTATTGAACTAACGCAGCAGGTTAGTGCAACAACATGGTAATAATTTTCAAGGTTATGTATAGGGGGATTTTGAATGGATTTGTTATTTGTAATATTGCTATTAGCAGTATTGATTGCAATATATGATTCGATTAGACGAGTAAATAATAATGTACTAAAACAAGCAGAAGAACTAAAAAAACTAAGAGAAGAATTGCATAAAAATAATAGTGAAAATTAGTTATTCTTGTTTCACTAACGGGTGCTTTACTTCAAGAAGGGGTAAAGCTTTTTTCTTATTAAACTAAAGGGGCAGCATTCCTGTTTGAAGGATTTGTGCCATCTTGAAGGAAGAATGGAAGTTAGAAGTAAAGCGTTACACGAACATTGGATGTCGGACTTAGTTTGCCCAATATTAAGGATAGAAGGAGATTATACGGTAAAAAGAATGAATATAGTCCTCAATTATTTAAGTTCGAATTAAATAAGTTATTAAACCTACGGGGGCGTTGATCCATTAAAGGATTAACGTCACTTTTTTTTGAATACTTTAACTAAAGAAGCAGGTTAGTTTAATTAAATAGATATCGAAATATTTTATGATAAATGGAAAATATAATCATATTTGGAACTTGATTTTGTTTTAAACGTATTAAAGTTAATTAGAGAAAGGGGAAATGGAGATTATGGGAATACAAAAATGTTGTGAATGTAAAAAAAGATTTAAATGGAGTCAAATTTTAAAATCGCTCATTTTAAGTTATAGACCTATTAGTTGCAATCATTGTGGCACGAAGTATAAGATAACTTATTCTTCCAGGTATTTACCAGCTTTATTAATATTTCTACCAATATTAGTTCTTTTAACTCCACATGCAAAAAACCAATCATTTACTATTCCGTTTTTTATTACAGTGGCGCTTATATATAGTCTGCTTATTACGATGATTCTTCCATTTTTAATGAAATACGATTATCCGAAACATTAAGATAAAATAGATTGTAGAGCTGAAATAAATTGAAAGAGGATTTGATCAAGGAAGGATTAAAGCCTTTTTTTGTTGAACTTATTGTACTAAAGCGACAGATTAGTTTAACAACAATTATGTAGTGATGGATGAAATCTAAGAGTTGAGAGGGCATTTAATGAATCTAAAATCATTTTTGATTACTTTTGTTTTTGTTTATACATTGATTAGTTTAGCTATAGCTTTAGGTATAGGTTATTCGCAAGATTATGTTCCAGATGCAACTTTATTTCAAAAGTTTAAAGTACATATAATTGACGTACCTCTTGATAATTTTCTAATTAAAGTTGTAATAGCGTGTATTATGGGAATTGTGGTTGGTTTGGTTATCTCTAAGTGGAACACTATTTTCATTCTTTTTATTGTCTTAATATTCTTTATTATTTCGCCTCCAATTTTAGCTCCAATATTGCACAATGACGATTCTCCAAGAAGTGCAATAAGAAATTATATACAAAATGCTGGGCATCCTTATCAAAGCTTTTTCGCGGTGATAGAAATAAATGGGGCTAGTAATAAAAAAGATGAATATTATGTCTTGTGGAATGATTGGGATGATGTTGCGGATCACTCATGCGATGCTAATAAGAGTGACGAGGACACATATAAAATATCTTGTAGCCAAATTGTGCCTTTCTGAAGACGTAGTTGTATTAGTATTTCATTTTGAAGGTTAATTTCCTTCTTAAACTAAAGCAACAGTTTAGTTCAATAATGGTATTTCCTTAATTTTGTTAAATCAAGTAAAATAAACCTTGACTAAAAAATGGGAGGTGTAAATTTGCACTCAACTTACATTCTTTTTAATATTGTTCCTTTAGGTTTCTTAATTTTGCTGGTATATATTTTTATAGATGTACTTCTTGATTTCTTTAGAAAAGTAAAAAAGAGTAATTTAAAACGAGTTATATTATACAGCTTTATCTTTTATTTAATGTGCTTAATTCAAATGAAAATCGGTGGATTTACACATCCTCAAAATCCAACAGACAATAGTAGAACTTTTATATCAACTAATGACTGGTTTGGAATATTTGATGAATTGAACTTCAATATTTCTATTTGGAGTTATTCAGCAGTACTTTACAACGTAATATTATTAGTACCATTAGGTATTTATCTATTTATTCTATTCAAGTTAAAAAGTAACAAGAAAGCAATCTCTATTGTTGTACTAAGTTGTGTAGGAATTGAAATATTCCGCTTGCTATTTGATGAGTTTGGTTTAGTTTTAGGAGGCTTCAACGCTCTGACAATAATCAACTTGTTGATCAATATTGTTGGAGGAATTACTGGATTTATAATAGCGGTACTAACACTGGAAATGATTAACTCATATAAAAATATAAGTGACGATAAAGAAAAAACATTATACTAAAGTGACTTGTAAAAGTTTGTTAATGAAAGACGAATATGAGACTTGTTACCAAAACTAATATCTCTTATTGCACTAACGGGTGATTTAGTTTAAGAAGGGAATAGAAAATTCAGCTGACTAAAAATTATAACGAAAAAAACACTGAGTATATAATCTCAGTGTTTTTTATATCTTTTTTTATCAAAAAATGACAAAAGTGTACAGCTACAGCTTTATTGCGATGCTAATCCCATTTAGTTTTTAATAGCTATTTACAGGGATATTTGAAATTTTGCACCTCTCAAGATAACCCGTTACTAAAATATATGCTCCCTTTTATTTATATATATTCTCCTAACATCTCGGAACTCCAAGAATGAATCGCATGACGTTCCATCTCAAAGATTTTCTCCAAGTAGATCATCGTCGTTACAATCTTCTCATGCCCAAGCGACCTCGTAATATCGTATAGATCAGCTTTGTTGATTTTTGAAATAATCGCAAAGGTGCATGACGAAATGTATGGTCCGATTTTATTGTCACAATTCTTTATGAATGGTAAGTCACTCTTCTCAATTTGTTCGGTTAAGTATTGTGATAAATAAGAAGGGGTGTAAGCCTTGCCTGTATTGGTCGTAAACAAGGGAGCATCCTGCAACGAATCTTCTAAACTCGCTAACCCTCTTACATATCGAAAAATACGAATGTATTATAGGCCTTTTCCTTCAATGGAATTTGTCTACGCATGTTCCCTTTTCTTAATAAATCATGGTAATTGCCATTGCCAATCAAATCGTATTTCACGTCACCTACAGTTAATGAGCATTCATCCATGCATCTCCACCTCGATACGAATAGAACTCCTGTTTCATTATGGTATAACGATAGCCTATAAACTGGAATTGATAAAGAAAATTCGACGAGTTACTCGCTGGAATCCTGATAGAAGGCGTTTAGATTGATTACTTTGTAAAAGATGCGAATGTAACACTTATAGGAAAACGTTACATTCGCGTCATGACTATCTCACACTAGAACATTAATAGTCGATACTTTAGCGTTTCAAAATAAATATTAAAGGTAAAGGACAGATTAGTTTAATAAACAAAATCAGGGTTCAATTAATAGAAAAGACACTCATCGTGATATTAAAGAATGTTTCTCTTATTTCTATTAGAGATACATATTTCTGAATTTACTATAGTTACACTCAGTTCCCTCTCTGTTATATTTGTAACATACAGAATTTACAAATAATTCTTTAAGGGGGATTAATTTGAAAAACACTATGGAGTGTAAAAAGATAGAGAAGATTTTTAAAGGTGATGGGATTGAAACCTACGCATTAAAAGACATCGACTTGATGTTGCAAGAAGGGGAGTTTGTATCCATTATTGGGCCATCTGGGTCAGGAAAATCCACGTTATTAAGCATTCTGGGAACACTCGATATCCCTTCAAGTGGAGAAATGTTATATGAAAACAAACCTACTAATAAATTGAGCAATAAACACATGGCAGATTTTCGTTTTGAAAACATTGGCTTTATCTTTCAACAATTTCATCTTATTCCAACACTTACTGCTATTGAAAATATTATGGCTCCATTATTTGGACGTAAAGTCCCTTACGATAAAAAACAACGTGCACTAGAGCTCCTTGAAATGGTTGGACTAAAAGACAAATCCAATTCCTTACCTTCTCAATTATCTGGGGGCCAACAACAACGTGTAGCAATCGCACGTGCCTTAGTGCACGAGCCAAATTGGTTACTTGCAGATGAACCAACAGGTAACTTAGATACGGAAACAGGAGAAATTATCTTTCAATTATTGTTTTCTTTGAATCGAGACAAGGGGTGTGGCGTTCTATTTGTTACACATGATCCTGAACTTGCCAATCGTGCTAATCGAAAAATAGAAATGCGAGACGGAGTCATTGTTTCTGATACTATGGTAAATCAATATGCTTAAATTCATCTGGAATTCATGGTGGCGAAATAAAGAACGATTTATATTGTTACTGGTGGGGGTCTTGATATTAAGTACAGGGCTTAGTTATCTAATTGGCATTACTCAAGCAAATAACGGGACTGTAGTTGATGAACTTCAAAAGAGGTGGAAGGCATCCTATCACCTAGTCGTTCGTCCACAAGGGAGTAGAAGCGTTACTGAGGATTTGAACCTTTTAGAGCCTAACTACTTAAGTGGAATGGAAGGTGGAATAAGCCTTGAGCAATATGAGAAGATAAAACAAATTTCGGGTGTGGACATTGCAGCCCCAATCGCAATGATTGGTTCTAGCACTAACCATGTAGAAATGGAAGATCCAGATATTAAAGAACCCGGAATTTATCGGGTAAAAATCGTAGAGAAAACGAATACAGGTGCAAAAATAGAAACAGAGGAATACAACAATTATGTAACTGTTGGTCCTTGGTTCCCACCGGATGCTAGTGATTATGGTGTTACTCCAGGAATGTACACGTTGTCCTACGGCACAGAAGTAATGATTGCAGGTATAGATCCAGAAGCTGAAGCAGCTTTAGTTGGCATTGATCAGGCAATCGTTACAAGCGATAACAGTCGATATTTTAGTGAGGATGATTCCTTTACTAATTTTGAAATTGTTGAAGGGCTTGAGGAAATTCAGATTCCAGTAATTATAAGTAATCAAGATTTTGTTGATTCTGACATTACTTATACAATCGAAAAGATGGATATTCCTTTTGATACTAATCAACATGAAACAATTGTAGATATTCAAAAAAAAGGAAAAGAAAGCTACTTAGATACAATCAAAGGAACACAAGTAAAACAATATTCCTATAATACAACTGACGTTCATGGCATGCTAATAGAAAAGATTTTAAATCCTTCCGATGCTGGCATTCTGAGACTCCCCGATTCCGTCTGGGTCGCTCTAAAGCCCTCAACGGTCAAATATAATCCCGTGACGAGCCCTTACGGAGAAAGATGGCCATATACGTATGAAGTAGAGCCATTTAAGCTCCCTGAAGATTCACTTTTTTACACAAAAAATATGTATAGACAATTTAATCCTTATAGCGAGGATAGTTCCAAATGGCCAAAGTTACGCATGAATTTTATTGGAGTCTTTGATCCTCAGAACTTGCAGGTATCAAAAGATCCACTAACGGAATTGCCAATGGAGACGTACTTTCCCGCAAAAGCTCAGTGGGTAATGGATTCATCTAATAATCCAGTCAATCCGCCTAAAGATATGAAACCAACAAATGATGCATATGGATTTTTAACGAAACCACCTCTCGTTTTAACAACCTTAGATGCAGCGGCGCGTGTCTTAGGGGATACCCCGATTTCGGCAATTCGCGTAAATGTTAAAGGTGTAGAAACGATGAATGAGGATAGTGAAGTTCTTTTACAAAAGGTTGCCAATGAAATCGAGGAGAAAACGGGTCTAATAACAGACATTACACTGGGATCTTCACCTCAGTATGCTTTGACTCACTTACCTGGTCTAGCCGGTGAAAAAGCACTTGGATGGGTTCAGCAACCTTGGATTAAACTTGGATCATCCATCTCAATTTTCCAAGAAGCAAAAATCGGCATGTCAGGAGTCATTGCTAGTGTGATTTTAGTGGCAATTGTTTATGTGTTTGCATCGAACATTATCATGTTATTTGCTAGGAAGAAAGAATTCGCAGTTTTGCTATCTTTAGGATGGAGACCTTCACAACTTTCTAAACTACTCTTTTTAGAGTCAACCATATTAGGGGGGCTTGTTGCGCTAATCAGTTGGTTAATTCTTGGAGCGTTTCTTGTTTCAGGAAGCATAGACACCACACTAGTGAGGGTTTTCTTAATTGGTGTGAGTGGTTTAGCGATTTACTGGCTAGGTTCGCTCATTCCAATATGGTTAATTAAACGAATCAAACCTTACGAGTCAATGAGGTCTGGGGAAGTATCAAAACGGACCAACCGAATTGTCAGAGCCGAATCGGTACTTGGAATGAGTATGAATAACTTGTTTACACAATGGCAACGGAGTTTGCTGTCCATTATCGCTATCGCTGTCCCTACGAGCCTTTTTATCTTCTTTCTCTTCGTGACATTTAGATTGAAGGGTGTTCTATATGCTACTTGGCTAGGTGAATTTGTCGCACTTGAAGTTGGTATGATGCATTACGTGGCGATGGGGGTTGCACTTCTCATAGCTGTATTAACCACAACCGAAATCATGTGGCAAAATGTTGCTGAACGGCAACCGCAGATAGCTGTTTTGAAAGCTACGGGTTGGCATAATAAAGGAATTCGCCTTCTTGTGTTGTTGGAAGGTGCTATGAGTGGTCTTTTAGCGGGGATATTTGGTCTAGGAATTGCGTTGATTATTATTTATCGCATGTATGGTGAAATGCCTACCGAAGAATTTGTCTTCTTATTCTCAACCATCCTTATTCCGATCACAACTGGGGTAATAGGTGCTGTATTGCCTGCTGGAAAAGCAGCACGCATTTTACCATACCAAGCTATAAGTGGGGTACTCCAAAATTCAAAAAAAGTTGAGAAACAATTTAAGTGGGCTATCGGTACAGCGGGGGTAGGATTAATTGTGGGAATACTATCCTTGTTCATTTATGCCATACCTGATAACGATAGTACATCCTCTGGAAAAGTAGTTGGAACATCAGTATCAGAAGGAACAAAAGGAACTTTGTTACCTGTTTCATCTAAGAGTAATGATGTAATCGAGGAAGTGAAGGAAAAAGATGAACCTAGCAATGCAGTGTTTGAAGAGCTAAAAGAAAATGCCCATCGCTCTTTTGTGTTAGGAGAAGATATAGATAGAGAGTTTAAGTTTGGTGAATTGGTTGAAACCCCAACCAACATTGTCTTACCAAACGAAAATAATCAATTAATTTCAATTCCGATTACCATGGAGTCGAAAGATGTGGGTGGCTTTACCTATAAACCTCAAGGCTTTAAGGTAATTGATAAAACTGGAAAAGAATACTCTATTATCAATATGAAAGTAACCGAAAAAGGTAATTGGAAGAATAATTTCAATTTTAGATCGCCGGGTAAAACCAGCGTGATTTTAACATATGAAGTACCAAAAGCAGAATCTCACTTTGTCTTGTTAGCTCGAGTGGCAGCACTGGCAGGAGATTACGTTGCTGAAATCCATATTCCAAAAAACTCACAAAAAAAGAAACAATTAACCCAGGGGCAAGTGGGGCATATCTTCTAGATGTTAAATTAGATGAGGAAAATAGATTCCATATCAGTGCTGAAATTGCCGTGAGGAATGAATCTCAAGATGCCTGGAAAGACATCGGATTTTATTTTATTCCGAATGCGTTTACAGCGGAAAATAAACCAGAATCCATCAATGATACTGCAGACTTTTCTATCAATCAGATTACTTTGGGCGATGAAGAAATTCCTTACGATTTAACGAACAATAAACTTTTACTAAAGCTTACAAACGAATTATTACCAGGTGAAACGAAAAATGTGAAAATAAATTATACTTTGGAATTACCTGAAAACGGTACTCGCTTATCTAAAGTAAATGATAATTTTCACTTGGCACAGTGGTATCCAATGCTGGGACATTACCAAAAAGGCTGGAACATTAAAGACTTTGATATAAAAGGAGAATCCTATCATACGAGTTATGGGGATTATGTAGTGAATTATGAACTTCCAAAAGATTATTTAGTTGTAAGTTCAGGACAGGATGGTCTCATTGTTCCAGCTTCTTCAGGAAAGATAGAAGGAACTAATATTAAGGATTTCTACTTAGGTCTGTTAAATCCAAAAGAATGGACGAGTAAATCTGCAATAGTGAATGATACAAATTTAAGAGTATTTTTACCATCAGATAAACCTGACTTCTCAGAAGAAATGTCTAAATCAGCGATAGAAGCTTATGCTTATTTAGAATCGAACCTGGGAGAAAATCCTTTTCATGAATTAGACATTATCGGAAACAATGGTCAAATGGAATATCCAAATGTGATTGAAGTTTCGAATGATCAACAAAATTTTGAACATACACTTGTTCATGAAATTGCACATCAATGGTTTTATTACATGGTATCAAATGATCCACATAAAGATGCGTGGTTAGATGAAGGCTTAACTGAATTTGTAACGTCTATGTACTTAACAGAAAAATATAATGAAGTAGTTGGTTATGAGTTTGCAAATAATTTGTCGCAGATTAGTTCAATCAATGGAATTGTAAATCTTGCTTTAGACGAATTTGAAAAGGCTGAATATGTGCCTACTGTCTATGGGAAAACTCCGATTTTGTTAAGGGATTTCTTTAAAGACCATGGAGGGCAAGAGGAAGCACTTCAATTCTTATCTGAGTATTTCAAAGCATATAAGTTTAAGTACGTTGACAGTAAGACATTTGCTGACTTCTTAAATGAATACTTTGAAGAAGACAAAAGTGATTTTGAAGAGAAATGGTTAAACATAGAATGAATTTAGATTGACTAAAGATATTTAATCATTTGCTATAAGAAGACGGAAGAAAGTTTAAGTGCTTTTTCCGTCTTTCCTTTTTAATGTGCGACTTAAAGTGAAATAAATTAATTTGGTAATCTTTAACTAAGGAATGCTTTAGTCGAAGATCCGACTGCCTTTACAGGGCAGCTTTTTCTTTTTTTAGAATAAAGTGAAGTTTAGATTCAAGGGGTATGTCAACAAAAGCTACATTTACGCTAGAACCGGATTAAAAGTTTTGCATTTATCGAAAGTAACACTTGTAGGAAAACGTTACATTCGCATACGAAGGGATTAGTCAATGGAATAAAAAATGAAAAATGAAGTAACTAAATACTTTAATTTTTCTGAAAATATATTTTTTAGGTTTCATAACTTGAAAGCCTACATGCCAAGCATTACAGCATAAAGCAATTCATCGAAGATTCATTATTCTTAGGCGAATTAAAAATCAACTTATCGCTTCCTCAAGGAATGACAGTCGAAGAACTGTCACCAAAAGAGCGCTTGTCAATTGTCGAACGATTCCTTGCATATGCAGAAAAAAATATTCGTGCCAATTACATGAAGGAACGAGGAACGCCTGTCTTTGAAGGGGTGGCTATTTCTCAGTTAATTGATGATTATGTGGTTGAGCTGAATAAAGTGAATCGTCGGATTAACGTAACTCAAGTAATTCGTACTCGAAATATGCGTGACCATGATTGGTATATTTACGATCAAGCCATTGTGAACGGTTTAGAAAGCAACTTGATTGATTTTGTGAATGACTATGTCGAAGCTTTAAGAGATCGATATGAGGAAGTGTATCTGATTCGAAATGAACGGAAAGTGAAGATTGTCGAGATTGACGGTGTGAGAGGGTTTATGCCGGACTTCTTATTGTATCTAAAGGATATGGATTATACGTATCAGGTGTTCATTGAGCCGAAAGGAGGTAACCTACTGGTACATGACGAGTGGAAACAAAAATTCTTGTTGTCATTAACTACCAGAGAAGATATTGAAGTTTTGAGCGAAAATGATCAAGTCCGATTAATCGGTCTGAAATTTTATACTGACGATAGTACACTCAAACAAGAATTTCGTGAAGATTTCCATAAAAAACTTTTATAAAATGTGCTATCAAAAACGATGGTATTAGAGATAGCGAAGAAGGAGATGAGAATCTCCTTCTTTTTTGCTGCATTTTTTTATTAATCTAAAGCATTATCTATGGGTGTAGATAAAGAATTTTTGTTTATAGGGGAGTCATGTAAAAAAGTATTATAACGAATTTTTATCTGTAACTAATGACCAAAAAACAAAACAGAATTAGAGGTATTTGTGGTTCTGGATTCTTTTCTGCAAATCGAGGTAGGGCAAAACATATCTTTCATGAACTAATGGGTGTATTACTTAAATTAGGATATAGTAATTTAGTAATAAATGGTATGATTATCCATAGTAGAATTTAATTATAATTTTCTGTACATAGTAGAGATGTTTTGAGAGGGGAATGCTCATGTATAATAGGCTTTCTATAAAAGAAAGGGAACAACTGCTGTCATTAGTTACTATTGAGCAACGTGATTTTTTAGAGAACGAGGTAAAGCGTGGTAGGCGTACTATCTTTGAAAATGCAATGAGGGACGAAAAAATCTCAGCAATCAAGTCTGTAGACACTGCACTTGAAGAAGATGAAAAGAATGTCGTGGATTGGATGATAATTGATTTTTTTGATTTTGGATTAGGTAATCTCGGTGGTCAATGTGCATGTGGTCGAGGGTTACGCTACCAGTTTACTGTAGAGCATCAGAAAACAGGAAGAACGATTCAATATGGGAGAGATCACTTGAGTACCTTCCTGAATATTGATGTGAAAGATATTGATGGTGTCATCAATGAGTTAGACAAGGTGGACCATGAACTTGATGAACTACTTTGGAAAATAGAGCATGACTATTATGGTCATGAATATTATAAAAAAATACCTGATAATACAGTAGTTCCTAAAATAATAGTAAAGCATATCGAGGTTAATGTCCCTTTACTAGACCGCCAAATCAATCGGTTAAATAAGTATTTTGAAAAACAAATGGAAGCTATTATGGAGGAAAAACGAAAAATTCAAGTTGAAATTGAACTCGAAAAACGACGACAGGAAAACGATCGAATTGAAAATCTACTACGAGAAAAGAAACAGATCGAGGATTTGTTGGAAGCTGAAAGAAAGGCTCATCGTGAAGCGGAAATCAAAAGGATACAGCTAGAAAATGAGTACAAGGAAAAACTTCTGCAAAAAAAGAAAAATCAAGAGGCAAATCTTATTAAATCTTCCAAAGAAATGGTTGGTTATGGGGCAAAATTAGAGGATATTGCTTATGCATTTGTGTTGAATGGTGTACATAGTGCGGTAGAGATTAGTTGGATTATGGTGAATAATTTTGACGTTGATAAACGTATTTCCATAAGTACTTTAGGAAGACCGTATATTTATTTTGATGTGCTCGTTGCTTTGAGGCAGCAAGTTGATAATGGGAATCTAATTATTGATGAATCGTCGAATCACGAGGATTGTATTTTTTATGTGAATCCATATCAGGAAAAACATGAAATTAACCAAAGTCCTAAAATACAACAAGAGTTATCGTTGTTTTAACTGAATTTCCATCTAGTTAGAAATAGAACTACCAACATATGCATTTTAGAAAAGAAGTAGAGGAGGTCCATTCAAGTCCTGGCAAATGACCTTGAATGAGACTATGTTATTTCTACTCTACCTTCCATTTTTAAAATAAATTAGATTTGAGGTGCGAATATGAAATTAATAAAATTCTCTGTACAGAATTATAAAATTTTCAAAAACAATTTCTCTATTAATTTTCGGACTGATTCTATCGCTATATTAACAGGAAGGAATAATACAGGTAAGTCAACCTTCTTAGAAGCAATTAATAGTTTTTTTATGAATGAAAATAAAGCAAAAACAATTCCAAGGAATTGTTTCTATAATCAGGAACGAGAAATTGAACTAATAGCAACGTTTGAAAGAGAAATTGAAGGAGAAGAAGGTTCCAAACAAATTGAAGAAATATCAATTAAAAAAGTTTATTCAATAGAGACTGCTCCTAAATACTATTTTAAAGATAAAGTAATGACAAATAAGTCCCTAAATCACGAAATAATTAGCTGGATTCATTCTAATCCTCCATATTATATAACTCCATATATGACAATTGAGGATGTAAATAAACAAGTTCAGAATATTTACCAAAATGCAATGGAAAATGATTTATTGAAAATAGTCAAGGGTTCTCTAGAGGATGGAGATGCACTCACTAATCAATATCGAGAATTAATTAATTCTTTACCAGAATTTATAAAAAGATTAAAAGAGGATACTGATAAATCACTGTCATTAATCAATGAAAAAGCTAGCAATAATTTAAAAAAATTGTTTTCTAATCCAGATTTATCAATTGAAGTTGTAGGAGCAGAAAGTACAAACTTCACCTACAAGGATATGCTAAAATACACAGATTCAAATGTTTTTGTTCATTATAAGGAACGTTCAATGCATTTGCAAGATCAAGGAACAGGGCTACAAAGAATGAGTCTTATTTTTTTAATCCAAAATATGATTCAAGCAAATTTACTTGGAAATATAGAAAATAAATTATTATTAATCGATGAGCCCGAAGCCTTTCTACATCCAGAAGCAATTAGAGGATTAAGTGATGCGTTATATAAAATTGGTGAAGAAATGCCCTTAATAATTTCTACACATTCACCTATCTTAATAAATTTGTCGGAAACTCATACTAGCCTACAAATATTTAGAATTCACTCTAATGAAGCTATTGAACTATATACCTCAGATAAAGAGAAGTTTGATTCCGATGATTTTAAAAACATGAAAATTCTCAATTATGTTGATTCCTTCGTAAACGAATTTTTCTTTGCAGACAATATAATTATTGTTGAAGGTGACACAGAATATATTGCACTTAAAACTCTTATGAAAAACAATAATATTTCAAACTATCATATTATAAGAGCTAGAGGAAAAGATACCATTGTAACTTTAATGAAAATACTTAACCAGTTTAAAAGTGACTATTCGGTCATACACGATATAGATAACGACAAAGACACGGTTCAAAAATTAAAAACTCAACTCACAAAATGTAAAAATATTTATAAACAAAAGTGTACAAGCCTAGATTCAAAAAATATAACTATAATAGCTTCTCTATCAAATTTTGAGAATGCTTTAGGATTGGATAATATCTCTAATGGTCAAAAAACTAAAAATATATACAATATAGTAACTGAACAAGAGCCTGAACATAGACATGCTAAACTATACTTAGAAAATTTATTTGAAAATATTAATAATTCAAATGCAGTATTTCTAGGTAACTTCAAAATAATTGATTCTGAAGAAGATTACGATTCACTTTTTAAAAATTCTTTTGAAAATTTATCTGTAACAAAATAATTGAAACCCTGCCTAGTAATATTAATTACCACGCAGGGTTTCTTCGGCTTCTTCTTTACTTATAGAATACTTGTCGCATGCATTGTTCCTTAATGAATACTGCTATAACTGAATTAAGAAAAAAGAAACGAAGCTTCTTTAAGCAAGCTCTTTTTGCAAGGATATTTATTTTTGGTTCGCGATATTTAATAAAAAGAAATTTATGGGTAAAATTATAAAGCTGATTATAGGTAAAAAGGAGTATAAATAAATATGAGTTATAAAGTGACATCTTCAGAAAGACTAAGACCTTCAGGTGCTGAATATGAAACCAAAGCTTTATTGTATTTAATGAATTTTAGAAGTGACAGTAATAATATATATTTCTTTGTAGTTGATTTTTTTAATGATTTAACAGGTATGGATAAAATGGGGAAAAAACTTTGGGATATACAATCCAAAGGTGCTAAAACTTCATCTCCAAAAGCCATAGGTAAAGAGTTAGTTACTTTATTTAAAAATTTCCGCAGTGAGATAGAATTTAGTTATTATCTTCTTTTTCTTGGGGGTGTATCAAACACAGTCCGTATTGATAGTTCTCTAAATATATTTGATATTAGCAATATAAAACCTGAGTCACTTAATAAGATTAAAGAAGGCCTTCTTGAGGAGTCTAAAGAAAAAACATATATTGATTATGATTCTATAACTGATGAAGAAATTGATGCATTTTTAGATAAAGTACAATTCATTGTTGATGATAAAAAACCAAGTGAATACGTTAAATCAATCGTTAAAATTCATCCAGGCATAATCCCGAATGAAGAAATTCTTAATGCAATTTTTAATGAAATAAGGGATCAACAGTCCAGCAAAAAAAATATAGGCGTAGTTGAAAATATAACTATTGAAATGAGTTTTGAAGCCCTTGATTACTATCATCATATGACTAGTAGTGAAATAAAATTATTAGTTTTAGGGAGAATAATTAATAGAAATCCATTTGATAAGGGCGTGCCATTTTCATTTATTTCAACTTTAAATAGAGCCCCAGTTGAAAAAAGAAAAATTGTTTTAGAAGATTGTCAGTTCGTTTTATCTAGGGCACTCTTTAATAAAAACCGTGCAGAGAAATTTTGGGCCTTGTTTGAAAATGTTTACTCAACAATTTCTTCAAATCCTAATGATGATATTAATATAGTTTTTCAAAAACTAAATCCTTTATTGGTTGAACAAAGTTTTGATTTTGATGTTATTTCATTAAAGTATTTTATTTCTATAGTAAAGGATGGCGTGCAAGAATGATTATTCAAAAGGTAGCGATAGGTAATTCTAAAGAAGCATATATTGAATCATCGTTTTCAAAAACTATAAATATTATTTCAAGCGATGATAATAATCGTGGCAAAACTATATTAATTCAAAGTCTTATGTTTTGTTTAGGTAATGTTCCGGCTTTTCCATCTACTTTTAATTATATGGATTATTATCATATAATTGTTTTTTCAGTAGAAGATAAACAATATACACTTTGTAGAAAAGCCAATTCATTTATATTAAAAAACAATCATAGTTTAATGGTATTCCATAGTATATCTGAATTAAAAAGATATTGGACAAAAAGCATATTTAAGCTTCCGACAATTACAAAAAACGGCATTGAAAGAATTGTAGATCCAGAGCTATATTATCAATTAAATTTTGTAGGACAAGATAAAAAGGATACATCCAATATCGCAAACAAAGGTTTTTATAATAAAACCGACTTTTATAATATGTTGTTCTCATCTGCTAATATTAAAACTAATGCTAAACCCCTTGAAAATGTCGACCTTGTTAAGAGAAAGATTAGTAATTTAAAGGATGAAAGAAAAACCCTACTAAAACAATATAAAATATTAAAGTCAACAAATGCGGCAGCCAGTTACTTAAGTAGCGTTAATGATAAGTTGAATTTTAAGTCAATTATAGAAAAAATTGAGAAAGTAAAAGATCAAATTTTAGAACTTAGTAAATCCAGGAATTCTGCTTTATCTAGAAAAAGTAAATGTGAAATAACAATTAAAGAGCTAAAATCATTAAACAGAAACATTGATTCTGGTGAATTAAGATGTATGGATTGCAACTCAACACATATTAGTTTTTATAGTGAGGGTAAACATTCTTACAGTTTTGAAGTTTCAACACCTGAAATTCGTAATCAAATTCTAGAATCAATTACTGAAAAAATTAATGCGTATAGTGAAGAAATTGAGGATTATACATTTGAAATAAATAAGCGTCAAGAAGAAATGAAAAATATACTTGCGCCAGAAGAGATTAGTTTAGAAGTGTTAGTTGCTTATAAAGATGAAATGTATATTGCTACCGATGCTGAAAAACGTATAAACGATTTAGACGCTGAAATAATGAAATTAGAAGATGATATACTTAGTAATCAAAATGATTCAGAAGAAATAATACAAAAACAACAAGATTTATTAAAAGATATAACAGATCTTATGAATAATACTTACTTTATCATTGATTCAGCGGGTAATCTTAAATTTGAATCTATTTTCACAAAAAGTAATCAAATATTTTCAGGTAGTGAAGCTACAGTTTATCATTTAGTCAAACTGTATTCATTAGCTAAAGTATTAAATTATAATTTACCAGTTATTGTAGATTCTTTCCGTGCAGAAGATTTATCAACAGAAAAAGAATTACTCGTTTTAGATCTTTTTTCCAAATTAGATATACAAGTCATATTTACTACTACACTAAAAACAGAAGAAGTAGGTAAATACGGTGATATGATAACAATAAATCATATTGATTATTCAAACCATATTGCAAGTAAAATGCTAAGTGAAAAATACTTTGAAGAGTTCGAAAAGCTAACTGAGGAGTTTTCAATTAAGCTATGATATAGATATAGATGGGCTTTTTTAGCTAATAAAAACCTAAAGAAAAGCCGATTCGAGAACAAATCTCGAATCGGCTTATTTATTTTTACAAAAACCGTCTTTACTTATGCATAGGTCACCTTTAATAATCCGTAATTCTCTCCATCATATACGTGCCGATGGTTAATTCATAATTATCTTGTGATGGAGCAGTTGTAAATGATAAATGAGTTTCAACTATAAAGTATTAAGTGAGATATGCAAGGTCTGTCCGTTCCACGGATGCAGAATCTTGGTTCTTATATATCAGATTCATTTACGTTCCAAGTATCGATAAATAGTTGTTCGAGAAACCCCCCATCTTTCAGCCACATCTTTGATTGGTGTCCCGCCATCAATAAGTGCTTTCATCATTTCAATATCTTTTTCACCGTATTTCTCTGGACGACCACCAAGACGACCTCGTGCTCTTGCCGCAACTCGTCCTGCAACGGATCGTTCTTGAATTAGATTTCGTTCAAATTCAGCAAATGCCGCAAAGAGATGAAACATCAGTTGACCCGTTGCATTGCTCCTATCCATAGTTATGTTTTCTTGAAGACTGTGAAATCCAATGCCTTGATCATTTAAGTTATTTACTAGGTCAATCAAGTCTTGCATGTTTCGACCCAAACGATCTAATCGCCATACAACTATAGTGTCTCCTTGACGAGTATATTGAAGCGCTTCTTCTAAACCAGGTCTTTGTTTTTTTGACCCACTCATCTTATCGTGAAAAATTTTCACACATCCGTATTGTGTTAGTGCATCTGTTTGCAAATCCAAGTTTTGTAAACCTGTTGAGACTCGAGCATATCCAATTAACACATTCATTCCTCATTCCCATATTAATCCTATATTAATTGTAACGTAAGACTACAAAGAAATGGTTATTGAACATAGAATAATGAACAGAGTTTTATTACATATAATAGATTTAAAATAATAACTTTTATAACCAGTATGGTCGTGTTCAGAAAAGGACGAGTTTTGTTACAGATCCTTTTATCCCTTAACAATATAAATATGTAATATTCAAAATTTTATATGGATATTTATGTTAAAATTATTATTAGAATGTTAAGTTTTCTACTTGAGCTAACGCAACAGTGAGGTCAATAAGGAAATGACGCTACCCCATACAGAAGTAAAAGATGGTGGCAGATATCAACGAGATTATCAAGATCTTTAATTGCTTTACATACAAAAGCGTGGTGAGTTCAATATGACTCGCCACGCTTTTTTGTTTATGAACTATAATAACATTTACTTGTGGATAACTTTCTAAAAGAGTTTCTGCAACGTATTGGTATTTCATAACCTCATTATAGGATAAAACAATTCTTTACAATAAGAAAATAATAATTAACAAAATAATATAACTATTTTAACAATTAAAAAGTATAGTACTTTTTGGGGATGTTATGTCAAACATGGGGAGAGCTCTTGAACGAAGAAGGTTCACTATTAGAACAAATAAACTAAATGGGGGAAGAGAAATGAAGCGAAAAATTACAAGTCTAGCTTTGGCCACTGCAGTGTTTTTAGGGAGTGCATTTACTCCAATAGCAATAAATAATGTAAGTGCAGCAACTACTCAACAACAGCAAATTTCTCAAAAAGATATTGTTATTGTAAATGGCCAAGAAAAAGTAATCACAATTACACTTTTAAACAAGAAGAAACTGTATTCAGTTGATCAATTATCTCAAATAATGGCTGCTACTGTGAAATACAATAGTAAAACGAAATCTTATGAAGTATCAAAAAAAAGTGGTAATCAAGTTAAAAAAATTGTTTATAAAGTAAACTCTGCAAGCGGAGTGGTTAATGGTAAAAAAGTCAAGTTAAGCACCCCCACTAAAATGATAGGGAAAACATTATTTGTAGAAATTGATTCTCTCGTAAAAACATTAGGTGGAGATCTACTAGTAGATAAAAATCTTTTAATTACAGTTAATGGGACTATTAATCTGTCGGAAAAATTATTGATTGTAGATGGAAATGATAAAAAGGTAAAAACTCTAAGCATTAACGGAAAGCAATTATATTCTGTACAAGACATTGCGAAATTATATTCAGCTTCTACGACAGTTAATAAAAATAATGAAGTATTAGTTACGAAAAAAGGTAAAACGATTAAATTGAAATTATCAAACAAAAATATGGTAGTGAATAATAAATCTGTAATGCTAAAAGAAAATCCTATTATCGTTAAAAATGTCGTCTTTGCTGATCTTTCCGATTTAGTTAAAGCATTTGATGGAGATATACTTCCACTCACAAATGGTTACTTTATTTCAACTACAGGATTAGTAGATGGGGATACTTTTAATCCGCAATGGGTTGGCAATGATTCAGTTCTTGTAATGAATGAAACGGAAACAGAAAGTCGATCTTTACTTTTAAATACGTCTTCTAAAAAGGCACAATTCACAGTAAATGCAACTGAGTTAAAAGTGTCTCCTAATGGTAAACAAGCTATCTATTCAGATGAAAATGGCTATGTTTATTTAGTAGATTTAGTAGCTAAAAAAGTAAATGGAATAAACCTAAATGACGATTCTGTTAAATTAGAATTTATTTGGTCAAAAGATAGCCAAAAAGTCTATTTTCTTCAAGGCGATAAAAGTGAAATAGTTTCTTCAATTAATGTGATAGATGGTTCTATTACAAAAATATTTGAAGATAAATTAATTTACAAAACCGATCTACGTTTATCAATTGACGGTAACAAACTTCTTTATGTGGTAGGTAAAGAAGGAACAACATCACTTACTAAGGGTGAAATTCCAGAGGTAGATAGTATTGACTTAACAGACACGGAGCAACAAATTTATGTTATTAACTTAAAAGATGCTGAATCAAAGGCGGTTTCTGTAACTACTACAAAAGATAATAAAGTTTTCCCTGGCTTTTTAGAGAATGGGGATATTGTATATATTAGTGCAGACACGGAAACTGACAAACTTCCAGACGTGAAAGTGATAAACACAGAAAATGTTGTTTCAACTCTTATTCCAAATATAGACATTAAAAATCTCTTAATAACTTCTGAAGGGAAATTAATGATTTTAACGAGAGAAAGTAATGGGTATTCCGTTATTTATAAGTGGGACACTGTTACTAAAAAGTTAAACAAAATTGCCCAAACAAAATTAGAGTTAACATCTTTCTCAGTTTCCAATGATGGAAAAACCATCGTTGCAACAACATCTGGAAAAGATGGAGAAATATTGGTTTTACTTAAAAATGGAAAAATAGAAACATTAACAAAATAGGAAAAGGGGATTATAATCATGAGTATTTTTAAACGTATAACGATTTTAACTTTGTCATTAGTTTTGGCTTTAGGTTTCTCAATCAGTAGTATAGCGTCTGCAGCAACATCAGGAAAGATTGTTGTAGCTGGATCAACGGCATTACTTCCACTAACGCAACAAGCGGCTAAAGAATTCAAAAAGCTTAATCCAAAAGTTTCTGTATCTGTTTCAGGTTCTTCCTCAATTGCAGGACCACAATCGGTTTCAAAAGGTGCTGCAACAATAGGGGCAGTGGATTGGGATGCTACAAAAGAAGTTCCTGGATTTAAAGCATTTACAGATTTAAAAGCGCACAAAATCGCGGTTATTCCATTTGCAACAATTGTTCATAAAGAGAATCCTGTTAAAGACTTATCAACAAAGCAATTACAAAATATTTATGCTGGAAAAATTACCAACTGGAAAGAAGTTGGAGGAAAAGATGCTGAAATTGTTGTTGTAAACCGAAAACATGGTTCTGGTACACGAGTAAACTATCAAATGAAAGCTCTAGCTGGAGAAGATTTTATGACAAAAGGTGAAAATTATAAAGAAGTTGGAAAAAGTGGAGAAATGGTAACAGCTGTTAATTCAAATCCGAATGCTATTGGTTATGTAGACTTTGCTTATGTAAAAGGGAATATTAAAGCAATTAGTTTCAATGGGGTAGAAGCTACTACTGATAATGTTATTAAAGGAAAGTATAAAATTTGGAGTTACGGTTATCTAGTAACGAAAGGTGTTCCAAAAGGTGCTGATGCGGAGTTCATTAAGTATATCCAAAGCAGTAAATTCCAAAATGGTTCATTAACTAAATTAAAGTTTATCCCAATTAGTAAAATGAAATAAGTTCTTTACTAAATAAGTTAAAATGCCAGCCTTTCTATAGGCTGGCATTATGTTAGTATTTGGAGGAAATTATGGCGAAAATGTTGCAAGAGCTAAGGGGATCTCAGTTTACTAATAGATATGAAAAAAGAATTACAAAGAGCACCTATTTTCAAAATAGAATGTTTAGGTTGTTTTGTTTTTTTAGTGTATTAATATTAGGTCTCTCATTATTATCTATTATTATTTTTGTAGGTCGTACAGGATTATTAGTATTTAAAGATGTTTCTTTTCAAGAGTTCTTTTTTTCAACGACGTGGGAACCGTATGATGACAAGTTTGGAGCAGCAACCTTTATTTTAGGCACTCTTTCTTTAACAGGGTTAACTTTATTATTAGCAGCACCTATTTCTATAGGAATTGCCATCTTTACTTCTGAAATAGCTCCTAATTGGCTAAAGCGTATATTACGTCCAGTACTAGATTTATTAGTTGGTATTCCATCTATTGTTTATGGATACCTAGGATTAACAGTGCTTATTCCTTTTTTGAGAAATATAACAGGAGCCACTATGGGTGATGGATTACTTGCGGCAGCTATAGTATTAAACATCATGGTGTTACCTACTATTTCTAGAATAAGCGATGATGCCATTTCTTCTGTACCTTCAGAGCTAAGAGAAGCAAGCTATGCACTTGGGAGTACGAGGATGCAGACAATTATAAAAGTGATTTTACCTGCAGCGTCACCTGGAATTTTCACGGCAGTTATTTTAGGAATGGCACGTTCAATAGGTGAGACAATGGCGGTTGTCATGGTTATAGGTAACACTCCCCAGCTGCCATCGGATTTATTAACTCCAACTTCAGTTTTAACAAGTAATATTGTAAATCAAATTATTGATGTAGAGTTCGATTCAACTTGGAATTATGCGCTATACATGATGGCGTTCTTATTACTACTCATTTCAAACTTACTGATAATAATTATTAGGAAGCTTCGCGTAAAAGGAGCATGAGCATGAATGGTAATTCTACTAACAAGTTATATAAACAAATAAAAAAAATTAGTGATCAAATGTTCACTATAGGTTTATGGATAATCACGTCACTTATCTTAGTGCTCATTTTTTTATTACTCATATATATTTTATCTAAGGGATTAACCAAAATTTCTTTTAGTTTTTTAGTAGGAATACCTAGTGAAATTGATGTGGGTGGAGGAGTAGGGCCATTTTTACTTAACTCTATTTATGTGTTACTCATTTCGCTATTGATTTCAGTCCCAATTGGAATTGGATCAGGAGTGTATTTATCTGAATATGCACCAAACAATAAATTGACAGAGTTTATTCGATCTTGTGTAGAAAGTCTAGCATCGGTTCCTTCTATTGTAATTGGATTATTTGGTTATGTGCTATTCGTGGATATATTTAATGTTGGTCTAACGATTATTGGTGCAGGTATTACCCTTTCGCTTTTAAACTTGCCTGTTATTACACGAGTTACTGAGGAAGCAATTCAAGCGATACATATGGACTTAAGAGAAGCTTCTTATGCAATGGGAGCGACTAAAGCACAAACCATTTTGAAAATAGTAATCCCTGCAGCTTTAAATGGCATTATTAGTGGAGTCAGCCTAGCCGCAAGTAGGGCATTTGGTGAGTCGGCCTTAATACTACTAGTAGGGGGAACAGGAACATCCGGTGAAATGTGGGATTGGAGTTTATTATCGCCAGGTGGTACTTTACCTGTACATTTATGGTACGTTCAGTCAGAAGCACTTGTAGAAGATGCATCCGAAATTGCTGAAAAAACTGCTGCGTTATTAGTATTGATTACACTCTTTTTGAGTTTATCAATAAGATTTCCATTATGGGTAAGAGATTTTCGTTTTCAAAATAAATCTAATAAAAGATAAGTTCGGTTTTATATAAACTATTCTAATCTAGAGCCCTGTAGGGAAGACTTTTTTAAAGTGTCTACTCTGCAGGGTATATTTTTTGTCCATTGTAGGCTTTATAAATGAAGCAGTTTTAAAATTATAATTCATAAAGAACTAGCATTGAATTAATTATGACGAAGTATTATAAGACTCAAAATGTTCAATAATATAAATTCGTGCAAAGAAATTTATAATGGATAAGGTCGGATGGTAACCCGTCCAAACCCACTAATAAAGTAACTTGTATAAGGGAAACAATTTTCGGAAAAAAGGCCTTGATCTGGAAATCAGCCGAGTCATTTGTTTACAAAAAGTAATTTAAGGTATTAAAAAAATGATTTTCTGCTTATTCATCAGAAAATCCTCGAGTAATGTAGCTATAGATCTCTATTTTATTAAAATAACGAAGCAGGTGTGCGGCCGAGCCTAGGTCGTATCATATAGCGGTTGGGATTCCCTTCGAGAAAGAACTAGCCATTTACTCGTCTCGAGTCTTGGAGGGCGAATGGTAACATTAGCCTTTAAGCGTAGACAGTTAGGTGGCGGGCCGAAAGCCAAATGGTTGAAGGGATTGAGCTCCATAATGTTAGTAAATCGAGAGGGCTGATGCCTTACCTGCAGTTGATTAGCTACATTTTGTGAATGGTGATTTGGAGGAGCCGTGTGCGTAAATAGCGCAAGCATGGTTCTGTGAGGGGGGAGGAACACAGCACACTAGTGAACACGCTAGAAAATGAGAAAATCCTCATTAAAGTTTTATCAACTTCTTAAAAAAGCTTCGTTAACTTTTCATAACCATCTGTCAGAATAGGGACTGTAAGAAAGATTCACAATAATTTTTAGGAGGAATACAGATGAAAAAGAAAATAATAATCCCAGTTTTAGCTGCAACACTAATTGGGGGGGCAGTAGTAGGGAATAGTGTAATCTCTACCGCTTCTGCGAGTAACAGCGCACCAGCTACTAACCAAGCTGAAGATCAAAAAGACGATGACAATATTACCGATCTTCAAGCAAAAGCAAAATTGACTGTAGATGAAGCACAAGCAATTGCAATAAACGAAGTACCAGGAACAGTAAATGAATCTGAATTAGAAGACGAAGATGGCGTTGTTGTTTACGGCTTTGAAATTCAAACAGCTTCTGGTGATGTAAATGACGTGAAAGTCAATGCAATAAATGGAGATATTGTTAAGGTCGAAAATGATGCAGATGACGATGAAAATGAAACTGAAGAAAGTGAAGAAAGTGAAGAAAATGACGATAACATTGCGGAACTTCAAGCAAAAGCAAAATTGACTTCAGATGAAGCACAAGCAATTGCATTAAAAGAAGTACCAGGAACAGTAAATGAATCTGAATTAGAAGATGAAGATGGTGTAGTTGTTTACGGCTTTGAAATCCAGTCAACTAACGGAGTACAAGACGTGAAAATTGATGCTGCCACTGGAAAAGTAGTGAAAGTTGAAGCGGACAATGAAGCTGAGGGACAAGAAGGAAACGAATAATCGACGTTTCTAAAGGGAAAAGGTGGTTATCCCATCTTTTCCTTTTATTATTTCATCAATTATTAGGAGGAGGTACACCATGATCCAAACGAAGGATTTAACAATGGAGTATCCAAATGGATTCACTGCTGTTAATCAATTAAGTTTACAAGTAAACGAAGGCGATATTTATGGTTTTTTAGGTCCGAATGGTGCGGGTAAAACAACTACTATTCGAATGTTAGATGGTCTTTTAAAACCAACAGCTGGGGAAGTTCTTATTCAAGGTAAAAGTGTTATACGAAACGAACGAGAAATTAGAAAAATGATCGGTGTTTTACCGGAATCACATGGCTACTATAACTGGATGACAGGAGCTGAGTATTTACTATTCTTTGCACAACTTTATGGAGTGAGTAAAAGCAAACAAAAAGAACGAGTAGAAGAAGTACTACGTTTAGTTGGAATGACTAGTAAAGCAAATATCCCAATTGGACAATATTCTCGAGGGATGAGACAACGAATAGGTATTGCAAAGACGATTATTCATGAACCCTTACTTATCTTTTTGGACGAACCTACACTCGGTCTAGATCCTCAAGGACAAAGAGATATCCAAATGATTTTACATGATTTAAATAAAAAACATGGGGTTACGATATTTATCACTTCTCATTTGCTAAAAGAAATCTCTGAAATATGTAATCGAGTGGCAATTGTAAAAGAAGGAAACTTAATAGAAGAAGATTATTTAGAATCTCTATTGAACAAGTATGGTTCACTGAAAGTAGATACTACGGTCCCAATTACGTTGGAAGAGGTTTTCTTTTATCTTACAAATCAAGAAGATAAGGAGATGAATCTATGATAGCGGCACTCATCGGAAAGGAAATAAAAGAAAACGTTTTTTCTAAAAAGAGCTTGTGGATATATTTTGCAGTGACTCTATTGTTTAGCGGTCTTGCGTTAAGTTTTGTCTCCGTTAAAGAACTTAGTTTACTTGCTCAGGTAGAAGTAAATATGACCTTCATGAAAGTAGTTTTAGGGATTAGTATTCTAGTAACGATCATTATTGGATCGAATATGTATGCGGGGGAAAGGGAAAGAGAAACACTCGAAAGTCTGTTATTATCCCCTTTGTCTAAAGCACAAATTACATTTGGAAAATTAGTAGGTTTGCTCTTATTTTGGTTCATCATTTCTTTATTATCTCTACCTTACTTTTTTGCACTTTCCATGGGTACGGATATATTTGTGAAAGCACTAGTGTTTCTTTATCTAATTTGTTTTCCTTTAGTCATTGGATTTGCAGCGTTATCGCTAGGGTTTTCCACAATACTCTCATCTACGAAGAGTTCTACACTTTTATCTTTTATTTTATTTTTAGTAACGGCAATACCAATGTTCTTATCAACGGCGATGAAAAAAAGTGGATTTGCGCATATTGTGGACACAGTTAGCCCATTATCACGATCCATGCTGACGTTAAAAGATTATTTTGTGAATCGGCTTGGCTTCGCAGTACTGATGGTAGATTTACTACCAGTAATTATCTTCTTAATATTAAGTATCGCGTTATTGTTATTTGCAAATAATAAAATTACACTTAAAGGAGGAGAATAAGATGAAAAAGGTCTGGATTACTTTTGCTTTTCTCTTCTCCTTTCAGATGATGACGCAAACAGGTGGGGTTACATTTGCACAAGATACGATTGATATTAAGATCCTCTCTCCTGATGTAGTGGAAAATTACCCAGGACTTGAAGCGACTGTGCAAGCTGAAATTACAAATTTATCAAATATAGAACTGAAAAATGCAATGGCGTATATTACAATGGCAGATATCGGAAAACATATGACCGTAAATTTAGAGGACTATGGTGCAGATGTGCCTATTTTACTCGATACTTTACAGCCTGGGCAATCTGTAAAAGTTGAATTACCAATTCGATTTGTGTATACAAGTAAGTATAAGTTATATGTAACAGTAAGTAGTGACGACGATCAACAAATACATTCAAGTGAGTCAATACCTGTGCATATTTTAGGAAATACAAAAATTAATCCGATTTTTGTGCAAATTGTATCGATTGCGATGCCGATAATTTTACTCCTACTACTATTTTTCGTAAAAAGAAGGAAAAAACAATAAAGAAATTTGTCTGTTCTACCATTGTGCGATAACATGTTGGCCCGAACCATTCGGGCGCTTTTACGGGCAGTTGATCTACCACTTACGCTTCCCAATTTTCCAAAAGCCTTGAAGTGGGAATCTTACTGTCCATTAATGAGTGATAACTTAATTCGTGGGAGGGTTCGCGTTGAAAAAAATATTAATTATTGAAGACGAGGAAAGCATTACAGAATTTCTAGAGTTAGAACTTAAACACGAGGGCTTCGATGTGACGGTTTACCATGATGGTAGAGATGGATTAGAAGCAGCGCTAAATAACCATTTTGATCTTATACTTTTAGATTTAATGCTACCACATTTAAACGGCATAGAAATTTGCAGAAGAACTCGAGTAGTTAAAGAAACACCAATTATTATGCTTACCGCTAGAGATAGTGTGATGGATCGTGTAATGGGCTTAGATGTTGGGGCAGACGATTATATGTCAAAGCCTTTTTCAATAGAAGAACTTTTGGCAAGGATGCGTGTAATTTTTCGAAGAATTGAACGACATGAAGAAAACATCGTGAAACATTTAATATTCAAAGAAATTGAAGTAGACACTATTTCACGAACCGTTAAGAAAGGGGAAGAAGAGATTCCTTTAACCAAAAGAGAGTATGAACTACTCTTAATGTTTTTGCAAAATGTGAACCGAGTTCTCTCTAGGGAATTGATTCTCGAGAAAATTTGGGGATATGAGACAGAAGTAGAGACGAATGTGGTCGATGTATATGTACGATATTTGCGAAACAAGATAAATAAAGAAAACGACAACTACATCCACTCCGTCCGTGGAATTGGTTATGTGATGAAATGATGCAAAAGTTAAAGTTAAAATCGAAAATTGTATTATGGGCGACTGTGCTTATGATTGGTTTATTTGTTTCTTATAATATATTGCAATACTTTGTGGTGAACAGCTGGATGATTCATTATGAAGAGCAATCCATTGAAAAGAAAATGACTACTATACAAAACTATTATTCCAATCAAAAACTATCTGTACATTTCATTAAGGAAAATGAATCGTTTATCAATTCGATTAACGAGAAATCGGAGACGATTCGCGTCTTAGATAAAGAGGGAAAAAGTGTCGTGGCAGTAAGTGAAGAAGAATTATTGTATGTACCTTCCCAATTAGTTCAAAGTGAACAATTTGAGCTAGTCAAATCAGGCGATGACCGATTGCTTGTATATCGTGAACCATTAGTGGATACGAATTATGTAGGAACAATTGAAATCGTAAGAAATATGGAGATTTTCGATGGACTATTAGAACAATTTAGCCTTGTTATGTTTTTAACAGGAATTGGTGCAGTATTTTTGAGTTTAGTGGGAGCACTTTTTCTTTCTAAACAAATAGTTAGACCAATACAAGTTATTTCTCATTCGCTTACTAGAATCAAAAAATTTGGTTTAGAAGAAAGAGTGAAAGTTCCACCTGCAAAAGATGAAATCTCTGAATTAGCAATTCATTTTAATGAACTAATGGATCAATTAGAAACTTCTTTCAATCAACAAAAACAATTTGTAGAAGATGCTTCTCATGAATTGAGAACCCCTTTATCCGTATTAAATGGAAACTTAATGATGTTGAACAGATGGGGGAAAGATGACCCGGAAGTGTTAAATAAATCATTGGCTTCTTCTTTGAAAGAAGTGAATCGCATGGACAAATTGGTGAAGGATTTATTAGAATTATCCAGACTCGATTCCGAAAAAACGTTAGATGTCATTATTCCATTGATTGATCCAAAACAAATTATTGAAAAAGTCGTAAATGATTTTCAAGTGACGCATCCGGAATTTGAGTTTTCTCTTCAATTATTTCAAGGGACTCTACTTCCAGTGACAGAGGGACATTTGGAACAACTGCTTACGATATTAATCGATAATGCTATAAAATATTCAAATGATGATAAAAGAATAAAAATATATTATAAGAACCAAGAATTGACTGTTCAAGATTTTGGGATTGGAATTCTGGAAGAAGATATTCCACATGTTACAAATCGATTTTATCGAGTGGAAAAATCGCGCAATCGGAAAAAGGGCGGGTATGGAATCGGATTATCTATTGCATTTAAGTTGATGGAAACATACAAGGGAAGTTTGGGGATTGAAAGTCAGTTAGGTAAAGGTACTTCTGTAAAACTTGTATTCCAAAAAAAAAAACACAAACAATGAAGTGAACTAGCGAAATTTAAAAACCACACCTTGCTTTGTTTTATCCATATTTGCAGGGTCTCATTGGACAAAAATAGAAAAAATCTTCTAAGAACAGATGAAGGCAGGAGTTTTCAGCATGAGATTAACTGGGTATTTATTGACTGCTTTTATTATTGGTTTAGTTTCACTTATCGGTTTTAGTTGTATGGCTATTTTAATTAGTGGACAAAAAATAGTACAGTTAGATCAATATGTGATTTCCTTTATTCAAGGTTTTGAATCTCCAACTCTAACCTCAATAATGAAATTTTTTACGTACGTCGGATCGTTTCCTATTGTGTTTGGTATTTTTATTATAGTAGCTTTTATTCTTTATTTTGTATTAAAGCATCGTTCAGAACTCTTATTGTTTGGTACTGTTGTTATTGGAACGCCCATCATAAATCAGGTCTTAAAACAATTCTTTCATCGTGTGAGACCAGATTTACATCGTTTGATTGAAATAGGAGGATATAGCTTTCCTAGTGGACATGCGATGAATGCTCTTGCAGTTTATGGAATTCTTTCATTTCTGTTATGGCGTCATATTCCTTCACGTTTATGTCGCACTACTTTGATAATAATTAGTACTATAATCGTTTTCATGATTGGTACCAGTCGGATTTATCTGGGTGTGCACTATCCGAGCGATATTATCGGAGGTTATTTTGCTAGTGGATTTTGGCTTACTATTTCTATCTATTTTTTCAGAAGGTATAAAGAAAAGCGGAATGCAAGGGAAAATTAATTCGGAGGCAAATATTAACTTATTATAGCAATTCGATGTTTACGATTGTTAAATTTATCGGTACAAGGAGTATTAAAATGGAAAACTGGATAACTGAAGTAATGAATGCGTATGGGTATATAGGGATTCTATTCTTGATAGCATTAGAAAACATTTTTCCTCCTATTCCTTCCGAAGTGATTTTAACGTTTGGTGGCTTTATGACTACCACATCAAATATGAGTATTATCGGCGTGATTTTTTTTTCAACAATTGGTTCAGTGGTTGGGGCGATTGTGCTTTATGGTATAGGTTTACTGGTTGATGTAAAAAGACTAGAAAAAGTCGTTAATAAATGGGGGAGTCTTTTGAGATTAACCTCAAAAGACATTTATAAAGCAAATGCCTGGTTTAACAAATTTGGAGTTTGGGCGGTATTTTTCGGGAGACTTGTTCCGTTGGTTAGAAGTTTAATCTAAATTCCCGCGGGTTTGGCACATATGAACTTTATCGTATTTTTACTTTTTACGACAATTGGTTCTTTAATCTGGAATAGTGTATTAGTAATTGTTGGAGCAAAGGTAGGTTCTTCCTGGAGTAAGATTGTTCTATATATAAATACTTATTCCGATATAGTATTATTCCTATTGATTGTAATGTTTGTATTCGTTATTTTCCTTTACTATAGAAAAGGAAAGAGATTGCAAGATTAATAAAAGAGCACATATGAACATGAATATTTGGCTTCCGCAAGCACTGGTTCCGGCCGAAAATGCAGTACTTGCTGCATTTTCGGCTGGATAGATCTGGAAGCGTGAACTGCGGAAGGATATCGCCTAAAGAGAAGGTATAATAATGAAATGAAAAAATTGATTTTAAATACTTTATAATTAAAAATTTAAGAATCTCCGGCACATATGACGAGGGTTCTCAGCTTAAAGTGGAACCCTGTAGAGATTTATCAGGGGTAGGATAGAAGAATATATCTTGCTTTAGAAGAAATAATAATAAATTGGTTTACATATGACCGATTATCGGTAGCAGCCACAGTCCAAATCTATACAACAATAAAGAAACCCAGCAATCCTGTTAATACAAGGTTGCTGGGTTTCCTCAATTTATATGTAATATAAAACTATAAGTTGATATCGGTTTTCTTTTGAATTTACAGATTTATTTGAGAACAAACCACAAGTGTTTTCTTTAGAAATGAATGTATTGTTACACAAGCTTGAAGAATGAACAAGTTGAAGCCAAAGTAAAATGATTGCTTTATGGTTCAAGAAAACTTATGACATAGTAAAAACATATAATTACCACAAAGCTATAAACATTTAACAGTTGAAAACCATTTTTGAAAGATAAAAGAGGTTTACAGGCAAAATAAAAAAGGCACCAAAGTATTCTTTGGAATGCCTTTTTTATTGTCAACTATGGTATAGGATTTTATCGGATTAGTTATTACCCGGTACTACTATTTCTTCGGCATTTTCAGTTGCTGGCGTTAAAAAACTATCCAAATATGCTTGAACGGCAGACTCATCACCAAACAATTCTTGAAGGACCGGCATTAACCATGCTTGTATTTCACTGTTCTCGACAAGAACTAAAGAATCTAGATATCGTAAAACAGTATTTGGCTGTTCGTTATAATGGGTATAAGCAATTTTAGCGATTGTCCAATCGATAATGTCTCTATCTTCGGTTAAAGTACTATTCTCTTTAATCTGCTCTAAAGCATCAATATCTTCTGGCGTACCTGTGCCACTAATAAAATGATAAGCGAGTAGTCGTTTATCATAATCCGAAGAATAAATATCAGTCACAATATTAATATCATATAATTCCTCATGTAAATCTAGTGATTTCATCATAATTGAAGCCGCAACAGGTGGATCTATAGGAGGTTTACAGATCATTCTTGGCGGACAAACTGTTGTTGTATTTTGAAGAGTGTATGTTAGGTTATAGCTTTCTTTAGTGGAATAAGAAAAATCCCCTTTTACTTTAAATGACACGGAAGAAGTAACAGGCAATGTTATTCCATTCTGATTTGACTTTGTTGTCCATCTACTCACGCCACTTTGTATAACTTCTAACACATAGTTTCTATTTGTAGCATTAATCTGAACAAACAACGAGTTATTAAGTCCGATAGGTTCGATTTTATAGTAATCTATATCAGTTTCAGAACTAATATAAGAATCGTATCTTATATTAGGTTTTATTAAGGATGCTTGTTCTAAACTGTCATTCGGTTCACTGTTATCCAAAAAAGGAGCGGTCATAGCTGTGTAACTCATAATTGGCTCACTAAAAGAACTCTTGAGGTTACCACTAATTGCTACTACAAGGAATTTATAACCTGTTCCATGGTTAAGGTCATTTATTGTAAATTTTGTCTCCGCAGTTTTTCCGGCGTTCAGCGGAACGATGCCGTTTGGATGAGCGTAGTAAACTTGGTACTCCTGAGCACCAGCAGAAGCGCTCCAAGATAATGTTATTGCTGTTTCCTGGATATTACTAACCGCTAAATCCGTTGGAGGTGCTGGCGCGGCTTTAAATGAAAGAATTTCGCCGAACTCACTTTGTGTAAAGCTATTCTTAGCCTTTATTTTCACATCGTATGTAGTAGTTGTTGGTGAAAGAGATATAATTGCTGAATTCTCATTTGTACTAAATGAGGCATCATTATTAACGTGGACATCGTAGGTAGTGGCACCAGTTACTTTGTCCCAACTTATTTTTGAGGTTTTATCATTAACAAATATGGCTTTTAGATTTTGGGGTGCCTTTAGAGATTGAACGTTCTGACTTAAAAGATTGCCATTAAGATCATATTCAAATCGAACGGCAATCTCATCATTTTCCTTTATCTCGATTAATTTGTTGCTGGCATCATAAACATATTCTAAATTCGCTGCATAGGATGTTGTTGCTGTTAAGAAAATTAAAGATAAGAATACTGTAAAGATAGTTCCTAAAGTCTTTTTCAATTTATTTACTCCTTAGATAGTTTTTCTCACTAACTATATATTGTTCGGAAAGATTTGAATAGTATCAATGTTTAGACAAATAACGACAAAAAACGTTTATTTTGTCGTTATTTGTCGGTCGAATTTGATAGAATTGTCAAAATTTATCACCTATAATTAGCTCGATATACAAACATGAGGATTGTAGGGGGAAGAAATTTGTATTTAAATAAACTATTAAAATTGATTATGTGTCTTTTAATTATGCTTTCAGGGTTTCTTATACCATTAGAACAGTCTAAAGCAGAAGAAATTGAGGGAACGCTAAATGACACAGAAAGAACAACATTAATTAACAAAGGGTTTACAGAGGAAGAAATATCCGAAGTGTTAAAGAGAAAAAATTTAACTGGCCTGGTTTTAGAAACAGCAATAAATATTTATCCGCATACAGCGGTAAATATTTCAAAAGAAGCAGTCAGTGACATTAAAGTTTCTAAATCTATGCCAAATGTTGAATTGACCCAATTCACGTCAAATGGGACTTCAAGTGAAGATGGACTGAAAAAATTAAGGTATATTAAAACTGGTGAAAACCAGGCTCCATTTTCCATTGGAGATGACTATGAGAACATTTCAACTTTGGACGGTTCACTGTCCATAATGGAAGAAGATTTAACCTTGGTTGGTAGGAATGGCTTGTCTTTCGATTTGAAAAGAACATACAGTACCAATCAAGCTCAATATTACGATATGACCATAGACGAACAATATTATACTGCCTATAAATACTCAGTTGAGTTTGATACAGAAGTATATAAAGAAACACAAGCATATGTATCTAAAGGTGAAGTTTATAATCAAATAACTACTCATAGTTGTAAAGACAATTCGTTAAAAAATAGTTTTAACGTAGATGGAACACCTAGATTTTCTGGAGCATATTACACCAAAAGCGCAGCAGTGAAACATTGGGTACAAGGTACAAAACTAGGAAGTGGTGCGAAAGATGATGCTACATGTGCCAAAACTGGTAATAAAACATATGATCGTTATACAACATTTGCAAAAGGTACAAACACTGTATATGAAGATTCATCACAAAATTTAGAAAGTCCTGCATCTCGAATATTCCCAGACAAATTAGACGGCTTTGATAATCCAGCTGAAGCTGAGATCGTCAAAAATGATTTGAAAAATGGAAAGTATTTTGACAATTATTTTCACAGCAGTATTTGGTACGGTACTGATTCTAGTTATCGTTACCTGTATGTTGTTGGAAATAATCCTTCACCTACAGTTAAATCTTACGCTGCTGGCACAGAGCCTGAATACACTAACAAAACTAGTAAGAGTTTTATAGATAACAAATTCCCACTTGGAAAAGGCTGGACTTGGGATATTCCTTATATTCAAAATGAAAATAATTCCACAATATTGCATTTTGGAGATAGAGGATCCTATGAAATAGTAAATAATCAATTGAAGGGCTACCCTTGGAAAGATTTAACTTTCACGTTAGATGCAACCCAAACTGTCAATCAGGTGTCATCTAAATATGCTGTAAAGACACTAGAAGGAACAACTTATTATTTTAGTCAAAGTGGTAATTTACTAAAAATTAAAGATTCGTATGATAATTATATACAATTTAAATATAGTACTCATCCCTTGTATAAAGAGGTTCTTTCAGAAATTGAAAACAGTATAAACAATAAAATCTCTATCGCATATTCGGAAACGGAAGTAAGACTCACTCAAGGGGATAAAGTAGTAATCTATTCAAAACAAAAGAGCCCAGATGGAAAAGTCGAAATATTAAAACATGTAGATGATCAAATGGGTAGAAAGACTACTTATGATTACAATATAAAGGAAGCAAAATTTAATTTACTAGGAACTACTCCTTTTGCTGTAAATCCATATGTATTATTAGTGGGAATTACACATCCAACCGGCTTAAAAACTGACTATAGCTATGAAGGAATTCCTTTTAAGAAAAACATAGGAAATAGTGCAGTTAATGAAACATATAGAGTTCTCAATCGAAATGATGGAATCACTTACAATAATGGTGAAAAGTTAGAGAGTAACTTAAAATCATTTAATTATGATCCAAACATGAATGGCTACTACTCTAATTCCTACACTTATACGACAAAAATTACTGAGAAGGATAAAATAACTTCCTATGTAATTAACCGGAAATATGACTCCATCCAAGGCAGTGCAAATTACTATAAATTGAATGAAATTTCAGAAGACAGTACTGATTCAAAGTTGGTTTTAGATTTTGTCTATGAATCAAATAAACACAATCCAAATCCTATCAAAACAACAAAAACTTTTGAAAAGAAATCAAATTCGCAGAAATCTATTCTTTTTGTAACTGAGACACAATACAATGATTACGGTCAAATCATATCCGAAAGAAATGAACTTGGATTCCAATCGAGGTATGAATACGACCCTAACACACAATTACTTACGGGGATTACAGAACCTTTAACAAGTACAAAAGCAAAGTACACAAAATACGAAAGAAATGCTAAGGGAAGTATCACGAAAGAGACCATATATGAAAACAACAGTCTAGGAAAAGTTTTATCCAACACCATTTATGGAGACTACGATGCGTATGGGAATAGCCGAAGTGAAGTAACGACTTCTGCGGGTAAAACCTATACAAGGACGTTTGATTACGGACCAACCTACTCCAATGCATTTCTAACGAAAGAAATAAGATATGTTAAAGACTTAAATAGTGAAGAAAAACAGCTTACTGTGCAAGCGTCCTATTATCCCGAAACAGGGAATTTGAAGTCTATTATAGATGGAAAAGGAAATATTACTGGGTATCAATATGATAAATTGGATAGATTAACCACGATTACCCATCCAGATAGTTCAACTTTAGTCTATATGTACAATGACGAGAATAACCGAATTGAAACAAAGGATGAACTAGGTAACATCACTTTTGAAGAATGGAATCCGATTGGCTGGAAAGTCAAAGAAGGCATTAAGCTTGGAGACATATACGATGCTAGATCCGTTATGCATTATAACGAAACAGGAGATTTAATTAGTTCATCCAATGCGCTTGGACAAGAAACACAATACGAGTACGACTTTATGAATCGAATTACCAAGGAAACAAACCCTTTAGGAAATGCAAGAACAACCCAATACGACGATATTTTAAACCTGCAAACCTTGACGGATGAAGAAGGGAATCGAGTTACCCAAAACTTTGATGCTGCAGGAAGAACTATAAAGGATACCGAATTTTTCACTGATTCCAACCGAACTAAAGAATTTACGTATGACAATATGAGTAATGTGTTGACCGAGAAAGATGCTAAAGGGCGTCTCACGTATTTTGAATATGATGTGTTAGGGAATCTCGTGTCAGTTACTATGCCAAACGGTGAAATCACGCGTTATGAATACGATTACTTAGGAAATGTTATGAAAGTGACTTACCCAGATCATACCTTTTCTTCAAAGAAGTTTGATGAGAGTGGAAGAATGCTGTCTAAGACGGATATCAATCAAAAAAGCTCTACCTACCAATATGATAACAATGATCAACTAATCCAATCGACAGACCGAAATGGAAATCAACATAAGTATGTATACAATAACCGGAATTGGCTAACGAAGGTTGATACCTTAAAAGAAAATATCATTGTTGATACTGTTGAGTATGAGTACTACTTAAATGGTGCACGAAAATCAATGGATGATGCCACTGGGCTTACAAAATATGCCTATAATCTGGAAGGTAACATGCTGGATATGGTATACCCGGATGGAAAGTCTATTTCCTATCAATATGATAAGAAAGGAAATAAAAAGGAAATTGTTTCACCATTTAATAAAAAGATTGTTTATGAATACAATGAACAGAATTTAATTAAGAAGCTTGGAGTTGAGGAAGATCCTGATTTAGTTACCTACGATTATTTGGCAAACGGCCAGTTACAAAATAAGAATCAGGCAAATGGGTTGACCAGTTTCTATACATTTAATCATTCAAATTTGACGGAAGTGAAACAACTCTCCTCACTGGGGGAAGTCCTAAATAACGGAATATATCAATATGACCTAAACAAAAATATTGAGGAAATAACCGCACCTGAAGAAGTCAGTAGTTTCACCTATGATCAATTGAATCGCGTAGAGAGTAATTCCCAAGGAACCGAAACGTATGAATACGATAAAAAAGGAAACCGAAGCCTTCTCGATTCGGAGAAACTGCCAACCATTGAAAATCGAACATACGAATATGATTCGAACAACCGATTGATAAAGGTGACTACCGATGAAAGTCAAATTGAATACCGTTACAATGGGGACGGATTGTTATATGAAAAAGAAAGTGGCAACCAGATTACCAGGTACTACTATGACGGAGATGTCCTAATAGCTGAAGCTGCTGTACATAATGGACAATCGGTACTGAAAAATCATTATGTCACTGGAAATGACAAAGAACTTCTCATTGATGCCCATCAACAATTGTACTTTTATACGACAGATGGTCTTGAGAATATCATTGAACTGCGTGATGAAACTGGAAAATCCGTTAACAAGTACCGATATGACATGTGGGGGAATCCAATTATCACCGAAGAAGAGGTGTATAATTCACTTCATTATTCTGGAGAGGTCTGGGAGGAAAGTACAGGGTTACAGTATCTTCGATCAAGATGGTATGATCCAAGTCTAGGTCGCTTCTTAAATGAAGATAGTTTTGAGGGGACTTTTGATACCCCTTTGTCATTGAACAAATACACTTATGTTGAACAAAATCCGCTAATTTACAAAGACCCAACAGGGGAAGAGAAAAAAAATGTGGGAGATCCTACAATAGGTGGGATTGGTAATGCTAAAGTTATTAAGAATCCACCAAAAGCTCCTCCTAAGACATATGCTGGTATACCCTCTCAAGGTTTAGTAGGAAATGTAAAAGGAGCTCCAAAAGTAGATGCAGGAAAGCAAGGAAAGCATGTGATAGGGCATCCCAATAATACTAATAAAAATAAATCTGTATGGAATTCTGGTGAAAATGGTGTAGAGTTGACTCAAAAAGCTTGGGTTAATGGTACAACAGTAAAACCAGATGGTAGTGTTAGAACTTTTGATTTTGGTAAACGAATTGGCCCGTGTGGAGAGACTAAAATTAAAGTTCATATGGATTCGGCTGGTAACATCCACGGGTATCCTGTATTTTAGTGGAGATATGATTTGAGAAATGTTTCAGTGAGAACCACTGTAAGAATATATATAAAAGGGGACCTATCAACATATTCTTGATGAATATGTTGATAGGCATTATTGGTAGTTTGGGGGAACCGAAAAATGACACACGTTTTTTTCATATTAGATAATGAAAACTTTGATGAACTTAAAGAAGAGATTAAAAGTATTTTTTGGATGTATCATGATATGATACATAGTTATAAGGGGTTTGGTCATAATATTGACTTTGAACGAGTCAATTACGAGAAGTTTTTCTTAACAGAGATAGATAATGAATCGATGAATGGATATGCTAGAGAAGTTCAGTTAGTGAAAAAAGGTTCCTTTGTAGCTTTATGTTGTGAGGTAAATGATATGCTTGATGAATCTAGAAGAAATAATGACAGAGTATATCAGTTTATTAAAGAGCTTTTGTCAAATCAAAAAATAGCGCCATTTGAAGAAGAAATATTATCATCAATGTTATTGGCATTAGAAGAGAAACCAAGCTATGAGTGGTATTCTCTAAAATATGGCGAAATATTTTCGGTGAAATTAGATGAAGTTTATACCAAATATGTTTTGGAATATTTCAAGGACGTGTACGATAAAGGAAACAAAACCTAACCTGCCAGGGCTGGGGGTATCAAATTACATCATATGTAAAGAAGCTAAAAGATAATGGGATATTCCAAAGTATGTCTCGAAAAGGAAACTGTATGGATAACTCGCCAATGGAAAACTTCTTCGGCATAATGAAAAAGGAAATGTATTATGGGATAGTTTATCGTTCTTTTGAAGAGCTGAAGCAAGCAGTGATTAAGTATATTTTTTATTATAACAATGAACTGATAAAAGCAAAATTGACTGGCATGAGCCCGGTTGAATACCGTATCCATACCAGTCAACTAGCTGCTTAAATGCTTCAGTCTAACTTCTGGGGTTCAGTACACTTGTAGGACCGTAAGTGTTTACTCTGATCTTTTAACAAGAGGTAGTTCTTTTTTGTCATTCGTCAAACTCCTAATGCAAAATGGGCTTTAACAAATCTTAATATTTGTTCACAAAATACTAAATTAGTGAACAGATCCTTTTTCTTTATCCTTTAAATATGAACAATATAGCCAACAATTTACAAGGCAAGGTGAAGGGCATTTTTATCTTCAGCAGTATAGTTGGGCTACTTTCAGCACTCTCTTTAAATTAAATGGACTTTAAGAACTGCCCTACTCTATCCTGTGATTCTTTAAGGGATTTTGGGTTAGCGCTGATGATAAATTCCTCAAGCAAATCAAACAACCTATCATCAATTTCTTTTCCTTCAACTTCAAACTCTGCTCGTAATTTTTGTAGTACCTCTTTTGGTTGAAACGACATGATTGACCCTCCTTCAACTAGATTTTCTTCCCGAATAATTCATTATAATAAATTCAGCATAGCACATGTAGATAATTCCATAGAAGGATTACAGGGTCTGTATTTATTTTGAGACATCCATCATCGAATTTGATCTAATAAAATAGTAGAAATCACGATAGACCTAAAATTTAACAGTGTATATTTTCATGAATCAGCCCTATAATAAGAACAAACGTTCTAATTGGAGAGGTTCGAATGTATAAGAACATGCCTAGAAGACAAATTGCTTGTATTGATATGAGAAGTTTCTATGCAAGTTGTGCCGCGGTGGACAATGGATTGGATGTTATGAATACACCGATTGCTGTCATTGGAAACCTTGAACGTAAAGGGAGTATTGTTCTGGCAGCGTCACCTAAAATGAAAAAGGATTTCGGTGTGAAAACCGGTACGCGATTATTTGAAATACCTGATCATCCATCCATTGTTCTGATTGAGCCGAAAATGGAATTTTTCGTTCGTATTTCGATGGAAATTGCGCGCTTATTGGGTGAATATGTCCCAAAAGAAGCCATACACGTCTACTCCATCGATGAAGTTTTCTTTGATTTAAAGGGAACGGAGCATCTTTGGGGACCTTTAGAAAAGACAATCCAACGTATTCAAGATGACCTTTTGGAAATGTTTCAACTTCCTTCAGCCGTAGGTGCAGGTCCTAATATGTTAATGAGTAAATTAGCATTGGATTTAGAAGCAAAAAAAACAGGGTTTGCAAAATGGGGATTCGAAGACGTTCCGACTAAACTATGGCCAATTAGCCCTCTCAGCGAGATGTGGGGAATCGGATCGAGAACTGAAAGAACCTTGAATTCCATGGGCATTTTTTCTGTGGGAGATTTAGCGAACACGGATTTGAAAACACTTGAAACTAAGTTCGGCGTCTTGGGTAATCAGCTTTATCACCACGCCTGGGGAATCGACTTGTCTGAAATGGGAGCCCCACTTATCGAAGGTCAGGTAAGCTATGGGAAAGGTCAGATTTTATTTCGTGATTACAAAACAAAAGAAGAAGTAATGGCAGTGGTTCTGGAAATGTGTGAAGATATTGCCCGGCGAGCACGTGAGGCTGGCAAAGCAGGTCGCACGATCAATCTGAGCATCGGCTATAGCAAAAATGCCTTTGGTGGTGGCTTTAGTCGATCAAGATCCATCGAGGAAGGTACGAACGATACCATGAAAATTTACCGGGTATGCAATGCACTCTTTGATGAATTCTATGACGGTCGCCCTACTCGTCAGATAACGGTATCCATATCTAATTTAGAAGATGAAACCAGTATGCAACTAAGTCTATTCGAAGCCAATAAATGGCGTAATCGTAAATTAGGATCTGCTATGGACGCAATTCGAAGTAAATATGGTTCAACGGCATTGTTAAGGGCTGTATCCTACACGGACGCTGGTACGGCACGCCAGCGTGATAAATTGATTGGTGGTCACAAAGCAGAATGAACAAGTTACTAGATCTGTTCAGGAATTTATACAGACCGGAAAAAATAGAGCACTTTCAGCAACCACATGCTGAAGGAGCTCATTTTTAGTATTGGTTTATTTCCGTTCACTTTGTATATAATGTTGGACGTCTTCTTTTATCCAATAAGGTTTGCCGCCAATCATGGCTGTCTCCTTTGGCAGTTTCCCTCTCTTGCGGTACATATGAATCTTCTTCACGTCCATGTTGTGACCATATTCATTCATGAGCTCGGCAAAGTTCTGTTGACTCAATAAGTCACTCGGATTGTTGATGATCAAGGGTTTCTGTGTGTTGGCAAGATAGGTGTCATCATGGAAATACGTCAGGAGTCTCTCCAATGCAAATGGAATCCAGTCCGGGTCCACTTCCTTGAAGAGTCGGTTTAAGTCAAATGTTTCCTCGTACTCGAAGAATCGAGCAAGGGCTGTAAGCGCTTGTTCGTGTTCATTCAAGGGTGTCCAGTCACTTGGCACGTCCTTTGCATTCACATAAGATGCCAAATTCGGGCATTTCGCCAGGATTTCCTTGGTTGCATTTTTCATGTCATTCCCTCCATTCCTGTTGAGTTACTCAACAGTTGTTGTTTTAGTATATCAAAATTTGTTGAGTAACTCAACAAATATCCTTTAACGGTTTTAGTTTAAATACAAACGCCATGAAGAAACATTCTTCCTGGCGTTTCCATGTTTTCTTCTCATATGGTTAGATCGTGGAAAGCAACATCTTGCGTGGCTGCATATATCACTTTATTTTGAACCTTGTACGGGATTTTTAGGTGGTCACAATACTTGAATAGATGAACAATGGCGATTCGACTCTTCTTACATTCGGAAATATCTTGGTGTCTGGTTGATACTAGTAGATTTTTTCTCCAAAAATGAAGAGCTCGCAGAGCACTTTTTTGTTTTTCGTCCAGTTGGCAGGTCATAGTCGTCATTATCGATTCCTCCTTTTTTAAATGGAACAAAAGGGGAAAGTCCCCTTTTGCCTGTTTTTATATCACACCAGTTTCTCTTAATGAAAGTCCTCCGTTTTTGTAACCGACGATGATGGAATCAAGTAATTCGATGCCGATATATTCACCGGCTTCTTTTAAGCGTTTGCTGACTTCAACATCTTCCGGTGAATACTGACAGTTGCCGCTGGGGTGATTATGTGCCACTAAAATGCTTCCTGCGTTATTGAGTATGGCGCACTTGAAGACCTCCCTAGGGTGTACTATGCTAGCGTTTAAACTTCCGACATGGCAACGATGAACAGCTATGACTTGGTTTTTCACATTGAGGCAAAGGACTAGAAACACTTCACGGTCCTCATCCCCTATCATGGCTTGAATGAAATCAATTGCATCTTTGGGTGACTGAATTTGTTTCGGCAGTAAGCTTGTATACGCTTCTTCGACTTCTCGTATTTCCTGTTTGATTCGTACGATTTCAATCACTTTTTCTAATTTCATCTTGTGTTCCTCCTTTTGTGTTGTTCGCCGGGCGGTAAATGTCCCAAAAGGGATTATTTTTTGCCTTTTGATACGCAGGGCGGACACATCCCATAGCCGACCAGTCAAGGGTCCCAGCGCAAAAAGTTTTTCAGCGTTAGCGTGATCTGAAAAAGTTTTTCGCCCCTTGACTGTTGTTTTTCACTTTCAGTCGGCTCCTGTCTTTGCCTGAAACAGGGGTAGGGCGAACGCCAAGGAATCTGCCACTGTTTCGGGCTTAGACAGGCTGGGAATGTGTACGATTCCGGAGGACAAAAGCAAAAAATACAATAAAAATGGCAGCCTTTCGGCTGCCCTCCATTGCACCTATCTTTAATGCACGTACGTTTTTCGGCTCGTTCCCTCGTCAAGAAAAGAACAGGAACCTACGGCTTGTAGGCAAAGCCGTACAGTCCGTGGTTATCGGGCTTTTTAGAGGGAAGCGACACGCTAGAGCTCCTTGCAAAGTGTTTGTTGCTTTGCTAGGAGGTATATCGTGCAGCCGCCATTTATGGTGTGTTACTAGATATAAATGAAGCAAAATAGAAGGAGTTTTCCTTTAAATGGAGAATGTTGTAATAGTGATATATAAAGTAGGAATCTTAAACATGTGCAATAGTCTCTCTTTTTCTTCCTTCTTCCTTCTTCAACTATCGAGGCAGGGTAGTTGAAAAGAAAATTAAGGTTTAGTGAGGTATTAAGTAAGTAGTACGAAAAGGAGATATATAGATAATGTATTTAATTGATAATAAAGATAGAGTTGTTCCTTTAAATAGTATCCCACAATCATCAGTTGGATCACCGAATCCAATTGTTCTATCGGATAAGACAACAACCGTAGTTGCCTATGACTTAGAAGAAGATGAAATTGAAAATAACGACATTGCAATAATTACATTCAAAAGTTGTCGCTCAATTATGTTCGGTCCACCTGGTGATGAAATCTTTGAAGCACATCCTTTGAGTTCTCGTGGACTAGAACGGTATTCAACATTTATAATTGAGGATTCTTCTTGGTTAAGAATATTGATAAAAATGAATTCAGTGCACCCACGACATAAAGAAAGTCACTTTGAAGATTTAAGACACTTTATACTATCCTTTCACGATTCAACTTTCGAATGTATAGCTGAAGATTTTGAAGTAGAAACAATTAACCGGGATTCAAATGACATAATAAGTATAATGAGGATGAAGCTTTAATAAATTTTTCAATTAATTTTCAGGGTATAAAAGAACACTTGCGAAGTTTATTTGATCGAAAGAGAGTGATGCAATGAAGGATGAAAAATTGAGTAAAAAAATATCATATGCATTAAGGCATGCCCCTTGGGAATTCGGGCTTGAACTCGATAATCAAGGGTGGGTTAAATTACAATTTTTGTTGGAAGCTTTGAATAAGAACAAAGATTTTTCAAAAGTTACAGAGGATCAAATATTAAAACTAATTAGAATATCTGATAAAAAACGCTTTGAAGTGTTAGATGGTAAAATAAGAGCCATTTACGGTCATTCAATTTCTCAAAAAATACAGAGAGTTGCTTCCGAGCCACCTGAATTTTTATTTCACGGAACAACGAATAATAATGTCGAGTCAATTTTTAAAAACGGCTTAAATCCTATTTTAAGACAATATGTACACCTGTCACCTGAAGTTGAAACTGCCTTCCAAGTTGGAAAGAGGAGAGATATTAGTCCGGTCATACTTAAAATAAGGGCAAAAGAAGCTTTTATAGCAGGAATTCACTTTTATTATTGTAATGACAAAGTTTGGATTTCTAATTCCATACCAACAAATTATATTGAGTTGTTAAATTGCAATTAATTTTTGTGCCTGTATCAAAAACAATCACGTTAATTTTTGAATTAACGTGATTGTTTTTATTTGTATGTTTGTTTCGGACGCGCGTTGCATTCAACTAATTACAACGTTAATTGGCTAACTTGATGCCCCAAGGAACTTTTGCAGATTTGGTTGACGAACGATTTTGAAGTTTTATAAAGAATTTTTATTTAAAAGTAACTCTTACAAAAGAAAAACCTTAAGACAAAAAGAACAGTAATCGGATTACTCCGAGTGCTGTTCTTTTTTATGAGTTAATTTCACAAATCAGAGCCCTTGCGGTTCTAAGGATTTACGACAAGAAAATAGAGCGCCTTGCAAAGCGTTTTTGGCTTTGCTAGGAGCTATCGTGCAGCCGCCATGAAGAGGTTTAATAGACAGATTAATTATATTTTTTAGAAGGGATTTCCCTATATATGGAGAATATTGTAATGGATTCAAAATTACAAATACTCATAAGTTAGAGGGGGATTAGCTATGAAGCTGTTAAGGACCGTTGAGGCAGCGAAAAAAGAAATTAAAGAACTCCAGGCCTTTGTAGTGTTGGTCGAAACCTACAAACCGTCCACATTAGAGGAGAAGATATTGAAAGAATATGCTCCATGCAAACATTCCATATAGTTTTGAGTGGGATGAGTGGAGTGAATTTTATCGTTCGGCAGTATTGGAAAGTTCAAATGTAATTGATAATGTAAGAGAAATTGCTAAGGGAAATAAACATTTGAAGCATATTTATTTAGTGATTGATTATGGTAATGAATATAAAGAAATGGACATAGTTTGCTCAAACCATTATCTATTATTAGATAATCAAGAATATAGCCTACATGATGATTTTGACTGGTTATATGAGGAATAAATAAATTTGTGCGCTGATCCGAGAAGGATATATGTTTGTTGTTAGGAATTTTTTTAACTAACACAGCAGGAGTAGAAGAAGTACTTTTACTATAAATTATAGGAGTTCAATAATATGAAGACTTGGAAATATAAAACCACGAACAAATTTTTTAACTACCTGGATTTTCACGATTGCGTAGTTGAAAAGACTATAGTTGAAAAAGACACGGTCATTATTGATTTCGAGTTTGTTTATGTTTCCCCTGAACATCCTCTTAATCCCTATGGTGTAGCAAAATAAACTGATAAATGTAGACTTACTTTCAATGGAGTAACGGATAGTAATGCAGTTATTCACTTTGATGAAGGGATGGAAAAGCAAGTTCTAATTACCGGCTTAGAAGAAATGGAATTCTTGCAGTTTAACCAAAAACCATTAGGAATTTATATGATTTTTGAAATGTTTGGAACTGATGGGAGAACACATCAATTTAGTAGTATTAAAATTATTGCAATCAGTTTTACTTTAGAATGGAATGAATTTACCGAAAATGCTTGGTATGTTGAATAACAGAAAGAGGTTATTTTAAATTAAAGCTTCTTCAACTAACGGGTGCTTTAGTTAAAGATCATCGAGCTAATTGCAGCCATATTCTTAAGGAACTAACATGGCAGGTTAGTTGAGGATGAAACTTATAATAGAGTATTTCCGACTAATATATATAAAGGGGGTATTACATTGGTTCAAAGGTTATTTTATGTCCTGATTGCATTAGCGTTATTTATGATTAGTGGATGTTCCAATGAAGGGGAAACAACCACAGTAACAACAATTGATAGTATTGATGCCAAAGAAGTTTTAACATTGGACTCTGATGCTGATATTTTTCAGTATGATGGAGTTATCTACAAAACTAATATTGATTGGGTTGAAAAATTGTCTTTAACAAAAGATGTTCAAATCGGTGAAATAAAAACAAAAAATGATGAAAATACAGATTTTAAAGATGAGATGTCGAATAAACTTCCTGTTAGTGCTAAGATTTTTTCCACCAAAGAAAGAGGAGATATTTTAATTGTTGAATCTGAAGGAGAAATCAAAAAATATCTTGCAGTCGTTGAAGGGTAAACAAGTCTTATTCAACTAACGGGTGCTTTAGTCAATTTGGGGAGCTGCGAGTACAGCTCCTTGTTGCCTCTTACTGAAGAGGCAGGGTGGTTCAGTTGTGATGCTATTTAAAAGTTGAGAGTTAAGTAAGTAATAGAGCATTTTTATTTTTGTTTTTTTCTATTCTTTGCATCTTTTCGTTGTTTCTTAGTTCGTTTTTTAGAGGAGTCCATTGATGGTTTTAGCTGAGTGCTATTTGATTTTTCATTGGACAATTTTCCTAACCAAAAATCAATAAGATAGTTCCACCCTTTCAATGACTCTGGTTTCAAATATTTAAGAAAAAAATCGTGCTCCTGTTTGTCAGAGAGGCTAAGTTGAATGTCTTCCAAAAGTCCAATTGTTGCTAATTCCTTAACAAAATCATTACCTTGTATGTGTAAAAGCTCGATTACTTCAAAGACTGCTTTGAATTCTTCGGTTTCATTAAGTTTATATAATTCAATTATATGATCAGCAAAATCAGCAACCTCTATATAAACTAATTGTTCATCCCCGTCTTCATAATTTTCTTTTAAGTATTTTTCCCATCTTTCAAAGTATGAAGGACAAGCACTTAATAAAAGACCCATGACCTGTTCTTTTGTTATTTCCTTTGCCAACCTGATCACCTCTTTGTATTAGAACTATATTATCACAATTAACCATACTCCTTTTTATAAATTAATGATTCCTGTTAAATGGGAATGAAAATTTTTAAGAGTTTCTCAGTTACGTGATGTTTGAAGTTCAAGTGAGTGGTTCATTTAAATTAGAGAGTTGCGTGTACTGCTTCAATAAACTTTTAAGGATATTTTTTAGTGATTGGGTTTGGTTGTTTAATTGGGAGTTACCTAATTTATTATTAAGTGGAATCATTCTGGATTCTTCTTCAACTAACGGGTGCTTTACTTCAGAAGGAGTAAAGCCATTTTTCTTATTGAACTAAAGCGGCAGTTTAGTTGAATAATCAAAATGGATTTTTGTTTATTTAGTATGGAATATTTATGTAAAATTGGAACCGTTTTGTTCTTGCGAACGTATTAAAGTAAAGCGGTAGGTTAGTTTTAATTGAGGAGGGGTTTTGTTGCTTTATGATAACATTAGTGAATTCTTATTAAGTTTATTGATTTGGTGGGTTTTCCTACTTGTTTTCCAAAGAGTTAACAACCATTATCCACAAAATAACACTTGGAAAAAAGATATTTTATTAACTTTGTTTCAAAGTATAGTGAAATTACTTGTTTTGTTCCCTATTCTATCTTTCTTTTTTTAAAACATCTTAATTAAACTATAATAATTTTGATGGAACATAAATTTGAATAAGGGATGCTTTATTTAAGCAAGTAGCTGCCTTAAAGGGAAGCTTTTTCTCATTGAACTAACGCAGCAGGTTAGTTAAAGTACAGAAAATCATATAATTTAAAATATCGGAGGAGAAAAAGATGCAAAAAGCAATATGTCCTTGCTGTGGATTTCCTACACTAGAAAAACGAGATAATGATGATATATGTAAAATTTGTAAGTGGCAGGATGATGGACAAGATGATCCTCATGCGGATGAAGTTTTTGGGGGTCCTAATTATGACTATTCACTTACTGAAGCAAGAAAAAACTTTAAAAATAATGGAATAATGTTTAGAGAAAGTGATAATAAAAACCTCAGAAAATATTCAGACGAATAATTCAAATAAAGGCTTATTAGCTAAGACTTTAAATAAGGAGAAATAAAACTCCTTTTTTCACTAACGAGGTGCTTTAGTTAAAGATAAACGGGCTGATTAGCAGCACTTTTTCTTCTTCATCTAACAAACAGTTTACTTGAAAAAAACTGATATAATTTGAAGAATAATAATTTATGAAAACAGGTGATTTAGGATGGATAAAAGAATTCAAGTAGAAGTCTTATCTGGATTTTCCGAGGGGAAAATTAGTAATGTTAGCGAAACAGATAACGGCATAATGCTTACCATTGCAATGTTCGAATATTTCACTTATCCATACACTGTCCTTAAATGCGATTTAATAAATTGCCGAGAATTCATATTAGAGCTAGAGAATGGTGTTTGTATTAAGGATTTACAAGAGTTCCAAAAGTATGAGATAGAAATGCAAGATGCTGAATTTAAAAACAGTAAGCTTGTTTTAAGTTGTCGTATAGAAGAAAAATGGTCAAACATTCTCATTGAAACAGAAAACATAAAGGTTTATGACGAATTAAATAATGAAATTTCTCCCTTTGATCTTTATATTTTAAATGGAGCAAATAACGGGATAGATTTCTATATTAGAGAAAAAACAAAAAAACGGACAAGTTCAAGTTATATAGGAGAGTCCGTAAAATTTGATGAAGATGTGTTGGGTGATCTTCAGAAAAGAGAACGGTATTGGGCACGGTACGAGCAAAAGGGACCCCCAAAACCCGTTGATTTACTTATTGGGTTAGATGAATATGGAGTGAAAATGTTTTATGAACAAGAAATAAAGCAATTAATAAGTATTTGTGATGGTTTATTAAGTACTTACATAACAGACACTTTGTATGACCAAAAAATAAGGTACTTTGCTAAAGAATTAAAAAAACTTTGCGAAACAGCCATACTGAACAATAAGTGGGTAGAAGCAATAGGAGATTAAGATAATAAATAATTTTAGTTTGATTTCTTATTCAACTAATGGGTGCTTTAGTTGAATAAGGAGTATGAAAAACAAGCGTTTTATTTAAAGAAGCTATCCATTCAGGATAGCTTTTTCTTATTACCTACAAGTATTCGTAAAAAGAGAACGTTCATAAGAAAATGCTTTAGTATTTTGCACTTTATAAATGACTAATTAGAAACGCTTCAATCCCATGGGATTCTTACCCATATTCGAGTAAAAGATTCGTTGAAAGATACAGCGATGATCTTGTTCTTGGCGATTCTGTCGTTTGGGGTCTTTTTTATTTATCTATCATAAAACTTAAAATGAGCAGAGGGCGGGATGCCTTCTGTTCGTCCATTATTATAATATATTTAGTTAACGTATGACCGATTATCGGTAGCAGCCACAGTCCAAATCTATACAACAATAAAGAAACCCAGCAATCCTGTTAATACAAGGTTGCTAGGTTTCTTCAATTCGCATCAATATAAAGTTTAAAATTGATATGAGCTTTCTCTTGATGTTTCAGATTTCTTTGAGAAGCACTAGTTTAATGTGGAGAAAAGGACAAGTTTTGTTACATGTTCATTTACATTCAACATTTTATAAATTAATAACTAACAGAATATTTGGATATTTATGTTAAGATAAATTAGAGTATGTGAAAGATTTTACTCAAACTTCCCGGGTTTCAGCATTATTAATCAGATTTTTAAGAAGGAAGTTATCTTTTGATTGTCCAACTAAATATAGCCTATCCATTTGAAACTTATTGAAAAACAATGGTTGCATTTTTCATTAATGGAGGAAGACGGCTTTTTATAGAAATTTGCAGGCGAAAAAATTTCAAAAAGGATGTCGATAACATCAATTTTCATTCGTTTTCTTTATAGAGGAGGGAATTCTTTGGAGAAAGGAGGAACAAACATATGAATGAGTTTTTCATCCACCAAAGGATTGAGTCGGTTTGGAGAACGGAATCAGCTAAAATAATTGCTTCCATATCTCGGATGGTGAGGGATATCAGTATAGCGGAAGATGTTGCGCAAGATACCCTGATCATAGCGCTTGAACGCTGGCCAGTCTGTGGTATTCCTGATAACCCTGATGCCTGGTTGATGACTGTGGCTAAAAGAAAAGCCATTGACCTGCTTCGCCGGAAAAAACGACTGGATCAAAAATATGAACAAATGGTTTATGAAATGAATATACATTATGAGCCTGACTTGGCTGATGATATTGACGAAGATATTGAGGACAATTTATTGCGGCTGATTTTTATGACATGTCATCCGGTATTATCAAAAAATGCCCGTGTAGCTCTTACTCTGAGACTGGTCGGGGGACTAACAACAGAAGAAATCGCAAATGCGTTCCTTGTGCCTGAACCGACGATTGCCCAGCGGATTGTTAGGGCAAAACGAACACTTGCTGCGGCCAATGTTCCTTTCGAGGTTCCTCATAAGAGAGCGTATGCGGAACGGCTTTCTTCTGTATTGGAAGTAATCTATCTTATGTTCAACGAGGGGTATTCGGCTTCTTCAGGTGATAATTTAATACGAATGAATCTTTGTAATGAAGCATTAAGAATGGGAAGAGTTCTAGCAGATCTCATTCTTATAGAACCGGAAGTTTATGGTCTTGTTGCTCTAATGGAGATACAAGTATCCCGATTTAAAGCACGAACAAATACAGAAGGTGAAATAATTTTGCTACTGGATCAAAACCGGTCGTTGTGGAATCAGGAACACATCGGTCGAGGTGTTGTCTCACTAAAAAAAGCAGAAGACGTGGGAGGCACACTCGGTATGTATGCATTGCAAGCTTCTATAGCTGCGTGCCATGCAATAGCAGACACTCCAGAAAAAACAAATTGGGAGCGAATTTCTGCTCTTTATGAGGCACTTTCTGAAATTTCTCCTTCTCCAGTTGTTGAACTGAATCGGGCGGTTGCTATATCAATGGTCTATGGACCAATGGCAGGGTTGGAGATTGTCGATTCTTTACTTTTGGCTCCGGCATTGAAGAACTATCATTTACTTCCAAGTGTTAAGGGCAATTTTCTCCTAAAGCTAGGGAGAAAGAGGGAAGCACTTGAAGAATTCCAGCGTGCTGCTTTGTTAACACAAAATGTACAAGAACAGAAATTCCTATTGAAACAGGCTAAAGATTGTATGAAATAAAAAAATATTAGTTTTGTCTATTTTTTGGTTTGCTGTTCGTTGTATTAATAGATACAAAAATTTGAATGATTTAGGAGAGATGATAATGATATTTTTATGTATGGGCTATTATAACTCTGAAAAAATGCATGCACGACCAAGAGCAGAGATTGAGGCTGTGATGGATGAATGCCAGCCGCATACTGAGAAATTTTATCAAGGCGGTAGGGTGCTACTCGATGCAGGTCTAGAGTCAGAGATCAAAAACTTGCGCCGTGTGGATGGTAAGGTAATCGTAACAGATGGTCCGTATACAGAAACGAAAGAGTTGATTGGCAGCATATTCATTTTTGAAGCTGAGAACATGGATGAGGCGATCCAAATAGCCTCTATTCATCCGACAACACAAGTAAACAAAGGAGAAGAGTTTGGGTGGCGCATCGAGATTCGCCCTGTTCATTACTTTAAGAACGATAAATAATTTACCCTAAAAATCAAAGGTGGAGAACCTCTCGTGGTGATCCATAGTTTAAAGCTTATAAAAAGTGAGGAACTACAAAAATAGACGTTCAATTTAGTGGGAAACAGAGGCACTAAATAAAGTGTAGATATTTTAATGCCTCTCGAAAAGAATTAAATTTTTATCAAGGAGCTGATTTTTATGACGAATGAAACGAGGTTAGTTCAGGACGTTCTTGAAATTTACAAGTGTGCCATTTTTGAACTAGATACTGAAAAATTCCTATCAATCTATGCCGAAGATGTACACATTTATGATTGCTGGGGGAACTGGGAGTGTAAGGGTATCTCTTTATGGAAAGATAGTGTGACAGAGTGGTTTAATGGTTTGAATGAAGACAGATATTTACTAAAAGTAGATTTTATGGATTTAACTATTGAGGAAAATACGAATGTTGCATTCGTGCATTGTGCTGTGACTTTCGCTGCTTTCAGAGAAAATACAGAAGATAAACTTCGACAAATGACCAACCGTTTCACATTTGGCTTGAAAAAAGTAAATGAGTCTTGGCTTATAACTCACGAGCATTCATCATTGCCAATAGATATGCAATCTGGAAAAGGTATCTTTAACCCAAAATAATTAAGTTAATAGTGGCAAAAATAAGTGAAAATGTTTTTAGATATAACACCTCTATTTAATTCCACAATTAGATGCGTTTTTTAAGGAGAAGTGCTTGTAGTACTTTTTTTAATCTATGAACAGATGTGCAGATTTAAGGACAATGTAATTAAACAATCATTTAAAAAGGAGGATTTTTACATGAGTGTTCTGAAATTGATTGAAATATACAAAGGCTTTTTAGAAGAATATTCACTTGAGCAACTAAGGCACATACCTGATCAAGGAGTATGGTCTATCAGTCAAATGTATGACCATTTAATTATCGTAGCTCATGAATATTTGGATAGTGTTGAAGCTTGTGCGACAATTGCTGGAGAGCAAAACAATGGAAAGAAGACGGAGTTTGGCGAATATTTATTCAATATTGGAGGATTCCCACCAATTAAAATCAAATTACCTGATGAACTGGATACCCCACCGGATAATACAAAAATTAAAGAGGACATTTTGCTGGAGCTCGATCTACTTATGAAAAGAATGAAAGAATTGAAATTGAAAGTAAATGATATAAACCCAAATTACAAAGATGAACATGGAGGCTTTGGATGGTTGAATGCACAGGAGTGGTTTGATCTTGTTGGAATGCATTTTCGTCATCATCTGCGTCAGAAGTATGAATTAGATCAAAAACTTTGGGTATAAACGAATATTTGGAAAACGCTTAAATATCTTTTGTTGACATATGACCGCATATCGGAAGATGCAGAAAGAGAAATAAGATTAACATAAGTAAGAAAGAGTGCAATATAAAAAGAGAAAGTATGCTATAAAAAGCGTCTTTTCTCTTTTTTGGGTATTTTTACGAAGTTTATTTCGACAGTAATCAGATTAGACTATGACATACCAGTATGAAGAGGTTATTTAACTAACGGTACTTTAGATTAATTTACAGCCTTTAGGATTTTTATGACTCAGAATTATCTGCCTATTTTAAATTTATAACCTATTATTCGGAGGGCTAATTTGTGAAATTACAAATGTTTCTAGGGCTTCATTATATAGAAAGCTGTCGGAAGGGAAACAATAATCGTTCCTTATTCCATTAATAGGCCATTTAATGGAGTACAGGACAGGAATATTTTGTGGGGAAGTTGAAGTTGTTTTATCGAATAGCAACTACGGTATCGAATTTTTGAAACTATTGGAACATGATGACATACACGAAATAAGGTTCGCGAATATTCCAAGAGTAGAGGGTTTACGAAGTGTTGTTCGTTAACAAATACCCGAAAACCCAATTTTACATTTTCCTATACTGTGACTTTCCTTTGTTAACATGAACTGTGACAAGGTGTTTTTTGTTAGGAAGGAATTTGTAACTTTTTTATAGAATAATTATGAAGATGATCAGATATAAATTTTTACACATAAGGAGATAAAACTGTGAAAAAAAACAAATTACTAAGAATGGATAATGTCGGCATCGTTGTAGAATCCATTGATGACGCAATCTCTTTCTTCGAGGAGATTGGCTTGAACCTCGAAGGGCGAGCCACTGTCGAAGGTGAATGGGCTGGTCGCGTAACCGGATTGGGTTCTCAGTGCGTAGAGATTGCTATGATGGTTACCCCAGATGGCCACAGCCGACTTGAACTTTCGCGATTTCTCACCCCACCTACTATATCAGATCACCGGACTGCTCCTGTAAATGCCCTCGGTTATCTACGCGTCATGTTCACCGTTGAAGACAATGACGAAATGGTATCCAGACTCACTAAGTATGGTGCTCAGCTCGTTGGCGAAGTGGTTCAGTACGAGGACTCGTATCGGCTCTGCTATATTCGTGGAACCGAAGGACTTCTAATCGGTTTGGCGGAACAACTCGGTAACAAATAAGTAAGGGACGTTTTATAAAAAGCCTTTACTGAAGTGGAAATTGAAACAGAAAAACAGTGTGAAAGTATCTCGAAGAATTCGAGTACGTCATATAACACAGCATTCACGCTGCGAAACTCTCAAAGCCCCTTAGTCGCTAGGAGAAGAAGCAGGGTAGCCAGATTCAGGCGACAACCCTCAAACCTAAGAACTTCGTTCTAAGTCTCGCAGGGTTCGTGAATGCGAAAACGTTATATGCCAATAAGTCTCGATTTGAAGAAAATTCTTACTCAATAAAATGGCGCTTTAACGGAGTAACGAAAAAAGCCCAATTTCTCAAATATAAATGTTGAAAAATTCGCCTTTTTAATATGGTTATTTTAACGTTGTAAATCCGCATTTTCCTGAAGCTACCCCTTATACATCTAATGTGTGCTTATGTCGAATAACCGGCTGCCTTTACAGGGCAGCTTTTTCAATTTGCTTACAATCGAATGTAACACTTATCCGCAATGGTTGGGACCCCTTTTGTTCTTATAAGCATTTTCTTAAAACCTTATGTTTTCGGACTTGCTTTAATAGTATTTATCTTTGTCTTTATGATTGGTGCATTTTTAATATTTTCAAGTGAAAATAAATCTTAAATTAAACTGCTTATTGTATTAACGGGTGCTTTAGTTAAACAAGACCATCATATCGATGGTCTATTTCTACGTCCAAAACATCAAGTTGATTTCGGCGATCCATTGTGAAATATTACACTTAAACTAACGCAGCAGTTTAGTTCAACAAGGAGAAGGAGGAATAGACAACCTCTTTATAGAAGTAGTGTTTCTTATCAAGTAATTAGTGGAGGGGATTAAATGAAGATTGAGAAAATATATGGTGATTTACCAATATTAGAAACAGAACGTCTTATTCTTAGAAAAGTCATTTTAGAAGATATTGAAGATATGCATCTATACGGTTCAGATGAAGAAGTATCTAAGTATGTAACCTGGAATACCCACGAAACAAAATCTGATACAAAAGATTTTGTTGAATTTGTATTGAACAAATATGAAAACAAGCAGGTTTCACCGTGGGGAATTGAATACAAGGAAAACGGAAAATTTATTGGGACTATAGATTTTGTTTGGTGGCAACCAAATCAAAAAATTGCTGAAATCGGATATGTTATTTCTAAAGACTATTGGGGAAAAGGTTTAGCTACTGAAGTAGCAAAGGAAATAATAAAATTCGGTTTTGAAGAAATGAATTTAGTTCGTATTCAAGCAAGGTGTGATGTGGAAAATATTGGTTCAGCACGAGTAATGGAAAAAGCAGGAATGTCTTTTGAAGGGATTATTAGAAAAGGTATATTTGTGAAAGGGAAACATCGAGATTTAAAAATGTACTCTATCTTAATAGAAGAGTTTTAATTATTTTAATGAAATTCGAACCTGAAGATAAACTTTCTTTTTCAACTAACGAGGTGCTTTCCTTCAAGAAGGAATAAAGCCGTTTTTCTTATTGAACCAATACAGCAGGTTAGTAGAATAAGCTTAGGCAATAATTGAGGAAGAAAAAATAGCTATAGAAGTGATTTTGTTTAAAGAAATTATTAATAGCGATAAGTAAATTTCGTTTGTCGTATCTTCAACTAACGGGTGCTTTAGTTGAACAAGGAGTAAGAAAAAAACGTTATATTTGAAGAAAGGAAAGCTATCCATTCAGGATATCCTACTCTCAAGAAAGGTCCACAAAATATGAATTTATTGAAAGAGAAGGAGCTTAATTAAAAGTTTCCTTTTCTTTTTTACTTTTCGAAAAGCATTCCTTATTATTACATAAACAAAGATATTGTGATTCCCATGAAGTAAAGGGACATAGTAAATTAATGAACTTTAACCAGTTAAGCATTTTCCCACCTTTATTCAACACAAATGATTGATAGATGAAGATTCAGGTGAGTCGAAAATTCAAGACACAAATAAATTAAAATAAATTTTTTATAAAAATTGAACCGGGGGCATATTCTGTTTCGTCTTTAAGATAGCAATACATAGCCATCTCTATCGCAACGATGGGAGAAATGAGGTGAACTCGATGCTTATGGATTATCAAAATGAGGATACGCATGAATCAGCGAGGGAAGAATGGCTGAAAGAAATCGCTTATACATATGGAGACCAGATTACGAAACTGGCATACAGTTATTTAAAAGATTGGAACCAAGCTCAAGACGTTGCGCAAGATGTCCTACTGACCTGCTTTAAAAACTATGAGTATCGCTTGCACATTTCTTCTTACAAGGCGTGGATTTACCGGGTCACCGTAAATCGTTCCAAGGATATATTAAAGAGTTCATTTCTAAGAAAGGTAGTTTTGAATAATAGCCTAGTGAAATTAATTCACACTATAGATCATAGCCCAGAAGCAGCGGCATTGCGGAATGAAAAGAATAACCAGTTAATTGAAGCGGTTTTTTCGCTTCCGATAAAGTACAGAGAAGTTGTTTTACTCTACTACTACGAGGAACTGGACACGAAGGAGATCAGCGAAATTATCCGTATTAACGAAAATACTGTGCGAACCCGCTTAAGAAGAGCACGGGATCGACTTGGAGATTTGCTGAAAGGAGAGAGCCTGAATTGAGTAGCGAACTTGAGAAATTACGAGAACTGATGGATGAATCGGTATACAAGAAAAAAAGGTTTACGGACAAAGAAATGAAAGAACTTTTTCGAAATGTACGTTCCAAGGAAAAACGGAATTTATGGATTCCTCAGACGCTGACTGTGATTTTTACTTCGGCCTTTCTTGGAGTCGGCTGCCTGTATTTACATGATTATCTAGTGGATGGTGATGCCATTGGCTGGCAACAGACTGCCGGTGAGAGATGGGAAGACGCGGATAGTAGTTTGCCGGAAGGAACATCAATCAGTCCAGTGTGGAAAAACATTCATGCATCAGAACTCAAGGTGCCGGATTTTATAGGGCTGGTGTATTTAGAAGATGAAGAGTTCCTATCTGATTTCCGTGGACCCGTCAGATTCCCCAAAAGCAATGGTGAAGATACCTTCATGCGGTATCGTTACACATCCGGTGCTGATTCCTCAGCTCATCTTATCATTGAACAGTGGCACACGAGTTCCGGCTCTCCAGCATGGTTAGAGGAGCAGATGCAACAGCCTGAAACTAAAGAAATCGTAAAAGCCAATGATACGACGTTTTATCTCCAAAACGACGGAGACAAGAATATCGGATTTTTCAGCAAAGGAAAACTCGCTTTCTTCGTTTCTGGGAACGCGGACATCATTACCTTGGTGGAGGTACAGCGGATTCTTGAGAAAATTACAGAGGGAATTGACTTTTCCAAAATGATAGAATACGAAGGGAGACCAAAATGAGCATTCCAATTACATTAGATAGATTGTCAAAAACATTCCAAACAGGTGGGACTAAAAATCAGGTGCTGAAAGATATAACGCTTAAGCTCCGTTCCGGTGAATCCATTGCGATTGTAGGGACATCAGGATCCGGCAAATCGACCCTGCTCAGCATCATCGGAACGCTGGACAGACCGACGAGCGGTTCGTTTTTTTTAGGAGAAAGGGATGTTTCGAGAATGAAAACGGGGGAATTATCGGAGGTGCGATTCAATGACATTGGCTTCATCTTTCAGCAATATCATCTGGTCGCTTCGCTGACGGTTCTCGAAAATGTGTTAAGCCCCCTCTTGATGCGGAAAGTGGACTTCAATAAGAAAGAACGGGCAGTTTCTCTCTTGGAACGGGTTGGCTTAAAAGATCATTTACATAAACTACCCTCCCAGCTGTCCGGTGGCCAACAGCAACGCGTCGCCATCGCCAGGGCGCTGATCAACCATCCAGCGTGGATTTTGGCGGATGAGCCAACTGGGAATCTAGATACAGGAACAGGTGAAACAATACTCTCCCTCTTGCTGGAGCTTAACGAAGAGGCGGGTTGTGGGCTGATCATCGTCACGCATGATATGCAACTCGCTAAGAAAATGGATCGCCAGATACAGATTCAGGATGGCGAAATCATATCGGATGAGAGGAGAACGACCGTATGATCTCCTTTATGCTAAAACAATGGGTTCGCAATAAGGAGCGTTTCCTGTTATCGCTTATCGGTGTCGCGCTAATAAGCGGTGTGCTGATTTATCTATTTAATTTGACTGAAACAACGAAAGGAACTGTCAATAATAATCTGCAAAAAAAATGGGAAAGTGCATACGATTTAGTCGTTACACCGCCTGGCTCAATCTTCAACGAAGAACAACTAGTTGAACCAAATTATTTAAATGGAATTAACGGTGGCATATCATACGACCAATATAAACAGATTAAATCACTAAATGATATTGCAATAGCTGCTCCAGTTTCAATATTAGGTTATATGCCGTTCAGTTTAAATATGAACGAGAAATATAAGTCGGAAATTAAAAATAAAGGCATTTATCAATATACTATTACAGAAACTTATAATGATGGATTTTCTGAAAAGACATTACAGCATTTTGACTCGTTTACAACAGGCGAGATCATTTATTCCGAGGGAGGTATTGGTTTTGGCTCGGGCGATAACGGGACGGTGTCATTAAGGCAGTCTCAATTAGTCGTAGGAATTGATCCTGAAGAGGAAGCCAAGCTAGTGGGATTAGACCAGGCAACAACATTATCAAACACTAGTCGTTATTTCCAACGGGATGATAAGGCTTCAGTGTCTGACAGAAGTGGGATATTGCTGCAAGGAGATGTTCCGCATTCAGAGAAAAGCATATTTGAGATTCCTATCCTGTTAAACGAACAGAGCTTTTCAAACAGTAAATTCGAAATCACATTAGGTAAACTAGCCCTCCCTTTTGAAACCCCGGAAGAACAGGAGAATACTGTTAATCAGGTCATAGATGAGGGAGGTTATTCGTATTTACAGGAAGTTGAAGTTACAGAACTAGATTTGTTCGAATTATCTGGCACACAGTTTGAGGACATGGTATTCAATAAACTCCAACATCCAGATTCCGATCCGTCTGTCTCAGTTAATGGAACCGGTCTAACATTCATATCTAGTTCGCTGGACTACGAGGAAGTGAATAGTCCATTTCCAAGTAGATGGTCTAATAGTTTTGCAGTTTCCGAGCGTCCTATTAAATTGGAAAATAAAATATTCGAGGGTAGCTTGCCTAAATCAGGTTTCCGTGATGCAAAGTTGAGACCACATGAAACTAATGACATGGGGGTTCCTCTACTGCCTATGGTGAAATTAAACGTTATTGGGACCTACTCGCCGGATGAGCTGGTATTCAGCAATGATTCTTTAACGGAATTGCCGCTTGAGACTTACCGCCCGGCGACTGCGGATATCGTTCTTGGTCCCGACAATGAACCGCTCAATCCGCCAGGTCAGTTTGAAGGTGCACCAGGACCAACCGGATTGCTGACGAGTCCACCGAACCTTCTGACGACAGTGGAAGCTGCCGAAGAGATTACCGGGGGCAACAGCATTTCCTCTATTCGGGTAAAAGTAGCAGATATCGAGGAAATGGGCGAATCCGCGCAACAAAAACTGGATGAGCTGAAAGCTGAAATCGAAGAAATGACCGGTTTGGACGTCTTCATAACCCGTGGATCTTCACCGCAATCAACGATTATTGAAGTGAAAGAAGGAGGGGCATCACTGGGGTGGATCGAGCAGCCGTGGATTCACGTCGGTGCAGCCATCACGATTTTTCGGGAAACTTCTTTAGGTTACTCGAGTGTATTGTTAGCGGTCCTGTTGATTGGAGCAATGTACATCTTGGCGACTACCTATGTTTCCTATCTGACGAGAAAGCGTGAATACAGCATCTTTCTTTCGCTCGGTTGGAAAACCAGCATGCTGAGGAAAATAATCATCATGGAATCTGTTTTTTTCGTATTGATTATTATCATTACCGCGGTCATCGTCGAGTTATTGCTAGTAGCCAATGGTCAGACTTTCAATGTGATGAAAATCGGTCTTATTAGCGCTACCGCAGTAGTTATCTACTGTTTAGGGATTTTATTACCACTGATTCAGGTTGGGCGAATCCAACCTTACCAGGGAATTAAGAATGGGGAAATCAACCGCCAATCGAAGCGAATCATGAGCAATAACTTCTTGGGTGGATTTGTCATGAACCATATTATTCAACGGCCGGGCAGAAACATATTGTCTATCCTGGCAATTGCTATCCCTTCCACTCTTTTATCATTTTATTTGTTTGTCACAATCCGCTTGGATGGCATTCTGTTCACATCGTATCTGGGGGAATTTGTAGCAGTAGAAATCAATCAATCGCATTACTTCATTATTTCCGCAGCACTGTTGGTCGGTGCGCTGACGACTGCGGAAATGTTATGGCAGAATGTCATGGAACGACAAGATGAACTAGCCTTGTTCAAATCCGTCGGCTGGAAAAATGGCACCGTTGGCAGCACGATTATCATGGAAGGCGCTATTATCGGATTTTTAGCGGGTCTTCTTGGGGTAATCTTTTCCATGTGCTATATCGGCTTTATGTATGATATTTTCCCTTGGGACTCATTGACGGTATTGTTGATGACGATTGGCATTCCTATTCTGATTGGTGTCATTGGAGCTCTGATTCCAACAATCAAAGCACTGAAAACCTTGCCATACCAACTGTTGAAAGAAAGTTCATAAATTACTCTTTTAAGTAGTTTTTTTCACAATAAAGAGAAACATAAGAGATATGGAGAGAATACGTCTTCCACTGCTACTACAGATTCTATAATTGTTACTATTATTGGACGAATAACAACTTTTTTGTTGGCTATTGCACCTTGGTGGGTAGTAAAGTTTCTTTTATGTTGATAGGTGTGGGCTTCATATATATGGATTTTCCTGATACGAATAATTCAACTAACGGGTGCTTTACTTCAAGAAGGAGTAAAGCCTTTTTTCTTATTGAAGTAACGTAGCAGGATTGTTGAAGAAGGAAACGGTATATATAACTAAGATAAATAAATCCGAAAAGAGGTATTATTTTATTGAAAATACGTTGGTTCATCTATATTATTACTGGATTTATATTTGGAGTATTTGACTTTTTATTCCACAGTTTTATTTCTAATGTACTTGGGCAAGGTGGAGTTTCTTGGAGAATGTTAACTTATGGTGTTTGGTTGGTACCGCTTATTCCTGTCGCCATATTTGAAATAAGAATTTCTAAATCAAAATTGCGTGCAGCTTTAGCTTGTAGCTTAACTTGGATTCTCTCAATTATTTCTTATTATCTATATATGGCATTTCAACTTGCTTTTATAGGAGTTTCAACAAGACCGGAATTACATATATCCAGTCAAGGAGACCCATTCTTTTGGGGGAATTGGGAAAGTGTATTTTGGGGTGTTGTTGTAGGTAATATTGTTGAATGGAGTGGCGTTGCAGTGGTAGGTGGTTTTATTATTGGGTTTTTAATTAGCTTTATTTATCTTCACCTTGAAAAATTCATAAAGTTAAGAAGTATGAGAAATGAAAAATTTTAAAATCAAATGAGTAAATTGCTTTTTTTCTTATTGAAGTAACGGGTGCTTTAGTGAAATAAGAAGAGATTATATTTCCTTATTAGGTTGTTACTTTACTGGAAAAAATATATGTCGAGGAGAGATGAGCATCTGAATAGATGCTTTTTTATTTGCCCAAATGTCGAAACTTGACGAAAGAATTTATCGCAAAAAGTCGAAATTATCCGATAGTATATACCTAGAGGTGTACCAAACGATATCCAACGAACTAATGGAAAAGTACTACGTTCAAAAAGTTATAAAGAATGAAGAAAGTATTATTGCCGGACATGTAAGTGGCTATTTGGGAGAGTGTGATAATGGAAAGTGGCTGGTAGTCGTCACTGATCATACGTGGGAGGAAGTTGAAGTATTGAAGGAGAATACAAGAGCGACTGCCATGAATCGGTTACGCGAACGAGGTTTCTTTTCTCGAGTACATAAAATATATCCACCCAAGGTTCTGAGCATCTAGAATGAATGGCTTACTTTAATGCAGAGTAAAATTACTGAATGGGGCGTAAAAAATTGACAAGGAAAAAGCAATACAAATACCTCTTGAAATATGGCAAGATCCACAGGGGGATGTAATTCTTCATGTTACTGAAAGAGATTGTATGGTTTATTTGGATGTTGGAATGAGGACTCTACTCCAGCTGATTATATTGGACAAATAACATTTAATAACTGTTGGACAACTAACTTCACACATGCTGAATTCATTGAGTATGTGTACGGACACACACATCACTCCTATATTCTCAGTGTTCTAGATTCACACTGGCTTAATAGCTTAGTGATGAAAAATAAGAGACTTTATCCAAATAGCATATTAGAAAGCGGATATAAAGATTATAAACATATTGTGGTCATAGGTCATGATGTTTACGTAGAAGTAATAGCTAAAGATTTTACTCTTAAGAAATTGAATAGGGAGCAAGCGGGGGAGTACGCAAAGCTTATGTAAGTGTAAATAGACTTTGATCCGAGAAGGATTAAAGCTTTTTTTGTTGAATTATTGATTTTAAAGACAGATTAGTTAAATAAAGTGTTTGAATAATGACTTGTTTTTCAATTATATAAGTCAGAATACACCAGTAATTAACAATGCACGAAAGTGAAATAAATGTAAAAACTATTTTATGGTGTAATTTTAATAATATTGTAAAGGAATGACCTATATGAAATTAATTAAACGGTTAATTTTAAACCGTCCTGCTGAAAAGCGACTGGTATATTTTTATGCTATGGTTGCAAATGATGAACAAGTGTGGCTACTACGCGACAAAAAAAGCGACTTATTACTATTAGAAAATGATGGAGAATATCCATTTTTAATACCTGTTTGGCCAAGCCGAAGCTTTGCTGAAATGAATTCTTGCAATTTTGATGAGTCATACGAAGCGTTCAACATACCACTTTCGACTTTTTTAGACGATATACTAATTGATATTGAAAATGACGGTGGTGCCACAGCGATTTTTCCAAATGGAAACGATACAACCATTCAAAAACGTGATGAAATAAAGGAGATGATTCGCAATTTAAAGTAAGTAGGATGCTACTCACATTAAATTGGAAAATAGGAGTTATCTCTACAAAAGCATCAATCCGTAAAGATGGATGCTTTTTATTAACGAGCAGATTGTTCAATTGTTCTGAATATAAACACCATTTTCGGGGTAATCTTTAATGGATAAAAAGATTCGGAGGTGCAGGAATGTTTGAAAAGAAATTAGCACTTCATGAAACTTTGGAATTTCATGAAGTAATAAATTTTAAGACAATATGTTTACTTAAATCTAAAATGATGCAAGGTATCGTTTTTGACCAAGATCTAAAAGCGCTAATGGAGAAGGACGTAAAACAATCTATACCAGCTTTAACTGCAATGATAAAACTATATTCAAACGCTGAGTTAAAATAATCGGAGGTCGGTTCGTATGAATGATTATTTAGATCCTATAAATTCTGTTGGAATGCCCGAACTTACTGATTCAGGTATTGCCCTTGAATTTTTGTTATCAGCAAAAACTGGGGTTAGAAATCTTTCAATTGCATTGACAGAAACAGCAACACCTACAATTAGAAAGTTATTACAGGAACAACTTGATGTAACCATTGCCTTATATTTCGAAATTGCAGATCTCATGATGAAAAAACAATGGTTAAACCCATATGATTTAGAACTACAAAAACAATTGGATATTAAATCCGCTCAAAATGCAGTAGATATAGCTAATTTAAATCTCTTTCCGGGCGTTACAAATCGGAAAGGAATGTTTCCAAGCCCACCGAAGAAATAATGAATATAGAAGGAGATTTAATTAATGAAAGCTGTTACTTTTCAAGGTGTTAAAAATGTTCAAGTAAAAAACGTGAAAGACCCAAGTATCCAAAAAGCGGATGATATCATTGTTAAACTGACTACTACTGCCATTTGCGGATCAGACTTACACTTAATTCATGGGATGATCCCAAACCTTGGAGAGGATTATGTTATTGGACATGAACCTATGGGAATTGTAGAAGAAGTCGGTAAGGATGTAACGAAAGTTAAAAAAGGGGATCGCGTTATAATCCCATTTAATATAGCATGTGGTCAATGTTGGTACTGTAATCATGAATTAGAAAGTCAATGCGACAATGCGAATGAAAATGGAGAAATGGGCGCATATTTTGGCTACTCAGACACGACGGGAGGGTTCCCAGGTGGTCAAGCGGAATTTATGAGAGTTCCATATGCAAATTTTACACCTTTTAAGATTCCAGAAAACAGTGAAGTAGCGGATGAAAGTTTAGTGTTACTTGCAGATGCTGCATCCACAGCATTTTGGAGTGTAGACAATGCGGGAGTGAAAGCAGGGGATACGGTCGTAATATTAGGATGCGGTCCAGTTGGTCTGTTAGCACAAAAATTTGCGTGGTTAAAAGGTGCAAAAAGAGTTATTGCAGTTGATTACGTTGGTTATCGATTAAAACATGCAAAACGTACGAATAAAGTGGAGATTGTTAACTTTGAAGATCACGAAAATTGTGGTGAATATTTAAGAGAAATAACACAGGGTGGAGCAGATGTAGTCATTGACTGCGTAGGAATGAGTGGAAAAATGACTCCACTGGAATTTCTTGCTTCTGGTCTGAAATTACAAGGAGGAGCAATGGGAGCTCTAGTAATTGCAAGTCAAGCTGTTCGCAAAGGTGGAACAATTCAAATTACAGGAGTTTATGGGGCACGTTATAATGCATTCCCATTAGGTGACATCTTTCAACGAAATGTGAATATTAGGACAGGTCAAGCTCCAGTTATTCACTACATGCAGCATTTATATAATTTAATTGCGGAAGGTAAGGTTGATCCAAGTGATATTGTCACTCATGTACTTCCTTTAGATCAAGCTAAGCATGGCTATGAAGTATTTGATACCAAAATGGAAGACTGTATAAAAGTTGTACTAAAGCCGTAAATATAGCAGGTTAGTTTTCGAGCATCTCTTATGAGGTGCTTTTTTTAGAATTTTGGCGACTCTGTACATAAATATTTAAGTGATAATTATGTTCCAACGAAATATTGTTTAATAATCCTCGAGAAATTACCTTAGAGAAATACCGTGAGAATGATATTAATGAAATTATTGAATTAGATTTAGCTGCATTTAATGATAAGAGAAGAAAATTACTTCTTTACAAGATAAATCAATCTAAACAATGTTTAGTTGTTAGAAATCTAAAGCGGAAAATTATTGGATTTGGATTATCCATTTTAGGTTCAGCAAATAGACGTTTAAATCACCAAATTTTTCTCGTTCTAAACTTCTAATGTGTATTTTATTCTTACTTTTACATTATTAACGGCGGTCTGATCGATTTTACCGTTTTTATAATAATCCTCGCTTCTAGACGGGATGTTAAGAATTAAATTAATGGGAGTAGAACTAGTAACTTTCCTAAGCTCTTTAATCAAATCGGTATTTTTTTCAAAAGTATTGATATTATATGTGACGATGTTTATGAATCTTGCGTTTATAAAATCATCAACCACAGCTTGATATCCATTTTCTTTATAGGAAAGAACTACGTTTCCGTTAACGTCAGAAATTGTCTTTTTCACCGCGAATTTCTCCTTTATATTCATTCTATTAAATATATTCACCAAACACTTCGGGTTTCCATTGATGAATTGCATGACGTTCCTTCGCAAAAACCTTTTCCAAGTAAATCATCGTAGTTTCTATTTTTTCATGACGTTGATTCCGGAAGGGGCTAACGCTCTTTTTGGTGAATTTATTTATGGCGTTTTTTATACTTGATCTCATTACACTTAAACTAACGGGGGAGGTTAGCTGTACAAGTTATAAATTTAATGGTTTAAAGTTATAGAGCATTTCTTAGATTGAGGTATGCTTTTAATTTTCGCTTAAAAAACCACAATAAAAATATTATCTAAATTAATAAAAATTTATTGTAAATCGATAAAATATATATTAAAATCAAAATAAGAATAAATAACTGAGGTGCTTTTTATGGAAAAAGTAACAACGTTGTTTTTAAAAATAGCTGTTATTCTTTTAGGAGTTCCAGTTCTTGCTCTGTGCATCTTTTTGGTGTCTGAGATGGCGAATCTTGCAGCAAAATTGCTTCCAGAGTTTGCTTTTATAAAACATCTCGTTTTCATCGCTTTTGAGGCATCGGCGATTCCTTTTTACTTTGTTTTGCTTTGTATCAGGCTTTCAAACTCTTACGCTACATTGACAAAAATAAAGCTTTCTCCGATTTATCTGTAAAAGCTTTAAAGTAAATCAAATACTGTGTCATCGCAATCAGAATTTTGCATGTGCTAGTTTGGCCGCTCTTCTATATCTTTGCGGCTGTTCTCCAAAAACTGTTACAAGAAGCAATTAATATCAAATCAGAAAATGATTTAACGGTCTGAGGTGAATAACAATAGCAAACCTTTCTATATTGAAAAATGGAAAGGCAAAAGCGATTAGATTATCCACTTTAGAAGCAATTTGTAAGGCTTTAGAATGTCAGCCTGGAGATATTTTAGAATACAAAAGTGACGAGGACAGTTAAACATAGTGGAGGAAACTTAATATAACAATTATTAGGGGGAGATATAACTATGGACATTAACAATTTGATTATTGAAAATATTACTAACCCTCATGAGCTGGAGAGAGTGTATAGAAAAGACCCGAAAGCTTTTAAAAAGTCATTCTCACACGCATGGGAACAAAATCCTGATTCTCAGGTTCTTGGTGTTTGGTATGAAAGATTGCATTTCAAGGAGACGGCAAATACAGAAAAATCTTACTTGCTTCAAAAAGGTTTCTTATTCATGGGCATTTTAGCCATTCTGGCCGGGATAAGCACCAGGATCATTTTCCATTTTGTCGAACAGGAAGCAATTGCTCCAATTAACCTGGCTTTTGGTATAATTCCCTTTATTGCTGCCTATTTTGTTTACAATAATACTCCGAAAAAAAGTGTTATTTATTCCCTTGCAGTATTGTTCCTAATTTCAGGGATTTATCTTAATATGTTGCCGTTAAATTATAAAGACAGTATTATCCTTGCTTATTTACACCTTCCTATATTCTTATGGGTATTGGTAGGGCTTGCATTTACAGGAAATGAATATTCAAAAGGCAGTACAAGATTAGCCTATATTAAATTTAATTTGGAATATTGTATTCTCTACGCCAGCATGGCAGTTAGCGGAATGGTATTAGCAGCATTAACCATGCAGTTATTTAGCTTTGTTGGCCTGGATATAGAAGATTTCTATTTTAGTAATGTCGTTTTATTTGGTGCTGCGGCTCTCGCTATTGTGGCTGCATACCTGGTATCAATGAATCTTAAACTTGCTAAGAATATTACACCATATATAGCTAAAATTTTTAGTCCTCTTGTCCTGATCACATTGTTGGTCTATCTTATAACGGTTATATGGGTCGGAAAGAATCCATTCTTGGACCGCAATTTCTTGATAGCCTTCAACGGAATACTCCTTGGTGTATTGGCCGTTACCATATTTTCCATTATCGAGAGCGACTCAGACGAGAAAAAGAACATTTCAGATTATATAAATTTTGCCTTAATTGTCCTTGCGCTTATCATTGACAGTGTGGCTTTGTCAGCCATCGTGTTCAGACTTTCTTCTTATGGGATTACGCCTAATAGACTTGCTGTTTTAGGAGTAAACGTACTTATCTGTGCAAATCTAATTTGGATTATGCTCTCCTATATGCGTTTTCTACAAAACAAATCCGGACCTTCAACTATCCAAGATGCAGTTACTAAGTATTTGCCGGTCTACGGACTTTGGGCAGCTTTCGTTATATTTACTTTTCCGATAATTTTTAAATAGAAAGGCTCTGTTAATGGAACGAAAAGCTAATCTTCTATAACATATAAAATCCTTAGAGCCGTTATTATGCAACTTTTTATACAGAGTTGCATTGATGATGTATCTCATTTGGGCGACCCTCAATTTATGGGGGTGTCTTTCGGTGACAAAGATAGACGGGTATTTGTCCTTATCTCCTTTCCTCTGACTATAGCAGATCGATTGGACCAATTAATATGGTTCCTCTCTAACGAAACAATTTCTCCTATTCGACAACCGGTCGAAAACATAAACTCAAAGATTGCTTTCTCAATTGGTAAATGACAGGCTTCATGCAGAAGTTCTTTTTCCATTTCGGTTAAATATTTGGGGATTCGCTTGCCTACTTTAGGTTCTTTAATTTTTGCTGCTGGAATCTTAAGTATATTGCCTTCTTATGGGACCAACGGAATACCGACTTCAGAAAACGAATTCTGTGGGCAAGACTGGCTGGTTTTAAATGCTTCCAGGAAGTCGCAAGGTATTCTTTCAAATGATTCGTCTCTAGAGTTGTAATCTCAGCATCCTTAAAATACTCAATAAGCAATGAAAATTGGTGCTGATAAGCTTTCAATGTCTGTGGAGAAAAACCTTCGATCCTTTTATCAGATTCAAATCCTTCCCATGCTTTCGAAAGTAGCAATTTTGTCCCCCCTTAGTAAAAGTATCATTAGAGGAAATATTGCCATTCCTATCGAAATTAAGACATATTGATAATTTACTAACGCAGCAAGTTAGTTGAAGAACAATTAGCAGTAATTTAACTATTACTTAATAGAAAGAGGTTCCTTATGAACGAAAACATTCAGGAATTAACATCACATGAACAATGGATTGAGGCATTTCCAGTCATAAATCAACTTCGGACCGATTTAACAGAGGAAACATATTTGGAGTTACTTGGGGAAATGCAAAAAGACGGTTACACGTTATTTGCTCTTTATAATAATGAAAAAATTGTTGCGGTTGCGGGTTTAAGTTGGAGAGTGAATTTCTATAACAAGAGACATATTTTTATTTATGTTTTTGTAACAGACATAGAATACCGTTCATTTGGATACGGTAAAAAATTACTATCATATATACATAGTTGGGCAAAAGAGCAAGGAGCAGAGTATGTAGCATTGGAATCTGGACTTCAACGAATAAATGCTCATCGATTTTACGAAGAAAAGTTAGAGTATGGAAAATGGTGTTATTCATTCAGAAAACCACTTTAGCGACAAACCTAATAGAGTGTTGATCCAGAAAGGATTTACACTCTTTTTTGTTGAACTTCTTGTACTAAAAAGGGGCAGGTTAACACAAAACAACGAATATGAATAAGTAAACTATTAAAAATTAACGAGGTGGAAAATGGAGAATAGTACAAAGAAATCTGATGTTGGATATACAATTTTTAAGCCCACAGGAGTACGACACGAATTCCCTCAAGTTGATTTACTTCAACAGCAAGTAACCTGTACTGTCTTATACAAAGATAAAATATATATGACAGTCATTGTTGATTTGAAAAATGATAATGTACAAGTTCAAGGAGACGTTGATCAATTAGGAGATTTAAGCATGGATAAAGACTCTTATATTGACATGTTCAAGCATTGGACAAAGGTTTTTATTGATAATGATATCTCTAATCCAAATAATTATTTTGATGAAATAATAAAAAATCAGTCTTAAACTAACTGGGCGTTGATCCAGAAGGGATTTTAATAATGGATATTAGAAAGCCAGATGATTTGGAACTTCAAAAGGTTTTTTCACTTTCTCCAAAAGCTACATGCTAGGACATTAGGCGAAGTAAAACCTACTAATGAAAAAGTTGAACAACTTATTGGTCCAATATTAAAAAAGGGTGGTTTTTACTAAATAGCGGTAGAGGACAAGAAAATAATGGGATGGATTCTTTTAGGTGCAAGTAAAGACCAGTTTATCGAGTTTATCGATAAGAAGAACGGATTTATTTTAGAAGAACGGATTTATTTATGAACTATTTGTTATAGACGAAATCAGAGAGAATGGGATATCCAAACAGTTAATGAAAGCAGGTATAAATCAGTTAAAACAAGATGGATATTCAGAGATTCGTCTTAGTGCTTTTGCGGAAAACCCAGCTATTAAATTATATGAACAATTAAAATTAACGCGGTTAGTCGGTACTTATTGAAACACTCGGACACCTTGATACATAAGGTTTCGGGTGTTTTTTATTTTCCAGTAAGGTTGTTGAAAGAAGGATTAACGCTTTTTTTGAACTTATTTAACTAACGGGGCAGATTTGTTGGAGAAGGGTTTTTGGGGATTGTGTTGAATAAGTTAATATATGTAAATTATTCAGCAGAAGTGGTTATTTACTTCAAGTCTGGGGTGGCACTTTTTTATTGATCTAACGAGTCAGTTTAGTTAAATAAGAAAGAGAAAATAAAAAAGTTATAAGAGGAGTTCCATAATGCAGAAAGTTAATGAGAAATTAAAGGAAATAGAAACAGGTGAAGTAGGAATAATTATTTATTCGCATTTAAAACAGGATATAGTTTGGTCATTAAATTAAGAATCGTTAGTGCCCCTTGCTTCTTCCGCTAAAATTGCGATTGCTTTTTGTATAGCAAAGTTAGTAGAGGAAAGACACTATAAATGGAATGACATTGTCGAAGATATTAGTTTTAATCCAGATGAAGATAGTAATCATATATACCCTCACTTTCAAAATAGAGAGACCTTGGCATTATCAGAAGCCATTGAAGTGATGATAGCCTGCCACGATAGTTTCGTTGCGAATAGAGTCGTTCAATTTTGTGGTGGTTGGGAAGAGATTAATAAAAAAATTAAATCATATTTTAATAATATAAATATTACTCAAAACCCAAGGGATCTGGATAACAATGGTGAATTGAGCCAGTTGTTGGAACTCTTGCGTTTAATATTTCAAGGATACATAAATAATCCTGATTTATGGATTCCAATTATTAATGGTTTAGTTAGGCAACGAGGTGAGGTAGAAGGAATACCAACCCATTTCTTAAATCATATGACTGGTGGATTAGATAATGCTGTAGTTGATATTGGAATAATAGGAGAGTTCTCTCAAAATCCATTATTATACGTTTTGGGTGCAAAGAATTTACCTAATCGATATACAGATAAAGTAGCAGATGAAAAAATTATTGATGCTTTGAAATTACTTTATGGTGAGTATTCGAATAGCCAAGCGCAAAAGTGACCGTTTGGCTAATCTACATAGTTCTTATTAAACTAACGAGTGCTTACTTCAATAAGAATAGGGTGTCTTTGTTCAACTAACACAGTAGTCTAGTTCAATTTTGACTGAGTATTACCAAGACGAATTTCTGTTTGTAAATGGAGGAATCTAGATGGATTCATTGATTTGGCTACAGAAATGGTATCTTAAAGAATGTAATGGTGACTGGGAACATAGTTTTGGCATAAGAATTGAAACTCTTGATAACCCTGGTTGGAGTGTAAGGATTAACTTAATAGATACGGATTTAGAGGACGAAATTTTTAATAAAGTTACCATTGAACGACATGAAAATGACTGGATTTTTTGTGAAATTAATGAAGAAAGTGAGTTTTTGGGATATGGTGGACCCGGAAATTTAAGTGAAATTTTAGATGTGTTTAAAGCATGGGTTAATAGTTAATAACGAAGTGTTTCTTTAACCAATGAGTGCTTTAGTTCTGGTTCGGGTACTTAAGCATCTCTTTTTCTTATTGAACTAACGAGGCAGGTTAGTTGAATAAGAATAATGAAAAATAAAATAGAAAATAAAACATAAAGGAGCATAATAATGATTATAGAGGTGTCTTTAGGACCTGATACTCAATATGTACGATGTCTTACTAAAGTAGGAAGAAATATTCGTCAACTTCAAGATGAATTTTTTGAATGGCTTTTCGATAGAAACAATAACCATAAGTATTGGAAATATGATGAAGAGACAGGATATATTGTTAACTACGATGCGGAAGCTCTGGTTTACTGGCTTAATCACATTAGATTTAAAAAAGGAAAGAGAGTTGCTGCGTTAATAGCTCATCCAACCATTTCTCCGAAGAAAAAAATTGAATTTTAAGCAATTCTTCTTTAACTAACGGGTGCTTTAGTCAAAGAGAGCAACGTCCTATAAGACGTTGCTCCTTTTCCATTTAAAAGTACTTCTGATAATACTCCTTCCTTAACCTTCCGCTCAGCTGAGCGTAGATCTTGGTGGTTTCGCTCTTCTCATGCCCCATAAGACTTTGTATGACTTCAATAGGAGCTCCATTATTCATCAAATGAGTTGCGTAACTGTGTCTAAGTTGGTGTGGATGAATTTCTTTATTAATTTCCGCACGATTGGAGATCCGCTTGATGATGTATCTCATTTGGGCGACACTCATTTTGTGTGGCTGTCTGGCTGTCACAAAGATAGCTGGATTATGGTCATTACGGCTTTCGATATAGCGTTTAAGCCATATGTCGCAACGTGTATTAAAATAATCTTCCCTTTCCTTATCGCCTTTTCCTCTCACGATTGCGGATTGATTGGACCAATTAATATGGTTCTTTTCTAACGAAACTATTTCTCCAATTCGACAACCGGTAGAAAACATGAATTCGAAAATTGCTTTTTCTATTGGGGAATGACAGGATTCACGAAGGTGTTCAATCTCCCGTTCGGTTAAATACTTGGGTATCCGCTTACCTACTTTGGGTTCTTTAATTTTTAGAAGTTGGATTCCTACTCATGTAGCCTTCTTCATGGGACCAACGAAAAATTGATTTCATAAAGCGGATACGATGTGCAAGACTGGCGGGTTTTAAATGCTTGCCGGATATAGCGAGATATTCCTTCAGTTGATTTGTATCCAACAATTCCATCTGTACATCCTTAAAGTAACCAATTAGTAACAAAGACTGTAACTGGTAGGCCTTCAACGTTTGTGGCGAAAAGCCCTCTATTCGTTTATCCGCTTCAAACGAAGCCCATGCTTTTGAAAGTAACAATTCCATTCCCCCTAAAATAGTAATATTAAAAGGATTATTGCCAATTTAATAGAATTATAGACATAGGGTGTGTTTTGACTAACGGGGCAGGTTAGTTCAATTAGAAATAAAAATTCCTCGAAAAATTAGAACTAAATATAAGAAAATGGTGATGAAATCGATGGAAGATTATAAAGATAATGATGACCTAGAATTATACAATTCAGTGATTGAAGAACTAAATATTAACCATCGTGAAAAGAGTATTACTTTTCAAATATTAAAGACTATATCACGCTTAGATAGACCTGGCGGGTTTACCTATCGTGTAAAAAAAGGAACTTTGAGATTTGAGGACGTTGTTCATGCAAACATTCCATATAGTTTTGAGTGGGATGAGTGGAGTGAATTTTATCGTTCGGCAGTATTGGAAAGTTCAAATGTAATTGATAATGTAAGTGAAATTGCTAAGGGAAATAAACATTTGAAGCATATTTATTTAGGGATTGATTATGGAAATGAATATAAAGAAATGGACATAGTTTGCTCAAACCATTATCTATTATTAGATAATCAAGAATATAGCCTACATGATGATTTTGACTGGTTATATGAGGAATAAATAAATTTGTGCGCTGATCCAAGAAGGATATATGTTCGTTTTTTAGGGATTTTTTCAACTAACACAGCAGGAGTAGAAGAAGTACTTTTACTATAAATTATAGGAGTTCAATAAAATGAAGACTTGGAAATATAAAACCACGAACAAATTTTTTAACTACCTGGATTTTCACGATTGCGTAGTTGAAAAGACACGGTCATTATTGATTTCGAATTTGTTTATGTTTCCTCTGAACATCCTCTTAATCCCTATGGTGTAGCAAAATCAACTGATAAATGTAGACTAACTTTCAATGGAGTAACGGATAGTAATGCAGTTATTCACTTTGATGAAGGGATGGAAATGCAAGTTCTAATTACCGGCTTAGAAGAAATGGAATTCTTGCAGTTTAACCAAAAACCATTAGGAATTTATATGATTTTTGAAATGATTGGAACTGATGGGAGAACACATCAATTTAGTAGTATTAAAATTATTGCAATCAGTTTTACTTTAGAATGGAATGAATTTACCGAAAATGCTTGGTATGTTGAATAACAGAAAGAGGTTATTTTAAATCAAAGCTTCTTCAACTAACGGGTGCTTTACTTCAAGAAGGGGTAAAGCCTTTTTTCTTATTGAACTAACGCGGCAGGTTAGTTGAAAAGGGAAACAAGAAAATAGAGAATTATTGGAGTGATAGCGTGAAATACACTTGTCCATGTTGTGGATACAAAACTTTATGTGAGAAACCACCAGGATCAGACGACATATGCGAAATTTGTTTCTGGCATGATGATTATATACAATTTAAAGACCCTGATTACTGGGGGGGTGCCAACGATATGACTTTAAGGGAAGCACAGAAAAACTTTATTGAATTCGGAGCAAAAGAGAAAAGGGTAAAAGATTTTGTTAGGAAGCCGACGAATTATGACGTAAAAGATATAGATTGGACACCTTTATAAAGTGCCAATTTCTTAAGGAACCCTCATAAAAGAGGCGATATTAGATTAACAAATCTCCCTGTTCAACTAACGGGTGCTTTAGTTAAACAAGTGGCTGTCTGTAAGGGTAGCTTTTTATTATTGAACTAACACAGCAGTTTAGTTTAAGTAAGGAAACTAATTTATGAGGTGGTAAAGGTGTCGATAAAAGGTCTTAATCATTTTTTATTTTCAGTATCTAATTTAGAAAACTCTATTGATTTTTACAAAAATGTATTTGAAGCTAAATTGTTAGTAAAAGGTAGAAGAACTGCCTATTTTGATTTAAATGGTATGTGGCTTGCCCTCAATGTAGAAGAGGATATACCTCGTAATGAAATAAGCCAATCATACACACATGTAGCTTTTTCAATTGAAGTAGCCGAATTTGATAAAATGTACAAGAAACTAAGAGAATTGAATGTAAACATTTTGTCAGGTCGTCCAAGAGATGAAAGAGATAAGAAATCTATTTATTTTACTGACCCAGATGGTCATAAATTTGAATTTCATACAGGCACTTTACAAGATAGAATAGATTATTATAAACAAGAAAAAGCACATATGGAATTTGTCGATTAGAGGATTTCTTTATTGAACTAACGGGTGCTTTAGTTAAACAAGTGGCTGCCTGTAAGGGTACCTTTATCTTATTGAATTAACGTGGCAGTTTAGTGAAAGAAGTGTTTCATGGATAAATAAAAAATCCTTTTCTAGCATGTGGAAAAGGACACATAAAGTTTTGTAGACCATTGATAAAGAAATCTACTCGTAGTTAGCCATGTAATTCCCTTCTTCAAATATTTCTTTCGGACTTTTGGAAGTCCATTCTTCTACTGTCATATCGGGATGCAAGTTTAAGTAAGATCTAATCATCTTGTAGCCTTCACTATAGCCATAATAATTGGGAAAACCATTAGTCCCACCTATCAGTATTTCATAAATCTGATCAGTAACAGAACCCTCAAGATTTGGTTCAATCCTGCTCCAATATTCTTTGTTGAAGTTTTCGTCAATCACATAAGCAGTACTATTTATATCGGGATACACTGAGGTTTCAAACATCACGGCTTGCCCTTCCATTATTAAATAATCTAATAGTGTTGGATAATAAACATCTGTATAATGTTTTTCGATCCAAACGCTATGATGATATTCATGAGAAATACCTGATTTATAATTATTATCAAGCTCACTCAAACTATAATAGTTATCGAAATCATTAAGAAAGACTAAGATTTTCCCTGACCCGGCTGTCATCATGTCAGATGGAAATCTTTCATTTTTAGGAAACACACATACATTTGTTTTTTTATCGGATGAAAGTATGTCGGAGGATTTAACAAGGGATTCCTCGAATAACTTATTTATATGATCTTTATCTATGGATTCAACTTGATTCTTGATACTATTATAATCACTTTCTTCCGGTGTCCATTGAAACAAATTAATTTCTAAATGTTCCGTATCTTTAAAACATGCATCATATATAGGTTCTATAATTTCTTGTTGATACAATTTATGGGGTGATTCATCTGGATTATCCTTTACAGTTTCAAAATAGTTCTCATATAGCATATAAGCATGAATTATATTAAATTCTTGCCCTGTATTGAGGTTTTTAAAAGAATGGGTTATATTTTGTTGTTCTTGATGTTCATTTTCCATGTTTATATTCTCGTGGGATTGTTCAGTTTGCTTACAGGCTGATAAAATCAAAATTAATAGAAGTATACAATATGAAATTAAAACTTTTTTGGCTATATTCATAAATTTTATCTCCCTTTACTATATTGACCTATTTCCTTTACATTCCATTTTATCTAAAAATTTAATTTATTTAAACTATTAATATTAATGACATTAAACAAAACATACTTTTAAGATAATTAGGCTGGTTTGGAATAGTTGGAGTGAAGATTCTTGAAGAGGGACTACCTTTCCAATTATAAAAAATCTTTCTGAAATAATGTACTTCAACTAACGGGTGCTTTACTTCAAGCTTTTTTTCTTATTGAACTAACGCAGCAAGTTAGTTCAATAAGAATAATCATAGGATTTATGGTGTTTTCCATATACTGTATAATCAAATTAGGATAATATCGGTATCTAAATATTTAAGAATGTGGAGTTTAAAAGAGTTATTGGGGGGAGTATGTTGTTATATTTATCTTTATTTATTGCTATCGTTTTAATTGCAACTATAACTAAACTTACGCAAATTTTTAAATTATCAAGAATTTGGGAGTTGGTTGGACAGATTAGTGCTTCACTTTTAATAATAATATTCGGTAAACTTGATTTTAGTTATTTTAATCTAATTTACGGTGATCATATCCAATTTGGATATTTGACGATTCCATTTTCCGTATTATTTATTGTAGGTTTTACAAATGTAATGAATATGGAAACAAAACAAAATCATTTAATATTACTGTTACCATGTGTTTCTTTAGTTTGTCTTTCTATATTGGCTTTCATCATGGGAGATTCAGTTGTTTCAATAACTGGAATCTCTGCAAGTTTAATGATTATGTTGATTCTGCTATATAGCTATTATTCAAATAAATTATTTGTAGGTAGAACACTTACTATGTCAATAGGTTTTATAATTGCAGTACTTTCACTAGCCCTTAAAACAGTATATATTCCTATATTTGTGTTAGCACTACCACTTGCTTTATATTATTTAATTCAAAATAAATTCACGAATGTACAATCAATATCAATTAGCTCTTTAATTGCTATTATATTCAGTGTATTAATGTTTGTAGTTCCTTCTGAAGTAATATGGTATTTGGTTGTGGGGTTAACGGTGATTTTGGTTATCACGCAATTTTTCCGTAAATATCGCTTTATTTAACAAATAATTACTATTACCGAATCTTAAGAGTGCTTTATCTAAAAATATAGCCTGTCTTCAACAAACGGTGCTTTACTTCAAAAAGGAGTAAGGCATTTTTTGGGTTTTTTCTTCTTGAACTAACAGGCAGTTTTGTTCAGTAAAAAATGGATCTTTTTTGTGTGGAAATTCGTAATGAAATTTATAAGAAATTTCTAAGGGGAATATTTTTTAATGAAAAAAGTTTATATAATTGCATTTACAGTAGGTATTGAAACAATTTCACTTTGGTTAGTTTCACTTTTTCTAGGTTGGAATTTTATTGACACGATCCTTTAGGAGGACTCGCTATATTTGGAGGTGTTTGGTTGTTTAAATTACATACCAATCAAACAAATAACGAATTTTATGCTGGTAACTGGACTGGGCAAGAGACCGGTGTTATATAAATTAAGAATAATTGATACTCAAAAGTCTTGTTCAACTAACACGTGCTTTACTTGAAAATCATTGAGCTGCTTAGAAAGCTCTTTCTTATTGAACTAACGCAGCAGTTTAGTTCAATAAGCTGAAGTGGATTTTTGTTAAGTTAAAATGGATGATTTACTTAATATTGGAATCTATACGGGTTAATCGTATTAAAGTATAGGGACAGGTAACTGCAATATAGGGAGTATCTTTGAAAAAATGAAAAGGGGTGGATTTTAATGATGCTTTCCAATCACTTCTTCCAGTTAATAAAGAATCATATAAACAAAAGAAGAGCAGACCTTTTCTTATTGACCTAAAACGAGTAGTTTAGTTAATAAAGAAATAAAATCCAAAAAATCTGAGTAATGGGATTGATTAAATGAAAATAACAAATGAGGTTTTGGATAAGGTGTTTTTAAATGATGGAAGCCTAAGGGATATTTATGTTCTTGACGTTGATATAAATGATTGGCAAAAATTTTTGGATTGGATTCTTATTTCTCATTGGGGGATTGCTTTTTACAAGGATGGACAAGTAAAAGTGTATGAAGAAACAGATGCTGCTCATTTTTTTAATGAAAAAAAGAATCATACAATTCAAATGTCTATTGATATTAAGGGTATTTTGATCAATTGTCACTTCTTTTCAGAAGATGAATTAGAATTTGATATTCAACCAAAAGAAGTTGGAAGTACCACTGAAGCAATTGAGGTATTTCAATTTATGAAAAAGCTATCAAAGATTCTTGGTAAAGTCAGTATTCTAACGGAAGAGAACTCTCCTGAATATCCATTGGTTACGGTTAAATCCGATGGAGAATTGATTATTAATATATAGGTGCTTCTTCAACTAACGAGTACTTTAATATAGATCAAGGGGATGCGTATGCAGTTCTTTTTCTTATTGAACTAAAGGGGCAGCGGTTTGTTAAAAAAACCATAATAAAATCAAATGGAGACTAATAATGAACAAAATAATAATATTAGTACAAGTTATTCTGGGCATAGTAGGTGGAAGTTTGTTTTTCTGGACTACGATATATAAGGGCGTTAATATTTTCTATTTCATTGATTTTCTAATACTTTTCATTGTATTAACTGTAATTTCTTTAGTTTTCTGGAAATATAACTTTTATGTAAGCTACTCTATATCATTGTTGCTAATATTATATTTTTTCTATGTAATGGTTGACATAACCGATGATTCACATTGGTTGTATATCCTTTTTTTAATGTTGCCTTTTGTGGTAACATTTTTAGCTCATATAGTGGTAATAGAATTTTTATTAAGGAAATTTCTAATTAAATAGATTTAATTGATACTACTTTATTGGATTGAACAAGGAAAAGGGAAAAAAATCCTTATGAAATATATTAAATATAATAGTATCCTTTAAAGGATATATTAATAACCATCGAATAGGAGAAATCACCTTTGAATTATGTAAGATTTTGTATGTATCAATTCATCTTATTTTCAGCGCTTTTTGTGATTAACATTCCCCTTGATAACTCCTTAGGTAAACCTTTAACTTCTGTTGATTTAATAGCAATTTGTATAAGCTTACTTATCATGATCATCGTTTACCGAGTAGTAAATAAGATTTATAGACAATTCGAGAATATTAGGTTGCGTAATAAGATATTATTTTCAATACCACCTTTGATATTATCAGCCCTGTTTATAGGGTTACTGGGGCAATTATTCTTTTAGTTTTCTTGTTCAAGTAACGGATGCTTTAGTTGAACAAAGAGTAAGAAAAAAGCGCTTTATTTAAAGAAAAGCTATCCATTCAGGATAGCTTTTTCTTATTACATACAAGCGTTCGTAAAAGTGTGCGTTAAAAAAGAACGTTCATAATATAGTGCTTTAGCATTTTAAACTATATTAATGACTAAATGGGAACACTTCAAACCCGTCCGTAAAAGTGTAATTTTACGGACGGTAATTGTTTTAAAATTACTTCTTTTTGAAACCAATTTTTATTTTAATAATATAGGCTATTCCAATAACACTTTTAAATGGTAAAATTTATAAAAAGAATTTTTTAATTCTTCTGTCAAATTTACAATCTGATTTATAAGGAGTTGTTCAAGTGCATAACTATACTTTGGTGGAAAGACTTCTGTTTTTTCCGGCACCTTTCAACTCTATTAAAATGAAAAATGAATTGAATGGAAAGACCATTTTGATAACCGGTGCGAGTTCGGGTATTGGCAAGGAGTTAGCTTATCTTTTGGCAGATACGAATGCACATCTGATCTTGGTGGCCAGAAGAGAAGAGAATATGAAGCTCATGAAAGATGAAATAGAAAACTGCTCAGCCAAAGTAAGTGTGTTTCGCGCAGATTTACGAAATGAACAAGAGATGATTGAATTCCTGGCTTTTCTCCATCAACTGACTGATGGACTGGATGTGGTAGTCAGCAATGCCGGACTATCTATCAACCGCCCAATTACTCAATCATTGGATCGCTATCATGATTTCACACGCACAATGGCCATCAATTATTTTGCACCCGTGCAATTACTGCTATCCGTTATTCCTTTACTTGCAAAAAAGAAGGGTCATATTATTAATGTATCCACTATTAATGCTCTGTTACTGCCTGTTCCTTACTGGGCGGCTTATCAGGCATCTAAAACTGCTTTTGACACTTGGTTCCGTTCGGCTGCTCCAGAGTTGGAAATCCAAGGTATTTCCACAACTTCTATTTATCTTCCGTTAGTGAAAACACCTATGATTGAGCCGACAATTGCTTATCAAACGGTACCGGCCATGTCTCCTGTTCATGTGGCTGAAATTGTAGGTCAGTCCTTGTATTCGAAAAGAGAGGTTTACAAACCTTGGTGGCTGGTCTTCGGACAACTGGCTTCGGTAATGTTCAGAAAGCCATTGGAGTTTATCATCACTCGTTTATTAAAGAAATAGGAGGGTGAAAAGACGGTGTTTAACTTGCTGAAAATATTATCCCAACTTCATTTTCTATCACCTTCGAAGTTAACTCGCTTAGGATTTGCTATTCGTCAAAACGGCATTAATCTGATGCTTTTGTTTACTTTGATGGAAAAAGAGCGAGCCGATAAAGTTGCTTTAGTAGATAGAAGGGAAACCCTCAGTTATAAGAAGCTCCAAGAGAGATCTGAAAACCTTGCATATATGTTAAAAGAACACTATCAACTTGAGAAGGGACAAAAAGTTGCCTTCCTTTGTAAAAATCACGCTTCACTTGTACAAGCCCTTTTTGCTGCTTCGCGATTAGGAGCAGATCTATACCTGCTCAATAGTTCCATGAGTAAACCTCAGTTTAATCGAATGGTGGAAGAGCATGACTTCGACTTAGTGGTGTATGACAATGAATCTAGAGGTTTAATTGAAGGGTCTCTTTACCGGAACCGGAAAATTCTCAGCTATCATGAAAACATAACAGCAATCAGTAACTTAGTCGACACAAAATGGAAGAAAAAACAAAAACTAAAACCGTCATCCAGCAGTAAAATTGTCATATTAACCGGTGGTACTACAGGAAAGTCAAAAGAAGTGATTCATAGCCCTTCCATTTTTAATTACCTGCAACCATTTGCAGCACTGTTGGATCGCTTACAGTTTACAAGATATAACACAGCTTATATTGCGACACCGATTTATCATGGCTATGGCATCGCCATCTTGTTATCATTCATTGCTCTAGGGAAAAAAGTTGTCATTCAAGATAGCTTTGATGCAGCAAATGCCTGTGCCCTCATTCGGAATCATCAAGTCGAAGTCGTCACAGTGGTTCCATTGATGATTCATAAAATGCTTAAGATCAACAAAGAAAATCTACGTTCCCTTGCATGTATTGCATCGGGTGGCGCGAAGCTGAATCCAGCTCTAGTGAAGGAAGTGAATCATCATCTAGGGGATGTCTTATTCAATCTGTACGGCACTTCAGAAGCAGGCCTGAATATCATCGGTACACCTCAGGATTTTAAGTATGATGCCAACACGCTTGGTCAATTGCTTTCAGGGGGGCAACTGCAGGTAGTGAAGAATGGGGAAGAAGTAGAGAGTGGAAGTATCGGGCAATTTTGTATTCAGAATAAGTGGTCGATGAAGAATAGTAAAAGCCACTGGATTGAAACTGGTGACGTAGGATATCGGGACAAAAACGGCTATTATTTCTTATGTGGTAGAACAGATGATTTAATTATTTCAGCAGGTAACAATATTTACCCCATGGAAATTGAAGTTGCCGTAAATAACCATTCTTGCGTAGAAGACGTGGCAGTAGTTGGCATTAGAGATGTGTACAGTGGTCATATCTTAAAGGCGTTTGTTCAACTCTATCCTAACAAAACCATTTCCGAAGAGGCACTCATTAGCTGGCTACGCAAACATGTGGCTGAATTTCAAATTCCGCGAGAAATCGTCTTTGTTAAGGAGCTGCCTTATACAGCACTAGGAAAGCTAGACAGAATGCGATTGCAGGCGATTGAGGATATATGGACCTAACTTTAAGGAATGAGTAACAGGATTCCTTATCAAAAGAAAATTAAAAAGGATAAAGTCAAGCGGTTCGGTGAATTGAATGTAACGACATTAAATTACATTCAATAATTAAAGACCTTATTATCTTAAACTTGTGCTATAGTCTCTCGTTTTCTGCCTTTTTCAACATGATAAATTAAATTTTGATTATGCCTATTTGATTATAGTTACGAGGGGGTTTATTAATGAAAATGAATGAAAAAACATATCTAAGTATAGAAGAGATTATTTCATTACCAACCTTATCAGGAACAAACATAAGTGATGATGGCAAAAACGTAGCATTTGTCAAGAAGACAGCTAACTGGAAAGACAAGAAATATAGGAATCATGTATGGATATATGAAAAAGATAAGGGCCAGTGTTCCCCATTAACAACTAGGGATATAGATAGTACATACCCAATATGGTCTCCAGATTCTAGAGATATCGCATACCTTAGCCCAGTTGGTGACGGGGATAATAAGAAAAATCAGATCTTTGTTAAGTCAATAGATGGTTATAGTGGGGTTCAAATTACTGATGAGAAAGAAGGGGTCAGTAAATTCAAATGGGAGCCTACTGGCAAGGGTTTTTTTTATGTAGCACAGTCAAAAGAATCTTATGCGATAAAGAAACGTAAGGAACTATATGGAGATTTCCAACATATAGGTAAGGAATACCAGAATAATTGTTTATATTACATTGAAATAGAAAAAGTGATACAAAATGATAAATATGTACACCGAGAAAATTCTGATAGTTCTGGTAAGTATAAAGATGAACACGAAGATAGCGTTGTTTATCAACTAACTGATGGAATGGATTTTCATATCCATGAATTTGATATTTCAAATGATGGGGAAAAGGTTGTATTTATGGCTACACCAAGCACAAATATGGGAGATTATTTTAATGGAGATCTATACATACTAGATATTAAAGCTGGAAAGCTACAAAAGATGAATATAGATAAGTTGTTGGGAGGGAGCGTTTGCTTTTCTCCTGAAGGTAGCAAAATATGTTACTCAGCAAGCATAATGGAGAAGGATTACTATAAGACCCATATACAAGACAGTACACTAGAGATATATGATATTAATAATGGAGAGCTAATTCAACCTTTAACAGATTTTGATAGTACGGTTATTCCATTACGGTGGACAACTAAAGGGATTTTAATTAGATGGCAGAATAAAACTAATTATCTTATTGGGTTGTTATCTGAGAATGGCACTGTGGAAATGTTAGGCGAAAAAGTAGATAGCTTTATATTGGATGCTTCTATAACAAAGGATGGAAATTATATATCCTATAATAAGGCTATAACAAATGAAACCTTTGAAATCTATTTAGACGATAAAAAAATAACGAATGAAAATAGCTTTTTCAAAGGAAAGCTTAAAAGTAACAGGGAAATAATCTCATGGAAAAGTAGTGATGGTCTTGAAATAGAAGGAGTTTTATCAACCCCAGTAGAGTTTGACGCAAATAAAAAATATCCTTTATTAGTGGTAATCCATGGTGGACCGGCTTGGGCATCCTTTCCGATATTTTCAGACTGTTTTAATGAGAAATATCCTATTGAACAGTTTATCGAAAAAGGCTTTATAGTTTTAGAACCAAACTACAGGGGAAGTTCTGGTTATGGTAATGAATTCTTAAAAGCAAACTATAGAAAACTGGGAATTGCTAACTACGATGATGTTATATCTGGAGTTGATAAACTAGTTGACAATGGGATTGCAGATAAAGATAGAGTAGGGGTTATGGGATGGAGCAACGGGGGATATATATCAGCTTTCTGTTCTACATATAGTAGTAGATTTAAAGCTATTTCAGTTGGAGGTGGAATTACTAATTGGAGTACCCATTATGTAAATACAGATATACCTTATTTTATTAGTATGTATTTAGGAAATAATCCATGGAATGATCCAGAGATATATACTAAAACGTCACCAATGACATATATTAAATCAGCCTGTACTCCCACTTTAATCCAACATGGCGAAAAGGATGCAAGAGTTCCAACTCCAAATGCATATGAGCTATATCAAGGATTAAGGGATATGGAAGTTGATACAGAATTAATTATTTTTAAAGGAATGGCATATAGTTCTGACCAGCCAGGAATTAATATGGCTATTATGAAGCAGAATTTGATGTGGTTTTCACACTACATTCTTGGAGAAAGTATGAAAGACTTTAGGGTTTTATGATTAATAAATAGTTATCCTCACAGGATACTTAAGGATGAAACAGTCTTCATAATGAAGCTTTTTTTCTTATTACATACAAGTGTTCGTAAAAGTGTACATTAAAAAAATCGTTCATAATATAGTGCTTTAGTTTTTTGAACGCTTTAAAAGCAAGTTTACATTTATATTCTAAAAACGCGCTTTAATTATATCTTACAATGCGATATAATCGTATTGTAAGATTAAAAGGAGTGTTCGCTGTGAATAGCAAAGTAAAACAAATAAATCAGTACTGGACAGATATATATTTTCATCTGCATTACTTCCATAAAGAAAAAATCTCCCATCAGGTGGTACGCATTCTGCAGCTTATAGATAAAAAGGAAGATATCGGTGTAAACGAAATTGCTTCCTATATCCAAGTTTCTCATAACACGGCTTCAGAACATGTGAAACGGATGATCGAAAAGAACTTTTTGACCAAAGAGAGGGACCTAATTGATGAAAGAAGAGTCATCCTCCGTCTCACGGATTTTGGGGAGGACGTTTTGCTTCGGAATACAAGCCTGGATGAAGAGAAACTGGCACAAATTATCGATCGGTTAAAGGACAATGAAAAAGAGATAATTGAACAGGCCTTGAAAATCTTAAGCGAGCGTGCCAAAACATGTTTGTAGCAATGAAAATCATAGCATCAGCGATTGTGATTGGTGTAGTGACGGAATTTTCTAGAAGATTCCCCTCATATGGGGGAGTGGTGGCGGCCCTTCCGCTTGTGAGCCTGTTGAGTATCATTTGGCTTTATGTTCAAGGGGAACAAACAGCTACATTAAGTAAGTTTACATTAGGGGTTTTATGGGGATTTCCTGCAACAGCATTTCTGTTAATTATCGTTTACATCGCTTTGCAAAATTCTGTCCATCTTTTTCTCTCCATTGCTTTAGGTGGATGTGGTTGGTTGCTGTTCTTATTTATTCAGGATCTTGTTTTAGATTATATGAGAGGGATTCTTAACTAATAGATTAAGTAAGTTTTCAATAAAATGTTTTGTTGTCCGATTCCTGAAAAATATTGCATTTACAATTGATTGAAAGCATTAGTGAAACCCTTTAGGAAATTCAGTTTACATATCACTAGTTTACAGAAGTTACAGCTATTCAGCTGTAAATTAACAAAAAAGAGAGGTTGCTTAGACAGCAGCCTCTCCTTTTTGTGTGGGATCTTAAGCCTACTAGTGGTGTTTTATGTAGAATTAAACCAGCTCCCTGAAGATCAGATCCGAGGAAATCGGATTCAGTCCAATGTCCCTGGACCAAACGGATAGCTGTCCTATGTGATGGATTTCATGGGCGGTAATATGTCTGAGCACTTTCTCATAAGGCAACGACTTTATGGAACCATCTTTTCTTTTAAGAACCAAAACCTTTTCATTTGTTTCGACGTTAAACGATTTTATAAAATGAAGAGTTTCAGTTTTGGTACGGTCTGAAAATATCTTTACATCATTCAAAGTGATTATGTTATTAATGTCATTTACGATGACAGGAGTTCCTTGCATTTGGTTGATCCATATTTGCTCACAGTCAATGACGTGATATAAATTATGCAGAATACTGCCCGTCCCACCAATTCTCTTCTTCACTAGTTCTTCATTTGAAAGGGTCTCACACCAATCAAACCATTCTTCTCTTATCTGCCAGTTATATAAGAACATATCGACCATTTAGACTGCTCCAAACTTATTTAGATTTTTATCATTATACTTACTGAATAATTTGAAACTTTCTTAACGCATATTCAATCCCATCATCGGACGCTTTCTTTGTTATGAAATCAGCTGCTGCTTTTAATCGTTCACTTCCGTTCCCCATGGAGATGCCCAGTCCAACCAATTCCAGCATATCTATGTCATTATCTCCATCCCCAAAAGCGATAGCCTCGGATTGATCTATGCTAAAATACTGTAAGACACTTTTGATGGCCGCAGATTTGGATACTTCTCTATGCAGCACGTTTAGTATGTAAGGGTGCCATCTTTTAAAGGACAAGTGGGGGAATCGATGGATATACTTTTTAGCCATTTCATCATCAGTAAATAAACAGAGTAAAAATACTTCTTGATGGTGAATCGATGGATTGTTGGCGGGGTAATCATGTAACGATAACGTTTCTTTTAACGCAGCTAGTATTCTTGGATCTCTCACTTCATTCATGTTCAACTCTTCGGTATAGAATGAAAGGCCGTGGTTTTCTGTCTGGGCAAATCCGACCACTTCCTGCAGGATGACGGGATCCAGTGGCACTTTATGAATCACATTATTGCCATGTTTTACGTAACCCCCGTTTGAGGTGATAAAGGTGTCTATTCCCAGGTCTCTGATTTCATCGCACATGGACAAAGGTCTGCCCGTGGCTGCAACCATTTTGATTCCTTTGCGCTTTAACTCGGTAATCGCGGTTTTCGTACTTTCAGAAATACACTCATCTTGATAGTCCTTTAGCGTGCCGTCAATATCAAAAAAAGCAATTTTATATTTCATGGGAATCTCCTTGGTGATGGGATGTAATTTTAAAATATATATTGTCTAAAATATTGATAAAATTTTCCACTATTCTAACTTTATATTTTGACATTATATAAAGCAATATCTAAATAAAGATTCTTACTGCTCTTTTATAATAATAATGAATCTAAAGTATGACGTATTATCGATAGCAGCCATAGACCAAATGTATAAATCAAGAAGTCCAGCAATCTAATTAGCACAAAGTTGCTGGGTTACTTCAAATCGAATGCAATATATAGTTTAAAAATTGATATGAGCTTTCTCTTGATGTTATAGATTTCTTTGAGAACCACTAGTGTAATGTGCAGAAAAGGACGAGTTTTGTTACAAATCCTTTTATCATTTAACAAGCTATATACGTAATATTCAAAATTCGAGTTGGGTATTTATGTTAAAATAAATATAAGATTGTGAAAGTTTCTATTTCAATTAACCCAGCAGGTTAGTTGAAGAGTATTGTTTAACTTGTGTTCAACAATCAGACCTGATAATGGGATAAAGTATTATTTCAAAAATAATGGAATTGGGGTGTAAAAATGGTGGAACGGCAGTGTTTAGAATGCGGTAGTGCAGCAATTGGAGAAGCTAGATGGGCAGGATTTGGAGGTACTTTGCAACCAGCTAAAAAACTTGATTGGAAAGGTGGCTCTCAGATACTTGTTAGGGTTTGCACGGAATGTGGTCACATATCTATGAAAGCAGAAAAACCTCATCTATTTAAATAGTGATTAATTTGCCTATCAAATTTCCGATTCTCCATAATTGGGAGCGATTGTTTAAAAAGCGTCTCTGTTCTTATTAAACTAACGGGTGCTTTAGTTAAAGTTCATTGGGCTACATAGACAGCTCTTTTTCTTGTTCAACTAACGCAACAGGATAGTTGAAGAATATTCGGGAAAGATACCTATAAAGAAAAGGTAGGTGGGCTGTATGAAGAAAAAACTCTACGTCCTTTTTTGTATCCTATTTCTCGTAAATAATACTGATGTTTTTGCGATGCAAGAAGCACCTAACCAAGATTTTATTAATAAGTATTTTTTGGATGTTAATTTAATTAATTCAGCCAGTCAAATGGCTGAAGCAAAGAAGGATACCAATAACCCTTTTTTGGAACAATTGATGACGCATTCATTAGAGCATAATGATGTTCAAAACATTAAAGTTAAAAATAATTCCGGACTTCAACGTGTATTCAGTATCAATGATGGTTTTCAAGAACGTGTACTCAGAAAAGTGGTTTACTGGCTTAATAACTCTGGCCGAGTGAATGGAACAATCGAGGTAACTTTAGATAATCCATCCAATAAATTGACGTTAAAAATGGCAAATGATGAGGTGATCACTATTGAACCCGCTTATACATGTGTTGTTGACAACAAAGGCAAAACCTGCACGGCTAAAGAAGGGGAATTAATCGTTTCGGAAAATAGACAAAAAGTGCGATTAAGGTCACAATCTCTTTATGATTGGCTCATGGTAGGGTGGAGAAAAGAAGTGGACGGACTTACTAAAGAAGAGTTACTTGAAGAAGCATTGTTTACACGATATTTATCTCATTTAGGCCCATCTTATTCGGAATATTTTATGTGCCCAAAAATCAAAATTGAACCCATTGATGGAGATCCTAGGAGACATCTCATTTTTGGCAGTGCTTTAAACTATTCAGGACACCACGGTGGAGATTATGATAAACTTACTTTTTCTGTAAGGGATTCTAACCTAACAGGGTTACAAATGGCAAACGTAAAAATAAAGAAACATATTTCGCAAGAAGAAAGCGAAAAACAATGCCAAACGTTTGATTAAATATAGTTTTTACGAATGGGGTGTTTCTTTCAGAAAAGGGAACGCTTCTTTTTATTGAGTTATTTCAGTTAATCACAATGATAATAAGTTTGTGAAAGATTGTACTTAAGCTAACGAGTGCTTTACTTTAGTTAAACAAGACCATCATTTCGATGGTATATTTTTACGTCCAAAACATCAAGTAGATTCGGTGATCCATTGTGAAATGTTACACTTAAACTAACGAAGTAGGTTAGTTTAAGAGTGATGTTTAACTTGTGTTCAACAATCGGACCAGTTTCTTAAATAACTCTTAATAAAGAAATTAGACATTTATGTTAAAATATAAAGTGAATAATTAAATAATTTAATACAGATTTAATAAAAAAATAGCGTATAGGGAAAAGGGGATTGAAAATGGATGTAAGATTTCCGATTGGGAAATTACAAGTTCCTGAAAAAGTAACATTAGAAAATATTCTAGAATGGCTAAGGGAAATCGATACTTACACCATTCGATTAAGAGAAACTGTTGACTCTTTAAGTGATGAGGAATTAAACAGAATATATCGTGATGGTAGCTGGACAGTTCGTCAACTTGTTCATCACATTGCAGATTCTCAGTTGAATATGTATCAACGTTTGAAGCTGGCTTTAACTGACGAGAATCCAACAGTACCAGCTTTTGATCAAGAAAAGTGGGCTATTCAACCGGATACAAAGCTTCCTATAGAAAGTTCTATTAAAATGCTAGAAGGTATAAATGAGCGCATCGTATCTTTAGGTCATAGTTTAACTGAAGAGCTATTAGATCGAGCTTTTACACATCAGAAAAACGGTAAAATAACAGTTGCAACAAAAGTTGCAAAATTAGCTTGGCACGAAGAGCACCACTTAGCCCATATAAAAATCGCATTATCAAAATAATACAATATGTATGAATTGGCTTATCGAAGTTCGATAAGCCGATTTTTTAAATTAGGAATAATTACAGAAGTTTTATTCAAAACTCAACGGATCCAACACACTTAAACCTGATTCAAAAAAGGTTGTGAAGTAGGTCAGTTTTTTTACGGATTCAAGATTTAAAGAGCTGCCCAACCTATTCTTCACTTCTACTATATAAAAAATAGTAGTGTAAACCAATGCCTTGGCCAGCATTACTAATCTTAGTATGTTTTTCTTATTGAACTAACGCAGCAGATTAGTTGAAAAAGGATTAATAATTCTTTTCTAATTGGTGAAAATAATTAGAGAAGAGGTGAATTTATCTTGAAAAAACTGTATGTACTGATTTTAATCATATCTTTATTCACTTTGGTTTCATTTGAAGCTTTTACACAGCCTAAAAAATGTCCTGTATTAAGTGAATTAGAGAAAACATCGCTTAAGGATAAAAAAGAGGTAATAGAAGCGTTAAAAACTTTAATACCAAAAACTTATGGAACTGGATTAGATGATTTTCCTGACATGTATATTAAGTGGAATGTAGTAACTGCCAAACCTTTTCTCAAAACAGTTGGTAATAAAGAAGAAGAAGACTATTTTGGAATGGCAAAAACCTTTTGTGGCAAAGAAATTGCTGAAAAGTCATGGCTTGTACGATTGGATTTCCCCAAAGCACCTGGAGCTGACTTAGCCCAGGGTCAAATATTTTTAGCTAAAAGTAAGGATAAAGGATGGTTTGTTTGGTTTCAATACCATTAAACAAACTGCCATTCCTTATTGAACTAACTGTGAGTTTTAGTTTAAGGTCATTGGGCTGCTTAGGTAGCTTTTCTTTACACTTACGATGCAGGTTAAGTTCACCGTTAAACCTTGTACCTCTCACTATCACTCTTTAGAATCATGCACTTTTAGTTTCGACTCACTATTTGTATACTCATCTTACGAATTCGTGAGTAAAAAATTTCGAATGTGAATGATTTAATCTACTTTCTAAAAACTTTTTTCAAAGTTGTAGGTCTAATAGATAGGGACAAACGAAAAGAGGTGACATTTTGAACGAAAAAATACTAGTGAAGAAAGCGATCAAAGGTGACGATGAAGCATTTCTAACATTGATGCATTCATATGAAGAAGCATTGTATCGAACAGCATTCTCGTATTTAAAAAATGAAGGAGATGCACTGGAGGCTATCCAAGAAGTGACATATAGAGCTTATCGAAGTATGAAAACGGTGAAGGAGCCTACCTATTTTAAAACTTGGCTCATCCGAATCATGATGAATTATTGTCAAGATGTCATCAAGAAAAGTAAGAGGGAAGTGCTGGAAGAAAGAATACTTAGCATACAAGGAATAACCGAAGATTACACTTTTCTGGAGGTCGAGGAGGCACTTTTAAAATTATCCGATTACGAAAGAGAGTTATTGCATTTGAAATACTTTGAAGATGTCAAAATAAAGGACATCGCCGTTATGTGGAATACCCCCGAAGGGACGATTAAAACACGTCTACATAAAGCATTGCGCGCACTTAGAGCAGGATTTGAAGAGAAAGGAGAGGTTAAACGTGTTTGAGGAGGAAAAAAGGAATTTGGTGCAGAGAAAGAATTCAATCGGGCTGGTCGAAGTATCGAAGGACAAGCTACATTCTGCCGTACAGAGTGGATTCGAGAAAGCAAAAAAAGAACGAGTGTTAAAAAGAACCAAGTTAATAAAACGGAGTTCATGGTCAATAGTAATCGCCGCTATCCTTCTTATCTCGTTTATCACATCTGTCTCTGTATCACCAGTGTTCGCTAACAAAGTTGCATCTATACCAGGGATGGAACGCATTGTTGGTCTTATACAACAAGATAGGGGCTTAACTGCGGCAGTTGAAAACGACTTTTATCAACCATTGAATCTCTCTCAAGAAAAGAACGGAATGACGGTGACCCTTGATGGGGTAATTGCAGACAAAAAGGGCATGGTTATTTTTTACTCTGTCCAATCTAAAAAGAAAAATCAACCTTTAGAAATCGAATATTTAAAGTTAATGAACGAAAAGTACGGAAATTTGCCCGTATATGATACTACCTTCTGGGGAGCTGAGCCACCAATAATTGAAGAAAAAGTATTTAGCTCCATGATGACGCTTGAAACTATAGAAAATCATATAGTAGGTAATAGTAATCTTTTATGGACAATTGGCTTGAAGAATGGAAATAAAGTTGAGCAGTTCCAAATTCCATTTAAGTTTACGAAGTCTAGCGTATTTAGTAAAACAATTGATTTAAATAAGGAAATTATGATTGAAGGGCAACGAATTATAGTTGAAAAAGTTACAATCAACCCTATTCGTGCAGAAGTTAAATTAAAAATAGATCCGAATAACTCCAAAAAAATCTTGTCATTTGATAATTTGAAATTTACCAATGATATAGGTGATGAATGGATTCTTAATAATAATGGGACTTCGTTTAGAAGTCTAGATGAAACTGAATGGACTATTACACTTCAAAGCCCTTACTTTAATAACTCTGATAACCTAAAACTAGTGTTTGGAAAAATAGCAGCAATTGATAAAGATGATGATTTTATCTTAATCGATACCGAATCAAAAAATTTCTTGAAACAACCCGCTAAGTCAATTTTCTCAAATTTAGAAATTGAGAATAGTAAAGTTAGTTTTATAATGGATGTGAATGGTGAATACAACATGTTAGTATCCTCAAGCTTTTTAGATAATGAAGGGAAAGAATTTTTTATTAAGTATGACTTTACTAATCCTAAGCCAGGGGAAAAGTATGTAAATGGATTATTGATGAAAACGGCTGAAAAAGGATTAAAACTAGAATTTGAACTTCCGAAGGAATCTATTAAAAATCCCTTACGATTCGATTTAGCTTATTACCCATCTTGGATTGAAGAAGATGTGGAGATAGAAGTCAAATAATAAAAAGAGGTTCTGAATAACTATTGGAAATACACTAAAAGAGAAAATGTGGAGATAGAAGTCAAATAATAAAAAGAGGTTCTGAATAACTATTGGAAATACACTAAAAGAGAAAAGCTGGGTGAAGAAGATGGGAGTTAGGCATATAGTTGCCATAATCATCCTGCTGATTATGGCAGGGTGTTCTGAAAACCGGGAAGTTAAAAAAGATCTGACGCCAGAGGAGAGAATAATGGAAGATGTCGCCTTCTGGTCATCCGAAAGGTTTGAAGGAAGATTGGCAGGGTCTGAGGGCAATCAGCTGGCAGCTGAGGAAATTGCTAAGAGATTCAGGCAGATTGGGTTAAAAGGGTATCAGGACGACAACTATTTAATTCCCTTTAATTATATGTACGTCGACCCGGATAAAATGAAAAAAAGCCTGGTCATAAATCTAAAGGATGGGTCACAAAAGGAATTGGAGTATGGGAAGGATTGGATGGAAAAATCTTCAGGGCCGAATAAGGATTTGACTGTGCCCATCAGTTTCGAAAATCCTGAAGGAAAAATACTTATTACCGAAAAACAGCAGCCTCCGAACGATCAGATCCGGGTGCAGTTTGTAAAAACAAACAAGTTCCGGAAGTATTTGACCTATAGCGAACAGCATTCCTCCTTTCAAATTTCTGAACCGTCCTATGCGTATTTCATAGAGAATGAGGCAGAAATTGAAAATGTCCATTTAGTCTATTACGGGTCCCCCGTCCCGACAAAAATCAACAATGTTATCGGCAGGATGTTCGGGGATCAGGAGCAGGAAAACAAGCAGGCAATTGTCATTTCTGCACATTTTGACCATGTCGGAAAAGCAGGGGATAGCCTTTTCCCGGGAAGTACCGACAATGCTTCGGGGGTAGCATCGTTACTGAATATAGCAGAACAGTTGAAAGTGATATCGGACGAAATCACTTTTGAATCAGATATCATTTTTGCAGCCTTCAATGCAGAAGAAAGCGGTCTAATCGGGAGCCAGGCATTCGTGGAGGAAATTGCGGCTCGATATGACTCTGTCGTCAATATCAATTTGGATAGCATCGGTTCGGTTGGAGGAGGAAAGATTAGCCTAATTGGGACCGAAAACGGAAGTTCCGAACTAAGTGAAGCGTTGGTTGAGATAGCGGAAAGTAAAGGGTTGGAAATCGCAGTGAATCTGGAGGATTTTCCAAGCCTGATGAGTGACCATTTCTCATTTTATACGGCCAATTTCCCGTCCATTATGATTACTCAGGAAGAGATGCCTTTCCTTCATATGACTGAGGATACGATCGATAAAATCGAGCCCAAGCCGATTCTGTCAGTTATTGAATGGGTGACGGAATTTGCAGAGAAGAACCATCAGAAGCAATTTACCAATATTGAATTGGAGAACCAGGGCGGATACAACGCCTATATGAAGGAATGGGAAGAGCAGACGGAAGGCTTGGGATTTGGGGAATACAAAACCTATATGTCTAACCTCAAGGACAGTTTGGATATTGCCTATAACTTGGAAAAGGAATGGCCACAGCACGTTTTAGAGCCACTGCGCAATTCTTTGAAGGAAAACGGATTTGAATTGACAGATTCAACATTCTTTTATTTCCCGATTGACTTTGATTCATTGAAAGTGGAGGATGGTGAGAAAATCCATCAGTTAAAGGAAGAGCAAATTAGACTATCGAACATTCAATTCGATGCGGTTAAAAGTGATGTGAATTTTCTCGTGCAGGTATTCAACTCCGAGTTGGAAAATATGCCAGAAGCAGTGGAATATGTCGACGACTGGAAGCTTATGAGCCACCAGCCGGGAGAAGAAATCTTTAATTCTGCAATAAAAACGGTTGAAACGAATCATGGCATCATGACTGTTTTCATCCAGGGCACTTTTACGAAAGAGATGTTCGAAAGCTTTATCAACTCCTTTGAAGTGAATCCGCTCATTGAACACTTTTCCTGAAAGAAATCGGCTTGAACTATTTCTTTTTACACTGGCTACATACGAAGGCAACCCTTTGATAAAAAGAACACACAAGGCGATGTTGAATATTTATTAAGTGGCTGTTCAAAAAATCTTGACTACTTTCTTATTCTTCTAGAAAAAAATAGACAAAATTAAAAGACACTAAATTAACAATTAATAAAGATAAAGAAACAAGAAAAAAAGGATAATATCTTGGCTGATAAGAAATTGAGTAATCTTAGAAAACGGGTCGATGAATCAAAGAAAAACAAGTCGTAAAAAATGAGTAGCTACTGGCATTTAGGTTCTTATTTCACTAACGTGTGCTTAATTTGAAGATTATTGAGCTGCTTAGACAGCTCTTTCTTATTGAACTAACGCAGCAGGTTAGTTGAAGATGGGGTTATCCTATAAATCGGATTTCTTATTACATAAAAGGGAAGGTAAGTGAAAGATAATAAAGCCAAAGCCAAAGACAAGGGGGAATAACTAGATGAAAAGGATATTTGGTCTTATTTTTTTTATTGCGTTCGCTTTAGTTGGATGTGGATTAGAAACAAAAACACTTCCCCAGTTTTATGAGAAAGACCTTGCTGATGTAACTAAGATAGTGATAGTAGATGGGAGTACGGGGTATAAAAAGACAGTCACAGAGAATGAGATAATAAAGGAATTCTTAGGTGAAATAAAAGATATAAAGTTCATTCCAGAAGAGAATCAAGAAAAAAGAGTGGGTTGGCGTTATTCAATTACTGTTTTCCAAGATGACGAACAAACTTTCCAGTTCGGACTGAACGAAGTGAATGAAAATTACTATTATACTGAACCAGATATTCATCCAATCGTTGACAATTTTTATGAGCATCTTGAAGTGCGAGAAGAATGATTATTTCCTTTTTCAACTAACGTGGTGCTTTAGTTGAAGATCAGATCTGCTTAGACGGCTCTTTTTCTTATCGAACTAACGCTGCAGGATTGTTTGACAAGGGATATGAAAGTGATGGTAATAAGGGGCGTGTGAAAATTGAAAAGTTATTTCAACGTTGCATCGGTAATAATATGTGGATTTGATATAGTGGTTTACACTTTATTTTTCAACGGAATTAATTTAGTTCTAGATGAAGTATTCTTTCCTTTAATGATAGGTGGTTCATTTATTGGGTTTATTCTTTCGTGGTTTGGAAATAAAGGAGTTACAAGAAATATGGGTATTTTCGGAAATACTTTTGTTCTTTTATTTACAGTAATTGGTCCACTCATGGTGCGTGCTTTTATATGGAATACACATTAACGAACAGTTCACTAACGGGTGCTTTAGTTAAACACGACCATCATTTTGTACTGAACCCCAAAAGTTAGACTTAAATATTTAAGCAGCTAGTTGACTGGTATGGAGACGGTATTCAACCGGGCTCATGCCAGTCAATTTTGCTTTTATCCGTTCATTGTTATAGTAAAAAATATACTCAATCACTGCTTGCTTCAGCTCTTCAAAAGAGCGAGATCATAACGGTCGATAAACAACAACCAAAGTGACATATCAGAAGGAAAGAAACTTCGTAAGACGTTTCTTTCCTTTTTAGGTTCGGAGAAGTGTACTTTTACGAACAACTTTGAAATAAGTTCATGCATAGTAAAATAAAAAAACGATGATTTTTTATAAAAGATTATTTTCAAAACTATAGCTTACTTTTATTTTCAGGGTGGGCTTACAGTTGATTTTTTAATCTCTTTTGCATTAGTTCAGCCAAATGTTTCGAATCTGGATTTTTTTCATTTTGTAATTGCTCAATGATATTCGCATAATCCTTTTCATTTCGGTTCTGGCTTAATTTATAGGCAGCCTGAATTTCTCCTACCTTGATCTTAAATCCAACTATCCCTTTCAACTCTCTTTCCAATAAAGAAGGGGAGAGCTTATCCCATAGTATAGGATTATCACGGTGTTTCTCGTATTTTTGCAGCAACCTTGTCAGGTCCTGTTTCAACTCTTCCTCTTCTAAAATATAAACTGTGCCATATACATGGACAGCTTGGTAGTTCCATGTCGGGACATTTTCCTGTTCATACCAAGAAGAGGAGATATAAGCATGCGGTCCCTGAAACGTAACCAATACATCTCCACAGGTTTCGAATGTTCTCCACTGGGGATTCCCATAAGCCATATGGCCCGTAATATAGTAAGCATCTTCTTCTTTCATCAACTGCAAGGGCAAGTGAGTCGCAATGGGTTTCCCTTTTTTTGTGGTGATGAGCGTTCCAAATGAATTCATTTGAACAAATTCCCGGATTTCGTCAAAATTTGTGACCTTAAAATATTTAGGAATATACAAGATAATCCGCCTTTCCAAAAAAGTTAGATGAGTGTTTTGGTCATGATCAAGTCTACTTGTTCTTCATCGCCCATATAAAAAGAGTGGGCGCCAGTTTGAACAAATCCCTTCTTCTGATAGAAAGCAATGGCGTTTTCATTTTTTTCCCAGACGCCAAGCCAGATTTTCATTTTCTTCTGTTCCATCGCAATTTCCATCGCTTTATTAAGTAGATGCTTGCCAAGCCCATGTTTTTGGAACTTCTTCTTTACATAAATTCTCTCGATTTCAAGTGATTCATCGCCCATTGCTTCCGACTGGGCGTTATCGGTATTAACCTTGAGGTATCCAGCGACTTCATGATTAATATACACAAAAAAGAATTGTGAAGAACGATTGGCTAATTCTTGTTCTAATTGTTTCAAGTTGAATGCCCTTTCCAAATAGTCATTTAGGTGTTCAGGTGAATTCTGATCCTTGAATGTCTCGCTAAATGTGTGAACACTAATTTCTTGAAGTTCACGAGAATCTTCAAGGGTACACTGCTTTATAGTCATCGTCATTTGAGTAGGTCGCTCCTTCATCTGATTAATAGTTTCTCTTGTTTCCCTTTTTTACAAATTCCCAGTCCTTTTCAACATTTTTCCTGATTCGCTGCAGAAGATCGAAAGTGATTTCTGCTTCTTTTTCGGAAAACCCCTCTAATGCAACGAGATTGGAATAATCATTTTCTCTTTCGATGAACGGGTACACGGTTTGCCCTTTCTCCGTTGGAAAGAGTCTTTTTATCTTTTTGTTGTGTGGATCTTCTTTCTTCTCAATAATGCCGTTCTTTTCAAGTTTTTGGATAGCACGTGCTGCTGTGGATCGGTCTACTTTTATCATCTCCACTAACTGTTCCTGAATGATTCCCGGGTTCTCACATATTCGCACAAGGTACAAATACTGCCCCTTGGTAAGGTTGATTTCCTTGAATTCTATATTGCTTATCGAATCCAATGCCCTTGCTATCATGCCAATTTCACGCAGAATCGCTCTCATAAAAAACTCCTCAGTAAATTTTTTTGTTGCAAATACAATAAAAAGTGATATAAATTGAATTTACTCCATCTTTGTTATATTTGCAATAAAAAGATTAATAGGTCAATTAAAAGTCTATTTAGGAGGGCTGATACTTAATTTCTTCAGCATCCTATTGGAAAAGCATTAGATTGTATATTAACAAACTCCAGAACGTTACCAAATTAATCCATGCAGGGAGAATTAGAACTATATAATGGGTAGCAGTAATAGACCGTAACTATTGAACAATAAAAAAACCCAGCAATTCTGTTAAAACAAGGTTGCTGGGTTTCCTCAATTTATATGTAATATAAAGCATAAGTATGATATGAGTTTTATCTTGAAGTTACAGATTTCTTTGAGAACCTCTAGTGTATTGTTCAATAAATGATTGTTGGGGTAAGTGGGAATGTAATGGATTGTGGGAGTGGCGAAAGTCTGTAGAGAGTTGGTTTCAGGAGCTATCAGAAGAAGGTGTAGATTTAAAAGTAACGTTCTCTGACATGTCGATTGAAAAAGGTGAATCAGTGGCTTTTGCGAAATGTGCGATTACCTTTTCAGCGTATGCTCAATCATCGTCTGAAAAACTTCGCCAAATTACAAATCGATTTACGTTTGGGTTATGCAAGATGAATGAGTCTTGGCAAATTGTACACGAACATTCTTCCTTACCAATTGATCCTGCCACGGGAAAAGGTATGTTTCATTTGAAAAATGTCTGAACAAATGTGGTTGATTGTATTGGGCAGTAACACTTATTTGTATGTATACTTGGGAAATCCTTTAAGACATCATCCTTTTTATGAGATAGTTTATGATTTTATTCAATTCTCAAAGCTGGTGCTATAAGACAGGAAGTACTTTGGATAATCGTTTTACTAAGTGGCCCAAAGATATAAGGCGTCAAATGATTTACCTCATGGCTAAAATCATTTGGATGGACTATGAGAACTTTGTTATTCAAATGGGTGATAGTACACAAGAAGCGTTGTATCACTTCCCTAATTGGTATCATGAAAGTATCCGCCAGATTTATATTACCATTATGTGAATGGCGACACCTCGGGTGACATTATCATTGAAAGAGGTCAATTAGTGGATTTGCCTTTAAAAATGAAGGAGGAAATTTTTATGCTGTTTATGATGATTGTCAAAGCCTCGAATAATTCGGAAGCTGGAAAGCTCCCGAGCTCTGAGCTCATTGAAGCCATGACGAAGTACAATGAGGAATTAGTTAAGGCAGGCGTGCGGGTTGCGGCTAAAGGACTTCATCCAAGTTCAAATGGGATTCGCCTTTCGTACCCGAAACCTGGGGGAAAGCCGGTGATGATGGATGGCCCATTTACGGAATCGAATGAATTGATTGCAGGATTCATTCTGATTGATGTGAAGTCTAGGGAAGAAGCCATCGAGTGGGCGATGCGGATGCCGGACCCGCAAGGACAAGGGGAAGGTCAGATTGAATTGCGACAAGTATTTGAGGCGCTGGAGCTGCCCAAGAATGCGGAAATGTTGGCCAAGTAAGCGGAATTACGCGAGAAATCTGAGAAGGGAAGGGGATCGTGACCCCCTCTAGACAACTTGTATTAAAAACTAACAGCCACACCATATTTTAACTTAAGCAAAATCCTGAATGGTTAATTTTTAACACTGATTTTACAGGAAAAGTTTTGAACGGCATAAAACTGATGGAAGGATCAGCGTTTGTATTAACCCCATATTAATTGTCTAGCTTGAACAATTATTATTTAATGCAGGATCTTTTGATCAAGAACTGAAGCTAATTATTGGTTGGCGGCTCTTGTTTCTTATTCCACTAACGGGTGCTTTATTTTAAGATCTTCTGGCTGCTTAAACAACTCTTGTACTTATTAAACTATCGCAGTAGGTTAGTTCAATATTAAAATGAATCTAACAATCGCATATGAAATAAGCAGATGATTTCCCCTGCCTATTCTGAAACAAAAGTTCATGTGTTTTCTTGGTCTTCTGACAAGTTCGCATCCACAGTTAGGTCATATTTTTCCAATCTTCTACGCAGCAGGTTAGTGGAATAAACAGTCAACTATTGAGAACACTAAAATGAGGTGTTTTCTTTTGAGAAAAGTTCTTATTTTAATTATTGCTATTTCTCTTTTTGCTGTTTTAACCAAAGCTAATGCAATGATAAATGAATATGATGAAATTGCTGAGTCTGATAAAGTGGGTGTTACCCTTTATGCAAAAAAGATGAATGGATTATTTACTGATTTTAAAATTGATTTTCAAGGTGTCATCCTTTCAAAACCTTACTGGATGAACACAACAAATCCTACTTGGTCTCCTGAGATTATCTATGAGGATATCAATCGAGATGGAAAGAAAGAACTAATCATAATTTTGACTAAAGGTACTGGTACTGGAGTTTTAGAACGGGAAGTTCATGTTTTTCAAATACAACAGCAAAGATTCGATAAGATCGAGATTGAGGTGCCAGTTGAGGTGCTTGTTGATGATCCAATAGCGATATTATTAAAAAACGTAAAGACCGAGTTAACACCGAACAAAGCAAGTGTAAGTATTGGTGACAAGAAATATACAATTGATATTAATCCTTTGGGTATTCAACCAAAACATTTATTTGGTGATGTATACTTTGGTAATATTATCAACTTTGAAATAAAAGACAATCAACTTATTGCGAAAATCGGCGGACAAATCTCTCCAGCTGGAGGATATATTGGTGATATTCAAATTACCTATAAATTCAAAGATAAAATGTATCAAGCAAAATCAATTGAATTTAAACCCTCTGAATAATGTGTTGTTAAACTAACGGGTGCTTAGTTAAGAGAGCAACGTCTTTTAAGACGTTGCTCCTTTTGCATTTAAAAGTACTTCTGATAATACTCATTTAGCCTTCTGCTTAATTGAGCGTATATTCGGTTGGCTTCACTTCGGAAAAACGATTTCATAAAGCGGATACGATGTGCAAGACTGGCTGGTTTAAAATGCCTGCCCGATATAGCAAGATATTCCCTCAGTGGATTTGTATCTAGCAATTTCATCTCTACAGACTTAAAATAACCAATTAGTAGCAAAGAATGTAATCGGTAGGCCTTAATATTTGCAGTGATAAACACTCTATTCGTTTATCCGCTTCAAACGAAGCCCATGCTTTTGACAGTAACAATTCCATTCCTCCTGAAAAAAGTAAGATTAAAGGGATTATTACCAACTTAATAGAATTACAGATATATTGAGTGATGTTACTAACGCAGCAGGTTAGTTGAAGAACAATATTATATTTTGTAACTTTTTTTATGAAATGACCGACTATTATCATAAAGGGGTGAACAATATCAATAAAAATATCGAATTTTCTATTTTTACATTTATTCTGGTATTAATATTAGTTGGCTGTAGTGATAATGATAAAAAAGTTTACAATACTACCGCTGATATTGATGAAAGTACAACTCAAAATACGCCTGTAGTCTCTAGAGATAGCAGTACAGATAGTCCTACAAACACAGTAATTACGTCCAGCACGGAAGAGAATATATTACAGGATTCCCCCGAATATGTAGCTAATAATGAAGGGGAACTATCTTTTCAGGATTCTGAAACGGCTTTTGAAATGTGTGTGAGAGCGCTGACTGACTATTTTAAAGCGGTATGGAACGGCTCGGCAATTGAATTGGATACATTTATCGATAACGAAAACCTTAAACAGTATACGCAAAAGAAAATTCAATCCCAAAATGATTTGTATTCAGCATTTACTGATTCTAAGGATGAGGTGCAAAATATTGAGGTAGGCGCTTGGGAAGTGGAGTATACGGATGATGTGGATGGAAGTTTTCTCTATTTAAAATTACCTGCGGAAATTAAAAAGACTGTAGGTAGTTATGGTGAAGTCATTGAATTTCTCGTACGTAATGTAAACGGCAAGTTAGTCATTGTTGATTGGTATACTGGTGCAAAAGATAGTTATGATTTCTTGGTGCGCGGAGAAAATCTAACGATTGACAACCCTAATATTTGGAATGATAGTGAATGGGTAAAGAAGTTAAATAATAAACAGATGGAATTTTCAGGCTCAACTCGATAGTTAGTTATTTACAACTAACTTAGCAATCAAAGTTAGTTAATGAAAGCCCAATATGAGACTGGCTACAAAACTAATTTCTCTTTTTAAACTAAAGGGTGCTTTAGTTCAAGATCATGGTGTTTCTTAGGCACTCTTATTTCTAATTGAACTAATGCAGTAGGTTAGTTGAAGAACGTCTTTAGATCTTATTCAACAAAAAATAAGGCCAGATTGTTGAACAACATCATAGAGATTGTGAATATTTACACTTAATCTAACAGTCAGATTTGTTTAAGAAACAATAAGGTTGATACAAATAATAATTACTAGAGTAATTGTTGGCTGGTACAGTCTTCAATAACGTCTCTACAACTTTGGCACCTAATTTTCCTGTTGCTCCTGTTATTAATAATTTCATTATTTATCTTTCCAATCTTTTGTTTGATTTTTAAGCATATTCTAATAATATAGTGTTAGACATTTTTTTATAAGTAGTTATATTTTTATAACCTAGTCACAAAAATAGTACCATTAAGAATATTATGGCACGAAGTCGGTTCGTCAGTGCACCGCCAGAGGAACAAATGGAGCTTTGTCCAGTTATGCAAGCTCAAAACATAATTGCAGGAAAGTGGAAAATAGTTATCCTATGGAATTTAAGCACACAGACAAAAAGGTTTAATGAACTTCAAAGATTATTACCTAATATTTCAAAGGGAATACTGACGCGTCAGTTGAGAGAATTGGAAGATGATCAGTTAGTTCACCGAGAAGTATATAAAGAAGTTCCACCTAAAGTAGAATACTCGTTAACACCTTTAGGACAGAGTTTTATTCCTATAATTGATAATATGGGAGAGTGGAGTAAAAAACATTTAAAGAGTAAATAAAAAAGTAATCCAATATCAACAAAACAGGTGGGTTTTTGAAGTAACAAAAAAAGCCCAATTTCTCAGGATTTCTATAATAAAAACAATGTTTGTGAAGAAATGTACTTAAACTAACTGGTGCTTTAATTAAAGATCATGGGATTGCTTGAGCCGCTCTTTTTCTTGTTGAATTAACGGGGCAGGTGAGTTCATAAAACTGTTACTATATATGACTATGAGCGTATATTTTACAAAGAGTGATAAGAAAAGAGAAAAAATAAGTGAGGAGGATTTAAAAATTTGGAAAAGAGAAAAGTAGGATACATTTTAGGTGTTACCTCTATATTACCTGTGATAATAAGCATCATTGTTTATTATGCACAAAGAGGACCAAACTCTGATATTTATTTTATTATCAACATTTTTGGCATTTTATCATTTATAGGTATTATATTTGCTATATTCTCTTGGAAAATGTCTAAACAACTTATTCTTTTAATTGTCGGCTTAATAGGAAATGTATTTGTTTTGACTGTAGCTTTTCTTTTACTATTAGCAATGGGAATTAGCGAACCATAAATCTTATTCAACTAACGGGAGCTTTAGTTAAAGTTTCTTAGGTAGCTCTGTTGACATTTTGAACTAACGCAGTAGGTGTGCGGCCGAGCCGAGGTCGTATCATATAGCGGATGGGATTCCCGTCGAGGAAGAACTAGCCATTCACTCATAGCGAGTCTTGGAGGGCTAATGGTAAAATTAGCCTTTAAGCGTAGACAGTTAGGTGGCGGGCCGAAAGCCGTTTGCGTAAATAGCGCAAGCACGGTTCTGTGAGGGGGAGGGACACAATCTACCAAGGTAGAGAGGTTCCCTTCTACTCGACTAGTTGAAGAAGAATGATTAAACCTTTATGAAAAACTAATGACACATTATAAAAGTGGAATACTTCTAGGATCTAATGAATAAGTGAAATATATTATACGAGTGTATGTGAGGAGGAACCTGTATTGCTAAATGGTTATTTACCTTAGTTCTTATTAGCGTTTGTTTATTGGCTTGTTCTAATGATAGCCTTAAAGGAGGTAAGCCACCAAAGGTTTTAGTTGAGATTGGAAATGAAACATATGAAACGATACTTGGTACCTATTGTTGGAAAGATACCTGTGTAGATACTGCTGATTCAATTGAAATTTTAGAAGGCACAGAAACCATTAAGGTTAAACCGGGGGAGACTATTTCATTTGTGATGGACTATGAACCGCAACCAAGTGAAATTCACCTTTCGGAGTTTAGAGAAAATCAGATAACGGTCGATATTGAGGCTATTGATAATCATTTCACCGCACCTACGCAAAAAGGGACTTATTATTATTCCTATGGAGTTTGGTGGATGAAAGAAAAGGAAGAAAACGTTTCTAATGGTGATGCTTTTTATGCCTTCGTTTTAGAAGTAAATTAACTCTTCTTCTACTAATGTGTGCTTTTGTTGAAGATCATCGGGCTGATTCAGCATACACTTGTTGAACGTAACAATTCCATTAAGAAAAATGGTAGTGAAAGGTTTTAAGGAGATAAGTTATTAAATGAAATATAATTACAATTTAAAAGACCCTTCAAAAAAATATATTGACGTAGTAGAAAAAGGTTTTTCTTTGTATGGTTTATTTTCGAAGAAGAAGAATTAGCTAGTGGATTTATATTGATAGGCTATGTATATCAAGTAACAAATTGATGAATTCATAACTAAAATAACGGGTGCTGTAGTTAAAGATCATGGGCTGCTAAGGTAGCTCTTTTTCTTCTTCAACTAACGGGGCAGCATAGTTCAATAAGATTTTTGGTTTAGATGGTAACATGTTTATGGAGGAGTTAAATGGGTAGTTTTTTCATAATACTTATGGGCTTTTTTATCGTTAATGCAAATATTATTGCGTTTGTATTTTACAGAAAAAAGAAAAATCTATATTTTTCTGCTTTACAATATTAATACTAGCAGTCTTATTTGGTGCATTCGGTGTTATCAAAAGCCATTGAAGTGATGATAGCCTGCCACGATAGTTTCGTTGCGAATAGAGTCGTTCAATTTTGTGGTGGTTGGGAATGTATTAATAAAAAAATTAAATCATATTTTTATAATTTAAATATTACTCAAAACCCAAGGGATCTAGATAGCAACGGAGAATTGAGCCAGTTGTTGGAACTTTTACGTTTAATATTTCAAGGATACATAAATAATCCTGAATTATGGATTCCAATTATTAATGGTTTAGTTAGGCAACGAGGTGAGGTAGAAGGAATACCAACCCATTTCTTAAATCATATGACTGGTGGATTAGATAAAAGGGAAGGCGTCTGTCATTAAGACACTTTCCCCTCATCTTTGGTATTGGTTAACCCACACGTAAAGCTGTAAGTGTGCTCAATCCTTCTAAGAACAAACAATCATAAGAATTGTGATCTTCAAGTTCTACTCGAACCGTATAAGTTACATTCCTTTGTTCGCTAAGAATAGTATCTACTTTTGCGAATGGTACTTGTGTTAAATCGTCATGGCCTTCTTTGTCAATTTCAAATTTTTGAGTAAGAATAGTTTTCTTAATCCCATTACCAACTCTTTTCGTAATGGTTAATTTAACGTCTACTGCAAAATTGTTGTCATTATCGAACCCAACAACACCACTCAACCACACTTTGTCACCAAAACATAGTTTATCAAATGTCACTTCAAGAATCTCTTGAGAGCGCTCTTTTACTCGCTCATGTTTAAAGTCTTGCTCGTCATTTTGAAGTTCAACCTTATCTTTAGGTCCTTTGCATTTGTCACAGTCAGATTTCTTTTCAGAACAATCATGGTGTTTCTTTTCTTCCTTGCACTCCACTGTAATCTCTACTTCACAACATTTAAAGCAATCACAGCCTTTTTTCTTCACCCATTTTTTGTCTAAATGCCCCATCTATTTTCACCTCCATTCGTCGGATTGTTGATGGACGTTGTTTTCTCCGTCCCATTCAATCCGTAATTGACTTACTTTAATAACATATTAAGAGATTGAAAGTTTCTCTAGGCAGATAAGTAATTTTAATAGATTTTTTCTATTAATTTTGTTTTGGGGTAGTTTTCGGGGCTATTGTTCCAGTGTTTTTTGGTCAGGGATGCAATATTGGCAACAAAAAAAGCACCACTTAAGTGATGCTTTTGATAGTCTTGCTTATTCAAAATAGTCTTGTTGACAGTATAACAATCTAGTTTCTAGATAACCGCGACTATTATAACGGGGCAGGTTAGTACAATAAGAAATCAAATCAGAATTATTACGGCTTGTAGGAAATAGAACAGGGTTGTAATATACTAACTGTACATTCAAGAAAAGGGAAGGTGTCTATCATTAAGACACTTTCCCCTCATCTTTGGTATTGGTTAACCCACACGTAAAGCTGTAAGTGTGCTCAATCCTTCTAAGAACAAACCGTCATAAGAATTGTGATCTTCAAGTTCTACTCGAACCGTATAAGTTACATTTTTTTGTTCGCTAAGAATAGTATCTACTTTTGCGAATGGTACTTGTGTTAAATCGTCATGGCCTTCTTTGTCAATTTCAAATTTTTGAGTAAGAATAGTTTTCTTAATCCCATTACCAACTCTTTTCGTAATGGTTAATTTTACGTCTACTGCAAAATTATTGTCATTATCGAACCCAACAACACCACTCAACCATACTTTGTCACCAAAACATAGTTTATCAAATGTCACTTCAAGAATCTCTTGAGAGCGCTCTTTTACTCGCTCATTTTTAAAGTCTTGCTCGTCATTTTGAAATTCAACCTTATCTTTAGGTCCTTTGCATTTGTCACAGTCAGATTTCTTTTCAGAACAATCATGTTTCTCTTCCTGACGACAATCATGGTGTTTCTTTTCTTCCTTGCATTCCACTGTAATTTCTACTTCATGACATTTAAAGCAATCACAGCCTTCTCTCTTCACCCATTTTTTTTCTGAATATCCCATTTATTTCACCTCCTTTCGTCGGATTGTTGATGGACATTGTTTTCTCAGTTCCATTTAATCCGTAATTGACTTACCTTAATAACATATTAAGAGATTGAAAGTTTCTCTAGGCAGATAAGGAATTTTAATAGATTTTTTCTATTAATTTTAGTTTTGGGATAGTTTTCGAGGCTATTGTTCCAGTGTTTTTTGGTCAGAGATGTAATATTGGTAACAAAAAAAGCATCTCTTAAGTGATGCTCTTGATAGTCTTGATTATTCAAATATAGTCTTGCTGACTGTAAAACAATCTAGTTTCTAGATAATCGCGACTATTACAACGGAGCAGGTAAGCACATTAAGAAATCAAACCAGAATTATTACCGATAGTATGAAATAGAATAGGGTTGTAATATGCTAACGGCCACTTTTAGTAATTGGCTTATGTCTTTTACCTTCAAAGCTGAGGTCGCTGAAAATGATATGTTGTTATGCTGCGTAGAACATTAAACTGGCATTCTTTCATATTACTCCTCTTATTCTTTTTTCTTATATCAACTCTTGTTCTTTCAACGAGAGGCCATCGTTGAGATGAATGACGATGATGGAATTAAAAACCTCAATACCCTCTATATACACATGCTTCTTTCAACCGTCGGTTGGCTTCAATTTCCTCAGAAGAATACTGGCAGTTACCAGATGGGTGGTTATGTGCCACGATGTTGCTATCGGCGTTATTGAGGATGGCGGATTGGATGTATGATGCTGGCTATTCAAGCTTTCGACATGGTAACGATGAACGGCTGTAATTTCATTTTTGACGTTGAGGCAAAGGACCAAAAACACTTCACGGTCTTCCTCACCTAACAGGGCTTTGACAAATTTAATGGCATCCTTGGATGTACCTCCTTTTGTGTTGTTCGCCGGGCGGTAAATGTCCCAAAAGGGATAATTTTTTGTCTTTTGATACGCAGGGCGGACACATCCCATAGCCGACCAGTCAAGGGTCCCAGCGCAAATAGTTTTTCAGCTGAAAATGTGATTCAAAAAAAAATTCGCCTCTTTACTGTTGTCTTTCACTTTCAGTCGGCTCCTGTATGTGGTGGAACAGGGGGCGAACGCCTAGGAATCTGACCTTGTTTCTGGTTTAGACAGGATCGGAATGTTTACGATCCGGAGGACAAAAGCAAAAAATACACTAAAAAAGGTAGCCGTATGGCTACCCTCCATTTTTCAGTGTCACTATGGGACTGATTTTCACTGCTCGTTCCTACGTCCATAAAAGAACATGAACCAATAGCATGTAAGCATAGCTGTACAGTTCTGGTTATCGGGCTTTTTAGAGGGTAGGGGCATTTGTGACGAGCCTTATTAAAAATAAGCCATAGGATGAATTACATAAACGATTAAAATCAAACTACTTATTGAAAACACGCCAAACCAGAAAAAACCGAGTCAACACTCTACTGAATTCATACATTATTCAAACGGAAATAACCGATATAAAAACTACATGCGTTTAAAGTTGATTGGAATGGACCATTCGATAAGGGAGGAAACTCGGTCGTACACAGCAGCATGCAGTTTCAGGTGGAATAAAACATTGCGCAAAATATATAATATACAAAAAATGATTTAAACTGACAAACCAATTGTATTTTCACAGTAATTTGCAACTAGCCATGACATCTTTTGATGCCTTGGCAAAAACTTATGTGAAACTGGAATATGAACAATTATATTCCCTCCACGAGAAGGTAAAAGCTTGGCTTTCAAATGGAAAAGAGTAATTGAGAATAGAAATAGGATGAGGAAGGGAGCATTCAAAAACGATGCTCTTTTTATGATTATTTATACTGGCATTTCCAAAAGAAGAGCTTTTAGAGATCTGGGAATCTTTGAATTTAGGTTATTTTAATTTTAATTCCATTACTGATATCAAGACATAAAATCTAATAAAACTGCAAGGAGCATTTTTGGTAATTCAGGAAATTTGATTTAGCAAGAGAACCCCCTTTTATCAAATGGAAAGGGGGGAGTTCTTAAAATGATGCAACCACTTAATCTAATGTATCTAATTTTCTTTTTATATAATTTGCCCGTGCTTCTATAAAATTCAATATATACTCCGGTTCCTTATCAAATAAATGGATATCATCTTTTTTATAAGGATCTTCTTGAATATAAGGTCTTATCAAATCATGCAGACCTTGTATTTTTAGTTTCAAATAGTCTACCTTAAATTGGTTGTTTAATATAACTTCTAGCAAGTCTTTGTATTGACCGCGAAATGTTTTCACGTCGAGAATCCTTGCAGTTAGCGTATTAAATCCTTCAATTCGTAAATAATCTTCCTCCATCACTATCCCGTTTAAATCTCTTCCCCATGTTGCATCGTAATCCCAGGGGATGATTTCATATAGTTTTGTTTCGCTATTTTGGTATAGTGCGTAATTATGAACAAAACCATCGAAATTTTGGGTGAAAACAATGCCAGCCAACCATCGGAGATACTGATCAACATTTAGGTATTTCACAATTTCTTTTTCAAAATCAGCTCTTGAAATGGTATTAATTTTAATAATCATTTCTTGTAAATGAATTTCATCTTGTTCTGTCCCATATTTTTTTTCATAGCCAAGCTTAAGCGATTTTTTCACCTCTTTATCAAGATCACTCATTAACGAAAAGTTAGCATCGCCGTCAACTGCATAGAATATAGGTCCCTTCGGTAGTTGTCGATTTGCTAGGAAATACTCATCCACTGATTCTAATTCCAAGTATAGCCCCTCATTTTTCCCATTCAATTTTATATTCACAAATTGAGACTTTGGCGACAAGCACCCTATTTCATTGAAAAAATCGAGCGATAATTTATTTCTCAGTAGAGAAGGATCTTTATACTCTGCGTTCACATGAATTTCTTTGGCATTTCTATAAGTACTAGGTTTGTAAAACGAAATGTGATACGACTTCTTTCGAAACTCCCGAATGTGGGAGCCACGATACGCAATATCGATCTCATATTTCTTTTTGTTTATCGCAAGCTTTGCGGAAACCGGATCATCTAACCAAATATCTTTTCGAAGTTCCCTTAAGTCGATTGGATGAATATAAAGCTGATATTCAGATATTTTCATGTCATTATCCACGAGAATTCGTCCTTTCATTTTATAATATTTTTATGAAACTAGTTAAAAATGTCACGCTAAGAAACGAAACTAAATTTTCTTTTTAAATTGTATGCGTTTGTCTCTATCATTTTCAGTATAATTTCGTACCTTACTATAAGGGAAAGAAATGTGCATCAGCACAAGTTTAAATAGAATTTAATCTACCTTCTTTCTCTAATTAAAGATGAAGGGAGGACTGAATATGTCACAATTTGCTTTTGATGGTATACAGAATGCGTTTGAAATGGCTAACTCCGATGGATTATGTCACTTCATGTTTCAGGAGCCTTTTAGTAACGAACGATGCTCAAACAGAAGACGCCGTAGCTCGCGTAACCAACGACGTTCGAACAATAATCGGAACCAACGACGTTCGAACAATAATCGGAACCAACGATGTTCGAACAATAATCGGAACCAACGACGTTCGAACAATAATCGGAACCAACGACGTTCGAACAATAATCGGAACCAACGACGTTCGAACAATAATCGGAACCAACGGCGTTCGAACAATAATCGGAACCAACGGCGTTCAAACAATAATCGGAACCAACGGCGTTCAAACAGAATTCGGAACCGACGATGCCCTAGTTGGAACTTTTGGAATGACGAGATGTATTAAAAAATCTTCGGGGCGATTTTTCGCTATTTGAAGAATATCTCACTTTCTTTTCTTTAAGAATTATTGAGTGGGGCAGTATTAAAAAGTTAACTAGTTTTTACTAGTTAACTTTTTTTATGCACAAGGGACTTAACACTTTTTAACTTCCGTACAGCATAGGCTATGTAGAAGTAATGAAACGGCTTAGACTATGACCCATTTTTGGGATATTTGCCTGGAACGATTAGTGTTTCACAAATCGCCACCTATACAGCCACTATCCAATTAGCAGCTGGAACCTTGTTTCTTGACCTTTAACGGATAATTTTATGTCTTCTGCTGTACATGCAGCATACAATACTGTCCAGCGATCGAAGAGAATGAACATCCATTGAACGATGTTGTTAGATTAATTGGAAAGCAACTGCAAAACCGCCGCTATTAGTCGAATTTTTTACAAGAATCCAATTTACCGAGTTTATATCCAAATGAAGTGATATTTGATCCAAAAGCCAGGATTTCTTTAGATAGTACAAATTTCTTCACAATATTTTTATAATGAGTAAAAACAATAATAATGATTATCGAAAAGAAGAAGAAAAGATAGAACTTAATAATATTAAAAAGATGTTTAATGACTAAATCGTTGTTGGGCTAACGAGTGCTTTAGATTAAGATGACATTATTTTGGGAAAAGGAAAATTATTAAACAATGAAGAAGCGTCCAATATGCTCGCCAAGGAGATATCATCGTTGTATGGCGATTAGATCGTCTGAGTCGAAACATGCAAGACCTGTTTGACCTAGTCAATAACTTGAATGACCAAAGTATTGGGTTTCATGGTCTTCAAGAAAACCTGACTATTGATTGAAGCAATGCTACCGAGTGGCGGCTAAAGTACGTGGGCGTCTTGGCGCACGTCTTGAGAAATACGGAGTGAAAGATATTGAAATGATGAAAGCACTTATTGATGGAGGCACTCCAATCAAAGATGTGGCAGGTTACCCTTTCATTTTAGAGTGGGCTTTATAATATTTAAAATTGCATATAAAAAAATTGCCCTGTGGGATATAATTGAAGTGGTTTAAATATCGGGATGGCAGAAAAATAAAGCATTTCTATTTAATTGATAGACAAAGTGAAGGAGGGGCGGTTCATGAATATTGAATATTTATCTGAAGCTAGATATTCAGATTTTATTGATTTCTGTATAAAATACAGGAATGAGGTAGATGATTCATTTCTTTATGAGGCAGACCTAAAAAACTTTCAGCCTGATAAGGACAATCCAACATATATTGTCTTAAATGACCAATCAAAAATTATCGCTGGGGTTTCTCTCATTAAGGATTCATATTTTAAGAGAGGAAAAAAGGGACGCTTTCGGATTTTTCACTCTGTAGAGCCTAACCTAAATATTTACATGCTGATGCTCCAAAGTATAAAGGCCCACACAACAGAAACAAACCATGTCTTTCTTTTTATTCAAGAAGACAATTTTGTCGTCCGGGATATTTTTCATTCGATGCAGTTCAATATTGAGCGTTACGCCTATTTTCTTACAAGAGAAGCCATGGATGTCGCACAACCAAACTTACCAAATGACTACTCTTTTAAAACCTTTGAATTTAATAAAGATGAGGAAGACTATCTTTATGTGCGAAACAATGGTTTTGCAACACTTAAAGGTTCAGAGACGCCTCTGACAGTCGAAGAGGTTAAGAATATGGAGAATAAAGAAGATTATTTAGAAGGTGGAATCTTTCTTCTTTATCACCAAGAAAATCCGATTGGGGTCGTACGCTCAACTAGAGAGTTTTACAATAATGAATCTGTGTTAAACATTGGTCCTTTAGCTCTCATCCCTGAATATCAAGGAAAAGGATTAGGACGTCAGTTATTGAGAAAAGCTCTTGAATTCGGAAAAAGCATCGGACTTCCAAAGGCGGTTTTAAGCGCAAATGCGGATAACGAACGAGCGGTTCATCTATATACTAAAGAAGGATTTAAAAAGGAAGAATCGATGGTTTGCTATAATTATAATCTTTAACCTTACTCGGTCTGTATTATTTTTCATCCTCTGTGTTGCAGCGTTTTTTTGTGGTATGGATGGCTAACGGGTGCGATGATCCAAGAAAGATTAACGCAAAAAGAATGGAAATTGATGGAATAAATGAGAATGAAGTTGTTTTCATACGAGTTGAATCTAAATAAAGGGCTTTTGAAGAAACGGGATGAAATAGATTGGAGTGTTGATTCTGGAAGGGATTAATGCTCTTTTTGTTGGACTTCTCTAACTCCCATGATAATTAAAAAATGCTCAAAATTAATAAATTACATAACAAAAGAGACTCAGAGAATGCTTTATTAAAAGGATATAAAAGAAAAGGTTGATTTACCGTAAATTACTGTTCAGAAAATCTTTATATATAAATTTAATATTCTATTTGGATATTTACGTTAAGATAAATATTAGATTATGAAGAATTCCACTTAAACTAATGATTGATTAGTTCCATAAGCATTTGAAGAAAAGCTATCCATACAGGATAGCTTTTTCTTATTACCTACAAGTATTCGTAAAAGTGTGCGTTATAAGAGAGCGTTCATAATAAAGTGATTTAGACTATATAGGAACACTTCAAATCCGTCCGTATAAGTGTACTTTAACGAACTTCGAGTTTCACTTGGCTTGTCATTACTTTTTGAATTTTTCGCGTTCGGCAATCTAATTTGGATATTTACTGTATATTAATATGTTCTGAACAAATGATCAGCCGCAATGATTGGTTTTTACTTATTCAATAAACGGGTGCTTTAGTAAAGAACATATCGGGCTGACTATTTTACTGACGGGTCAGGTTAGTGAAATAATTGATACTAATTTTAATGGATTATATCGCTAAAATGTATATTCAACTTAAGCTTATTAAAAAAGAAAAAGCCTTGAGGATTTTTATTACCAAAAGGTTTTTGGATTTTAGTAAAGAGTAGGAGTAGGTGGACAGGCGACAGCGTCAATAATTCTAGGGTCAATTCCGTAGAATTGCCAGAAGGCACCGTTCCATCTATATCCAGTTACTTCACCATATTCCACGCGTGTTGGGTAAAACCAGAATTGATCGCCATTTCTAAGCCATACATAAGTGTTTTGATATACACAGTCAATGATATAGGAGACAGAAGGTTTTGATGGTATGAAAGGTGGGGGAGGGGATTGTGGAGACATTGTTCCTTCGGGTTGGAAAAATCCCATGTTATTTCACTCCTTTAAGTTAGGTTCTCAGCATTATATGTTGAAAAGAAGTAAAAGGATTGTTTGACTGGACTATTAACTAAAACTAACGGGGCAGCATTCCTGTTTGAAGGATGTTTGGGTTTATGAAAGAAAAAAAGCCTTCTAGTATTGATGTGAGTGTCAACGACCATTGACCCATCATCTAACAAGGAGGACTTCTCTATGTTTAAATGCAATGAAAAAATTAATCAAGTGACTGAAAATACACTCGTTGTCGGTATGGATATTGCCATGTGTGTTCATTGTGCGAGCTTTGTCGATGAACGAGGGTGTGATTGAAAAAGCCTTTGCGGTACATTAATCAAAAGAATGCTTTGAAAGTTTGTATGAAAAGATTCGTCAAACGATGAAGGAGGCTAAGAAAACAGACGTTATCATCGGAATTGATCCTAAGCCACTATTGGATGAACTTGGCCTATTTCTTAGATAATTGTGACATTCCACTCGTCATGGTGAATCAAATGCACGTCAAACGTTCAAAGGAGCTGGACGATAATTCACAAACTAAGAATGACAAAAAAGATGCGTTGGTCATCGCACGCTTATTGAAATATGGACGTTTTAGCTATCCACGTTTGTTGAATTTCCACTACCTTATGAGGTAGTCTTTTTATTGTCTGAGATATTTCACGCAGTTTTTAGGAATAGCAAGGGTAGAAACACAGATTAACCTTACATTATTTTTAGACAATAAAGGCATGACTCCCAAGTGCTTCGTAACTATCAAAAAATACATCTTCTGAGACGTTGAGCCAACCTTCAAGCGGGTTCATAATATGTACTGTTCCTTCCATGCGGACTTCGGGTTTTTAAAAGATTAAAATACTACTCGATATAAAAAAAGTGATGTGATACTAAAACATTTAATAATCATTGATTGTTGCAACAAAGTCAGAAAGTGTAATCACTTTGTTACGTAAATGTAAAATTAAATAGGTTTGTATCGTGGTAAACTGAGTTTAGTTAATTTTTCAGAAAAATTCAGCTTAGAGCTATACATCGGAGGATTTCACTTTATATGAAATTACAGTCACAGTTGCTTAAGAGCATTTCAATATTAACATTAGCATCGTTCATCTTTTTAGCTCCATTTTCAAATCAAGCAGAAGCTTCAAGTATTAGCGCAAACAAAATCGTCTCGACTGCAAATCAAGTAATGGGTACCAAGTATGTTTGGGGTGGTACTACAACAAAAGGCTTTGACTGCTCAGGATTTATTGGGTATGTATATAAAAAAGCTGGCGTTGCCTTACCAAGAACAACTGCTGGGATGATCACTGTCGGTACTTCAGTTTCAAAAAACAACCTTAAAGCCGGAGATTTGGTATTCTTCAACACTTCAGGTAAAGGTGTATCTCACGCCGGAATTTACATTGGAAACGGCAAGTTTGCACATTCTTCATCCAGTAAAGGTGTTTCTGTATCGAAATTAAACGATCCTTACTACTGGGGTGCTAAATATATGGGTGCTAAGCGTGTAGCAAAAGTATCTCAAGTAGCTTCAGCAAAAAAATAAACTTACATTTCCAAACGTCTTATCGCAAACTATCATGCGGTAGGACGTTTTTTGTTTTTAGAAGTATGATCAGCCCAAGTAGCAATCCACTAACCCGTGACCAACTGCTGCCAGGGATAGACCCTTATCCTAAGGGAATTGTCTAAATGGTGTTATACCGTTTATTTAATTGATATGATGTTTGGGCTGTTTGTAACTCATAGCATTTTTGCTATATATATCAAGCAATCCAAGGTTTATTCTTGCGCGTTCATTTTGAAAAGAATGAAAACTAAGGAAGGTAGGCGAGTGAATGGTCATCACATTTTTAGTCCTTTTAAGGGCAAAGAAGTCAAATTAGGGGAACGAGTCGAGGGCTATCCCAATTGTATCATTTTTGAAATTCGGATATGGGGATTTATGTTAACATAATATCAAGATTTTGAAGGCTTCTACATAAACTAAAAGGGGCAAGTAAGTATTACAAAAGGTATAATGAGAAATATAACCAATTCAGGGGGGCAAACGATGGAACAAACTAAAAAGGAAAAAAATGAGTTTTTGGAATGGTCAAAAGCATTAGTAATTGCTTTTGGTCTTGCCTTGCTAATTCGATATCTTTTATTTACGCCGATTGTAGTTGACGGTGAATCAATGATGCCAACTCTTGAAAATGGTGACCGTATGATTGTTAATAAGATTGGCTTTGAAATAGGAGAAATAGAAAGATTTGATATTGTTGTATTTCATGCCAATGAGAATAAAGATTACATTAAACGTGTAATCGGATTGCCTGGAGACTCTCTTGCTTATAAAAATGACCAGCTATTAATAAATGGAGAAGTTCTTCCAGAACCCTATTTAGATAAGTACAAGGCAGAGATAAATTCAGGAACCTTGACAGAAAATTTTACACTTGAAGATTACACTCAAATGACAGTAATTCCTGAAGGATATGTGTTTGTCATGGGTGATAATCGAAGAAATAGTACAGACAGTCGAGAAATTGGTCTAATATCAATAAGTGAAATAATAGGTAACACAAATGTTGTTTTTTGGCCGCCCAATGAAATGGGACTTATTGAGTAATATGAACGAAAAATAATAAAAGACCTAGATTATTAAACAAATGCTTGTATATCCTGTGTAACTACCTGTTGGTTTTTGTGTAAAAATGGACAGTAAAAGAGATGGGCTTGGAGATATTTTTCCAAGTTCATTTTTTTCTATAAATATACCGAGAATTTAAAATGAGGCAGGCAAATATCTTTTTAGGGTTAAATGATTAGCATTTCTTCTTCAACTAACGAGTGCTTTACTTTCATTAGAATTTGGCGTCTCATGTGAACTAATACAGTAACGATGATTCAACTAACGGGGCAGGTTGATTCAATAAGAAAATAATAATAAAGGGGCAAAGCTGCTTGAAAAAAATACTACTACTTTTTTCTCTCCTTGGTGTTCTGTTAGTTAGCTCGGGGTGTGTAAATGAAATGATAGGGCAAAAAATAACTGTGCAGAAACGAACAGGTGAAGAAAATATTTTTGAAGACTTCAAAGAAGTCACTCAACGAAAACAGGTGACTAAAGCGATAGATGTAGTGAAAAATGCTAATTGGGAAAATGAAAAAGTAGAAATGGAACGTTATGCTGACTACCAATTTCAATTTCCATTTAAGAATAGCAGCGAAGACAAAATAGCATCTTATTTACTATGGATTAGCCCAAATGGTGAAAATCTAGAGATAGTTACTAATAGCGATAGATATGTGAGATTAACAAAGCACGATTCAGCAGACCTATACACAATTTTAACAGGAGAAGAATTAACAAAATAATTCTCTATCTTCGTATACTCTTCAACTAACGGGTGCTTTACTTTCAGAAGAAGTAAATCCATTTTTCTTAAAGCAACGGAATAGTTCAAAAAGTTTTTTGGTTTTAATGGTAAAATATGTTTATGGAGGAGGAGTTAAATGGATAGTTTTTTCATAATACTTATGGGCTTTTTTATCGTTATTGCAAATATTATTGCGTTTGTATTTTACAGAAAAAAGAAAAATCTATATTCTTCTGCTTTTACAATATTAATACTAGCAGTTTTATTTGGTGCAATCGGTGGTGCATTAGCGATATTTACTATTCGCGATCCTTTTGCAGTGTTTTATGGCATGCAACTAGCGTACTATTTAATGATAAATAGTGTGATCGTTTTTATTATTGCAGTTTTAGCAACCGTCGTAAAAAAATATAACAGCAGAAACATGTGATTCACGCTTATTAAATTAACGGGTGCTTTAGATGAAGATCGACGGGTTGATTAAGAAGTACTTTTTATTATTAATTAAGATGAGGGGTACCAATGAAAAAACAATTTAATAACCAAAATCGTATGTTAGAAAGTTTTGGTGACAATTTTCTTGTGATTTGCCCAAATTGCAGTAAACAAACAAAAGTTTTATCACTTGGAGAACACCAACCTTCTCAAATAGACGTAACCAAAAGATTTACTTGTTTATACTGCTGATTAACCAAGGATACTGTCCCTAAGAAAAATAACTTCAACCAAAACAAAATATTATATGATAAGACTTTTAAATAAGGTTTAATTAACATAGGTGGATCATTTGATTGGTATTTTGGCTATCCTCTTCTCTTACAAATTACTTTCCGGGAACATACTTTGTGGTCATATAACCTTGAACATCTTCAATATCTCAACAGCTATATTGAAGATGAACTGAGCGAAAATCATCCGTATTACCTAAGCGTGGAAAGTAGGTTACCATTATGGATGGAGTCAGCAAAAAAACGGGATTTAATTCTTAAAGCAATTATAAAATTAGAACAAGTGACAAAGTGAAAATAATATGTTTCGCCTTAATTAATTGTGTAAGGATTTTCTCATATTTAACTAACGGGTGCTTTAGTTAAATATGACCAGAAGGGTAAATTTATATAAATAAACTTTTAATATTGTACCCAATACAAACGTTCTTTTTGGAGGGTGAATAATGCAGCTATATTTTTACGATGATAGCTTCAATCATTTAATTAAACAATATAAATTAACTGAAGAACAACTCCGATTTACAAGCACACCTAATGAATGCATTAATCTTTCAAATGAGGATTTAAATCGGAGTTCAATTTTAGCTTTAGAAAATGAGAAGCTCGTTACTTTCTTTGTACTACATAGAAATGATGGTGTAAAACCATACTCCGATAATCATAAATCAATATTAATAAGAGCTTTTTCAACAGATTATCGTCATCAAGGTAATGGATATGCCAAAAAAGCTTTAATGCTACTACCTGATTTTGTGAAGAAACATTTTAGAGATATTAATGAAATTGTATTGGCCGTGAATATAAAGAATGAAGGTGCACAAGGATTATACAAGAAGTGTGGATATATTGATGAAGGTACAAGAAAGATGGGGAAAAAAGGAGAACTTATTATTATGAGTTATTATTTATAAACTCAGATTGCACTGTAGACCACCACATTAAATTAGTGATGTTTTACCGCTAACGGGTGATTTAGTCAAGTTGAGCAACGTCTTTTAAGACGTTGCCTCTTTTTACATTTAAAAGTACTTCTGATAATACTCTTTCCTTAACCTTCCGCTTAACTTAGCCTATATCTTGGTGGGTCACTTTTATCATGACCCATAAGACTTTGTATGACTCAATAGGAGCTCCATTATTTGTGCGCACTCATTTTATGTGGCTGTCTTGCTGTTACAAAGATTGCTGAATTATGGTCATTACGGCTTTCCATATAGCGTTTAAGTCATATGTCACAACGTGTGTATTAAAATAAACTTTCCTCTCCTTATCGCCTTTTCCTCTATCGATCGCGGATTGATTGGATCAATTAATATGGTTCTTTTCTTACGAAACTATTTCTCCAATTCGACAGCCGATAGAAAACATGAATTCAAAAACCGCTTTTCCATTGTGGAATAATAGGATTCACAAAGATGGTCAATCTCCCGTTCGGTTAAATACTTTGGAATCAGCTTCCCTACTTTGGGTTCTTTAATTTTGGAAGTTGATTCTTACTCAGGTAGTCTTCTTCATGGGACCAGCATACACTTACAACTTCGTCATTTACTAGTAAGCAATCGGGGGATAAACGCGATACCAAAGCGTGTACATTTTAGTAGTGAAGATGAATTTGTTAGAAGACAATGAATTCCAATTGTGCTGGCTTTTTCTTGTGTGAAGTAATTAAATATCCTAATATTGAATGTTGAACTAACGTGGTGCTTTAGTTAAACAAGACCATCTCGTTGCAGGTTAGTTGTAGAAGAAGACTTGAAAGGCTAAAGTAAGGGGGATTACTCAATGAAAGATTATGGGGAAGATTTATTTAAAGGCACAGCGTGGTATTATTCGCGATATAGACCATTATATTCTGCTAGTTTAATAAGATATTTAAGAAATAGGTTTTCTTTAGATGGGAATGGCAACATGCTGGATTTGGGATGCGGTGATGGACGATTATCACTAAGGTTTTCTGATTGGTTTGAAAAAATAGTAGGGTTGGACACGGAGCCTGAGATGATTCAGGAGGCTGAAAGATTCAGTAAGGAAATTAGGGTTGAAAATACAGAGTGGTTTATTGGTGATGTTGAAACATATAAACGTAATACCAACACGACCTTTAGATTTGTAACTATTGCAAAGGCATTTCACTGGATGGATAGACCACGGATCCTTGAAAGTTTATACGAAATGGTTGCTGTTGGTGGCGGAATAGCCATTATAGATACTTACTCTCATAATGAAGTGCTTCTACCTTGGCAACAGACAGTACAAGAAGTTGTAAAACATTGGTATGGGAATGAAAGGAGAGCAGGAAATATTACATACAGTCATCCAACAGTTAGCCATCAGGAAATAATATTAAGTTCAAAGTTCGATCTAGAAGTTCATCATATACCTTCCTATGAGCAGATATGGACACTGGACTCTATAATCGGAAATCACTATTCTACTTCTTTTGGTGCTAAACGCTTTCTAGGAGAAAACGTCAATTTATTTGAAAAACATTTAAAAGCGGAATTATTAGCTATTGATAAAAATGGTGTGTTCAAAGAGCAAATAAGTACATCGGTTAAACTTGCTCTAAAAACATCTAATAGATAAAATACTTATTATTTGATTACAAAGGTGGTTGGTCTATGAGATTAACAAATAATAAAATTGAAACGTTAAGAATTAGCATTGCTAATGTTTTAAACAGTCTGGAATGGCAGATTGTTGAAATGAAATTTATAGGTAATGGAGTTAATAATGCTGTTTTTTTGATTAAAGAAAAAAATTTGGGAATGCTTGCTATCAGAACTCCTTGGAGAACAGAAGAAATAAGGAATGATATAGATTTAAGTGCCATTATTTCATTAAAAAAAGAAGCAACTATTTCCGAACATTGTCAGAAATACAATATCCCAGTACCAAAAGTTCATAAGCTTTATTTAGGTGAAGAAATTAACTTTTTAGTAACTGATTTTATATCGGGAGATTCTCAAGAGGTACCTTCCTACGATGTTGGACAACTCACTTCTAAAATACATAAGATACCGTTGAATAATTTATCAATCATTGACCAGAATGAACGAACATTAAGTAATATTATTTCTAACAGAATAACAGAACGTGTTCATTTACTATGTAAACTGTTAAATAGTAGTATTCTTATTCCTGATTCAGAGGAAATGGAAGCAATTCTGAATACTACACAAACAAAGGACTGTTTACTCCACCTTGATGTTAGACCACCAAATATAATAGGGGAAAATGGGGTCATTAAAGGGATTATAGATTGGGATAATGCATTCATTGGTAATCCGATTATGGAGTTAATGAGAATTTCCGAATCACAAGAGTTGATTGAGGAAGAATTTCTAAAAGGATACAAAAATGTAGACATTATCATAAATACTGAAGAAGTTATACAGTCAATTTATCGACTAGATACTGCTTTAATGTTATCCATATTATTCACCACCTTAATAAATGATTCTGCTAAAAGGGATTACTATCTAAAGCGAGTTCATTTGTTAAGTCAAAAAATAAATAACACCTTATAGTAGTCATCTTCTTATTCAACTAACGGATGCTTTAGTTTAAGTTTCGATTTCCGATTAATTAATCATTAATTATAGAGTTACTGCTTATTAAAAAGTTACAACTATAACATTAGAGAAAACATTGAAACCTTTGAAATTAGGATTAGATTGGTTACCAATACCAATTGGAATACAGATTTAGTCAATGAAGAAGGAAAAGTCTTATATAACAAGAAGAAAAGACCATCAATTTAAGTTGCAAATTGATGGTTTTTTGTTTATACATTTTAAAGTTTTGTACTTCATAACAGAACCCGTTAATGGAAATTGGTCCATTTTTGATCCCTAAAATTCATTTAAGTTTCTTCCTTACAACCAGCCGCGTTCATATTGGATAGGTGACTTGATTTCTGTACGTAACTCTTTGGCTGCACGATAAGGCCAATAAGGATCGCGTAGTAATTCACGTGCCAAGAAAATCAGGTCAGCACGATCATTCTTTAAAATTTCCTCAGCATGTAGTGGGGAAGTAATCATGCCAACTGCACCCGTTGCGATTGGTGTATCGTGTTTAATGGTTTCAGAGAAATTCACTTGATACCCAGGATATGAATCAATGGTTGCTGGAACGTTAGCACCTGAACTCACATCGATTAAATCCACGTCCTGTTCTTTCATCCATTTCGTCATCGTTACATATGCATCAGGTGTCATGCCGCCTTCAGTGTAGTCATATGCAGAAATACGGACAAATAAAGGTCCATCCCATACGGTACGAACTGCATCAATGATTTCGCGTAGCAGGCGATAGCGATTTTCGTCACTGCCACCGTATTCGTCCAATCGTTTATTAGTTAAGGGAGAGAGAAATTCATTGAATAAATAACCATGGGCACCATGAAGTTCTATTACATCAAACCCTGCTTTCTTCGCCCGAATGGTTCCTTGTTTAAATGCTTCTATTGTTTTAGCTATATCTTCCTTCGTCATTTCGACTGGCATTTTGTAATGATCATTGAATGCAAGTGGAGAAGGGGCGAAAATATCACCATCAACTGTTGCTTTCCGACCTGCATGCGCTAATTGGATACCGGTTTTTGAACCAAGGGCTTTCATAGAATCCACGATTTCGGATAATCCTTGGATATGCTCATCGCTCCAAATACCCAAATCCCTCGATGAAATACGGCCTTCCGGTAGAACCGCGGTTGCTTCTACAATGATAAGTCCCACTTGCCCAACTGCACGAGTCGGGTAATGGACGCGGTGCCAATTTTCCACATGACCATTCTCATTGTGACTCGAATACATACACATAGGGGCCATCACAATACGATTTTTAAGGGTTATGTCTTTAATTGTATATTCATCAAATAACTTAGCCATTTAAATGCCTCCTTCCATATATGTTCGTATTATAACAAATTCTTCTATAAATAGAGCTTACCAAGCTCACGAGAACGTGCTTCCGCGGCCTTCAAACATTCTGCAAGTATTTCGGTGAAGCCGTTTTGTTGTAACGATTGAATACCCGCTTCAGTTGTGCCACCTGGGCTTGTCACTTTTTCTCGGAGATTTGCTGGGGGTTCAATGGATTGTTTTAACATTTCTGCAGATCCCGCAAGTGTTTGAACAAGCAATTCTCTTGCCACCTTTGAAGAAAGTCCACCTAATATGGCAGCTGACTCAAACGCTTCGACAAAGTAATAAATGTAAGCAGGGCCACTGCCAGATAATGCCGTGACTACATGCAATTGTTCTTCTTCCACTTCTTTTACTATTCCAATAGCTTGCAGCAAGTGAAGAATCTCTTTTTTCTCATCGTTTTGTATCTGATTATTCCAAGCGACCGCACTAGCCGACATTCCGACATTAGCTGAAGTATTCGGCATACAGCGAGCAATTGGTCGCTTTCCTAACCCTTGTTCAATCGTTTCCATCGGTACACCCGCTAGAACGGATAACACAACTGCATTTGAAGGTAGAAGAGGGGCGATTGTTTCCATGCCTGCTTGAACATCTTTTGGTTTCATCGCTAATATCACTAAATCAGCTTTTTTCACAATTTCTTTTTCTTCACACACGAGATTGACACCATAAGTTTCCTTTAGAGAAGACAATTTAGCTCGATCTGATTTGTTCATCACATAGACGTCATCGGGGGAAACCGTATCCTCTTTCATCCAGCCATGAATCATTGCTTGTGCCATTGAACCTGCTCCAACAAATACGATCGTTTTCATTGCGACTCCTCCTTTTTCTTTGCATAAAAAAATACGCTCCCGTCCTTATAAAAGGACGAAAACGCATGTTTCCGCGGTACCACCTTGTTTTGCTCAAATAATTTTGAACACAACTCATTCCTTCTTATCGCGAAGGCACGACCATGTTTGCATGGTAGCTCCAAAGTAGGTTCATCGAGTGAGAGGGGTGTGTGTCTTACAGCCGATGAACACACTCTCTTGGTTCCTTCAACACGATTACTATTCTTTATCAAAGCCCGAAATTTCTAAATTATTCAAATTATAAACATCAGGTCAAGAAAATGTCAATAGCGAATGGAAAAGTGAGTAATGGTTTATTCATACTCTCTAGGGATTATGGGTTTGGATTCCGACTAAAGATACTTAATCACTTTCTCGCATTTTTTAAAAACTAAAAGAATATGTTTAGGTGTATTGAATTTATGCTACAGGAAGGACGAATTTTGTGAACGATACCCTGTCAGACGAAATTAAACGAATGATAAGTAACTTGAAGAAGGATCAATCTGAGGCAGGAACTTGGAATTATCCTTTTGAAACAGGTATTACAACGGATGCCTATATGATTATTTTATTACGTTCTTTAACAATTGATGATGAAGAATTAATAAAGGAACTAGTAGATCGGATTTTAAGCAAACAACAAGATAGTGGGGCTTGGAAGTTGTATTATGATGAAGAAGATGACGGTAATGTAGCTGCCACGATTGAAGCTTATTACGCCCTTCTATATTCCGGCTATTGTTCTCACGATGATGTACGAATGCAAATAGCAAGACAGTTTATTTTATCAAATGGGGGAATAGACAAAAGTAATTTACTAACAAAAATTATGTTGGCAGTAACAGGACAATTTTCATGGGCAAAAATTGTCACTATCCCGACAGAATTCATTTTACTACCACACTCATTTCCGATGAATTTTTTCGACTTTTCTGTCTTTGGTAGAGTAAATATCGCTCCAATCATGATTCTCGCTGATAAGAAATACATAATTAAAACACATAAAAGTCCAAACATTTCAGATTTATATATTTTGAATCATAACCGGTGGGATGAAGAATATTTATCAAGGGTACTCTTAAATGAATGGAGCCCTTTTCTTTTGTCCATTCAAAAAAGAATTGAGGACCTAATTGGTTTGCCAAAGCAAATTCAGGAACTTGCGGTAGATAAGACAAAACAGTATATGCTGGAACGAATTGAACCAGATGGCACCTTATACAGTTACTTCAGTTCGACATTTCTGCTGATTTTCGCGTTGCTTTCCCTTGGATATAAGAAAGATCATCCCACAATTATTCATGCGGTAAACGGATTAAAGTCTATGAAATGCCAAGTTGACGGGAAGACTCATATGCAATTCACCACAGCATCTGTATGGAATACAGCTTTAATTAGTTATGCCCTGCAAGAAGCAGGCGTTTCCGAATTAGATCCCGTTATAAAAAAAGCAAACCAATTTTTATTAACACGACAGCATTTTAAATATGGGGACTGGGTCATACACAGTCCACATAGTCTTCCAGGGGGATGGGGTTTCTCAAATGTAAATACAATGAACCCAGATATTGATGATACTACTGCATCCTTAAGGTCAATCTGCAAAACTGTCAATAAAAATCCCAAGGTCCAAACATCTTGGGACAGAGGAATCAACTGGATATTTTCAATGCAAAATGATGATGGAGGATGGCCATCTTTCGAAAAAGGCGTGAATAAAAGCATTTTGTCTTTAATACCAATTCAAGATGCTGAATATTTACTCGCAGATCCATCAAGTGCAGATTTAACAGGAAGAACATTGGAGTTTTTTGGGAAATTCACTAACTTAAAGAAGAGTCACGACTCTATAAAGTCAGGTGTGAATTGGTTATTCGATCATCAAGAACCGAATGGATCGTGGTATGGCCGATGGGGCATATGTTATATTTATGGTGCTTGGGCTGCTATAACCGGGCTTGTTGCAGCAGGTATACCATCGGACCATCCTTCTATTCTAAAATCAGTCAAATGGCTCCGAGATATTCAAAATTCGGATGGGGGATGGGGAGAGTCTTGTAAAAGTGACAAAAGGAAAACGTACATTCCATTGAGAGCCAGTACGTTAACTCATACAGCGTGGGCATTGGATGCGCTGATTGCTGCTGAAAATGAACTTACACCAGAAATAGTATCCGGCATCAAATATATTTTAGAAAATAATGATAAAGATGACTGGACAACATCTTATCCAAAAGGACAGGGAATGGCTGGCAGTTTCTATATTCATTATCATAGTTATCGATATATTTTTCCTCTACTTGCACTTGCGCATTATCAAAAAAAATTTCCGAATGAAAGCCTCTTAACTTTCAAGAACGAATAGGGATGAAAGGTGACATATCATACGGTGCAAACGGAATGTGACGGCTTTTGGCGGTCTTGCTTTTCCCTGTCGGATGATATTGAATAATCATGATAAAAAAGCGTGATAAGAATGTCTCATGCACTCTATGATAACTATACAGCACACGAGGTTGATCCATTATTCAATTCGACGACAAATTATGGAATTGTTAATTTACATACAGATCATAGTTTTGGGATTTCAAACATACTTATTAATTCTAATAGAAACATAGTAGATACAAAATGCACAAAAAAACAGCCAATCATATGTTGGCTGTTGTTGACCAATTATTAACTTTACAATGAAAGGTCGATTACAAAGATGTTATTGCTTTATTACCAAAAATAATAAAAATGAATTCACGTTCTTTCTAAACAAGGTTTATGACAGAAATTGTTTTGACTTTCACCTGCGAATGCTGCGCTTGGTCCTACTAAGATTGCAGCAAGACACACAGCAGATAAAACGATTTTAAACTTATTTTTCATATTATTCACCCCTTTCCGAATAGTAAATTAATTGTAACATATTTTATTTGAAAACAACATATAATTTAGCAAAATTTTCTATTTAGTATGACATGATTTGTAATTAAATAGACGGTAAATTGTAAAACAGTAAGTAATGCTAGATTAGCTAGATCATATAAGGAAGCAAGAAGTACAGTACAACCATAAAGTTAATTACCCAGGCACTTAGAAAGATGCCTTTGTGAATCATTTAAATAATTCGCGAAAACCCGAATTTTTGATATGGTCCTGAAATCTTCAAATTAATAAACATCTGCTTTAGGCTTGAATAACAGAAAACAGACAGATGATTCATTAACCCTTCATAACTTGTTAAAGTTTAGTCTCTCTCTGCATATAGTAATAAAAATGCGGGGGTGATGTTTTGGATAAGAAAACAAGAAAAGATAGTTGGACGGTTGAAGATGATAAAGTTCTTGCTGACACGGTTTTAACATTTATTCGTGAAGGAAAAACACAACTACAGGCTTTTGAAGAAACTGCCACGATTCTCGACCGTACAAAGCAGGCATGCGGGTTCAGGTGGAATAAAACATTGCGGAAACAGTACAACTTACAAAAATTGAGTCGAACCAAAAAACCAAATGAAATTCACGACCATCTGCAACTAGCGATGACATCCTATGATGATCTATCCAATGCTTATGAGAAACTTAAACTGGATCATGAACAATTGCAATCCGAATACGAGAAGATAAAGGATTGGCTTTTAAATGGAAAAGAGTTAATGCGAATAGAATAGGGTGATGAAAAGAGCATTCAAAGTCGATGCTCTTTTTATGTTGCTTGTCCAAAACGAGGAGTGTAGAAAATGAAATTGGATTAGGATGAATTTTATTACGTGCATTCTTTGCAATTCATAGTCGAAAGACATGGTCATGAAAACGTGACGAACATCATAAAAACTTGTACAATAGAGTGAATAGTGATTCATTTTAAGGAGAATGCCATATGATTCATAAACTTATTTTACCAACTCCCTTCGCTGTAGGGGATGTCAATTCATATTTACTAAAAGGGGATTCATTATCATTAATTGATGCTGGTCCTAAAACTCCTGAAGCCTATGAAGCGTTAGAGAGAGGGATAAAAGAAGCAGGCTATACGTTTAAAGATGTAGAACAAGTGTTTTTAACACACCATCATCCAGATCATGCAGGTTGGATTGATGCCTTTCCACAAGCAAAAGTGTATGGACATAAATATAACGATTTATGGCTAACGAGAGATCCTGGTTTCTTTGCTTACCATGATGCTTTTTACTTGGAGCGATTAATAGAAGAAGGTGTTCCAGAACATTATCACTCTTGGGTAGAGAAAATGAAACGGCCAGTGGCTTATTTGGGTAGTCGTCCTCTCGACGTTACGATCGAAGAAGGAGACACATTGCCAGGTCATCCAGGTTGGTCTGTCATTGAAACATTGGGTCATGCTCAGAGTCATGTGTCATTTTGGCATGCAGAAGATCGGGTTATGATTGGTGGAGACCATATATTGGAGAAAATTTCATCCAATCCTTTAATAGAGCCTCCACTTGATCCAAACGCAGGCCGACCACAAGCCATGCTGCAATATAATGAATCGCTGAGAAAAGTCCTATCTATGCCAGTTGAGAAAATCTATAGTGGACATGGCAACGAAGTGGTAAATGTTCAGCAACTCATTGTTCACCGCCTAGAAAAACAACATGCCCGTGCGATGAAAGTACATGCGATGATTGCAGAACAACCGCTAACCATTTTCGAAATAACTCAGAGATTATTCCCTACTGTCTATGAAAAAGAACTCGGATTGACTCTGTCTGAAACAATCGGTCAGATAGATTATTTACTAGCAGAGGGACTTGCAATTGAGTCGTGTGATCAAATTGGAGTATTCTCATATGGACAAGCGTAAAACAGTTCTAGTCACAGGTGCAACTAGTGGTGTAGGTTTACAAGTTGCAAAAGAGCTACATATAAAAGGGTATAACGTATATGCAAGCGGCCGTTCAAAAAGTGTGCTTCAAGAACTAATTGCTTTAGGCATACATACCATCCAAGCCGACTTGCTCGAAGATGAGGCAATTGAAAAGGTGATCAGTCAATGCCCACCTCTTGATATCGTGATCTTTTCCGCAGGTGTTGGCACATTCGCATACGCACATGAAACCACAGATGAACAAATTGAGCAAATGATGCGTGTCAATGTCACGGCACCCATGAAATTAACGAGCCGGATACTTCCAGAAATGATGAAACAAAAATCAGGTCACCTCATATATGTGGCATCTCAGGCAGGCAAAGTGGCTACTCCTAAGGCAGCTGTTTATGCAGCAACAAAACACGCACTTTTAGGATTTGTAAACGCAACTCGTATGGAAGTACAGTCCTATGGGATACATGTAACGACGATTAACCCAGGACCTATAGATACACCATTTTTGGATTTAGCCGATTCGACGGGTTCATATAAAGCGTCATTAAAGAAATTCCTTTTGTCAGTTGATGAAGTGACGAATGGAATTCTACGTGTTATTAATCGCCCTGTACGAGAAGTGAACCTTCCTTGGTATATGGGCATTTCCAGTAAAATGTACGGTATGGCCCCAGGAATCATTGAAAAGGTCGGTCGTAACTTCTTTATGAAGAAATAGATTTTCTTATGGGCAACCCTATGTGGTTGCTATTTTTTTGAATAATTAATCTTTATTAATGTATGAAAATTCACTTGATTACATTTTTATTCCATGATAGTATCGGTGTATATTAATTCATTATTTGTGAATAAACATACATTCGGGGGGTTTTGTAAATGAACAAAAAAGTGGTGCTCGCATATTCAGGTGGTCTAGATACATCAGTGGCAATTCCATGGTTAAAAGAACAAGGGTATGATGTCATTGCAGTTTGTCTTGATGTCGGAGAAGGAAAAGATTTAAATTCCGTTAAGAATAAAGCAATCCAAGTGGGTGCTGTTGAAAGCTACATGATTGATGCAAAAGACGAATTTGCAAATGAATATGCACTGCTTTCACTACAAGCTCATACTTGGTATGAAAACAAATATCCATTAGTTTCGGCTTTATCTCGTCCGTTGATTGCAAAAAAACTTGTTGAAATTGCTCATGAAACAGGTTCGCAGGCAGTGGCCCATGGTTGCACAGGAAAAGGGAATGACCAGGTCCGTTTTGAGGTTTCCATCAATGCATTGGATCCATCTCTGGAAGTTATTGCACCTGTCCGCACTTGGGGTTGGTCTCGTGATGAAGAAATTGCCTACGCGAAGAAAAACAACATTCCGATTCCTATTAATTTGGATAGTCCTTTTTCAATTGATCAAAATTTATGGGGGCGTGCGAACGAATGTGGCATTTTAGAAGACCCATGGGCAACTCCTCCAGCAGATGCATACGATTTAACCGTTGCTCTAGAAGATGCTCCTGATACGGCAGATTTCATCGAAATCACATTTGACAAAGGGGTTCCAACTAAACTAAACGGAACTTCTATGAAATTATCGGAACTGATTCTAAAATTAAATGAAGTTGCCGGGAAACACGGGGTTGGACGCATCGATCACGTCGAAAATCGTTTAGTTGGGATCAAATCACGTGAGGTATATGAAGTACCGGGTGCTCATACATTATTGCTGGCACACAAAGAACTTGAAGACATCACGCTTGTAAAAGAATTAGCCCATTTCAAACCGGTAATTGAGAAAAAGCTAACGGAACTGATTTATGAAGGTTTATGGTTCTCCCCATTAAAAGTGGCGCTTGAAGCATTCCTTAAAGAAACACAAGTGTACGTAAATGGTGTTGTTCGTGTTAAATTATTCAAAGGGCATGCCATTGTCGAAGGACGTAAATCGCCAAATTCCTTATATGATGAGAAATTAGCAACCTATTCTACAGCAGATGAATTCAACCATGCATCAGCAGTGGGCTTTATTGAGCTATGGGGTCTACCAACTAAAGTGAATGCCATGGTCAATAAAGGAGTAGAGAAGGTGAAAGCATGACCAAATTATGGGGAGGACGTTTCCAAAAGTCAGCTGAGCAATGGGTAGATGAATTTGGTGCGTCCATTGGATTTGACCATCAACTCGTCATGGAAGATTTAACAGGTAGCATTGCTCATGTGAGAATGCTCGGTGACTGTGGAATCTTACCAAAAGCGGATGTAGTAGCAATATTAGACGGTCTTGAGCAGTTAAAAGAAAAAGCAGCGAACGATGAATTAGTTTTTGAGATAGCGAACGAAGACATTCATTTAAATTTAGAAAAAATGCTTATTGAGTTGATTGGACCTGTTGGTGGAAAACTCCACACAGGTCGTAGTCGAAACGATCAAGTAGCAACAGATATGCATCTCTTTTTGAAAAATAGAGTGAAAGAAATTATCAATAGTATTAAAACTTTCCAAAAAGCCTTGGTAACTCAAGCAGAACAGCATGTCGAAACGATTGCACCGGGCTATACGCATTTACAACGAGCACAACCCATTTCCTTTGCCCATCATTTAATGGCTTACTTTTGGATGCTTGAGCGTGATCAACAACGCCTGTCTGAATCGCTCAAACGCATCGATATCTCACCACTTGGTGCTGGGGCACTTGCAGGTACGACATTCCCAATTGACCGTAAAAAAGCAGCCAATTACCTCGGGTTTGAGCAAGTTTACGCAAATAGCATGGATGCGGTGAGCGATCGTGATTTTATCGTGGAATTTTTAGGTAATGCATCACTAGTAATGATGCACTTATCACGTTTTGCCGAAGAAATCATCTTGTGGTCGAGCCAAGAATTTCAATTTATTGAACTCGACGATGCGTTTGCAACAGGTTCTAGTATTATGCCACAAAAGAAAAACCCTGATATGGCAGAGTTAATTCGTGGGAAGACCGGACGTGTATACGGAAACTTATTTAGTTTGCTTACTACACTAAAAGGGTTACCCTTAACATACAACAAAGATATGCAAGAAGATAAAGAAGGTATGTTTGATACGGTTCAAACGCTATTGGGCTCATTGAAAATCTTTGAAGGAATGGTTCGTACGATGACGATTCATACCGACCGATTAAATGAAGCGGTACATCAAGACTTTTCAAATGCTACGGAACTTGCAGACTATTTAGCAACGAAAGGTATGCCATTTCGTGAAGCCCATGATGTAACAGGAAAGCTCGTTTTTCTATGTATTCAACGAGGAATTTACTTGCTCGACCTTTCGATTGGTGATTTAAAAGCGGCAAGCGATTTAATTGATGAAGATGTATATGACGTGTTATCACCCTTTGCGGCAGTAAAACGACGTAATTCACTAGGTGGCACTGGGTTTGATCAAGTTCGGTTACAACTTGAGAAAGCGAAAGCACTTCTCTAAGTTAGTCATATAAATGTTGAGACAATCAGAAGGTTTTTGTATATGATATGTATAATAGAAATATATAAAAGACCATTTGGTGCACGTACACCATCTGGTCTTATAATAGGCTGGTTTCCCAAAAGGGGAATCGGCAAAACTTCAGAGTAATAATCCACCTAATTGCGAAAACTAAAGGGTGGGTTATTTTTTTGGTTATTTGACATTATTGCCATGACTAAGGAAGCAAAAGCAAGTGCAAACATTAGACTTTCGAATATTGTCACCTTGACCACCCCCTTTCTGATGGGGATGTAAACCGACCACCCTTGAAAAATCCATACTATTACTCTAATATATCGTCAGATAATCGTTAATAGATGGGCGAAACCTATTAATTAAGTTTGTATTCCCATATAAAATAGATTTAAATTTAGTGTGAAGAGTAATGTCTTTATGAGTAAGTTAACTTTCAAAGGGAATTTCTTGAAAATGAAACCATCATCCAGTTTGCTTTGTCTAACAGGTAACAAGGAAAGGAGGGGAATGAATTGAACAAGCAAGATCGAGACCAATTACTGACGACTGCAATGGATGAATTTGGTCATTATTTAATTCGCCTTGCCTATGCCTTTGTGAAAGATGAAGCTAAAGCTGAAGATATTGTGCAAGAAGTATTTATCCGCTATTACATACATCTCGAAAACTTTGAAGGACGCTCTAGTGTTAAAACCTACTTATATCGTATTACGGTGAATGAATGTCATAACTATTTTAAGAGTTGGTCTTACCGAAAGACGGAACTTTCTAGTTTAGTGGGTTCCTTACTAGTCGCTAACCAAACCCCGGAAAAAGAGCTCTTAATGCAAGAAAATACGAAATATGTGACACAAATGATAGGTAAATTGCCACTTAAATATAAAAAGGTATTGTGGCTTCATTATTATGCTGAATTATCGGTTATGGAGATCGGAGAAGTATTAAAGTGTTCAGCGAACACAGTGAAAACACGATTGGCAAGAGGGCGGAAAATGGCACGTTTAACAATAAGCGAGGGGGAGATTGAACATGCGAGAGAACATTAAACGGCATTTAGATGAATCTGTACCAAGTCATATTACATTGTCCGAAGTGCAAAAGCGTAAAATACTGAACGAAGCAAACAAGCGAATTCATGGTCGCAATCTCCCAAGCACGCGAATGTTAAAACCGATAGCTATTGGTGTGGCCATAATTTGTTTAGCTGGATTTCTAAGCTTTCCATATATTCAAGACTGGTCAGAAGAAAGTGCATATCAGCCATTGATAAATGAACCGTTAAGTGAATCGATAAAAAAAGTGACCATCACGGACGTAGAATATCCTTCATTGATTAACGCTGTTTATGTAGCTGACACAGAAGAAATGATTTACACGGATCATAATGGCATCTATTCGTATTCGGTTGAGACAGAAACAAAAAGGGTGCTTGTAGAACCGAAAGATAACGCTGAAATATATGAACTAGCAGTAAGTGGAGAGTGGCTTGTTTGGGAAGACATAACTACAAGTAAGCTATATATATTAAATCGAATTAGTCATGAACTGAATGAATTTTCTAATTCCCAGATGACAAGTGATTTTCAATTGGACGGAGATACTTTAACGTATATGTCCATTGGAGATGTAAATTCGTTTATCGGTTATAAAAAACTCAATCTAACGACTTGGGAAGAAACGGAAATTCACGAACTGACAGGTGAGGGAGCAAGTAGTAGAAGTGCAATCCATGACGGTTTACTGGTCATTCCTGAACAATTTAAAACAGGTAACAAGAATAATGTAACGCTTTTTATATACAATTTGACTACACAAGTCCAAGTTGGAGAATATATAGTTCCTTATGAATTTACTTATAATGTTACACTAACCGATAATAAAGTTTTTACGATGCTTTATAACGAAGGTGAAGACTCGATTTTGGCGTATATCGATTTAGAGGATGACAAATTGCATGAGGTTAATGTTCCGATTTCCGATGCGTATGCAGTGTATGAAGATTTCGTCGCATTAAGTGTACCTACACATGATTCAAATACTGTTAAATTATTTCAAATCGAAAATAATGGCGTTGTAGAGCTGCCAACGTTTAGTCAAATAAAAGAACGTCTAGTCAAGCCAAGATTTACAGAAGACGGAATATTAGTTGTTAATGGAGAAGGCAAGCAGCTTTCGATGTATTTGCAAGATGTAGAGCTTTTAAGATAGACATCAGAAGTTTTGAAAGATATTGCACAAACACGCCTACTCCAGTAGTAGGCGTGTTTGACTTTTGTAGGTTCTTAGTCGAACCGTCATTTATTTTTTACTATATTGCCTCTCATCAATTTTTCGAACTCTTTCATTTCTGGATCCTCTTTCGGGGTGTAATGGAATGGGTTTTCCCGTGCGAATTCCTCTTTAGTTTCATTTTGGACACCCATCATTGAGCCAGCGGATGCTGTAGGGTCATTTATTATGTTTTCTTGTTTCCCGTCAAAATGAGGGGCTGTTTCAACATGTTGATTGTCACTTCTACGTGGCATTTGATCATCTCCTTTATCGTTAATATGAGGATGTGGAAGGCGATCTATTCATTGGATCTAGAACTAGGAAAGCCTTGTCTTTCGTTTGCCAAAATACGAAAAACCTTGAATGCATATGCTGCTGTTTATAGTGGGTTTCATGTGAAGTGAATGGTTTGAGGGATTAGAAAACTTTTCTGTAGGGAATAAACTAATTTAAGCTTATCCAACAAGTTTTCCCTTCGGAAAATAATTTGAACAAGCTAACAATTACTATATGTCATTCTCTTAGGGAAATCATATTTTTGTTGAATTTTGTCAAATAGGTTTTTCGTGCTATTAACCTTTTTAAATTGGTATAAAAAATACAAAGAACAAAGTCAATTATGTTACTATATTATCTTGGTTGAAAATTTAAGTAGCGAGAAGGAAAACTAATGGCAACGATTAAGGCAACAAAAGGACATGGTGAAAAGTTGAATTTATTTCACTTAACATGGCCCATTTTTTTAGAAGTATTTCTTTTTATGCTAATGGGAATCGCTGATACCTTTATGCTCAGTGCGCTATCGGATGATGCCGTATCGGGCGTTGGTACAGCGAACCAGTATATTCATATAGCGATATTAGTACTTGAAGTAGTAGGAAATGGGGCAGCGATTGTTGTATCCCAGTATCTAGGTTCAAAGAGATATATGGAAGCATCGAAAATATCTGCGGTTGCAGTCACGTTAAATTTAGGAATCGGACTCTTGATCAGTGCTGGCTATCTAATATTTGCCAATCAAATGATGACAGCAATGAATTTACAAGGAGAAGTGTTAGAATACGCTCAACATTATTTGTCTATAGTGGGCGGTGCTATATTCCTTCAAGCAATCATTAATTCGTTAGCCGCCATTATTCGAGTACATGGATGGACAAAACAAACCATGTTCGTTTCATTGGGAATGAACATTATTCATATCATTGGTAACTATCTGCTAATTTTCGGTAACTTCGGTTTTCCGGAATTGGGAGTTAAGGGTGCAGCTATTTCTTCGGTCGTTAGCCGTCTCCTTGCACTCATTGTCTTCTTTTGGTTACTCTATCAAGTTATGGAATATCGAATTCAGTTTCATTATTACATCAAATTTTCCAAGGAATTCATTGGCAAAATTTTGGGCATAGGAATTCCGTCGGCGTTTGAGCAAGTTATGTACCAAGCGTGTCAACTGGTCTTCTTATATTATGCGACGTATTTAGGAGCAGAAACATTAGCTGCTAGACAGTATGCCATGAATATATCAATGTTTACGTACTTGTTTGCCATTGCTATTGGGATGGGTACGGCTATCATTGTGGGAAGATTAGTCGGGGCCAATCAGAAAGAGGAAGCCTATCTGCGAGTGCGCTCCAGTGTGAAATCTGCTCTAGTCTTTACTATAACTATGGTAGTGATTATTGTTGTATTCCGTAACCAGCTCATCGGCATGTTTACAAATGATGCAGATGTCATTAAAATAGCGACGACCGTTCTGTTACTCAGTATTTTGCTCGAAACCGGGCGGACAATGAATATTGTCATCATCAACTCACTACGAGCAGCCGGGGATGCGAAATTCCCTGTGATCATCGGTGCCTTTTCAATGGTGTTAATGAGTCTGCCTTTGGGATACTTTTTTGTTTTTCACCTGAATATGGGACTCCCTGGTATTTGGTTGGCAATTGCGACAGATGAATGGACGCGTGCAGTTATCATGTACTTCAGATGGAAAAGCAGAGCCTGGGAAAAATTTGCCCTTGTTCATCCTGAAGAAGAAAATAAATCTACAATTTAATTTCCGCGTTTACCTGCTATTTAAAGATTTTGGTGATTGTAGTAAAAGGCGGCGACTCCAGCGGGACAAGCGTGTTCAGGTGAGATCCCGCAGGAGCCTGCGACGAGGAGGCTCACGGACCGTCCGCCTGTCCTGCATGGCTTCACTAGCTTCGAAACATGAAAGTGCGTTGCAGCGAAAATCAACATTATCCTTTAACAGAGTCTAATATAAGAAAGTTGATGTACTTGTACTTTCTTTGATTTATTTAACGTCAACAAACAAAGTGAAACATTAATAATAACCCATCCTGGAGTTTGCAACCAAGATGGGTTATTTTCTATTTTTAAAGACCCGCTTGAAGCTCGAAGGGAAACTGCTATGATGAGATAAGAAGGTGTTTACCTCTGGAAATAGCCATGAATATCTGGAAGGGAGAGGTGTTCATAATGGAGAAAAATTTAATGGCTCTGATGAAACAGATTCCAAAAATCAAAAGCGGGAATCGTTTTATCCTGGGTTTGGATGGATTGAGCCGTTCAGGAAAAACTACATTAGGTGACAGGCTCAGTGAGCATTTGACGGAAGCGGGTATGCCGTTTCATCTATTTCATATAGACGACCACATTGTGGAAAGGGAAAAACGTTACGCCACCGGTCACGATCAATGGTACGAGTATTATCATCTTCAGTGGGACATTGACTGGTTAAGCCGGAATTTCTTCGAACAACTCAAGGGATTAAATCAGGTTAGCCTGCCATTTTACGATAATGAATCGGATACCCATAGCATCCAGGACATAGATCTGCCAGACGCGTGCTTGATTATAATAGAAGGAGTTTTTCTTCAACGCAGGGAGTGGAGAAGTTTCTTTGATATGGTGGTGTATGTGGATTGTTCGAGGGAAACGAGGTATCTTCGTGAAAGTGACGCTGCAAAGAGGCATATGGATAAGCTACGGAATCGATATTGGAAGGCAGAAGAATTCTATCTTCGGACAGAGAAGCCGATGGGAAAAGCCGATCTGGTTATCGAAGGATAACTTTTGCGCAATTAGGTGTCAAAGGAAAATGCTTCAAAGGAGACTGTGGAAATGCCGTTTATTGAGCATCGACAATTCGTGAAAGCACCCATTGAAGTTTGTTTTGATCTTGCAAGAAATGTAGATATACATACACAAACGACTTCCCATACAAAGGAAAGGGCAGTTAGTGGAGTGACACAGGGGTTATTGGAAGCTGGGGACACGGTGACTTTTGAGGCTAGACACTTTGGTATGAGACAAAGGCTTACAGCTGAAGTGACATTGATGGATAGACCCAATCAATTTGTCGATGTTATGGTAAAGGGAGCCTTCCACTCTTTTGTTCATACTCATCTGTTTTTCGAAGAGTCAGGCAGAACGATGATGATCGATCGTTTTCACTACAGGTCACCATTCGGTCCGATCGGCGTGGTTGCCGATAAATTGTTTCTGGAAAAATATATGCGAGACTTTATTGTTTCCCGTGCAAAAGCCTTGAAAAGGATTGCCGAAAATATGGTTTAATAGGACAGTTCCCGGTATTAAGTTGCACCAGGGGGCTGTCCTATTAAACCATACATTCATTTAATTCGGGTGGATTTCCTCGTTTGCAGAAGGATCGATGGTCACTTTTCTTGCTGGATCATTGATTACCTGCTTGTTTAACTCTGCAACTGAAATCGAATCGACAGTCTGCATATCTTCATGCATATCAAATAAACTTATTTTGTCCGTGTCCACTTGTTCGGGATTATCTAAATAAGGTCCAGTGGCAAGCTCGCGATCATCTGCAGTGAAATTCTTTTTCTTCATCGGTTTCCCATCCTTTCAAAATACCTTCCTGACCAACTCCTCCCTTAATATGCCCAGTATGAAAACAATTAATAATCATTCCGTTAACACACAAATATAAAACAACATGCCATGTATGAGTTTTTTAATAGGTGCCATAAAAAAACCATCCTTTAGAGGATGGATAGTTCATGAATCATGCACTGTTTTGGGTGTTGATTATTTTTTTCTGGTTTGCATTGTGGCATTCCAGTTCTTTCATCTTGAATTCATAATGCTTGGTGATACCGTAGTGTATCAGTATTCCGGCTGTAATGATCAGTGCAAGATAGACAAGGTAGAGCATTGGCTCGACTCCTTTTGTGTAAATAAGTTATTTTATTTTACCATACTCTTCATGAAAATAGATTTGAATTCTATCACAAGAATCATTTGCTGAACGGGATAATCAGAAAGACACCTGAGAGGTTAAACAGGTGTCAAAATTTTTTCTATTTCAACACTTATTACATTTAGAACAATTGCTCGATGATTTACCACAACGTTTGCACTTGTTTGCTTTCGCCATTACACCACTCCTTTAGTCGAATAGTAAATCATATGAGAAGGTGTGGTTGTGATATGCAAAGACACCACTTGTCCCTCCTTTAAATTTTTTGAATGTCTTCCACTGTTTGATTTTTCCTGTTATTTTCAGGAAATTCACCCTCATTGAATAAGAACGTCTGTTTGGTGTATACTGATTAGAACAAACGTTCTATGGAGAGGAAAAGAGCATTATGTATGAAAATTTGCCTGATCGAAAAATTGTATGTTTGGATATGCGCAGTTTCTATGCAAGTTGTGCAGCAGTTGATGAGGGTCTTGATGTGATGAAAACCCCAATTGCCATTATTGGAAATCAAGAACAGAAGGGAAGTGTTGTGTTAGCTGCTTCCCCTTCATTAAAAAAGGATTTTGGTGTTAAAACAGGTACACGTTTATTTGAAATACCTGACCATCCAGATATTCGGTTGATTGAACCCAAAATGGGATTTTTCGTGCGGGTGTCGATGGAAATTACACGTTTACTAAGTGAGTATGTACCGAAAGAAGCCATACACGTATACAGTATCGATGAAAGCTTTATCGATCTAGAAGGGACGGAGCAACTGTGGGGACCAATCGAACAAACGATTGGGCGCATCCAAGACGAGTTGCTCGAGATGTTTCAAATCCCTTCTGCGATGGGCATGGGTCCCAATATGTTGATGTCGAAGTTAGCACTTGATTTAGATGCCAAAAAAACAGGATTTGCACGATGGACATACGACGACGTATCAACGAAGTTATGGCCGGTATCCCCACTCAGCAAAATGTGGGGAATCGGGCGTCAAATGGAAAAAAATTTGAACGCCATGGGTATTTTTTCAGTCGGTGATTTGGCAAAAACGGATTTAGCCACGCTTGAAGCGAAATTCGGAGTCATGGGAAACCAGCTCTATCACCATGCGTGGGGAATTGATTTATCCGAATTAGGAGCACCGCTTGTGGCAGGGCAAATTAGTTATGGCAAAGGGCAGGTCTTATTTCGTGATTACCGAAAGCCGGAAGACATTCTGGCGGTCGTACTTGAAATGACGGAGGACGTGGCAAGACGTGCACGTGAAGCTGGGAAAGTCGGACGTACCGTACATCTAGGTGTTGAGTATAGTAAGCATGCTTTTGGTGGCGGGTTTCATCGCTCTCGTTCAATGGAAGAAGGAACAAACGACACGATGAAAATCTATAACATGTGCGTGAAATTATTTCATGAGCATTTTGATGATCGACCCGTTCGGCGCTTGTCCGTCACTTTGTCAAATGTAGAACCTGAGCACTCCATGCAACTCAGCTTATTTGAAGCTGAAAAATGGCGTAGACGGAAACTGGGTGCGGCAATGGATCAGATTCGCAGCAAGTATGGATCAGCAGCCTTGCTGCGTGCTGTGTCCTACACAGATGCTGGAACGGCTAGAGCACGTGCGAAATTAATTGGAGGGCATAAAGCTGAATAAGAATGAATTTTTTCGATAAGATACAAAAACATTTCACAATCCGAATAATTTTTCTTTTCATATCTTCTCTAAATTTAGAACATTTGCTAAACTAGTAAGGTCTTAGAAAAAGAATCGGGGGATACCTGCGTGAAAGTATTTTTAGATTTAGGGTGGTTTTTTAAAGAGAGAAAGAAACAGTATATAGTTGGGATTATTATGCTGATGTTCGTTGCTTTTTTGCAACTGCTGCCACCTAAAATAATTGGTTATGTCGTCGATGAAATCCGACTAGGAAGCTTAACAAGCGAAGCACTTACGAAATGGTTACTTTTACTTGCTGGAGCAGCACTTGCTATGTATATCATTCGCTATTATTGGCGTATGATGATTTTCGGCTCTGCCATCTTGCTCGCCCGTCAATTAAGGGAGCGATTGTTCCAACATTTCACACGCATGTCACCACAGTTTTATCAAAAACGTCGCGTCGGAGATTTAATGGCACATGCAACAAATGATTTATCTGCAGTTCAACAAACGGCAGGAGCAGGTGTGTTAACGCTTGTTGACTCCATCACAACCGGTGGTTTCGTAATTGCTGCGATGGCCATCACCATCGACTGGAAGTTAACATTGATTGCGTTGATTCCAATGCCAATTATGGCGTATTTAACGAGTTACTATGGGAAACTATTACACAATCGTTTCCATTTTGCCCAAGAAGCTTTCTCCAACTTAAACGATAAAGCACAAGAAAGTATTTCGGGCATTAAAGTCATCAAAACATTTGGTCAGGAAAAAGAAGATATTCAAGATTTTGTTCAATTATCAGATGATGTTGTGAAAAAGAATATCCATGTAGCCAAAGTAGATTCACTATTTGACCCAACGATTTCTGCGATTGTCGGTGTGTCCTTCTTCCTATCCATTACATTTGGTGCACGTTTTATCGTGGCAGGAGATATGACAATCGGGGATTTAATCGCGTTTACAGCTTATTTAGGATTACTTGTTTGGCCGATGCTTGCATTTGGATGGTTGTTTAACATTGTGGAGCGAGGACGTGCTTCGTACGATCGGATAAGGACGCTGCTCGCTGAACCCATAGATATAGATGATGCAGAACATGCACTTGATGAAAAAGCACAAGGTGATTTAGAGGTCAATATCCATGAGTTTAAGTTTCCAGATGATGAACGTGCCGCACTTAAACATGTTTACTTCACATTGAAAAGGGGAGAAACATTAGGAATTGTCGGCAAGACAGGTTCTGGTAAAACAGCGATTCTAAAGTTATTACTTCGTGAGTTTGAAGGATACGATGGCTCTATTACATATGGCGGCCATTCGATTAATTCATACAAAAAAGAACGACTCCGCTCGGCAATTGGTTATGTTCCACAAGATCATTTCTTGTTCTCGACAACCGTTGCAGGGAATATCGCATTTACAAATACCACTGCGCCACTAGCAGATGTCTATGAAGCGGCACAACTCGCACACATTCATGAAGATATCTTGAAATTCACCAATGGTTATGAAACCATCGTTGGAGAACGAGGCGTTTCATTATCGGGTGGACAAAAGCAAAGAATCTCGATCGCACGTGCGTTAATGATGAAACCAGAGCTGCTCATTTTAGATGATTCACTTTCAGCTGTAGATGCGCGCACAGAAGAAGCCATACTGGAGTCATTAAAAGCAACTCGAACGGACGAAACGACCATTATTACGGCACATCGACTAAGTGCCATACAACATGCACATCAAATCATCGTTCTACATGAAGGGACGATTGAAGAAAAAGGATCGCATGAAGAACTAATGGAACTAAAAGGCCGTTATTATGAGATGTATCAGTTACAACAACTAGAAGCACTCGTCGAAATGGGAGGTGAGGCGTAATGGAACAACAGCCGAAACTAACCGGTAAAGATCAAGGGATAATATTGAAACGGCTACTTTCATATTTATCGCCGCATAAAAAAGTAATCACAATTGCCTTGATCTTACTCGTTCTTACTGTTATTGGGGATGTCGTAGGACCGATGTTAATCAAAACGTTTATCGATGATTACTTAACAGCTCGAAACTTTCCAACAGGACCACTAGTGGGGCTAGCAGGAGCTTACTTGTTTATTCAACTATCGAATGTGGTGATCAGCTATTTCCAACTATTGAAATTCCAAGAGATCGCGTTGAAAATTATTCAGCAAATGCGAATTGATGTATTTACAAAAGTGCAGAATTTAGGGATGCGCTATTTTGATAAAACGCCTGCGGGTAGTATCGTGTCTCGTGTAACAAATGATACAGAAGCCATTAAAGATATGTTTGTCAGCGTATTGGTCGGCTTTTTGCAAAGTGGATTTTTAGTAATTGGAGTGTACATTGCGATGTTTATATTAAATGTCAAACTCGCATTGGTCACCCTGTTGCTATTACCGATTTTGTTCATGATTATTCGTATGTATCGACGTTACAGTTCGGTATTTTATCAAGATTTACGTGAACGCCTAAGTCAATTAAATGCGAAACTGGCGGAGTCACTACAAGGAATGTCCATGATTCAGGCGTTTCGACAAGAACCTCGTTTGAAAGATGAGTTTAATGACATTAATGAACAACATTGGAAAGCGGGCAAACGTAATATCAAAATGGACAGTTTGCTGCTACGACCTGCAATCGATTTGGTATATGCACTCGCGCTTATTATGTTGCTCAGCTATTTTGGGATCACATCTTTCAACAATACGATAGAAGTCGGGGTTATTTATGCGTTTGTTACGTATATTGACCGTTTCTTTGAACCAATCAATCAAGTGATGCAGCGTCTATCTATTTTCCAACAAGCAATCGTTGCTGCTTCTCGTGTATTCAAGTTGCTGGATGAAGAGGAATTGGCACCAGCTCAAGCAAATACAACGGCACAAATCACGAATGGGAAAATAGAGTTTAAAAATGTGACATTTTCGTATGATGGTCAAACCGATGTACTCAAAAATATCTCGTTTACCGCACAACCTGGGGAAACCGTTGCGCTTGTTGGTCATACAGGGAGTGGGAAAAGTTCAATCATCAATTTATTGATGCGTTTTTATGAATACGAACATGGTGATATATTAATAGACGGACAATCCGTGAAAGACTTCAAGACACAAGAGTTACGCGAAAGAATGGGTCTCGTCTTGCAAGATCCATTCTTGTTCTTCGGTGATATTGAAAGTAACATCCGTTTGCACCATCAAGACATGACAGCTGAAGAAGTAAGAACTGCGGCTGAATTTGTGCAGGCCGATGCGTTTATTAACCAATTACCAGATGGGTATAAACAAAAAGTGACCGAGCGGGGTTCAACTTTCTCTAGTGGTCAACGTCAACTTGTTGCATTCGCACGTACAATGGCAACTGATCCTAAAATTTTAGTACTCGATGAAGCAACAGCAAACATCGATACCGAAACAGAAGTAGCCATTCAATCGAGTCTGAAAAAAATGCGTGAAGGTCGAACTACCATTGCGATTGCACACCGTTTAAGCACAATTCAAGATGCCGAACTGATTCTTGTGTTGCATCAAGGTGAAGTGGTGGAGCGGGGCAATCATCAAGAATTGCTCACTGCTAGAGGGCTATATCACAAAATGTATATGCTCCAAAATAACATTGTGGAAGAAACTGTATAACTGAAATGAGGGGGCACATTTGTGTCCTCTTTTGTTTGGACAAAAAAATGTCACAACCTTAAATGAAGTTATTTGCATGATTATTTGATACGATGTTAGGAGAATGGTAAAGGAGCGACATTATGGCATCAGAAATCAATATATTATTAGCATTTGGAGCGGGATTTCTAAGCTTCATTTCACCGTGTACATTACCTTTATATCCTGCTTTTCTTTCTTACATCACGGGAATGACATTAGATGAGCTAAAGACAGATCGAGGAATTTTACAGAAACGAGGAATGTTGCACACCCTATTTTTCTTGCTTGGCTTTTCATTCATTTTTATCGCATTGGGTTTCGGGACAAACTTTGTAAACACTGCCTATATTCAATACCAAGATTTAATTAGACAAATAGGTGCTATCTTTATTGTGTTATTTGGTTTAATCGTTGTAGGTGTATTTCAACCGAAATTTCTCATGAAAGACAGAAAAGTCCAATTTAAAAATAGACCATCGGGTTATTTTGGTACCATCCTGATCGGTATGGCATTTGCAGCAGGGTGGACTCCCTGTACAGGTCCCATATTAATGTCTGTCCTTTCGCTTGGTGCAGCTAACCCAGGATCTGGTATATGGTACATGTTAGCATATGTATTAGGATTCGCGATTCCGTTCTTCGTGTTATCGTTCTTTATTACACGAATGGGCTGGATTCGAAAACACAGTATGAAAATCGTCAAAATCGGTGGGTACATCATGATTGCTGTCGGAATCTTATTATTCTTTGATGGCATGACATATATCATTCGTATTTTAAGTCCCATCTTTGGAGACTTCCAAGGTTTTTAACGAAAATAATAAGATTTGAAAAAATAGGAGGAATCGAATGATTGAGCAAATTCCTTCGCAGTGGTTAATCATTGGATCAACAATTGTTGCAGTTGTCATGGGCACATTTGTCATGACAGTACGAGCAAGATCCGCGAAAAAACCAGCTAGCGCTAAAAAAATTATTTTGCCACCACTTTTCATGTCAACAGGGGCACTCATGTTTGTCTTTGAGTTTTTTCGTGTACACCCAATTCAAATTGCGGAATCAATAGGCGTAGGTTTACTATTTTCAACTGTGTTGATATGGACGTCTAGATTTGAAGTGAAAGATGAAGCTATTTATTTAAAACCATCGAAAGCCTTTATTTTCATATTAATTGGTTTATTGATTGTTCGGTTAATAGCGAAACTCATTTTAAGTTCAACGATTCATGTGGGCGAGTTAAGTGGAATGTTTTGGTTATTGGCATTTGGCATGATTGTGCCTTGGCGCATCGCCATGCTGATTCAATATAAGAAACTCGAAAAAACATTAGATGAACATACAAAAAAACCGACCTTAACTACATAAGGTCGGTTTTTCTATTCAAATAAGTGTTCATACGGTGTTACATCAATCTGCATTTCCGCTAATTTTTTACGTAAAAACTTGTGATCTCGCTTTGGTGTTGCTTGTATATATCCACGAATAATGTGATCATTTTCTATGGATTCGGCATTTTCTTCCAATGCTAATTGTCCGACTTTCCCAGCTATTTTTTGTTTAGCAACGGGACGGAATAGTTCAGGCACGGGAGTTACCAACTCATTTAACATTGCTTTTGCTTGATCTCCCCATAAATGAAGGGACGTTTCGACGTAATGCTCTTCCCAGTCGAGTACTGACTTTCCATCATCCTTTGGTAATACTTTTAAAAACTTGCGGAACATAAAGTAGCCACCAATAGCGAATAATCCAGCAAGTATAAACACCCAAAATACAATAAACCATAAAAACCATCCTGACACAATTCTCACCTCTTATACACTGTCACTCTATTATAAGAGGTTCACGCGAAAAAAACACGTCCAATGTATTCGTTTGGTGGTTTGAATAAGCTAAAGACACAAATTCGTTAGAATCAAAGAAGACTTCCACCTTGAATTCGGAAATTTCATTCGCTAAGATGAAAACAAGTGAAAGCGAGGAGATACCATTAATGAAGCTAAAAACAGCATTCATATTATTAATCATAAGCGTCGTCATATTGACTGGATGTAATTCAAATAAGTTTCAAGCAGAAACGGATTGGGAAGTTGAATCTTTTTCACATGATTCACAAAGAGGCGAAGAAGTTTCTTTGGAAAGCTTAAAGGGAACGGTATGGTTGGCTACATTTATCTTCACTAATTGTGATGATGTGTGCCCTCCAATGACGATGAATTTGGCGATGATACAAGATGAGTTAATCGAATTAGGGGTAGAAGATTATAAAATTGTCGAGTTCAGCGTAGATCCAGAGGTGGACACACCTGAAATCTTGGCGGACTATTTAGCAAAATTTAACGCGCCTGACGAATCTAAGTGGGAATTACTTACGGGATATGCACCTAATTACATTGAGCAATTTGCACGTAATTCATTTCAAGCAATTGTTAAAGCTGATCCAGGCTCAGACCAAGTAATTCATGGCGTTAGTTTCTATCTAGTGGATCAAGATGGAATTGTCGTGAAAAGCTATAATGGATATAAAGATGTACCAAAAGAAGAAATTGCTGCAGATATGCAAGCACTAATCGAACAGGGTAAATAAAAAGAACTGGCAATGGCCAGTTCTTTTTTCATACCTACCTATTACGTCTTTTGGATTTTTAATAAATCGCGAATTTCAACAAGCAATGCTTCTTTAGAATCGATTGCTGGCCCTTTTTCGACCACCGCTTCTTTTTTTCGTTGAAACTTCATCAATAAACGGATCACGATGAAGATAGCAAATGCCACGATTAGAAAATCGACAACAGTTTGAATGAAGTTCCCGTACATAACTTTTGCACTTCCAACTTCGAATACTAAACCGGTAAAGTCGATGCCACCCATTAGTACACCCATAAGTGGTGTGATAATATCTGAAACGAGTGAGGCTACGATTTTTCCAAAAGCTGCACCAATTACTACAGCAACTGCCAAATCCATAACATTCCCTTTTAAAGCGAATTTTTTAAAATCTTCCCACATATATTCACACCTCCTTCAACATAAGTGTACAAAATGAAAGATATCATGTATATGATTGAAAATGTCCATATCGGTAACTATTATGAATTGACGAGTCTATTTAAGGCGATTATGTGATAAACTATTAAAAAAACAGGATGCGACATTATGAAAAAACCAAATAAAACAACTTCAATTGTGAAAAGAAGTATATATCTCATTCTGATGGTCCCGTTTGCCTTGACGCTCTTTATTTTGATTAGTGTTTACTGGGGAGACCTTCAACGAATTCCAATCGTCCATACACTGACAGAGTCTATACAAGATGCACCCAAACGATTAGTGGATATGAAAATACCAGAAGAATACATTCCAATTTATCAGCTGGCTGCAGAAACATATGAAATACCATGGACATTACTTGCTGCTCACCATCGAATAGAAACGAGGTTTTCTACAATGGATCCATTGTTATCTCCAGTTGGGGCAGAAGGTCATATGCAATTCATGCCTTGCACGTTTGTTGGTTGGCAACATCCGAGTTGTTCAGGATTAGGCAAAGGCGAAATTGTGGAACAAGAAAAAACAAATCCGGACGTAATTGCAAAATACGGGGGATATGGCGTAGATGCAAATCAAGATGGAAAAGCTGACCCTTATCAAATAGACGATGCCGTGTTTAGTGCAGCTAATTATTTGGCAAGCAACGGTGCTGCCACAGGTGATTTAGAAAATGCAATTTTCATGTATAATCATAGTGATGAATATGTTGAAGATGTGCTTTATTATTATCACAAATATGAAGATGAACAATCAACAAAAGAACAAGCTACTGCTGTTAAGCCATAAAAAAAGAGTCGTTCAATTGAGAACGACTCTTTTTTACACATTAATTATGATTTACGCAGAGCTTTTAAGATCATGCTAACCACGAAGATTAAAATGATTGCACCAATTAATGCTGGAATAATTTGAATATCGGCTACGACTGGACCGAAATCAAAGAGCATATCGCCAATCCAAGCACCAATAATACCAGCAATGATGTTACCGATAATTCCACCTGGTACGTCTTTACCTAAAATTAATCCTGCCAACCAACCAATAATCCCACCAACAATTAGATATAATATGAATCCCATTTGAGTCATCTCCTGTTCAAGTCTTTTTGATTTGTCTTGCTTACTTAATAGATATCCCCAAAAACCTCAGTTCAAACCACAATTCGTGAATTTTTTTTGTTCTCAAGGGAGAATTATTAAGAATGGAAGTAGTTTGTGCATCCCGTGAACTCAAGTTCTTATTCTTCATACTATGAGTACGGCGTAAAATGTACTATGCATTTGCCCTTAGTTGAACGCTTTATTTCATCGCTTAAAAAGGTTAGAAATAAATTAAAAAAATATTTTGTTAATTTGACAAGTGAAGAGTATAATAACCAAAAGGAGTGATAAAGGTGGACCGATTGATGATGAAAAAACTCAATAAACAGGCACTATGGTTTGTAACAATTCATACATTGTTTATCTTTAACCTCGCATTAGACTTAATTGAATTCTTGTGAAAAAGCGGATAGGTATTCTATCCGCTTTTTTGTTGAAATAATAGAAATGCTTAAACTGAAGGCTATGTTAAAGAATGCTGTTGATATTGAATAAGAGTGCATTTGCACCTAGCACAGCTTTTCTGCGATGAGCTTGCGCAAGCAGCCGAACGAGTGTGATGAATGAGACCCACAAATATGCGGTTTACCTACTTGCTGGCTCGTGCGGAACGTGCGGTCAGCGCAATCGTACGATATACAACAGGTTCGATTGCATAGCTGGGCTTATAACCAAGCTTAAATGAAAAGAGGAGTACAATGAAAGAACAGTGGAATCGAGAAGCATATATCAAGATATTTGAAAATCTTCGCAATGAACAAATAGCAGAACCCATGAAGGCTTATATGAAACATCATTTTCCATTTTTGGGCATTAAAAGCCCAGCTCGAAAAGAGGCATTAAAAACATATTTTTCTACTTATTCAATACCGGAAATACCTCAATTACTCGATGAAATATGGGCGATATATAATATGACCGAACGAGAATTTCAATATGCCGCAATCGCTTTATTAGGCAAGAAACAAAAGTCGCTAACAATTGAAGATTTAGTGTTTTGTGCAAAATTGATTACCGAAAAATCATGGTGGGATAGCGTTGATTCGATTGCACCGTCTATCGTAGGCACAATTGTTTTGAAAGATCGACTGAACGGTGAGAAAGTCATGCGTCAATGGTCAGATTCAGACAATATGTGGTTGAACCGATCAGCAATCTTACATCAATTAAAATATAAAAAAGAAACAAATGAAGAATTACTTACTGAAATTGTATTGAAACATGCGGACTCAAATGAGTTCTTCATTCAAAAAGCGATAGGGTGGGTGTTGAGGGAATATGCAAAAACGACTTCAGTATTCGTTCAGCAGTTTGTAGAAACAAACGAGTTAAAACCTCTAAGTAAACGTGAAGCGTTAAAACATTTCAAATAAAAAAGCAGCCAAAAAATCGAGGCCGCTGAAAAGTTCATTCAATCTAAACAAGCGAGCCTTTCTTGAAAAAATCGAGGGAAGGCTCATTAGTAAACTGTATACATTAGATGGCATCCACAAGGCGCACAAGCGTGAATTTTGGGGAATACCTCATCCAGTCTGTAATGATGAACTTTTTAGTAGCCTCAGGAAAATCGGCTGCTTTTTCACTTTACAGAACCACTCACAAACGAATGGTCTTTATAATACATATTTTTCACTAAGACATTTGGCCCCAAACATTTCACTGCAGGACAGTGGCAGTTTAATTCTTTTGCAAGTGGTGAATCTAGCCATTTGTCAAAGATGGCCGGTAAGGCATCATTCTTCATATTTCCAAGAACTGGAGCATCACCAAAGTCTGTAACAATTACGTCACCAGTGAAAATGTTGACATTTAATCGTGAACGGCCATCTGGATCATTTCGGACGGTTACATTCCGTTCTTGCTTTAAGCGTTGCTGTAATTCACGGTCGTCTCCATTCGGACTACATGGATAAAATGGCAATGTCCCAAACAACATCCAAGTATCTTGATCACGTATATCCAGTAAATGATGAATGGCAGTACGTGTTTCTTCTAAAGACAACGAGGTTAAACTGCTTGCGAAATCCGAAGGGTACATCGGGTGTATTTCATGTCTCGCACATTTCATTTCATCGACCACTTGTCGGTGAATATGTTCAAGATAAGGTAAAGTTTTTTTGTTTAACATCGTCTCAGCTGAAACCATAACACCTGCTTCAGAAAGCATCCGACTGTTTTCAATCATTCGACTAAATAATTTCGCACGTTGGTCGTAGGTGGGTTTTCGTTCCATAACCGCAAAGCCAGTTTCGACAAACTCATCCACTGTTCCCCAGTTGTGAGAAATATGTAGGACATCCAAATAGGGGGCAATTAACATATATCGTTCCGAATCCAATGTTAAATTTGAATTGATTTGGGTGCGAACCCCACGTTCGTGGGCGTATTTTAATAACGGAAGTACATAATTGTTAACTGATTTTTTGGATAACATCGGTTCTCCACCAGTAATGCTAAGTGTTTGTAAATGAGGAATTTCATCAAGACGTTGACGAAGAAGTTCAAATGGCAATGCATCTGGATCTTTCGTTTGCAATGTATAACCAACTGCACAATGTGCACATCTCATATTACATAAGGTAGTCGTCGTGAATTCGATATTCGACAAGGTTAGTGTGCCGTGTTTTTCCATGTCAGCGTAAGCTTCCCAAGGATCGTTAGATGGTGCCAGTTTTTGAATCGTTGTGTTCATAAATCATTCGTCCTTTCTACAATGAATCATTGTCGCATAACATTGGCTAATTGAAAACGTTTGATTGTCGGTTTTTAGGTGTATCAAGTAATATAAGAAGAAAAGGTGAATTTTATGAATCAAGAGAAATCCATTCTTTTATACGATGGAAGTTGTGGTTTTTGTCAGCATTCAGTGCAATTTATTTTGCAACATGAGCGTGGCGAAGACATCTTTTTCGCGCCCATCCAAAGTGAACTAGCCAATTCGATCTATGAAAACCACCCTGAACTCAAAAATGTTGATTCAATTGTCTTTGTAATGGGAAAAGACATTTTAGTGGAATCAGATGCAGTATTGGCACTTGCGACTTATTTACGTGCACCTTACCATTACGGCAAGATCGCACGATTTTCCCCGAAATGGTTACGTGACAGAGTATATCGGATTGTGGCGAAACATCGACACCGGTTAATCCGCAAGAATGACTCTTGTCTCCTGCCAAATGCACAACAACGGAAAAGATTCTTAAGTTAAATAAAGGAGAGAGTTAGATGTTCTTAGAAGAAAATAACCAAATCCGAAAAGAGTTATATCGAACAATCGAGAAATTAACAGATGATCAGTTCAATCAAACTCCTGACAAGGGGGGCTGGTCACCTAAACAAATTCTTGAACATCTTGTCAAAATGGAAACTGTCATTGCAACGAATATTGCAAGAGAATTAAAAAACCCTGAGAGTCCGAAAACGAGGAAAAAACCGATTGGGCTTTCGACAAGTCGCCTAATAAAAGTGGAAGCACCAGGGTATATGGTTCCAACTGACGAGTACAAAACAAAAATGGAGATGGAAAAAAATCTCCATGAATCGCGACTCTTCTTATTAGATGTGTATGAATCTGGGACAAAAGACGTATTTAGAGAGAAATCATTTAAACATCCGATTTTTGGGCAAGTCCCACTGATTCAATGGTTTTCATTTATTGGGCTTCATGAAAAACGTCATATCAAACAATTGAAAAAAACAATCAAAACAGCCTAAGGTCATAACGTATACTTATCACAACCAATAATTTTAATGTAATTTACTTATAAACTAGACTACGTTATGATTAGAAATGGAGAAAAGACAACACCAGTAGATGTGAGCCTTTTCATAAGACAAAAGGAGGAAAAGACATGGCAAAGAGTAACTTGCACAATAGCCGTACTTCTTTCGATTTAAACGGTAAAACATACAATTACTACCGTTTAGCTGCGTTAGAAGAGGCAGGGATCGCAAATGTTTCCCGCCTTCCTTATTCAATTAAAGTATTGCTAGAATCTGTTTTGCGTCAGCATGACGGATATGTTATCAAAGATGAGCACGTAGAAAAATTAGCAAACTGGGGTAAAGACGTTGATCCTGAAGCGGAAGTTCCGTTCAAGCCTTCACGTGTTATCCTTCAAGATTTCACTGGTGTACCAGTAGTAGTTGATTTAGCAGCACTTCGTTCAGCAATGGCTGAAATGGGTGGAGATCCAGATAAAATTAATCCAGCAATTCCTGTTGACTTAGTAATTGACCACTCTGTTCAAGTAGACAGATATGGTACTAGCGATGCACTAAACATCAACATGGATCTTGAATTCGAACGTAATGCAGAGCGTTACCAGTTCCTAAGCTGGGCTCAAAAAGCATATGACAATTACCGTGCTGTACCACCAGCAACTGGTATCGTTCACCAAGTAAACTTAGAGTACTTAGCTAACGTTGTACACGCAGTTGAAAATGAAGAAGGTACATACGAAACGTATCCGGATACATTAGTAGGTACTGACTCACATACAACAATGATCAATGGTATCGGAGTTCTTGGTTGGGGTGTTGGTGGGATCGAAGCGGAAGCAGGAATGCTTGGTCAACCTTCATACTTCCCAATCCCTGAAGTTATCGGTGTTAAATTAACGGGTGACCTTCCAAACGGGACAACTGCAACTGACTTGGCACTTAAAGTAACAGAAGTACTTCGTGCAAAAGGTGTAGTAGGTAAGTTTGTTGAGTTCTTCGGAGCTGGCGTAACAAAACTTCCACTTGCTGACCGTGCAACAATTGCCAACATGGCACCTGAATACGGCGCAACTTGTGGTTTCTTCCCAGTGGATGAAGAAGCTCTTGATTACATGCGTTTAACAAGCCGTGACGCAGAGCACATCCAAGTGGTTAAAGAATATTTAACTGCAAACGGTATGTTCTTTACGGCTGACAACGAAGATCCATTCTACACAGACGTTGTGGAATTAGATTTGTCTACAATCGAACCAAACATGTCAGGACCTAAACGTCCACAAGATTTGATTCCATTGTCTGAAATGAAATTGGAATTCAACAAAGCAGTTGTAGCACCACAAGGTAACCAAGGATTTGGTTTATCTAAAAAAGAATTTGCTAAATCTGCTACAGTAACATTCGAAAATGGTAGTGAAGTAACAATTCCTACAGGTGCTATTGGGATTGCTGCCATTACATCTTGTACGAATACTTCAAACCCATTCGTTATGATCGGTGCTGGTCTAGTAGCTAAAAAAGCTGCAGAAAAAGGATTACGTCCACCAGCTTATGTAAAAACTTCATTAGCACCAGGTTCTAAAGTTGTAACAGGTTACTTACGTGACGCTGGTCTTCTTGAGCCATTGAGCGCAGTCGGTTTTGACTTAGTTGGTTATGGCTGTACGACTTGTATTGGTAACTCAGGCCCAATGCTTCCTGAAATTGAAAAAGGAATCATTGAAAATGACTTACTTATTACTTCAGTACTTTCAGGTAACCGTAACTTTGAAGGGCGTATTCACCCACTAGTGAAAGCCAACTACTTGGCTTCACCACCACTTGTTGTTGCATATGCATTGGCAGGTACGGTTGATATCGACCTTCAAAGTGAATCCCTTGGTAAAGATCAAGATGGCAACGATGTATTCTTTGCAGACATCTGGCCATCAACTGAAGAAATTAAAGAAGTACTTCAAAAAACGGTAACACCTGAATTATTCCGCAAAGAATATGAAAAAGTATTCAGCGAAAATGAGCGTTGGAACGCGATTGAAACGTCAAATGATTCATTATATACATTTGACGAAAATTCAACGTATATTCAAAATCCTCCATATTTCGAAGGATTAACGAGAGAACCAAGCGATATCCAAACGCTTGCTGGTCTTCGTGTCGTTGCGAAATTCGGAGATTCAATTACTACTGACCACATTTCACCAGCTGGTGCGATTGGTAAAGATACACCTGCAGGTAAATACTTACGTGAACGCGGTGTGGAAGTACGCGACTTTAACTCATATGGTTCTCGTCGTGGTAGCCATGAAGTGATGATGCGCGGTACGTTTGCCAACATTCGTATCCGTAACCAAATCGCTGCAGGTACAGAAGGTGGATTCACAACTTACTGGCCAAACGGCGAAATCATGGCAATCTATGATGCTGCAATGAAATACCAAGAAGATGGTACTGGCTTAGTGGTTCTAGCAGGTAAAGATTACGGTATGGGATCTTCACGTGACTGGGCAGCTAAAGGTACAAACTTACTTGGCATCAAAACAGTAATTGCTGAAAGCTATGAGCGTATTCACCGTTCTAACTTAGTAATGATGGGTGTTTTACCACTTCAATACTTACCAGGTCAAAGTGCAGAAACACTTGGCTTAACAGGTAAAGAAGAAATCAGCGTTAATATTGCTGAAGGCGTTAAACCTCGTGATCTTCTGACAGTTACTGCTAAAGCTGAAGATGGTTCAGTGAAAGAATTCGACGTGTTAGCACGTTTTGATTCTGAAGTGGAAGTGGATTACTACCGTCACGGTGGAATCTTGCCAATGGTATTACGTGATAAATTGAAAAACTAATATTTTTTAAGAAGGCTGTCCTTTTGGGCGGCCTTCTTTTTTTGACCTGGAGTCATATTTTATTTAAATTGTCATTCAATTTTGAACATTGCTGTGATACACTTTTGGTAGAGAGATTGCAAGAGAGGGAATTATTTACATGGACTTACCTTTACTAAAATCGAAACTCGTGCCACCTGTAACCAGTGAAACGTATATGCGTCGGGCTTCTTTGACGCACATATTTAAACAACTCACAATAAAAAAATGCACCTTGATTTCGGGTGGAGCTGGCTATGGAAAAAGTTCGGCAATTGCCCAGTTTGTTGCGGATAGCCGAATTAATTGTTCGTGGTATACCGTATCGTCAGAAGACGATGACTTAGTGCCTTTTTTACGCTATTTGATTGGAAGTATACAACGGGTAATCCCTGGCTTTGGACAAAAACTTTTGAAAGATTGGTTTCTTCAACCTGCTTTTCCAAGCGAGAAGGAATTAATCTCTTGGCATGCTTGGTTTGTCAATGAGTTGGAATACGTGACTGAACCATTCGTCATTATCATCGATGACTACCATTTAATCGATCATGTCTTCTCCATTAATTTCATGATGGAACGAATAGTGGAACATTGTCCATTACATATTCACATGGTATTAATTTCACGAACGAAACTGAAATGGTCCCAGTTATTAAAACTGAAAATGAGTGGACAATTAGTAGAAGTAAAAGAAAAAGATTTAGTATTTACTGAAGAAGAAATACTGGTTTATTTTGAAGATTATTATAACCGTCAGTTAACAGAAATCGAATCGAGACATATTTTAGAAATTACGGAAGGCTGGGCCATTGCCATTCAATTGATGGCTGTACAATCTGAGAGTGACATCAATACGTTTGATATTTCTTTAAAGCCTGCTCTTGTCGATCTATTTCACTATTTATCGGAAGAAGTATTTATTAGATACACATCAGAAGAGCAAAAATGGCTTTTGCAGTTCTCTATATTTCCTACGTTTTCACATCAATTTATTCTCATGTTTTACGGCGAAGATTCTGTGGATTTTTTACAAGCATTCCGTAATCAACACGGTTTCCTCCAACAATTAGGTGAAGACCAGGTCTATCGTTTTCACGCATTATTTCAACAATATTTAGTTACCAAATGGAAACAATCCAGTCTACTAGACTTTCAAGCTGCTCACAAATCAGCTGCGCAATATTTTGAACAAAAAAGCGACTCGATTCGTTCTATTTATCATGCACTTCAGAGCGAGGAACCCTACTTTATTACTCAAATTGTACTAAAAACAGTACCTAAATTATTGAAATTAGGTCAATTCGATTTAATTATGGATAGCTTAAAAGAAATCCCGCTTACATACTTTGAAGAGTATCCCGCTCTCTATTTTTTCGAAGGAGAAGCCAATCGTTATCGAGCTTATTATGAAAAATCGAAAAAAGCCTATTTGAAATGCTTGTCACTTGCAACCGTTAAACAGGATGCATTATATATCTGTTACGCACACGCAGGACTAGCCCATATCTATTTAGATACCATTCAACCGGGCTTAGCTAATCCTCATTTGGCAAGTGCCATCTCTTATGCAAGTCAAACCACCGACATTTCACAGACAGATATGAACAATTTAAAGCGACAATTTGCTGAAAACCTTGTGAATTTAGGAAAGATCAAAGAGGCAATAACATTTATCGAAGAAGAACAATTACCAGAAATGTTATTAACTGATGGGAATCTAGACGCTCGAATCTTATTGAGAATGGGTAAACTTTTCGACTCGCTTCACTTGCTAGAAAATCGATTGCGCGAGGAAGATTTAGTGCCTAATTCGCACCGAGAAACGACAGTCTTATTAGCACTGATTAATGCGATGGTAGGAAAACTTTCGGAATCTACTATTTATGCATCAAAAGGAATTGAAAGTGGAATTCGTGAAAAATCCGCATTTGTTGAAGCGGTTGGTTTAATTCGTAAAGGGCATGCAGAAAGTGTTGCTCGGCAACATCTCCTTGAATTACCGGAACGTATGTATTTACAAGCAATTGAAAAAATGGATCGATTGGATGTCTCAAGGGGTAAAGCAGAGCCCTATTTAGGTCTGGCATTACTTAAAGCCAAACAAGGATATCCTCATGAAGCTTTGGCACTTGCTAGAAAAGGCTTACAAGAAACAGAAACTGTTCATGATGCCTGGCTGTCTGCGTATATTAAGATTGGTATTGCGATGATTTATTGTACATCACATCAGTATGATCATGCGATTGGCTATGCAAAACAAGCAAAACAAGATTTTATATTATGTGGAGACTCGTTTGGAGAAATGGTCGCATCATATTGGGGAAGTGTCTGTGCATTTGAATTAGGAAAAAAGGATGTTTTTACAGAAGAAATGAAGCGATTTGCTCACATACTAATGGATGAACACTATACATTCTTTATCGAAAAATTGACATTGTATGGTCCGTTTGATATTCAACAAATCCATCCACTCGTACAACAAGCGGCCATTACAGAGACCGATGATTCAGGGATCCAATTCTTGGTCCGATATTTACAAGTGGAGCCCCATGTTAAATACCCAGGATATACTTTGCACATACAACTACTTGGTCCTATGTCTATTTCTAGAGGGCAGGAAGAAATTGACAATCGGAAATGGCAACGAGAAAAAGCAAAAGATCTATTTGTGTATTTATTTATTCATAAGGATCGATATGTACCAAAAGATGAACTTGTGAGAGAACTTTTTGTGGATCAGGATGAAAAGACCGCCAATCGCGATTTTAAAGTGGCTCTCAATGCTCTTTACAATGTATTAGAACCAAATAGGTCTCCACGTGCTGAGTCTTATTTTATTAGAAGAAAACAAGCGATGTATCGAATTCATCCAAAGGCGGCCATCGTTAGTGATATGCAACAGTTTCAACAACTTGCTGCTCAAGGATTAGAGGAAAGAAATCCGGAACAGGCCCTTGCGATATTAACATCTGCAGCTGAACTTTATAAAGGTTCCTTTTATTTGGACCAAACACTTTTCGATTGGTTTCAATTTGAACGTAACCATTTCCACGAAACGGTTTTGCAAGTGTATGAAAAGCTTGCTCAGAATGCAACGAGACTTCAGCAATTCGACCAAACCATATATTATGCTGAGAAATTGATCAAACTTGACCATACATGGGAAGAAGCTTATCGACTGTTGATGTTCGCACACTATCAAAAAAAGAATAGATCTCAAGCAATCAAGTGGTACGATCGATGTGTGCAAATGCTGCAACATGAATTTGAACTAAAACCAATGGAAACGACTGAACAAATGCACGAATTAATTACGATGGGCTTTTCATAACATAACCTGTGTTGAGGTAATCTCGATGCAGGCTTTTTTCTGCAGTTTTTACAAAGCCTCATACGGTTGGCGTAGAGTTTGTAACTCTTTTGTAACTCAGATTTTATAAGATGATACAGAAGCAGGTAAACGCTTACAAAAGCAAGAAGGGGAAGGGGATTCTCATGAAAAGAAAGTCATGGTTGTTTCTTGTTTTAATATTTGTGCTCGTTGTTAGCTCTGCATGTAACAGTACAGATTCAGCTAAAGGGGACCCAGGTGGCGATGGAGAAGAGGCGAAAGGCACTATTAAGATTGGTGTATTAGCGTCATTAACTGGAGCACTTGAATCTTATGGGAAACAAACACAACGTGGGTTTGATTTAGGAATTGAATACGCTACTGATGGAACGATGGAAGTAGCTGGCAAAAAAATTGAAATCATTTATGAAGATACTGAAACGAAACCCGAAGTTGCAGTTCAAAAAGCGACAAAGTTATTAGAAGAAGATAAAGTGGATTTTATCGTTGGGTCTTCAAGTTCAGGAGATACATTGGCGGTACTTCCACTAGCTGAAGAATATGAAAAAATTATGATTGTTGAACCAGCAGTTGCAGACAGTATTACAGGTTCTGAGTTTAATAAGTATCTATTTCGTACTGGACGTAACTCATCACAAGATGCAGTTGCAGGTGCAGCAGCCATTGCTAAACCAGGCGTTAAAATCGCAACGTTTGCACCTGATTATTCTTTCGGTTTAGACGGTGTGGCAGCATTCAAGAAAGCTGCTGAAGCGTTAGGTGCCGAAATTGTATTAGAAGAGTACGCAGATCCAGCAGCAACCGATTTTACTTCGAACTTACAAAAAGTAATTGATGCAAAACCAGACTATATGTTTGTCGTTTGGGCAGGTGCCAATTCACCATGGAATCAAATTTCGGATTTAAAACTTCAAGAAAAAGGCATTAAAATTTCAACGGGTGCACCGGATATTCCAGCATTATCAACAATGGAGCCATTAATAGGCATGGAAGGGTTCTCCGTTTACTATCACACATTACCAGATAATGACGTAAATGATTGGTTAGTAGAGCAACATAAAAAACGGTTTGATGGTGAAGTACCTGACTTATTCACCCCAGGTGGAATGTCGGCTGCGATCTCGATTGTAGAAGCATTGAAAAAATCTGAAGGAAATGCAGATAGTAACGAGTTAATTAGTATTATGGAAGGGATGTCTTTTGAAACGCCAAAAGGAACCATGACATTCCGTGAAGAGGATCATCAAGCATTACAGACGTTGTACTCGATTAAACTTGAAAAACAAGAGGGTGTTCCTTACCCGGTACCGGTGTTAATACGTGAATTATCACCAGATGAAACTGAACCACCAATTCAGAACAATTAAACAAGTGAGACGACCTGTTCATTCAGGTCTGTCTCTCTCCATGGTTGAGAAACACTCTTGCGCATGGAGAGAGACAGAAGAAAGGATGAAAACCATGACATCGATATTAAAAACCGAAAACTTAACGATCCAATTCGGTGGACATATAGCAGTGGATCACGTTAATTTCGAAATGCCCGAAAAGCATTTCAAATCAATCATTGGACCTAACGGAGCCGGAAAAACTACCTTTTTCAACTTGATTAGCGGTGAATTAAAGCCAACCGAAGGCAAAGTATATTTTAAGAATGAAGATATGTCTCGTTTTTCTTCTGTCGAACGTACACGAAAAGGACTAGGGCGTTCCTTTCAAATCACAAATGTCTTCCCTAACTTAACGGTATTAGAAAATGTTCGTTTAGCCGTCCAGTCAAAAGAAAAAATTCGCTATCAAATGATGCGTCATTTTACATCTTATCCCTCTCTCATTCAAAAAGCTGAAGAATTACTAGAACTCGTTCTACTACGGTCAAAAAAACATGCAATTGCCAGTCAGTTATCCCACGGAGAAAAGCGTAAACTCGAAATTGCGATGTTACTAGCTTTAGATACCGAAGTACTATTGCTGGATGAACCGACTGCAGGTATGTCACTAGAAGAAGTTCCCGCCATTTTAGATGTCATTAAACAGATTAAGGACCAGGGCAATAAATCAATTCTATTGATTGAGCACAAAATGGATATGATTTTAGATTTATCGGATTCGATCATGGTGTTATTCAATGGCCAGCTGTTAGCAGATGGAACTCCAGGAGAAATTATGGAGAATGAAACGGTTCAAAATGCATATTTAGGAGGATTATACGATGAACACATTGCTAAAAGTTGATGGCGTTCACACACATATAAAACAATATCATATTTTACAAGGCATATCGTTTGAAGCCATTGAAGGGCAAGTAAGTGTATTGCTGGGTCGTAATGGTGCCGGGAAAACGACCACCCTTAAAACCATTCTAGGATTAACACCCGCTTCACAAGGAAGGATTACCTTTAGAGATATAGATATCACCAAAAAACCGACCCATGGGATTGCGAACACCGGGATTGGCTATGTTCCGGAAGACCAAGGCATATTCGCTTCATTGACAGTTGAGGAAAACATGAAAGTTGCGATGCGAAAAGAAGATGAGGCGACTCTCGCAAAACGAGAGTATATCCTGGATCTATTTCCGGATTTAAAAACTTTTTGGAAGAAAGATGGCGGGCTTTTATCAGGAGGGCAAAAACAAATGCTTGCAATGGCACGTGCCTTTGTGGGGAATAGCAAGCTTCTATTGATTGATGAGCCTTCAAAAGGGCTTGCCCCAATTGTCATTGAAAAAGTCATGGAAGCGATTCTTGATATGAAAAAACATACAACTATCGTATTGGTCGAGCAGAATTTTATAATGGCTAGCCGAATCGGTGATACCTACACACTCATTGATAACGGAGAAACCGTCCAATCTGGATTAATGCAAGAGTTAATCCATGATGAACAAGTGAAACGTAAATATTTAGGAATCGGATAAGGAGGAGAGTCATGGAACTACTCACTAATTTAACCATCAATGGGCTAGCTACCGGCATGTTAATCTTCCTCTTAGCTGCTGGATTGACGTTGATATTTGGATTGATGGATGTACTTAACTTTGCGCATGGAGGATTATTTGCATGGGGTGCTTATTCTTCAGTGTGGTTTTATGCATTAACGGATAGCTTCGTATTGGCAATTTTAGGTGCAATTTTAACAGGTGTAATTCTTGGTTTTATTACGGAAAAACTAATTATCAAGCCCGTATATGGCAATCACGTTCAACAAATTTTAATTACGTTGGGATTCATGCTTGTTTTAACCGAAATGTTGAAAGTGGTATTTGGTCCGAATCAAATTGCTGTTCGAACACCGGAAAACTTAGTCGGTAGCTGGGAAATTGGAGACGTCATTATCATTAAATATCGCGTCTTCATCATTATTGTTGGTTTTTTGGTTTTCGGCATTTTCCAATACATTCTAAAGAAAACAAAAATCGGATTAATTGTCCGGGCGGGCGTATTGAATAAAGAGATGGTTCAAACGCTAGGTATCAATATCAAAAATGTTTTTCTGTATGTTTTCATCGCTGGTGCATCTTTAGCTGCAATCGGAGGTGCGTTGTTTGCACCCTATTCGGGTGTCATTTACGCAGAAATGGGAATGGAGTATGCTATTTTAGGATTCATTGTTGTCGTGATCGGCGGGATGGGTAGTTTTCCAGGCTCTTTGCTAGCAGCTATATTAGTAGGCTTGGTAGGAAGTTATATGGCGTACTATGTTCCCTCCCTGTCATTAGCTGTAAACATGATCATCATGGCCATCGTATTAATATTCCGTCCGCAAGGATTATTTAGAGCAAAGGGGTGAAGACATGACATCTAAATATCAATGGAACAATATATTCCTCTCCATCATGGTCATTGCGTTGTTCATCTTCCCTTTTGTTACAGACTCGAGGACTTGGACAATTCTATTAACACAGATTTTCATCTTTTCGATTCTTGCGATGAGTTATGACATTTTACTTGGATATACGGGGATTGTGTCATTTGGACACGCAATGTTTTTTGGAATGGGTGCCTATACGACTGCTGTAATGTTAGATCGAATCGAACCTACAATTGGGGTCTTTGTGTTATCGATTGCAACAGGGATGCTCATTACAGGTATTATTAGCTTTATAGTGGGTCTATTGACATTACGCTTAAAGAGTCATTTCTTTGCCATGTTAACGCTCGCTCTTTCGGGATTATTTTTAGTACTTGCTGAAAAATGGCGTAGTGTAACGTCAGGAAATGACGGTTTTACGTTCCGTGCCCCAGAATTTTTCAAAGATCGTATGATGTTTTATCTGGTCGTACTCGTGTGTATGGTTGTGGTCTATTTTGTACTTAGGCGTTTTGTCCAATCTCCACTAGGTCATGTGCTAGTAGCGGTACGAGAAAATGAACAACGTACTAAATCATTAGGTTACAATACCCTACACTACAAAGTGATTGCCTCTGTTGTGGCCGGAGTGGTTGCGAGTTTAGCGGGATCACTCTATGCGATTAGTCTACGCTTTGTTAATACCAGTGTGCTGACGATGGATATTACATTAGATGCTTTATTAATGACCATTATTGGAGGCGTGGGAACACTGATCGGACCGATTATTGGAGCTGGGGTAATTGAGTTATCCCAACATTTCTTATCAGGTCTTGCAAAAGATTATCCTATTTTTGAACGATGGATCATTTTCTTCGGCATTCTTTATATTTTGGTAGTCATTTTCTTTCCATCAGGTATCGTCGGAACCATTCGACAAGCTTTTCATAAAAGGAAAAAGCAATCTGTAGGAAAAGAAGAACAATCTAATTCGGAGGAATTATGATGCATATAGGACTCGTTAGCACCGGGATGTATATTCCCTCAAAATCGATGTCAGCCGAAGAAATAGCGATTGCTTCAGGGGTTCCCTTACACGTTGTCAAAGATAAAATGGGAATTACCAAAAAACCAATTCCTGGGCCAAACGACCATACTGTTCAAATGGGGATATGGGCAGCTGAAGATGCACTCAAAAGAGGGAATATTGACCCGAAATCGATTGATTGCATCATCTATATTGGCGAAGAGCATAAAGAGTATCCCCTATGGACAGCCGCAATAAAAATACAAGAAGAGATTGGTGCTTTTCATGCATGGGCATTTGATATCGCACTTCGGTGCGGTACCACCATTTTGGCTTTGAAACTAGCTAAAAGTTTACTGTTAACGGACGACTCAATCGACACAGTACTGTTAGCTGGTGGTTATCGAAATGGCGATTTTATTGATTATACCAATGAACGAACACGATTTATGTTTAATCTCGGAGCGGGAGGGGGAGCCATGATTTTGAGGAAAAATCATCCTAGGAACCATCTCCTTGAATCGGACATCATGACCGATGGCTCTTTTTCTGAAGATGTTGTTGTTCCTGTTGGAGGAACTAAAAGTCCACTGACACAGGAATTATTATTGTCAGGGGCTTATAAACTGGATGTGTTAGATCCTGAGGGCATGAAAAAGCGATTAGAACAAAAATCGATGCAGAATTTTTTAAAGGTCATCCGACACTCTTTGTCGAAAAGCGGTTATACAGAACAAGACATATCGTTTGTTGCGATTCTCCACATGAAGAAATCCGCACATGACTTCGTGTTAAATGAACTTGGATTATCGGAAGGGCAATCCATCTATTTGCACGAGTATGGACATATTGGCCAAATGGACCAAATTATTTCTTTGCAGCTCGCAGAACAACAAGGGAAACTGAAAAATGGCGACATTGTGGTTTTGGTCAGTGCTGGGATCGGTTATGCATGGGGAGCTACAACAATAAAATGGGGTTCTGATAAGGAGGAATATGACAATGCAAAAAATTCTGCTGGATAACGGGGAAACCATTTCATATCGTGAACGGTATGGTGGCGAACAAGTGATTGTACTCGTTCATGGAAATATGACATCTTCAAAGCACTGGGATATTTTAATGGATGAGCTAGATCCGCAATACAAATTATATGCCCTTGATTTAAGAGGATTTGGTGAATCCAGTTACCACACACGTGTTCAAGGAATTGCGGATTTTGCTCATGACCTTAAAGGTTTTGTAGATGCATTAGGACTGGATAGTTTTCATTTAGTTGGATGGTCTACTGGTGGTGCGATTTGTCTGCAATTTGTCGCTGAATATCCTGGTATGTGTGAAAAGCTTGTCCTTTTAGCATCAGCCTCCACACGCGGTTATCCATTCTATGGGACCAATGCAGATGGAACTCCTGATTTGGAAAAACGGCTGAAAACCATTGAAGAAGTTGAAAATGATGCAGGGAAAACTCTAGCTGTTCAAGGCTTGTATGATACGCAAAACCGTGATGGATTAAAAGGCTTGTGGAATGCATTAATTTATACACATAAACAACCCGAAGAAACAAAATACGAATTATATGTAAATGATATGTTGACTCAACGAAATTTAGCCGATGTCTACCATTCTTTGAATCAGTTTAATATAAGTGGGTCCCATAATGGGCTAGCAATGGGGTCGAACCAAGCAAAGGATATTTCGATTCCGGTGTTAATTTTAAGGGGGGATCGAGATTATGTAGTCTCGGAACAAATGACACAAGAAATCGTGGAAGACTTGGGAGCAAATGCGACATATATTCCATTAATTAATTCAGGACACTCGCCACTCATTGATGATTTACCACAATTAACACAACGAATAGAAGAATTTCTAGAATAGGGGGAAACACCTATGCGTTTGCAAAATCAAGTGGCCATCATTACAGGTGGTGCAAATGGAATTGGCTATGCAGCTGTTGAGCGTTTTGCTGAAGAAGGAGCACGAGTCATACTTGCAGATTATGATGAAGAAACTGGAGCGGGGGCTGCTAATCACCTTATCGAGCAAGGTTATGAAGTGACATTCCTGCAAGTAGATGTTGTAAATCGGGAAAGCGTTCAACAATTAGTTGAACAGACACTGAAAACTTATGGAGGCATCGATATTTTGGTGAATAATGCTGGCATTACGAAAGATGCGATGTTAGCAAAAATGGAGCCTGCAGATTTTCAGAGAGTACTAGATGTCAACTTAACTGGCGTCTTCAACTGTACACAAATCGTCCTGCCCCATTTAATTGAAAAAGGGAAAGGGAAAATTATCAATACATCTTCTGTCAGTGGTGTATATGGTAACGTTGGCCAGACCAATTATGCAGCTTCAAAAGCAGCGGTCATCGGGATGACCAAATCATGGGCGAAAGAGTTAGGCCGTAAAGGAATTAATGTGAACGCCGTAGCCCCTGGGTTTACACGTACTTCAATGGTAGAAAAAATGCCTGCAAAAATTATAGAACAAATGACCTCAGTCGTTGCATTGCAACGATTAGCGGTACCAAAAGACATCGCAAATGCCTATTTATTTTTAGCTTCATCCGAATCGGATTATGTGCACGGGCACGTTCTTCATGTTGATGGTGGAATCCAAATGTAAGAAAGGAAGGGTACCAATGTATACCGAGCAAACCTGGTTTTTAAGACGTGCCCAAATGACGCCATCTCATGTAGCATGTGTGGATATCGATAGTGGCCAACAATGGACGTATGCACAATTTAAACTTCTCATTGAAGAATGGGCACATCGTTTATCACATGAAAAGTTACAACAAGGTGATCGAGTCGCCATTCTTGGTGCAAATCATCCAGAGTTGCTAGCCATATTATTTGCATGCGGGTTAAAAGGTTATATATATGTACCCTTAAATTTCCGATTAAGTCAAAACGAACTACAAGGAATTCTAAATGAGTGCAAACCTGCAATTCTCATCACGGATCTTCAACATGAAGTCGTTTCACATACGCTTGGAATCAACAGAATCATAAATCGTGAGCTTCAACCAACATATAAAACACAAACAAATGAGTCGCTTCAACTAGCAAAAGTTACAGCTAATGATACTTGGCTGATTATTTATACGGGTGGTACTACGGGGAAGCCAAAAGGTGTCAAGCTTTCCTATCACAACGTAAATTGGAATGCCATTAACACGATTGTGAGTTGGGGATTGACTGAATCGGATTGTACGGTAAATTATATGCCGTTATTTCATACGGGTGGTCTTAATGCCTTAACAATCCCTATATTGATGGCAGGAGGAAGAGTGGTTATTGGCCACCGTTTTCACGCAGAGCAGGCACTGGAGCAAATCTCAAAGCATAAATCCACCGTTTCGCTGTTCGTTCCAACGATGTACCAGGCAATGATAGAAACGGAGTTGTTTATCAAAAGTGATTTTCCAAACGTCAGAGTCTTTTTGTCGGGAGGAGCTCCCTGCCCCGTTACGATTTATGAAGCTTTCGAAAAGAAAGGATTGCCATTTAAAGAGGGCTATGGTCTTTCTGAAGCGGGACCGAATAATTTTGTTATTGATGTAAACGTTGCAAAGTTCAAGAAAGGATCAATCGGTAAGAACATGCAATTTGTGGATACCTTAATCGTATCTGAAAACAATCTACCGTGTGACAAACATGAAGTTGGCGAACTATGGATTCGGGGAAATCATGTGTTTACTGGATATTGGTGTGACGATCAAGAAACAGCAGCAACGATGCATGAGGAATGGTTGAAGACCGGTGATTTAGCCAAGATGGATGCTGAAGGGGATTACTATATTGTGGGACGGAAGAAAGATATGATCGTGACGGGCGGGGAAAATGTATATCCTCAAGAAATCGAGCATTGTCTGATTCAGTATCAAGCGATTAAAGAAGTGGCAGTATTAGGTATTCCTGATATCAAATGGGGTGAAGTCGTAACGGCATTTGTTTGTTTGAAAGACCCGGACTCATATTCGGAAGTGCAATTAATCGAACATTGTCGACATCATTTAGGCGGCTATAAAATTCCAAAGAAATTTGTGGTGCTACCAGAACTTCCGAAAACACATGTTGGAAAGATTGATAAAAAACAATTAGCGAGCTTAAAACTCATGTAACAGCATTTTCTAGTACTCTTTTGTATAATAGGACTAGAGGTGAACATACATGTTTGTAAGTGAAAAAGAAATAGAAATTCGATACGCCGAAACAGACCAGATGGGTGTAGTGTATCATGCGAATTATTTAGTGTGGATGGAGATTGGTCGCACAGCTTTAATCGAAGACCTCGGATTTACATATGCTGGTCTGGAGAAGGATGGATATCTTTCTCCTGTCACCGACTTATCCATACAATACAAAGCATCGATGAAGTACGGTCAGAACGCGACAGTTCGCACGTGGGTAGAATCACATGGAAAACTTCGCACAATGTATGGGTATGAAATCCTGCATAAAGACGGATCTATCGCTGCCACTGCTAAATCTGAACATGTAGTGGTAAGGAAAGATACGTTTCGTCCTGTATCCTTGAAAAAAATAGATCCTGTGTGGGATGCGAAATATAGTGAAATCGCAAAGGTAAAAGATTAATGGCCTTTGGGATCAAGCGGCATGAATTAGTGTCATGGAAAGAAGCGGTCAGCAGAGGGGAAATTGCATTTCTTACGCACTACTGGTTAGATAATCGTTTTCCTGGCTGTAAAACGGTAACAAAAGTAGGGTGTTCCGATGTAGAGGTGCTCATTAAATGGGGAGCTCAATACGGATTAAAGGCAGAGTGGATTGATTATAAAGAAAACTATCCGCATTTTGATTTATTCGGACACCATCAAGAAATGATAATGCGTCAAGAAGGCATACTGGATCAATTACACAGATTCTCGTAAAAAAATCCACTGAGAGGTTTCAAACTCTTAGTGGATTTTCACGTTATTTTGTATAGGAATATGTAAGTTCTTTAAGGTCTGGGTCTACATTTACGTGTAAATCATGACCATCAAAATACCATTCATCCCGATCTTCGATATAAAAGTGGACATCCTCTGCAACTAATTCAACTGATAGTTCCAAAGGCACTTCTTTGGTCACACCTAGCGAGAACCCATCATGTAGAGAACTTGAACCACCGTAGCGAGCGTAAAAACGTATATATTCACCAGGTTGTGTTTCCATTTCTTCCTTGAACCAGTTCATTGCTTCAGTGGAAAGAATTATTTTCATGTACTCACCAGCCTTTCAAAATGTCAGTATTATATCCACTTTATTTTTGGTTCAGTTCCATTTTTGATTCGTCCAATGTTGGCACGATGACGATAAAAGATAAATGATGTTAACAAGAAAATCACAATGATTAGCGGGATATCAGTCTCGTAAAAAAGATTATATACCACTGTATATACAAGACCGATTACACCAATAACCATGGAGGTCAGTGACACCATTTTGGAGATTTTCAAAACAATAAAAAATGACAGCAATAATAAAACAAAAATGGGCCAGTTATAACCAAGTAGAATTCCACCAGATGTTGCTACAGCTTTACCGCCCTTAAAGTTAGCGAATATCGGATACATATGACCAATAACTGCAATGACTCCTAGAATCAATGGATGTATGTTTGTATCTGCAAAGAAAGGAAGAATCGGTAAGATTGTGGCTGCCGTCCCCTTTAAAATGTCCAAAGACGTAACAATTAATCCTGCTTTGACGCCGAGTGTTCGAAATGTATTCGTTCCACCTAGATTTCCGCTTCCATGTTGCCGGATATCCGTTTTGTAAAAAAGTTTTCCAATCCATAATGCAGAAGGAATGGAACCTAGTAAATAGGCTAGTAAAATGACTATGTATGTATCCATATAGCACTCCTTTAAATTTAGTACGTGTTCATATTATGTACACCTAGTTTATCATGTCCAAGAAGACGTCACAATGACTTACAGGAACTTTCATTCCCACCTAGATCGAGCATTAAAGCGCTAGAGTCATTGCAAATACGGCTTTCATTCTATACAATGAGTACATCTGTTTGTTTTTTGGAGGAGAACGATTTGGCGAAAAATCAATCATTAACAGCTTATAACGACGATGCGATTCAAGTACTTGAAGGACTAGAAGCAGTTCGAAAACGTCCAGGAATGTATATCGGTTCTACGGATGCGAGAGGCTTACATCACCTAGTGTATGAAATTGTCGACAACGCAGTCGATGAGGCACTTGCTGGGTTTGGTGATCATATCGTTGTCAATATACATGAAGATCAAAGCATTAGCATTCGCGACTTTGGGCGTGGAATGCCTACAGGTATGCATAAAACAGGAAAACCGACACCCGAAGTTATTTTTACTATCCTTCATGCAGGTGGTAAATTTGGGCAAGGTGGCTACAAAACAAGTGGTGGGCTACATGGTGTAGGTGCTTCTGTTGTAAATGCGCTATCTGTATTTTTAGAAGTAACGATTCATCGTGATGGCAAGAAGTTTCGACAAAGATTTGAAAGTGGTGGACACCCCGTAACAACACTTGAACAGATTGGCTCAACGAAAGAATCGGGAACATCGATCCACTTCTTGCCAGATCCTACTATTTTTTCTGTCACAAAATATAATTATGAAACATTATGTGAACGTTTAAGAGAGTCAGCTTTTTTATTGAAAGGCCTTAAAATAGAGTTAAATGATCTACGAAATGGGACACAGGACGTCTTCTTCTATGAGACTGGTATTGAAGCATTTGTCGGATATCTGAATGAAGAAAAAGACGTCTTGCATCCAGTAGCTTACGTCGAGGGAGCTCATGACGATATCGAAGTAGAATTTGCTTTCCAGTTTAATGATGGCTATTCAGAAACGATCTTGTCGTTTGTCAATAATGTACGAACACGTGACGGAGGAACCCATGAAACGGGTGCCAAATCCGCACTTACTCGTGTTTTTAATGAATACGCACGAAAAACCAGTTTATTAAAAGAAAAAGATAAGAATTTAGACGGCTCTGACATTCGTGAAGGAATTGCAGCAATCATATCCGTGCGTATTCCTGAGGACATTCTTCAATTTGAAGGACAAACGAAAGGAAAACTTGGGACCAGTGAAGCACGGGCAGCAGTTGATGCTGTCGTTTCAGACAAACTTTTATATGTACTGGAAGAGAATGCAGAACTTAGTGCATCATTGGTACGTAAAGCAATCCGTGCCCAACACGCACGTGAAGCAGCTCGCAAAGCACGTGAAGATGCACGGAGTGGGAAAAAGAAAAAACGTTCAGACACTTTACTGTCAGGTAAACTGACGCCTGCACAATCGCGTAACGCTGCGAAAAATGAATTGTACCTGGTAGAGGGTGATTCAGCAGGTGGTTCAGCGAAACAAGGTCGTGACCGTTCATTCCAAGCGATTTTGCCACTTCGTGGGAAAGTCATCAATACGGAAAAAGCTAAACTTGCAGACATCATGAAAAACGAAGAAATCGCAACGATTATCCACGCGATTGGTGGGGGGGTTGGTTCTGATTTCTCGGTTCCCGATATAGCCTATGACAAAATTGTCATCATGACAGATGCTGATACCGACGGAGCACATATTCAAGTGTTGCTTTTAACCTTCTTCTACCGTTATATGAAACCATTGATTGAAGCGGGAAAAGTGTATATTGCTTTACCCCCACTTTACAAAGTGTCTCGTGGTGTTGGGAAGAAAGAAGTCCTTCAATATGCCTGGACAGAAGCTGAACTCGATGTTGCCATTAAGAAAATTGGTAAAGGATATATAATTCAACGTTACAAAGGTCTAGGTGAAATGAATGCTGGACAACTTTGGGAAACAACGATGAATCCTGAAACTAGAACGTTGATTCGAGTTGAAATTGATGATGATGCTCGTGCAGAAAGACGCATTACAACGTTGATGGGGGACAAAGTTGAACCACGACGTAGATGGATAGAAAACAATGTTAATTTTGGTTTGGATGAGGAAAGCAATATTTTAGAAAATGATCTCATTCATGCTGAGGAGGATTCAGAATGACACAAACCGAACGTTATCAAGATTTACCATTAGAAGAAGTCATCGGCGACCGGTTTGGCCGTTACAGTAAATACATTATCCAAGATCGTGCATTACCTGATGCACGAGATGGCTTGAAACCTGTTCAACGCCGTATTTTATATGCGATGTTCCATGAAGGCAACACGAACGAAAAACCATTCCGTAAATCGGCAAAAACAGTTGGTAATGTAATTGGTAACTATCATCCACACGGTGATAGTTCTGTTTACGAAGCAATGGTGCGAATGAGCCAAGACTGGAAAGTACGACATATGTTAATCGAAATGCATGGGAACAATGGTTCAGTTGATGGAGATCCACCAGCTGCCATGCGTTACACAGAGGCACGATTATCAGCTATCGCTGGTGAATTGCTTCGAGATATTAACAAAGAAACAGTTGATTTAGTCTATAACTTTGATGACTCAGAATTAGAACCAACTGTATTGCCAGCCCGTTTCCCAAATTTGTTGGTCAACGGAGCAACCGGGATTTCAGCTGGATATGCAACAGACATGCCACCACATGCACTACATGAAGTGTTGGATGCTGTATTGATGAGAATGGATAAACCCGAATCATCAGTAGATGAGCTGATGACAGTTTTAAAAGGTCCTGACTTTCCAACTGGCGGCATCATTCAAGGGGTCGATGGGATCAAGAAAGCATATGAGACAGGCAAAGGGAAAATCGCCATTCGCTCTAAAGCTGATTTTGAAACCTTAAAAGGCGGCAAAGAACAAATTGTCATTACGGAAATACCATTTGAAGTAAATAAAGCAAACTTAATCAAAAAAATAGACGAACAACGGTTAGACAAACGTCTGGACGGAATTGCAGATGTTCGAGACGAGTCAGATCGTACAGGTTTGCGTATTGTCATTGAACTAAAAAAAGAAGTTGATGGCAGGGGTATTCTACTATTTTTGTTTAAGAATACGGATCTACAAGTAACATATAATTTCAATATGATTGCCATTCACAACCGACGTCCTACAATGATGACACTGCCGTTATTACTAGACGCGTACATTGGACACCAAAAAGATGTTGTGACTAAACGTAGTAAATTTGATTTGCAAAAAGCAAAAGATCGTATACATATTGTCGATGGATTAATGAAAGCTTTATCAATCCTGGATGAAGTAATTAAAACAATTCGTTCGTCAAATGATAAACGAGATGCAAAAAACAATTTAATTTCACGTTTTGAATTCTCAGAAGCTCAAGCTGAAGCAATCGTTTCACTTCAACTTTATCGTTTAACGAATACAGACATTACCGATTTGCGAAATGAAGAAGCTGAACTTCAAAAAATAATTAGTGAATTAACTAGCATCTTAACTAGCGATGCGAAGTTAATCAAAGTCATCCAAAAAGAACTTCAAGGCATCCGAAAACAATTTGCAGAACCTCGTCGATCTGTAATTGAGGATAAAATTGAAGAAATTAAAGTAACATTGGATGTCCTTATTCCAAGTGAAGAAGTTGTGGTTACCGTAACGAAAGATGGTTATGTTAAACGCACAAGTAGCCGTTCATACAGTGCTTCAAACGGCAAAGACTTCGCCATGAAAGAATCAGACTATCTATTATTTGAATCGATGATGAATACACAACACCAGTTATTGTTATTTACGAGCTTAGGCAATTATATTTATCAGCCTGTCCATGAGCTACCTGATATCCGTTGGAAAGACTTAGGTCAACATGTATCAAGTATTGTTTCGCTTGATTCGAATGAAACGATTATCAAAGCAATTCCGGTTGTTAACTTCGATGAAAATCAATTTATTTTTGTTGTTTCTAAAAACGGTCAAGTTAAACGGTCAACACTCGCTGAATATAATGTTCAACGCTATTCACGGGCATTAAATACGATGAATCTGAAAAAAGGTGACCAAGTAGTGTCAGTAGATTTGGTTACTGAAACGGATGATGTATTTATTGTGACACGAGATGGTTATGCAGTACGATTCAATATGCAAGAGGTTCAAGTCACGGGTGTGAAAACCGGTGGTGTGAAAGGGATTAACCTAAAAGATGATGACATTGTGGCAAATGCAACTATAATTCCAGTTGATGTTCGAGGGGATCTATTCCTTGTAACACATCGTGGTGCGGTTAAGAAAATGTCATTGAAAGAGTTCGAACAAGGTGGTCGTGCAAAACGAGGAGTCGTTGTGTTGCGAGAATTAAAATCGAATGCACATCGAGTTGTAGGTGTCATGTACGTTCAAAATCAAGACCAAGTAGTAATTGAAACATCAAAAGGGGTACGTGAAACTGTTGAAACGAAGCCGATTCGCGTGTCAGATCGTTATTCAAATGGTTCATTTACGATTGATACAGACAAAGATGGATTAGTTGTTCGTTTCTGGAAAGTTCAAAAAATGAACACAGAGAAGTAAGAAATATTGAAAGGACACAACGGGGAAACTAGAAATAGTTTCCTTTGTTGTACGTAGGAAAAACTAAATATGTGGAAAAACCGTAATGTGTGGATTATCTTAATCGGAGAAGCCATTGCAGGTCTTGGTCTTTGGACTGGTATCATCGGAAACTTGGAATTCATGCAAGAACAAATTCCATCCGATTTCTTAAAATCGCTTATTATGGCAACTGGATTGCTAGCTGGAATTTTAGCAGGTCCGTTAGCTGGCAAAATAATCGATCAATCAAGGAAGAAAACCGTTTTATTAATATCTGGATTTGGCCGAATGTTTAGCGTCGGATTTATGTTGATTGCCATTGAGACCGGATCTATCTGGTGGATGGTTGCATTTATGATCAGTATTCAACTTTCAGCAACATTCTATTTCCCAGCACTGCAAGCTACTATTCCATTAGTAGTAAAAGATGAACAGTTGCTTCAAATGAACGGCTGGCATATGAATGTGGCGACCATGGCACGTGTCATCGGAACAGCACTTGCTGGTGTTGCTTTAGTTTATTGGTCACTGCAATCTCTCTACATCATGTCGATTATTGCCTATATTGGCCTTCTGATATTTACGTTTATGCTACGTATTGAAGAGGAAGAGGGAACAGAGGCTCAAGTGAAAGTTACTACTCCTGATAAAGGTGGATTTTTGGAAGTCTTTCCAATATTAAAATCTTATCCAGCTGTTATGATGACATTAGTAATGACCTTAATTCCTTTGTTATTTCTTGGATCTTTTAATTTGTTAGTGATCAATATTAGCGAAATCCAAGATTCTTCATCAATTAAAGGGGCAATTTACGCAGCAGAAGGTATAGCATTTATGATTGGTACCATTGTCGTAAAATATATAGCGAAAAAATGGCAAACCAGTACAATTTTATTCTTTTTTGCTTTTGTCATTGGAGTAGCTGAGTTAATCTTAATATTTGCTGCAAGTCCAATCTTAACTGTAACAGCATTTGCCGTATTTGGTTTCGCAATAGGTAGTTTTTTTCCTACTGCAATGACGATCTTCCAAAAACAAATGCCAAAAGCGTTTCACGGAAGATTTTTTTCATTCAGAAACATGCTAGAACGAGTTATTTTTCAAGTGGTTTTATTAGCAACTGGAGCGTTACTAGATCTAATCGGATTACAATGGATGGTAGTGGTATTTGGATTAATAAGTTTAGGTTTAACAACTATTTTCTTAATTCAAATGAAACGACGTAACATTAGTTTAGATATAAATAACAAAACCGCTGAAATTGGATGATTTCAGCGGTTTATTTTTGTGAAATTGTATCGAAATCAATAATTCGCATTTTATTCTTCAACGAGACTAACTATTTTTTTATAAAACCTTTTTGATTAAATTTCGTTAGATGATTATAGAGAGGAGCGATTTTATGAAAAAGGCAATTATTTTTGATATGGATGGAACATTATTTCAAACAAACTTGATTTTAGAACACGCACTGGTGAGTACTTTTGATGAACTTCGTAAGTTTGACTTATGGTCAGAGGAAACCCCAATTGAAAAGTATCGTGAAATTATGGGAGTTCCTTTACCAGTAGTTTGGGAGACACTTTGTCCAAGCCATTCTCTAGAGATTCGTGAAAGAAGTAATGAATTTTTTCACAAACAACTTATCGAATTAATAAGAAGTCATAAAGGAGCACTATATCCAAATGCCGAAAAAGTCCTTGAGGCATTAAGCAAAAAGTACACTTTGTATATTGCAAGTAATGGACAAGTCGAGTATTTGCAAGCAATCGTTGAAATATATGGGCTTGGAAGGTTTATTGAAAATACATACAGTATTCAATTGATAACATCGGGACATAAGTCTGATTTGGCAAAGATGATTATACAAGAAAATAACATTCAAAATGGTGCAGTTGTAGGAGATCGTTCTTCAGACATAAACGCAGCAAAAGACAATAATCTTTTAGCTGTGGGAGTTAATTTTGATTTTGCTCAAGCCTCTGAATTGAAAAATGCAGACATAGTAATAAATGATTTAAATGCTCTCTTAAATCTTGAACTATAAAAGTATTTAACGTGCACTCAATACAATAAAAATCAGAAGTGTTTATTTATGTAGTAGGAAGTAATAGAAGAACTTTTACAATGCGGAGGGGAACAATGAAAAAATGGAAAATGATAAAGTCAGAGTATTTATTTAAGACACCCTTTGGAAATCTACGAAAAGATCGATGTGAGCTTCCCAATGGGATCGTAATTGACGATTATTATGTGAATGAATACTCTGATTGGGTTAACGCGATTGTGATTACTACAGAAAATCAAATTGTACTTGTCGAACAATACCGTTATTCTGGAGATGATTTCTTTTTAGAAATTCCTGCTGGAAAAATAGAAGAAAATGAAACTCAAGAGGAGGGTATCCTTAGAGAAATCAAAGAAGAAACAGGTTTCACCTCATTATCAAAGCCAATTTTATTAGGTGAATTCATGGTAAATCCAGCTACTCAAAACAATAAAGTGAAGTCTTATCTTATTCTAGATGCCTTTCAAGCATATGAACAAGATTTAGATGAAACTGAAGAAATTACAATTAAATTGGTTGATTTTTATGCTATGGGAGATTTAATCAAGTCCAATCAGATCAAAACACAGTTATTTACTGTAAGTGCTTATTACATGGCGAAGGATTTATTAAATGAAAAGTTATCAAATGCACGAATTACATAAATGGTGAAACTAAAGGTAGCAGTTTATCTACGTAAAGTGAGTAGATAAACTGCTACCTTATCTAAGATCGCGACGATCATAATACCTGTTGTATATCGAATCAGATCCACAGCAAGAAAACCTTTGCCAAGGATCAACGCTCCGAACAAAGTTCCACGAACTTGATTAATCCAGTCTTCTTGATACAACTGACTGAATTCAATACCATAGCTGAACAAAAAACTGAGCAAGACGGCTGTGAGCAGGTTTTGACGCACCAGTAAGAAACGGAATCCGAAATAAACCATCATTGCCCACAGTATATCGCCTGCGTTCTGTGCAACAAATAACAGTAGTTGATGGCTGTATTTTCTGGAAGCGAGGCCTAACAAAATAGTGATAATAATGGCTATCATATAAGCTATCCTCATATTTCGATAATTCAGGTTGATTTGCTTGTGTCTAGAATCCATTAGAATCACTCTTTAGCTTGATATTTTCATTCTATGTATAATTTCGAATATACAAGTAATAACTGTTGGAAGCAAGCATTGAATGTTAAATGAATCTACTAAAATGAGTTGTAGTGCCAAGTAAGAGAGAGGGGTATTCGAATGATTTCGACAATTCGAAAATAGGATTTATTAATAAGGATCGCAAATTTTATTACAAATGAAACTGAATGAATTTACAAAGTGATTAACAAGAGTTTGTATAATAAAAACAGAGAAAGAACAATTTTAATTTAGCAGCTAAAATTACGTAAGATTACAGACTAATTTGCACTAATCTAGAATAAACCTGAAGAAATACTTAAAAACGTCGAGTTAATTCAAAACGTCAATTTAAGCTTTTTTTCTATTCCGTCTCACTGTTACAAGTATACTTGGATAATGAGATACAACTTCCTATAATATATATTATGTCAACTAAAAACGAAAAATGAAAAAAAGCACAAGCACAAGTTTTTACTTTATACTCTTCTATCTTGTGTATCCAACAATGAAATGAATTGAACGCTAAACTCGATTAGATCATTAATCGATAACATTTCTCTTTGTGCTAACACTCTTATATCGTTCAATAATTGTTTATCATACGTGGACTTGTATTGAACTCGGGTCATTTGGTTTGGAGATTTCACAAAGAATGCTTTCATTTTTAATTAACACAGATGCAATTAAATGATTCACATTCGTATTATTTAATTTAGCTGATGTTTTCATTTCTTCCAATATGGATTTACTGATATTCGTTCTGAATGAAATTCTCGAACTTGTCGATGTTAAAATTAGCTTTCCATCGACAACTTCCACATTGGATTGTCCCGATTATATATGGACGATCTGTATGTTGATAAATGTATACTTTCTTGTGAAAAACAAAATCGTCTGCATTCGCATCTTTGTAAATGATTTCAGAAAGTTCCATTAAACTGAGTTTTCCTCTAATCCAATTGCGATAAATAGAATGACCAAGGTTATTCTTGTGTACTAATGAATGAAGTAATAAGTAAAGTCCTTTTACAAAATTCTCTTTTCCGAACTTTCCTACCCGCCCACCCCCTTCAATAACTCCTCTTACAAATGATGCTTCGCATTCTCCAGGGACATTTGGAAATGGCTATGTTAAAGACTAATGGCCGTAATGCCTAATAACTCATGATTTGTATTTAATATTTTTTGTATTGTTCTATGATGAATTCATCTTTTATTCCCGGCTTTCTTGGCATAAGAAGTGCTCCCTTCATCATAGATGAATTGAAGAAAATGCGGATTTTCCCAGTATAGGAACAAATGTTCCTCTTGTCCGATTACGTGTTCAGTTCAATGATAAAAAAGAGCGAACTTAAGTCTCAACCCCAATTGAATTATACTATCCAAATACTTGAAAAATGAGCGAATCAAACGTATACTAACTGTAGCATATGTATAAATTAAAAAAGACCGCTTGGTGTTGGTGCACCAAAACGGTCAACATAATAGCAGGTTCCCTTTAAGGGGATTGGCTGAAAACAGGAATGACCCATCTGAGCCGTTAACTCAAGGATGGGTTATTTTTTATGGTTAAATGAAAGTACTAGCACGATTAATGTTGCGAACGATATTGCAAACATCAATGCTTCGAATACTGACATATGGCACCACCCCCTTTCGAACGGGAGTGAGCCAACCACCCTTAAGTTACCTATACTATTACTTTGCTATTATAGCATACGTACGTTCGTATTAAGAGAAGTAATATGGACCTTTTTATAATGTTTCACTCTACTAAATAGTGCACTCGCTATTTTGTTTTTCCTATGTATCCTTGGCATCAATATTAATCTTTCGACTAAATAAAAAAAGCGAAATCCAAAAAGGAATTCGCTAGCCAACTTTCTAGATTTACACCATAAGTTCTGGTTTTCGTTGCTGCAGAACCGGTTCTTTGTGAGTGATTTCTTCGCCCGTTTCAATATCAAGGAACGAACTGGTTTCATTGAACCAGCAATCTGGTGCTGCATGACCCCAAAATGTCTGTCTGAGCGGATCATTCAAATCCCAGCGTTTCGGTTTCAAGTCCGGGTCAGTCGTTAAATAGTCACCTGTGTAAAGTTCGATACGGTGGCCATCTGGATCTCTTAAGTACAGGAAGAAGGCATTGGAAAGCCCGTGCCTGCCTGGGCCTCTCTCGATGGCTCCTGCATAGCCCATACTCGCCAGTACATCACAGCAATCAAGGATGCTTAGCCGGTCTGATAGGGAGTACGCAAAATGATGAAGCCTTGGACCCGGGCCACTCATGAATGCCTGATCATGGACTGTTGGCTTCCGGTACAGCCAAGCTGCCCACAAGTCGCCGCTTTCAGTTTCGGTGTACTCGGAACATGAGAAGCCCAGATGGTCGATATAGAAATCATACGCTTTTTGTACGTCTGGAACTGCACAGTTCACGTGATCGATCCGTTGAATTTTCGCACCTTTATACAAATCATATCGTTGGAGCATTCGATCGACGGTCGTCATTTCAGCAAAAAACTCTACTGGGATGCCGGAGTTGTCATGAACGCGTAGTGTTCTACCCATGGCATGCTGTGTTCCGGAAGGCATCCATTTCGTTTTCAGTTCCTTGGATAAGAATAGCTTTTCAATTTCGTCAAGATCCTGTTCTTTTCCCACTTTGTAGCTGAGTACTTCCACCGTCGGTTTATCCGCTTTTTTCAATACTAAGCTATGGTGCGCATGTTCTTCCAGACCCCTTAAGTAAATATGCTGCTCGTCACTTTCCGTTTCAATCATGCCTAATCCATTGACATAAAATTCACGGGAAGCCTGCAAATTCGTTACATGAAGAACGGTCCGTGCAATACGAATGATTGAAAAATCCATAGTATCCACCACTCTTTCCTATTATTTTCCGAACTGTTGGATATGGTGATCGGAAATCGAAACATGGATGATTTTTTGCTCAGTATAAAATTCGAAACCGTAGTGTCCACCTTCCCGGCCTATTCCGGAGTACTTCGAGCCTCCAAAAGGCGTTCTTAAATCTCGGACATTCTGGGCATTCACCCATAGCATGCCAGCTTCGACTCTATGGGCCACCCGATGGCCCTTTTTGATGTCATTCGTCCATACATAGCCTGCCAGTCCGTAGTTGATGTCGTTGGCCAGTTCGATGGCTTCTTCTTCATCCTTGAAGGTCATCACGGTCAACACAGGACCGAATATTTCTTCCTGAGCGATGCGCATATGGTTTTTGGCATTCAGTAGAAGCGTAGGTGCCACAAAGTTCCCTTTGGTAAGTTCGTCCGGGATGTTGGCCGTGATCACTTCTGCGCCTTCTTCCTTGGCAATATCCAAGTAGCTTTTGACTTTTTGGAAATGTCCCTTGTCAATCAGTGGACCCACTTCTGTCACTGCTTCCAAGGGATCGCCGATCTTGATTTTTTCCACGCGTTCCTTCAACGCTTCAATAAACTGGTCTTTAATCGTTTCCTGCAAGAACAAACGGGAGTTGGCCGTACATCTTTCCCCATTGAATGAATAGATTCCCCATACGCAGGCATCCAATGCCCGCTCGAAGTCAGCATCGTCAAATACGATGATCGGTGATTTCCCACCAAGTTCCATCGAGCAGCTTTTCAGTGTATCAGCGCTATTTTTGATGATTGTTGAACCCGTTTTCGTTTCCCCGGTAAATGAAATCAACTGGACATCAGGATGCTTAACCAACGCATCCCCAGCCGTCTCCCCAACCCCATGAACCACGTTGAAAACGCCTTTTGGCAGGTCAGCTCTATGGATGATTTCTGCTAAAAGGTTTGCTGACAAAGGGGAAAGTTCTGCCGGTTTCAGCACAACTGTATTGCCGGTTGCAAGAGCAGGAGCCACTTTCCACGTTTCCAGCATGAAAGGTGCATTCCATGGTGTAATTAAACCAGCTACACCTACAGGCGTGTTGATCGTATAGTTAATGAATTCATCATCCACTTGATAGGCATCCCCTACCAGCCGACTTTCCACCATGCGTGCGTAAAACCTGAAATTCTCCGAGGCCCGACCAACCATTTTTTTTGTCTGGCTGATGGGTAGGCCGGTATCCATTGCTTCTAGGTAAGCAATTCTTTCCACTTCTTCATCGATCAGGTCGGCAATGCGATAAATGTATGCCATTCTCTTTGCCAGCTTCATCGTTTTCCAAGGACCTTTGTCAAAGGCTTCGCGAGCAGCGGCGACTGCTTTATTGATATCTTCTGCTTGGCCCTCAGCAACTTCATTGATCAGTTCGTTTGTAAAAGGGTTCATGTTCTTCATCGTTGTGCCGCCTGCAGCGGAAGTGAATTCCCCGTTGATATAGAGGAGAATGTTGCTTTGCGTCTCATGTTTGAGCGATACTCGTTCTTTGGAAGCTACCATGTTTATCACCTATATCCTTCATTTTTTCGTGATCATATCCATGCTTGTTCAAGCCTGTGTTATTTCACAGCTACTTCCTTCGGGAGTTTTCCAAGCTCAATGAGTGTATCGCGAACTTCATTTTGCAGCTGTTCAGATGGGAATCCCAAAGGCAAGCGAAGATGGGATGTGCATTTCCCCATCATCCCAAGTGCCACTTTCACGGGACCAGGGTTGGTATCCTTGAACAGTACATCATTGAGTGGCATCAATTCGAAGTGAAGGTCCTGACATCTAGCCACGTCACCTGCTTCCCATGCATTGTACAATTCAGCAACTTTGGCTGGCTCAACATTTGCCGTGGCACTGATGAATCCGGCTCCGCCAATGGCAAGCATCGGGTAGCAAAGCAATTCGATTCCCGAGTACAATAAAAAGTCCCTTCCACAGTTCAGCAATACGCGATTTACATGTTCAAAATCTTTATTCGCTTCTTTTACACCGATGATGTTCGGGCAATCTTCGACCAGCCGTTTCATGGTTCCTACTTCCATATTGACCGCTGAGCGGCCAGGGATATTGTAAATGATGATCGGCGTTGTGACTGAGTCTGCCACCGTTTTGAAGTGCTGGTAAAGGGCTTCCTGGTTCGGCTTGTTGTAGTATGGGACGATTACCATCGCGGCATCGGCCCCGATTTCTTCCGCATATTTGGTCAATTCAATCGTTTCGTCGTGATTTGTCGAGCCGGTACCCGGAGCAAAGAACACACGGCCAGCAATCGCTTCTTTCGCCAGGGCCATGACTCTTTTTCTTTCGGCGATGGTCAAGGAGCTTGGTTCTCCGCTTGTGCCAGTCACTGAAATCCCATGGCTCCCACTCTCGATTTGCCAATTGATCAAGTCAATGAATGCTTTTTCGTCAATCGCGCCATCTTCAGTAAATGGTGTAACGACCGGACAGATGGAACCTCTCAACTTTCTTTTTGCTTCTTCGTAGGCCATTCTCATCTACTCCTTTACGGAAATAAGTTTATCAGCGTTATTCCTTCAGTTCTTTCAGTTCCCGGTACTTACCTTGGCTATAGAGTAATGGATTATGCTGTTCGAGCTTGACGCCTGTAACTTGGCCGATGAAAATCGTATGGTCACCGGCTTCATATTCGCTGTGAAGTTTGCATGTAACGACTGCCAAGGAATTTTGCAGAATCGGCAATCCTTTATATGACTCAAAGGCCACTTCATGTTCCAAATTAAGCTGACCTGAAAATTGCTTGGATTCATTTATTTGATTGGAAGATAAGATGTTGACGGCAAACTGTTTTGCTGATTTAATATACTGCAGCATTCTAGCCCGTTCCCCGATGCTGATGGCAATCAGTTTCGGGTTCAGGGAAATGGACATGAAAGCATTTGCTGTCATGCCGTGTATATCGCCATCAATTTCGGTTGTAATGACAGTTACACCTGTCGCAAAACTCCCCATGACGTTGCGGAATAATCGATCATCCACTTCCAGGTCTTCCATGTACATGTTTAAAACCCCTTTCCTCAACGTGACGCTACCTTCCAAGCAATGAGTTAAAATAAAATGCCTGCCTCTTTTTTCGTTCTGCTCAAGAAATCGCTCACCATATTTTTATAGGGTTCCTTGTCAAATTGATCATAATAGGCATTTGACATTCTCACTGGGTCCCCAAAGAAATAGTACTCGTATAGGGCCTGCCGGTTGCCGAATGCACTGATGGTTATGTCCCAGGCCAATCGGAACAGCTGCACTTTTTCTTCCCCGTTGATGTTGGCGCCTTGCGTATAGCGATGTACCAATGCTCCGACTTCCGCATTGCTGAAATCGGCTTCCGTAGGCAGTGCCATCAATCCGGATGCGCCAAGAATCTTGATGATCTCATTCATGCGCTGATACATTTTCGGATACCAGTTGCGCGCGGCATTCAATGGTTCGAAATCAGGGGTCATATTGCCGTACTGATCGATTTTTGCGTTATGTTCCGATCGGTATAGATGAGAGCGCATCACTTCCAAAATCACCATTATTTCGCTTGCTTTTTCTTTGACATGCATGAATTGATTGATGCCGATTGCCTCCATCATGCTGATGACTACGCCAAGAATGAACTCGGTTTTCACAGTGTTTTTCGCAATGACTTGATGTGTCATATGCTTCACCGCATTTGTGTCGGCATAGGTGCGGTTGCAGATATCCGTGCTCTCACTCACGAACACTCTTTCCCAAGGTACGAATACGTCTTCAAACGAGATGATGGCATCACTTTCGTCGAAACGGGCACCTAATGGGTGATCCCACCTGCTTTTCCCATAATCGAAGGATTCACGTGACAGGAATTTCAATCCGGGAGTATTATTCGGAATGGCAAAGGCAAATGCGAAAGGATCGTCTACCGTACCGGGAGTACGGTTGATGGTGGAAGGAAACACGACCAGTTCGTCCGTGATGCCACCTAAAGTAGCTAAAAGTCGACAGCCATTGACGATGATGCCGTCCGGTGTCTTTTTAGTAATTCTTGCAGATAGTGAAGGGTCTTTTTGCTCCGATTGCGTCAGCATGGACCTATTTACTTGAGGGTGAATCAGTGTATGGGTAAGGCTGATGTCATTTTCACGTACATATTCATAATAGTCCCTTGCATTTTTGGCAAACTGTTTGCTTCCGCCGCCTTCCTGTGCGAAAAACTCACTTGCGGTTCCGAATGCCATGATGCTCGTATTCAGATAGTCTGGGGAACGCCCCATCATGCCCCCTGAGAAACCTGCCCACTCGGAGTGCATCTCCCGTCTTCTGAATAAATCCTCTTTTGTTTTCGGAGCAATGAATGAAAGCCCAACTTTATTGCCGGAAGTCGGTGAGGTATACAGCATTTTATCGTGCTTCTCATGCTGCAAATCATAAAGGCCTGCCACACTTTCAACGACATTTTTAAAAGCTGGGTGTGTCGTTACATCTTCCACTTTCTCGCCATGTATCCAAACTTCCGACTTCCGTTTTTTAATGCCGTCAATATATTCCTGTCCTGTACGTGCGCCCATTGTATTCCCTCCTATTTCGAATCATTCTTTCCTAACAGCTGATGACGCTTTGGATGCTTCAGCAACGCTATTAGTTAAACTGCGAATCTTTCAGGCTATGTTAATAAGGTTCAGGTCTTTTTGAATCTGGCATGTATATTGTTATGCTTATGCGTACCGACTTCACTGAATTCGATTAGTTCCATCGACAATGCCAAGTAGCGATTGGACATTAGGTCCGAAAAATGCTCTTTCATAACTTCAAAGAGAGCATCACATGTTTCTTTCTTGATTTCTGCTGGACGGCCGGTGCCGATTTTCAATACGGCGTGGACGAATGCATCATCTTCTGCTCCGTCTGCGATGCGGTAATCATGCAATTCGATCGCCCTTGAACGGATGCCTCCTACCGGAAAAATTGTGTCCTTTGACATCAGGACTTGATGGACTTCTTCAAATAGCTTGTCGAGATTCGCTTCATTTTTAATGTTGTCTGTGTATTCGACAATAAAATGTGGCAAGCAGATTTCCTCCTGTTTACATTATCGATTGGGAAAAGCTTCATCTCCGATAATGGTATTGACCAAGCGTCCGATGCCTTCGATTTCCGTCACGACCACGTCTCCAACCGACGTATTGACTGACCCTTTCGGAGTGCCTGTCATAATGACATCATTTTCACTCAATGTCATGAAACTGCTTAAGTATGCAATCAGCTCTGGGATATCAAAGATCATATCCGCTGTCGTTCCTTGCTGTACAAGCTTGCCATTGACATGCGTAGTCAGCTGTAAGTTCATGGGGTCCGAAACATCATCTGCGTCTACCAGCCACGGGCCGAATGGTGTACAGGTATCACGATTTTTCACGCGCAAGTTCGGACGGTAATAGTTTTCCAGGTAATCCCTGATGGCATAATCGTTGGCCACGCTATATCCTTTGATAAAGCTGTAGGCGTCTTCTTTTTTGACATGTCGGGCTGTTTTGCCGATCACTACAGCAAGTTCACATTCATAGTGCATGTAAGTAACGTCTGCTGGTCGCCTCGTATAAGCTTGATGGCCGATGAAGGTGTTGGGTCCTTTTAGGAAAACCAGTGGTTCCGATGGTGCATCAAATGCAAGTTCCGCTGCATGGTCAGCATAGTTTAGCCCCAAAGCAAACACCGTCCGAGGCACGATCGGCGTTAGCCAGATAACGTCTTTTTCTTCAACGATCCTTCCGTCCTTTAATTGGAGCTGGCCCCCATATTCAATGGCTTCGTGGATAGCACCGCCAAATGATACCCTCGCTGTTCTCATTTGGACTCCCTCCGTATGAAAGTCTTTTCGTCCACGACTGTGTTTTCTAAACAGCCGATCCCGTCAATCTCGATACGGACGGTATCCCCCACTCCAGCAAGAGGGGCTACTTCAGGAACCCCGGCAAGCAAGACATCTCCCGGAAACAATGTCATGAACTCAGTTACAGCCGCAAGTAGTTGGGCGATTGGACGAATTAAGTTTTTCGTGGAATTTTCTTGCTTCAGCTCATCGTTGATGAAGACCCGAATCGCTAAATCGTCAGGATTTTCAACTTCGTCAAGATCAATGATCCAAGGACCGGATGGACAGAACCCATCACGTGATTTATGTTGGACTGCCGGGCGGAATATGTTGCTATGCGGGACGCTCACATCATTTACAATCGTGAACCCTGCGACGTGCCTAAGGGCGTTTTCTTCGGTTAAAGCGATAGCCGTCTTCGACATCACAATGCCTAGGGAAGCACCCATTTCTAGCTTCGTCACATCTTGAGGCATCGGAATGCCCGCGCAGTTCCTGTTGAATGTATTTGCAGGTTTGATATAAAGTACTGGGGCGACCGGTGGTGAATGGTAAGGGTATTCGTAAACCGCATCTTCCAAACTTTCAAGTGATCCCTGAAAGTTTAGTAACGTACCGTAAATCGTCCCGCTGATGGGGTTATCCAATGTGTACTCTTTTGCATCCCGTGATGTCCCATCAACCTCAATTGAATTTGTTTCGACATTCACCTGGACGGATTCGAGTTCAACTGAACCTGACCATTTAATTTTGGCAGTACTCATGCTTTTCACTCCTTAAGTAACCAAGCATCCAAAAATTCGTTTTGTTATCTGACAGGTTCACACAGTCAATAAAGCTTTATCACTAGTCAGTTTTTCGCCACGAATACGCTGGAATTCATCCATTAATTTGGGAATGGTCAATTTCTTCTTCTCTTCTTCGTTTATTTCCAGAATGATTTGCCCTTTATCCATCATGATCAGCCTGTTCCCTAAATCCAACGCTTGCTGCATATTATGAGTAATCATCAATGTTGTCAGCCGGTCTTTTTCCACCAGCTGTTTCGTTAAATCGGTGATCAGTTCAGCACGCGAGGGGTCAAGAGCCGCTGTATGCTCATCTAGTAACAAAATTGAAGGCTGGGTAAAGGTAGCCATCAGCAGAGAAAGAGCCTGTCTTTCACCACCGGATAGCATTCCAACTTTCGCATTCAGACGGTTTTCCAGGTTTAAATGAAGGGTTTCAAGCGATTCCCGGAACAATTCCCGGCGTTTCCTGTCCACACCGTTCCTCAATATACGTTTCTTGTTGCGTGAGTAGGCCATTGCCAGATTTTCCTCGATGGTCATCGATGGGGCAGTTCCAGCCATGGGATCCTGGAATACCCGTCCAATCATCTGCGAACGTTTATATTCCGGTAATTTCGTGACATTTTTATCCGCGATTTCTATATCACCAAAATCAGGGGAAAGCGCGCCGGAAATCATGTTTAGCATTGTCGATTTCCCTGCCCCATTGCTTCCAATCACCGTCATGAAGTCTCCAGGATTTAAATGGAGATTGATCCGGTCAAGGGCAATTTTCTCATCCGGAGTGGCTTCATTGAACAATTTATTGATCTGGACGAGTTTCAGCAACTGCGGCTCCCCCTTTTGAAAGCGAATGTCGAATCTCTGCTAAACGCTCGGCATGCCGTCTCGCTTTTCTGTTTTTCTCCCTTTTCTTTTCAAAATACTGGGGTACTATCAGTGCACCGATCACAATGACGGCCGTAATCAATTTCATGTCTCCTGTATCCAGGAAATCCACTCTGAGGGCCAATCCAAGGACAATCCGATAGATGATTGCACCCGAAATTACGGCAAATGTGGTTCGGACAATTGTTTTCGTCCCGAATATCGCTTCACCGATAATGACTGAAGCAAGTCCGATGATGATCATCCCAATCCCCATCCCAATATCGGAAAACTTCGCATATTGGGCAATCAAAGCACCGGAGAAAGCAACCAGTGCGTTGGAAAAACCAAGTCCGACAATGATGAGTGTATCGGTATTGGCGGAAAGGCTCCGGATCATTTTTTTATTATCCCCAGTGGCTCTTATGGCAAGTCCAACTTCCGTTTTCAAAAACCAATCGACACCGAACTTGATTAGTAAAACGATAATGCTCATTAAGAACAAGGTGCCCCAAGTGGAAGGCAAATATTGTACACCCCTCATGCTTAAGAAACCATTTATAGCAGTATCAATGCCAAGTGAACCCCAAAAATTATGGAATTGAATGAACATGGTTTCGGCATTCAATAGAGGAATATTCGGACGCCCAATGGAACTTTCAGAGGTCATCCCCATGATTCTCAAATTAATGGAATACAGAGCGATCATCATTAGGATTCCCGATAGCAATGCATTTATTTTTCCTTTTGTATGGAGAAGACCTGTAAAGCAACCGGCTATAAAGCCGATTATGACGGCTGATGCCGTCGCCAACACGGGGTGATAACCCAAAATGATCATCGTGGCGGCGACTGCAGCTCCTGTAACAAAACTTCCATCGACCGTTAAATCCGGAAAATCAAGTATACGAAAGGAGATATATACGCCAAGTGCCATGATTGCATAGATGATTCCTTGCTCCACAGAGCCAAATACAGCTAAAAACATGTAGAATCCCCTCCTGTTTTATTCGCTGAATTCTGCTTTCCACTCGTCCTTAATATCCAGTCCGATGACAGCTGCTGTTTCTTTATTCATGATGAATTTTAATTTTTGGGGGATGTCAACAGGCAAATCAGCTGGTTTGCTTTCACCTTTCAAAATTTTCACAGCTTTTACGCCTGCTTCATATCCGATGTCATAATATTCAAATCCGTAAGCAGCCAAACCGCCCCGTTTAACGGAATCAAATTCTCCGACCATCATCGGTAATTTATTTTCGTTCGCAACCGAAATGACTGATTCCAGTGCAGACACAACTGTATTGTCCGTAATGATGTAGAGGGAGTCGACTTTGCCAATCAAAGATTCCGTTGCTTGTTTTACATCTGCAGAGGTGGCGACAGAAGCCTCTACAACCGTCATGTCCATCTCCTTCAGCATCTCTTTAACCGCGTCCACTTGGGCACGTGAGTTCTGTTCACCCGCGTTGAACACCATTCCGACTTTTTTTGCTCCTAATTCCTCTTTAAGGAATTTCATTGTATCGGAAATCGCATCGGGATGACTGTCAATCGTACCTGTTACGTTGCCTCCAGGTTTTTCCATGGAATCGACAAGCTCCGCTCCGACTGCGTCTGTGACTGAAGTGAACACAATCGGAATTTCAGTAGTGGCACTGACAGCGGCCTGGGCACTGCCAGTTGAATTCGCAAAAATCAAATCAACATTCGAACTGACCAGATTTGAAGCGATGGTCGTGCTAGCACTTGGATCACCTTGTGCTATTTGGACATCGTATTCCGCTACGATTCCTGCATCTTCCAACGCCTTTTTAAATCCATCATAAGCAGCATTCAATGAAGGGTGTTCGACAATTTGAGTGACTCCGATTTTAAACGTTTTGTTTTCCACTGATGAATTCGCCTTTTCCCCTTCCCCACATGCTCCAAGAAACATTGCAGAACCAAGAAGTAAAATACCGATTTTCTTCAAGCCTGATTTCATACTATTCCCCCTATGCGTTTAGTTATATGGTGTAAACTTGAAACCAAAGGAATGATTCATCACTAAGGTTGTTTCCAAGGTCAAATATTCAGTAAATCTTTCTTTTTGGCTGGAGCGGCATGGATGGCTTGATCAATTAGTCCTTCGACCGCTTCAAGTAGGCCTTCACTGTATCCCGGATGTGCATACAAAGGGAACTTTACGTCTTCTTCTTTCGCAGCCATCTCAAGCAATTGTACAAAGGAACCTGAAAGCTCGATGGCTCCTTCACCGATCATGTGGATGCCACTGATCATTTCCGTTTCCGGGTTTGAGATTACTTTTATGAAGCCATCTTTTTTACCGGTTATAGCTGCATAGCCGTTGCCTCCAAGCGGGAATTGGCTGACACGTACTTCAATCCCAAAATCACGCGCTTTTTGTTCTGTGAGACCGACTGAAACGGCGGGAGGCAAGGTGTGTGCAACAACCGGCGTGAAAGTTAAATCGACTTCCGGTTTCATGCCCGCAATTTCTTCCACAACAGCTTTGCCTTGCTTGATTGCCTTGACAGCCAATAGAGGTCCTTCCGTTACATCGCCGATTGCATAAATGGAAGGAATCGATGTCCGCAAACTTCCATCGACTAGGATGAAGCCTTCGTTCGTTTGCTTGACCCCGATACGGCTGATGCCAAGGGATTCAACATTGGCTGCCCTCGTTCCTGTGACGAAAAGATGTGATCCCCAAATGGTTTTTTCAACCTTTTTATCATTCTGGAATATAACGGCGATTTCATCGTCGGTTTCATTTACTGAAATTATTTGAACATCCCTATGAACCTCAATTTTTCTCCGTTTAAATAAGCGCAGCATTTCCTTATGAATGGATTCGTCGAAAGCAAAGCCAGTGTTATCCTCAAACAGAATACTCACTTTCGCTCCAAGGGCAGCAAAACTGGAGGCCACTTCGAGGGCCATGTAATCGTTCCCTTTTACCAATAGGTGTTCAGGGAGTTCCTCAAGTTCGAATATATTATGAGACAGGATAATCCGTTTGCCTTCAGCATTTAGCGACAAAGGCAGAACCGGAGAACTGCCGGTCGCAATAATCGCCTGTTCGAATTCATAAATATCGAACTGATGCCCATTTTCCACACCGATTTTGTCTGGTCCAAGAAATGTTGCCTTTCCACGAATCACTTCAATTTTGTTGTTCTTGCAAAGGCTTTCCACTCCGGTACGAAGTCCAACGATGACTTTATCCTTATAGGCAAGCAGCTTAGAGAAATCGAAAGCGGCAGTGCCGTCCCCAATTCCAAGTTCCTGCAAATGTACAGTTTCAGCTCGTTTTTTTGCAGCATGGGTGAAGGTTTTGGATGGGATACACCCTTTGTTTAAGCAGGTCCCACCTATTTCGGCCTGTTCAATCAGCGTGACCGAAAGACCTAGTTGTGCACCTCGCACAGCGGCAGTATATCCGCCAGGTCCACCTCCGATAATGATGAGATTACGTTGTTGACTGATTTCACCGACAACCATATTAAATCATCTCCATCATCAGTTTGTGTGGTTGTTCTATGAGGCTCGCAAAGCGGTTCGTAAAGGAAACAGCAGTTGCTCCATCCGCAACCCGGTGGTCGAATGCCATCGAAAGAGTCATGATATGACCGATGACGATTTCATCTTGTTCATTGACGATTGGCTGTTTTTTTGTTTTATGGAAAGCGATCAATGCAGTTTCCGGATAATTAATGATTGGCGTGGCCCCCGTACTGCCAAGCGGCCCCACATTGCTCACTGTAAATGTACTGTTTTGCATTTCAAACGGTTGAAGCTTCCCGTCAAGTGCTCTCTCCGTCAATCCTTTAACGTCGTTGTGAATCTTTTTGAGTGATTTTTTATCGGCATCATGGAGAACAGGGACAATCAAGCCACTTTCCGTGTTTGTTGCGATTCCGATATGATAATTCTTTTTAAGGAGAATCCGGCTGTTTTCTTCATCGAGCTCAGCATTGAAAATCGGGAACTCCTTCAAAGAAATGACCAACGCTTTAATGAGAAAGGCGGAAACACTAACTGATTCACCTGATGCTTTTAGGTTTTCTCTCATTTTGAACAAGTTCGTCATATTCACTTCGTCAAAATGAGTGACGTGTGGGATGGTAAATAAGGATTTCGTCATCTTTTCGGCGATTTTTTTGCGGACCCCTTTGAATGGAATTTCATCTGGGAATTCTTGATGAATGGTTGGTTGAGAAACAACCGCGTCGGGCAAATTCTCGTTTTTTTGAGCATTCAAGAATCGGTAAACATCTTCTTCCGTCACTTTTCCAGATGGATCAGCAGCAGGGACGTCTTCAAGATTAATGTTATTTTCCCGTGCTATTTTACGGGTGTATGGAGCGGCTAATACCCGCATGAAAGGTATAGGTGAAGTATTTTCCGCATGTCCGGGCGGTGGAGGATCTGTTTTTGCATTTCGATTTTTTTCATTTATTGCTTGGTGTTGTGTTCTTCCGTCTTCGAACGCATCTATATAGATGAGGCTCGCTCCTACCTGGACGGTTGAACCGGGATCAAAAATGATTTGTTTTACAATACCAGAACAGGGGGATGTTAGTTCCGCAATCATTTTGTCGGTCTGTACCTCAACAAGAGGCTGATCGATTTTTACCGTGTCCCCTACCTTGACCAAATAATGGATGATTTCCGCTTCGGTCATCCCTTCGCCGATATCGTGTAACTTTACTTCGAGCATTGTATTTCCCCCTTAAAAATGGACCACTTTTTCAATCCCCTCAATTACACGAGCCGGTGTTGGAAGATAATGTTCTTCCAGCGTGAAAAAAGGAACAGGCACATCAAAACCGGTCACTCTTTCAATCGGAGCGCGCAGATATAGGAAAGCTGTGTCGTTGATAATGGAAACAAGGTCATTTCCAAGTCCGCCGGTTTGATGAGCTTCGTGGATAATGACGGCTCTCGTTGTCTTTTGTACGGATTGCGCAATGATGTCACGATCGATGGGATATAGGGTCCGCAGATCGATGATTTCACAACTGATGCCATGTTGCTGTGCCTGTTCAGCAGCCTTTTCCGCAACTGATATCATGGCACCCCATGCAATCAAGGTCACATCAGTACCTTCGCGCACAATTTTTCCTTTCCCGATTTCCACTGTATATTTCCCGACTGGTACTTCTTCACGCTTTGAGCGATAGTTTTTCATCGTTTCGAGCACAAGCACGGGATCCGGGTCTTCCATGGCTGCAATTAGCAAGCCTTTCGCATCATATGGATTGGAAGGACAGACGACTTTAATTCCTGGCATATGTGTGAAGAGGGATTCGGTACTGTCTGAATGAATTTCAGGCGCACGGATGCCTGCCCCATATGGCGCCCTGATGACCATCGGCACTGTGAAACGGGACATTGATCGCATCCGCAACCGTGAAACATGTGTCATGATCTGTTCGTAGGCAGGGTAGATGAATCCGAGAAACTGCATTTCCGCAATCGGTTTGAACCCGTTAACCGCAAGCCCAATCGATGTCCCAATGATGCCCGATTCTGAAAGCGGGGTATCTACAACACGATGGGCCCCAAATTGTTCCTGCAATCCCTCGGTAGCTCTGAATACGCCACCATTTTTACCGATATCTTCACCGAGAATGATGGTTCGACTGTCTTCCTCGAGTAACAATCGCATGCCATCATTGATTGCTTGAATCATGGTCATCTCGCTTGTCTTTACGTTCTCCCGATTTGATTCTTTCATTTGCGTCATCACGTCACCGCCTTTCCAAATGTGCAAGATATGCTTCTTTTTGTTCAGCGAGTTGAGCGGGCATTTCTGCAAATACGTGGTCAAAAACATCTTCCACGTTCGGAGCAGGGAAATTTTCCATTTCTTCCACAGCGGATTCGACTTCACGGATAATTTTATCTGTCATTTCCTGAATCCATTTTTCGTCCCAATAGCCATAGTTTTTCATGAATAATTCCATGCGCACCATAGGGTCCACAATGTTCTCCCCTTGCTTGTCAGGGCGGTATTTGGATGGGTCATCTGCAGTTGTGTGGGCACCTTTTCTCCATGTAACCGCCTCGATTAAGGTGGGCCCATGACCATTTCTGGCGTGTTCAAAAGCTTTTTTCGTTTCAAAATAAACCGCAAGACAATCATTGCCGTCAATCCGGATGCCTGGAATTCCATAGGCTACTGATTTTTGTGCAATTGTTGCGGAATTCATTTGTTTTTCCATTGGGACTGAAATTGCATACCCATTGTTTTGGTTGAAAAAAACGACCGGAACTTTGAAGACGCTCGCAAAATTCAATCCCTCATGAAAATCACCTTCAGATGTTGCTCCATCCCCGAAATAGGCAATCGAGGCATTTTTCGTTCCCTTTAGCTTTTCAGCCCAAGCGGCACCTGCAGCATGAGGTAGCTGCGTCGCAATCGGGACTGCTGGCGGGAAGATATTCCTGCCAGTAGGTGGAATGCAGCCCTCCACTCTACCGTTCCAATATAGAAATGTTCTGGCCATGCTTTTTCCAAATGTGAGGGTGGCTCCGTGGTCACGGTAAGTAGGAAATACCCAGTCATCTGCTTGGAGCGCCAATGCACTGCCTACCTGCGCTGCCTCTTGTCCTTCGAAAGGAGCATATGTGCCGAGGCGTCCCTGACGTTGCAGGTTAATGGATTTTCTGTCATAAGTGCGGATGCGCTGCATGTTGTAATACAATTCTTTCACCAATTTTTCATTAATCTGCTCTTCAAAACTCGCATCTACTATCATGCCTGTGTCATCTATTATTCTCTTAATCGGATAGTTTTGTTCCATTAAAATGCCTCCTATCAGGATAAATTTCGTATGGACCACTTAGGTTTCTCAGGGGACGTAAAGAAACTGTTCCGTTTTGTTCGATCTGCAATTCTTTTCTCACACATCTGATTTGCGGATTCCTCCGTCGTTTTCCCAGTGTTACTGGCTTCCTTGTAAACTTCCAAAATTGCATCATAGATACGCTTTGTTTTCGCGAGTACCCGGTCATGATTGATGCCGTACAATTCATCCGCTACTTGGATGAGACCACCGGAATTGACGATGTAATCCGGAGCGTACAAAATCCCCTTTTCATGCAGCATATTCCCGTGTTTGTCATTTAACAACTGATTGTTGGCTGCACCGACAATGGCCTTCACCTTAAGCTGGGTGATCGTATTGTCGTTTATGATTCCACCGAATGCACAAGGCACAAAAATATCCACTGGCTGTGAATATATATCTTCTTTCGCAATGACGGTTACTTTGCCTGATGTTGTCTCTGCCTTTAATTCAATTGCATGAAGACTTTCCTTACTGATGTCCGTCACGAAAATGTGGGCACCAGCTTCAAGCAATCCACAGGCTACTTTGAAACCAACCTTGCCCAGACCTTGAACGGCATAGGAATGGCCGCCGAGTTCTTCATTTCCAAAGAGCATGTAATTGGTCGCCTTTATCCCATGCAGAACACCAGCCGCTGTGGGAATTGATGAATCACCACCACCACCGTATTCCACAGGCAATCCGTTAATGAAATTCGACTCCTTCGATGCGTGAATGAAATCTTCCATTGCCGTGCCCATATCCGTCCCAGTGTAAAAACGACCAGCCAGTGAGTTGACAAATTGACCGAACGCGCGGAATAGTTCGGGGGACTTATCGGTTTTTGGATCGCCGATGATGACCGCTTTCCCGCCGCCGAAATCCACATCGGCGGCAGCACATTTGTACGTCATTCCTTTCGACAGCCTCAGAACATCTTCCAATGCTTCATCCATGCTGTTATACGGCTGCATACGGCACCCACCCAGTGCGGGTCCGAGTGTTGTATTATGAATGGCGATGATGGCACGCAATCCAGTTGAAGGATCATTGCAAAAGACGACCTGTTCATGCGCCCTCATTTTATCGAAGAGTTCAAAATCTTTTTCCATTGATGTTCTTTCCGCAACTTTCACACGAATACCCCCTTAAATCTCTCATCAAAATTTGTTTTTAGACTGAAGCTTCACGTAACTTGTTTGCAATGGTTTCTTTTGATAATACGACTTGCACCACTTCGCCTTTTCCGATGATGCCCAAATGGTTTTTCACTGTGACTTTTGTCTTCACGAAATTGTCCCAAAGCTCAATGACACTGGCGGTTAACGCCACAACCGAACCGACAGGAGATGCTGCGATATGTTTGAGTTGAACAGATGCTCCCATTCCTTCTTCATGTTCTTCCAAAAATGGAAGGATGATCTTTCGAGAAACCCATTCCATGTGATAAGTCATGGCAACCGTCGAATAGACAGGGTGCACTACTTTCCCCTCGAAAGAAGCAAACATTGACTCAGTCACCATGATTTCGATTCTTTCTTCCCTACCTAATTCCAATCCATGTTTCATTTGCAATCTCCTACTTGTCTCGTAGTTTATGTAAATCAATTGACAATCATTTCACTTTAATAGAAAAGTTTCTATTAAAGTGAAATTCGTTCACAAGATGTGAATTTGAAAACGCTTACAAACGGAACATACACAAAAACTAAACAACAAGTTTTTAAGACACCCTCTACATTAAAACAGTTTAGAAAAATGGTTTCACTTTTATTTCTTCATTCAGTATATGAATTCTTTTATCGTATAACACTATTTCAACGTAATATTATCAAAATGTAATATTATAGTCAACACAATAATTGGAAAAATCAATGTTTTTAGAATTAACAGAAATTTGGTGTTGACAGGTAATTAATTGTTCTTTTCGTAAGCATCCGTCACTTCAAAAGAGCCATGTGTATGCCATTATTAAAGTGGATATGAAAAAGAACCCATTCCATGTAAGAACCAACGGAATGGGCTTCAATTTTTGACTGTGGAAACTTCTTTTTTTCAAATGCTTGAATGCCCTTTTTTTTAAAAGATTTCACTTATTTTCTTTTTTAATCATCGATTCGAATGCCCTGACTGTGTGGTCGATCTGCAGTTTTGCGTCTTGCATCATGCTCTCGAGTAAATCCTTGACACTTGGGATGTGGTCGATCAAACCGGCTATTTGACCACTGTTTATAAATCCGTTTTCCAAATCTCCTTCAATTGCGCCTTTGACGTGATGCATTTCTGAAGTCATTTCACCGTATTGATCGGGTGTCAGTCCTTCTTTTTCACGTTCGTCAAGTTCCCTTGAAAACGGGGTCTTCAGCAGTCGCCTTAGCTTACCTACACTCCGGCCGACAATGATTGTTTCCGTATCACTGGCATTCACCAAGCTTTGTTTGTACTTTTCGTGAAATGGGGCTTCCTGGGTCGCAATCAAGCGCGTTCCAATCTGGACCCCACTTGCACCAAGCATGAGTGCAGCAGCCAGCCCCTTGCCGTCTCCAATCCCTCCTGCTGCCACTACGGGAATCTCAACACATTTCACAATTTGTGGAATAAGGGTGAATGTCGTCAATTCAAGACTGGAATTGATTCCGGCGGCTTCAAATCCTTCCGCAACCAAAATATCTGCCCCAGCGGATTCCGCTTTTTCGGCATGTTTAACGGAAGCCACCAATACAAGGACTTTTATGCCATGATCCTGCAAGACAGAGATGTAAGGGAAGGGGTTACCAGCTGATAAAGAAACCACCGGTACGTCATGTTTGATAATCAAATCAATCAACTCTTGGGTATAAGGCGAGACATTGATCGCGATGTTAACCGCAAAATTCTTTTTTGTCAGCTTCTTCATCTGGAGGATCATTTGTTCCACTTCATTTGGTGTCATGGTGCCACAACCGATTGTGCCTAAACCACCAGCTTCAGATACAGCCGTAGCTAACTCGGCGTTGCTGATATTGCCCATTCCCCCTTGAATAATCGGTAGGTCAATTTGAAGTAAGTCACATAAATGTTTCATTTTTCATTCACCTCTACTAGAATATGTTATAGTAAATATAGTTGAAAGACAATTGCGATAATTTGAAATAGGGGGATGGAACAGTGATTATTTCCTTTAAAGGAAAAACGCCTATACTAGATTCGTCGGTTTTCGTTGCACCTGGATCCAAAATCATCGGGGAAGTTGTTGTGGGAGAAGAATCAACCATATGGTTCAATGCCGTATTGCGTGGAGATGAAGGCCTCATATCAATTGGAAAAAGGTGTAGCATACAGGACAATTCCACCATACATTTATACGAAGGTGCTCCTGTCATTGTAGAGGATGAAGTAACCGTCGGACATAACGTAATTTTACATGGATGCAGGGTGGGCAGTCGTTCAATTATTGGCATGGGTTCCACGATACTGGATCATGCGGAAATCGGGGAAGAATGCATCATCGGCGCCAATACATTGATTCCGCCCGGAAAGAAAATTCCTCCCCGTTCCCTGGTTGTGGGTTCACCTGGAAAAGTGGTGAGGGAATTGAGCGACAAAGACTTTGAAATTATCCAACTATCTATTGATACGTACGTTCAAAAAGGATATGATTACCGTGGAATTTTCCAGAATACAGGAAATGAATAAAAAATAACTGGGTTGCCAAGGAATTGGCACCCAGTTTTTTTCATGTGGATGGATAGTAAATTCCTAATCATTGATCAATGGATGATCATCAGCGTCATAGGATTTGTTTTTCCATTGCATATCGTTGTCTTCTTGGAATATTTCCTCAAAAAACTGACTGGCCGATTGCGCGAGCAATTTATAGTATTGTTCGAATAAAAGAGCCGCATGATGTCCAGTCCAAATCTCCGGTAGCAATTCCTTTGGAAGACCTGGATCTGCAAATAGGAATTTACGGTATTCATGAACAAGCTTCGTCCGTTCTACAAAACATTCAGCATCGGTCATTTGACCTTTACTCATCATGCTTTGGTGGACAATGAAATTTCTGCTGTAGGTCGAGATGAACTCCTGGTATTTCCCTTCAATTTCCTGCAGTGGCCAACTTTTTTCAACAAGGGTTCTGTCTTCTTGCGGTCCTTTATATGAAGATACAAAGAAATCAGTATAAGTCTGAATTTCATATTTCTCTATAAGCAACTTCACTTCTTTTTCAAGATTATTGGGTGAAATCCAACAACCATTTGAAAAGCTGCCAAATCCACTCCACAATAATTCCTTACGAAGTTCGTCGCGAATCTGCCTTTTGTCTTCAGGAATTGTATACATGAGCATACGCCATTTTCCATCCCAGTCATCAGGCGCAAATTTAAAAATCCGGATGGCCGCCTCTTCCATACGTGCTTTCCCGCGCTGTGTCAGGAAATAATAACTTTTATTGCCCTTTTTCTCTGACTCGATCCATCCTTGCTTCATCATTCTGGAAACGGACACTCGCACGGATTGTTCATTGTGCCCAAATTCCTTTAACAGTCTGATTAAACTCCCAATCCAGATTTTGTTTCCGTAATGCCGGATATAATCGCCGTAAATTGTAAATATCATGGATTGTGTATTGGCCAAATCGGTTCACTCTTTCTTATTTTCGCTGACAAGCATATTTCACGTTTCATCCCTTCTTACATTATATCGTTATATTGAAAAAATGAAAATTTATTTACCGGTAAAGATGGTAGCCTTTTTTCAAATAATGCGTTCAGAGTTTCCGTTCATTTGGTTGTTGGAAACATCAATTCATCGGCTTTTGATTTGATTGGAGACTTGTCTGAATTTCCGTGCTCAAGCCGTTTGTAATGGTATTACTCCATATCTGTTCGCTTGAACGGAGTTCGTAGGAATCCGCCACTTAAAATAATCCAATAGATAGCTAAGTGGTGAGTAGTTCATTCCGAAATGTTTTCAAAGATTGCCGCAATCCCCTGTCCGACACCGATACACATCGTAGCTAGGCCGTATTGAACTTTCTGTTTTTTCATTTCATATAATAGTGTCGTTAAAATACGTGCTCCACTGGCACCAAGTGGATGTCCAAAAGCGATGGCCCCACCATTGACATTTACTTTTGTGTCTTCCAAACCCAATTGGTCCATGCATGCAATTGATTGCGAAGCAAAGGCTTCATTCAGTTCAACCAGCCCAATATCGCTTATACTCAAGCCTGACCGTTCGAGCACTTTCCTGGAGGCATAAATCGGACCAAGTCCCATCACATTGGGTTTGAGTCCGGCTGTTGCAGCTGCCTTGTATTTGGCTAGAGGGGTAAGGTTCAACTCTCTCGCTTTATCCGCACTCATGAGGAGCAATGCGGACGCTCCGTCATTGACGCCTGAAGCGTTTCCGGCTGTAACGGTGCCATCCTTGAAAATTGGTTTCAGTTGCCCAAGCTTCTCAAGTGTCGTATCAGGACGGGGATGTTCGTCTTGATCCACTGTTACCGTGTTACCTTTACGGTCCACATATACAACTGGTACGATTTCTTCCGCGAATCGGTTTTCTTTCAATGCTTTTTTCGCCCTCTGCTGGCTTTGATAGGCAAACATGTCCTGGGCTTCACGAGTGATTTTGTATTCGCGTGCCACGTTTTCAGCTGTTTGGGGCATTGAATCCGTCCCATACATTGCCTGCAGCTTGTTATTGGTAAAGCGCCAGCCGATTGTCGTATCCTGCAGTTCCATATTGCCTCTTGGAAAAGATTGTTCCGGTTTGGCCATTACGAGTGGTGCACGAGTCATGCTTTCGGTTCCGCCCGCAATGAAAATGTCTCCTTCACCCACTGCTATAGCTCTTGCCGCATACATAACGGCATCAAGACCAGAACCACAAAGTCGGTTGATCGTGGTGCCTGCAACTTCAACAGGCAAACCTGCCAGTAAAGCGGCCATCCGTGCCACGTTGCGGTTGTCTTCGCCAGATTGATTTGCATTTCCCAATACCACTTCTTCAATTTCACGGACTTCCAAGAAGGGATTCCGTTCCATAAGTGCCTTGATCACGACTGCACCCAAATCATCCGGCCGTACATCTTTTAATGCACCGTTGTATCTACCGATAGGCGTCCTTACCGCATCCACTATGACAACTTCTCGCATCATTTCTTGGCCCACTCTTCTTCTATTGTATAGTCGTATACGCCTTTGCCGCTTTTACGTCCGAGACGACCAGCTTTTACATATTGCTCCAGAAGTGGTGCCGGACGGTACTTTTCCCCAAGCTTGGCATGCAGATAGTTCAAGTTATTCAGACGTGTATCAAGTCCAACAAGATCCACGAGTTCAAATGGCCCCATAGGATAATTCAAACCAAGCTTGATCGCTTTATCGATTGCTTCAGGCGTACCAAGTCCTTCCTGAAGCATGTAGAAGGCTTCATTGCCGACAAGTGCACTGATCCGGCTCGTAACAAACCCTGGAAATTCATTGATGACCACGGTTTCTTTGCCCATTTTCACTGCTACTTCCTGAATGGTCTGGACTGTCTCGTCGCTTGTTTCCAAGCCCCGGACAATTTCTACAAGCGGCATTTTATGTACAGGGTTAAAAAAGTGCATGGCAATTGTTTTACCCGGACGATTGGCGAATGATGCTATTTCTGTCGGACTCATTGTCGACGTATTCGAAGCAAAATAGCAATGAGCAGGAGCTGATTGTTCCATGGCTTCGAATACTTGTTTTTTGATGGACGTTACTTCGGGGACTGCTTCAATAATCAAATCAGCAACACCCGCAGCTAAGGCCAAGTCACTTTCATAGCTAATATTGCGAAGCGCTTGAGCAGCCTGATCGGACGAAATTTTCCCTAGAGACAGGCCTTTTTCAATCGTGCGTTCAATTTCTTTTTTCGCATTCTGCAAAGCAAATTCTTGAATGTCGACAACGGTGACTGAAAAGCCCCCCACTATGCCAATATACGCGATTCCTCTGCCCATCAAGCCGGAACCGACAACTACTATTCGATTGATCACTTTCTACCCCTCCATTTCGGTGAAAGAATACGGACAGGGGGTCTGAAACCTCCTGTCCGTCATTTACATAATTTTTATAAGCCGAACGGATTCAATGGACGACTGCCGTAGTAAGATAAGATACTTTTCGTTTCTGTATATAGATCCAGTGTCTCGATGCATAATTCTCGTCCGAAACCGGATTGCTTATAACCTCCGAACGGTGTTCCAGGAAATGCAGAAAACGGGCAGTTTACCATTACGATTCCCGCCTGGATCTGATTTGCTACGCGTGTCGCACGGGCACCATCTTTTGACCAAACAGCCGAACCTAATCCGAACTCTGAATCGTTTGCCAATCGGATCGCTTCTTTTTCATCTTTGAACTTCATCACAACGACTACAGGTCCGAAGATTTCATCCGTTACGGCTTTCATCGAGTGAGTGACATTGGCAATAATTGTTGGCTCATACCAGAAGCCATTTTCATAGCCCTCCAGTTTCGCAATTTTCCCACCGACAAGTATGTCCGCTCCTTCATTTTTTGCTGATTGAACATAACTATCGATGGTGTCAAGCTGACCTTGATCGATGATTGCGCCTACATGAGTGCCTTTATTGAATGGATTTCCCAGCTGTAATTTTTTCGTCTTTTCAATAAACTTGTTCATAAATTCATCGTAAATGTCTTCATGGACATATAAACGGGAACGTGCTTCACATGATTGGCCCGAATTGTAGAAAATTCCGAACAAGGAACCATCTACCGCAGCGTCAATATCTGCATCTTCAAATACAAGACTTGGAGATTTCCCTCCAAGCTCCAGTGTTACGCGTTTTAATGTTTGTGATGCTTTGGCCATGATATCTTTGCCGATTGGCGTTGATCCTGTAAACGCGACTTTATTTACTCGCGGGTGCTCGACCAAAAAGTTCCCCACGTCCGCCCCATTCCCCGGGATAACATTTACCACTCCCGCAGGAACTCCTGCTTCAAGACAGATTTCTCCAAGAATAATGGCAGTTAAAGGTGTGAGAGATGCCGGTTTGACAATGACGGAACATCCTACAGCGATGGCTGGCGCGATTTTCCATGCAGCCATCATCAATGGATAATTCCATGGGATGATTTGCGCGCAAACCCCTACTGGCTCTATCTCCGTGTAGTTGTGGAACTGTCCAGGCACATTGTTGACGCTACCGCGGTGCCCGACAATTGCGCCTGCATAAAACTCGAAATCCTCAATTGCCTGCGACACCTGCCCTTGAGCTGCGTGAAGGGACTTTCCTGTATCAAGGATCTCCAGTTCCACAAGTTCATTGAATCTAGCGCGCATGATAGCGGCAATTTTATTCAGTGTCTGTGAACGGCGCCCAATCGGATACAACTTCCATTTGCCATGGTCAAAGGAATTACGGGCTGCTTCCACTGCTTTTTCAGCATCCTCTTTTGAAGCTTTCGCCACTTCAGCAATCAGTTCGCCCGTTGCCGGATTGAAAGTTTTAATGGTTTCTCCTGTACTGCTTTTAACTTTCTCACCATTGATGATTAAATGATAGAAATCCCGTTTCATCGATTCTTGCTCCGTTGCATTTTCTCGAATGGTCGTCATGTGATTATTCCTCCTATTGTCCTGAAAAAACAGGCTTTCTTTTTTCCATAAACGCTGTGACACCTTCACGGTGATCATTTGTAAGACCTGCGATTCGCTGCCCTTGTGCTTCATGCTCCAGGTAATCTTCAAAAGACAGTTGTGGAATGGCCATCAAGGAGCGTTTGATCAACCCGATTGCTTTTGTCGGCAAAGTGGCTAGACGCCCGGCAAAAGCAGCTACGTCTTCTTCCCAGCTTTCAAAAGGGTACACTTTGCTTGCAAGGCCCATATGCAGCGCATCAGTCGCACTGACCTTTTCTCCCAGTATCGAGAGTTCGACCGCTTTTGTTTGACCAACGAGCTGAGATAAATAATAAAGATTGCCTGAATCGGGAATGAGGCCGACATGTATGAAAGCATTCAAAAAACTTGCACGCTCTGATACGACTCTGAAGTCACAGGCAAGTGCAAGGCTGAAGCCTGCCCCGGCTGCGACGCCATTTACAGCTGCGACAATCGGTTTATCGCAAAGCCTGATTTGCTTTATCATGGGACCATAATGGTCGCGCAAAACTTGGCCGTGATCCATCTGTTCGTCAACTTCCGATAAATCCTGTCCGGAACAAAATGCCCGACCTTCGCCAGTGATGACAATGCAGCGGACTTGTTCATCATTAGATGCTGTTTTTACGGCTACTTTCACTTCACGGTTCATCTTGGCTACAAATGCATTCAAACTGTCGGGCCTGTTTAGATAGAGCCATGCAACGGCGTCTTTGACCTCATAGCGAATTGTTTCAAACATCTTCCACATTCCTCACTTGCCTCGATAGTCCGGTTTTCTTTTTTCAATAAAAGCATTCATGCCCTCTTTTTGATCCTGAGTGGCAAACAGCAGATAGAAATTTTTCCGTTCATACTGCATTCCTTCAGATAAGCTGGAATCAACAGCCTTGTTTACCGAGTCCTTGATAAGGCGTAGCGAGAGCGGCGGCTGTTTGGCAAGCCGATTCGCAAACTTCAAGGCTTCTTCCATTAAGAGTTCGGAGGCAACGATTTTATTGATCACGCCATATCTGAGCGCATCTTCGGCACTGACCCTTTCACCAGTCCAAAGCCATTCCAATGCTTTCGTGCGGCCGGCAAGTTTCGTCAATCGCTGTGTCCCCCCTGCACCCGGCATGACACCAAGGCCGACTTCCGGGAATGAAAACTCAGTCCCACTTGCTGCGATCAAAATGTCGCAGCATAGGGCAAGCTCAAATCCGCCACCGAAAACGAATCCTTTAACTGCGCCGATTAACGGCTTCTTAATAAGCGCGAAACGGTCCCAATCTGCAAATTGATTCAGGAGTTCCAAGCTGATTGGATCATCGTCCGTCATTTCATCGATGTCTGCTCCTGCAGAAAACGCCCGCCCTTTGCCGGTCAAAACAATGATGCGCACTTGGTCGTTCCGGTCGAAATGTTCCATCGCTTCGACGAGTTCGCTTACCAGTTTCCGATTCAAGGAATTTAGCTGGCGGGGACGATTCAGCTCGATTACCGCAACACTTCCCTCAATGGATGTCTCGATGAAGTCGAAGGATTTCATTTTGCCTCTTCGCCGATCATCAATGTGACAAGGTCACCCGCAAATCCCATCAGATCCTTGCCTGATGCTTTTCCTTCAGCAGAACGCATGCCTTGCTGCAAGGATTCCATGTTATCGTAAATCATCTCGCACATGATGTAGTACTTGCCTTCTCCACCCATTGGTGAACCTGTCATTTTTGTCACCTTCATTTCACGCAGTCCGGGAATCTTCGACGTAAGAGGTCCATGCACGTTGAAGTAGTGATCATCGAAAACCTCTTTATTTTCCGGGTGTTTGTATAAAGCGATTAATTTAGCCATATTTTCTCCTCTTTTCACATTAGTGTCGAGACCGGTTTCATTGCTTCAAAAACGTTCTTGCAGCTTTTGCAGTATAAAATGCTTCGGCATGCTGTCGGCCCAAATATATTTTCCATTGTCACATAGGTAGAGCCGCAATAGGCGCAATCCACATGCCATGAGCCGTCTTCCTTGAAATAGAGTGGAGGCGGGGCAATGCCGAATGCCCTAAGACCCTTATGCCCTTCTTCAGTTATTCGATCTGACGTCCATGGTGGATTATATGCGAATTCAACCTCAACCTCACCTGCTTCGGGAAGTTCCTTTACGGCATTCAACGTGTTTTTTTTGATAATTTCAAGTGCCGGGCATCCAAGAAAGGTCGGCAACAGTACAATTTTCACATGGTTTCCATCCGTTATGACTTCACCCACCATACCAAGATCAACGATGCTGACAGAGTCAATTTCAGGATCTTTTACTTTATAAAGCACATCATAAACGCGAGCAGCTGAAACTTGCACAGATGCAGCCATTTTGTATTCTCCTTTCCGAGAAATGAATTACCAGACTGCGGCAGTATCGGCTGAACACACTTCGGAAAGTGTGGCTAATCCTTCATCCAAATCGCCGCTATGTTCTCCATTGCGCCCATTTTTCACAGGACCTTCGGGAATTTCAGGCACTTGCAAGTGCAGCGATACAAAGAAGGGCTCGATATTCATTCTCCATCTTCCCTTCAAATCTTCTTCACTGCCAATCAGGCCATGGGATTCGATTTGCTGTTTCTGATCTCCGTAGGAAAATACGTCGCCAAAATCATTCATGACGAGCTTGATGGCGTCTGCCATTTTCTTTTTAGCTACTTCCGTCGAACTCATTAACTGTTTGAACCAAGTATCCCAGTGCATTTTGTGATAATAAAGTTCCATTCTTACTTTTACTGCGACATCGGCTAGGGGCTTGAATGAGCTTTCGCACAAGGAGTCGATTCTCACTTTTTTTGCTTGAGTATAGAAATAACTTCTTGCAACCGCATATGCCCAATCATAATGTGGCGTTTCCATGTAGTACCCTTGACCGTTCACGCGCTCCGTCAAGATGGAGTTCCTTCTTTCGATAGCTGGCCGAAAATGGGCAAGTTTATCTGCATTTCCTGCACCTAAATCTTCTAGCAACTTGTAGAACATCGCTGCATGCCCCATGCTATCCTGACTAATTGAAGAAAATGCGATGTCAGCCTCGATGTGGGGAGCTAGTCCCAGCCATTCAGATCCACGGAATGAATACATGAAGTCATCATCCGCCAACTGGTATAACAAGCTTGTTACTGCTTCCGTGTATCCAGTGTCCATCACGGTTTCATCGCTGCTCATTTTCGTTCTCCTCCCCAGGACAGGATTTCTTTTTCATCCAGAATTTCTTGTTCATATTTGCGCCATTTCTTTTTAAGGTAGCCGTAGCCTTTTGTCGTTCGGTAATCCTTGTTTTCAAGACGGCCAAGCGTCAATTTCTCATCTGCATTCATCCGTTTGATGTTTTTCCTGTTGACGATCCAAATGTCAGCAACAGGCTCTCGGCGCATGAAATTTTCTTGTGCCATAATCAGCGCCATTTCTTCGTTTGGTGCCAGTAAGCTGTATTGATGCTGGAATGCAGAGCTCGGTGTGCGCTTGCTGAAAATTTCATATTCTTGATAGAATGTTTTTTCTTCACCCATTTGTTACAGCCCCTTTCTTCAACTGCTGCTTGTGCTGAGTGCATCTCGAACCCAGGAATTATATTCATAAGAATGCCGGCGTAAATTCAATCTAGCTTCCGAGCGAGGCCCTTGGTTTTTAATGATTTTCTTGAATGCATTCCAATCCGGCTGCTCGTAAAACCACAATTTGCTGTCTTGATCGTATCGCAAGGTTGGATCTGGAATCTTCAAGCCTAATGAAATGATGCGGGGAATGTATTTATCAAAAAAGATTTGCCTGAATTCTTCATTTGTTTTGGTACGAATTTTATATTTAATTGTCAGGTCTTGTTTGGAAGAACCCGTCGTTTCTTTACTTGCCGGCCCAAAGAACATGAGGAGCGGCTCCCACCATCTATCAAGTGCTTCCTGGACAATGGCCTTTTGCAGATCAGTACCCTCCACTAAAGCCAAGATGATGGATTCGCCGTGTTGTGCATGGAAAACTTCTTCTGCGCAAATCCGTTGCAGCGCTCTCGCATATGGACCGTATGAAGCCTTGAGCATGTCTGTTTGTGTGATGATTGCGGCTCCATCCACAAGCCATCCGATAATTCCGGCATCTGCCCAGGTTTTCGTTTCCATGTGGAAGACATTATGAAACTTCAAATCTCCATTGAATAAATCTTGCATCAAGTCTGCACGGTTTTTCCCATATGGCACCAGCAAGTCTTCCGTTACCCGCAGCAGCAGTTGACCATGACCCATTTCATCTTGAACCTTTGCCATAATTCCAAGTTTCCGTTGTAGTGTGGGAGCTTTTGGTACCCATTCCTTTTCAGGAAGGGCTCCCATGATTTCGCTCATTCCATGCATTGAAATCAATTTGATCAAAGTCATCCGGTACTCATCAGGCATCCAATCGCTCGCTTCAATCTTGTCATTTGCTTCTATACGCTGCATAAATTGCTCGAGCTGTTTTTCGTCATTCGTGCTGTTGAAATTCGTCATCCGTGTCCCTCCTTTGTCTAACATATGCATAGTAGACGCTTTCCATAACGTTACGTACACGCCATCCAAATACTCTGTTACAATGAAGCGCGTTACTGTGTATGTTTTGATTAATTCCCATTTCATTGCTACTTCGACTTGTTTTCCTGCTTTATCCATAACTGAAGTACTGTGGAGCGGTTGGACTTTTGATGTTGGATCAATATGGACTTTTGTTTTGTATTACTGATGGCTGTTGTTGCTTCCCGAAATCCTGAAGCAATCAGCTTAACTTTTCCTTCATACGTATAAATATCACCTTCAGCATAAATGCCGTGTATGCTGGTTTCCTTATTGGAATGTACGACGATGTTGTTTTTCTCCAAAATCAAACTCCAGTTTTTTCGGATGGATTGCGTCATTTCCAGTGGTGATGAAGATTGTTTTTGAATAATATGTCCCTTTGTTTGTAATAAACTTAAACGTCCCATCGAGTTGTCTTTCCAATTCTTATTTTCTCTTGGTTCAAACAAATCAACTGTTCAAATCTGCAATATCGTATATATACTTTTCGCGATATTAAGCCTCCGATTGCCCACCAAGTTGAGGAAGGCTTTCAATGAACTTGCAAGATATGTTTCGGAGCCATGCGTAAAATAATCCATCCCTTATCTTGTAGCCATCCTGACCACATAATCTCCAAGTTGACAAGCATTTGTACTATCGGCAAACCCATAGGATTTGAACAGCGATCAGTATAATATATAACACTTAAAATGCGTTTTATGGTAAAACTGTAATATTAATATTAGATTAATAGTGGTGGGAGAAGATGTCAATGATAATTTCTGAAAATTCCGAACGAAATGTTTTTTTGTATGATTGGCTACTTTATCACGGATCAAAGTACAAGATAATAGTTCCAAAATGAATAAATAAATGAAAAATTAGGCTGTCAAAACCTCAAGAATTCGGGTTTCGGCAGCCTAAAATAGATGTTCTGTGTGTTTCATATCGCTAGTTCAGTTAAAAGTTGTCTTTTATTTCTTGCATTACCAACATATTTATAAAGATTAGTATTATTCCTCATCAACCAAATTCAAACCATCGACATGCTTCTTATCGAACTGTTTCTTCAGTTTACGGTAGTCTTTGGATTTGAAAATAATATCAAAATCATAATTATCCGGATACAATTCACTGCCTTTAATATGCAACTTCAATCTCTTGTGATTGAATGTTTTCTTTACATCTTTCACTTGAACGATATAATTCCCTGTACTATCCGGTCCTTTATAGACGATTCCAGTCTCTTCTGTAGCAGTTATCGTAACATTATCTCCTTGATTGAACATTATAATCTTTTCATCACCTATTGAAACTTTGTTCGCATTCGCTTTTCTGGCATATTTATTTGTGGATAGTTGTTGTAAATAATGATGATCTTTTAAGTCAACTTCACTAGGATTAGCTGGAAGCTGCTTCTCATTTTTATAAGTAATCAGTGATGCCTTTTCAATCAATTTTGGATGTAAGCCAAGCTTCAATGCAATATCGAATGCCTGACTTTTACCACCTTCCCCCAATAACAGTCGATACGTGGGCCTAAGCGTTTCGATATCAAATTCCATCGATCCATTGACGAATCCATCCTTCTTGTCAGCAAAATCCTTCAGCTCACTATAATGAGTCGTTGCAAATAGGGTTGCTCCCTTGTCAAAAAGCTGTTCGAGAATGACTATCGCCAATGCCATCCCTTCACTTGGGTCCGTTCCGGAACCTAGCTCATCTAGCAAAACAAGGGACTGATTATCCGTCTGTTTCAAAATCTCGATTATATTCAAAAGGCGTGAACTAAAAGTGCTCAAATTCTGTTCGATGCTTTGCCCGTCTCCAATATCGACGAAGATTCGATTGAATATGTGCAATGAACTGCCTCTTTTAGCCGGTATATACAATCCACTTTGAGCCATCATGGTTAATAGGCCGATTGTTTTCAATGTTACTGTCTTCCCTCCAGTATTCGGTCCCGTGATGACGAGTGCCTGATCATTTTCTCCAAATTGCAGAGATAGTGGTACTGCATGTTCCTTCAACATGGGATGTCGTGCACCTATTAAGTGAATACAATAATCCTCATTCAACAAAGGACGCTCCCCGGCAATGCTTTGGCTGTGCTTGGCTTTGGCAAAAATAACATCATAGTGATGCATGGTATCCATCGCTATTTTAAGGATATTTTCATGATCAAGGAATTTCTCGGTAAGTTCGTACAGGATTTTCTCGACTTCATGCTCTTCTGAAATTTTCAGTAAGTCGATTGATTCCTGCATTTCTTCAAGTTCTTTGGGTTCCATGAATAAAGTGGCTCCCGAAGCTGAAGTATCAATGACTGTACCTTTAACCTTGTTCCGATATTCTCTTTTTACCGGGAATACAAAACGTCCATTTCTTTCCGAAATGATTCCCTCCTGTAAATAGGGCGTAATCGATTTCGACTTTACCATGGATTGAGCTTTCTCTTTCACCTTTGTCAGGTGTATGGATAACTGTTTTCGAATAGACAACAGTTCTTTTGAAGCGTAATCGTCAATCTGCCCATGCCTCAAACAGCGGCTAATTTCACTCTCTAGTTCGTTCAAATCCTCAATTGACTCGGCATACAGACTGATGGTTGGCGCTACATAATTCTTATCCTTCATAAAACGCTTCAATTTACTGCAGTGATCCAAAAATGAAAGAATCTTGGAAAATTGATCGGCTCGAATGTATAAGCCCTTCTTTGCCAGTTCAATGTATTGCTCTATATCATTCAAAGTATGCAATGGCACACTTGAACTTATTTTCATTATTTGAAGGGCTTCGTGTACTTCACTTAAACCATGTTCAATCTTCTTCTTGTTAGTTGATGGGCGCAATTCTTCAATTGTTTTCTTAGCACGTTCGGTAATGGCATAACTGCCAACTTCTTGTATTATTTCTTGATAACCCAATACATAAATGGCCTGTTGGTTCATTTTTTGTTTCCTCCTTTTTGTTTACAGAAAAAAGCCGTCATGAAAACACTCATGACGGCTTAGAAATTTCGGGACCCCTTTTTTGTGTAAACTAGTTATTATTCGAGTTAGTACCTCAAAATCAACTCTAGACACAAAAAAGACTATGACAAATACATGTCATAGCTGGAGTTATCCATTGTTCTTTGCTATGATGCTTGTTCTTAACAATACTTGAAAAAGTGCATGCTGAATAAACCAAGAGATTCTCGGTTTTTCACTTATTTCAAGACCGTATGAAATTAACGGGTTAGTTAAGAATAGTCACACTCATAAAACAATCTCCTCTATAGGGCACAATATTCGTAATATTTATACAATATGTTAAAGTTAAAATTTTGTCAACGGTCTTTCCATACGTAGTTGACAGTTTTGAAAATCGCTCAATTGGGATTTATTCTATTCTTCTTTTAATAATCGTGAATGTGTTCAACTGGTATACCCAACAGCATGACTTTACTATGCACATTTTTTTGAACCACTTCAGTGAAATGACCGTTTTGATACATGGAGAGCATGTTTCCATCTGTAAAATAAAATTCATAATATGGTGTCTCTTCTTTTTGTTGCGGAGTTTCATAATAGACAAAACGATCGAGGTCATCCCATGAATAGGTTTGTCTTTCTAAAGAAAAAACCTTTCGAAAAGATATTTCATCATTGGTTAACGTCACATAAGGTAATGACGAACTATAAAAAGCAATTCCGGAAAGAATCGTACAAATCAATCCCCCAACAATTGCACCTTTTTTTAGATTTAGAAAAAATACGATTAGGCTAGCAAATGAGATTAATATCACCCCTAAGCCAAACAAAAGATAGTTCGCTCCTGGTGTATAGGTAATCCATGCCCCCAACTTATCATATTTAGTTGCTACAACGGTTAATGGCACTAATAAAATAAAGACCGGTGACACTAATAAAATACAAATGCCGAATAACATGAAAACATGGCGTGCTTCATAATTCTTCATTATAGTCCCCCATTGATTTTAGAAGATGTTTTATAGTGTTATTCTATTATTCGTTTTGACTTTATATGACCTAATAGTTTAACTAAGTCGAGATAATTGTATTTAAATAGTAAAAAGACACTCATCATAAGATCGATGAATGTCTTTTTGTACTACCTAAAATATATTAAATCATCAAGATTTCCCTAATGTCCTCTTCCGTCAGAGCGGAAGAAAAATGTTTATCCGAATCGATAATTTCTTCAATCAGAAGTCTTTTTTTCTCCTGTAGTTCATTCATTTTTTCCTCGATCGTTCCTCGGGCTACAAGCTTGATGACCTGTACTATATTTTTCTGTCCCATTCGGTGTGCACGGTCTGCGGCTTGCTGTTCGACAGCCGGGTTCCACCAATTGTCATACAGTATGACGGTATCGGCACCTGTCAAGTTAAGACCTGTCCCTCCTGCCTTCAAGGAAATCAGGAATAAATCACGTTCCCCGAGATTGAATCGATTACAGGTTTCCACACGTTCATTTGATGGCGTTTTACCATCCAGGTAGAAGAATGGAAGTCCTTGACTCGCTAATTCTCTTCCGATAAGTTCAAGCATTTTCGTGAACTGGGAGAAAATCAGCACCCTCCTTCCGGAAAGCCTGGATTCTTCAATGATATCCATGAGCTGTTCAAATTTCGCTGAACTCCCATTATAGCCGTCAACAAACAGTGCTGGGTGACAACATATCTGCCGTAGCCGTGTCAGACCTGCCAAGATTTTAATGCGATTTTTACGGATACCCTCTTTGTCCAGATGCTTCAACGTGTCATGACGAAGTTTGGATAAATACGCTGCATAAAGTTTCTTTTGGTCAGGAAGCAACTCCATGGATTCGCTCGTCTCAATTTTTTCGGGGAGTTCTGCAAGAACATCCTCTTTCATTCTACGAAGCAAAAATGGTCGAGTACGACGGGCGATTGTATCTCTTGAAAGGTTGCTGAATTCCTTTAAGCCAAGGAACAATTCGGGAAAGACCACGTGGAAAATTGACCAAAGTTCTTCCAGCGCATTTTCCACAGGTGTACCGGTAAGTGCGAAACGATGATTTGCCTTTATTTTCTTCACGGCTCGAGCAGTTTGTGTAAAAGGATTCTTGAACGCCTGTGCCTCATCAAAAAATACGGTGTGAAATGCCTGTTTCTCATACCAAGTTATGTCTCGACGGAGCAACGGATAGGAAACGATCAAGACATTCATATCCGATACATCCTTTTGAAGCAGGACTCTTTCCTTTTGAGTTCCATCAATGATCAAGGCCTGGACATCTGGAGCAAATTTGTTCAGTTCACTTAACCAGTTATAGGTCAATGAGGATGGGCAAACAATTAGAGCCGGAAGCTTCCGTGTTCGCATATCTTGTAACTCCGAAAGTATGTAAGTAATGCTTTGCAGCGTTTTACCCAGACCCATGTCATCAGCAAGAATCCCTCCCAATCCATAACTGGCAAGGGCTTTCATCCATTTATAGCCCACTTTTTGATAATCCCTCAGTATGAATTCTAAGCTTTTCGGTATCTCACAGTCCATGCTTTCAGGATTGCGGATACTTTCAAGAAACTCGAGCAAAGATTCTTCCAATGAAAAGGCTTTGGCATCGGCTGAATTCAACAGTTGAAGCCCACTCGCTAATGGTAAGTTCAATCCCTTTTCCAAATCATCTTCCTGAACCGGTCCTGCATTCAGGAAACGATTGATTTCTTCAAACTCCTTTGTTTCCAATGACAGCAATGATCCGTTTCGCAAACGGAAATACTTTCGTTTCTCCTCGAGGGCCAATAGAATCTCACGAATATGTTTTTCAGGAATGCCATCCATTTCAAATTTGAATTCCAACCAATTGGTCCTTTCCTTCATGACTTTCACCCTGATCCTCGGACGGGGATTCTCCCTGAAAATGCGATTTCTGACGGCTGTAGTTACATATATTTGTGCAAGTTTCTGAATTTTCGGGACGATATAGTACAAAAACTCATATTCCAACTCTTCGTTATGCAAAAAATACCCACCGTCCGTTTTGACAGCCATGCTATCGTCCATCAGCCGAAGGATAGCTTCTTCTTTCTCGATATCCCTGACGAGCATGGAGCCTGCTTTCAGTTCCCGACTTTCCAGTGGATTGAGTACGAAATTTTCATAGTGAAACTCAAGTCCAGCAAGCAAACGGTTTTTGACGCGATCCAAATATAACTTCGCTATTAATGGAGTTTTCAAGAACTGACTGGTAATTCCTTCAGAGATCTGGACCTCACCTAATTTTCTCAAACCTGGAACCACTTTTTCGAGGAATGACTCAATCTGATCGTTTGGAATGAGAATAAGGTTCGTTCCTGACGAATTCAGCATCTGTTTCAGTTCATAGAGACGATTGCAATCATCACTGTCCATTCGAAAAAGTGTACCTTCATATAGGACACACTGATATGAATGCAAAACAGCCATTCGATTCAATTCGTGGATTGTAAGCTGAAAGTCTACTCCTGCCGATTCATCAAATATGAATTTTAAATCAAGAGGGTCTGTTGATATCCTTAGACCTTCGTACGTCTGAGTCGGACTTTCCAATTTAACATTTTTTGCATTCTCCAGGCTGTCACATAGGCTGTTCCAAGAAGATGGCGGAATCAGTAAAACCTGCTTATCAATTGAGGTATCTGAAGGATCTAATAAACCATCCATGTACATTTGTTCGTCTTTGACGATGTCAATGAGTTTCCCTAAAACTGCATCTGTTTCAAGTTGAAAGCAATGGAGACTGGGATTATAACTAAATGAATTGGATAGCAAGATTGGCGTTCCATCTTTCAAATGCTTCAGGAAGTTCCGGATATCTTGGACGAGTGACTGACCAACCCTTAGCTCTATACCTAACATGTATTGTCCCATGCCTACCGTGACCAATTTACATGTAAACTCGACATCAAGTAACAGCCTTTTTTCAAAGTGCAGCTGTTTTCTTGCTCGATTGGGTTGTTTTTGGAACAAAGTTATGAATCCATCAGTAAGTCCTTGATCAGGGACAGGATGAATATCAAGACTTTCATGGAGATTGCTAGTAGATGTACCACGGTTTTGGTGCTCGCATATTGATAATAGAACGGCAGCAATATGCTGGCAATCCTTCTCGAAAGACACGAGTTTTGGACAACTACATGTGGAGTTGAATTTGCCATTCATTTTCTTCTCGATCGACACTTTAAAATCTTCGGTGCCTGAAACGACGGCTATACAACTTTCTGGACCGTAACTTTCGAAAGAGACTTTACCCGTACGATAAAAAGAGTCTCCCTTTTTGAAGGAGACTGTACCGCATACTTCTTTAATGATTTTGTGATTTAGTTTAACATCCAAGTATTTTGCTCCTTCAATAGGAATTTGGGTTCGGACAATGTTGATCTATATAAGTGTTTTTTTGTTTGGTAATCAAGTACTTCCATTGATGTTGAGTCTGTTTTAATAACATCACAAAAATGTATTATCGCAATTGTATCATAAGGATGGTATATTTCTAATTGGTCATTTCGACAAATTATGCAAAGTTAACAATTCAGTTTGCTGATTTCTCTTTATTTAAAAATTTCAAAATGTAGTGAAGATAAGTGCGGACACTCATAACACGTTCCAATAGCGATTGTTCGACAGTATGCAAAAACTGGTTCCCTACATCGGTTCCTTTCAATATCCGAACCGTTCGCCGTTCATCCCGCCATTGACCAAATAATAATTCTGTTTCTTCCATCTCATGGACCAATTGATATAAATAGCCATTTGATGGTGACCAACCGAATAAATCGTCCATTTGATCCCCCACTTCCGCCATGTAAAAAGAAGATCGATTGAGACTCATTTTTAATGCCATGTACCTTACGACATCCTTGACTGAGAGAAGTTTTGCCAGATATGGACGGAAATCCGGATGGAGTGCCATCGATGGAGCTTCAGGTTTCTTCCCATTATGGGTCAAATGATAATACATGCGATTGATTACTGTCGCTACTTCATTAAATCGCTTGAAATAAGTGTCCTGGTAATCGTGTAGACGTTTTGTTCCTGCCTCAGTGATTGAGTACACTTTCTTTGCTTCATTTACAGTCGATGTTAGGAAGCCATTGCTTTCTAATTGTTTTGCGACTCTTGCAACATATTCATACCCTACTTTTCGACCAGGAAAGGTTTCAATAAATTGTTGGTACACATCTTTGGGATACGTAGGATTCGTAGAAACGATATGTAGCCAATATAAAGCCAAAGTATCTTTTACACTGAAACCAACACTATCTTGGAAAGAAGGTATTTTCATCAAAACACTCCTTTTATTGTTAATTATACACCTCGATAGTCTATATGCAAAAATGAAATCCCTTCCCAATGTCTCTCCAAAATTAATGCTCTCCCCTTCCCTCTCATATACATCAGGCTTTTAAATCAACAAATAGAAAATAAGTGGGTTATTTTGTTGCAAAAGTTGTTCGTGTGTAAGACATGTGGTTTTTTTGGATGTTTTGAGTGCGAGTAAAGAATGAATATAGACTATCGAGGTGTATATATTTAAAGATTTTGAAGAAACCATAAAAAAACTGCTTACGTCTCCCGTAAACAGTCTGTTGCCACATTTTTTAGTTTTTCCATTGTTGGTATGATTTTAACTGAATATTATGGTCTGGCCATCTCATTTACGAACAAGATATTCGTAATATGGTTCGTTCTGGTTGGTGTCTTCAAACCATCTCATTTCGATAAACTTGAATCCAATCTTCTCCAAAATCTTGGTGGAATCCAGATTATGTGGATCTGCTGACGCGTAGATAAGCTCAACATGTTGAAGTCGTTTTGCAATTTCAATGCACGCTTTTGCTGCTTCGGTTGCGAATCCTTTTCCCCAGCTTGGTTTTGAAAAATGATAAATTAACTCAATTTTCTCGACTGAATCGCTTATATTAAATCCGGCTGCACCAATGACTTTTCCTGTACTTTTTTCCGTTACTGCATAAACTGATAATCCCTTTTCTTGATGGCATTTTTCATAGCCTTCTAGAACTTGAGAAAGTTTTTCATGAGGTGTGGCACCCCCAGAATATTCCATCACATATGCATCTCCCCAAAAATGTTTTGTAGCATCGAGATCTTTTTGTTGAAAAACCGTTAACAATAATCTGCTAGTTTCGTATGCAACTTCCATTGATATCTCCTTTATCTCTTAAACCAGCATGATCCCTTCAGAAAAACATAAAAACTCTTAATTCAAATGAGTTTTCTTCACTGACTGACAGCTAGTTCATTACTTAAATATCACTTGTTTTAATAAATCTAATTTAATTATTTTGCTCAAGGTATTGGTAGATCGCCATCATTTCTTGTTTATTCAACTCACGAATACGATTGAAAATTAGAAGATTTGCAACAGGCTCAAGATTTAAGCTTTCACTAACAACATCACTGACTTTTCCAGTTAGCCATGTTTCTACTGCTATGTCTTCGACAACTTCCAGAAGTCCCTCATCATTGATACCACTTGCATTACAACTCACACAAGGTATCGTTAATTTAAATACGCCGTCATGTAGATTATCTTCGGATATGACTTTCTTTCCTTTACAGAATGGACATGGATGACTTTTCTTTATCTTATTAATATGCGTAACAAGTTTTTTGTAACCAAACGCTTCATAAACATATGTTAGTTTTTTATATGTTCCATTAGTGAAATACTTGTCTATGATTGTTTCTCTCGTCTCATTGATATTGTCAAAATCACAGATGGTTACCTGATTACTGTTGCTGATGAATTCAATATTGCCTTTAATACTGTCCCAGAATGGGTATACATTTTGCAGTACCATTTCATAACCAGCAAAGCTTGCAAGTTCTAATTCAAGCATTTTCACAGCGACTTGTGTTTCTCTAGGCAACAGAGAGACATCTTCCGTCAAAGCCATATCGCCGCCTACAATAGCTTTCAATTTTTCCAGTTCCGGTAAAGTTCCTACTGTTTTCAAAACTTGATCAATCGGCTGCTTTATAATCTCACGAATATCCGTATCGCCAAATTTGAGCTGTTTATGATGATTTAACACAGAACCTTCGCAAATCGGACATGTAATCTTCTCTTTAGAAGCTTTCATTTGCTCTTTAATAATCGATTTCGAAATGAACATATACATTCCAATTATGTTGTTAAAGCCTTGCCATGTTCTCTGCGTCTTACCTGCTTTATCATAAAACGACTTTTCCCAATACCCGTATAAAAAGGTATGCTTTTCCTCTTCTGTCATTTCATTATAGCTTTTACTCAGATCGTGGCCGAGTTCATTCTTAATTTCATCAAAAATGAATTGCAATTTTGGATATTGATAATGTTTTAATACCTCCATCACGTCTGGATGCAATAGACCCTCCCAAAATGGTACGGCTTTGTCCTGAATAACAACATCAAAATCAAATTTTTCAATCATCCTACGGCCAGAGCAGCTTGGACAATGATTGTCTTGATAATAGAAATCGAAACTACTCGTATCTTTATTGGTTGGATGCGCCACAATGATATGGTTGATCAATCCACCCATTTCATAGAGAAAACTATATTGACTATACAAGTGACGTTCCAGATCAATGGCGATGACGGGTGCAATTGAATCAGATTCGTATTCACCGTATATCAAACGAGCCATTGATGATAAGCTTTTTAAGATCCCGCCCTTATAGACGTTTTCTGCATTATTAAAATAGGCAATCTGATTTTCTTCTAAGTAGTTAATTCCATTTTGTACATTGATAGTTGAAGAAATATGCAATGGAGCAACTCTATCCGTACTGTTTTGTTGACGAAAATAGTCATCATGACTGACAACATCAAGATGCTCCACAGGTGCAAGCTGTCTTTTACCAAAATTAACGATAAAATCAGAGTTTTCTAGCATATAAGAATTATGTTCAATCATTACTATTGAGACAGATTCATCCTGCAGAATGACCCTGACACTATCAATGAATTGATTTAAAATATTTTGTGATAGACCTTTTGAAGGCTCGTCAAAAATAAAAAGCGTATGTGGGTTTCTAGAGTTGGCAAACAGCTCAGAAACTAAATGGACACATTGAAATTCACCATTCGATAATGATTGTGTTTTTCTTTCCAATGTCAAATAACCAAGTCCAAGTTTGATCAATAAGCTCAAGCGTTTATGAGCGATGTCTTCGTTTGGCAGTTCATCAATAATATCTTCAATCGAGCGCTGAAAAATATCATCAATATCTTCACTATATTTGGTGAGTTTCTTTTTAATATCAAGAAAAGTAGCAACTGTTGACCTACTGGTAATCGATTGGTTTCGATTTTGCCCCACCATTACCAGTTTATCTTTTGGATATCGATCGAGAAAATCTTTGGCTATACACTCATTGACAAGCGTAGATTTACCACATCCAGACTCCCCCGTAAAAGTGACAATTCTATTTTTGGGAATTTGAATTTCAGCCATTTGAATATTACGACTGTAAAGATCATGAAATTGATAGTATTCTGTTGGCATTGCCCGATTTCGTTCCCAAGTGATTGGTTTTGGACGTGGGGATACTTCAACAATTTTCCCACCGTATTTCCCACTGCCAGGTCCAAAGAATAATTGCACGTCTGTTGTGTCGAGCACTGTGTCTGAATGGTCAATCAGCCAAATTTGATTCTTATATCCTAAATGTTTAATCTGTTCTAAAATTTTCAATAGTGTTTGGTGATCAAGACCCACGGAGATTTCATCAATAATAATAACGGTATTTTCACTTGCTGCCATGAATTCAGCCAAGTAAAGTCGTGTTAATTCACCACCTGACAATGTACCCATAATGCGATTTAATGTTAAATAACCAATATTCATATTGATAATATTTTTAAGAATATGTTGTTTCGTTTCACTAATATGTAGAACTTCTGCTAATGATAGAATCGATTCAATACTTAAGTTGTTAATATCGGAAATACTATGTGGTTGATCCAACAATTCTATCTTATATTGCAGGACTTCTGGATTATAGCGTTTGCCTTCACACTTTTTACATTCAATATTTTTGGTAGTACCGCGTCCTTTACATGCTGGACACCAGCCTAATTCATTATTAAATGAAAAAACTTCTGGAGAAAGATTAAATTTTTCAGCGAGAGTATCACGAATCTCTTTAAATACGCCAGTATGTGTGCCAATTGTTGAACGTGGATTGGAAGAAATGGATGATTTTCCGAGAAAAAGTACTAAAGGCATTTCTTCCATCTTGATGGCACTGAAATTGGTTTCCATAATATTGGAAAATAAATACTGATATTCAGCCTTTGGCAATAATGAAACGAGACGCTTCTTGGATTCTTCACCAATTGTTTGACAAAAAGTTGTTTTACCAGATCCAGACAAACCAGCAATCCCAATCGATTTATCTACTGGTAGTGCTGAATCTAACTTGTTAATATTGTTCGCAATTAATCTATTTATTTTCATATTTATACCCTCTCCATTCTCTAAATTTAGTATTGCCATGTTAGTAAAACTTTAATAGAATTTGTTGTGTCATTTTCGAATTGACGACTTCATACTAGTTTTAAACGAAGTTTTCTAAATTCGTTGTTATGTTTTTACTAATGGTTTGTTAAACTACAATTATTTTAAAACTTGTAATTTAACTCAATTCTTTATTCCGTAAAAACGACGCTTTCCGTGTTCCGGAAAGCGTCCGATTGTAGAAAATTGTTTAAAGAATACTGGCTATACTATATTCCGGAGAATTGCTCGTTTGTTTTTAATTTCTAATATTGCAAAAGAATGGCGCATTTCTTACTTCAGAAATACGCCCTTATCATAAAGAAAGAGTACAATTCTTGCTACGGAATTGCACCCTATTGTTGAAGAATGGTTTATTTGTTTAAAGCGATTAATATTAATAATTATCAATTTCTATTTGATTTATATCTTCAAGTACCCACTCGGAATATTAGTCCTGAAAAGCAGGTACTATGGCGGATGAAGAAATCATTTTTAAAGTTCTGCCAACACTTTTTCGAGCTGATCACCCATTTGCATCCAACTATATTTAGCTCCCTCAATAGCTCCTTGGCGTGCTTTTGTTTCTTCACTGAATCCAGTTTGATCGAAATGTAGATGGGAAGTTCCATCCGAACCTTTTTTCAAAGTCCATGTAACCGTAGTGCTTTCTCCGGCACTTGCCCAAGTGTAAGATAATATATGAGGCTCGTCGACTTCGAGCACTTCGCAATCTACAATTCCGTCCCACCATTCATTTGGCTCAGCTCGGAATTGAAATTTATGTCCAACGACTGGTTTAAAATCATTTTTCCATATCCATTTTGCAAGTGTATCCGAATCTGTTAAAGCGCTCCACACCTGCTCGATTGAACTTTTAAATTGAAAATCTAATGATACATCTGATTTCATTTTTTTTCCTCCAATAAATGATTTAATTTAACAATTCTTTCTTTCCAAAATCCTTCGTAAAAAGATACCCAATCTTGAATCTCTTTCAACGGAGTGGGATTTAACCGATACCTCGTTTCTCTACCAACCCTTCGAGCAATTACGAGATCAGCATCTTTAAGGATAGCCAAATGCTTAGAAACTGCTGTACGACCCATTTGAAAATGAACCGTTATCTCATTGAGAGGCAATTCTTCCACGTCGGCCAACAAACGAAGCAGTTTACGCCGCGTTGGATCGGCAACTGCGTCATAAATATCTCTATTTGGTCTTGTGTTGTTCAAAATCACTCTCCCCCTGATCTGCACAACTCAAAACGACACCGAATGGTGTCTTATTTGTTTTTAAGAATACAACACCATTTGGTGTCTTGTCAAATTATATTTTAGTCATTAGGTAACCATTCTATTCAGTTGTCATCATATCTTTATTTTATTATCCTCTTAAATTAAATTGGCCAAATACAAAAAGACGCCTTCTTACGTAAGAAAAGCGCACGTTAGTCCAAAAAATTTATTACTCAAAAAAAGCATTTTTGTGCTGGACTAATTATATTTTGTATAATCGTTCGGAGTCATACCCTGCTCTTCATCTCTCCATCTACATGCGACTGCAACCTATTGAAAGTCTAAGCTGCATCAAGTCCATACCTTTGAATATCTAAAACAAAGAAAGAATCAGTTCTTTATTGAATGACCCCTTCTACCCTTAATAAAATTGGAACCACTATACTTAAATAGGCTTGAGTATAGTGGTTCCTTTTTAAAGCTATCGTGGTATCAGAACTAAATTACGATGTCCTGTAACCAGTCTTTAGGACGTGTCGCTTTATACCATTGAAAACAAAGGATAAAAATTAGAACAAGTTCAATTGCATCTCCACCGTAGTACATGATCAGCCCCCCTGTTTCCGACTGGGATTTAGTAACTCCATTAGGCGGGTGAGCATAAATATACTTCGATAAGATTCCATGACCCGCAACTGCAATCAATAATATGAATGATCGGTACACGAAACTTTTTCTATGGGAGGTTGGATCAATATATATAATGGAAATCGTAAATAGGTAACCTGCAATAAATACATGGCCATGAAACAACAGAATTAGGTACATGTTCTGCTGTATCAGCATATAGATGTCGGTCGTATAAATAAGCCAAAGTCCGCCACCATTGATAAGTGTCGTGAAAATTGGATTAGTTAATATACCTGTTTGGCGACTTCTAAGTAAAAAAGAAAGTCTGCGTGCATGATTCACTTTCAATGTTCGTAAGGCGAGTGTCATCGGTGCTGAAATCACCATTAGTAGCGGTGCCAGCATGCCTAGAAGTAAATGACTGATCATATGTGAACTGAAATCCATGTGTGCACGTTCTGCCAGCGGACCAATCACCGCGATTGAAGCACAGAGGATCCCCGTGACCCAGAAAAAAGTTCGATGGAGTGGCCATTTTTTCTTATAGCGACGTGAGGTCACAATAACTGCGATTATATACCATAACATTGCTAGAACAAGTGGCACTGCAAAGAAGATTTGTGTAATGAACGTGATATTTTCATGATTGTTAGCACCCATATTAACTGTTATTAACCGTTTTTCCTACACGATCATGCACAAAAAGGATATATGCAAAAACAATCATCGCGAAAGCAGTAATATTCCATATAGCATCATACAATGTAATATCCACATTGTAGCGAATTTGATGCAAACGCATCAACTTATGTTGTATAGTCCCATCATATAACTGGAATGTACCCGCTCCTAAGAATATTCCACCTACCCACCGTTTGAGCCAAAATGCATGTCGACGATGAAGATCGGCTAACATGAAAGATGATCCAATCGTAGCGAACCAACTCAATGCATGAAATAACCCATCAGATACCAGTCCGATATCCGTCGTGGACTTGTCGTAAAAATGGTGCCAATGCAACAATTGATGGAAAACGGTCTCATCTATAAAGGCAACAAGGCCGAGGCCGAATAGAAAGCCACCCCAAAAATTTCGGCTTGAATAAGCAAATCGGTTTGCATGACTCTGCTGTTTTTTCTTCTCAGTGACCATAGCAGATTCTCCCCTGTTCACATATCGTATTTTCCCCCAGTTTTACCACTGGGCAAATAAGTTAAACAATTTATCTAAACGAATGCATCGCTCGCCATTTATTGGTCATACTATTATTACAATGTTATTTTTTTATTCCGAAGTAGCTCAGTGGTAGAGCAATCGGCTGTTAACCGATTGGTCGTAGGTTCGAGTCCTACCTCCGGAGTTGCAAGAAATTGCAGGAGTATTTGGTATTTCGCAAATCACACATGCCCAATCAAAAAAATAAGAGCGAACTCCTTCATGCAAAAGGAGTTCGCTCTTATTTTTTGATTAAATGAGATTAAAGATTACATCAAACAGTTTTGTCTTAACCTATATGTGTGTTGTTTGAATTGTTCCTTATGGTCGGTATACATATTCATTCCTCTCGAGCTTTTTTGAATATAATCCAATTTCCGATTCTGATATTCTTCTCGTCATTCGGGATATATCTAAAAGTTCAAAAAAATTACTATTCATGTTACACTAACAAATAGAATTTTATCTAAAATCATATACACGGGAGTGAAGAAGATGGCACTTGAGATTTATCTTAATTTTAACGGGAATTGTCGAGAAGCAATTAACTACTATGCACAAGTGTTTGAAACAGAAACACCAGAAATCATGACTTTTGGCGATGCACCGCCACATCCTGACCATATTTTACCGGAAGAAGCAAAGAACCTGGTGATGCATTCACGATTTGAAATTAACGGAAGCACTATGATGTTTTCAGATGTTTTCCCAGGGATGCCTTTTATAGTTGGAAATAACATTAGCTTGGCTTATGTAAATGAGAATTTAGAAGATGTGACTTCCAAATTCAATAAACTAAAAGAAGATGGAAAAGTTGGAATGGAGCTACAAGAAACTTTTTGGAGCAAAAGTTATGGCAGTTTAACCGATAAGTTTGGAATTGAATGGCAGTTTAACTATGGTAGTATGTGAAAATCGGAAGTAATAGTAAAGGATATAGAACTTTTCTTGGTGGAAAAGTATTCTATATCCTTTTTATTTTCGGTGATGATGGAATTTCGGTATATTTTTATATCCGCTTTGATGACATTCATCGCAAATTGGAAACCGCGCATCATCTGGTAATTTTTTCCTGCATCGCTTGCATTTTTTCTGATAATGAACCACTTCATCTTTCAATTGATCATGAACACCGTTGCTTATTTCTTCTCTAATACGTTCCCAATATACCGCTTCGGTTCTTCTGTTAATACGATATAAAAATAACAGGTGAAGTCCTATGGCTTTATACGATAGTTCTAAATCTTCGAGATTTTTCGTTGCGATAACCGGTTCCGGCAAATCCTTGCTTTGTGCAATTGCTTTTATCGTTTTAAACCACTGATGTACGAGCCCTTGCTCCTTACCTGAAAATGGCAAGTGGAGAAAACCATATAAATCCATTAGCGAAAAACGCACTTCGATTTCAGTATCTCGAATCAGCTCATAAAGTTCTCGTTCCTGTGATAGAGATGATTTCTTCGTTCCTTTTGGAGGAACGAACTGATCCCACATTTCAAAAAACAATCCCATGTTGCGGTAATATTTTTGGAACCGTTCAAATATTTGTGAGGTAGGTGCAATAGCAAAGATTTGTACAGGTTCATCTACTTGTTCGAGGAGCCTTTGCATTGCTTGAATGTCAGACGCAAATGCCACTTTTCCTATGTCATAAATTCCTTTACGTCCCGCCCGTCCTGCTATTTGCTTTACTTCTTGAGAGTTTAATCTTCTTCTGCGTGTTCCATCAAACTTTTCATTCTCCAATAAGACAATGCGTTGGATTGGTAGATTTAATCCCATCCCTATGGCGTCTGTAGAAACAACAACTGAGGTTTCACCACGATTAAAAAGCTGGATTTGTCTCTTCCTGTTCTCTGGTGGCATGCTGCCATAAATGATGCTGACTCTATGCCCATTCCTTTGCAATAAAGAAGCAGTTTCAAGAACTTTTCTACGGGAAAAACAGACAATAGCATCGCCTTTTCTCGTTTGTTTGAGAACGAATTCTCTTGGTTCTACCTCTAAAGGGATATCGCGGCTATACTCGTGTAATTCAATTTCGGCTTCATCTAACAGGTCATATAACATGGATTTAATATTTCTACTACCGATTATGTGAACTTCATTGGCATTTGCTTTCATGATTGCTTGAAACCAAGAAAAGCCACGGTCTTTATCGGCAATCATTTGTGCCTCATCAATGACAATTACCTCATAAAAGTCTCGCTCATGGAACATCTCGACCGTAGAAGAAAAATGTTTAGCATCCTCCACGACCTTTTCTTCTTCCCCTGTCTTTAATGTGCATGGAATACCTTCTGCATTTAGCTTGTCATAAATTTCTAAGGCTAGGAGACGCAGAGGAGCAAGATATAGACCACTATCGGCAACTTTCATTTTTTGGAGTGCTTGATGTGTCTTTCCAGAATTGGTCTCGCCTATATGCAAAACATACTTCATGCTTTTTCCTAAAGTAGGAGTAAAGGCCTGGCCAAAAATATCATCAATGATTCTTTCCTTTTCGGCCTTTAATCTAGCCAGTTCTGCCAGTTCTTCTTCTTTTCTTCGCTCTCTTTCCGCTACATCCTTTTCGAATATCTTCAAATGCTGTTGTTCATCAAAAGGGAATTCCGCAAGTTTTAGTAAATCGCTTAGGAATTCTTCTTGCAGTTCTTCATAAAAGGTTTCCGATAACTCAGCTAATTCATCACGAATCAACTTTTTAAGGAAGCCCACTTTAAGCTGTTCCCCATATGCCTTCGAAAATGTTAGCTGCATTTTATCAGAGAGTAGTTCAATTACTTTTGTAGGAGCAAAATCCGAAATGAAATCCGTGACAAGCCTTTCATACCGATAGTAATAGGTCTCGTATTCATAATGTCTTCTTCCCCAATCAAAAATAGAGTGGATATTACCAGTAAGTTCACCAAGGAATTCATTCACCAAAACATATTCTGTATGATTAAAATCCCCTACTATATCAAGGCGTTCTTCAATCATATAAGGCTCCATGTTTTTGTACTTCGGCTTGGTAAGGAGGTCATTTATTAATTGTTTGGCCATTTGATATCGGAGATGTACATATAATGAAAGGGAGTGCTTTTCAAAGAAATTGTCTGTTTTCTCCTTAAGCAATGATTGAATGTTCCATCGTTCCTCCGAATTCTTTTGCTCTTCTCGAAATTTAGAGAAAGAACCTCTAGCCTTTACATATCTCTGCTCCCAGTTTTTCGGGTTTTCTTTGTGTGTTTTAATGAGCCATTCTCGAACATTAAATGGCTTATAATTCTTCATTTTGTTACGGAACAATTTGCTGATTTGTTTATGATCTACTCCTGTAGTCATATAACCATTTTCATTCAAGTACATCTTTTTTTCTTTTTTCGGGACATCATTTGATGCTTTATTGATCCATAGATCTGTCCATATCTGTTCGATATATATTTTTTTATCAGAAAGGTATTTCTCGAATTCAGGCAACTCCGCTTGAGTTTCCATATATCGATCCATATTCCCATAAATTTTTTGTTTAGTTTGCTCTATTGCAATTGGGTATATATCTAATAATTTACTCATCGTCATCCCCTTTCACCGAACGTGACTATATTCGAATTTTCTTCCACTTAGTATTCTCCAAAAAACTGATTTAAATTAAACAGTCCATTGGATATTTAGGTATTTTCAAAAAGATTAACTCCGATTATAACACACATACGTTCCATTACTTTTTTAAATGCATGTAAAAAGGCTCATCACTTATTCAAGTGATGAGCCTTTTATATACATTATTACTCTTGTAAATCTTCTATCGATGTAATATCCATATATTCAGGAACTACTAAACCAATTTTTACACCTGTCATATTAATACCAAGTTCTTCAAACTTGCCATCAAATTTCTCCTCATATGTTGCGTGTGTAAGAGGTAACCATGCAGCAAGTGATGCATCTGCACTCCCGTCTGCTACTGCTGTCCATAATGGACCAGCTTCAACCTGTGTTAACGTAACGTCATATCCCATATCTTCCAAAACAATTTTCATGACATTGTGGCTTGCGATTTCACTATCCCATGCAACATAAGCAAGTTTAATTTTATCGCCATTCACTTTTTCTACACCATTTGTCCAGGCCGCAACTTTTTCCTCGTTTGCATCAACCCAGTTTTGTGCAGCCACTTCTTCTTTTTCGCCGGTTTGCATGGCGATCATCACTTCACCTATATCTTCTTGAGACCAATTGAATTGTGACAGAATTTGATGAGCTTCCGGTAAATCCTCTTTTAAGCCATTTCTTGCGATAGTACGGATTTCCTCTTCTCCACCAAATACGCCTTTTGGATCTTCAAGATATTTTAAATCGTATTCAGCGAACATCCAGTGTGGTGTCCAACCTGTTACGATAATTGGTTCTTCTTTATCATACGCTTTTTTCAATGCAGCAGTCATTGCTGCACTTGATCCAGAAACAAGATCCCAGTCTTCCAATTTATAATCTATAATTGCATTCGCGGATGCTTCCATTATTCCTGCACCTGGATCAATTCCAGTGATTTTATTATCGACTGATTCCCCGACCGATTTTGATTCTGAAGATGTTTCCCCATCATTTCCGCATGCTGCCAACCCAAGTGTCAGTAGAGCGATTGCACCGAATCCTGTTATTTTCTTTGTAAATGTCATAATAATCTTCCCCCTTTTTTATTCTTTCCTGCATGTTGCGTTATGCGATCCAAAATAATTGCCACGATTACTATGGATAAACCGGTTTCAAATCCTTGCCCGGTTTTCAACTGTGTTACCGAACGATAAACCTCTTCGCCCAGCCCTGGTGCACCAACCATTGATGCAATAACAACCATAGAAAGAGAAAGCATTATGCTTTGGTTAACTCCAGCCATCATAGTGGGTTTGGCAAGTGGAATTTGAACTTTACTCAATCTTTGCCAAGTAGTTGACCCAAATGCTTCTGTTGCTTCAATTAAATCTTTCGGAACCTGTTGAATGCCTAGCATCGTTAAACGGATAGTCGGCGGCATTGCAAAGATGACGGAAGCGACCACTCCTGGCACTACTCCGATATTGAAAAAGAAAATTGCTGGCAACAAGTAAACAAACGCAGGCATTGTCTGCATTAAATCCAAAATCGGATTAACGATTTTCCGAACACCTGATTTCTGTGAACTCCATATACCGATTGGGATACCTATTGCAATTGCAAAAAATACCGACGTTAACACAAGAGCTAACATTTGTAGCATTGGATACCAGTAACCTAAATAATCGATGAACAATAGACCAATTAAAGAGAACAACGCTATCTTTCTTGTTGAAATAACCCATGCTAGCAAAGCAAATAGAACTGCAAGTAATATTGATGGAACCATATCAAGAATGTCAACAGAACCTTCAACGATTCCTGCCAATAATTCTGCAATGCCGTCAAATAGAGTGCCGAAAGTTGTTACAAGCCAATCTATTCCGTGGTCGATCCACTCTGCAAACGGAAGACGAGGTAAAAGCTGATCCATATTAAATCACCTCCGTAGTCGTTTGGTTTATGGAGTTAATTATTCCATCACTATTAATAAACTGATTGTCACCTGATAAAGCACCAATCAGTGCACCACGTATGATTATGCCTTGTAACTTTTGGTCTTCACTAATGACAGCTACAGGAACGACAGCCGTTGATACTACGTCAAATAATTCTGTTAGCACTGTATCTGCAGATACCATGGGAAGATTAGTAATAAGGACTTTGTCTAACGATTTATCAGATTCTGTCGCTTTCAATGCATCCTGAGCCGTTACAGCTCCTAACAGACGATTGCTCTTATCTACTACGTATATTGAAGAAATCCCTAGTTGTTTCATGAGTCGTAAAGCAACCCGTGGACCACGATCGATTAGCAATGTATCTGCCTTTTTCATGATGTGACCAGCTGTTAATACTTTTGATAAGTCGACATCTTCAACGAAACGTTCGACATATTCGTTTGACGGACTCATCAGTATTTCTTCTGGTGTGCCAATTTGTACAATTTCTCCGTCTTTCATCAAAGCAATACGGTCGCCAATTCGAAGTGCCTCATCTAAGTCGTGGGTAATGAAAATAATCGTTTTTCCCATGTCGTGATGAAGTTGTAACAACTCGTTTTGCATATCTTTTCGGATAAGGGGGTCAAGTGCACTAAAAGCTTCGTCCATAAGTAATATATCCGGATCATTTGCAAGAGCCCTTGCAAGTCCGACACGTTGTTGCATACCACCGCTTAGTTGACTCGGATACTGATCTTCATAACCAGCCAGCCCTACGAGTTTCAAAGATTCCTGTGCTTTTTCCAAACGTTCATTTTTCGGCACTCCTTGAATTTCCAACCCATATTCTGTATTTTCAACAATTGTCTTATGAGGAAATAGTGCAAAATTTTGAAAGACCATGCCAATTTTTTTACGCCTAACTTCACGAAGTTGATCTTTGCTCATTTGTACAATGTCTTCACCATCAAGTAAAATTCGTCCTAATGTCGGTTCTATTAATCTATTTAACAATCTAACGAGGGTTGACTTCCCACTGCCAGACAGTCCCATTATGACAAATATTTCTCCTTCATAAACATCGAAGGTTGCATTATTCACCCCAACTGTTGCACCTGTTGCTTTTAAAATATCTTTCTTCGACGCACTTTCCTTAAGCAATTGCGCCGCTTTTTTACTGTTTTTGCCGAAGATTTTAGTAGCGTCTATCACTTCTATCTTCTTCTTGATTATTTGTTCATTCATACATACACTCCTCGATTCATTACCTAATACTATTTAAGTATAAATGTAAACTTTTTGTAATACAACATAAAATACTATTTATATAGTTCATACAGAAAAAACTGTACAAACAATATTTATAATAAATTGCATTTTTGGCAAGGATATAATACTCTTAAATAAAATAGTTGGATTAGTTGAGTAGAGCCATTACAGTGGAGGGAATACGTTGATGGAAGGTAAAGAAAAACATGAAAAAGCTCGGGAGAGAATTATTGAAACAATAGCCCAAAATATACATCTTTATGGCTTAACTCCTTCTACAGGAAGACAGTATGGCATGATGTATTTTCAAAATGAACCGTCTACATTAGACGTAATGACAGAAAAACTTGGGATGAGCAAAACTAGCATGAGTACTTCCGTTAGAGCATTATCCGATTTGAAATTAGTCGAGCGTGCATGGAAAAAAGGAGTACGAAAAGATTTATACCATACAACTGAAGATTGGTATCAAAGTTTTATTGATCTTTTTTCAATTAAGTGGCGGAGATCTGTGTCGCTTTATACAGCGGCTATTAAAAAATCATTAGTTGAACTCCATGAGCTTATATCTGATCCAACGATTAGTGAAGAACTAAAAAAAGAAGTCCAAATAGATATCGACAAACTAATGTATATTAAGAATTACTATGAATGGCTCGATCGTCTCGTTGATGTGTTTGAAAGTCATGAAATATTTAATCTTGTCCCTATCAATGATGAAACGAAAGAATAGTTCAGAAAGTCAGTTTTGCTCGATTTACTACATTTGATATACAGAAAAAGGCAGACAATAAATTGTAGTTTACAATTTATTGTCTGCCTTTTAAATTTATGGATTATTTCCAATTAACAAATGAAATGTAGGTATATGCATACAAAATTTTGGTTTAAAGTGCTTTATCGTCAATCGAATTTAACCATTGCTCAATCGGCCCAATTACCGATTCCACACAGCCTTCTTCAAAAGGAGAAATCAAGTTTGCTTCCTTTACAAGACCAGTGAACGACAGACTTCCGCCAATCTTGCATAAGTGTACATAGTCAGCCCAAGCTTCTTCACGATTTTCGAGTGTTCGCTTAAAGAACTGGAAAGCACAAATTTGAGCTAATGTATAGTCAATATAATAAAAAGGCGATTGATAAATATGGCCTTGTCTTTGCCAAAAACCACCTGATTCCAAATATTCATTGCCATCATAATCACGGAAAGGTAAATATTTTTCTTCAAGTTCTTTCCAAGCTGTTTTGCGTTCTACGGGAGTTGCTTCAGGATTTTCATACACAAAGTGTTGAAATTCGTCGACTGCAACGCCATATGGTAAAAACTCGAGTGAATTACTTAAATGAGAAAATTTATACTTATCCGTATCTTCTTTGAAAAAGTTTTCCATCCACGGCCATGTGATAAATTCCATGCTCATTGAATGGATTTCACACGATTCATAGGTTGGCCAGTTATATTCTGGAATTTCAAAATGACGACTAGAATACACTTGGAATGCATGTCCTGCTTCATGTGTCAAAACATCAATGTCACCTGATGTTCCGTTAAAGTTAGAGAAGATAAATGGTGCTTTATAATCTTCGATATAGGTACAATACCCCCCACTTGCTTTTCCTTTTTTCGCGACAAGATCCATTAAGTTGTTATCAATCATGAAATCAAAGAACTCGCTTGTTTCAACAGATAGATCATCATACATCTTTTTGCCGCCCTGAATAATCCATTCTGGAGATCCTTTTGGTGTTGCATTCCCTGTTTTATAATTAAATGATTCATCATAGTATTTAAGCTCATCGACACCAATACGTTGTTGTTGGCGTTCTTTTAATTTAGAAGCTAACGGGACGATATATTCTTTCACTTGATCACGGAATTTTTTTACCATTGCGGCATTATAATCGGTTCGAATCATTCGGTAATAACCAAGTTCTACAAAGTTTTTGTACCCTAAAGTCTGAGCCATTTCTGTACGAATTTTGACTAGGTCATCATAGATGCGATTGAGTTGCTCTTCATTTTCCGCAAAGAAATTAAAGTAAGCCTCTTTGGCTTTTTTCCGCATGTCACGATTGGTGGATTCCGTAAAAGGAGTCATTTGAGCAAGCGTGCGTTCTTCACCTTCAAAATCTATTTTTGCGGATGCAATCAACTCCTGGTATTCAGATGTCAGTTTGTTTTCTTTTTGCATCATCGGAATGATCTTGGCATCAAATGACTTGATTTGTGCATCTGCGATCGCAAATAATTGCGTGCCCCATTTTTCTTCCAATTCCACTCGGAACGAAGAACTTACCAATGCTTTATAATAGTTGGTAATTAAATCATCCACTTTGGGACTAAGTTCATCGAGATAGTCACGTTCAGTTTTATAATATTCATCATTTGTATCGATGGAATTCCGGACAGAAACGAGATTCATCATCGTTCCAACATTGTTTCTAATTTCATTGATTTGTTTCATAGCATCACTTTGTTCTTCGACAGTTGTTGAATCTCTAAATTTACGTAGTGCTAGTTCAAATCCTGATTCAATTTCTTCGAATACTGGTCGAGTATACGTGAACTCTTCAAATTTTGTGACCATCTCAAATCATCCCCTAATATCTTTTTATCTCGATGCAAAGAACATTCTAGTGCTTCAAGAAATCTCCTAAATTACTTTTTATAGCTGTTATCCATTTTAACACAAACCCACTATTTAGAATAAGTAGAATTTTCTACTACTTTGGGTTCCTATATAAAATAATAGGCTACTAAAAAATTATAGTATGATGTTTGTCAATTTATGCATCTGGCCACTGATTTTGCTGTTCTTCCTCCGCAATCATCTGTAAGTCATCAGCTGAGATTGATATAATGTGATAGTCATGTCGCTCTGCATATTGTGCAGCAAGTTTTTTCATGAATTTAGGTGATCCTTCATTTTCTTCATCATAGACGATGAGCAAACCATCGGAATTTCGAATGACGAATTTGTTTTTCTCCATCATCTGCCACGGACCTTCGTATGGTCTTTTAGTCACGCTCGTTTGAAAATCGGCTTTTTGACAGATCGTTTGATACTTTTCTTTATTAGTATCTTTCCATTTTAGATCTTGTTCTAAAAAGGGAGTAATAATCGCGTATTGTAATTGTGGATATGTACTTTTCAATTCAATGACCAGCTCAGCTGCCCATGTTTCAACACCTAATTGCCCACTGATAATCACCCATTCCAATCCGTCATCAAGCAATGGAACTAATTCGTTTTTCAAGGCTTTTTTGATATACAGAATCCCGGGATGTTTTTCATCAAATACGCCTAGTTCATGTTGTTTATACCCTGTAATTACTAATCTTTTTATCATACGAGTCCCCTTGTCCTGGTAAAATTTATTATTCTAGTTTAACATCAAATCGTTAACAATAGAAAGACGATCTACGAGTAGAACCAAGAAAAACCCTCGCATGACGAGGGTTTAACGTAACATAATCATTTAAATTAAAAACATCGCAACAATTGTAGTGACTACTAATCCAATTGTAACTGGCAAAAGGTTTCTTCGAGCAAGTTCAAAAGGATCGACGCCACAAATGGCAGCTGCAGGAATGATTGCCCAAGGAACCAACGTACCTCCACCAACCCAGATTGCAGCAATTTGACCTAGGGCCGTCAATGTGGCTGCACCTGCTCCAATTGCTGTTGCAAATATTGTAGCTATAGAACCTACTAATGAAATTCCTGAGAAACCAGACCCATCAAGCCCCGTAATTGCACCAACTACCGTTAATGTAATAGCCCCGACTTCTTTACTTAGCGGAACAACAGATGCGAGAGCTACTCCGAGGTCATTAACAATCCCATTTGAATTTTCAGGTAGAAGTTCTCCGATGATCTTAATAAACCCTGCATCACCTAAATAGAAAAAAGCTGCAATCGGAATAACAGCACCGAAAACTTTAAAACCAAATTGGAAGCCTTCAATTAGATAACTTGTTGTTTGTTCTAGACCTTTATTTTTGTGACTAACCATTGTAATTAATAGAAGGATAAAGACGGATGTTCCACCGATTAATGCAGTAGCATCGCCGCCTTGCAAATTAAGAACAGACATGGCAACTACATCGAGTGCAAAGAGTAAAGGAATAAAAAGAGCAAAAAATCGCTTTTGAATAGAGGAGAGTAATTTTGAATGTTGAGGAGAAGGTTCTGTAGTTGGTGTAGCTGTTACACCTGTAGTAGCGGTTAATTTACCTGACTTTATATCCCGCTTCAAGAAATAAAAAGCGATAACAGTGGTTACAAATCCCATAACAATGACAAGCGGAATGCTGGCACTAATTACTTCATTAACTGGAAGTCCTGCGGCATCTGCCGTCAATTTAGGAGCACCTTGTATGATAAAATCACCGGACAAAGCTATACCATGACCGAATAAGTTCATAGCCATCGCGACGCCAAGTGCGGGTAGTCCAACACGGATTGCAACTGGTAGTAAGACTGCTCCTAACAACGCTACTGCAGGAGAAGGCCAAAAAAACCAGGAAATGAACATCATCAGTATTCCGATTGTCCAATACGCAAGTGCAGGAGTTCTAATCAGTTTGGAAAACGGAGAGATCATGACATCATTAATCCCTGTTGAAGTTAACGTTTTACTCATTGCAACAATTATTGAGATAACGAGAATCGTAGGAAGTAATTCTGTAATTGCGTAGATAAAACTTGAAAAAACCCCGCTAACCGAGGCTGTAATTGAGCCCGTAGCGATAATGGCAAGTGAAAAAATACCGATAATACTTACGAGTGTTGTATCCCTTCTCATTACCATAAAACCAATAATCAAAAAAATAAAAACAACGTAAGTCCAATGCAGCGCTGTCAATTCAACGCTCATTTGTCTTCCTCTCCTTCCTTATAAACATCTAATAAATTTTGGGGAGTTTCCCCAAGTAAGATGTACTATAAGATATGTGCAGAGCAAGAAGTGATTTGAGCAATATCAAGCTTTCACTGTTATGAGTAATTCATTTTATTAATCAACAAATTGGTATGAATCATCAAATAAAATTCACTTGCACTGCACAACTAATTCTCCATTAGTTTATTTGCACAGTGCAAGTGATGAAATTGTTATTGGTTACTTTTTATTAAAAATGCATTTAGTTGCATAATGCATGTATTAAGAAGGCATATTATATGCATTGTGCAACTATATCAAAAAAGAATAGCCATTCCCTAAAAATAAGGAATGGCTTTGTTTATATATTACCCTACATCTTTCCCATAAATGATTTCATCTTCATCATGAACATCTACCGCATTATTAATATGCACTGTTGTTCTTAAGTAAAGCTTTTCGTTGACAGTTTCGGATTCCCATCTTTCATCCGGCATTAAATCAAAAGGAATCATTCGCGTTTCTTTTGATTTAACTGAACCAACCATTTCGATTGTATGTTTAGCAACGACATTATTTGTAACATTAAAATCACCGTCTTCTTGAAGACCTTCAGTTCGTTTCAAAATCTCAAGTTTAATAAATTCAATGAGTTGATTGGATTGGCCACCCATTATATAAATGGTTCCTGACAATGTTTCTCCATATGCAATCTCAGGTTGATCAACTACTATATCGACTTTCATTGATCCATAACTAATTGATGACAAAAACTTTTTCAACATCAATATTCCTCCTATTATCTTGAACCATTATATGTGTTGCATAATACTAGTCATCAAAAAAAGTGGATTCGTAGTGATGTTCAATCTCTTTTACATGGCGATTATATCTTTGTTTTAATAGCTTGTACATGTGTGTTACTACCACTTTAATCAAAGCATATCCAGGAATCCCTAAAACTACGCCAGGAACTCCAAATAACGAACCAGCAGTCAATAGCACAAAAATAATCGTAATTGGATGTATATGTAAGGATTTACCCATAATTTGGGGTGAAATAAACTTCCCTTCAACTAATTGAACCACTGTCCATACTATTGCTAATTTTACTAACATAAACGGAGACGTTACAATCGCAATGACAGCAGCTGGTATGATCGCAATTAACGGTCCTAAATATGGCACTACACTCGTAATCATGGCTAAAAACCCTAATAAGAATGCATAATCCATGCCAATAATTAAAAACCCGATAAATACCATGAAGCCAATACATATGGAAACTAAAATTTGTCCTTGAATATAAGCACTGATTTGTTTGTCTGCTTCTTTCAATAAATGATGGGTATCTGCACGCATCCGTGGCGGAAAAAGTTTTAGTATGTATTGTGGTAACTTTTCTCCATCTTTTAATAAATAGAATAAGATAAATGGAACCGTAACAATAGCCAACAACAACCCGGTCAAGGTGGATAATAATTTCCCAATTCCACTTGCCACGCCACCAACAGTATTTTGTATGGTTTTCCCGATATTATCAGGAATTTGTTTCATTAACGTATCTACATCAAATGCTAAATTCGAATAATATGTAGCGAAGATCGAGTTTTTTAAGAAAGCATCAAGAGATATTACAAGTTGTTTAAAATATTCTGGAAACTCAATAATTAAATTACTAAACTGTGTTTTCAAAAATGGATAGACTATTAATACAACTCCAGTAATCAAGCCAATCAAAGCAACGAATATTATCAGTATCCCCCAAATTTTAGGCACTTTAATTCGTATGAGAAAAGCCAAAAATGGCCGTAGCAAGTAATAGGCTATTGTCCCTAAAATAACCGGGACTACGACATTTGCCAACAATACTTGAATAGGGTAAAAGATGAACGAAACAATATCAAAGATCCAGATAATTAACCCAACTAATAACATGGTAAGTAATAAAAAGAGTGTATTCTTCCCGCCTAGAAATTGAATGAATCTTGTGGCAAAAAAGGAAGATTTTTCTGGCTGCATAAAGGTTTCCTCGCTTTCTGATTCTAAGCATTTAAATACAGAAATGTAGTATTACTTCAATTTTACAGGAAATAAGAGAGATTTAACAATATCAACGTAAAGGCATACCGATGAAATCACTTAATTCTTTCTTATTTTGTTCAAGATCTATCTCTATGACCGAACCAGCATGCGAGTAAGATGTAAATACATAACTATCTTTAACAGGAATCGTTAATTTATTTATATCAATTCCGCCACTAAAGGCCAGACTTAATACATGTGTTATTTCTTCGTTTGTTGTATAGTCAGTTTGAACATATCCTTGTATCGCACCAACAAATTTCGGATAGTTCTTGGCATTTGAAGGGCTTAACATTTCATCTTTCAAGGCTTCCATTACCTTTTGTTGTCTCGCAACGCGGCCGAAGTCACCTTCCTCGTCAGCACGAAACCTCGCATACCCTAATAGTTCTTTTCCACTTAATTGTTGAACACCTGGTTCAAGAACGACCCCAATCTTTTCAGACATCGCTTTTTCAACATCGATTTCCACCCCATTTGGTGCCACGATATCAACAAGTGATTCAAAACTATTAAAATCGATAAGTGCATAATGATGAATCGGAACACCAAACATACTGCTAATCGTATCTTTCACTAATTGTACGCCATCCAAATAATAGGCTGTATTCAACTTGTAGGATTTATATCCTGGGATTTGTGCATAGATATCTCGCATAAACGACACAACATTCACTTCATCCGTTTCCTTATTCCAAGAAACTAGCATCATTGTATCTGTTCGTGAATGTTCTTCTCCTCTGGTGTCCACACCCAGCACTAAAATATTTTCGATAGCTGAACTTTTGACATCCATTGGATCGCCAGTAAAGTCAACATCTTTCCGTTCATTTGTAGAGGCTAGTTTATATCCCGCATTAAATTGAATGATTGAGTACACAGTAATCCCAATAAGCAAGAATAATAACAATGTCATAATGATTCGTCCGAAGCGAAGCTTTCTTTTCTTTCGTGTGGACCGTCGATTTGGATAATTTTCTTCCAAAACGCATCCCCCTTTCATTTTATACAAGCATAGAACGTTCTAAACCGCTCGCAGGTTGCGGTTGGAGCTAGTTTCAATCATAGTTGTTGAGCCGTTATGTTTCAAGTGCTACAATACGATTTATATAGCGTTAGAGAGGAGATTAATTCAATGGAAAAAGCAACATTTGCAGGTGGTTGTTTCTGGTGTATGGTCAAGCCATTTGATCAATGGGAAGGTATACATTCCGTCACTTCCGGGTATATGGGTGGACATGTTATCAATCCGACATATGAAGATGTAAAAAATGGAAATTCAGGTCATTTCGAGGTAGTACAGATTCAGTATGACCCATCTACATTTACATATAAGCAGTTACTAGAAATTTTTTGGCAACAAATTGATCCAACCGATACTGGTGGTCAATTCCAGGACCGTGGTGAGTCTTATGGAACGACAATCTTTACACATTCATCGGAACAAGCGGAAATTGCGCAAAAATCCAAGCAAGAACTTGCTGATAGCGGACGATTCACAAAACCAATTATTACGCCGATACGTCCAGCTGAAACCTTTTATGCCGCTGAAGATTATCACCAAGATTACTATAAAAAAGAGCCGCAACATTACGCAGAAGATCGCGCGATGTCCGGCCGTGATGAATTCATCAAAGAAAATTGGAAAAAATAATTCAAATCAACCTTGCCTATGCAAGGTTTTTTTATTTAATAAAAACGTCACAATAAACATGCATATGATCAAAAAGAGCATGACAAAGTATGTTATTTGATGCGTTTCACTCCAGTCATACAGTATTCCAATCGCCAACGGAACAAGTCCACCCATGATAAAACCACCTGTTTGAACCATTGCCGTCCATGCATTTGCTTCCTTCGCATCGGATGTTTCGTCAAGTGGCAGCAATAAAGCTAGCGGGAATAAGCTACCAAGAGTTATCCCTAAAAGAATAGATGCCGTCCAAATAAGTGTTATATTTTCTGTTAATAAAAGGACAATCCCAATTGTCCCGATACTGAGAGAACAATAAATCCAAAATGAGCGATTCGGAAATTTATCCAGTAAAAATGAAAGTGAAATATTCGATACAATTTGTGCGATCGTCATTACACTAACGACAGACCCTGCTTGTATGACACTAAATCCCAATTCGCTTGCAGCAGAAGCTAGCCAAGTAGTCAGGGAGAAAAACAAGGAAGATTGAAATCCAAAGAATAATAAAATAAGCCATGCTCGTTTGTTTGACCATGGTGAACGAAATGCGGCTTGTTGATCGATGTTTTTATTAACCTGCTCATCTGATTGTGTTTTCATTGACATCATCCATACTAAGTATGCCAGTAAAGCTAATGACGCCCATGAAGCTAAAGCAATCCCCCACCTTTCCCCTACCCAGACATATATTACTCCTGTTAACCCAGCACTTAATGTGGCACCAGCACCCATCCCTAAAGAGTAGATACCAATTGCAAAAGCTATTCGAGTTGGGAATCTTTCTTTAATCAGTGATGACATAATAGGACCTATGATGGCAATCGCTACACCAATAACAAATGCTGTAATTAATAGCGTAATATAATCATTCAACCAGGCACGGACTAGTGTAAGTACACCAATTATAATCACTAATATGGTAATTCCACGCTTCTGTCCAAATTTGTTCAACCAATGAACTGCAAGAGGTGCAAACAATCCCATGCATATAACTGGGATTGCTGTTAATAAGCTAACTTCGCTATTCGATAAATTTAAGTCGTTACGGATTATTTCTAATAAGGGTCCAATTGATGTAATGGCAGGACGTAAGTTTAATGAAATTAAAAAGATTGCAATTAATAATGAAATCAACGATTTTTGGGATTGCATATTTTCAGTCCTTTTCAATATATTAGCTTTTGTTTAGTAAAACACACTAATCGTTTTACGCCAACAATTAGATGTTCCGAGGGCAAACTTGTGTTCCCACTATTAAATTAGTACAATTTAGTAGAAAGGGGGCTAGAGTTTGGAACTCATTCAATGGAGCTATACAAGAAAATATCAAGTCAAAGCAATTTTTAGTGAATTTCCAGAAATGACCATTATTTTCCGTTCAATTGGTTCGTATTATTTTGTTTTCACCACTAAAGGAAACCTACGGGATCAATATCCAACTCGCAAAGATTATGTAGAGATGGAATTGTTAATCAATGACGAATTGCAAACTTTGCCTGCCTATATAGCTCGAAATGCATCAACTGAAACGACATGGATTAATTCTTTGTTACTAGAAAAAGGACTTCCAAGTTATAAAATTGGAAGCCCTTCATCATAAAGAACAATCTGATTTCGACCAAGTGATTTGGCTAAATAAAGAGCTTGGTCGGCTTTTTTTATAATATCATTTTTCAAATATGAGGCAATATATTCACACACACCTGCCGAGAATGTAAGCATGACCGATTCGCTTCGATACCTTAATAATTCCTCATTGCAACACGCTTGCAGAGACGTTAGAACACGTTTCGTTTGTTGCATGTTCTTATCAGGAAAAAGCAAGATAAACTCTTCTCCTCCCCACCTTGCAATCACGTTCGGAGGTTCTACTTTCTTCTTTAATAAGTTTGAAAATGTTTGGAGTGCAATGTCACCAAAAGTATGACCATATTTGTCATTTATTTGTTTAAAATAATCTAAGTCTAGAATGGCTAACGTAAATGTTTGCTCATTCACAATAAATTGATCTTTAGCTTTCTTAATTTCTTCCATCATTTTTCGACGATTAAATAAGGATGTTAATGGATCAGTAACGGCCAATTCCTTCGTTCTTTCGACGAGTAGTTCCAATTCTTCATTCCGTCTTAACAGTAAACTTTTCATTTCTGTGTGCTCAGTGATGTCAACATGTGTTCCAATTAGACGAATGGCAATCCCATTCCCATATCTCTCTACCGCTTTTCCGCGACACAGAATCCAACGATACGTTCCGTTTTTATGAAGTAAGCGATGTTTGCTTTCAAAATAATCCGTTTCATTTTGTACATGCTGTATAAAGAGGGATTGTGTTTCTTCTAAATCATCTGGATGAATACGTTTGATCCATTCGTTGTACTCATTTGGAATCTCGTGTTCCTCAAAACCTAGCATTCCTTTCCAGTGTTTTGAGAAAAAAACTATACAACTTTGCAGATGTATATCCCAAACACCTTCTCCAGCAGTCATAATAGCTGTTTCCCAGCGGTTGTCAAAAGAAATTTGCTTACTGGATTGATTTATTACTGTAGTTTCTTCTGAAAAGTAGGAAACAATTGATAGTTCATTGTTTTTTGATACTTGTTCTATGTAGGAAAATGCTTTTACGAATTTCACTTCACCACATGCATTTATTCGGAAAGATGATTCCCAAAAATGACTTTTTGAAGCAAGCGCATTTGTCATCGATTCCAGTAAGTATCGAAGATCGTCTTTATCTATAATCGAGAACAGAGGGACCTCTCCTGAAACCAACTGTTTAGAAGTGTATCCAAAAATATGTTCAACGTTTGGTGTAATTTGCTCAACCAATGGTTTGTCTTCTGTCATAACCCATTTCAATAAAATAATAGGACCGTTCAATGCCATTTGTTGTAATGATTTTAAAATCACTTGTTCCATATTATCCATAAAATGACACCCCTCTTATTCAATAATTATACTTCTCAACAAAGTAATATTCAATAAAAATAAATGCATCATACCTTCATGAATTCCTCATTTTTTGATTTGATTAATGAATGGGCATCCTTGTACCCCTTTGTCATCATTTCACTCCAAACTTTATTGGAATCAAACCATAAAAATACGATTAGTTCCTGATGAATCAGTTCCCCATTCATCGTATCTCGAATTCAGAGTATTTTCCACTTTCAAAGTTTGAGCATTGTATAGTGGTTTCATGATATAATAGAAGTATTGTGAAAAATAAGGAGGTACTAGCATGATTGCTGTAAGTAATGTAAGTCTACGCTTCGGAGATCGTAAGCTTTTCGAAGACGTCAATATAAAATTCAACCCGGGTAACTGTTACGGTTTAATAGGTGCAAACGGTGCTGGGAAATCTACATTCATTAAAATTTTATCAGGTGACATTGATACACAAGAAGGAAATGTCATCATGAACCCGAATGAGCGTTTAGCTGTATTAAAGCAAAATCATTTCGAATATGAAGAGTTCCAAGTATTAGAAACGGTGATGATGGGTCATAAACGTTTATATGAAGTGATGAACGAAAAAAATGCCATCTATATGAAAGAAGATTTCTCGGATGAAGATGGTATGCGAGCAGCTGAACTTGAAGGTGAATTTGCAGATATGAATGGATGGGAAGCTGAATCAGAAGCAGCTATCCTTCTACAAGGTTTAGGCATCGGAGAAGAATCTCTTACGAAAAAAATGTCTGACCTAACAGGTTCAGAAAAAGTGAAAGTATTATTGGCTCAAGCTTTATTCGGCAAACCCGATGTTTTATTACTAGATGAGCCTACTAACCATTTAGACTTAAAAGCAATCCAATGGTTAGAAGAATTTTTAATTAACTTTGCTAACACTGTTATCGTTGTGTCCCATGACCGTCACTTCTTAAACAAAGTGTGTACGCATATTGCGGATCTTGATTTCGGGAAAATTCAAGTTTATGTTGGAAACTACGATTTCTGGTATGAATCAAGTCAGTTAGCTACAAAGTTGTCTCAAGATCAAAATAGTAAAAAAGAAGAAAAGATTAAAGAGCTACAAGCATTTATCGCACGATTCAGTGCCAATGCATCGAAATCAAAACAAGCAACTTCTCGTAAAAAAATGTTGGATAAAATCGAGTTAGATGATATTCGTCCATCTTCACGAAAATATCCGTATGTAAACTTCCAATTAGGTCGTGACATAGGTAATGACGTCTTCGCTGCTCAAGGCATTTCAATGGAGCATGAAGGAAAAACTTTGTTTAAAGACTTACATTTCTCGGTTAACAAAGATGACAAGATTATTTTAATCGGTGATCCAATTGCGAAAACTGCTTTACTTCGTGTGTTAGCAGAAGAAGTTGAACCTACTGAAGGTACAATTAGATGGGGAGTTACTACAACACGTGCGTACTTCCCTATCGACTATAGTGAATACTTCACGGGTAATGAGATTTCATTAGTCGATTGGTTACGCCAATACTCTCCTGATGATGAAAGCGAAACTTTCTTGCGCGGATTCCTTGGTCGTATGCTATTCTCTGGTGAAGAAGTAAAGAAAAAACCTTCTGTCCTTTCAGGTGGAGAAAAAGTTCGTTGTATGCTATCTCGTATGATGTTAACGAACGCTAACGTATTATTACTTGATGAACCTACCAACCATTTAGACTTGGAATCAATTCAAGCTCTTAACAATGGATTGATCTCGTTTAAAGGTGCTATGATTTTCACATCTCATGACCATCAATTTATCCAAACGATTGCGAATCGTGTAATTGAAATTATGCCTGACGGTTCTATTTTAGATAAGCAGTTATCTTTCGATGAGTTTTTAGAATGGAAAGAATCACAAGGAATTAAATCATAATAAAAGTGCGAAGTATTTTCTACTTCGCACTTTTTATTTTGACTTTTTTATAAATCTTCCAAGTAGTGAACGTGCAGGCAACTTACCGAGAAACCCATCGCCCGTTTCCGATATCTTCTTTAATGCATCAAATAATTTTTGATCTCCTACCCAGTGTTCTTCCAATATGTCAGGCGAGAATTTATTTAACAATAAGTTCACCACGAATGTAGCAACAATAATATCGTCCATAAATCCACCTGGTCCGATTAAACCTTCTGGTATGAAGTCGACAGGTGCTATAAAGTAAAGAATCCCACTCCCTATTAAGGCTTTGCTTTTTCCGTCTATCCGATTGTCTAACATTGCTTTTGTTAGTAAATGAAACAAATCTGGTGCAAACAACAAGTAAGGTGCGAATCGACTTGCACGGCCAGTTTTGGATTCAAGGAAGTCAGTGATTTTCACACGAATCTTTCCATAAAAATCTTGTTGTTTTTGTGATGTTGGTAATTCTCGTTTTAAATCATATTTTGTCATGTGTATTCTCCCTTCCTATTAAAATACTATACCAAAAAAACTGGTAGTTGAAACGTTTCTGAACTAGTTGCGTCTAACATGTAAACAGGGAGGCTATTGTAAATTGAAAACTTTTAGTGTGTTGGTACTCCTTTTGTTATTAAGCGCATGTAGTGAAAGCGATGTAAGCGCTCCACCTGTGACTTCTTCTGATCAACCAATTCATACTAATGAACACCCGTCGAAAATTGTCGCGGAACCCGATAAATCTGGCCATGAAACCTTAGAACTTTCAAGCTATTTCATGCGAGATGGTGTTGTGGCAAATTACCTGGGGGAAGGCAATGAATATGCCAGTTATCAAGCACGTACACAGTGGCATAATGAAAACACAGTTTCTATCTATGAAGACAATGGCGGAACAACTGTACTACGAACCTATCGTATTACAGAAGACTCCATTGATTTAATACAAGAACAAGGAGAATTCTATGATACCTTTACACCATCATCAGCTGAATTAGAAAAACTTCCAGTAATTTCAACATTTCTGCAAATTCCATTAGAAAAAGGATCTACTTTTGGTAAGTGGATAATTATGGATGTTAAACAAACCGTTCAGACACCATTTCGAACATTTGACAACGTAATTATTTTAGAAATGAAGGACGAAAGCGGAGTGACTAATCGTAAATATATAGCCAAAGATTTTGGTGAAGTGAAAAGAGAATTCATACTGAACGAAGCCGAGAACGACTTCATTGTTACATCCACACTAGAATCGATGAAATAAAAAAGTAGAGGCATCCAAAAATGGAAGCCTCTTTTTTCATATGAATATTAGAGTTTCGTTACGTTAGCTGCTTGTGGGCCCCGGTTGCCGTCGACAATTTCAAACTCAACCTTTTGACCTTCATCTAGTGTTTTAAATCCCTCACCTTGGATTGCTGAGAAGTGAACGAATACATCATTTTCCCCATCAATTTCAATGAAACCAAACCCTTTTTCTGAGTTGAACCATTTTACTGTACCCTGTTTCATGAACAAAACCCCCAAAAAGTAAAGTTAACAATTTCATTATTTGATGAAAACTTGGCATTTTTTTACATTAGACCTGCATATTCAGATCATGCATGTAAATATGTGCAAGACAGTTTTTCAGTTAAACAATTTCAATTGTTAAGAATATTATACCATCTCGGAAATAACAGTCAATTTGAATTTTTGTATTTTTATAAACAATTATGTCAGATTAAAGTTGAAATGGTTTTCCATCTTTTAGCCATAAAATGCCATGGTATGTTTGTAAATCATCATCGCAAGCTTCACAAAATTGCTGTTCATCCTCTGTCCAAAAAGCCCAACATGCTCCTTTTTGTTTACTTTCGTTTGGATATGCATTTCGGAATTTCGTTAAAAGTGAATCTAAATAGTTCTTCGCTTCCCTATCTGTTGTAAAAACATTCTTTTCAATGATGGTCTTCTCCCAACCAGAGAACATCCACCACGGTTCATATTCGGCTTTCATATAAATGATTTCATTCATATTAAATCCACCCTTTTCTGTTACAACATTTATCCTTATTTTAGCAAAAAAATCGCGAACGTCTACTAATTCGTTTCTTATGATATTCTATTCCCTATTATGTAAGATCTATAACAAATCATAAACATTGATAAGCCACAAAAATTAAGATAAGTTTAGAATACTACATATGAAACCTTTTTTTACGTCAATCGTATGTATTATATAAGAACACTTAAGGAGGGTTACATAATGCTCGAAGTTAAATACTTCATTATTCGACATTTATTGAGTATCCCCATTTTTATTGGAAGTTGGATTGCACTTCAATCTGGTTTAGGATTACATTTCGCTCTTTCGGGTCTACTCTCAGTTGGTCCATATGCCATTTCTATTCAACTCATCAAAATGATCCAATCTCGTAAACTTGTTTCTAGATATGGCTTATCCATGTCAGAGTATCGTCACATTAAAAAGCAGTTAAAAGAAGCAAAAGCGAAACTAAAACAATTAAATGGTTATTTTGTCAAAGTCCGTTCGGTTCGTGCATTTAAACAACTCTTTGAAATGAATCGACTTGCTAAGCGGATTTTTAATATTGTAAAAACCAATCCCAAAAAGTTTTATCAAGTAGAAACATTTTTCTATGCACATCTGGATACCGCTGTACAATTAACATCCAAATATACACTTCTCGTCTCCCAGCCAGTAAAAGCAATTGATGTTCAAATTGCTTTACAAGAGACACGTGAAACTTTACTTGATCTTAATCAAGTGATGGAACAAGATTTGCATCAAGTATTATCTTCAGATATCGAGCATTTAAAAATGGAACTCGATTTTGCAAAAGTTTCATTTAAAAAACAAGATCTGTCTCTATTGATGAAAGGGGAAATAAAGAATGACCGAAAATCAATCGACTCCTAGCCAAACGAGAACATTGGATGATTTACTAAACTCTCCATTTGATTTACAACCTCAGATGGGCAAGAAGGAACCCATAAACGATGAGATTCCTGTTAAATTACTAGATCGCTTATCAGATGAAGAAAAACAAAAAGCACAAGCACTTGCTTCTCAAATTCCTGCTGGAAATTACGAAGCAATTCTAACGTATGGGGCTAATGCCCAAACGGAATTATCTCGATTTTCCCATCAAATGCTTGATCATGTCCAGAAGAAAGATATTGGTCCTGTTGGCGATATTTTAAAAGATTTGATGGACAAGCTGGGCCAACTAAATGCCGATGAATTAACTACTCAAAAAAAATCCGGGCTTAAACGTTTGTTTGGAAAGGTCTCTCGTTCGGTACAGGAGTTAATGACAAAATATCAAAAACTTAGCACTCAAATCGATCGTATCGGAATTCAACTTGAACATTCCAAAAGAGGATTGATTGAAGATGTTCATATGCTTGATAAATTATATGATCAAAATAAAGCGTACTTTCAAGCTTTGAACGTCTATATTGCAGCAGCTGAAATTAAACGCGATGAAATACTCACTGAGATTATCCCTTCCCTTCGTCGAAAGGCAGAACTTTCTTCAGATCAAATGGCCTATCAAGAAGTGAATGATATGGCTCAGTTTTTAGATCGCTTAGAAAAACGTCTATACGATTTACAACTGTCTCGACAAATAACGATTCAAAGTGCACCACAAATTCGAATGATTCAACAAACCAACCAAACTTTGGCCGAAAAGATTCAATCATCCATAATGACGTCTATTCCATTGTGGAAAAATCAAATTGCTATTGCTTTAACACTGAATCGTCAGTTAAAAGCCGTAGAAGCTCAGAAGCAAGTAACCAAAACAACAAATGACTTGCTCTTAAAAAACTCGGAAATGTTAAAAATGAACAGTATTGAAACTGCGAAAGAAAATGAGCGCGGCATTGTTGAAATAGAAACATTAAAACAAACACAAGAAAACTTGCTGCAAACAATTGAAGAAACACTACGGATTCAAGCAGATGGACGTATGAAACGAAAAGCGGCAGAAGTAGAAATCTCACGTATGGAAGAACAATTAAAACAGCGTTTGTTAATCGTACATCAAGAACAAGAAAACCGTCCTCGCTAATGAGGACGGTTTTCTTGTTTATTTGACGATGATATATAACATTTTCCTTAATAGTCTCAAGGTTTGCGTTGTAAACTCATCGACATTTTTTGCCGTTGCTGTTTTGGTCCCAAACATCATCCGAAATACCCTCAATTGTTCTTCTACTGGTTCCTCGGCACTCAAAAATAAATGCAATAGGTGAATCCCCTTTTTCTCAATTTCGATTACCGCTTCAGCAGTATCAACAATGCCGTTTGCCGCGTATCCAAAAGCAGAAGGTTCACCATCTGAAAATAACAAAATAAACTTATGTTTCTCACTTCGTTTATTAAGTCGTTCCGCAATCCATCGAATGGCCAGACCGTCGCGATTATCCTCATGGGCAACCAATGAAAGAATGGCTTGTGCGTGGTCACTCACACCCTCATCCAATTGGTGACAAAACACAAATGAGTTAGGCTGTTCCTGTGCTGTTGCTTCATAGGCATCTTCATAATAAGAAACGATATCATGACGAATGCCTAAGTCGCGTAAGACATCATGAAAAAGCAATACGGCTTTTTTGGTCTCGTCCATCTTATCAATCATGGAAGCGGAGCTATCTACCAGTAAACCAAATACAGCATCTAGCGGTGTGGAAGGGCTATTCTTTTTGTAAAATGGTTTAGGACGTTGTTCTGTCATTAATGAAGTCAACCTGGGGGATAAACGACCTTTAGATAAATTCCTACGCTTACTATCCTGCTTCTGTTCGATTCTTTTCTTGATTTCTTTTGTAAATGCTTTTACAAATGGTTTTTGTTCTGCTCGAATCATACTAATATTCTCTTTAATTTTAGGATCTTCACTTATTTCGATTTTCTTTTCAACATAAGTTACATTCAGATGTTCATCACCAAATCGTTCCCCAGATTGTTTTGAATTCTTTTTCTGCACATTGTCTTTAAGACCAGATTGATTATTTTTCTTGTTTGCTGCAGAAGTTCCGGATCCTTCACTTTGAATTTCATTGGCTTCATCGCCTTCTTCAATGCGACCGTTTTCTATCTTTCCCTTATTACCTGTTGTCAGCTCATACTCCATATGCGGACCTTTTTGCTTTTCATTCTCACGATGCCAAGTTGCAAACATCTCTTCAATCGAGGCACTTTCATGTTGATCAGATATATCAGACTGCTCTATTTTCGATTGGTTTTTCTCTGAATAGGAAGGCTCTTCCAGATTATCCTGAATAGAGATAAAGGTATGGGTCAAATCTTTAGTTACCTCTTCTTCAATAGAATAAAGAATTTCTAGACATATTTGACAACTGTAAGAAGTGCTTGACGAGTCAAACATAAATTGCCATTTCGATAGAATTCTAAGGAAAAAATCCGGGAAATCGCCAGTATTCAAATTGGATAGAGTCCCCTTGTGTAAGAATACATATAAAAAGCTAAATAAACTATCCGCAATAAAGCCTTTTTGTAAATTTACACCGGCTTGTTGTTCGTGATAAGTAGAATAAACGTCTTCTCGCACTGCAAACGCTTGCTCGGTTCCAGGTCGTTCATTTCGTATTAAATTGGATAACCTAAATTCTTCAGCGCAAATTGCTATCTGCAAAGCAAAATCTTTTAGCTTGAATTGATTGATTTCTTTTTTATATTGATTCCACGCCTTAAGATCAAAATGACGCCAAAATCCAGCTGTGAGTAGATACAAATCGGAAAGTTGCCCTTTCTCTTCAATAACAGGTTCCCTATGATTCCAAAAATGGCTGATTGAGATCGCGCCTTCTTTTGGTCTGAATTCCATAAGTTTTCGAACGGTTAACGATAAGTTTGGATTACGGCTCAGAGCCTGTGCTAATTGTTCCAACTGAATCATGCGTTTAGTATTAATCGTCTCATTATTAAACTGAATAAATCGATTCACAGAAGACATTTCACTCACCTCACTTAAGCCAAGTTTTTGCGAGTTCGATAACCAACTCTTTTTCACTATCGTCTTCCAGTTTCTCAGCAATTGCATACTGGATCGCTCGCAATGGATCTATATATTGAGCAAGCTCAGTCGCATCAAGTAAACTGCGAATCGAAGCAGCCTCTTCACTGAGTAAACCATTTTGAACTTGAATGAAATAGTCCTCGGAAAGATTGAGCATGGTATGAATGAGGGGTGAAGATGCTTCAGGGAATTCCCGAACAAATAAATCACGTAGAGGGTCACCCTTTAAATAAGGTATTGAAAAAGAAATAAAACGATTTTTTAATGCTTCATTTAATGGAGATGTTCCTATATATCCTTCATTTATGGCAGCAATCACTGTGAAATCTTCATGAGCTTGCAATACCTCGCCCGTATAAGGGTTAGTTAGCATGCGACGATGATCAAGTACACTGTGCAATATGGGAAGTGTTTCTGGTTTGGCCATATTGATTTCATCAATATATAAGATATGGCCTTTTCTCATGGCTTGAATAACAGGTCCTTCAACAAAGTCGATTACCGTTTGTCCATTTTCTTGAACGAGTGTTTTGAAACCTAAAAGTGCTTCTGCGTCTAAGTCTACCGAACAGTTGATACTGTGCATCGGTTGGTGATAAAACTCAGATATTGACTCGGCTAATTTTGTTTTACCAGAACCTGATGGCCCTTTTAATAAGACGTTCTTTTGCAATGACGTACTTATTAAGATATCATCCCAAAGAAATGGAATTGGGGCAACGTAGCCTCCATGTCCAATTAATACTGCGTCTTCTACTGAATGATTTCGGTCTTTACGTTGTAATTGTGCTTTTTCTACTACTGTGTGCATTTTCATTGACAGTCTCCTCCATTGAAAAAACCGATGAATGAGTCATCGGTTATTCGAAATATTCTTTATAGAAACCACCAATTTGGCCTGTGTTATCAATCACAAAAATAAATTCTTCTGTTTCATTTTTCACTTCATATGTTTGTCCTACAGTTAAGACATTAGAAACCAAATATTTTGATGCATTCGTATGCTTGCAAGTGACAGTTCTTGTTGTCGGTGCATCTTTCCAAACGTTATGTAACATAGTCCATCTCCTCAAATCTTTATCTCTCTATAGTATAAGCAAGAGCTTAGCGATTTTCAACATTACAATTCCCTTTTCACTTTTTCCGTTGTGTACGTAGGTATCCAAATATAATAATTACGACAACTCCGATTGACACAAATATCAAAGCGATTTGAACATTTTCCAATATTAGTCCATATGCATATGGAAAGGCTCGTCCTATCTGAAAGTAGATCATCATCCATACGAAGCCAGAGATAAGCGAGTATTTTACAAATTGAATGATAGGATATCTATTCGCACCTACTACGTATGGCATTGCCCAGCGAATGCCAGGCAAAAAGAAACTGAATGAAATCGCTTTGGATCCGTGCTTAGCTAAAATGGGTTGAAAGGCTTTGACCGGTCTGACGAAACGAGATTCCTCCAGTTTTCGAATAAAATTCGGTCCTAGTTTACGACCTAGACAATAGGCAAACATCGTCGCAGTTATTAATCCTAAATAGGCAGAAATAAATGCATAGACGGGATGAAAACCATTTAATTCTGTCAAGACACCTGAAAATGAAGCCGCCACTTCATTTGGTATGGGTAAACCAAATAACAACAGCCAATTAAAAAGAAACATACTTAGGTATCCAAACCTTTGAACAAGATCCAACAAAAAAGAAGCATCCATATTTTCAACTACTTTCACATACTATGTATGCCTATTTTGCCAAAAAAAAGACAGCTTCGCAAATGCGAAACTGTCTTTTAAAGAAATTAAGAATTTAACAATAAGTCTTCAGGGTTTTCAAGCAATTCTTTTACTGTTTTCAAGAAACCTACTGAGTCTTTACCGTCGATTACACGGTGATCATATGATAATGCAACATACATCATTGGACGTATTTCAATTTCATTTCCAACAGCGATTGGGCGTTTTTGAATTGTATGCATTCCTAAGATACCTACTTGAGTACCATTTAAGATTGGTGTAGACATCAATGAACCGAAAACACCACCATTAGTGATTGTGAACGAACCGCCTGACATATCAGAAAGTGACAATTTGTTATCACGAGCTTTTTTAGCTAATTCACCGATGTTTCCTTCAATTTCAGCAAAGTTTTTACGATCTGCATCACGTACAATCGGTACTACTAATCCACCTTCAGTTGATACTGCAATCCCGATATCATAGAAGTTGTTTTTGACGATATAATCACCATCAAGTTGTGAATTTACGTATGGATATTTTTTAAGAGCCGCTACCACTGCTTTAGTGAAGAATGACATGAATCCTAAACGTACTCCACTATCGTCAAAGAATTTGTCTTTTTTACGAGTACGTAGTGCCATAACATTTGTCATGTCAATTTCGTTGAATGTAGTTAACATAGCTGTGCTCTGACGTACTTCTAATAATCGAGATGCAATCGTTTGGCGACGACGTGACATTTTTTCACGCGTTGTGCGTCCATCATCTTCCTGAGGAGCAGAAGTTGTTTTAGCAACAGGTGCAGCAGCAGGAGCTTGTTTAGGTGCTGCAGTGTGTGCTGAAACGTCTTGGACTCGTACACGTCCCATTGGATCTACTGTAGAAACAGCTTGTAAGTCGATTCCTTTTTCACGTGCAAGTTTGCGAGCAGCTGGGCTAGCAATTGTACGGTCTGTTGATGAAGATTCTTCTTTTTCAACTGGTGCTGTTGTAGCCGGTGCGACCTCAACGTTTTTAACTGGTGCGTCAGATTCTGCTGGGTCAGCTTCAACTGGATTTTTAGTTGCACCAGATCCTTCTCCAACAACCGCTATGACTTGCCCAACTTCTACTGTATCGCCTTCAGCGAAAAGTAGTTCTTGAACAACTCCAGCTTCTTCAGAAATAACTTCAACGTTTACTTTGTCTGTTTCTAGTTCAACGATGAATTCACCTTTTTCAACTGTATCACCTGGTTGTTTTAACCATTGTGCGATTGTTCCTTCTGTAATCGATTCTGCTAATTCCGGTACTTTAATTTCTGCCACTATATGTTCCTCCTCTAAAATCAATCAATCATTCGTTACTTTAACGTGAAACTGCTTCTTCAATGATGCGAGATTGTTCAGCTTTATGTGTTTCGCCATCACCTTCAGCTGTACTAGATCGCTTAACACGCCCAATGTAGCGAACGCTCTTTGTTCCAGCTAAATCGCGTAAATATGGATCTGCAAATGACCATGACCCCATGTTTTGAGGTTCTTCTTGTACCCATGAAATTTCTTTCGCGTTTGGAAATCTTCCAAGAATGGTCTGAATCTTCTCAGATGGGAATGGATACAATTGTTCAACTCGAATGATGTGTAGATGATCAAATTCTTTACCATCTTTCACTTTATCAGCTAAATCAATGGCCATTTTCCCGCTAGCAAGTAAAATGCGTTCTACTTTATCAGCATGTTTCCCTAGACCTGGTTGTTCAAGCACTGTTTCGAATTGACCAGTTGTCAAGTCTGCAACATCCGCACCCACTTGTGGATGACGAAGCAATGATTTTGGTGACACAATGATTAATGGTCTCATTGTTTCATCTCCAAGCATTTTTGCTTGTCGACGTAATATATGGAAATAGTTCGCTGCACTAGAAAGATTTGCTACTGTCCAGTTGTTTTCTCCTGCCATTTGTAAGAATCGCTCTAAACGTGCACTTGAATGCTCTGGACCTTGACCTTCATAGCCATGTGGTAGTAACATAACCAATCCGGATTTTTGTCCCCATTTCGAACGACTAGCCGAAATAAACTGATCAAACATTGCTTGAGCCATATTTGCAAAGTCTCCATATTGTGCTTCCCAAATAACTAGAGCCTTTTCATTCTCAGAGTTGTAGCCGTATTCATATCCTAAAATAGCAGATTCAGTTAACGGACTGTTATAGGCAACAAAAGATGCTTTTGAATCCGAAATATGGTGTAGAGGAACAAGTTCAGCACCTGTTTTTTCATCATGTAAAACTACATGTCTATGTGCGAATGTCCCACGTTGTACATCTTGACCAGTTAAACGTACAGGATTTCCATCTTGTAAAATCGAACCAATTGCCAATGTTTCAGCATGAGCCCAATCAATTTTCCCTTTGCCTTTAAATGGTTCTTCACGGCGTTTTAATATACGTTCCAATTTTTTAAATGCAGAGAATTCTGATGGCCAAGACAATAACTCAGCATTCATTTTCACAAGTGTTTCTTCATTCACACCAGTAGGAACTTCTGGATAGCCATTTAATACGACCTCAGGAATGACGATTTCTTGATGTTCATCTGATACTGGAATTTCTCTAACGCGATCGTATGCATCTTGCATCGTTTTTTGAACCTTAGTTTCAAAGCTCTTCACTTCATCAGCTGTTAGGACTTGGTCCGCCACTAATTGTTTCCCATATAATTCACGGACAGTTGGGTGTTTGTGAATGGCATGATACATCGTTGGATTCGTTACTAATGGTTCATCCATTTCATTGTGACCAAAACGACGATAACCAATTAGATCGATAACGATATCTTTGCCAAATTGTTCACGATACTCAAATGCAAATTGTGCAACAGCTACTACAGCTTCTACGTCATCTGCATTAACATGCACAACTGGTACTTCGTATCCCTTTGCAGGATCTGAAGAATAATGAGTTGAACGAGAATCATAATATTCAGTTGTGAAACCAATCATATTATTTGTAATGATATGAATAGATCCACCAGTTTGGTACCCACGAACACGACTATAGTTTAAAGTCTCGGTTACAATTCCTTGACCAGGGAAAGCAGCATCACCATGAATCAACACAGAATACGCAGCTTTTGGATCTTGAGTAGGGATTCCCGTAGTCGAAGTCACTTCTTGTGCAGCACGTGTTTGACCATTCACAACTGGACTCACAACTTCTAGATGAGAAGGATTATACGCAAGTTTTACTTTAAGACCTGATTTCGCAGTGTAAGTTGCCCCCATGTGATATTTCACATCGCCATACCAGCCTTTTGTAATATTCAAAGAGTCATCTTTTGGCAAGAATGAGTCATTTGGAACATGTGCAAAATCTGCAAACATCATATCGTATGGTTTGTTGATGATGTGTGTCAGGACGTTCAATCGACCACGGTGTGCCATTCCAATTAATACTTGTTTCGTTTTTTGTTTTTCAGATTGACGAACTAATTCATCAAGTAAAACAACCAATGTATCTAGGCCTTCAATTGAGAATCTTTTAGCTCCGACAAATGTGCGGTGAATGAATTTTTCAAAGCCCTCAATTTCAGATAAACGTTTTAGTAATGATTGACGTTCTTCTGACTTCAACGAAACTTTCATGGATGATGATTCAATTTTTGATTGAATCCATTGACGTTCTTGTGGATTAATAATATGTGCAAATTCGTATGCGATTTTATTTGTATAGAAAGATTTCAATAATTCGATTGCTTGCAAACCATTTTGAACACTGTTCGGTGCATTTTTCATCAGTAATGTTGCAGGCATATTAATCAAATCAGCATCTGTTAATCCATATGTAACTGGATCCATTCTTGTCGTATCTTTTGGACGATCATTTAAAGGATAAATATCCGCAGCTAAATGACCGTGTGCTCGGATAGCATCTGCTAATTGCACAGCTGCCAAAACTTTCCCAAAGTTGTTTGGATCAACTTGACCGGCTGCAGAATAATCGACAACATTCTCGTTAAAAGATGGTGCTCCATATTCTTCAAATAAATCAGCAAGATCAGTATCTACAGATTCTGGTGACTGTGTAAACAATTCATACATTTCTAAAACATAACCTAAGTTTGGACCTGAAAGTTTAGCCCATGGTGACCCATTCGGTGTCCCGCTTTTCGACATTTACAATACCCTCCAACTTATTGCCAAACGGCATTTCCTATTTATCTTTTATACATCTACACTATTTTATCACGTTATGTCTTGATATCAAAGGATTCACACGTGATTAAAAGTCAGAACATTTTTTCCATTACAATCTTACTACTATCCATAGAAAATACAATGCTTTTTGAAAAATTAAGCAAACTTTTTCATAAAGCCGAAATAACATGTTATTTTGACAAGTATTCAACTTTTAATTAAGTGGGAATGTGATGGAAAATGTCGTCCCTTCCCCCTCCACACTAGCTACATCTATCGAACCTCTTGAATGTTCGACCAGCATTTTTACAATACTTAAACCAAGTCCACTACCACCCAAGTCACGAGATCGTGCTGCATCAACTCGGTAAAAACGATCAAAAATCTTGGACATGTGTTGCGGTGCGATACCGATTCCTTGATCCTGGATACGAATACATATATATTCATTCTTACGCTCATATGAAATTGATACATTAGCTTGATCTCTACTATATCGTATGGCATTTGTTATGATGTTACGCAATATTTGCTGAAACACATTCGAAGATATGAAAACCGCCAGTTCATCTTGGACAGGGTGTTTATGTTCAATAATTGCCGATGGGTAAACTCGAGATAATTCTTCAATCACTTTTTCAGTTAGTATTACAATGTTTGTCCATGACCGTTCCTTTATTTGCTCACCACGTGCAAGTTCAAGCATCTCATCAATTAAAGTTTTCATATGTTGTACTTCTCGTAATGAGATCCCTAGGGATTCTTTCAAAATATCGGGATCCTCTTTTCCCCATCGATTCAATAAGGCGAGATGGCCCTCTACGACTTGAATTGGTGTCCGCAGTTCGTGAGAGGCATCCGCCATAAATTGCTGCTGCTGCTCAAAGGATGCTTTTAGTTTAGACATCATGCTTTCGTATACAACAATTAGCTCCCCAATCTCATCTTTGGCACTATAATCAATAGATAATTCTTTTTCAAATCCATGTGCCGCTACGTCGTCCATTGTCATTTTTAAGTCTTGAAGTGGTTTTAATAAATAGCTAGCCAGTAAATAACCAATCCAACCAGACAATAATAAGGAGCAAACACTTAGAAGGAGTAGTGCAGTTAACATATATGTCATGATGGATTGAAATGCTTTTAATGGGTGTTCAAGTTGAACATACCCATGAAATCTTCCAAGTTCAACATTTCCAATAGCAGATATTGCCGATGAATCGTCAGTCATTAGAGAATAACCTTCAGCCGGTAGTTCGATTTCATCAAAAACTGGGAATGTAGAGGAATCATTTATTCGAAGTAATTCAATTCCATCGGCATTTAGTAAACGGACGGTTTGTTCTTTGTCCACAATTGACGTCATTAATCCTGTGTTCGCTTGAATATCTTTGACTGTTAAAAATGGTCCCTGGGATTCAAAGAAACTTGTCAGATCATTCATCGTACGTTTAGCTTCTTGCATTTCTTGTTCGTAGAGCCAACCTTTTAATGCCAAATACAAAATGATACTCATGACAGTAAAGCTTGTGAAGATGACAGCCGATGAGCTAATCGCCCATTTTTTCTTTAAAGACTGAGAAGATATTACTTGTTTCCAATGGTTCATTCGATTCATTCACGCATCACATATCCAACTCCCCTGACTGTCTCTATATAACTAGCTACTTTTCGAGGTAACTTTGATCGTAAATGCCTGATATAAACGTCCACAACATTTGTTTCGATATCTGCTAAATATCCCCATACATTTTGTAAGATTAAGTCCCTTGACACCACACGATTCTTTTGCTGGATCAAGTACACGAGTAAATCATACTCGGTTTTTGTTAATTCAACGATCTCTTGGTTCACCTCAACAAGATGAGCTGCCGTATCAACGGTAATATCTTTATATACTAGTCTTGTACTGGCTTCGTCCATGCCGCTAGTTCTCCTAAGAACGGAACGGATTCGTGCTAACAGTTCTTCGATTGCAAACGGCTTGACTATGTAATCATCTGCGCCTGCATCGAGCCCTGCAACACGGTCCATTATGGCATCTCTTGCTGTAATAAGTAAAATAGGAATCTGTGAAAACATGCGAATTCGACGACAAACTTCAATTCCATTTAATTCAGGTAACATCACATCTAGCAAGATTACATCGAATTCTTCCCGTTTTGCCATATCCAAGCCTACTCTACCCGAAAGTACATGAGTAACATCGAAATTTTCATGTTGCAATTCAAGTTCAATAAAACGAGCAATATTTTTTTCATCTTCAACCAGTAACACACGATTACGCATTCATTCACCCACTTATCAACATTTTCAAATAAACCGTTCCAACATGTGGAATTGTCTTGTCTATCAGGCTAAGCAAAAGGAGCACTAATTTGAAAAATACCATACTATAAATTAACTTGATTTGACAAAAAGAGGGGGTATCTCATTACTAATCACGTCTTCATTATTTAGACCAACCATCCTTAATTTTTTGTTGGGCTACATTTTGTAATTCATTGTACTCTGCAATTTCTTGATCATGAATGATACTTGTATGTATTTTAAATTCACCAGTTTCTGTTAACTCACCAGTGTATTCGGCAAAAAATGTTGCGTTTCCGATTAACGATAAATTTAATTTTTTGTCTTTTTCTTCAATTAAACATTTTACAAAACCACCTGGGTTATAAACAGTGACTTCACCAAAAGGAACAAGTTTTATTGTTGCAGAAACCAATGCAGATGCAGTCATGGCTGTCCCACATGCATTGGTAAATCCCACACCACGTTCATATGTTCTCACAAAAATACTATCTTCATCAACAGGATGAACAAAGCTTACATTCACACCATCTTTAAAGTAATCATTTTCTCTATTTAAAGAGGATGAAAGTTGTTCTTGAAACTGTATATCTTCAATATATTGAATAGGAACAATCCCTATTAAGTGTGGATTTGGAACAGATACGGCAGTAAAGGTTATTGAATTAGAAAACTCTGGTATGACAATATTAATTAACTCTTGTTTATTTTGATAACTCATCGGAAGCGATGGAAGTTCAACTGATACAGGTGAGATTTCAACAGAATACGTATCAATATTTTTATAAATGGGCTTTACCTTCTGTACAAATAATACTGCTTTCATTGTTTCGATGGTTGCAGTCGATTTACCTAATTTCGTTAGGACATAACGTGCTACACATCTCAGACCGTTCCCACACATAGATGCCTCCGATCCATCTGCATTATAAACACGCATTTTAGCATCTGCTACAGTTGATTCTGAAATAATTAACAATCCATCCGCACCATTATTTAAAGTAGAATCACACATGTGTTTTGCTGTTAAAGGCCAATTGTAAGTGACATTCGGCATTTCTTCATGTAAATAAAAGGTGTTGCCCGAACCGTGTACTTTATCAAATTTGATGGTCAAAATAATCCCTCCAAGTCTCTATCTTTTTATGATAAATCTTATTGAAAACGTATACAACTATTCCATCATATTAAGCCTTTGAATTTGTAACAAAACGAACACAATTTTTACGAATTTTTCACTTTTCATTTTTTAAAAAAATTAGTATAGTAAGAATGCAAACAACAATTTCATAAAGCGATTTATCCACCATAAATCGTGAGGGAAGGCAAATGGTGCGCCACCAGTATTAAGACTGGTTCTAGTGGGTTCGATTCCCACCCCGGAATTTTTTATGCACCACAAAATGAAAAATTTCGAGGGGCTAGAGCGAGACTTCTGTCTTTTCTGCCCCATTCTGGAGGCGTTTATTATGATTAAAAGACGAGAACTACACGAATGTGGAACTTTATTCGAGTATTTAGCTCACCCATCTGTCTTCCCTTTCGTTCGCCAAAAAGCAGATTCAGCTGATGAATTCTTATTTATGACGAAACAGTTGATGGAAGAAGAAGAACGAGGAGAAGTAATTTCCCGTACGATTACCGACGATTATGGGATGCCGATAGGAACCATTAATCTATATGATATACAAGATCAATCAGGTTTTTTGGGGACTTGGATTGGTCACCCTTTTCAAGGGAAAGGATTTAACCAAAAGGCTAAAAACTTATTCTTGGAAGAACTGTTCTATCAACATAATATCACGACTGTTTTTCTTCGCATTCGACAAACAAACATAAAATCCATCAGAGCCACAGAAAAACTCCCTTATACGATGGATGCCAGAAATACGCATCCGGCATTATTTGAGGAAATAAATGCAGGTGAAGTCAAGTTTTTGCTCTATCAAATACCCAAAGATTTATTCTACTTGGCCACTGCTAGTTCAAGGTTTGCTGAGGATGAAGAACAAGCAATGTAAAAAATACCGACCACACTAAAAAAGTGTATGGTCGGTATTTTTTTATTTTGCAAAAGATTTAATGAGTTTCACCATATCATTTGGTGTTTTTGGAAGTTCGGATTTCTCCATTACTAGACGAATCTGTTCTGTTTGAAAATGCAATTCTTCTAGTGTCTTAATAAAAGATTTAGGTGTAACTTCTTCTTCCTCAAGAACCAAAGCCCATCCTTGTTTTTCAAAGATATTTGCATTTAATATTTGATCACCACGGCTTTGGAGTTTAGATAGCGGGATTAATAACATCGGTTTTCGTAATGCTAAAAATTCAAAGATCGAGTTTGAACCTGCTCTGGAAACGACTACATCAGCAGCATGTAGTAAATCTGGCAGCTCAGTAGTTACGTACTCAAATTGTTTATAGCCAGCGATTCCACTAAGTGTTTGATCTACTTTTCCTTTTCCACACAAATGGATTATGTCGTACATTTCCAGCAGTCGAGGTAAGTTTGTGCGAATTGCATCATTTAAAACTGTAGAACCTTGACTCCCTCCCATGATGAGAAGGATCGATTTAAACCCATTGAACCCGCAAATTTTTAGGCCATTCATTTTATTTCCTTCAAATAACTCTGAGCGAATAATGGATCCCGAACAACTCGACTTATCAGCAGGCAAATGTTTTAATGTTTCTGGAAAAACCGTGAAGATATGCTGGGCAAAAGGCTTTGCAATTTTGTTAGCTAGACCAGGAGTTACATCCGATTCATGTACAACCACTGGAATACCAGATAACTTACCTGCCATGACAACGGGAACGGATACAAATCCACCTTTTGAAAAAATAACAGCCGGTTTCACTTTTCTAAGGATGTAAAAAGCTTGTAATAAACCTTTCCCTACACGTAGTGGATCTGTAAAGTTTTTGACTGAAGCATAGCGTCTCAATTTTCCGCTAGAAATCGCATGATATTTTATATGTGGAAATGCATCACGAATTAATTCTAATTCGATGCCATCTTTTGAACCAATATAATGAACTTCAAATCCTTCTCTTTCTAAAGTCGGGATAATCGCCTGGTTTAATGAAACATGACCGGCAGTACCCCCACCTGTTAATACAATCGTTTTTTTATTCATATTTTAATCTCCTATTCTTTCGTGCCTATCATTATCACAAATTAATTCCATTGTCTTAATAATTATAATGAACATCATTTGTCCTTTACATAATATACACTATCTATTGTCACAAAATGAACGATTCAGGTAAAGACCTGAACTTTACGATAAAACTCTGATAAATTGCACAACATAATACCTATATTTATTTATGCTATACTGATTGGTAATTTTAAGAAACCAAGGTGAAAACTTATGTATGAAACAACAAACATTAAACAAAAGTGGACTCTAATGTTAAAAATTGTTTTTCCTATTCTAGTCACACAAATCGCACTTTATTTAGTATCATTTTTTGATATTTTAATGTCAAGTCGGTATGGCAGTGCAGATTTAGCAGGTGTGGCAGTGGGTTCATCGCTTTGGCTACCTGTTTATACTGGGTTAGCAGGAATTTTGCTTGCAATCACACCTATCGTAGCACAACTCGTCGGAGCCCAAAAAAAGGATGAAGTCAGGTCAGTAGTTCAACAAGGATTACTGCTATCATTAGCATTATCAATCGTAATCATCATTATTTTATTCCTTGTATTAGAACCAATATTACAGGCAATGTCATTAGAGATGCGAGTCGGAAAAATTGCAAAATCTTATTTAATGGCAATGAGTATTGGAATAATCCCATTATTTGCTTTCAATGTATTGCGTTCATACATGGATGCATTAGGGAAAACACGCGTTACAATGTTCATCACCCTATTGTCCGCACCAATTAATGTTTTTTTTAATTACTTGTTGATATTCGGTAATTTCGGATTCCCTGAACTTGGAGGTGCTGGTGCTGGTTTTGCTTCCGCCATTACCTATTGGCTACTCTTTTTAATTGCCGCTTTTATCGTACATAAACAAAAACCATTTCAACAATATGAATTATTTAAACATTGGCAGTCAGTTCAGTTTTCCAAATGGCGTGATATTAGTAAAATAGGCGTTCCAATTGGTTTATCAATTTTTGCGGAGACAAGTATTTTTTCAGCAGTTACATTAATGATGAGCACCTACAGTACTGCTGTTATTTCTGCTCATCAAATCGCTTTGAACTTTACTTCTTTGCTCTATATGGTTCCATTGAGCATATCCATAGGTGCTACCGTTTTAGTAGGGTATGAAGTAGGTGCAAAACGCTTTAAAGATGCAAAAGCTTATAGTGGGTTGAGTGTGGGTACAGCTGTTTTATTTAGCTTTTTCTCTGCGTGTATCTTGTTTTTCTTCCGCGAACAAATTGCAGGTATTTATACCACTGACAATGATGTAATTCATTTAACCATACAATTCTTTGTTTTTGCTGCACTTTTCCAAATATCAGATGCAATTCAAGCACCTGTACAAGGATCTTTACGCGGCTATAAAGATGTTAATGTGACATTTGTTATGGCAATCATTTCGTATTGGGTTATTGGATTGCCAATCGGTTACTTATTATCAAAGTATACAGATTTAGGACCATTCGGTTACTGGGTTGGATTAATTGTCGGGTTAACTGCAGGTGCAGTAACTCTTTCATATCGACTTATCAGCATTCAAAATAAAAAAAAGAGTAACCCAAAGGCTTAGCTTTTGGGTTACTCTTTTAATCTCATTATTTTTGGATAAATTGTTGTGTCCAATAGTTTCCGTTTGCAACATAACCGATACCAATATGCGTATAGTTACCGTTCATGATATTTGCACGGTGACCCGGTGATTCCATCCATCCTTGCACAACTTCAGCAGCAGTTCTTTGACCCATTGCGATATTTTCCGCAGCAGCTCTATAAGTAATTCCACGTGCTTTCATTTGATCAAATGGTGAACCTAAAGTTGGGCTATTATGAGAAAAGTAATTATTGTTGCTCATATCTGCTGATTTTGCACGAGCAGAAGCCATCAATGCTGTATCAGCAGCAAGTGGTTTTAAACCCTCTTTTGAACGTTCTTGGTTTGTTAATGTAAGAACTTGTTGTTCGATTGAAGAAATCGAAGCAGATGGTGATGTTGGTGCTGGTGCTGTTGGTTTTGCAGGTGTAGTCGGCGTTGCTGGTTTTGCCGGTGCTGCAGGTGTAGTCGGTTTTTGTGTTACCGGCTTCTCAGCAACAGGTTTTTCAACCGGTTTTTGTGCTGCAGGCTTCTCAGCTACTGGGTTTTCAACCGGTTTTTGTGCTACAGGTTTCTGAGTAACTGGGTTTTCAACCGGTTTTTGTGCTGCTGGCTTTTGAGTTGCAGGTTTTTGTGCAACCTCTTTTTGTACTGAAGGGTTCAATGCGTTATATTCAGCAAGAATATTTTCAAACCCATAATGTTTATTCAGCTCCATTTTTAGAGCTTCTTGAACTTGTAGAGAATTTGCAGACCCTACCATGTTAATTTTACAATCAGACTTGGAAGCATTTGATGAAAATGAAGCTTCTGCTGTTGCAGCTTGACCTAATGTGACGACCATTGCGCCCATTGTTAAAGATAGTAACCATTTTTTCATTTGTTTTCCCTCCTCTTTCTGATTCCTAGTCTATCTTTAAAATCTATTAAAAAAGTACCTAATCGTTTCCAATGTTGCCAATGGAAATGAAAAGGTACTCAGTATGCTTGTTTATTTACCTATTTATTGTTTCGTTTTAGTTTTTATCCCAAATATTTCATCTCATAAGCTATTGACTTTATTATAGACAGATGAATATAGCTCTTTTAGTTGTTGTTTTATTGCAGGATTTACTGTGCTTTTTTCAATCCGTTCATAGGCAATATCTAGTTTTTGTTTAGGACTTTTGCGAACACGCGGGTGAGTTAACTCATCCAACAACTCTATTTGTATACTTGATTCAAGTTGACTTGTCGTTTCTAACTTCAAAACTGATTGTCGATTGGAGAATAAGGTTTGGTAGGCTTGTATTAATTCATTCATGAACAATCACTCGCTTCCTGGAACTTGTAAACTTGCAATTTGTTCACCAATGATCACAATAATAGGTTCCATCTTTACATATTCGGGTAACCATTGCACCATACCGTATGAGTATTGAAATAGCATTGGGTTTTTCATGCCGTCAATTGGGACATAGCCTTTCATTCGATAAACTGTTGACGGTAAAGTTCTTAACCATGCTTCAAAGGTTTCTTGTTCCACTGAACGTTTAAACGTCACCAGTCTAGTTGTCAACGAAAGCTCCTCACCAATTCTTGCTTGCTGAACTTCCTTTTTTTGAATCGTTCCTTTTAATCGTTCTAAAATGGAAATGGGACATTTCCCATGAGAAGTTTGGATAAGCTGTGCTGATGGATTAAAGCTTTGTAACTCATAAATCACTTTTGCTTGTTCTCCTTCAGTTAATAAGTCCATTTTATTTGCTAGGAGCAAATGGGCATGACGAATTTGTTCCAAAAATAAAGAACGTATTTGTGGCTTTAGCTGTTGGCGATCAATCCATAGTTTACTATCTACGAGTGTTACGATGCCTTTTACATTCAGTTCTTTCGCAAATAACGGAGAATATACGGCGTCTAAGGCTTCTACAGGATGAGCGGCTCCAGTTGTCTCTATTAATAAGACATCAAACGTCTCACCTGCTAACAACGTTTGGAGTTGTGCCTCTGTTTTCTCTGCTCCTGAACAACAAATACATCCTTCTAACATCTCTTTTAGTGGAATGTTCTCCTCTACGGCTTGCGAATCAAATGGGAGTTTTCCTAATTCATTCATTAGGACTGCCGGTTTAAGACCTTTTTCTTTTAATTGACGAATGACGTCTGTTAATAAAGATGTCTTTCCACTCCCTAAAAAGCCACTAAATAAATACACATCTATCATGTTTATCAACCTTTCCTGTGAAAAAAGCTGACCTCAAATTGCAGGCCAGCTTTTGTTTATTTTGCTAATTCTTCTAAAATTAGATTTTTTGCTTTTAATAATTGTGGGTCTTCTTTTTCTATTTTCAGACGTAATCGATCCATTAAGGCATATGTTGTTTCACCAGTTAAGATACCTGTTTCTTCAAGTTTAGCTTCTTTTTGAACTTGTTTTACTGCAGTCTCAGTCTGATTATCAAATAAACCATCTATTTTACCTGGATCAATACCAATCGCAGTAAGCATTTCTTCTGCAGATTTAACTTGATCAGATAAAACGCCATTTTTCATTTGTAGGGAAGCGTCTAAATAAGGTAATTGTGTATAGGAAGGATACTCTACTTTCACATCGGGAGCTATTCCTTTTTCATGAATCCAGTTACCTTCTGGAGTTAACCATTTTGCTGTTGTAAATTTCATGTTTGAACCATCAGTTAACTCATTGGCAGTTTGAACCGTCCCTTTACCAAATGTGTTTAAACCAACAAGTTTTATGCCAGCAGATTCACTCATTGCGGCAGCTAAAATTTCGGACGCTGATGCACTTCCACCATCAATCAATAACGACACAGGCACTTTTACTTTCGTGCCATTCGTAGCTACATAGATATCTGCATCTTTTCCTTTTTCTTTTGTTTGGAATAACGGCATTCCATCTTCAATAAACAAATTAGAAATATCAATGGCTGATGTTAACAGTCCACCAGGATTTTGTCTAACATCGAGTACAAGGGCTTTCATTCCGGCTTCTTCCATTTCGGAAATGGCAGATAGTAACTCATCATATGTGTTTTCAGAGAAACTTGTAATTTGGATATGTGCTACTTTTTCTTCCAACATATCAGCATACACGGTTTCAATTGGAATCTCATCGCGCACGATAGTTATCTCCATTGGTTCGGTCAATTCTCCACGTTGAATCGTTAATGTAACCGAAGTTCCCTTTTCACCACGGATTAGTAGGACAGCTTCAGATGCACCCATTCCTTGAATGCTTTCACCATCCACCGCCATTATTTTATCGTTTGTAAGAATTCCTGCTTTTTCAGCAGGTGAATTTTTGATTGGAGATACGACAGATATATAACCGTTTCGTTCTTGAATTTCAGCACCAATTCCTTGGAAACTAGAAGAAATATTTTCGTGGAATTGCGCTGCTTCCTCTTGATTCATATAATCAGAATATGGATCGCCGAGTGAATCAATCATTCCGTTAATGGCCCCATTAACTAAAGTCTCTTGATTAATATCTGCATAATAACCTGCTTTTAACTCGTCATATGCTTGATACAGTTTTTGAAACTCGCGTCGTTCTGGTGCTCCTACATCTACAACTTTTTCATCACCAAAGGTTAATGCGAACATTGTTATACCTGTTGTACTTAATATCAATACAAAGATAAGCATGATGAAGACGAATGGCTTCAATCGAATATATTTTCCCGCTGGTGCATCATGTTGATCAAGTTTTGGCTGTTCATCTTGCTCATTCGGATTATTTTTTTGTTCATCCATATTTTTCACCACTTTCAAATCGATACCGTTACTCTTCACTTGTAAATGCTGATGTATAGTTTATCAGTTTAGTTCCTTTAACGGAAACAAAAAAGGCTGTCAATAAACGTATGACAGCCTTTTCCTGGTCAACCTACTTAATCTTGGATTGCTGCTTCTAATGCAACAATAATCATATCGTTAAATGTTAATTGACGTTCTTCTGCTGTTGTCACTTCACCTGTTAATAAGTGATCACTAACAGTCAAGATTGAAAGTGCTTGACGTCCAAACTTAGCAGCTAACGTGTAAAGAGCTGAAGATTCCATTTCTAGTGCCAGAATTCCGTATTGCGCCCATTTTTCATGTTCTGCATGTTCGTTATAGAAAACATCTTCTGTAAATACATTTCCTACTTTTAAGTTCAAGCCTTTTTCTTTCCCAGCGTTATATGCTTTTAACAACAAATCAAAGTCCGCTGTTGGTGCAAAATTAACACCATTAAAAATGATTTCATTCATTTTTGAGTCAGTTGACGCACTTTGTGCAATAATTACGTCGCGAACTTTTACATCCTTGTGAATTGAACCACAAGTACCTACACGAATTAATTTTTGCACATCATATTCATTCATTAATTCAGTGACGTAAATCGAAATTGAAGGGACACCCATACCAGTTCCTTGAACGGAAATGCGTTTTCCTTTGTAAGTGCCAGTATAACCAAACATGTTTCGAACTTCATTGTAAAGAACAACGTCTTCTAAGAACGTTTCAGCAATGTACTTCGCACGTAGTGGATCTCCTGGTAATAAAATCGTATCAGCAATATCGCCTTTTTTTGCATTAATATGAACACTCATTATTATAACCTCACTTTATAAACTTTTCCGTCTAATCATACTGTTTTTTCAGCTCAGATGCAAATCGATTATGAATAACGTGTGAATTCCTGATGAAGTCTTGATTCAAGTGTTGCTAAATCTGCTTTTGTAAGTATTAATCGAATAAAGGATTCATCCATATTTAAAGCTTCAGAAAATAAGCTGCTAAGCCCTCTCACTTTGCGATCTACTTGAATAAGTAATTCAACTTGATCCAAGCCTTTAGGAATGAATGTTAGCTCAACCTCATCAAATTTACCTCTGAATGGTCCACTGGCTGGAACGAATTCAAACTCTTGTACAAACTTAGTCAACCCTTTATAGGCACGTGGTGCTTCTTCACAGTCTACTTTACGTAATTTCAATCCTAAGTTCTGGGCTGCCGTTAATCCCGCTTGAATGAATGCATTTGGACGAACTTCAATCATATCTTTATCACCAGGGTCTACAGCATTCTTAATATCTAAACCTGTTTGAAGCCAAACTCGAGTTTTCCCCATTGTGACGGGTGTAATTAAAGGGAGATTAAATGAGAATGGAAATACCTTTTTTTCATCCTTCTCAATACTGAATGGTTCATTTAATTTAAAAGAAGAGACTGCGACTGAATCTGTATATTTTTTGTCATTGGCCTCACGCTCATACGTTGTGTAAACCTTAATATAAATTGAATCTACAGATTGAGAAACATTACCTCCTACCACTTCTGTTACGCCGGAAATCATTTCACCTGCTACAAATGTAGAGTTATTTAGTTTTGTATCGACCTTTGCATTCCCTACACCAACAGAGGCTAAAACTTTGTGGAAAATAGACACGATAAATCCCCCTTTTATTAACTAGTAGTTAATACGATTGGAAGCCCACATTAGTTTCATATAATAACCACAATTCATCAAAGATTGTAGCTGCCATATCTGGATGTGCCAATTCTTCAACATATCTAGAGATTTCTTCAAAATCTGTGGAGTGTTTTGGAAAATTTAAATCGTAAAACATCACTTCCGCGAAAGTTGCTTTTAAATCGGATTTTGATCCACCTCTATAAGTAAGTACGTATTTATAAAATGATTGATTCATAGTAACCTCCCTCCTAAAAGTTCGACTGTGCTTCTATATCTCTATATACAGCAATTCTTTTAATAAGTAAAAAGAGAAACACATTTAAAAAAGCTAAACCTTTTATGCAGACAAGGTTTAGCTTTAAGTTCAAAAATGAGATACGTATTCGCTGTACCCTTCTTCTTGTAATTTTTCCTTTGGAATAAATCTCAATGCTGCAGAATTAATGCAATATCTTAACCCATCAGGTCCTGGGCCATCTGGAAAAACATGACCTAAATGTGAATTCGCCGTTTTACTTCGTACTTCCGTTCTTCTCATCCCGTGTGATTCATCAAAATGTTCTGTCACTTCTGGGCCATCGATTGGTTTTGAGAAGCTAGGCCATCCGCAACCAGCATCGTATTTGTCCTTAGAACTAAATAATGGTTTGCCAGAAATAATATCAACATAAATGCCTTCATTAAATTGTTGATCGTATTCATTATGATGTGGCGGTTCTGTGCCATTTTCTTGTGTAACATGATATTGCAAAGGCGTTAATTTATTTTTCAACTCTTCTTTAGACATTAATGCTCACCCCACATTTTTTCTTTAAAGCCAGCTCGCCCTGAACCTGTTTGATAGCGTTCATAGTGGGTTGGATTTTTTTTGTAATACTCTTGATGATATTGTTCTGCTGGATAAAATGGTTTAGCTTGTAAAATTGGTGTCACGATAGGTTTTGAAAATTTCCCACTTGCATGTAACTCGTTTTTTGATTGCTCGGCAATATTTTTTTGTTCCTCATCATGATAGAAAATCGCAGATTCATAGGAAGATCCTCTATCGAAGAATTGGCCCCCTGGATCTGTTGGGTCTATTTGCATCCAAAATAGTTGAACTAGATTTTCATACGAGAACAAGTCAGGGTCAAATGTGATTTGAACCGCCTCTTTATGCCCAGTCCTATTCGAGCAAACTTGTTCGTATGTCGGATTTTCTAATTCCCCTCCTGTGTAACCTGAAATAACGGAATGAATGCCTTCATAGGAATCAAATGGCTTGACCATACACCAAAAGCACCCACCTGCAAAAGTCGCTTTTTCTAATTTCATCGTGAGTCCTCCTTTACTTGCTCGGTATGAGAATCTCGAGAATAATCTCATCTTGTTTTAAATTGAATTCTTTTGCCCGTACTTCCACATTTGACTTCATAGGTATCCTCGATAAATCAATATATACATCATTTTCTTGAGGACGCACAATCATCCACTCAGGTAATGAAACCGAATCTTTTAATAACATTAGCACAACTTCAGGTAGGATTTCTTGTCTGCCGACTTCAACTTCCGTTTGTACTAATCGCAAATTTCCATTTGGTTCAACAAAAGGTTCAAACTTCATGATGACGGGTAGCTTGAATGAAAATATCGTCATTTCTGTAGAAATCAATATCTGGTCTTCCACATTGATCGTCACGGGCATTGGTTGACCTTCCATAGCTTCCCTCATGTAGGTATTTGCGATTCCTTCAAAATCTACTTTCGTTGTTTTCAGAGTCAAAACATTTCCTTCGGAAGCAACTTTCGGCTCCCGTATGTGTGTTTTTTCGGATGGCGAGCTGATCCAAAAGATAAATACAACAAATACTGTAATAATCAGCGCAATCAGAAAGAAAAACGCCACTTTCCAACGATTCATGTATGGTTCAACTCCTTAGAAGTCTATTTCCCCATTTGTCAATTTATTTAAACCGCACGTTTCAAGGGATTCGAGGATGCGGTCAGTCATGTGTTCGTAGCCTTTACTATTTGGATGGAAAAAATCCGTATGATACACCAAATCTATATTCGAATTAAATAAATCATCTACTGGTACAAAACAAGCATTTGTATCGGATGACACAACATTTTTTATTGATTTATTCCAATCCATAACAATTTGATCAAACTCATTTTTTTGGTCTGTTACAACTGAGAAAGGATTGTATAATCCGATTAATACAATCGGGGCATCTGGGTTGAGTTTTCGTATTTCATTTACGCTATTTTGATAACGTTGCGTAAATTCGATTAATTCGTTTTGGAAAGCATCAATGCGCAAACGAAATAAATCTTGTTTAACGATTCGCATGATATCATTCCCGCCAATTGTCATCATAATAAAATCTGCTTTTCGCAGCTCTTCGTCAACTTCTCCTGACTTGAGTTGTTCTAACAATTGATCGCTTCGTTTTCCACGTTTGGCAAGATTAAACAATTCCACATCTTTTACACCAGTAAAATTGCTCATCTCTTCTTTTAAGCGTCCTATATACCCATGAAAGTTATGTTCATCTCCCACCCCTTGGGTCAATGAATCACCAAGTCCGACTAGTATAATGTCTTCCAAAATAAACGTTTTGTTTATTGAAAGGTCTTTTGACATAAATGTTTGTTTCTCAGTGAAATCAGCTGGGATATTAAACTTGTCATTTTGACATCCTACCAATATGAAAGTATACATAGTGATGACAAATAGTAAACGTTTTGCCATACCATTCTCTCCTTTCCAACAATCTATGTTAAATTATTCTGTTGTTTATCGTACATTTACGTTAGACACAACAACATCATTTTTTAACATAGCCCTCCAATAAAAAAGCAGGGATCTCTCCCTGCCCGCTTTCTAGCCTTATTCAACCGTATACATAAAACCAATCGCACCAATTCCAGTGTGTGTACTGATGATAGGGGAAGTGAAAGCTACTTGAACATTAGGAAATCCGGTTTCTTCAATTAATTTTTTTAACGGATTAGACATCGCATGCCCATTGGCTTGTGAGATGCCTACAGCTTTGACTACTTTTCCTTTTGTATCTTCTAAGAACCGGTTATACAAATATTGTACGACTTGTTTATGGCTTCTTGCCTTAGCGACTGGGGTATATTCCCCACCTTCGAGTGACGCGATGGGTTTAATGGATAGCAATGAACCAATCAGTGCTTTTCCTTTTCCGATTCGTCCACCTTTTACAAGATTGTCTAATGTATCAACAACAACAAACAAATTTGTATTTTTTCGAATGGCGGTCACTGCTGTAACGATTTTTTCCATTGAAGCTCCTTGACTTGCTAATTGTGCAGCTTCTAACACTTGAAAAGAAAGGGCATAGGAAATGAAACGTGAATCGATCACTGTTACATCTGACTCTGACATTTCAGCTGCTGCATGTGCAGACTTAACAGTTCCACTCATCCCACCCGTCATATGTATGGAAATAACTTGATCCCCATTCTTTCCTAATTTATCATAAAGATCTTTAAAAACACCAACTGCCGGTTGCGAACTTTTCGGAAGTTTTTTTGACGTTTTCATCATTTCAAGAAATAATTCTGCTTGAACATCTACTCCATCAATATATGTTTTACCATCAATTTGAATAGTTAAAGGTACTACATGAATTGAATATTGCTCAATTTGTTCAGCTGTCAAATCGGCAGTTGAATCAGTAACTATATGGATCTTGGTCATTTCGGTCACACCCTTCTGTCTCTACTCACATTATAAAAATATGTTGGATATATGTAAACTAATTGCATGTGATAGTAAGGTAATCCAGAAAAAGTAGATGCTGCTATTTAGCATCTACTTCCAAGCATTACTAAGGATGGCTAAGGATTGAAATAAAACGTAAACCAATCTTCAACTTTTTCTATGATAAATTAAATACTTGTACTGTAATCCATCATCAGTTAAAAAAGTTTCAGATGACGATAAAAGTTCCCATTCGTTTCCATATGGAGGAAAGAAGGTATCACCTTCAAATTGATGTTCTATACATGTAACATACATTATATCCGCATTTGCCAACACTTTTTTAAAAATCTGTTCTCCGCCGATAATCATGACCTCTTCATGATATTTTTGAGCTACAGCAATAGCGTCCTCAACAGAATGTACCACAGTCACACCTTCTTGTTGATAAGAAGTATTCCGGGTGATTACTACATTCAATCGGCCAGGTAATGGGCGTCCAATGGATTCAAATGTATTACGTCCCATCACAATTGCTTTTCCCATCGTTTTTTCTTTAAAATAAGCCAGTTCATTCGGGATATGCCAAGGCATTTTGTTGTCCTTCCCGATGACTTGATTAAGATCATGTGCAACAATTAATGAAATCATGAACTCCCTACTTTCTATACTGCGATTGGGGCTTTTATTCGCGGATGTGGGTCGTATCCCTCTATTACAATATCTTCAGCTTCCAAATCAAAAATGGACACCTTTTCATCTGATATTTTAAGTTTCGGTAATGCCCGTGGTTCACGAGATAATTGCTCGTTTATTTGATTCATGTGATTGGAGTAAATATGAGCGTCACCTAAAGTATGAACGAAATCACCAACTTCTAGGTTACATTCTTTTGCAATTAAGTGTGTTAATAAGGAATAAGAAGCAATATTAAACGGTACACCTAGAAAAACATCTGCACTTCTTTGATATAATTGGCATGACAGTTTACCTTCGGCTACATAAAATTGAAAAAATGTATGACATGGCGGAAGAGCCATTTGATCTACTTCTGAAGGATTCCAAGCAGTGACAATATGTCGTCTGGAATCAGGATTGTTTTTGATTGAAGATATGACATTTTTTAACTGATCAATTGATTTTCCATCAGGTGTCGGCCAAGATCGCCACTGTCTACCGTAAACAGGTCCCAAATCTCCGTATGTATCTGCAAAAACGTCATCTGTCTGGATTTTTTCTCTAAAAATAGTCATTTGTTCATCCAAAATGGCTTGGAACTGTTCGTTGGCAGCTGCCCGCAAACCAAAATCAGTCATGTCAGGACCATCATATTCTTTACTGTTTACCCATTTTTCAAAAGCCCATTCATCCCAAATATGGTTTTTTTGGGCAATTAATGTTTTGACGTTTGTATCACCCTTAATAAACCACAACAATTCAGAAGTAATTAGACGCATTGCAGTCCTTTTAGTCGTCATTAAAGGAAACCCCTTAGATAAATCGAATCGCATTTGATACCCGAAAATGCTCTTTGTTCCAGTGCCGGTGCGATCGTTTTTATAAGTGCCGTCCGCCAATATTGTTTGACACAATTGTAAATATTGTTTCATGAATAACCCCTCCGGAAAATAAAAAAACCTTTTTCAGTATCTTAACACTGAAAAGGTTTTTTTACATTCATGACAACCATTTAGGTGGCATGTTTTTGGACCAGTATATATCACCCAACGAGTAGTGTTTGACGTATTGGTCAGACACAGTGTGATAATGAAAATTGAAGAAATACCCATCTTGAGGCTTGCGATCAGTTCTTACATGGAAACGAATGATATCAGATTGAGTTTCTGTGTCGAAAATATGAAAAATCTTTTCACTATGATCACCTGAAGGATTTTCACTTATTGCCAAAGACTTGAGTGTATCTTGATCCATTTCAACAAGAGTCATTTCAATAGCTTCTTGAATTTTCGGGAAAATAACCTCTTCAAATTCATTTGAAATGACTGGACCAATTTTTGTCCCGAATTTCAATATGGATTGTTCTTTTGCATGAGCTATTGCATCTTCAATAAACGTAGAGGGTTCTTCATAAGACCAATCTACAGCATAGGCATTTGACGTATTTTGTGTCGAATTTTGATTGGCTTTTTCGTCTAGTAAGCTTTCCCAAATACTATGATCAGGTGAAATAACTCCAAACGTTAAGAGTGCTACTGTAATAACTAGCGTTTTCTGAATCCAATTTTTCATTTCTAATCACCCACAAGTATGTACAAATTTTAACAACCTTATATTTCTAATACGAAATCAAAGATGAAAAGGTTTCATCTTTCTAATATTCATTGTACAATAAAATTGTAGAAAAGAGTCCGTTTTTTTAAAGTAAGGAGGATTTATTATGGATATGCATACAGTGATTGGAATAGGATTTTTAGTATTACTTGGGTATTTAACCTCTTTAAACTTCACAGATTGATAAAAAGCTGTCCCCTAATTCGTGGGACAGCTTTTTTCTATATATCCATAATGAAATTTGGTATTGGGTCGAATGATTTGTTTGAAGTTAAATTCATTGAACCAAGGTGACTGATAATTAGCCTTCAACACTACTCGTTTTTTTGCTACACGCAATGCTTCTTTCACCCACTCAGATGTCAAGGCATCTTGAACGCCAACAGAGCGTAGAGGACTGATATTTGCAGATTCATCGATTGTGGTCTCGAACATTGGGTCCAAATATACCACATCTACGGAATGGGAATCTAACTGTTGCAAATAGGAAATCGCATCGGAGGATACAATATGTATTCGATCCATTAGTTTTTGAAATTCCACATAATTCGTTCGCCCGTTGTGAAATGCTTCCTGCATAATAAACGCTAACACTGGATTTGCTTCACATCCAACAACTTTACCAGTTTCCCCAACAGCTAACGCAGCTAATAAACTGTCTGAGGCATACCCTAACGTACAATCTACAAAGGTATCACCTTTAGTTAATTGGCAAACCTCCAAAAAAGGATCCCGTTCTCCTCTCTCCACCCGCTTTACACGAAACATCGCAGAACTCGGATGAAAGAAGAAAGGTTCAGTTGAATTCAGACCATAATACTCCCATTGACTTTTCGCTGCAACCAATACATCACATTGGTACTGTTGTTGCAATTGTATAACGGTCCTTTTTTGACGATCAACGAACGGCAAATGTAAGTAACCTCCCGCATTTTTTGCTAGTTGGGTCGTGTAACCATTTGGTCGACCTGCTGTCGTAACAATTGTTTTCACGAAGCCGTTACTTGATTAAGTACTTCAACTAAATGATTTTTTATTTGCTCCATTGGATAGCCTTCAATTTGTTCGCGTGGGATGAAATATGACAGTTGTCCATCTTTTAGTATGGCGATTGATGGTGAACTTGCTGGTACTTCTTCAAAAAAAGCCCGCATTTGATATGTTGCTTCCTGATCTTGACCGGCAAATACAGTCACTAGATGATCTGGTTTTTGATTTACTTCCAGTAGGGCTTCAGCAACTGCTGGTCGTGCTAATCCCGCTGCACATCCGCACACAGAGTTAATAACGACTAACGAAGTTCCTTGTGATTTTTCCATATGTTCATTCACCATATCGGCTGTCGTTAGCTCTTTAAATCCTACGTTCACTAATTCACTTCTCATTGGTTTTACGATTTCTTTCATATATTCATCATATGCATTCATGTTTTTCCCCACTTTCATTTCCTTTTGTATTTGCTACTAGTACAAGATATTTCATTATCTATCATAACTTGATTAACGATTCTTTTCACGTAATCGCGTTTTTTATGTGAATTAATTGCATTGAATATTATCAATCATCTTTAAATAGTTTGTTTTTCAATTAATTCTTTTAGTTGTGTTAGTACGTCAGCAAATTTTTGTTCCTCAACCCCTTGACGAAAATCACGAAATGGATTGGCTTGTGTTTTTAATCGATCAAGAACAGATGGAATGGTAAATAACTCTGGTTTCAGTGAACCACATACTTCATCCCAGTTAAGAGGTGTGGCTATTAAACCTTTTTCGTTCCCTCTCGGTGAATAAGGGGCAACAATCGTTTTCCCTTCACTATGTTGGACATAGTCCAAATATAATTTTTTTTGACGGTTCTTTTTCAGTCGTTCGGATGTAAACCATTGTGGATCTTGTTCAATTAAAAAGTTACAAACAAACTCTGTAAAAACCCGTGTGTCTTCATAAGAAAATGTGTTGATTGGTAATGGAATATATACTTGCATCCCTTTCCCACCTGAGGTTTTCACAAAAGATTGTAGTCCAAACTGGTCTAAAACGGCTTTCATTCGTAATGCTGCTTCAATCGCTAAAGAAAATTCATTTACGGAAGGAGGATCAAGGTCAAAAACAATTTCACTTGGTTTGTTTGAATGAATCGTTTGAAATGGAATATGGAACTCTAGCGCTAATTGATTCCCTAACCAAAGTAATGATTCGATATCATTGCACACAATATAACGAATATCTTCAACTTGTTTGATAGTTATAAAACCCGGAATAGTATCAGGGCTATTTTTTTGATAAAAACTTTCTCCGGATGACCCGTGTGGAAAGCGAATAACAGTTAATAGACGGTCACTTAAAAACGGCAGAAAATATGGTGCCACTACCTGCAAGTAATGCAAGTAGTCGTCTTTTTGGATATTACTTGCGAGCCAAATCGGCTTTTTTGGATGTGTAAGCTGTATGCTTGGTGGAAGTGGAGAGAGTTGTCTTTGCATTTGCTGCCAATTACAATCACTAATATCCTTCTCAAAATCAAATGCATGGAATCTTGGCTCTCTTAGATGTTTTCCTTCGAAACTAATACAGTCGATCTCTACACAAATTGATGGTTCCAGTTCCCATATTTCCTTACCTATTTTTGTGCCGTTCGATTGAAACAATATACTTAATGTTTTTAACTCTTCTTCCTTTAAACCGTGCCGAAAGGTAACTATTTCAATTAGGTCATCCTTTTTATAAACAGCTCCATGGAAAAAACCATTGCTTTTATCATATTTTGTTAGAATGACACTAACAGTTCTCCAATTTTTAATTTTTATCCAGTCCACTGTTCTCTTATCACCAATCCAATAGCTTGTTTTTTGTTTAGCAATGATTCCTTCACCATTGCTTACATTAATTTTATTCCACAATACTTCACTATCGTCGAACACATCAATCGCCTGAATCCGATTACAGTCTTCATAACTAATTGTTGTGGGAAGATAAAGCTTCTTAAAAAGGTTATTAAGCTTTTGTTTACGTTTCGTAAGTGTAAGATCTGTAAGTTTTTTTCCTTTATATTTCAGAAAATCAAATACTACATAATGACATGGGAACTGTTGTACATGTTTCAAGATGATATCTTGTTTCTTCATTCGTCCTCTTAATTGTACGTTTGAAAAGTTACTTTGATAATTATTTGTTAGACTGACCAATTCGCCATCTAATGTTAAAGGTAAGAACGAAGTAATTCGCTCTTGAATTTCATTACAGTAGCTAATAATCTCTGGAAACATTTGATTTAAAATCTTTCCATTTCTGCTTTTTAGAATGAGCTCGTCCCTCTCCCATTCTAATATGCATCGAAAGCCATCATATTTTGTTTCGTATAGCCATTCATTCCCTATAGGAATATCGGTTGCAGCCGTTAATAGCATCGGTTTCAATTTTGAACCTACTTTCGGTTGATTTGTTCTAGTTTTTGACCATTTCCCTTACTTGATACATAAAAATGCGTAAAATACTGCATAGTAAAAGAAAATGAAAAAGTTGGTGAACACTATTGCATACAGTTTGGAAAGGCAGTATTAGCTTTGGACTAGTAAATATTCCTGTTAAACTTCATTCCGCAACAGAAAATAAAGATATTAAATTAAGACAACTCCATAAGGAATGCCATACACCTATTAGTTATCAAAAGGTTTGCGAAGGATGTAAAAAAGAAGTGAAAAATGAAGATATCGTAAAAGCATATGAGTACTCAAAAAACAAGTTCGTGGTATTAGATGAAGGTGAACTTGAGAAGTTAAAAAAAGAAAATGAAGATAAAGCCGTGGAAATTATCGATTTTGTGAAACTGGAAGAAATAGACCCAATCTATTTTGAACGTAGTTATTTCATGGCTCCTGATAGTGGTGGAGGAAAAGCATACTCCCTACTTAGAAAAGCACTGCTGGAGTCCGGCAAGATAGGAATTGCAAAAATTATGATACGTTCCAAAGAACAACTAGCGGTAGTGAGAGTCTACAAAGAGACGTTAATCATGGAAACCATTCATTTTCCCGATGAAGTCCGAGATTCTTCAGAAGTCCCTAACATTCCAAGTGAATCTGAAGTAGTACAAAAAGAACTTGATACGGCTCTCATGTTAGTAGATCAATTAACAACTGCATTTGAACCCGATAAATATACAGATGATTATCGTACTGCTTTAATGGAATTAATTGAAGAGAAGAAAGCAGGTAACAATACCGTCTCTGCGAGTGAGAAACAAGCTACTGTACCGTCAAATGTTACCGATTTGATGTCAGCTCTCCAAGCATCTCTCGATAAAACTAAAAAGAAAAAACCCGTACCAAGAAAAAGGACTGCAAAGGCAAAGACCTCTTAATAGCTCTATGGTTTTACCCCAATCATGATCGAACCATTTGATTGGGGTTATTCTTGTTCTAAAATTCCCCGCAAAAAAAAGCACCTTCTCAGATGCTAATTTTGCAAAAAATATTGAAATCATTGTGAGCGATTCGATTATCGAATGCATATACACGCCAACTTATTGATTTCTAGATTCCGTCATTTGTTTCCATACGGAGCCTTTTGCTTCTTCTCCATGCTCGATTCGAGCGATTGCCATATTCACTTGTAATTTCACTTCGAATTCAGTATCTTCTTTTGCTTGATGAAGTGCATTAAGGGATTGTTGTGTGCCAGTTTCATACAAAAACATGGCCGCTCTCCATCGAACTAACTTATTTTTGTCGGTCAGGGCTTGTATCATTGCTGATTCAAATTGTTGGAAACCTAAATCACTCATACAATCACCTGCAGTACGTCTTACAGACGGACTTTTGTCTTGTAGAGCCATTTCCATAAACGGAATTACCGCATCGTCGTTAATCATTCCAAGATAAACGGTAGCTAAACGACGAATCGACATTTGTTCATCTTGCAAGGCTTTTTTTAGAAGTGGCAAATCGTGGATTGAAGGATCAGTCATTTGATCAAGCAATTGGAAACGTTCTTGCCAAGTTTCTGCTTGGAATTCCTCCAATGTTACTTGACGACCGTGTACGATCGATCCAATTTTTGGACTCTTCGCTGTTTCAATCAATTGCTGTAAACGAGTCTCTGGATAAGTTGCTTCGACTTCTTCTCTTATTTGCTCAGCAATTTCTTTTTTATCGCCATACCGAACACCAAAATCTACCCATTTTCGTTGTAGAATGTAGTTTTCATCATGTTCTTTCATACTTACATTCATGGCATCGACAAATCTTGATGAAAGACCAACCCGCTCTTCGGAAGTTTGATCGAACACTTTGACTTGAAGTGGGATACCTTTGATTTGCTGAACATGAACATAGACTTCCCCAAAATGTTCGTGTAATCTTTTTTCATTATTTAAATCGGAATGATTTTCACCGAACGCTTTTCGCACGTCCCCTAATATCTCTTCCCAGTCGTTTTTCGCAAAACGTTCGATGGCAAGAAAATCCGCAACATGATAAATCCCTTTTACACCATCGATATTTAATATCGAGAGTATTTCTTCTGGTGCGTTCTGTTGTTCATTCTTTTTGTAGTTAAAGCTTTTTCCAAAGGGAAGTTCTTGATCCACAATTATTTTCATTGTATTTGGACTTGGTGTTGGTTCAACTGTGATTATTTTCACGCTAATCCCCCCTATTTTTAGTGTATCATTAGCCAATTATTTCTTGAAGATACGACCATCTTTCAATTAGCATATTGTATTGTTCATTTAATGCTTCTAAATGTTGGGTGGCTTTTTGAAGTTTTTCAAAATCCGCTCCTGCTAGTTCTACTTCTTTTTCAGCACTTATGATTGATTTTTCCACTTTAGCTATATCATCTTCGATTGTTTCCCATTCTTTTTGTTCTTTAAATGTCAGTTTTTTCTTTTGTTCTTTTTGCTTTATTGGCTCAGGCTCAACAATGACAACATCCTCCACCTCAACTTCAGGTGTTTGTTCAAGAAAATCAGAATAAATTTCTTGTACTTCACGTGTATTTCCTTTGCCGTCTAATACCCATAATTTTTTCGCAATTCGATCCAAGAAGAAACGATCATGGGAAATAGTGATCACGACGCCAGGGAATTGTTCAATGAAATCTTCTAATACCGACAACGTTTGAATATCTAAATCGTTAGTCGGCTCATCTAATAGTAAAACATTTGGCTGTTCCATTAATAGTTTCAATAAATGAAGTCTTTTACGTTCTCCACCAGACAATTTACCAATCGGTGTTCCATGGACTTTTAGTGGAAATAAGAATCGCTCTAACATTTGAGCTGCTGAATGCCTAACACCATCTGATCCTTCAATATCATTTGAAGACTCACGAACATATTCAATCATTCGGGTATTCGGATTCATTGGAGGGATTGTTTGTTCAAAGTGCGCAATTTTAACAGTCTGACCTACCTGAAGTTCGCCGCTATCCGGCTGGATTTTCTCAGCTAGCATGTTGATCAGTGTACTTTTCCCTGCTCCATTCGGTCCGACAATACCAATTCGATCGCCAGGTTGTAGAAGGAATGAAAAATTTTGAATGATTTTTTTATCTGTATATGCTTTTGACAGTTCAATTCCTTCAAGCACTTTTTTACCTAGGCGCGTAGTTGCTAACTTCATATCTAACGATGTATTATCGTTATTCCGTTCCATTTGTTCATCCAATTGATCAAAACGCTGGATTCGAGCTTTTTGTTTAGTTGTTCGTGCTTTAGCACCCCGTCGGATCCATTTCAATTCAGAACGGAATCGATTTTGCAGTTTTAACTGGGAAGAGGCAGCCATTTCTTCACGAATTGCTTTCGCTTCTAAATAGTCACCGTAATTTCCTCTATGTGTGTACATTGTTTGATCCGCGATTTCATAGATATGTGTAGATACTCCATCTAAAAAGTATCGGTCATGCGTAACGAATATTATAGCACTTGATAATTTGGCAAGACTTTCTTGTAACCATTCTGACGATTGGACATCAAGATGGTTGGTCGGTTCATCTAGCAAAATCAGGTCTGCTGGCTCTACCAGAACTTTCGCTAGAGCAACACGTTTAAGTTGACCGCCAGAAAGTTCGTTTACTTGGCGATCGAACATATCAATTCCAAGTTTGTTTAATGCTGTTTTCGCCATAGCATTAATATCCCAAGCATTATATTCATCCATTTTTTGTTGAATATCCATATATAAATTTTGATATTCGACTGAAGAAGAATCCTCATTTAATTTTTCAAGTGCCTCTTCATATTTCCTATTAATCTGTAAGACAGGCGAATCTCCACTGAACACTGCTTGTAAAACGGTCAAACCTTTGTCAAACTTAGGATCTTGTTCTAAAAATGCAATGCGGTATTGATTCGGATGATCCATAGATAGTTGATCTGCTTCAATTCGATTTGCAAGAATAGATAGAAAAGTTGATTTCCCAGTTCCATTTACGCCAATTAATCCAGCACGCTCGCCAGCGTAAATTGTAAAATCAATATTCTCAAACAATGTTTTTTCTCCCACTGTTTTTGTTAGGTTGGATACGATTAAATGACTCATAATTCTTCACTCGTTTCTATTTTTAGCTGTTCCATAAAGCTCAGCATAAATTCATGTCGTTGTAAGGCTAATTTCTTTCCTGTATCAGTAACCATTAAATCTTTTAGAAGAAGTAATTTTTCATAAAAATGTGTAACTGACGCTGTTTTTTTGGTTCGGTAATCTTCTTCAGACATATCACGTCTCGCTAGTTCAGACCAATCGTAGAGTTTTCTTCCTTTTGCTCCGCCATATGCAAAGGTACGAGCAATTCCAATTGCACCAATTGCATCTAGTCGATCAGCATCCCGTACAATTTTCGCTTCTATTGTTGCGGCTACCTTTTCATTTCCACCACTAAAAGATACTGCTTCGATAATCGCAACAATCCAATCTCGATCAGCTGAAGACAAGTCCAGTTGACTAAGTATTGCAATTTCTTTTATCTTACCTTCTGAACCGTTATACTTCACATCACTCACGTCGTGAAGAAGAACAGCAAGTTCAATGATATCGTGTCGTACATCACCTTCTTGCGAACTAATGATTTGTGCATTCTTTCTTACACGTTCAATATGTTGAAAATCATGACTTGCATCAAATTGATTATATATATCTTTTACTAAATGCTCACAATGCTCAATGACGTTCAAAATGTTCTTCCTTCCTAGTCGCACAGATTAAGACTAACTTATTGTATCATTGCATAAACGACTGCCTGTTCGCAACAAACCAGTCTATATTAAATTGACTAGTTTCGACATTTCATGTATAGTATATCCATCTATTGACTGAATATTTTGCGCTTTCGGAACCAAGAAACTGACATTTCACTCAAATTTTGTGAGGAGGAACCATAATGCACCAAGGCAAAGTAAAATGGTTCAACAATGAAAAAGGATACGGTTTTATCGAATACAATGATGGTGAAGATGTGTTCGTCCATTTTACGGGTATCCAAGGAGACGGATTCCGAACATTAGATGAAGGTCAAGAAGTGTCTTTCGAAATAATAGAAGGCAATAGAGGTCCTCAAGCTGCAAGTGTTGAACTAATGGCATAATTAGATTACCCACCAATATACTTTGGTGGGTTTTGTATGTTCTATATAATTAATTTTTCACTTTATTTAGTTCAATACCCAAAAATCTCAACTGTTCTCCTACGGTACAATGATCAATGCAAAAACGATGTGCCACCGCTTTTCCTCCATTTGTCTTGAGCTCTCTTTTAATGAAGCAACCGTCGCAATAGGTTTCAAGCATTTCATCAATTTCCCTAATTACAATAAGCTTATTCAATTACTTCATCCTTTCATTATAGCCATTCATTAAGTTTACCTCGGTATTGCATTTGCTTGCAACTCACTTTATAATAATTAGGTTGAAAATCATCCGATTGTTATAAGTAATCAGTAAACTCCGTAGAAATAAAATTGGAGGATTCGTATGTTTAATGAAGTATTAGGATTAGGTTTCGCTGTTTTAAATATGATATTCGTATTAATCATGTATAAATTTTTCGGTAGATCAGGATTATTTGTTTGGGTAGGATTCGCAACTGTTCCGCCAATATTCAAGTAACCAAGCTCATTGAAATTCTTGGGTTAACTGCAACTTTGGGTAATGCTATATATGGCAGTATTTTCTTGGTTACCGATAATGAAAAGTATGGGCAGAAAGAAGCGAAAAAAGCTGTATGGTTAGGTTTTATGTCCCTACTTATGATGACGCTCATTATGCAAGTTGTTCTCCAGTTTCAACCATCGCCTGATGACTTTACCCAAAGCTCATTAGAAACTATTTTCGGGTTAATTCCTCGAATCGCACTAGGAAGTATAATTGCATATATCATTAGTCAATATACCGATGTAATTATTTTTAGTTTCTTACGCAAACTATTTCCTTCTGATGGTGCATTTTGGATTCGTAACAACGGTTCGACCATGCTAAGTCAATTATTAGATACACTTATTTTTACTTCAATTGCTTTTTTAGGTGAATTATCAACTGACATTTGGCTCAGTATATTCATTTCAACTTATATTTTGAAATTCCTTGTTGTATCAATTATCGGCACACCATTTGGTTATATGGCAAAACGCATTACACCACTTGACGAAAAGTGAGGAGTTGGACAAATGCTTGAAGTTTACATTGATGGAGCAAGTGCTGGAAATCCCGGTCCTAGCGGAATCGGCATTTTTATAAAAGGAGAAGGTCATCATCTTCAAATTTCCGAGTATGTCGGAATATATGATAATCACACAACGGAGTTTTTAGCCCTAATCCGTGGACTTGAGGAAGCTCAAAAGCTATCAAACGGGATTGTTTCAGTCAGATCTGATTCTCAAATAGTCGTGGCAGCAGTTGAAAAAAAGTATGCAAAGAATATTGTTTATAAAGAGTTGTTGGACAAAGCATTTGAGATTGCTGACTCTTTTGAGTTCTTCTTCATTAAATGGATTCCCGATAGTAAGAATCTTGCTGCAGATCAATTAGCACGGAGAGCACTCCAACAAAATAAACTCGAATGAGCCTATGTATGACATGGACGAACTTAAATTAGTAAGACAATATAAAACACCTTCGAAAAGGTACACTTGTAATAAGTACCTACATCGGAGGTGTTTTTGCATGGGTAAAAACGTGTTAACATGAAATGAAACGGGCAGTTATGAGAGAGAAAATGAGTGGGAAATTACATGTGAAGAATTTTCAAGCCGCAGAGGAAAATACAAGAAATGTAAGTACATCCAGCGCTCACTTTCCGAACCAACTAAGAGTGAAATATGATTTACTCTCCTCTTACAAACAATAAAAAATGGCAACGCGAGCATCTTCCCATGCTCATGTTGCCATTTACCAATTAAGTGGTAAATAAATTCGATTATTTTTTCTCTTTTCCCATAGAGTTAAATAATTGTGTAGATGATAAGGCATTAAATGGCATAGAAATATTATGTTTAATACCTTCGTTATAAGTCGCGATTAAGTCTTTTAGTAAAACCGCTAAAGCAGTATCTGCTGTCCAATCAGAAATATCGCTCCAATTTCTAACTACCCAACTATCTCCTGTACTTACTTGTAATAAGTTTAAGATCTCTTCTTGAGGTAAGTTATAGTGATTTCCTAATTTAAGTCCTTCAGCTAAAGCATTCATGTTAATACCTAAAATCATATTATTAACTAATTTTGCTACTTGGCTGTTCCCTGGTTCTTCGCCGTAGTAGAATGTATTGGATCCAATTGCGTCAAAGTATGGTTGGAAAGATTTCACGATGTCTTCTAAACCTGATGTCATAATCGATAATGTGCCAGCTTGCGCACCTGAAGCACCACCGCTCACCGCTGCGCTAATTAATCTCAAATCACTATCTTCTTCGACTTTTTTGCCTAATTCATTCATAGTATCAGGGTCAAGTGTACTCATAACAATAATTGTTTTATCTTTTGGTTGTACAGATAATAGACCGCCCTCACCAAAAATAAGGTCAACATTTTGGGCATAGTCACGAACCATGGAAATAATTGCTTCGTCAGCTTGTTCCGCCACTTCTTTTAAAGTTTCTACCATTGTTATGCCTGCAGCTTCTGCCTTCTCATAAACGCCTTTGTAAGCATCATAACCGATTACCTCAAAACCAGCTTTCTTTAAATTAACTGCCATCGGGAAGCCCATCGTTCCTAATCCTACAAATCCAATTTTTTTACTCATGTTTATTTCCTCCTATTGTACTATATATTTTTTATCATCGATATCATAATAAGTGTTTGTATAAAGTTTTGAATGTTACGTTATAGTTGAATAATTCATAACAAGTATGAAAACTTGCTATAGGTACATGGTTAAGCTAAACCTAAGAGGGTCATGACAACGATAACGGCCATTGCTACCCAGCTGGTAACACTTATACTGATAAATCCATTTTTGAAAGTGTCTTTCATTGTTAATCCCGTTAAATTGTTAAATATAATCAAGAATCCAGAGTAAGGAACAATTGCTAGAGCTCCAGATGCTATTGCGATTGAACGGTGAATCGTTTCCGGATCTAATCCCATTTCCAAATATATAGGGGCAAAATTCGTAACAGCTATGCCAATTGCTCCAACTGCAGAAGCAGTAATGCCGCCTATAAGACCTGTACCAATCATTAATGAGAGTACGGGTGGCCCAGGAATTGATTGAATCAATTGGAATACACCCTTAAACGCAGGAACATTTGTTGCAATGCTACCAAATGCAATTGTACTACCAGTTGTAAACGTTGATGCTAATGATTCGTTAGCCCCTTGATTTAATACCTCTTTTTGCTGAGCAATTTGTTTACGGAATAAGATCGCACTCAATACAACAGCAACAATTAAAGCGACAATAATTATGTTACCCACAGAACTAAATAGTAGGATTATGCCTAATAACACAATGATCGGCAGTAAACTGATAATGAATGATGGGCGCTTGCGTTCAACTGTCGCATCATTACTTTCAACCTTCTCATCCACTTTAAATGTCTCGTTATTACGCAAGCTTTTGGACAACGAGAATTTCATAAATACGAGTATGAAGACAATTGCTGCGATAGAAGTGACGATTCCGATAAGTGGCGCAGCAGTTAATGTGGTTCCCAAAGCCGTTGAAGGCACAATATTGTGTAAGGAAGGTGCACCAGGCAACATCGTCATCGTGAACGTTGAAGTCCCACCAAACACAGGAATGACAACTAACTTCCACGAAATATTAAGTTCTTTGAAGATCGGTTTAGCCATTGGAATTAATGCAAATATGATGACGAATACATTAATACCACCGTAAGTTAGGATGGCAGAAATAATAAATAATGCCACTAATGCGTTGTACGGGTTCTTAGTTCCTACCACCGACAATACTTTATTTGCAATTGAAATCGTTGCCCCACTTTTATCCATGTATTTCGCTAATATGGAACCTAATAAGAATATAGCGAAATTTGATGCAATAAACCCAGCAAGGGCAGTCATATAAGAATTTTCTTTGCCAAATACAGTTTCTAGTATAGGTACATCGTTAAACAGCAACACGACAATCGTCGCTATGGGTGCAGCAATTATGATACTGAATTTTTTTGTAATTAAGATAATTATTATTAATATTCCTAACAATATCCCAAATACACCTAATATATCCATTTTTATTACACCTCGTTATTCTCTAGTTGATAAGGATATAAAGTAGGCAACTATTTTCCTTAATTATTCATACTTTTTCTAAAATCTATCTCAAAACCTATTGTGGTGCTATTTATTTTCTAATTTGGATGCATCCTTTGGTTGTTCAAAATGAATCGCAATCCGCAATAGTTATAGCAACCAAATTAAACCATTTGTGGGTTTGAAATAGACTTTGATTGTTTTGAAAAAAGTTGAACCGTTTTTAAAGTATCAAAACCTAAATCCTAGAAATTCATAAAAAATAAAGGATGATACATATTAGTCATGTATTAATGTTCACCTCTTTTCCCTAAGTTTAGTAATACCATGTATGCGTTTTCCTTAAAATATTAAAGCAAATAATATCTACGTGTACTTGACAGGAACAACTATAACGCAGCTTTCATAAGTCGTAAAGTATATATAATTCATGATATGTATTCCTTTTTTTCATAATTAAAAAGGTGATTTAGCTGAAATATACTGGATAAATTCACGAACTGCAGGTGAAGCGTAATTGTTTTTTTGAATATATTTGGATATGAGGCATTAATGTAGATTAGAGGAAGTTGCAAAGCCCTCATGTAATTAGTTCTCGGTATCAAGATCATAGGGTTTACAGAAGTTAAATTCGGAGAAAAAAATGGCCAGACCTACAGACGAAAGTAGAAACTTTTAAGCGTAAGAACTGGTGGTAACTAGTGTCGCTTTGTAATAAAGATTGATCAAAATATCCCACAAGCTAGCATTTTAAGAGAAAACGACAATTACACTGTCTGTTTGAGTTGCTGTGCGAACTTTTGATATAACAGCATAATCATGAATTTTCTGCTACGCATTTAATGGAATCACAACAGATAATACTTGTTGTTGTCATTTTTATAAATGCTTAGGTTAAGATTATAAGCATATATCCGGAAACATGACTTTTGTATATTTATCGCCATAGGTAATCCATTTCACCTAAGCCTTCAAAACCGATTTTATGTTGCCCCCGTAATTACAGACTCTTTGTTTTCACCACTCCTAATTTAGTTTTTTATTCCCATTGAGTATACATCTCAAATTAGTGTGGATAAAATGAATGGTAGGAATACAAATTATACATATATTTCACAGATTGGAGATTACATTCATGGACATACGTCACCTTACTTACTTTATAGAAGTAGCCAAATACAAAAGTTTTACCAAAGCTTCAAAATCACTCAGCTTATCACAGTCTACAATAAGTAAAGTAGTCAAAAGTTTGGAAGAAGAATTAAATGTAGAACTGATTGACCGTTCCGCAAAGAAAATTAAATTAACGGACGCAGGCGAAATCGTTTTGGCGGAAGGGGAAATAATTATGGAATCGCTAAATGATTTATCGATCCACCTATATGATTTAATGAACTTAAAAAAAGGAAAATAAAAATAGGCATACCGCCAATAATTGGTTTCTTATTTTTCCCAAAAATCATTAAAGGATTCAATAATCTGTACCCCGATATCAAAATAAAAATCTCTGAAGATGATTCAAAAAAGGTTACACAGGAAGTCAAAGACGGAATATTAGATCTTGGTGTGGTTATTCTACCGGTGGATGACAAGGAGTTTAATGTTGTTCCCTTTGTTTATGAAGAACTGTCGCTCTTCGTTCATCATTCCCATCCATTAGCGCAGATGGAAAAAATTGAAATGAAAGAGTTACAAAATGAAACCTTCATTCTATTTAAGCAAGAATATATTTATGAACTCGTTATTCAAGAATGCCTACGAGCTGGTTTTCGTCCGGAAATTGCTTACAAAGTTTCTGAGTGGGGATTTATTAGTGGAATGATTGGCGAAAATTTAGGAATTGGTATTTTCCCAAAACCCATGGCAAAAAAAGTCGATCAGGATTTAATCAAGGCGATTCCCATTGATAATCCAAGCTTTCCTTGGAACTTAGGATTGATATCAAAAAAAAGAAACACGCTTCACCTGCAGTTCGTGAATTTATTCAGTATATTTCAGCTGAGTTACCCTTATAACAATGAAAAAAACGAATGTGTCTTATGACTTATATGTACTTCACGAATAACTATAACTGTATTATAATTATCAATAATGAGAGAGTAACATAACCCCTGAACCTACTCTTAAATTCTCCGTTACCGATGCTACTCGACCGATTATTATCAGGTTGGGGGAACTAGCCATCCCTTGCCATGGTTTTAGACACACTCACGCTACCATATTATTAATAGAGGGCTATACGTGAAAGTGATTGCAGAAAAACTTGGGAATACGGTTGAAATGATTTACACTTTCCATGGTCATGTACTGAAAGAATTAGAAGAAAAAGCAGAGGTTTATTTGCTGAAATTTTAGCAAGTTTGGCTAATTTTGGGGCTAGTTCTTCGTGAATACCTTCTAATCCCTTATCCTGCACTGAATTTAGGAAAATGATTTAGGTAGTTGCTATATTTGCTAAAGTCTTCGTAAGGGTTAGGATAACCTATTTCGAATAATTCTTTTGGAGTCATCTTTACTAACTCTTCCAGAGAATACCACGCAGTATGTTGTGATGCTCCATTCTAATGATAATATAAAATTGTAAGAATACTTAAAATGAGGAGATGTAATTATGCACTTATTCGATATTCATATTTTAGGTATTATCCTGGCAGTCATTGCTAACACCTTGATTGGTGCAATGTGGTATTCCCCGTTACTGTTCGCAAATATTTGGATGAAAAGTCTAGAGAAAACGAGAGAAGAATTAAACACGGGTTCAGCAAATACTGGTTATGCACTAACGATGATTGCGGCAGTTGTTTCAGCACTTGTTTTGTCCTATTTTATTTCATTGCTTGATTCAATATCGATTGGAAATGGAGCCTTAATTGGGTTTTTAGCAGGGTTTGGTATTGCTGCAGCACGCGAACTCTCACCAACGTTTTTTGAAGCACGTAAAATGACACTATTTGTAATCAGTGCTGGATATCATATTGTTGCCTTAACCGTAATGGGCATGATCCTTGCAGCGTTTGCTTAATAATTACGAAAATCACAAAAAAGGGTGATCCACAAAAGATAAATGTGGTCACTCTTTTTTGTGCACAGAAAAACAGACTCTCATAATGAGAGCCTGTTTTGAAAGTTTGCTTTTAATTAAGCTTTGTTTACGTTAGTAGCTTGAAGACCACGTTGGCCTTGTTCGATTTCAAATGTTACTTCTTGACCTTCGTCAAGAGATTTGAAACCTTCGCTTTGGATAGCGCTGAAATGTACGAATACATCGTCTCCGCCGTCGCGTTCAATAAATCCAAAACCTTTTTCTGAGTTAAACCATTTTACTTTACCTTGTTCCATGTGTGTATATCCTCCTCGTGTACTAAGTACACATTGTGTTACTATCCTTGCTCAAATCGTGGAGATAAATCTCTTACAAGTCTTACTCATATCCGAACAAAAATAATCCTTCATAAATGTAACACGGATTTCATCCAAATGCAAATGAAATATTTATGTATTTTTCAAACTTGCATGATTTTACTAAAAATTAATTCACATCATATTTACTTAATAAGGCACCAATAGCACCACTGTAGCCATTATCACTTAAAAATATAGGGGTTCGACTTTTACGTGACGTATAGTTGCCAATAACATTCTGAAGTGGTTCATTTCCGCTTAAAGTTGAACCAATATATACGATGTGCTCAACATTTTCGGCAACTGCACATTGAATACTTAATGTTGAAATCACTTCGCCGACTAAACCCTGGACCGTCGCTAATATATCCTCTTTCGAGCGTACCAAGTGTGGAGTCAGGCCGACATCACCAAAATTACTGGCAGTTAATCCTCCATCAATCGGTGTTTTATTGCCAAAATAAATATCACTAACTAACATATCAACTTCACTACGTCTACCATTTGCAGAATGTTGGACGATTTCATCAAACTGATGAATTCCAGTCATTAATGTGGACATCCCTAGTAAAGTACCACCACCGATCCCTGTTCCAGCAATTCGTTTATGCTGATTTGCGTTTAATAAATGAATCGAGGTTCCAGTTCCGATATTTGTAATAATTGCATCTGAAAAGTTATGACCATCTTTTTTTAATTGATAGTTAACGCCTGCCACCGTCGCATCAAACTCCACCAAATAATGTAGGTTTTCATGAGAACGTAAGAACATCTTTAATTGTTCGGCACGTCCTCCCGTTAATCCAATTTGGACGTCTTCTTTCATCGAAACAATCCAATCACTTACTTCTTGTAAATTCACAGATGGAAAATGAATTAATTTTAACTGTTGATCTTTCGTAAAATAAGCGATTTTTGTTAATGTGCCACCAACATCTATTCCAATTGCTTGAACCATATTTATTCTCCTTTAAATACACCAGAAAAGCATAAAATGCACTGCTAGTACAACTCAGTGGATTGTAGTATAAGCCAGTTAAGTCTGACCCACGTTAGAGTTTTTCATTCAGAAACACGTTTATAATAGCGAACACAACTTTGAAAAACTCATGTTATTAAAGTCGGTTTCTTTCAGCCACTTTCTTGACGTGTTCAACAAATTTCACGACCGTTTTTTCGCTGGCAAATAATAAAAACAAATGAACGAACCATTTTAATGCTTTATTCGATGTTGTGTATGTAAGACTGGTTTTGGAGTCAGAAACTGCTGTCAATTCGTACTTAGCTGTGATATCGAATAATTTTGCCAGTGAAAACGCTACTTTCATTTTTTTATGAGTGGGCGTATTTTCGTATTCAATCACGTGCACATCATAAGATTCAACACGATTTCCTTCACGATATTCTTGACGAAAAACACTTCCCACTACCTCGTCTGTAACGGTGACAGGTGTATTGTTAACAACGTTCGGCATTATTTGTTGCATTTTCTCTAAATCACCGTCTACGTATTGCCAAACCTCTTCAATGGGTGCATTTATCTCAATTGATTTTGTCCATTGTTTCATGCGGGTACTTCCTCTCATTCTTATTACATCAAGTGTAGTGAAAACCCTGCCTATTAACAACAACAATTTGTTTGACTTTCCCTATTTTCTGTAAACATGTACGGTGTGGCTACCCCACTCATCTTCAAGCTCTCTCATATGAACCATCTTCCAAGGATTGAAGAATGTTTGACCATTTTTATTAAAGAAATAATGTTTATCTACATGGATGCTTGCATGTATGATTCGTCCATTACTGTCTTTCCATATGAGAATGTCATGTGGAAAAACTGCATCTTTTGCTAGCGGCACTTCCTTATACCCAAGTCGCGTTATTCCGTTGAAAAACGTCACCGGATGCACCCATTCCCTTATAATCCAGTCGAGCGTAACCCCTGCTTCAATTGAAGCTACAACAAACAATGTGGAAGACAAACAATTTGCACCATGTTCATTCGGATAAGTATTGACGTATGAACTTGTGAAACTTTCCACTGGAACATATGGATCCCGTTCGCCAGGAGTATCATAATCAAGAGCGATGCGATTTAATAAATCTGATTTCAGTGATTTTGGAAGTTTACTCCAGACTTCTCTTTGTAAGGCTATGTAGCTTCGATGTTCTGAAATAAACTCATAGGGAGCTAGTAATGACTTTGCAGGTTCCCTTAAAATCCCTTCAAAATATCGTGATTCAAAAATAAGACCTCGACCAACCTGTTGCTGCACGATTAAGATTTCAGTCTTAATCGAATCATTGATAGATGGAAATATTCGATGTGGCAATACGACAACAGTAGTTATGTCAGTGTCTAGCGTCCAGTACGTATAGCTGCTTGAATATGAAATGTCTGCGTACTTGGGATGCCATAAGAATTCTTCTCTTGAAAAAATTAAACAATTAATGCCTAACTCTTTCACTAAATGCTGATCTTGTTCTCGAAAGAAAAACAAGTCTTTCTCCGGTATGAATGATTCTTCCCATTTCTCCAATTTGCCTTGACTTAAATTTATACGTTTACTCACCAAAACCACCAACTTCTATAGATTCCTTTATACGAATTCCGTTACAGTTTCAACGCATTTTATTTTCATTTTACGAATGGCTGGTTCTTTGCCAATAATCCTTTATCAACGACCATATTAACAGCTAATTCTTTCTGGACTTCACGAAACTTAAGGATTATTCGGTCATTATTTAAACTGATAATATGCCCTTCACCAAATGTCTTGTGTACAATGGCCAACCCAACTGAAAGTTCCTCAACCTGTTGAATCGTATTTGGGTTTGCTGGTTCCGTACTTTCTTTCACCTTAACTTCTTTGTTTAGCTTTTTCAATACAATATTTCTGACTTCACTGATAAAACGTGATTCACTTTTATCTTTTCCATCTTTCGATGCATATGTTAACAATTCCAGATGTTTTTTTGCCCGTGTCATCCCCACGTAAAACAATCTTCTCGCTTCTTCCAGTTTGTCTGTATCCTTCATATCTTCTTCCGATGGGATCGTTCCAGATAGACAATCAATCATATAAACAGTATTAAATTCCAACCCTTTGGCACTATGGAAAGTAGATAATGTTACTGCTCGTGGATCTTTGGTTTTTTTTGAACTTTGGGTTAGACTGTCTAATTCACTTAAACGCTTAGCGAATGATTCCATGCTTGTTAAGGACTCCGCTATTTGTTCCAACGTTCGCATTATATCAAGCAGCACATCGATATTGAAGCCAAATTTCTCAGCACGTTTATTCAACACTTGTTCATAACCGAGATCTTCCCTAATCATACGAATGACCATTTTTGGCCGTGCACCCGTAAACTGCTTGTAAATTTTTGAATATGCAAGAACGGATTGTATTTGATAATCTTTTAAATCAATATGTCGGGAGAGAAGTTCGAATACATCCCCTTCTTCTTGAATTCGTTCAAATTTTCGGATTTGGTCATTGGATAAATATAAATTAAATTTCCTAGCCACTCTTAGGAAAACATCTTTTCGCTTTAAATTAAAACTAAGTCGCATAAAATTCAATATATCTTCTACTACCCAGTGAGAAAAAAATCGTTGATCGACATCTTTCATATAAAAAGGAATACCTCGACGTTCTAGCTCACTAATATATAAAATGGCACTGGCATTATTGCGAAACAGGATAGCCGAAGACCCTGTGTCTTTAGTATTCAATAATTCATAAATGACATAACGCATTTGAGCTTGATCGTCAGGCAATTGTTTTAATATGATATCTTGTTGTTCTCCATTTTCAGTGAACATTTCCTTCTTATAACGTTTAGAGTTACGCTTAATAAATTGATTGGCGACCGACACAATATTGTGAGATGATCGATAGTTTTGCTCCATTTTATAGATTTTTGCGGTTGGATATGTGTCTTTAAAGTTCAATAAATATGCTGAATCAGCAGCACGCCATGAATAAATGGTTTGATCATCATCCGCTACCACACATAAATTCAGATGATTGGAAACCAATTGTTCTACTATCGCATGTTGCAATCGTGACGTATCCTGACTTTCATCCGTCAACACATAATCAAATGACTGTGAATAGGTAGAATAAATATGTCGGTCTGTTGACAATGCTTGAAAAGCATAGACAAGTAAATCATCAAAATCCAATAAAGTATGGTATGGATTTTTGGTTTTAATTGCTTCATACTGAATCGCTATTTTCACAGCTTCTTTATTTGGCTGCTTCATTTGTCCCCAGTCTGATTGTGGCACTCTATTATTTTTAATAAAACTAATGAAATGCAACATTTCTTGCAATTGGTCATCTGTACAATCCTCTTTTAAATTCCTTTTGTATAAATCCTTTAATATTAGGGATTTTGAAGGAACTTGAGGATTGTTATTGCCTTCTATTAATGTGAAAGCGATTCCTTGTGACTTTAAATAGCGTGAAGTAATTGAAAAAGCCAAGCTATGGATTGTTGAAAAATCAACATTTCCAAGACTTGGAAAGAAATGTTGATAACGTAATTTCATATCGTTTGCCGCTGCACGACTAAACGTAATCGCCTTAATCCTATTAGCTGGTATACCTTTTTCTTCAATTAAGTAGCCAATACGCATAATAAGAGTAGTTGTTTTCCCTGATCCAGGGCATGCCAATAACAGAAGCGGGCCATCTGAATGAAGCACCGCTCGTTGTTGAGTGTTATTCAGTCGGATATTATTTAGTTTTTCTTGTCTTTCAAAAAAATCCATCATTCTAAAAACTCCTTTTCACACCAAAAAAATCGTCATCTTCAAAAGACAACGATTTTTACATACCTATCAGTATAACAGATGTTTATTCGTGAGGTAATTTCTCATTTTGGTGTAATTAGCCGGAAGTTACGATTAAATCTCACAGTTGCGACAAACGAGGCGAAAGTTGCGACCAAATCTCCAAGAGTTGCGACAATTGACATTTTTGTGGATTTCAATCTTATTCCTCATGTGGCATGCATAGACAAAAATGCACTCTCTCGCTTTATTATCAGCAAACTTCCTTAACTTATCCAACTGTTGTTATCCTACATTTGCCCTGGCCGCATGTTCCGTGAGCCTACTTTAACAAGGTCTTAAATAAAGCCATCCCACATGTTAATGCAGAATGGCTAAAAGAAATTTAAAAATTAGTTTACATAATAATATTATTTATGTGCTACGTGAACTTTTAACAGCTTACCTTTAACAGTTGTATTTCTCATTTGTTTTAAGACAAGTTGCCCTTTTCCGTTTAAGATTTCAACGTACGATACATTTTCCTGAATTGTAATTATCCCAATATCTTCAGCAGAGATCCCATCAAGTTTGGCAATCGTTCCCACAAAATCAACTGCACGGATTTTTTTCTTTTTACCGCCATTGAAATACAGTTTTGTAATATCTTCATTTAACTGTTCTTTTTTATCGACTTTTATTTCTGGTTGTTGTTTCATTTTTTCTTTAAAAGCAGTCCGTGCTTTTACCACTTGCTCTTTTGATGGTGCATCTTTTTGCGGAATATTAAAACCGATATACTTCTCAACTGACGCAAGGAACTTATCTTCGTATGGTGTAACAAGCGTTATTGCTTTTCCGACTGCTCCTGCTCTTCCCGTTCTACCTGTACGATGAACATAACTTTCATTTTCCATCGGCATGTCGTAATTGATTACATGCGTGATTCGATCAATATCGATTCCTCTTGCAGCAACATCCGTTGCAATTAGATAACGGAAATCTCCACGTTTAAAATCATTCATTACGTCAAAACGTTCATTTTGTTCCATCCCACCATGTATTTTATCTACTGTATATCCTTCTTCATCAAGTTGATCGACTAGTTGATCGACATTGTCTTTCGTTCGACAGAATATAATACAACTGTCTGGATTTTCAACAACTGTAATATCTTTTAGCAGACTAAATTTCAATTCTTGTCTTACCACATAAACTGAGTGGTCGATATGTTGATTAACGAGATCTGTTTTCTCAATTTCTATGTCCAAAGGATTGTCCATGTATTTATGGCACAACTTTTCGACATCTTTCGGAAGTGTTGCTGAAAATAACATTGTTAATCGTTTTTTCGGTAATTGTTTAATGATTGATTCCACCAGTTCAATAAAACCCATACTTAACATTTCATCGGCTTCATCAATAACTAATATTTCGACTTTACTCAAATCCAATGTATGTCGCTCGATATGATCCATCACGCGTCCAGGTGTACCTACAACTACATGGGATTTTTGTTTCAACTCAGCACTTTGGTAAGCGAAAGGTTGTTTCCCATAAATTGCCGTAGCTTTAATTCGCTTAAAACGTCCGAAACTCATGATGTCTTGTGAAACTTGCATGGCTAATTCTCGTGTTGGTGTTAATACTAACGCTTGTGGTTTGTTTTCATCCCAATCCACCATTTCACAAATCGGAATACCGAAAGCAGCAGTTTTTCCGCTTCCTGTTTGGGACTTCACTGAAATGTCTCTTTTACTTAGTGCTGCTGGAATAACTTTTGTTTGGACTTCTGTCGGCGAAGTAAATCCTAAACCTTCCAGTGCTCGTTCAATGTTCTCTGAAATACCAAGATCTTTAAATTGTGTGTTTGTCATTACGTTCTCCTTTGATGTAAGAGTTTTCATTATCTCTTCTGTCCATTTAGTATACCAATTAATCGGGAGTGATAGCTTATAACAGAAAACTATGTTATAATCAAAGAATATTAACTTCATAATACGACAAAATTTTCATCAGAATTATTTGAGCTCAACTGAGCATATATTTCAAATTGAAATCAGTGTTATAGAAATGGGGAATTCAAATGACGTTTCAAAAACATGAAAAAGTAGTATCGGAATTTGTTCAAGCACGTAGAATTCGCGAAAAAATTACATTCGTACGTCGTGATGTAGAAGTTGAAGGTGAAATTTTTAAAATCCTTGATAATTCATGTATCGTTGAAATTTCTCAAGAAGATGCCAAAAAAATTGGGGCAGCTTCTAACCTAACTGTTGTTTCACATAAAAATTATAAAGTATTTTCATAATGGCTTAAAAGAAGAGGTCCTCGCCTCTTCTTTTTTTTGTTCATTTTTCCACAAAAAAGCGAGTACCCGACTGAAATTGAGGCTCTCGCTTTTAATCACTTTTCTATTGGATGTTCAGTAATCCAATCACTATAACTCCCTACGTACAATTTAACTCTCTGGTATCCTACTTCTTTTAACATCGCATAAAGAGGGGCAGCTGTTACCCCGCTCCCGCAATAAACCGTAATTTCTTCCTCTTTACTTACCACTGTTTGCAATAAATCTTGTACTTCAGAACTCGATTTGAACGTTGATTCGTTTTTTAGTTGTTCCCAATCAAAATTTCGTGCCGTTGGGATATGGCCCGCAATGGAATCAATGGGTTCGTTTATTCCTTCGTATCTTTCTGCTGACCTTGCATCAAGGAGAACACCTCTAGCGACACCTTCAGATATCAATTTTACAGACTGACGATCTGACAAAATCTCTACATTCCAATCCAACGTCAGTTTTGACCTGTTAACTGTTGGTTTTACTGTAGATATGTTGTATCCGAGCTCTTTTAGCTGGTTGTAGCCTTCTTTGAGAATAGATACGTCTGGAAAACCAGCGTACTTAAATAACCAATAGGCACGGGGAGCAAACGGCATTCCCCCTTGATCGTAAATAACAATGTGGTCGGTATATAGAAAACCATTTGATTCAAATAACTCTTTTAACTGTTCTTTTGAAGGGAGAGGATGTCTGCCTTCAAAACGATTCATATCCGATAAATCCCGCTCCAAATCCAGATAAACCGCATTTTCTATGTGACCATTATCGTACATGGTTTGACCTGCTGTGCTGTCTTGTAATGAAAATCTTGTATCAACAAATCGTACGTTTTCGTGATCAACCTGCGTTTCTGCGATCCATACGTTGCTCACCGTGATTCACACTCCCCATGATAATTCTGTATAAATGGATTTCCATTGTTTTAATCGGTTTTCTTCTTGAAGTAGTGTTCGTTCCGAGTCGATTTGCTCTAACGCTTGATGAAGCAAATGTTGTCGCAATCCTTCAGCTTCCAGATCCACGATTTGTTCTGCCCATTCTTGTATTCGTCTTTTTTGACTATTTAAATAGTGTTCCGCATCGGGTTTCGTTGCATTTTGTAGAGCATCACGAAGTTTTTCTTTTTCGTTTTTCTCAAAAAAGGCTTTGTTATTTTTATAATGTGATTTCACATGTTGATAAGTCTCACTATCTTTAAATGGACCTTCAAATTCAAGGATTGTTGGTTCAGTGATTTCATACGGAAGTAAAGAAAAACCACCATTCAGTTCTTTAAGTGCATACACTTCTTCTTGTTGTCGTTCAGTTATTTTTTTCGAAATCCAGTGCACCAACCGGAAGTTCGTCACGCGCATTTCTTGTTCAAAATCAAAACTTAACATTGCAAGCGTTTCTTTCAATGCATATTGGAGTGCTTCAACTGACGGTTTATTCGAAAAAACTGAAGGGTTATACGATTCTTTGAAAAAGTCTGGATATCGGTAATACACCCGTTGCAGGACATAATGCAATAACTCCTCAAGTTCTTGGAAAACATCTTTTGTGATGACGGCTGCTGCTGATGTACCATATCTTTTGCGTAATGTCTGTTCTAGCATATTCAATTCTTGAAGTCGTTCTTCTTTTCTTACTAAGTTCAATTCGGTTTGTTCAATCAAAGTCGCTAAACGGCCAACCGTTTTTTCAGTTTCCTCAGCCAAGGCTTGAACAGCCAGAGCTTTTAAGTCTTCTGATAAAAACTGATGAAAAGACTGTTCAAAGTCTGCCATTCCAGAACGTAAATCTATTGAAGTCACTTTCTCCTCTAACGCTTGAAGACTTGAAACACCATGAACTCTAGGGAAACGAATTCCAAAACGCTGTAATTCGTCTGTTACATAGTTTTTCACTTCATTTGCTTCTTTCTCATTCGAGGCAAGATCGATGGCATTAACGACGAAAAACATTTTATCTAATTCAAATGCATCTTTTACACGACCTAGCTGAATTAAAAACTCACGATCAGCATGAGCAAATGCATGATTATAGTAGGTAATAAACAATATGGCATCAGCATTGCGAATGTAATCAAAGGCCACACCTGTATGACGAGCATTAATCGAGTCAGCTCCTGGCGTGTCTACTAAGGTGACGCCCATACGAGTTAGTTCGCAGTCGTAATAAAAGTCAATGGTATCTACAAAACAACTCTTATTTTCTTGAGCAACAAACAACTCAAATTCTGGACGATCTACTCGAATAGTCGTACCCAATTGCTCTTTGAAAGTGGAATAACCAGCAGAAAATGCTCGGATAAAGGCTTTGTGAACATGTAGTCCTTCATCTTCTAGTTTTACCTGTTCAATTTCCCGACTTTTTTCAAATGCTTGTTGGAGAGTTAAAACAGACATTCCCATTTCTTTAAAAGATAGTTGAACATCATGTAATAATTGGTCTGCTGTTTTTAATTTCACATCAGCAGTTGCATGCGGATGATGTTCCGATACAGGACGGATTTTATTGATCGCAGCTGTAGTGGGATTTGGTGAAACTGGTAATACATTAGCTCCCATCAATGCATTTGAAAAAGATGATTTCCCTGCACTAAATGCACCAAAAAGTGCAATCGTAAAGTCTTGTTTCGTTAACCGGTCCGCTTTTTTCTTAAGATAACTAGAAACCTCTTCGAACCCATTAATAGATGAAATGACTGATGACACTTTTCTAGCACTGTTTATTGTTTGTTCTATCGAGTATTGATTAGTCGTTTCTTCAAAAGTCATATTTTCTTCCATTATGACTTCAGTTGGCTCTTTTTGTAACATTGACTCATCATATGGTTGAATATTTTGGGATGCCAAACTATGTTCTTGCAACCAATTTTCTTTTATTTGAATGGCTAATTTAATTTTCTTTGTTGAAGGATTTTTTTGTTCTTCAATATATGTCTTAAGTTTAAATTCCATCTCTTCAATGGTATTGATAGCTAATACCTTCTCTTGATATTCAAGTGACTTTGCATCAGCTAACACAGTTTCGTCATCCGGTAGATTATCAATTTCAATGGCTTTTTCGTTTTTCCAGGCTTCTGTTTCACGAATAAACCATCTGCGTGTAGCATCCGCTACCCCATTCGCAAAGTTCAATACCGAATCTGCCGTTAGTAATGCACTTTTTTGAATTTGGTCGTCAATAACATTCTGAGTTGGTTCGAAAATAAGTTCATCAATCGCCATTGATTCAGTGTCCGTTAATAAACCTACATCTTTTAAAGATTGCTTCATCAGTGTTTTTAGATGTGTAACTATCTGTGATTGCACCACTGAGCTATATTGTTTCATGACATTTCCTGCTCGAATCGACCGCTCTTGCTCCGTCTTTTTTCCACTGAATAGAAGACCCACTTTAAAATCTTCCTGTTTCGATTCTAAATACAACTTCAATGTATCCCTTAACTCATATGGCATTAATGTCGCGTTTTCTAATAGAGTTTTTCTACTTTGATCAAACGAATCTATCCATGATGTTGAGGACAGTAATGATGATTGTTTAGAATAACGAGTCGCTACTAAACGAATATCATCCTTTGATTGCCATTCTGTTTCAGACAATACCTGTGAAAACGTCTGAAGGCATTCTTCTTTTTCATCTTCTAAATAAGATAAATGCTCATCATGGAGCTTTTTCATTGTGCGTTCCGCTGAGTTCAATAACTGCTGTTGCCAATCTTTCATGCTATCCATCACAATATTTTGAACATCCGAGAAATCATTATGGGCATGGGTAGGTTCTTTTAGTGTTGTAAAGTAAATGCCTTTCGGGTCTACCCCCCAAGCATTAAAAGATTCGTAAACAGATTGTTTAAATGCTTCAAAAGATAATTCATTGTCACGATGTTTATCAATTTGATTAACAATTAAATAGACATTGTCATTGTACTTTAATAGTTGTTTCGTAAAACCAAAATTCATTTCGGATTGGACATGGTTATAATCCATCACGTAAAAGACAATGTCTGCTAAGTGAAGTGCAGATTCAGTCGACATTCGATGAGCATCATCTGTCGAATCCACTCCTGGTGTATCCATTACGGTGATTCCTTCAGGTAATACAGAAGTCTCGTGGCCGATTTCTATTTGGGATACTATTTCACCATCTTTACAAAAGGCTTTTACTGTTTCGAAGTTGTAATCACCCGAAAACTTTACTGGTTTTTGGCCATGCATGTAAACAATCGCATAGTCTTCTGTTGCTTTATGTATTTTCACGATATTGGCACTCGTTGGGATTGGACTAGATGGTAGAAGTTGTTCACCTGTCAATGCATTAATCATACTGGACTTTCCTGCCGAGAAATGACCTGCAAATCCGATTGTGAATTCACGATTTATTAGCTTTTGAGCAAATAGAGATGTTTTATTTAAACGTTCAACATCATTCGATTCTTTAAATAATGTAAAAGCAAGAGCTGTTTGCTCCAATGATTGATTTAATTTTTCGTTAAATGATTGCATACGTGCGAAAACTCCTTTATTTAAAACTATTCCTATCATATCATGTTTGAAACTGTCATATCATACCGCTTTTGTATTACCTTAATTCATTTTGGAACAACAGAAGCAATATTTAGAACTAAATAAAACCCATTCCACAAAATCTTGCATAGTAGAATGGGTTTGTTTACATATTTAATTCATTAATAATAACACTCCAAGCATCTTGTTTCGCATCTGTAGCCAAACCAGAAGGAACAATTATTATGCTGATCCTATTGTGAATAATATGACGCGCACGATAATCTGGTACGAATTTATTTTTATCCACTTGACGCATCCATACCCATACCTTCGATCCCATGCGGCTCTATTATTTTTTTTATCGGTTTATTATACATTATTCATTTCGGCCTTTATTAAAAATTTTTCTTATATGATAAGCGACTACCAACATGAGAGGAACAAAAAGTCCAATTAACAACGAGATAGAGATACCTGTTGTAGTATCCCATTCCCGGTGGAAAACGAGACTGGGGTACAAAATGAGTGAAAGTGCTACGGCGATCATTCCCAGTGGGAGCGTTAATGGGCGATAATCCTTTAAATTCAAGATTTGTGCAAGCCCCAAAACTGAGACGTAAAAATAAAGGGTCGCCTTGAAATAAAGCGAAATAATCCAAAGTGCAGCCATTAGACCCTCAATCCGTTGAATAAAATCCGCAATGTTAATATTTTTCGCCAACTCGTAGCCAGGATAAATCTCACTCGCAGTTCTGTCAGGACCCAATACCGTTATGCAAAGTAATGTAAGAACAATGATGATGATTCCACCTATTAAATTCCCTATTATAAAAGAAGTTTTAGCTTGTTTAGATTTGTCAATAAATGCAGGATAGATCATTAATAAAACTACAGCATTAATTGTAGATATGGCTACATAAAAGAAAGATGAAGTGAAAATCGCTTTTGTATCTACCTCGAATACTGGTTGTATATTTTCAAACTTTACCTCCGGTGCAACAAAAATCACTAGAAAGATAAAAAGAATAAAGAAAACAAGAATTAGAATTTCAGCAGATCGAGCAATTGTCTCTAACCCCTGTCGGACTCCCATTATGATAATCATGACCATAAGAATATTAAGTGCTGCCATTGGGGTATTCGGCATCGCATGGATGTTCAGGAATGTTCCGGATTGATATAAAAGATCGGCCGTATAGAGAAAAGACATGAGAATAAACAAAATAGAGACGGCTATCCCTATCCATTTCCCTAGCAGCTTTTCAATGATTTGAACATATGTGAGATTTGGAAACCATTGTGCAATTGTGCAAAATAGCCATACAATTAATAATCCAATTGCAGTACCAATAATTGCTGATATCCATGCGTCTTGTTTCACTTGTGCGGCTAAATTTGATGGGATAACTAAAATGCTAGTACCGATTGTGAAAAAAATGACTAAAACTAGAAATTGGTACGCATTTATTTTGACATCCTTCATCATAGCCATTTCACCTCATTAGCTCTATTAATTTTGAAAACGAGACAATATATCATCGATTGGTTTAAAAATAAATGTAAGGAATTCGAGCGGATTTGGAATAGATTTTCCAAAAGCAAGAGCAATACATAGTACGATTCCAACAGCCAGAATAATGGAGAACACAAGCAATTCTTTTTTTGTTTTTTCTTCAAAAGGGGTGGAACTTCAATCCATAGAATGACAGCAGCAATAAGGAGTATTCCTAAACTTTTTAGCATGATTATTTAGTCCTTCATCTTTTCAAGAAAGGAATTGTCTAATGTACCCATTCGTTGAAGTTTGACATCTATTTTAATATTCACATTCAAGTCAGAAAATTTTTCATCCCATTGGTCTTTGATCTTTTTCCACTCACGTGGATTCGAACGATGTATAGCATTACCAAAACCGAAAATGTCCGTCTTGTATTTTTTTTGTGCTGTTTCAATGGTCTGATTAATGTTTTTTCGTAATTCATCTTCATAAATTTTAGCTAATTCATCAATCGATTCTTGTTTTGTCAGATCAATGTGACATTGTACTTCACCGACATTTCCATTCACCTTAATCTCAATATCCACTTCGGGGTTTCCATTATTGATTTTCCCTTTTACATTCGTTTTAAATTTAATTACCTCTATAGTGGCTTTCCCTCCATTTGGACAGGATATAGGTCCTACTGTTGTTTTTACCGAATCTGTGATGCCATTGTACCCCCTGCTTTCACTTTCAGTTAGCCATCCCACCAGTTTATCTTTTTTAAAAATCGCCAAATGATCGTATTGTATTCGAGCAGCAGGAGTAATCGATTCCGCGTTCTGTTTGCTTGATCCAATTTCTTGATCCCCGGTTATAAAAATACCTGTCAATACAGCTTCTTTACCATCACTCACTAAATCTGTTATCAGCTCATTCAATGATATTCCATTTGTTGCAGACCAGGCACCTTCCGAGGTTTTAAGCGTGTTAAACATTTTATTGGCTGGTATGTTTTCTAGCGTCGTACTTACATTGAGAATTTCTGCCGCCGTCACACCCCTTGCAACGGCAACAAAGAAATCAGATCGAATTTCCCAATCCCTTGACAGTAATTCCAGGGACTCGCTAATCCCTTCTCGAGCAAGTTCTTCACCAAGAACGAGCATCTGAAGGTGACCCGGGTATATTTTACGCGGGGAATCAACTGTCATTTTACGTAAGGCTTCATAAACTGTTTCTCCCTTAGCCTGAAATAGAGTTACTGTTGAACGACCAGTACCTGTCTTCATTGATACTTCAGAAGGTACAACCACTTGGACCGTTAACTGGTATTCATCTTCGACTTTATCGATTGCCATAGCCAGTGTAATGGATATCTCATTTAATTCCCTTCGATCCCAACATCCAGTTAGTAATAAGCAGAGTATTAGGAGAACAAACGTGCATCTTTTCATCGTTTAAACCCCTTTATACTCATTATTTTTTTGGTGCTTCCGGTTTAGCCGATTCCGAATTCTGTTGCCTAACTTCATTTTGTTGATTGATTAGACGAGGTCGAGAGAACATTTTCCATTCAGGTAAACGGATAAACGTATCCTTTTGATCAGAAATATTAAAAGGTGCGAGTGGAGACATATAAGGTACACCAAAAGAACGCAAACTACATAAATGCAGAATAAGTGCAATTAAACCAATCGTAATCCCATATAGTCCAAACGAAGCAGCTATGGCCATAAATCCAAAACGCAACATCCTTACCGCAATTGCAATGTCGTATGTAGGTGAAACGAAACTTGAAATGGCAGTTATGGACACAACGATAACCATAGCAGCTGAAATGATACCCGCTTCCACAGCTGCCGTCCCAACTACAAATGCTCCCACAATTGACATAGCTGAACCAATGGATCTAGGCATCCTTATACCAGCCTCACGTAGAATCTCAAACGTGATTTCCATTATGACAGCTTCAAAGAAAGCTGGAAATGGAGCTCCTTCTCGTTGGGCTGCTAGACTAATTAGGAGTGCTGGTGGGAGCATTGCTTGATGGTAAGTAGTGATTGCAACAAATAATGCTGGTGCAAGCAAAGCAATCGCAAATGAAAAAAATCGCAATAGTCGAACAAGACTTGCAATATCAGCACGTTGGTAGTAATCCTCGGATGATTGAAAGAACTGAATAAATAGTGCAGGTACGACTAACACAAAGGGTGTGCCATCGACTAATATCGCGATGCGACCTTCCAATAATGCTGCAGCGACGATATCCGGACGTTCCGAATTGTAAACTGTTGGAAAAGGAGAAAATGGCGCATCTTGAATCAATTCTTCGATATTTCCACTTTCTAGTATTCCGTCAATGGTTATATTATCCAGACGCAGATTTACTTCCTTAACGATTTTGTCATTTGCAATTCCATTAATATACATTACAGCGACGTTTGTTTTCGTGCGTTCACCTATCACTTTTGATTCTAGCCATAGATTGGGGTCTTTGATTTTTCGTCTTATTAAAGCCGTATTAACACGCACATTTTCAGAGAAACCTTCTCGCGGGCCCCTTACTACCGTTTGAGACGAAGGTTCAGTTACCCCACGCTCTACCCAATGCTTATTGGAAATCATTAAACTTTGGTCATACCCATCGATCAGAATAATCGTATCCCCTGATAAGAGACCTGTTAATAACAAATCAAAATCAGTCATTTCCTTAATTTCTCCTACAGTCATCGCATAATCTTTTAAAATGGTAATTAGATTTTTGTCTGGATTTATTTTTCTCTGAATTTCAACCATTTTAGTATCAATCATCAAGGTTTCTAAAATAAAGTTTTGTAATGAGGGTGTATCGGTTAATCCATCAGTATAGATAATTCCCGCACTTATTGAACCTTCTTTGCCGATTCTAATTTCACGAAAAATAATATCCGAGCTTTTACCAAGTAAACTTTTTATTTTATGGATATTTTCTTGGAGGTTTGTTGTTAATACGTTTTTAGGGTTATGCTCGTTTGTTTGAACCGAGGAAGAGGATTTTATTGTTTCTTTGTTTTCTTTCTTATTAAAAAAACCCATAGTCTCCTCCTTAACTGTTTCAATTGAATATGAGATAACAACAAGTCAAATAATTCGGGAATAATATGATGGTTATTTATTCCACTAGATAATAGGTATCATTAACTTTTTTTCGTGACTTTATACATTTGAAATCCTCTTCAGATTCCTAAAAGGAAAACCTGATTTAAAGAATTTGACATTGTGCAAATGAATTAATGCATATAAAAAAAGCCCAAACCACAACGATTATTTAAACTCGTTGTAAATCAGGCTACTGTGTAATACCTATTTTTTATTGATGTAGACTACTTTCTTCCATCCAGTAGGCTTCCCTTATATTTATATGCTTGCGCAATTTTCGTGTAAGATCCATTGAAATGAACCCTTGCTCATACAAATTCTGAACTTCATCACGTTCTGCTTGAAATGCTTTATTTTGAAGTTCACGTTCCACATGGGTAAATACCTTGGATACTGTTATTTTCTTCGTACGTTTCATTTTTGAAATCAGTTTGGAATAATCTCCAATAACAAGTAAAGAAACATCCTCGTTTTCCTTCGTCAATTCTTCTTTCACTACCCTAATAGCCAGCTCTGCCATTTCTAATTTTAAGCGTAGAAGTTTTTTATTGATAGTACTTCGATTGTTGCGTCGTTCTTGTTTGTTGGGCATAAATAGTAGAGCTAGAAGATATACACTACGATTGAAAATCTTCCATATCATTAAACTCCGATATTTCATTTGATTCGTAACAGCCGATCTCATTCGATGAATATGTCCTTCTAAAAGATAAACCAGTTCTCTGTCTATTTTTCCTTCCTTCTTCAATTTCGTTATATAATCTGACTCAGCATCTAGTGCCTTCATTCGGATCTCGGTTTCATTCTGTTTTGAATTTTTCATATTCTCTTCATTACCTATATATTTAAGGTTATTACGGGTTTGGTTATAGGATGATATAACAGCTAATGCAGCTACTTGATTTTCCTCATTCATAAGTTCTCTCACTGATTTAATTGCAGCATCATAGGAACGAATCATTGCAATCCTTTCAAGTTCCACCTTTTTCTCTTCCATCTTGCCTTTTTCCGTTTTCGCTAGTATTGGTAATAATATACTTGCTGCCAATAGCGTAACTAGAATAACGCCAGCTGCAATAAAAATGATTAATGAACGTTCCGGAAATGGGCTCCCATCAGCAATAACATAAGGAATGGAAAATGCTCCGGCTAAAGTAACTGCTCCTCTTACACCGGATATTGTTGTTATTCCAATCGGTCTAATACCAGGCTTTTTGACTTGGTACTTCTTCAGCATCCAACTTGCAGACCAAGATACATAAATCCACAAGAAACGAAGAAATAGTAGTGATGTCGTAATGATCAGAATGTACCAAATCACCACAAAGTTATTGAATGTCGGATCTTCGAAAATTTCTCTTGCTACACTTGGTATTTGTAACCCTAATAGAACAAAAACTAAGCCATTCAATATATAAATTATAACTGTCCATGTACTTTTCGAAACAATCTGCAATTGGAGGACAGGTGATTCTTCCCGATCACGCTCAATTGCATGGACAATACCAGCTGCTACAACAGATAAAATCCCAGACAGATGAAAATGTTCAATCGCCAAGAAAATGACAAACGGTGTAAGAATTTGAATAATCATATGGACAGTTACATCTTCCATCCCAAGTTTTCGAATAAAGATTCTTAATCGGATGATTAAAAATGCTAGAATTGCACCTCCTGCAAAACCACCAATGGCAATAACCAAAAAGCTCCAACTCGCTTCTGTAAATGAAAACATTCCAGTCACAGTTGCTGCAATAGCAAATTTAAACGCAACTAAACCTGATGCATCGTTCATCAATCCTTCCCCTTCAAGAAGATGCATGATATCTTTTGGCATCTTCACCCGACTTGAGATCGCTCCTACGGCTACAACATCTGTAGGCGATAATATCGCTGCTAGTGCGAATGCCGCAGGTAGAGGGATGGAGGGAATTAACCAGTGAATCAAATACCCGATTGCAAACACGGTAACAAACACTAATCCGAGAGCAAGTAATAATATTGGGCGACGTAATTTCCACAATGCCGCCCTTGGTACATTTTTTCCATCATGAAATAATAAAGGGGCAATAAATAAAACAAAAAATAGTTCAGGCTCCAGCTGAATATGTATACCTAGTGGCATTAAGGCGAGCAAAGCACCAAGTGAGATCTGTATAATTGGCACCGGAATAAATGGTGTGAAATGATTTAAGATATTTGAAAGACCAATTATTGCTATTAATAATAATATAATTAGAAAAAATTCCATTCATTTGTTTCCCCTTTTCAACAATTATTGCGATTGATTTATATGTTGTAATCTTTCCACAAAGGTTGCAAATCATATATATTTATTATAGCGAAATTCTGCCAAATCCGTTAGTTAGGTTCAGTGTCACCTTTTGGACTTTCAACACAAATGAATTTATATAGTCGCTCCTCCAATAAGAAAAATTGAGCAAAGCGTCCGATTTTTTTATTTTGTTGGCAGCGATTAATGAATTAGGAAGGGTTGCTGGTCGCCATGGGCGGGTGTGCATCCGTCGGTTCGATATATCCTACAAATAAGCAATCTTTTTTATTCGGGTAACGAAAGAATAGATGCCCACTTAATTAGGGCAATCGATCGAAGATGAAATTTCGACCTCCCACTGCTTCCTTATTTTAATTTGTACCATCTGTTAATAGTCACTTTAGTATTTTCTTTATCGATTTCATAATCCACTCGCACTTATGGATAAAAACGTAAAAATAGCATTCAATTAAAGAAATTCAAAAGCAGCCGAAATTTCATCTTCGGCTGCTCAGCTTATTGAAGTTAGTGTCGATTCTATAGTAACCCAAAAGTAAAAACAATTTGCACGAAGTTACGTCGATGGAAACAGGAGCAAAGCAGGATTACTTAAAAATCGGAGAGGGAGCACGTGACGAAGTCACTTCGCTCCTCTTTGTCATTCATTAGGTAACGTGCGGTGGTAGGAGAAGTTTTGAACACAAGATTCTGTGTAGTCTAACATTTTATACTTTCTATATTTCAAAAAAATCTGTTATTCAATGAAGAATAACAGACCAAGAATTAATGATGATACTTCAGTTGAAGCGCTATATTCAATCTGATTCTTCCACCACTACCGGTACTCGTACATTCATTAAAACATTGTAAGCAAATAGAATAACGCTTAGCACAACTAATGTTGCACCGATTGAAATGAAAATTGTTGCTTGTTCTGCACCACTAACTAATAATGTTGCTAAGCCCCCCATCATCAGTGGAAGTCCAATATTTGCCCCCCAAAAATGTACCTTCGCGAGCACATGATTTCCCGCTTTTGGAAATAAAAAATAAATAATTCCAGCTAATGCGAATGAAGCCCAGCCAAGTAAATTAATGTGTACATGAACACCAGTTAACGTGTAATCATGTTGCATTGACATATACATTCCTAAAATTACGCCAACAGTAAAATAAACGACGGAAACTTTAATGAATTTGATTGCCACTCCTTCATCTCCCCTTTCTCGTTAAACATAAATCATGTTTATTCATTGTATTTGGCGAAAGGTGAGAGTATTCGAAAGAGCAATATATTTTGTTACTTATATTTAGTTCAATTTCTCACAATGGGCTTATTAACCAAACAAAAGTCAACTACTTTGTACATTTGTTCCAGCTGAATGTGTCAAAAAAATGAACTTTACTTTTCGGTCAAGGTTCGACATTTAATACATAATCCATGTTATACGATAAACCCGTCGCTTAAAACCTACTTATTGTCGAATTGGCATCAAAAAAAATCTAATGGAGGGAAACTTACTAATGAGAGTGCTAGAAAATAATATAAAATTATTAGGACAAATACATGTTAAGAAGAGAGATATGTATAAGAAAGCAAAATATTTTGGATATACCCATCCATGCGTCATCACTTGCAGTCAAGAGTTAGATACGTTACTAAACAAATACCAAAAATTTCAGGTCCATCAGTAATTAAAATAATCATTTGCTTAAACTGATTTCCGAAATTAGGCGGCATGTTTACTATTTGTATTCAGCGTGAAACTTATTATTTAAATGGATCGTTAATTATCTTAATTTTTCGACATTCTTCAATTAATTTCTACTTCTAGTTAATAAAAATATAAAGATTGCTCTACCTCACTCATAAATGGTATGTTTTTTACGGATTACATTTATGGGAGGGTTTATTATGAATACCATTTTTAAAAAACACCGTTGGATTGTACTAACTAGTATCTTGTCTATGGGACTTTTAGCATCTTGCGGTAACGATGATAGTAAGAAAGGAACCGAATCTGCAACTGCTTGGGAAAAAATCCAAGAAGAGGGATCTATTACGGTTGCTACATCTGGAACTCTATTAGCTACTTCTTTTCGAGATGAAGAATCAGATAAGTTGACTGGATTTGAAGTTGAAGTTGTTCGTGAAGTCGCGAACCGATTAGATCTTGAAATTGAATTTAAAGAACTTGGATTCGATGAAATGTTGACTAGTGTAAACACAGGACAAATTGATATAGCGGCAAATGATATTGAAATTACAGAAGATCGAAAAGAAAACTTCATCTTCTCTACACCATTTAAACATTCATATGGGACTGCAGTTGTTCGAAAAGATGATTTATCTGGAATCAAAACATTAGAAGACCTAAAAGGCAAAAAAGCTGCAGGAGCTTCAACTTCTGTTTATATGGAAATCGCACGAGAATTGGGTGCAGAAGAAGTAACCTACGATAACGCAACAAATGAAGTCTACTTACGCGATGTATCGATTGGGCGAACTGATGTTATCTTAAATGATTATTATCTTTCAACCTTTGGTGTAGCAGCATTTCCTGATTTAAATATCACCATTCACCCTGATATTAAATACAGTCCTTCTGAAGTCGGACTTGTAATGAACAAAGAAAATAAGGAACTTGAACAAAATGTCAATCGAGTGCTCAAAGAAATGCTAACTGACGGTACAATCACAGAAATCTCAGCCAAGTTCTTTAATGGTGCGGATGTTTCTCAAAAACCTGATATTGATTAATAGATTCGAGGGAACAATTGATGAGTGAAATTAAATGGGAACTTCTGTTTGATCCTCAGCTGGCTATTGATTCACTTCCATATGTTCTTGGGGGGATTTGGTTTACGCTCCTTATCTCATTAGTCAGTATGGCAGTGGGACTTTTTATCGGCTTTTTCTTGGCTCTTGCCCGCACATCGCATTTTGCGGTATTGCAATGGCCAGCTCGATTATACATATCATTTATGCGTGGTGTTCCAATCCTGGTAATCTTGTTTTTGTTATACTTTGGTTTTCCGGTGATTGGAATCGAGTTTACCGCAATTCAGGCAGCTTTAATTGGCTTCAGCATGAATAGTGCAGCTTATATGGCTGAAATATTTCGGTCCTCCTTGTCATCTGTTGATATCGGACAATGGGAATCTTCAAAAGCACTTGGAATGAATTACTGGCAAACGATGAAGAGAATCATTTTGCCACAATCTGTTAGAATCGCCATTCCACCCCTGTCAAATGTGTTGATGGATTTAATCAAGGCTTCTTCACTAGCAGCCATGATTACCGTACCGGAAATGTTTCAGAAAGCTCGTATTGTAGGTGCACGCGAATATGATTTGTTAACAGTTATTATTCTTGTAGCATTACTATATTGGGCAATTTGCTCAATCATGACTGTATTACAGAACTATTTGGAGAAACGCTATGCTAAATATCTTTGATATAGAAGAAACTACTATTATGACTTTGCTGATTTGATCAAAAAAATATGCAAAAAAAATCAACCATGACAATCCAATCATGGTTGATTTTTTTATTTTATGCTGCTTTTTGTTCAGAAACGATCGTTAGTTTCTCTTTTCTTGACGGTATCATATTGAACACAATGTTGAGTATAATTGCTGTTACACTTCCTGCAACAATTCCGTTACTCGTCAAAATTTGAAAGCTGGATGGTAACTGTGCAAATATTTCCGGGACAACCGTTACTCCAAGGCCCATCCCGATTGAACACGCGATAATCATCGAATTTTCTTGGGAATCAGAAATAATCTTGCTTAACATTTTAATTCCTTGGGAAACAACCATACCAAACATCGCAATCATGGCACCACCTAAAACTGCCTCTGGAATGATTGTCGTAATGGCAGCAATTTTTGGAACAAACCCAAGCATGATTAGCATAAGACCGGTTAATAATATTATTTTTCTCGATTTAACACCGGACATTTGAATTAGTCCAACATTTTGCGAGAATGTCGTATACGGAAAGGCATTGAAAATACCGCCAAGTAAAACGGCAATCCCTTCTGCACGGTACCCTTTTGATAAATTTTCTTTCGAAATTCGCTTATTGGTAATATCACCCAATGCAAAGTAAACACCTGTTGACTCCACAAGCGAAACCATTGCTACTAAAATCATTGTGACAATGGCTGACCATTCAAATGTAGGCATTCCAAAGTAAAATGGTTGTACCATATGGAAAAACGATGCATCTAGAACCGGAGAAAAATCAACTTTCCCCATAAATACTGAAACGATTGTCCCTACAATCAGTCCAAGTAGTATTGAGATGGCTCTCATAAAACCAGTTGAAAATTTGTAAACAAGCAGGATGAAAACCAATGTACCAAATGCTAGAGAGACATTGGATAATGAACCAAAATCACTAGCTCCTTGGCCCCCACCCATATTGTTTATTGCCACTGGTATTAATGTAATCCCAATAATCGTTACTACAGAACCCGTTACAACAGGCGGGAAGAATTTAACCATTTTCCCGAAGAATTGACTAATGACGATTACAAACAGTCCAGAGACAATGATCGCACCATAAATTGCAGAAACTCCATATTCACCACCAATTGCAATCATCGGGCCGACTGCAGTAAATGTACAGCCCAACACTACTGGAAGTCCGATTCCGAAGAAACGGTTATTGACTATTTGCAAGATTGTAGCAATCCCACACATCAAGATGTCAATGGAAACCAGGTATGTAAGTTGAGTAGCAGAAAGCCCAAGCGCATCTCCGACAATTAAAGGCACAATAACTGCGCCTGCGTACATAGCAAGCAGATGTTGGATTCCTAAAGCCGTTGCTTTAAATGAATTCTTCAAGAGACCGTTACCTCCTCAAAAAATTCTATATTTCCATTTTGTAACGAAGAAATTATTGCTAGGGATTCTACACGGATCCCACTATTTCGTATCATTTTCCCACCGGATTGAAATCCTTTTTCAATCACAATACCGACACCTGCCAATTTTGCACCCGCTTGATCCAAAATATCTGTCAGTCCGAGTACTGCTTGCCCATTTGCTAGGAAATCATCTATTATAAGCACCACATCGTCCTCATCAATAAACTCTTTTGAAACAGAGATGTCGTTCGTTTCGTTTTTTGTAAACGAATGAACACTTGACGTAAATAGATTATCCTTTAATGTGACTGATTTTCTTTTTCTTGCAAATACCACTGGAACACCTAAATTTAATCCTGCCATCATAGCCGGTGCAATACCAGAAGATTCAATCGATAGAATCTTTGTGATACCTGCATCTGCAAATCGAACGGCAAATTCATCTCCTATCTCTTTCATTAAAGGTGGATCAATTTGATGATTTAAAAAAGAATCTACCTTCAATACTGTATTTGACAATACTTTACCTTCTTTTACTATTTTATTCTTTAAACTTTTCATTTAATTCGTCTCCCTTCTTATCTATCACGTCAAAGGGCAATAAAAAAAGCCCTAAGACCGTGCATCCATTCATACCATGAGTGGAGCAATGTCTTTCGAGCTGATCATTCGAAAGGAACAGAAAAGAAACATGCGAAAAATACGCATGAAATAATCTATTCTTTGCTTCTCATAGTCAGTTTGTTTAAGGCAAACTGGTAGAAACTCGCAGGCCATATCCCTGCTATTATATGAGTAAATGCTATTAGATTGTTTTCAGTATATCACGCAAAAGAAGATTTTCAATGCGTATTTTTATTGATGAATAATTCCAAACATTCATTTTTTACATGCTTTACAGGTAAGAAATTCACTATTATTCAGTCTCTATTAAACTTTTCCCCTGCTCATAAAATTCTTTCATTTCTTTTTCAGGTACAAGTGATCCACCTGTAGCCCATACGATATGTGTGGCTTTTTTCATGTTCAAGCTATTTTCTTTCGCATAGTCTGAATGTATGATTTTAACTGGTCCGATCAATCCAGCAGCTGCAGATGGTTCCAAATAAATCTCTTCACTATCGACCAGTTTGACTAGCATCTTAAAGAAGTCGTCATCGTCTATTGTATAAACCCCACTTATTAATTTTTCACATATGGATGATGCGAAACTTGATGGACGGCCAACTGCTAATCCATCCCCTTCTGTACGATTGTCTATATCAAAATCCTTGACACTGATTTTCTCTTTTTCACCAGTTAGTAAACCAATTAACATGGCAGGAGAATGGGTTGGTTCGACAAAGAAACAATGGACATGATCTCCGAATACTTGCTTTAACCCGAAAGTAATTCCACCTGGAGATCCTCCAACTCCACATGGTAGATAAACAAATAAAGGATGTTTTGCATCAACTTGAATCTTTTCATGTTCTAGCTGTTTTTGCAGTCGAATTGCAGCCACGCTATACCCTAAGAATAAGTGTCTGGAATTTTCATCATCGACAAAATAACCATGTCGTTCTTTCGTCGTTTGTTGTCTACCAGCAAGGATAGCCTCACTGAAATCCCCGATAAACTCATGCACAGTCGCACCTTTTCTTATCAGTAAATCTTTCTTCCATTGTTTTGCATCCGCTGACATGTAGACGGAAACACGAAAACCCAGTTTCGCACCAATTATGCCAATACTTAAGCCTAAATTACCAGTCGATCCTACTCCCACGTTATACTGATGAAATAGCTTTTTGAATTGTTCACTTGAAAATATGGAGTAATCATCTTCTTTGGTAACTAACCCCGCTTCAATCGCTAACTTTTCAGCAAATTGAAGCACTTCATACACGCCACCTCGTGCTTTAATCGACCCAGCAATGGGCAGTTCGTTGTCACACTTTAACAAGAGTTCACCTTTTATCTTGTCCATATATTTTTTATTAAGTGCATTTTTCATGTTTGGTATTTTTCTTAAGGGCGATTCGATTATTCCTTTCGAATCATTCGTTTCTGGAAATTCTTGTGCCAAAAATGGAGCAAAACGATCCCATAATTCCGCTGCTTCCTCCATGTCTTGTTTATTAACAGGAAGAATAGAAATGTGATTCATTTTTTTCAGGTTAGGATTCAACCAAACAACTGGTTCCAAGTTAGTTATTTGGGTTAGTAAAGGGAATTTTTTTAACCAATTATTTAATTCTGGTTGTTCAAAGCCCAAATGATTCATCCTTTCATGAACATATTCGTTGAAGCAATTTTTGATAAATAGAGAAGTTACATTCAATAATCACTCATTAAGTTAATCATACTAGATGATGATATGTATGTATTACTGCTTTGATTAGCGAATCATGAAACTTTTTTATCAATTGTATCGTATTAGTATTAATTAGTGAAAGAGGCGAAAAGTATGAAGGAATCTAAACAATGGTTGATAGAAGAATTAAGAACGGTAGAGGCATGGGAGAAAGATCAAAGTGATTTATGGTTTTGGGAAAAGATTGGTCGTTTACCATTTAAGCTAATTGATAAATGGACTCCTGCATTCATTCAGAATAAGATTGGCTTAATCTTGGATGAACTTGGTAAATATGTTCAAACTGGTGGTAGCTATTTAAGTTCAGTATCAGCGATTTCGTCTTATTATTCAAAATTATCCATTACAAAATTAGAAGAAGTAGCAAAACTCCCCCTTTCCACAATGGATGAAGCTGTAGGAAAACTAACAGGAACTAGAAAAAATCTTGCAACATTTCAAGGTGCTAGCACTGGGATTGGTGGAATTTTCACCTTATCCATAGATATTCCACTTCTCCTGGGTTTGCAATTAAAAACCTTACAAGATATTGCAATTTGTTATGGATATGATCCTAAGGCAAAGGAGGAACGCCTATTCATCGTGAAATGTCTCCAATTTGTTTCTGCTGACATTGTAGGAAAACAAGCAATTCTTAAACAATTATCTCAGTTTGATCATCAAGATCAAACTGCTAAAAGAGAAGTTCTTTCCGAACTACAAGGATGGCGTGAAGTTGTATTCTCTTATCGTGATCGAATGGGATGGAAAAAACTATTTCAAATGATTCCTATTGCTGGTCTCGTGTTTGGTGCATTTATCAATCGAGGTGCTGTCCATGATATTGCTGAAGCGGGGAAAATGCTATATCGCAAACGGAGAATCATTGAAAGGCTTGCAGTTGATCCTGTGAGCAAAGAGATTTGATATTTATATTTTGAAGTCTCTCTTTATTTTGCATAAATCTTAATCATTAATATATGAAAAAAGGATACTCACGGGATCCTTTTTCATATATTCTTTTAGTTTTCCTTGAATCGTTTGATTAAAACCACGATCTACAATTTCTGATAAATATATACTCCATCTTCTACTCGGTCTAGACCTGCATGTTTCTCATTTGAGTTTGTATCCATTGCGGCATTAAAGCCTTGTGTGACATTGGCAGTAGAGGCGTGTTTCATTTTTTCAACACCAGCTACTAAAACGGTTTCATATTCCTACCGGTTATGATGGCTACTTCGTGGTTGAATTTCAAAAAATCATCTCCTTTTTTAACTCCGAATAAGACTGGTTGGAATGCTGATAATACAGGAATATAGGTAACTCGCATCAGCACAATTATTGATGAAATGAGGAATGGGACAACGCTGTTCGGTATCTCTACTATGTTGGTATTCAATATACTTGCCGCAACATACAAGTTCAATCCTACTGGTGGTGTAAATAACCCAATATCCCTTGAACTTAACAATAATGCTGCTAAGAAATCTATTGTCCCAAGGTTGAGTTTTTTCTAAAACATTCCCAACACACCTATGTTTGATTTTTTTGAACTACTTCATATAGAAAGTCGACTATATGTAACGCCTGTATTTCTTTTTCCAATCCCTCACGCTGGATTCCCAATTGCATTTGCATCAAGCACCCTGGATTAGAAGTAACCAACTTCGCTGGTTGTAAATCTTTCACCCCTTTCATTTTCAGATAAGAATCCGTCTTGCCATTTCCGGTTGAAGTAAGTTGTAAATCCCTGCTGATCCACAACAACTTCCTGCATCGATTAATTCTTTATATTCAAAGCCAGGTGCATCCATTAAGAGTGACCTTGGCTCTAAAAATATTTTATTAACATTGCGTAGATGACAGGAATCTTGATAGGTAACGATTGCGACATCTTCAGATCTCATTTCCTTTAATCTTGCATTCATCCCGAGTTTGATAAAGAGGGATGAAATATCAATTAGTTTCTGCGAGAATTGATTTGCTTTTTCTGCATATTTGGAATTTTCTTGTAAATGCTTTTCGTATTCTGAAAGAAATGCACCACAACCACCCGCGTTATTGACTATATAATCAAATTCATTTGAATCGAACGCATCTACATTTATTTTTGCATTTCTCAACCCTTTTTCTAACTCCCCGCTATGTCCGTGTAGAGCACCGCAACATTGTTGTTCCCGCGGAATGATTACTTCTGCTCCAAGCCATTCTAAAAGTTTAATCGTTTTTCTATTCGTTTCTTGGAACAAAGTGTCCATTAGACATCCTGTAAAAAAGGCCACTTTGGTTGTTTTCGGTTTAAGTGAGCTTACTCGTTCCTTTTTCTTTTCAATGGCTGGTAATACCCCTTCCATCTCCTTCATGAAAGGAGGAAAAAGATTTAAGAAACCAATCTTACGAGTAACTGTTTGTAAACCAGACTTTTGATAAAATTGAACTAACTTTATAGTCGTTGCCATTTTATTTTGGTCGGCGAACAAACCATCAAATGCCGTTTTACGCATCACTTTCTCTTTCATGCCTTGTGGTTTCGCATGTTGAATGGCGACTCTTGTTTCTTCGATCAGAGCACCGTACTGCACACCTGCAGGACATGCTGGTTCACAAGCTCGACATCCTAAACACATATCAAACGCGTCTGCCACCGAGCCGTCCCAAACAACATCCCCATCTCTCATCGCCTTCATTAAGGCAATACGGCCACGGGGTGAATGTGTTTCATCTTGATTAGTAGCCAAATACGTGGGGCAAGCCGGTAAACAGAAACCACAGCGCATACAATCCATAATATATTCTTCGTCTACATGTTCTCGGAAACTATCTTGCATTCTTTGCTGCAATTCACTAACCATTGTGAATCACCAGCCTTGTCTTGGTCTCCTTCGCAAAAATCTTCCCTGGATTCATAATATTAAGCGGGTCGATTGACTGTTTTATTTGCTTCATGAGATTGATGCCACTTTCACCGAGTTTCCATTCCAAATATGGTGCTTTCATTTCCCCTACACCATGTTCGCCAGTAATCGTTCCACCCAGTTGGATCGCTACTTCAAAAATTTCTGCTAATGCATGTTCAACTCGAATCATTTCTTCTTTGTTTCGAACGTCTGTCAAACAAGTCGGATGCAAGTTCCCATCACCCGCATGACCAAATGTTGATATTTGAACATCATGTTTAATCGCAATTTCTTGAATTGCACGCACCATTTTTGCAATTTCGGAGCGTGGAACTGTTGCATCCTCTAAAATCGTCGTGGGTCTTTTTCGTGCCAAAGCGGAAAGTGCTACTCGTCGACCTGTCTTAAGGACATCCGCTTCTTCAGGAGAAGCAGCGATTGATGTAGAGGTTGCCCCTTCTGCTACTGCGATTTCGATCATTTTTTGAATATCTTTTTGTACGAGTTCCACGTCCCCATCCTGCTCCATTAAAAGCATTGCTTCAGCATCACGTGGCAAACCGATATTCATGAAATCCTCTACTGCCCCAATCGTGCCACGGTCCATGAATTCTAAAGTGACTGGTATTATTTTATTCGCAATGATGGATGATACCGTTCTTGCAGCATCCTCCAATGAATTGAAGTAAGCAATTCCCGTTTTTTTGTAGACTGGGAGTGGAATCAGTTTCAATGTAATTTCAGTAATAATCCCGAGTGTACCTTCTGACCCTACTAGTAGTGAAGTAAGATCGTAACCTGCAACATCTTTTGCGAGTTTCCCACCCGTTTTTAATACAGATCCGTTTGGAAGAACTACGGTAAGTGCTCTTACATAATCTTTCGTAACACCGTATTTTAATCCACGTAGTCCTCCAGAATTCTCACTGACATTTCCACCGATTGTGGAAATTTTCATGGAACTTGGATCAGGTGGGTAAAAAAGACCATTTGCTTCTACATATGTACTTAAATCAAGTGTGATCATTCCTGGTTGAACAGTTATTGTTAAATTCTCTTCATCCAACTCAATCATTTCATTCATCCGATTGAATAATAGTACAACCCCACCTTGAGTAGGAACCGTTCCAGCAGCAAGATTAGTTCCAGACCCTCTCGAAATGATTGGTATATGTTCTTTTGAACAAAGCTTTACAATTTCAACGATTTCTTCAGTGTTTTTTGGAGAAATTACTAAATCGGGTTTCGACTGGAAATTTGCTGTTGCATCATAAGAATAAGCAAGAAGTTGAGCTTTTGAATACTTGATGTTTTCTTTTCCAACTATTCTTACAAATGACTGAATCATCTCATCATTCATTGTTCCTCCCCCTCTCTAGTAAAATCGTTTGATAACGCTTATATTATTATAATATTTTAATAGTTCGGACTTCTATAGAAGATAAAACATTTTTACTCTCATATTTGACACATTTTTTGTCCGAATAGACAAAAAACACTCTCATATTGAGAGTGTTTCACTATTTTTTTGTTAATATGCGAACGGCTGTATAGATCATGGTCAGATCGTTTTTATCATTTAAATCAATCCCAAGAATGTTTTCAATTTTATTTAGTCTATACTTTAATGTGTTTTTATGTATATGCAGCTCATCTGCAATTTCTTGAAGGGAACCTTTCTTATAAAGCCATACTTCAAGATTTTGTAATAATTCTTCTTCCGCAAGAAGTGGTTCAATTGTGCGTCTTAAAAATTCTGATTTAATTTCTTTTGGTATGGAATAGTACAACAATTCGAGTTTTAAATCTTCTTCGAAAATAATCTTATTTTGTCTCGAAGATATTGCAGTTCCAATTTCCGCTTGTTGAAATGACTGAGCGAGTTCATTAAACTCTTTTGTTTCCCCCACTCCAATATATACTTGTTGTTTGGATATTCGTTGAATTTTTAACGCTAAATTTTCCAAACCTGCTTGTAGATGATTCTTCGATATAATTGGAATCAATAACACAAGTTTTTCCAAACCCCAACGCACGATTTTCAAGTCAGGATGAATGGTTTGGATATGCAATAAGTTCTCTATATCCGTAATTTCAAACTGTTTAAATGTCTGGATAATCGCCACTCGGTTATACAGAGAAATATCAATATCCAAAAGAGTTGCCCGCTTTTCAATCGAATCCATACTATTTTCTGTCGTAAACAAATCAAAAATAAAAAACTCGATTTCTCGAATCCCTCGTTCTTTTTCTTGTCGCATCATAAACTCTGTAACAAAAAGCTCTGCTACTTTTCTAACAAGTTTTGCATATTTCTCGATTTCTAACGGCGTTCCAGTTATCCCAATTACGCCAATCGGTTTTTTCGATATGACAATAGGTAACACAATCCCTTGTCTTACTCCCTGGAGTTTATCGCACATTTCTGCTGTTATATGAAGTTCTTTATGACTTTTCATTGAAATGGAGGCACCTTCATGGTATGAATTCAAACGTGTCGGATCTTTACTGGCAATCACAAATCCATTCTTATCGGTAACAATAACACTTTGTTCAATTAAAGTTGAAAGCTCCATTACGATTTGATCACCAAGAACTTGCAGATCAAACACATCCTCACCCCCCGATGTTAGTTCTAAAAAAACTATACAGGAAGATGAAGATGTGTGCTAGACGCACATGTACTTTATTGTTCGAAATACACAGTTTTCTTTATCAAGGCCTTCAAAAAAATAATTTAATTTTCCTTGCCTTCATTATCTGCATTTTTATAGCTGTTTTGTCCAACTCTGTCTTGAATTTCTTCTCGATTCATATTATTGTCTTGATCGTATTGTGATCTTGTATTACTTGCCTTTTCTTCTGCAGGATGGATCTGCTTATCATGTTGCTCTTTTTGGACTTCCTCTTTTTGATCCCTCATGATTCACGCCTCCTTCTATTTACCCCAACAATACCCTAACAAGTTTCGAATAAACTGAAATTAAAGAATTGAGAGATTACTATTAAAACCAAAAATTTGTTATATGACAAAAAACAACCACGGAAGTGAATCCGTGGTTGTTTTATAAATGTATATTAAGTATTGAATGGAAAACTTACCGCTTATTTTTCAAGTACATGCTTAATTATTTCTGCTGGTTTGCTGTTATTCAAGTTTTTAAATATACAGCTTGCCGGTTTCTCTCGCAAGGTTTTTTCAAAAGCGAGGGCATATTCAGTTTCACCAGAAACATGAATCTCTATCCAACCCCGTTCTTTTTTCAAACGTTCTAAATTGGTAGCCATGCCTTTAAAGAACCTGTACAAGTTTTCTTTCAGACGGTCATCTAAAAATTCTATATGACTGTTTCCAATAACATGTTTACCATCAGGATCCATGTCTTTATGTTCACCCCATACTTCAAGGTTTGCATCGAAAATGTAAGTCATATCCTCTTTAACCACGCCCATGGCCGTATCCAAAATGCGAACTTCACCAAAACTTGGCAGGACTATCCCAGCCTCCGGATATGCTTTGTACATATACTCCAACTGTTCAATCACAGGATGGTCTTCCCAGTGGAAACTCGATTTTACTGGAACTTGTACATAATGGACCGACCATAACTCCGGTTCTTCAGAAGCAAAAATAACGAGTCCCTTATTCAATTCTTTCTTATTATCATCAATTTCCTTTAATATTTTCTTCTTTATTTTACTGAAATAATTAAGTTCATCCTCTTTTTGGGAATCTGATAACGACTTTTCAATTTGTTTCAATCCATTTTTCAAATGAATATCCCATGCACCGTTAAGCTGTTCCGGGTCGCCTGGATTGGTGTTTAAGTAAACACTCATCACGCCACGTGTGCCACTGTGAAAATCTCTCAAATTCTGAAGTTCCTTGCTTGATGTCATTTATCCCTTAACCTCCTTCAAATTCCTTCCGATAATAGCATGCCCGTGAACTGCAAGAATAAAACTGAGACTGTGTGGCAAGTTATAAAAGAAGTGCGTTTCAATAAATACACATATACAACTTGAATGTTTATCTTATTTATTATGTTTCCGAATCTTTATATCATCCATTATATAGTTAACAAAATGATCGTCTCTAACTAGCCAAGCAGCATAGTTTCTTTTTAGGAATTCTTCGCCATCGATAAAACTTGAATAGATGGCTTCCATTTTAGCTTGATTTTGTTCAATTGCCCATTCACGATCGTTGATAGGATGTAGAAAGTACAGCGTTTCTTTTCGATCTTTATAAAGTGAGCCGAAAGTGGATTGTTTCACATTATAGCGATTTCGATGTGCATCTTCTCGTAGTGGTTCTAAGTGAAATGCTTTCACTACGTACTGTTTGTAAGCTTCGTCGGTTAAAGAACACCCGGATGCTTTTGCATGCCCACCACCACCAAACTGACCCGCTACTTCTGACACATCCACATCATCGTGACTTGTTCGAAATCCCAATCTTTTTCCACCCATATTTATTATTGCGATGTAGTCTAGGTGTGGATATGCTTTACCAAGTTCATTTCCAAGCTCAGAATGATACGATTCTGCATAAACGATTCCAGCAAAAAGTCCACCTATTTCTAATTGGACAATTTCTCTTTTTTTTCGACGGATATAGCGCTCGATTTTATTATCTTCCATATCCAGTATTTTCGTTTCAAACTCATCAAAGCTGAAATGTTCGTTCGTTTTAAGTCGATTTATTATTTTTTCTTCAAACTCTTCAATTGTGATTAAATAGAAGAGAGCATTAAGTCGCTGAGCTTGAAAATTCTCATTCTTTTCCCATTCCCACGTATCATACTGTCTTATAAGCTCGACAAATTCAGCAATTGCATCTGTTGGAGCCAGTAATTTTTCTGCAACAAGGAACTCATAATATAAGGAAGTTGCTGAAGTTAACATTCCCTCATCAACCTCGACAATCACATGTCCCCAATCGTAATTATTTAGATGCAGTGCAGTTTTATGATGATCAATTAACTTAACATTTCCCTTAGCTTGATAAAAGGCTTCCAACTTTTTTTCATTTTCTTCATTTACGGAAAGATCCGTAATAAACAAAGTCGAGTTCTTGTCAGCTTTTTCCAGAAATAACTCAACTTCACGATCTAGACTAGATACCGAATTGTATTTTACCTTTACTTGTTTATCGAAGGCGATTTTCGCCAAAATACCACAGCCAACTCCATCCAAATCATTATGCGATAGCAATCTATACATAAAATTCACCTCACAGATCAGTATGAGTTGAAACGCAGAAAATTATTTTTATTAATATCAATTATCCCCCTGTACTCTTTATATTGGTGTCCGTTCTGTAGTCCCATTGCGGTGTCGAAGTGACAAATCCTGCTCATCTTGTTTTCTAGGAATTCTAAAGACTTTACCGTATTGTGGGGTGTTCACTGAAATAGACCTTTCATTCTAAACAAGCGAGCCTAAATCGTGGAATGGCTCGTTTGTTATTTGTAAACACTGTAACTCAATTTGATGGAATCAATATGCCTAGCAAGAACCAGCGTAGGCGTCTTTCAAGTGGTAGCCGAAGTGAGTGAAGATTGGTAGTGGTTAATCCTTAGCCTCTCGCGGCAGCCATCCACAAGGCGCAGTCTAGTCTATAACGGTGAACTTATTTAGGGACCTCTATTTAGGGTTACCTGTTTTGAACACTTGGTTCGTGGTAGTGTCTAATTTTATTCTTTCTTGTAAATTTTAAAAAAGCCAAAGAGGATTGTTCATCCTCTTTGGCTTTCTCCTATACTCTCTGTTAACTGAGTAGGATTACTGAATATTAATATACAGTTTCCCTTTAGCAATTTGGCGAGTTTCATTATTGTAGTCATCTACTACTTTAACTTCAATTGACGCACCATCAGCCATTGTACCGAATGGAACTGTCCAGTAACCCACATAATGGCCATTACCTTGTTCCATCATTGGTAACTCAGTAGCATTTTGAACTTTACCTCTGACATTTGTTAAAGGCATATGAATTATAAAAGTTGCGTCTAATCCTGGCGCACTATCAAATTCAATCTTCACGCTTCTTCCTGTTGTTAGGTTCAAATCTTCAGTTGGGGTCAAGTTTTCAACTACTGGCGCATTGTATTGTGCTGTAATTGTCACTTTCTTGGTAACACGGTTATTTGCTTTATCCTTGGCTACAACCGTGATTTCGTTCACGCCATGATCCAGTAGTACTCGTTTTGAATACTTACCATTAACTACAGTTGCATTTTGACCGTTAACTTTAACCCAGTCAATGTTTGCATCTGCAATTGTACCTTCGACAGTTACTGTTTCACGGTTCGTCTTATCGCCATTAATTGGATTAGTAATCGTCAATTCTGGCTTCTTCGTATCAAGTGTCACCGTGACAGGTGCCGACTCTCCAACTTTTCTGCCATCAAGTATTGAAGTTACTTTAAATTCATTTACTCCCTCAGAAAGTACAGCTGGAATAGCGAATTTACCATTTGAGCCAACTAAAATTGATGCAACCTCTTTCCCATTGTTTTTCAGTAAAATGGTAGTGGTTGGTGAAGCATTTCCTTCCACTGTAAGGTTTTTCTCATTTGTAGTTGTACCAGTAGCAGGTGAAGTAATAACAGGTTCATTCACTTCGTAACTGACACGTGCACGAATCATGTAATTACCTTCTGCAGCAGGTGATGGTGACCACGCTCCTGAAACATATTGATAACTTCTTTTTGCATTTGTTCCGTTTTCATCTGTTGCAAGACCTGGTGTGTTAGGATTTGCAAAAGTTTGACTGTATACCATATAGAAGTCGCCATTAACGGTAATGTTGTGCTCACTCAAATCAACGACAGTCCACTGACCATTACGAAGTGCCTTCCCATCAATAGGACCAGCAAGTTTTTTACCAGGTGTACCGTTTGCACCACTTGAATCCCACACTTCTACAGCAAATGCTGTTCCACCTGGGACAGGCCATTCAGTATCCCAGAAACGGAATACACCATCTGTAACGATTGCGTTTTCTTTACCTTCCGGTAGAGACATTTTCACAGCCCAGCCATTGCCTGCTGCATTAAATGCACGTGCATTTTCAGCTGTTCCGTCATCATACCCAATTTCCCCACCTGGATACGTGTAGTATGGTTCAAGAGCTAGGTTCAATTCTAGAGCATCTGCCCCAATTGTGACCGTAGTTTCTTTACCGTGGTAACCGCGTGCAAATACTTTAAGCGTATATTCTCCTTCAAAAGCAGTGATTGAATAATTTCCTGATTCATCACTTTCCACCGGGGTAATGTTAGCATCTTCTACAAGAAGAACTGTCGCTCCTGCCACTCCTTCACCAGTAGCTTCATCAGTAACTGTTCCACTCACTGTATTTTTCGCAATTTCTTCCAAAGTAAAGTTAGCTTGTGTTGACTCTTCAGCTGCAATCGTCACCGTCTGTGACTCAGAATGGTAACCATAAGCTTCAGCTTTTACTGTAAATTCACCTGGAGCATGCGTCATTGAATAATTACCATTTGCAGGATTCGAATAAACAGACCGTCCTGATTCAAGAACACTGACTTGTGATCCTAATGGCAACAATGTCGGATTGATCGGTGATACTGCTACTGGCAAGTCTTCTGTCACAGGCATTGAAGGCTTGATTTTAGTAGGGTCAATTGGATCTTTTTCATGAATTTCACGTTTAACTTTTTCATTTACAAGGTTATTGTCGGTGATATCCCATTTTTTGCGTTTCCCTTTATCAGGTGTGCCTACTAATGACACATCAGCTAATCCAACATCATCGATATACCAGCCGGCCTTCACAACGCTACCATCTGAAAATGCGTTGAAAGCCAAGTAAACTCGTTGGTTACTGTACGCTGATAAATCTACTTCAGCATTCAGCCAATCACCAGACTCTCCTTGGATTTTAAGTAATTGAGTCCACTCCTGCATATCTGTGGAAACAAATACATGACCATAATCCCATGCTCTACCTGATGAAGATTGTTCAAAACTATGCCAATGTTTGAATTGAAGATATGATTGACCTTCAGGCAAGTCAACAGGTGGTAATACAAGTGTTGCGTTCATACCAGAGTCATAAGGACCATCTAAATTCGTTGCATATACGTTTTCACCAGATGCCGCATTTCCTGGACCAGATGTTGGAACACCCAATTCCCAACTATTCTTTTCTCCGAATGACGTCCATCCATTTACATCAACTTCAAAATCTTCGAAGTATCCAACCGTAATGCCTTGTTTTACTTCCATTGTGTATTCTTCACTTTGAACTTCGTTGTTTCCAAAATCATTGATTGTCCATTTATAGATGAACGAATTTCCTGAAATGGAAGCACCCGGAATTGTTACAGCATATTCTCCAGATTTGAAATCTCCAGATTTACGTGCTGCATCAAGTGATTGCCAAGCTCCATTTTCGTCTAAATAGCTCAATACAACGGATGCTACACTGATATTATCCGTAACTGAAATTGACAAGTTCAAATCCATTCCTGCGTATGATTCAGTAGGAGCAGTATGTGCGTACTCAGGAGCCGTGTTATCTTCTCCTTCTTTCGTCACTTGACCTTCCAATTTGCCGATGCCATTCATTATTGATGTTACTGCTTCATAAGCATCAACTAAACCATATCCATATCCATGGTTTGGAGTAGTAGTATACTGTGTATCAGTTAAAGGAATTGCTGTATCTTTCAAAATTTGTTCCATTTCAGCAACTGTCAAATTTGCATTTACTTGACGTAAAAGAGCAGCTACAGCTGATACAGCAGGACCTGACATCGACGTCCCATTCCAACCGCCTTCATACCCACTACCTGGAACAGAAGAACGAATATTCACTCCTGGTGCCGAGATATCAGGCTTAATTTGATTATATGGTGAAGGTCCACGTAACGAGAAACTTCCCACATTATTATTAATGTCTGTTGCACCAGTAGCAAATGATTCAGGGTAATTTGCTGGTGCCGCTACAGATCCAGGTCCACCTGGATTCGATAAAGTTGTATTACCCGCAGAGAATTCAGGGAAAATTTCTGCAGCACGCCAGTTAATAACAACATCTCGATACCATTCGTCAAGACCAGCTCCACCACCCCATGAGTTGTTTACAACATCTGGAGCCAAGTCAACACGTGTATTTCCTTGAGCATCAGTTGGTGCTAAAATCCATTGTGCAGCAGCCAATAGATTAGTGTCTGAACCACCAGCCGCCGTGAATGCTTTAACGGAAATGAATTTTGCTCCTGGCGCAACCCCAACTTGGTTGGAACCATTAGGCTCACTACCGACCATTGTTCCAGTAACATGTGTACCATGACCTTGATCATCATACGGTGAAGATTGTCCTGCTGTAGCGTCAAACCAGTTGAAGTTATGATTAACTTCACCTGTTTGAGCATTGTATCCACGGTACTTTTCTTTCAATGCTGGATGATTCCATTGAACACCAGTATCGATACTTGCGACCACTGTACCCGATCCGTCAATACCCATTGCCCAAACATCTGGAGCTTTGACTCTATCAACATTCCATTCAACATTGGCAACTTCAGATTTCGGAGTTACTGCATCTATCGTCTTCGTTGTAAATAATTGACGCGTTTCATTCGGTAGTACTTTTTCAACCTCTGCAAATGTAGCTACCTTCTCAGCAACTTCTTTCGTTGCAGTAACAGACATTCCATTTACGATATAGTAAGAGCTAATATCCTCAGCATTTCCATTAGCTACTTCTTTCTCCAAATATTGTTTTACATTTTGCTGTTCCTCGAGGGAAGTGGATTTTAATTCTGAAACTACTGCAGAACGTTGGACAAGCAATGATTTTTGTGAAGATAAATTCTCTTTTTCAGCACTTTCCCTGGCAGATTCAGCAACTTTTTGAGTATCTGCTTTCTCTTTGAATTTAATCAGGAACGTGACCTTCTCATCATCCTTAAAGTCGGAAAGTAACCTTTCACTTAACTTTTCTTTTGCAGTTATACTTCCACTATTGGCAGATTGATGCAATTTACTAGTGGTTTCAGCATTCGTGATCCCAGGTGCAATTAGTGAAAACGTCATTAGTAAAGATGCTACCACGCTTAAATTTTTCTTAGAATTACGCTTTTTTACCATCTTCATTCCTCCCCTTGATTTTCAAGTATCGTTTTTTCTCCAATGAAGCTTGTAGTCTTTTCGATGCAATAAAAAAAGACCACATAATTGCACCTTCCCCCTTTCCCAAATCAGTAATTTAGGTAATCAGTCTAATGGTGTAATTCGTGAATCTCTGGATGTAAATATAACTATAAAAGAAAACTAGATTAAAATTTGTCTGTTTTTGTCGAAATATTTCACCATAATCAAAGTTGGTATTTTATTCCTATTTTTTAAACTTCCTTATATAGGAAAAAAGATATACTAAATTTTCCAATATAACCACATAAAAACTGTGGTGCGTTGGTACTAAAGCGTTTTTAATTTCATCTTGTTATGGGATTTTTCTGTTAAATTTTAGAAAATTTAGAAAATAAGTAAAAACTACTAGTCTCTTAAGATTGATAATAACCACTCAGTCAACATACTTTCAAAATGTGAGTAAATACCTAATAAGGAAATTTATAAAAATAAAATTTAATAGTATAGTTAAATAATTTAAATTAACCTAAATATCTGACTAATCAGACATATCATTAAATATTAGTATCAGTAATATCGTTTTAATAATATTTACCATAAGCGAAAATAAGTAAAAATAACCACTTCATGATGGTAGGTAAAATTAGCTATAACAACAATAGCCATTATTGCTGGGTTGAAAATCAATGGGGCTGTTTTTAAAAGTTTCTTAAACGCACAAAAAAATAGGCAGAATAAAAACATTCTGCCCCTTTCCATTTATATATGTTAAGTCATCATACTCGCTATAATTTCATATGACCGAATTCGGTCTTCATGATCGAAAATCGCCGAATTTACGATTAGCTCGTTCGCTTTGGTTTGGTTCAGGAAGCTTTCCATTTTTCGTTTGACCGTATCAGGATTCCCTACAATTGTTGAATTTGTGGCTAATGTTTTTTGGAAAGTCGCTTGTTCTTGTAGTGTCCAGGTAGCATTAATGTCATCTATTGGGGGTTTGAATTGTGTTGGTTTACCTTGCATAAGACTAAACATCTGTTGCTGTTGTGATGTTGCTAACCACATTGCCTTTTCGTCAGTCTCAGCTGCAATCACATTTACACCAAGCATTGCATATGGTTCTTTTAAAACATTGGATGGCGTAAAATGTTGATGGTAAATCTGAAGAGCAGGTATTGTGAAATCGCTCGAAAAATGACTAGCAAAGGAAAAAGGCAATCCTTTTTGAGCAGCGAGTTGTGCACTGAAGCCACTAGATCCAAGTAACCAAATGGGAATCTTAAGTCCTTCTCCGGGAAATGCACGAACTCGAGCGGTTTGGCTTGGATCAAAATAAGATTGCAACTCTGCTAATTGGTCTGGAAAATCATCCCCACTGCTTTGTAAGCTCCGTCGTAATGCATAGGCAGTTGCTTGGTCACTGCCGGGTGCACGACCGAGTCCAAGATCGATTCTGCCAGGATAAATTGATTCCAGCGTACCAAATTGCTCGGCTATTACTAGTGGCGCATGGTTCGGAAGCATGATTCCACCTGAACCGACTCGAATACGTTCCGTGGCATTTGCAATATGTCCGATTAATAATGATGTCGCTGAACTTCCGATACCTGGCATATTGTGATGTTCCGCCAACCAGTAGCGGTTAAATCCCCATCGTTCAACATGCTGTGCCAATTCCACACTATTTTCAAATGACTGTCCAGCATGGCTGCCTTCATTTATAGGGGACAGGTCAAGAACAGATAATGGTATATTGTTAAACTTTCTCACTTTATTTGGAAGCATCTTTGTTCACTCCTTTTAGACTCTCTAAAAGGAAATGATACATTGTTTGTTAACATACATCTAATAATCAGCCTTGAATGACTTATGTCTACACCAACTTCTACTTGATAAGAAACAAGTGCACTTATACTTGTGCACTTATTTTTGCTTCATTCTTTATTCACGGTGGTTTCATGAGTCCCAGACCCAATATCATATTTCATCTCAAATGTATCCCTTGTATCGTCCTTTAAATCTGCCACTCGGATTGCATAGTAGGATTGTTCATGGTTTGTATAGCTCATCATTACGACTGGTTGCTCATACAAGTCACCGGTCATAATCATCTCAATCCATTCTCGGACTTCTGGATTTTCTTCTTTTGTTAATAAAGTTAAATTAGATAAAATACCTTTTCCAATGGTTGAGTTGTATTCCAACTTGTCGTAATCGACGCTGACGAAACTGCCAATTCGGAATTGATCTTTAATTAGCTTATCTCCCAAGTCATTGTTAAATTGTATATCTTCCGCAAATATGTAGTCAGCCATGTTAATCCGAAATCCATTGTCATAAATTTCTGTTATATGTCCCGATGTACTACCTTCGGGATGGGCTGCTGCCATTTCTTTATTACGTCGCTCCTGTTCAAGTGCTTGTTCGTTCACAATCTCTTTCACATTAAATGAATTGTCAGCACGATCAATTTCCGCTTCATATTTCTTCCCATGAATTTCCCATTCGAAAAAATGCAATATGATTGATTGCTCCGTTACGTCTTCAATCGTTGTTGAAAGAATATTTCCGGTTTCTTGATTTTCGAAAAAGTGTCGAATGGATTCACTCACTTTCAGGCTTTCAATATCGTTTTGCAGCACAACAGAAGTTGCAAATCCTTGACCAGGAAAAGATTCGAGGATGTACCCTTCATCCTCTATATTGACTAGATCACCAGCATGAAGCTCATCAATAGTCAGTTTCTCTTTGTTTGATTTTTCCATCTTTGTCTTTTCACTGATTGTATAATACGTTGATCCAATTAATATTCTATCTTCTCCTACCGATTCTATGAGACTGAATTCAGAAAATGATTGTGAAACCTCTTTAGGGCTTGCTGTACCTGCTAAAGAGACTTTCTGTTTCTCACTAACGCCACAACCCGTTATTAAAACCACAACTAAAATAGTAGTAATTACCCTTTTTAATAATAAATACATTTTTCCAACTCCTATCTAACTTATTAGACGGGAGTTTTGGAATTCCGTTACAGATCATTTTCAGTAAGATAACAAGACTATATCCATAAAAATAGAGTGACCAAAATAGCTAATGATGTAATGAATTTTGTAAAAGAAATAACTTTTTCTTTTATTTAAAGGCTTTGTTAAATGTAAAGGTTGATTTAAAAATGCGCATAAAAAATGAGCTGGGAAATGTATCTCCAAGCTCGTTTTATTTTTTGTCCTTTTTTACTAAAGCACCCGGTAGTTTAAGTGGAATTTTTCACAATATTTTTTTCGCCTTAACAGAATCTAATCCATCAATGTATAGAGGTGTATTAAAAAGACGCCTTTTTACTTATGAAACACGCCCTTTTCTTGAATTACTATTTATATAGCAATTAGTTGTTTTCTATTAAATCTGATTTTTATACATATTATAATATTGTATTGTAAGGAATAGAGGTAATGAATGAGTTTTATAGAATTTATTATTAGTTAGAAAAGAGAAAAGGAGAAGTGAAAAGTGAGAGAACAAATAATTCCAGCGTTAATCTCTTTTGTAGTTGTTTCAATTTTATCTCCGCTATTAATCGCTATTTTGAGACAACTTAGGCTCATTCAACCGATAAGAAAAGAACTTCCTTCAGATCATCAATTAAAAAAAGGCACTCCGTTAATGTTTGGAATTATTCTTTTTGTAGGAATTATAGTATCAATTCTTTTTTCTCCTACTCCATTCATGTATTTCTTGTCTATTACTTACATTCTTTTTAGTTTTATTGGATTTTTGGACGATTTTTGGAAAGCTTCTCGTCAAGATCCAGAAGGGGTATCGGGTTGTAGGGGGGACTACATTTTGGCATAATTTAAAGATTTTATATGTAAAAAACGATGCTCGACTTGGAGATCGTTTTAAGTTGGAACTCCATTTCATAGCAACACCCTATAAATTGCATATTGTAAAAAAGCCAATGACAATTATTGAACTTACCTGCTTCGTTAACATGAATATCCAGTGCGAAATTATATATGGAACCCCATTCTCCACATGCATTCATTATTAATCAACCTTCTCCATTAACAGAGCCTATTTAAATAAAGATCAGGACCATTTCTACAATGAAAGGGTCCTGATCTTTATGCACATTACACTATTTTTTTATATTCCTTCACAAGAATGATTCATCTAACTATTTATTCATACTAGTTAAGCTTCAACACTTTCCTGATATACTGGTACCCAACCTTCAGAAGTTACAAATATACGAATTGCAACAACTTTACGGTCTTCAGCTAGAGTAAAATAATGAGTGATGTTTTCCGGAACCGATATTAAATCTCCAGGAACCAGATGCACTTCAAAGAATCGTTCGTCTTTTCCTTGAATAATGAACACACCATGTCCACTTACGATATAGCGGACTTCATCGTCTGTATGAATGTGTTTTCGTTGGAAGTTTTTTAACAGCACATCTAAATTTGGATTGGAATCCGACAACGAAATAATATCAGCAGCTTGGTACCCACGACGTTGAGATATATCGTCCACTTCCACTTTGAAGGCTACCAGAATTTCTTCTTTTTCTTCTTCGCTTAAATCGTATTTTTCACGAAGGTTTTCAGGTAGTTTTTCTATGTCCCAATGCTCATAAATAACTTCTTGCTGCTCTAGAAATACCGCTACCTCGTTTTGTGATTCAATTACTTCGTTTGTTCCTTGAATTTTGATGATCGCCATTATACTCTTCCTCTCATTTTTAGATTGAATTGATCCAATGTCAGCTGATATTGGAATAAAAACTCACTGGCTTCCAATAGTTTCTTGGCTTCAAAGCCATCTTTTCCCCAAACCGTGATTCCATGATTCCGTATCAAAACAGCCCCTTTTCCTGCATGGATCTGAGCTTGAAACTCATCAGCCAGCCTAGGGATATCTGCAAAATTCCGAATGATGGGAATGGTCAATACAGCGTCTTCTTCCCATAGGTCAAACGCCTTGATAAGTTCCTGTCCTTGGAACTCAATCTTACCTGCATCCCCATACCTTTCGGAAATAACATTGTTCGCCACTGTATGAACATGAAGACTGCAACCAGCACTTGTTGTGCTGTAAACCGCACAGTGCAGTAAAGTTTCAGCAGACGGTTTTAATTTCGTTACGCCGACAGCTTTCCCTTCAGCGTCCACGAGCAAGAAATCTTCCATTGTCCTCTTCTTCTTATCCTTTCCACTGGCTGAGACCAGGAACTGAATAGGGCTGTCATTAACCTTAATCGAAAGATTTCCGCTTGTTCCCATGAACCAATCTCGGATCGACAATTCGTCCTTTATATCGGCAAGTTCCATCCACTTCTCGGTAATGGTGTTCATTTCTTCACCCCCACATGCGTCTCAAGAATAGAGATGACATCATGAAAGTTTTCAAAGGGGTTATAAAGTAAATTATATTCCTCACATTTTTCAATGAGTAAATCTCTGGCAATAACCATATCAGCCAGTTTGGCGGCTTCAATATCTGTGATTGAATCTCCAATCACTATGCTGATAGTCCCTTCAGAAAGGTACTCTCGCATGATGGAAGGCTTGCAGCAACCACAGCCTTGACTTGAACAGTGATGATCGCATCCATTCGGAAAGACAATATTTATATTTTCTCCTGAAAATTCGGCCTCGTTGCAATAAATGCCGTCAAATGGACCATATTCCTCGAGAAGTGGACGGACAAAGAAATCAATTCCCCCACTCACAATATAAAGTGGAATCTTGTGTGTTTTTGTATAGGCAACAAACTCTACAAATCCTTCACGAATCTGCGCTTCTTCAATCACGTACGAGATTATTTCATTTTTCAGCGACGAAGGCAGCATGGAGAACATCTGTCTTACTCCCACTTGTATGGAAATCTTTTCGGACAAGATATCATCTTTTATCTTGGTCCATCCTGGTGGATCAAACTTCTTCATGATATGAATTAAATTATCGTGAGTCGTTATAGTCCCATCAAAGTCACAAAAAATCATTGGTTTACTCATCATTTACCTCCCCACAAATCAAGGGCGATTCCCAATTCCTGTTGTTCTTCCGCCGCTTCAAGCAATGTTTTTCCAGCCAATACGGCGTCGAGTGCTTGCCTGAATGCTCGGCCACCTCCAGTAGCACCCAGTGGATGTCCGTGGACACCGCCTCCAGCATTGATGACACAATCATTCCCAAAGTCTTTGACTAACAGTGGGACAAGGCCTGGATGAATGCCAGCGGAAGGAACTGGTAAAGTTCTCTTAATTGCAGTTGTTTCTTTCGTTAATTCATCACCAATTGCAAGTGTAGCTTCTTTTTCCAGGGCTACGCTCCCATATGGCGATGGGAAGAGAGAAAAATCAGCCCCTGCGTAGCGAGTCAGTTTTCCAAGGACGAGTGGATGTGATACCCCGTAAAATTCAGAACTAGTAAAAGAACCACTAAATGCTGGATGAGCCAATATTGGTAACTGGATTCCCTTGTCTTCCGCCAATTCCTGGAGGACGTCCAGTCCATATGTATGAACATTGAAAAGAATGGCATCTGCACCAAGTTCTCTGGCTAATTTCGCCTTATCTCTCAGTTGTGATGACCGTCCCGATAAATTCACTGCATATAAGGTGCGATGTCCGGTTTGTTCGTATACCTCACGGAGCACTTCCCTCCCCCTCGAGATCCGCTGTTCAAATGGAGTTAATGGGTTATCGAACAAGATTTCGTCGTCCTTGACCAAATCCACCCCACCTAGTGCCTGTTCACGCAATTGAGACGTCAAATAGGCCATATCCCTGCCCAATACACCTTTGAAAATACTCATTACAAGCGGGCGGTTATGTACTTCCAGTTTTTTGCGTATACCTTCAACGCCAAATCTGGGGCCCGGAAAATCCTGCAATAGTTTCGGTCCAAATTCCAGATCCAATAACTTCACTTTTCCATCCAGGGACAGTTTCCCAAAAACAGTCGTCAGGATTGCAGGTAAATCTGGCGAAAAGTTTGCACTTGGATAAGATATTTTAACTACCGCTTTTATTTCATCATTTTGTTGAGGGTCATAAGAATCAGGAAATTCTTTAATTGAAACCACATACCCTTTATGATTCTTCAACTGTTCCTGCTCGAGCAATGGCAAGTCTGTCCAAGAACCAATTGTCAGGCCAAGTGCTATTCCTTCTGCCTTTTTCTCGAAAGAACCCGGTCTTCCAAATAGCTGATAGCTTGCTGTTATTTCACTCATCGTGTTCTATTCTCCTTCTAGTAACTATCATTCTGATTCAATAACACCTATTAAATGGCACAAAAAAACCGCTTCAAATAAGAAGAGGTTAATAAGCTAACGTCTTCTTATTTCTCAGCATTCGCTGCAAGAATTAGCACCGTGTCCACTATGGGATCGGTTGCCGGGTATCATCGGGCTAGTCCCTCCACCTACTCTAAATAAGAAAAATTGATATTCAATTCGTTTTTCCACTAAATTAATTTCGATTATTTCATTATTTTGGTTACCTGTCAATTATATTTTCATTATTTTATTTCTTGAAAAAACTAGTTGACAGAACTTTTCATCAAATGCTAGGATTCTTTTTAGTAACAGTACAAATTCATAAAATACTCTTATCAAGAGCAGGCAGAGGGAAATTGGCCCTATGACGCCCAGCAACCGATCGTAATACCGTTGTGAAACGGGGCGTTAAGTACGCCAGGATAAAATCCTGTAAGACACGGTGCTAATTCCATCAGAAAGAAAGTTTTCTGAAAGATAAGAGGCACGGAAATTTATTTCTCAAGCCTCTTTCTGTCTGAAGGAGGCTTTTTAATTGTTTAAGAAAGGGATGTATTCCATGACAAGTTTAACCAAAAAAACATATGAACCATTGAATGAAAAAACCGCTATCAATCTTATAAAAGAATTAAATTTATTTAATGTACATTCTGAACTAATGTGTAAAGAGATTGGGGATGGTAACCTAAATTACGTCTTTCAAATTACTGACGCCTTGACAGGAAAAAGAATGATTATCAAACAAGCTTTACCTTATGCAAAAGTTATTGGTGAGAGCTGGCCACTAACTCTAAAGAGAGCAACTATTGAGGCAAATGTACTTAAAAAGCACGGAGAGTTTGTCCCTACACTAGTTCCAAAAGTATTTGTGACAGATGAGGAACTTGCCTTCACTATCATGGAAGACTTGTCTCACTTAACAGTAGCTCGTGAAGGGCTTATCAATGGTGAATCCTACCCTAAACTTTCAACTCATATCGGTGAATATCTGGCAAAAACACTCTTTTATACTTCCGATTTTGCTCTACATCCATTTGATAAGAAACAATTAGTACGCGAATTTTCTAATCCTGAATTGTGCAAAATTACGGAAGATCTAGTATTTACCGATCCGTTCTTTAAACATGATTCAAATGATTTCGAACCAGAACTTGAGAATGAAGTCCAAGCACTATGGAATAATCAATCCCTAAAAATAGAAACTGCCAAATTAAAATACAGTTTTCTAACTGAAGCACAAGCATTGTTACATGGCGACCTTCATACTGGAAGTATTTTTGCGAGTGAGCTTGAGACAAAAGTGATTGATCCTGAGTTTGCATTTTACGGTCCGATTGGTTTCGATGTTGGTCAATTTATTGGCAATCTAATCATTCAAGCAATTACAAGAGACAGCACTAATCGACCTGCCATCCTAAAACATATCACAAACACATGGGAGACCTTCTCTAAAACCTTCTCTGAACTTTGGAAAAAAGATTACATTGACCCATACGCTCGAATGGAAGGTTTTGAAAACCATATTTTGCAGCAAATTTTCAGCGATACACTTGGCTTTTCTGGATGTGAATTAATAAGACGTACGATTGGTTTGGCACATGTGAAAGATTTAGATGGCATCTTAGAAAAAGAAAGAAGGATTTCGTTAAAGAAACAGACTTTACAGTTAGGTGAAACACTTATTTTGGGACGTCAGGAATTGAAAACCATACAAGAAGTCATTGCTTTATTGGAGAATAAAAGAGTATGACAATTCCTGTTTCAATTGAATGGAAAAACAACCGCCTAATTATTTTGGATCAACAAAAATTGCCTCATGAAATTGACTATCTGACGCTAGATACGATTGAATCTGTCTATGATGCAATTGTCACCCTAAAAGTAAGAGGAGCACCTGCTATTGGGATAACTGCTGCCTATGGTATTGCCCTTGCAGCGATGAATCATCATACTGAAAATATGTTAGATTTCAGAGAATATGTGCAAAAGGACGTGGAATATTTAGCAGAGTCACGTCCTACTGCAGTCAACCTTTTTTGGGCACTTGAAAGAACACTTTTATCCATCAAGGTTGCCCAAACTGTCCATGAAGCACAGGAGCTTCTATTAAAAGAAGCTCGACAAATTCATATTGAAGACGAAGAATCTTGTAGAACTATCGGAGAATATGCGTTGACATTATTAGAAGGTCAATCAACTGTCATGACGATTTGTAATGCAGGATCTATCGCAACTGCAAAGTATGGTACTGCATTAGCACCATTTCATCTAGGTCGTGAACGCGGAAAAGATTTTAGTGTTTATGCGTGTGAAACAAGGCCAGTGTTCCAAGGTGCTCGGCTAACTGTATGGGAATTACAGCAATCTGGTGTTGATGTCACGTTAATTACTGACAGTATGGCAGCTCACACAATCCAGACTAAAAAAATCGAGGCAATCATTGTCGGTGCTGACAGAATTGCTGCAAATGGTGATACAGCCAATAAAATTGGCACTCTAAACTTAGCCATATTAGCAAATGCCTTTAACATTCCTTTTTATGTGGCTGCCCCTTCTTCAACCTTTGATCTTTCCATCTCGGACGGAAGTGCAATTCCAATAGAAGAACGTCAATCACGGGAAGTTACCCATATCGGAAACCTTCCTATAGCACCGCCTAATACAAAAGTCTATAATCCTGCGTTCGATGTGACACCTGCCAAATATATTTCTGCCATCATATCTGAGAAAGGAATTATTTATCCCGAATTTAAGGAGAATATTTTGGCTGTCCTTGGAAAAACCGCTTCTAATTAAAAAGTAACCGTCCCCTTTTGAGAGGAATGACGGTTACTTTTATTTTTGATTAAACCAATTGATAGATTCGTCCATATTTTTCTTCTAGATACTCAGCTAAATAAGATGCATTTAATCCTTCACCTGTAGCCTCTTGTAAAATTTCAAGTGGTTTTTTCATACTTCCATGGCGATGAACTTTGTCAGTTAACCACAATTTAATCGGCTCTAAATCACCAGTGGCACATAACTCATCAAAATTCGGTAAGTCTTTTAACATTGCCGCTTTTAGTTGGGAAGCATACATGTAGCCTAATGCGTAAGATGGGAAGTATCCGAACGCACCGCCAGACCAGTGGACGTCTTGTAAAATACCTTCAGCATCGTTTGTTGGTCGAACACCTAAATACTCTTCATATTTATCATTCCAAATTTGAGGCAAATTCTCCACTTTTAAATCACCATTAAATAATCCTTTTTCAATTTCATAGCGAATCATGATGTGAAGAGGATACGTCAATTCGTCTGCTTCAATTCGAATGAGCGAAGACTTGGATTCATTAATTGCTGCCAAGAAGTCCTCCACTGCAACGTGCCCAAATTGCTCAGGGGCGTATGCTTGAAGGCAGGCATAATTATGTGTCCAGAAATTCTCATTGCGTCCAACAAAATTTTCATAAAATAAAGACTGGGATTCATGAATCCCCATTGACGTTCCGCTTGAAATAGGTAGCCCTTCTAAATCGGCTGAAATGTTTTGTTCATAAAGGGCATGTCCACATTCATGAATCGTGCCGAATACAGCTGAACGGAAATCATGATCATCGTATTTCGTAGTAATTCGGACGTCTCCCCTGTTTAAGCCAGTCGCAAAGGGATGAACGGTTTCATCTAATCGACCTGCTTCAAAATCATATCCCAATTGTTTTAGGATTTCTAAACTAAATAGCTTTTGTTTTTCTTTAGGGAAATGCTTAAATAAGAAAGTTGTATCCGGTTGATGTGATGAATCTACAATTTTTTTGGCTAGAGGCACAATTTTTTTTCGCAATTCACCAAATACTTGATCTAAAATTTCTGTCGTCATTCCTGGCTCGTATTCATCGAGTAATGTGTTGTAGGGATTGTTTTCTTTAACGCCCCAATAGGTTATGAATCGTTTAGTTGTTTCAACGATCTCCTTTAAATAAGGCATGAACAAAGCGAAATCCGATTTTTCTTTTGCTTCTTCCCATACTGATTCTGCTTTTGATGTCAAAATGACATATGCTTTATATTCTTCAGCTGGAACTTTTTTACTCTTATCATATTCTTTTTTCACCACTTCAAACGTACGCTTTGTAATCGGATCAAGTGAATTCAAGTTTTTCTCAAGCTCTTCTAACAACTTTGCTAATTCATCTGATGTTTGCATGCCAAATACTTCAGACGATAATGTCCCAATCACTTGTGAACGCTGGTCAATCCCTTTTTTAGGTGCACCCGTACGCAAATCCCAATAGATAAGATTTATTGCTTCAGAATACGCTTGCATTTTCTTAACATACTCTAAAAACTTCTCTGTATTTTCCATGTCAATCCCCCTTAGCTATTCAAAGATCTTCCTCATTTTAACATATTGACTGAAAAATATATTAATTATTACAAGAAAAGACTAAGGATCACTATCACATCTAGTTTTTCAGGTCGCAATGGCTGGCTGATTTCTTGACCATGCCCTACCTACACAAAAAAGAAATTCTAAAGCTATCAAAATTCATATTCTAAATTAGATGGTATCAATATACCTATGCAACACCAGCATAGGCACCTTTCAAATGGCATCCTGAGCGAAAAGACTGACAATTACTTTCTCTTGGCTTCTCGGGGGAAGCATCTATAAAGTGCCGAAGCGTTATAATAGGGGATATTTTGTCCAGTCTATAATGGTAAACTTTTTCAGTGATATCTATATAGGGTAGGAAAAGCTTTGAACTCTGGGTTCGGGGTCGTCCCCAATTTAATATTTTCCAATAAAAAAAGATTACTCCGATTGTCTAAATCATTTAGACAATCGAGGCAATCTATTAAATCTATATCCAAGTAACCTCTACAGGAAGTACATGTTTAAATGTGTCGCTTAATTTCATTTCATCTACCGAAAGCAATAAGTGAATCGAACCATGATCTTCCGATGTTCGAATCAGGCGTCCCATTCCTTGTTGAAGTCGAAGTAACATAAATGGTAGTTCCACTTCTTCATAAGGATTGTTGGAGAATTTTCGTTTTGCATCAAACAAAGGATCTTTCGGAGGAAAAGGTAAATCAAAAATGATTACGCGTGTCAGTGCCTCCTCAGGTAAATCAAGTCCTTCCCATAAATGATAAGAACATAAAGTTGAAATTTTACCAGACTGAAAATCACGGACAATTGATGATAATTCACGTTCGCCTTCAAATACAATGCGCTGCCTCTCTTCAAAAGTAAGCGATTGTTCAAAATTAACCATGTCATTTTTCGTTTTAAATAATATCAAGGTAGGCTCTGATGATTGCGCTAATAAAGCCTTTGCTTTTTGCGTTTTCGTATCGATTTCACATGAGTGGCCATATATTTTCATGACCTCTTCATAATCAAATGGTGAAGGGACACTAAACGAATGGAATTGATCAATACCCAGAGTATCCGAAATATATGAAAAGTCTTTATTAACGGACAACGTTGCAGAAGAAAAAACGACAGGTAATTTAGTTGAAAAAAGTTTTTCATTCAAAATATCTGTCACAAGACGAGGCATGATGACAAGAGTCTCAATTCCATCTTTTTCTTCTAACCAATCCACTGCTTCCCCGTTCTGAACAAACAATCGCAATGAAAATACATATTGCTCTAAATACTCTTCAAACATACGAAGATCGTATTCATCAATCGTATACAGTTCAGATTCGAATACAAACTCTTCAAGCAATTGATCTACAATATGGACTAGCTGTTGTCCGATTTGCAGAACTTTTTCGGTTTTTGTAATATGCAGTCGTTCCCCATCCTCACCATAAGAATGCTCCAGTAATTCTTTAAAGAAATCATCATGTAAGTCTTGTAGATTTTCCATTAATCGCAACGTTTTTTCACGGACACCATCTTGTGCTACTTTGTCGATTAACGATACAAGGGTTTGACTTTGTACTTCATATGTCAATGCACGCTGTGCTGCAAATTCCAATAAATGACCTTCGTCTAAAACAATCATAGAAACATCAGGTAATAATGGCATTTGTCCTTCTCGCAAACGCGATTCTTTTGTCCATATATGTTCCATTAAGAAATCATGTGAACAGATGATTAAATCTCCCGCTTCACGGTAATTTTGTCGATGAATGGTTTGACCGCAACGATTACGCATGTCACATACACCACATTGTTGTATCGGATGATAATTCACTTTTTGCCAATCTTCATCACTGACATTTGGAAAAGCACTTCGTTCACCGTATGGATAAACAGCTTGCAGGGACTGATGTCCATAAACAAAGTCCGGCATTCCATCTTCTATTTGTTCAATAAAGTCATCTTCATTTGTTTTTTGTTCTGTTTCCAAACGTTTAATACATAAATATTGATTGCGTGACTTTGCTAAACGCACATCAATGTTCCAGCCTAAAGTATCTTGAAGCTTTTGGATATCGCCTTCTTTTTTGACCAATTGATCAATAAGAGTTTCGTCTGCACAAGATATTAGGGCAGGCTTCCCTGTATAGCGGGCATAAGAGATTGCAGGTAGTAAATACGCAATAGTTTTTCCTGTACCGACTCCAGCTTCAGCAAATAGAACACTTTTCTCTTTTAATGATTTTTCAATTTGATATGCCATAAAAATTTGCTCATCCCGACATTCAAATCCTTTTTCAGGTAATTCATCATATAGGACATCACCCATCCAATCGCCGAGTGATTCAAAAAAAGATCGGTCTTTAGATAGAGTGAATGGTAAGGTTTGTTTCATAAATATCTCCTTTCAAACGATAAGAAAACGGATAGGTTGTCCTATCCGTTTAATGTGTTATGCACGAGGCGACTTTTGACCCCAATATTGATAGAATTCCGTTTGGATAAATCCATTAAATAACTTACGTTTTTTTGTAGCTCTTCGACCATAATGTTCTTCAAATTTTTCCATTGAAGACAACATATAAACAGACCAAGTTGGATGCTTCTCCATCATGCTTCCCATGTCTTGAACCATTTGCTCGATTTCTTCTTTTTCACCGATACGTTCACCGTATGGAGGGTTACCAATCATGACTCCATCAAGTGAAGTTGTCGTAAAATCACGTAACTGACGTTGTTTCCAGTGAATTAGATCCGCGAATCCAGCTTCAACTGCATTATTGGATGCAACTTCGATCATTCGTGGATCAATATCTGTACCTGTAATGTCTAAGTGTTGGTCGTAGTTCGCTAAGTCTTCTGCTTCTAAACGTACTTCATCCCAAATCTTTTTAGACATCCAAGGCCAGTCTTCACTAAGAAATTCGCGATTATACCCAGGAGCAAGATTTTGACCAATCATGGCTGCTTCAATTGCAATCGTACCGGAACCACAGAATGGGTCAACAAACGGTCGATTTGGATTCCATTTAGAGATGTACACTAAAGCGGCTGCTAATGTTTCTTTTAAAGGTGCTTCTCCTTGACCCAATCGGTATCCTCTTTTATGAAGTCCCACACCACTTGTATCAATGGTAATCGTTGCGATATCTTTTAAGATACTCACTTCAATCTTAAAAGTAGCACCTGTTTCATCTAAAAAGCCAATCCGTTTATGAGCTAATTTTAGTCGTTCAACAATCGCTTTTTTAACAATTGCTTGGCAATCCGGTACACTAAATAATTTTGATTTAACAGATTTCCCTTGAACTGGAAATGCAGCATCCACAGGTAAATATTGCTCCCATGGAATTGCTTTGGTTTGTTCGAACAATTGATCAAACGTTGTGGCTTTAAAATCACCAGCAATAATCTTTACTCGGTCTGAAACACGAAGCCACATATTGGCACGTGCGATTGCTCGTTCATCTCCTTCGAAATGAATTTTACCGTTTTCAGTTTTCGTTTCATATCCTAAAGCTTTTACTTCATCAGCTACAATGGATTCTAATCCCATTGCAGAAGTAGCAACTAAGCGATGAGTTGTCATTTTCTCATCCTTTCTTATCATATAAAAATTCAGTTGAATTTATGTTTTTTTATTAAGAAAAGCTCTCCGTATTAGTGGAGAGCTTGATTAATCACTTTGAACCATTAGAAAATCCAATAAGCCATGTTTTGTTATCACGTACTCAATCGGCTTACGCCTCGTACAAGTGAGTAGTAATCATCTATCTACAGACAAAGTCTGTCCCTCAATCCGTTCAATTCCTTCATGAGAGTGCCCCTACCATAATTTGGGTTTCTCGCTCGTGGGGTTTACCTCGTTCCACCTGAAACGTTTCCGAGTCAGCTCCGTCACTGTGGCACTTTCAGAGAACCTAGACCATATCCGAAGACTTAGGTGTTGTTCCCGCCGTCAGCTGTAACACTGCCTTAGCTTATTTTTTGGCTAAGCACGAACACTACGGTCATCTCAGAACCGTGCGAGCATGGACTTTCCTCTACAATGTCTAGCATTGCAGCGATTACCTGAATTTCCTAATTGGTTTCCTCATTATACTTGATATTGTTGCGTTAAACAACCATTACACTGATGTTCTATTATTCGTACAACTTGCTGCCAAAAACATGTTTCTCGAGATTTGATAGTCGTTTTAAAATATCAAAATTTGTTGTGCCAGAAACTGGTGCTGTAACTTGACGCTTTGGAGCTTCCTCTAGTTCTTCTTTTAAACGTTTATTTTCTGTTTTTAAAGATTCAATTGTTTGCATGAAAGTTCCATAGTCATGAATAACATCATCTAAAAACTGATCCACGTCATCTTGATTGTATCCGCGAAGACCAGTTTTGAATTCTTTTTCCAAAATGATTTCTGGCGTTAATTTCGTATCCATATACATCGTCCTTCCCTAGTTACAGGTATAGATTTATTATAGCATAAAGAACGATTTGAGGTTGATTTCTCCAGCTCATTTTCTGTCGAAACCTGCGCTTTCCCAGGAAATAGTTTGTTTCTTTTTTATTCTTTTTCCCCGTTTATTAAATGCTTCTGAAAGGCGTATTCTTTGGTTTGTATTTAGTTGAATTGAGTTATTAATAAGAATGAGTCCACTTTCCACGTGACAAATAGCTACTTCGTATTCTTTTTGGAAATGCTCAGCTATTTTCGCTAATTCTTCGTATGCCTTTATTTTCAAGACATCTTGTAAGTGAACAAGTGATTGTTCAAAAGCTTTATACGCATTATTCACTTGCTTAAGTCTTTTATATTCAAAACCTAAATAGTAAAATGCACGTGCCGCTTGGACTGGGTCGTATTGATCTGTAATCTGTTCAAAAACATTTTGACTTTTTTCAAATGCTTTTAAGTCAAAAAACCATTTTCCAATATTGGTGGATGTCACAACAGTGTCTTTGTACTCTTCTTGTAAAAGCAGTTTGGTTGTATGGATAAACAGAGTCAGTAGCGACATTATGTCCCATTCATTATGATGTAAGACTTTTAATAATGTGGCTGGATTTCCGCTTTTAACTGCATCTAAATAAATAATCGGTGCGAGATGTCCAGGGATATCTCCGACTCTCTTGAATCCCAGTTTCTCTTCTTCTATTTTAGTCAGTTTGAACTGACTGAGCTCATCCCTCCATACTCTTCTCGATGCATGGAGTAAATCAATATGCGAAGGATCTGGCAACTTCGGTAAATGTTCTCGATTCAATGTCCAACGTGTTTGTAGTTGAGGCCAGTCAAAACTTTTTCCATTATAAGTGATGACAGATAGATTAGGTTTCCATAATTCAGATGCAAATAAAAAGGCAGCTTCATGACTGGGATCAGCTAAAACATGTTGAGTCATCTCAAAATGTCCATCTTTCCACACAAGTTTGCCAATCAAAAAAATATATGTTCCCGTACCTTTTAACCCCGTCGTTTCTGTGTCAAAAAACACGACCTGGTGGTTATCCGTAGAAATCGGATGAACTCCCTGGAAAGAATTCCACAAATTAAAAGCTTCAAATATTTCATTCAATTGGAATTTGCCATGGATCTGGTTTGGTTTATATATTTTCTTTTTCTCAAAAACGACGCCAAAGTCATTTTCAATCACTGTTAATCCTGCTTTTTCCCAGTCTTCTGTATACCTAGGTTTAGGAGGAATGACAAAAGGAGCCAGCGATTGAGCTTTCGCTGGCTTTTTCTTAATCAATTTTTTCATTTGCAAGAGGTTTTTTTCATATGACATCGATTTCACCTTTTGTTTCTAATCGCAAATAGGCAAGCAGCTTTAACACTTCATTTTTCAAACCCACGATTGATTCTTGTGGACCTATGCATGCCGGACACCCTTGTTCACAAGGACATGCGTTAACATGCTGTTCTACATGAGAAAGCAGTTCTGGCCATACTTCATAGACACGTTCACTAATGCCGATTCCACCAGGGTAACTATCATAAACAAAGAATGTTGGGAGTTCAGCATGAATTGATTTCACTTGCGGTACCACATGAATATCACGTCGGTCACAATGGACGAATAACGGAATGAATGAAGCAATAGATGTGGCTGTACCAGTCATCGCATCTGTTAACATGGCATCTGTCCAACCGAGAGGTCTTTCAAAGCTCAACCAACTTGAAGAAGTATGCAACTCTTCAGGAGGCAATTGAATCGGACCCGAACCAATATTGTCATGTGTGTCGAAACGTATTTTCTTAAAAATTGTAGCCATCGCTAAAATGGAAACATCTCCATAAAACACGGATCCTTTTTCAAACGAGTTTTCTTGATCTTCACTCATTACTTTTAATTCAACTGCTAAGTTGGCATCAGTAAAGTAATCAACATCCACTTCTCGGACAAATGCTTTCTTCTCATCCCAATCCAACTTTTCAACCTGGAATTGAATGCCTTGATGCAAATAAATCGCTTCTTCATGCAACAAGGTCATCGCACTGTATCGATCCATTTCCCCAATTACCTTTGTCGCTGCTGGAATCGTTTGATCAATAATGATGACATTTTCTTGTGAAGCAGAGCGTAGGCTTATTTCATGTGCAGGAAAGCGATCACTCATCCAATGCCATTTATCAGATGTACGAACCAAAATCCCTTCTTCTTCTAAATAAGCAAGAAGTTCTTGAATTTCAAACTCTCCGTATTGATCCGTTGTTTTAAATGGCAACTCAAAAGAAGCACATTTTAAGTGGTCCATTAATATGACTAAATTATCTGGATGGATGCGTACTTCTTCAGGAGACTGACCAAGAATAAATGATGGGTGATTAACAATATACTGATCAAGTGCTGTGGATTGTGCGACATATAAGATTAATGCTTCATCTTGTCTGCGTCCAGCGCGACCAGCCTGTTGCCAAGCACTTGCAATATTTCCAGGATAGCCTGTCATAATACATGCTTGCAGCTGACCGATATCAACACCCAGTTCTAACGCATTGGTGCTTACGACCGTTCGGATAGACCCTTCACGCAGTCCTTTTTCAATTTGTCTTCGTTCCGAAGGCAAGTAGCCACCTCGATACCCACGAATTGTGTCATCATGAATTTTCTTTTTTGTTAACTCTTTTAGATAGGTTACTAACATTTCTACACGTACTCTACTTTTCGCAAAAATAATCGTCTGAATTCCTTCGTTATAGAGCCCCTTTGCTATGTCCCTCACTTCTAAAATAGCACTTCTTCGTACACCAAAAGTTGGATGAACGATTGGGGGATTATAAAAGACAAAGTTCTTTTTACCTGAGGGTGCACCATTTTGATCGATCAGTTTATGCGTTTCATTTGTCAATGATTCAGCTAATTCTTTTGGGTTAGCAATGGTAGCGGATGTACATATAAATACAGGGTTGCTTCCATAGTAATGACATATACGAATTAATCTGCGTAACACATGGGCAACATGGCTACCAAAGACCCCTTTATAGGTATGCAGTTCATCTACTACAATATATTTCAGATTCTCAAACAGCGAAACCCATTTTGTATGATGTGGTAAAATGCCAGAATGCAACATATCAGGATTCGTTAATACGATGTGACCTGCTTTTCTCACTTTCGTACGAATAGCAGGAGAAGTGTCTCCATCATATGTATAACTTAAGATGTCTTGTTTCATTTGTTCAATCAATAAATTCAAATCCGATTTTTGATCTTGTGCCAGTGCTTTAGTGGGAAACAGGTACAGTGCACGTGAAGATGGATCTTCAATTATTGATTGCAATACAGGCAGATGATAACAAAGTGATTTTCCCGAAGCGGTCGGTGTAATTGCAGTAAATGAATGTCCTTCTCTTGCAATATCAAAAGCTAAACGCTGGTGACTATATAACTGGTTAATTCCTCTTTCTTTTAGTGCTTCTTTAATAGAAGAATCCAAATCTATTGGGAAGTCGGATAGCATGGCCTCTTTTTCTTCGATGGTATGCCAGTGAACGATGCGTTCACGCATGACAGGGTCTTGTTTCCATTCACTTAGAAGTTCAGCGATTGCCTTTTTCTTGATCAATCTTTTCACCTTCTTGCTCTATAGCGTGTATAAATGTTTGCAACGTGTAACAAGTTGATTGTATGGATTGCGCAAATCTTTTTTTACCAGTCTCTTTATAAAATGATTGAACGACATATTGATTGAATGCATCAATAGCCGCATCAATTTGTTGAATTCTCATATGTTTCGGACGGTATGCTTCTATCCAAATTCTCGCTTGTTCTCTCCAGCCAAGTAAGTAGGCTTGCCACTGATCAGCATGGGGCTTTACCACCGTAAAGAAATCGGGAGTTGTGTCCTTTTCCCGCATTTCTAAATGACGGGATAAACAGGATTGACTTTCTTTTAATATCAATGTCGTTTGTTCGATTAAAGTCATGGGAGCAGCTCCTTTGCTACATTTAATAGTAACAAAAAAAAGTGGGATTAACCACTTTTACGCGAACAGATATTCCATTCCATTGATTGTTCTGTTTCCTTTAATGCTTGTCCCAGCTGGTACCCCTTGTCTATTACCATTTGTGTTTGATTTGATCTTTCTTGTAAGAATCGAGCTTCTAAAATATGTTCTAGCAAAGATAGTTGTTCAATTAATTCTTCAATTCTTTTCATAGCGAATCCCTCCAATTGTAGTGATGTTCTACATATCTGAATCAATACCTTCAACGACGACAAAACAAGAAGGATTAAGCTAATACTTCTTGTAATTCGACATAAAAGGAATGAAACCTAATTGAAAACATACGCGTCTAGTATGATGAGGTATGATACACTGATATGCGAGGTGACGAGCATGGCTATTAAATACCCGAATGGGAAAATCTATCGACCTGAAAAAAGGTATAATGAGAATCGCACAAAAAAGGATTATTCTTTTAGTAATCGGGGAAAGACATTAGAGGATGAGATCAACGAAACAAATGAATACTATTTACAACAAGGGATTGCCGTCATCCATAAAAAACCTGTACCAATTCAAGTAGTCAAAGTGGAGTATCCATCCAGAAGTGCAGCTGTTATTAAGGAAGCCTATTATCGTACGGCTTCTACAACCGATTTCAATGGAATATGGCAAGGGATTCATGTGGACTTTGAAGCAAAAGAAACAAAAAATAAAACATCGTTTCCATTAAAGAATATCCATGAACATCAAATATCCCATATGTGGCAAGTTACTGAACAACAAGGTCTGAGCTTTTTAATTGTACGATTTTCATTGATTAACCGTTATTTTATTTTACCTTTTCTTCCATTAATCACTGCATGGAATGAAATGAGTAAAGGTGGTCGGAAATCCATACCGTTCGAATCTTTTGAACAACACGCCTTTGAAATAGTACCAGGAGCATTTCCTCCTATTGACTATTTACAAGGCGTAACAAGAATGCTCTCAGAGAATTCTGCAGAGCAGTGAAAGTGAGGAGACGTTCGTGAGCGAAAAAGTAAACTCTCGTGGACAACGAAGAAAACAATTACAACAACAAAAGAAAACCAAGCAAAGCTCGACTAAGATGTGGTTCAAGCGGATTTTCGTTTCCTGTCTTATTATCGGTTTAGCTGGTTTATTATTTGGTGCCGGACTATTCGCGTTCTATGCAAGTTCTGCTCCAAAATTAGATGAAGAGTCATTAAAAGATCCCATATCATCAGAATTTTATGATAAAAATCTTGAAGTATTTGCTACTATTGGAAAAGAAAATCGTGATTCCGTAACTTACGAAGAAATTCCAAAAGAAATGGAAGACGCAATCTTAGCAACTGAAGATGTCCGTTTTTACAAGCATAGTGGAATGGACTTCTATCGATTAGGTGGAGCCATTCTTGCCAATATCACGGACGGTTTTGGGGCTCAAGGTGCGAGCACATTAACCCAACAAGTAATTAAAAATTCGTTTTTACAAAATGAAAAAACACTAAAACGAAAAGCACAGGAAGCCTATTTAGCGTTCCAATTGGAAAGAAAATATGATAAAGAAGAGATTTTTGAAATGTATTTCAACAAAGTATTGATGTCAGGTAACATTTATGGAATTGGAACTGCATCGAAATACTTTTTCGGTAGAGAATTAAAAGATTTGGAATTACACGAAATGGCTATGTTAGCTGGTATGCCACAAAGTCCGAACAACTTTAATCCCTTTAAACATCCTGAAGCTGCCGAGAAGCGTCGCAACATCGTCCTCCGTCTAATGGAGCAGCATGGGAAAATTACAAAAGAAGAGATGGAAACCGCTCAGGCGATACCTGTAACACAGGGTTTAATAGCTGAAGAAAATCGTCAAGTATCGAATACAACCAAGTTCCCTGCCTACCTAGATATTGTATTAAACGAAATTGAACAAAAAGGTGAAGGAGACTCATTAGCAGACGGATTAAAAGTTTATACTACCCTTGACCCACAGGCTCAACTTGCTGTTGAAACTGCTTTAAAAGGAGAAAACTTTCCGACTGAAAACATGCAAGCAGGTATGACCGTATTGGATACAAAAACCGGAGCCATAGTAGCTGTCGGTGGAGGCCGAGATTTTGGTTCAGAACGCGGCTTGAACTTTGCACAAGACCGAACAGACCGTGGGGTTGGCTCGACAATTAAACCAGTTATGGACTATGGACCTGCCATCGAATATTTAGATTGGTCTACCGGACATACAATTGTTGATGAGAAAATGACATACTCAAATTCAGATCAACAAATCTACAATGTCGACAACAAATACATGGGTTCCATGACGATTCGTGAAGCATTGTACCGTTCACGTAATATTCCAGCAGTGAAAACTTTTAAAGAAGTGGATCAAGGAGATCGAAAAGAGTTTGTCAATAATTTAGGTATTACTGGTGACTTTATTGCAAATGAATCTGCAGCGATTGGTGCTACCAATGGCATCAATACAATTGATTTAGCCGCATCTTTTGCTGCATTCGGCAATTCTGGCATGTATTCTAAACCATATTCGATTCGTGAAATCGTCTATCGTGATGGTGAAACTAAAAAAACTTTCAAACCAAGATCAACACCTGCCATGAAAGACTCAACAGCATTTATGGTCACAGATATGCTTCGAGATGTTGTTGGAGATCGAAATGGAGCAACTGGTAGAGCTGCAGCCATTTCCGGCTTAGATGTAGCAGGTAAAACTGGAACAACTAACTATTCATCCGAAGAGTTCACCAAATATAATTTAAGTGAAGGTGCTGCACCAGACGTTTGGTTTGCGGGTTATACAACCAATTACTCCATTGCGATCTGGACTGGGTATGAAAAACGTGGAAATGCAATTAATACCTATAATAAAGATGAACGTCTTTTTGCACAACACGTATTCAAAGACGTAATGTCTAACGTATCTGAAGGAAAAGATACACCACGATTCAAGCGTCCAAACTCGGTTGTAGAGGCTACTGTAGAGGTTGGTACTTCCCCTCTTCGTCTAGCGAGTGAATTTACGCCTGAAAACTTAAGACGTACTGAATTATTTGTACGTGGAACTGAACCTACAAAAGTTTCGGATGAATTTGAACAAATTGAAGTGGATAGCCCGACTAAACTTAACGCAGATTATAGTGAAGTCGATCTTTCAGCTACCCTATCTTGGAAACACAAAGCACCAAAACGCGATGGCAATGAATTAGACGTAGTTTTTGAAGTATCCATTTCAGTGGATGGCGGTAGCCCTACTGTTCTTCAAACAACAGGTGAAAAAGGCTTAATCGTTACTGGTATTGCACCAGGAAGCACGTATACATTTTCCGTGGTGGCAATAGCAGATGAAATTAGAAGCTCACCTGCAACAACAACTCTTGAGATCCAAGCAGCCGAAATACCTGATGAAAGTGAGAATGAAAATCCTGACGAAGGTAATGGCGAGGGACAAGGGGATGATAAAGGTAAAGACGAAGGTAATAATGGCAGTGAAGGTAACGGCAACGGTAACGGCAATGGCAATGGCAATGGCAATGGCAATGGCAATGGCAACGGCAATGGCAACGGCAATGGCAATGGCAACGGCAATGGCAATGGCAATGGCAACGGCAATGGCAATGGCAATAATGATGGAGATGAAGGCGGTTCGTCTGATAATCCTGAAGATGGAACCACACCTCCACCTCCACCTCCACCAGAAACTGGAGGAGACGGTGCGCCTACGCCTACTCCTTAAAGATAAAGCTAAGTTAAACAGCATTCTTTTACTTAGCCAATAATAAAAAAGGGGCTGTCTAATAAGTTCCTAAAATGAAACAGGTGAAGAAAAACGAGTCGTTTTTCTCCACCTGTTTTTATGTTTTCACTTATTTTCCTTGAAAGTAGCTGATTATGACGAGTAAAATTTTTAAAATAATAAATGGTTTTGAACTTTTCTTTTTCACCCTTTTTTCAAAAAATAAGCCCATTCCAGAACCCCACTTGCATTTTATTTAATTCTTTCTTGATTAAGTATAATAAAAAATAGGGATTTTTGGGATATAGTCTAAACATTTTTGTTCAAAAAAAGCCCCGTTAGTTAATCAAGTGACTGGATGATCCTTCCGTAAAACCACAGTAGGTTGACATAACACATGGATGAGGAAGTGATTACCTTCAGTTAGCAATGGAAAAGAAAATGAAAATAAGATGGATGAATTAAGTTTGAGAACAGTAAGGCAAAATAAAAAACCGAAGGCGCGACAACGCCAATGGTTTCATACTCCATACTCAACTAACTAAATCTGAAATAATTTCCGCGTTTGTCTGTTGCAAACTCTTAGGGATATCATTTCTATAACTTTTTAACCCAAAATAACAGTTATCAGTAATTTGTTGAAACAAGCTATGGTTGAAATGAAGTTCTTTGTAAGTAAGACTTTTAGCTAATTTTCCAATAAATCTTTCATGTGTCATCATATCTACAGAACCAAGATGAAAAATCCCGTTAAGTTTATTTTCCATAATGTATTTTAACTGTTTTGCTAGTAACGTATCGGATAGATTATTACATTCTAAATTACTATATACATCAATATGATTGTTCTCGATTCCAGATTTAATAATATCCATTCTCGGAGATTTCTCTCCCCATATTTGAGGTATTCTAAGAATAACTGCACGTTCATTTAATATTTCCTGCAATGTATTTTCACAGTTAATTTTGAATTTCCCATAGGGTGAAGTTGCGTTAGGAGTGTCTAACTCTGAATGATGCTGTGAAAAATCCCCATCAAAAACATTGGCAGTTGAAAAATAGTATAATATACTTTCTATATTTTTTATTATTAAAGCTAACTCTTTATGAAATATCAATTGTTGATCGAAATCACCCCTCAAACATGAGATTACTGCGTCAGGTTTTATTGATTCAACTATGTCTTTCATCTTATCAATTTCATTAATCTGTAATCGATACTGATTAGCTTCAGGCATTTTCAAAGCTGATGAAGAGTAGGTTCCATAAATATCAAAACCGTCTTTGCATTCTTCAACCAATGCTTTCCCAACCAATCCGCTTGCTCCAAGAATAAATAATTTCCTCAAAGTAAAACCTCCCTTTTAATTAAATATTCAAATAAATTATATCATTAATTATTCTTTATTTAATTAAACGATCCCGTTATTAAATAGAAAATCCACATGCTTTGCTTATTTCTCTATATTATTAAAAGTATCCTTCTTCAACATACCTGTCATTTTAGTTGGAAAACGGGTTGATTCGTCCCCCAACCCCCTCGATTCAATACGTGAACCAATTTGTATAGCGCATAACACCCAATTAGGTAGTACTCGACATTATTACTAAATAAAAAAAGCTGCCTTTCATGGCAACCGTTTGTTCACCTAATTAACTTTTTAGTTAATATGAATCTGAAATTATTCTTGATACCATCTTTCATCAAATTCAAGGTTTAACGCTTTCCCTAAATAAATTCCAAATCTAATAAACCCTCTCCCTCTTGCTGCAATTATGTTTCCATCTTGCACTACCATTTCATCTGAATAGTTCTCTTTCTCAAAATACACCCACCTTCTCCTTATCCTCCTCAGTCATCCCGACAGTATATTTTTTCCATCTTAAAATACCTGCTTTTGCTAAAAGAAAAGGAGAACTAGATATACTTGCAATCACTTTTTCTTTTGTAGTCACTTTTTTAAGGAACTCAAAAAGTCTTTCTTCGTCCATTAGAGACATAACGTCCATACAGCCCGGTAATAATAGACTATCTATCTCTTCAAGGTTTATTTCATCAAAGCATGAGTCAGCTATACAAGATAATCCCGACTCACCTTTAATCAATTATTTGGTTAATCCAACAGTAACAATTGGTTTATTTCCTTGCATTAAAATGGATAATGCTACACTTAATTCATATTCTCTGAATTGAGGATATAATAAAACTGCTGTTTCTTTCACTAAGAAATTTTCCCTACCTTTATATTTCTTCTTAGCCATTAATTGTAATTATTCATAAACAGTTTTAAATTTTGTATTCATTTAGCTAGGTTGTATATACCCTTTGATTTTTAAACACTTTATAGATTGTAGTGGAAGGCGGCGACTCCTGCGGGCTCACCGCCCGCACCACGGAACGAATCCGCCTGTTTCTGCATCGCTAAGCTAGCTTCAAAACATGAAAGTACGTTGGAACGGAAAGCAGCATATTATTATAACTGGAAATATTAATATGAAGAGAGCTGCCCTAAAAGTCATTTTCTATGACTTTTGGGACAGCCCTTTTTTATTTTCTAGTGCGTAAACCTGCAATTTTCTTCTGTGTTTCTTCAAATAATTCATCTAGTTGACAAAAAGCAGCATAGTGATCTGGCTTTCTAATGATAAACAAATAGCGTTCCTCTCCATTCAACGGAAGAACTTCATAATCTTTTATCTTATGAACATCGAAAATTGATGTTTCTGAAGCTAGAATGATTAACTTCTCATACAGCTTAATTCCAATCATCATGTCGTTTTTGGACTCTTTTTTCCTTTGTTTATGAGAATCAAGAATACTTTGTCGTAATGGAATCCACGCACTTACTATGTCGTCTACTTGAGCTTTTAGTGCCCTTTTGGGATCAAATTGGATCAAACGGAACCCAACTTTTTGTTCATTCGTTTTTTGCCTTCTCGGCATAATGATAAAAGAGGACAAACTGGACATTGAGGATTCTGGGCCTTGCAATGATAACGACCGAAGAAAATGAGTTGATGATGTGTTTTTGACCACTTGTCCATTGGTGTTTTTTTCATGATGGTTTCTTCCACTTGAAGAACGGAATCTTTCCAACGACAAAGTCCTAAGCGTTTTGACACGCGTTCTACATGTGTGTCGACTGCTAGAGCAGGAATATCAAATGCAACAGACAACACAACATTTGCTGTCTTTCGACCAACTCCTGGTAATGTGGTTAACAAATCACGATTTGCGGGAATCTCTCCCGTGAATTGCTCAATCACTATTCGACATAGAGCTTGAATATTTTTGGCTTTATTACGAAATAATCCGATTGACCTGATGTCATTCTGAAGCTCTTCTAAAGAGACACTTAAATAATCTTCAGGCTTTTGATACTTAGCAAACAAACCAGGTGTAACTTTATTTACGAGCACATCAGTGCACTGTGCTGAAAGCAATGTTGCAATCGTCAATTCAAATGGGTTTGAGTGAACAAGTTCACAATGTGCATCGGGAAACATTTGATCCATTTCAGATAAGCAATACTCCCATTGTCCTTTTGTTAGCATACAAACACTTCCTTAATCTCGTTCTTCCAACCAGTTATAAAATGGAACTTTATTTGTTTTTTGTGCAGGTGCCGATGTTCGTTCGGGAACTGTTCGAAATTGATTCGCTTGTTTTTCAACATCAAGCAATGTTTTGACGTTTTTCTTTTTCCACTCAAATAAAATACGATCAATATAACGCAAACTCATTTTTTGTGCAAGAACAGCTTCTTTTAATGCTGCACGAATAAGCTCTGGTGACTGTTTATCTTGATCCATCCACATCGAAATCGTTTCACTTTCCATTGGAGACAAAAACCGGCCAAATTCTTGTTCAAATAATCGGAATATCTCGCCTTCATGGTCTTTTTGGGTCAATTCATGTTCTTCCTTTTTCTCTGTCAATAATAAATCTATTATGCGATTCCACAACGAATGAAATGAGAATGCTTCAAAAAGAACCCCTTTTTCATCATATCGTTGTTGAATGGTTAAATAGCCCTTTTGGAATAATCTTTGCATATGACGGCTCACCTGTTCATGGGAGAAATGAGACCGTTCTACTAAATCAACCGGGGTCGGAAAATGGTTTCCCTGATCAATAAACGCTAGCATATGAAGAATTAGTAATGCTTCATCATCTTGGATGTCACACTTCTTGTAATGTAGAAAAAAGAGCTGGGAAATGGTTACATTTCCCTGCTCTGTCCACATACGGAGCCGATCTGGTTGTTGCTGTTGCATACCTGAACTCTCCTTTGTTATTAGATATTGTTCTATTTATGGATATAAACGGTTTAATAAACGTGGGAATGGAATTGCTTCACGAACGTGTTCAGCACCACTGATCCATGCTACTGTTCGTTCAAGTCCCAGTCCAAAACCAGAATGTGGTACAGAACCTTGTTTACGAAGCTCTAAGTACCATGCATATGCTTTTTCATCTAAACCATGTTCTTCTATACGTTGCTTCATTAAATCATAGTCGTGAATGCGTTCTGAACCACCAATTATTTCACCGTAACCTTCAGGTGCGATTAAATCGGCACACAATACTACATCCTCACGGTCTGGGTGAGGTTGCATATAGAACGGTTTAATACCAACTGGATAATGAGTGATAAATACCGGTTTTTCAAAGTGTTCCGCTATCGCGGTTTCGTGAGGTGCACCGAAATCATCCCCCCATTGGATGTCATTGAAGTCTTTCTCATGTAATAACTTTATCGCATCATCATATGAAATACGTGGAAATGGCGCTTGAATATGTTCAAGTTTCGTCACATCACGGTCTAAACGCTCTAATTCTAATTGGCAATTTTTTAATACTGATTGAACAATGTAAGAAACATACTGTTCTTGCACTTCCAGGATTTCATCAAATTCTGTAAAGGCCATTTCAGGCTCAATCATCCAAAACTCAATTAAATGGCGGCGTGTTTTAGATTTTTCTGCACGGAAGGTTGGTCCGAATGAAAAGACTTTTCCAAGTGCCATCGCTGCAGCTTCCATATATAGTTGACCAGATTGAGATAGGTATGCATCTTCATCAAAATATTTAGTTTGAAATAGTTCAGATGTCCCTTCCGGTGCAGAACCAGTTAATATCGGAGGATCCACTTTTGAAAATCCATTGTCATTGAAGAATTCATAAGTGGCACGAATTACCTCGTTACGAATTTTCATAATGGCATGTTGTTTACGTGAACGCAACCATAAATGGCGGTTGTCCATTAGAAATTCTGTCCCATGCTCTTTTGGAGTAATGGGAAAATCCACAGCTTCATGAATAATTTCGATATCTTTCACTTGAATCTCAAAACCAAAAGATGAACGCTCATCTTTTGTCACTTCGCCAATTACATACATAGAAGTTTCTTGAGTTATTGTTTTTGCTTTTGCAAATAGCTCTTCTGAAACTTCTGCTTTCACAACGACTCCTTGTACAAACCCTGAGCCGTCACGCAGTTGTAAAAAAGCAATTTTTCCACTAGATCGTTTGTTAGCTAACCAAGCACCTAATTTTACTGTTTCACCTAGGTGTTTCGACATGTCTTGAATCATAATTTTTTTCATAAGTTCCTCCATAAATTACAGCAAGTCTTTTTGCCATTTTGATTGTACAAAAGAATGAATTCGTTCTACAGCTGCTTCAAGTAAATCTAAAGAAGTTGCATATGATAAGCGAATCGTTGAAGGTGCTCCAAAGCCTGAACCTGGAATAACAGCTACATTTGCTTCTGTTAATAAGGCTTCTGCAAATGCATCCACTGAATCGTACCCTGTCATGCGTGCAGCTTCTGAAACGTCTGGCAATAGATAAAATGCACCTTGAGGTTTGATTACTCTAAAACCAGGGATTGCCACAACTTTTGGATAAATAATTTCTAAGCGTGATTCAAATGCAACCCGCATCTCTTCTACAGTATCTTGACTTCCATTATAAGCTTCAATCGCCGCATATTGCGAGGTTGTCACTGGATTTGAAGTAGAATGACTTGCTAGGTCAGTCATGGCATTAATCAACTGCTTGTTCCCCGCTGCATATCCAATGCGCCAACCGGTCATGGAATGTGATTTAGACACGCCGTTAATGACGATTGTACGGTCTTTTGCATCGTCTGAAATTTGTGCAATCGAAACATGTTGTGCATCATGATAAATTAACTTTTCATAAATTTCATCCGAAATAATCAAAATGTCCGCTTCTTTGCACACATCAGCAATTTCTATTAATTCCTTTTCAGAATACAGCATACCTGTTGGGTTACTTGGAGAATTCAATATGATGGCACGTGTTCTATCAGTTATGGCCTGTTTTATTTGCTGTGCTGAAATTTTATATTGTTGTTCAGCTGTACCTTCAACATAAACTGGCACTCCACCGGCAAGCTTCACTTGTTCTGGATAACTTACCCAATATGGAATGGGAATGATTACTTCGTCTTTTTCATTCAATAATACTTGGAACAATGTGAATAGTACGTGTTTTGCACCAATTCCGACTAATATTTCAGATGGTTCATATGTTAAACCTTGATCTCGCTGCAACTTATCAATTATCGCCTTTTTCAGGGCTGGTAAACCGCCAGACGGCGTATATTTCGTTTGGCCATCATTCATTGATTTAAGAGCGGCATCTAAGATGTTTTGTGGCGTATTATAATCGGGTTCTCCCGCTCCAAGACCAATCACATCAATACCTTGTGCTTTTAATTCTTTTGCTTTTGCGGTAATTGCAAGTGTAGTCGATGGCGTTAGAGTATGAACTCGATTCGCTAATTGCAGTTTCATAATAAATAGTCCCCTTTACAAATTCAAAATACGTTTCCACCATTTTCCATTTTCAAATAATAAGTAAACGTAATTCAGTTTGTCATTTTCATTCAAAAAAGTGATTTCCCAAATGGCATTGTCTTGTTCCCATCCGAGTTTTGTATGTAGCACTTTTTTGACTTTGAATTCATCTTGTACGATTTTTATGGCTTGGTTCTTTGAAATGCCATCTTTCATCTGTACTTCTTCGATGATCAGTTCTTTGTTATTTGTTGTGGGTATGAATACGACTTTTTCGATCCCGTTTTCATCTTTCCCACTAACTGTAGTATAGGTGTGCTTACCATTGAAAACTTCTGAATCAGTTACTTGAACTAGCTTATTTTCACTGATTGCGATTTGTTCAGCTTTGTCTTTTACATCTTTAAATGGCTGTCCCGCAGTCCAAATGACAAATATACTGATAACCAGACTGAGAGATATAATAAATACACTAATAAAAATTACCCATTTTTTCATCATAGCACCCTACGTTTTGTAAATTGTAAAAACGGCTTTCTCATGATTGTCTTTATCGAGTGCAAGACCGAACATTAAATTTTTATCTTTTAACGTTCGATTTAAGGCGTCCACAACTTTATACAAGTCTGATTGATAGTCAACCGTTACTGTTGATAATACTTCAATTTTGCTTTCCATTTGAATACCCTACTTTCTACGCTCATACTTTCTTATTATACCAATGTTCGAGGTCTAAGACCATATCTTCTAAGGATACTTTCTTCACTGAAATATTCGGTAACGCACGAATAAATTCTTGGCCATATGACTTCGATTCAATTCGTCGATCCAGTACAATAAAAACGCCTCTATCTGTTGAAGAACGAATTAATCGACCAAATCCTTGACGGAATCGCAGAATTGCTTCTGGAAGTGCAAATGCAGAAAACGAATTGATCCCCTGTTTGGTTAACCGTTCAGCTTGAGTTTTGAATACGGGTTCTTCGGGTGAAGAAAAAGGTAAGCGAACCATGACTACTGCGGACAAGGCTTCCCCTGGAACATCTACGCCTTCCCAAAAACTATTTGTTCCAAATAAGACAGACTTATTAAAACGTTGGAATGACTTCAATAACTTCATTCTGCTCCCCGATGTCATTCCCTGTGCAAATAGCATATAGCCTTCTAGTAAGCCCGTATCCTGAATCAACTCAACTGTTTTCCTAAGCATATCTTGAGAGGTAAATAAGACAAAACATCGACCCTCTGTTATGAGTACAGTTTGAATTACCGCATCTGCAACAGCTTCAATAAAATCAGACTGCGATACATGTTGAATATCAGGCATATCATCGACGACAAACAAATTAGCTCCTTTATAAAAATCATTTGGGGCCGCATACGTTTTGATTGGTACCGTTTCAGGAAGTCCTAGTTGGTTCACGATAAAACGACTATTCCCAGGGACAGTAAGTGTACCTGATGTCCAAACAATCCCTGTTTGCCCTCTCCATTCTTCGAATATTTGATTCACTGCATTTGTACTATCAATCGGTTTCTTATAGACATGCAAACTTCCTGGAATACTTCGGCGATCAAGCTCAATCCAAACAGAATAGTTGCTACGCTCTGATAAGAAAATATCGATCCATTCACCGGTTTTGATTTTCATTTCATTGATCCAATATTGCCATTCAGCTGCTATTAACTTTTCTGTATGTGTTGAATCTGATAAACTTTTGGACAGTCTTTCATGCAAACTTTGTGCTAACTTACACCAGCGATGCAGATGTTGATACACTTCATTTAACAAATCATAATCAAGTTCTAAGTCATCGAGTAAAATCGTTTGTTTGGATTGCGATTTACTTTGGCCTTTTCGTTTTATACTTTGCACCAACAATTGGACTGCTTCATCAAATTTTTCGCTACAACGAATATAAGCACGATCAAGTTCTTCTAAAAGTGGAATTGCATCAACACCATGATTTTGCAGAACATTTGATAAAGAAGAAGTTAATTGTTCTTGGTCAGTCGTTCCAAGTTGACCGAATATATACTTCCATTGTGTATAGGAAAATATTCGTTCTTCACGTGAATTTGCTGCTTGGACGAATTGATGTGCCTCATCAATAATAAATCCTCCTATATCATTCGTTAAGAGTGACTCCAACCGATTTTGATCCGTAAACAGCATGGCGTGATTGGTAATAAGTAGGTCGGCATGACGACTGTGAGCCAATGCATATGAGTGGAAATCATGGTTTTTGACTTCTTTGTATTTCGCTGAAAATGCATTTTTTCTTATTTTATCTAAGAAAAATTGACCCCCACTTGAAACATTTAATTCCTCAACATCCCCTGTTTCTGTCCGAGTTAGCCAAACTAATAGTTGGCAAATAGCAAATGTGTCGTCATAGGATTCATCTTCAGCACGCAATAATTCCTCAAAACGGTGCAGGTCAATATAGTGCCTCGCTCCTTTTAATACAGCAACATTTACCTTGCCTTTGACGATTGATTCTAATTTTGGTACTTCCACATCAATCAGTTGCTCCATTAAATGTGTCGTATTTGTACTAATCAAGATTTTCTTGCCATGTTTCTTCACTTGAAAATAGGCTGGTACTAAATAACTTAAGGATTTACCAACACCAGTAGATGCTTCTATTGCTAGTTCATTATTGGTATTGAAAGTTTGCCAAATGGCATCCATCATTTGAAATTGTCCTTCGCGTTCACTGAAATCTTGTAACCCTTGTGAAAAGAACAATCTTTTTTGGTTTTTCGTTTCAGGATACGTATTTGACGTTTCCTCGCTGCTTGTCTGAACTATTTTTCTACGAAGGGCAATCCTTTTATAGACATCGATTTCTTCAGTTTTTGCCATTTTCCTCTTTTTCTGAAGAGCTTCAAAAAATAACGAAGATATATCATATTTCAAATGGAATGAGCGTTTATGAATATGTTCTAGTGTTAAAATGGGCAATTTTTCTATTTCTTTCTTACATTCAATAAGTAGTTCTGCTGTGGCATATGCATCATCATCTGCACGGTGTGCGTTTGCAAGTTGGATCCCACGTTCTAATGTAATGTCTTGTAGTTTATAACTAAAGGAAGTCGGAAAAAGTAAACGCGACAATTCCACGGTATCTATTTTCTTGCATTTCCATGTTGGATACCCTATACGTTTAAATTCCGCTTGAATAAAAGAAAAGTCAAAATTAATATTATGTGCAACGAATATGCAATTTTCAAGCATGTTAAAAATTTCATCTGCAACATCTTCGAATATCGGTGCATCACGTACATCTTCATCCGCGATATTCGTTAAATCTTGAATGAAAAACGGAATTTTTTTACCAGGTTGTATAAAGGTTGTATATGTAGATTGAACTTCCCAGTCTCTAACAAAAACAACAGCAAATTGAATCATCCGATCCCCTTTTGCAGGTGAATGACCCGTTGTTTCTATATCGACGACTGCATAAGTAGGACTTACCATATAGGATCAACTCACAATTTAGACTTCTATCAGAAAAATTGTATCACAAATTCCAAGTACACGTGTAATTCACACCATTAAAAAAGAGGTGCCGAATGTGGCACCTCTTTCATTCATTACATTACTGTCGCTTCTGGTTCGTAACTAATAATTTCACGAATAGAATTATTTTCATTCATAATCGCAACAGTTGGTTTATGACTAATCGCTTCGTCATTCATCATATATACATACGATAAAATAATAACGACGTCCCCTCTTTGAACAAGACGAGCTGCAGCACCGTTTACACAAATCACGCCACTGCCTCTTTCACCTGCAATAATATATGTTTCAAAACGAGCACCATTATTGTTGTTAACAATATGCACTTTTTCATTCGGCAACATACCGACTGCATCCAACAAGTTTTGATCAATCGTAATACTTCCTACATAATTCAAATCCGCTTCTGTAACTACAGCACGGTGAATTTTTGAATTTAACATCATACGTAACATAGGTTACACCTCATTAATATTAATGATTATATTATCAATTAAACGTGCTTTTTCGAAAAATACAGCTACGGCTAATATAATCGTAGATGCATCGGCTAATTCTATCGACAAGTCTGGATAACTTAACAATTCAACGTAATCAATTTTACCTGATGTGAATTGTTCAATATGTTGAATTGTTAATTGCTTCGCTTTCTCCGCTTCAAAAGTCTTCATAAAATAATCGACCCCTAGATGGAGTCCTCGATTAATAGCAGGTGCTTGCTTACGCTCTGCCTCACTTAGGAATACATTGCGAGAGCTTTTTGCTAAGCCATCCACTTCACGGACAGTTTCAACTCTTCGAATTTCAAGTGGGAAATTGTAATCTCGAACAAGTGTCTCAATAATGGCAAGTTGTTGTGCATCTTTTTGACCAAAATACACACGTGTCGGATTAATTAAATGAAAGAGTTTTGTCACCACTTTTAGGACACCATCGAAATGACCCGGTCTTGAAGCCCCACATAAGACATTTGCAAGCTGTCCCGCTTGAATTGAAATCCCGCCGTCTTTTGGATACATTTCATGTGCTTGCGGGTAAAACAACAGGTCTACCCCTGCTTCTATTGCCATTTTTGTGTCTCGTTCCAAATCGCGTGGATAACGATCTAAGTCTTCATTTGGTCCGAACTGTGCAGGATTGACAAAAATGCTCATTACAACGAAATCATTTTCAATTCTAGCCTGATTCACTAGTGCCATATGTCCTTCATGCAAGTATCCCATTGTTGGCACAAATCCAATACTCTTGTTGGATGATTTCGCAATTTTAATGTTTTCTTTTAAATCCTTTATTAATTCAACCTGGATCATTCAGTGCCTCCGTATAACTGTTTCAATTCATTGTCCTTCATGGTGAATCTGTGCTCTGGTGCCGGAAACTCGCCTGATTTCACTTCATCAACATATTGCTGAATACCAGAAGAGATTTCTTTTCCTGCTTGTGCAAAGGCTTTTACAAATTTCGGCATATGATGACTTCCGTAAGTAACTGTGTCATGGAAAACAAGAACTTGCCCATCAGTTTCAGCACCTGCTCCTATTCCAATAACCGGAATGGTCAGTGTTTCTGAGATGGTCTTGGCTAATTGATATGGAATACATTCAAGTACCAACATTATTGCTCCTGCCATTTCACATGCTTTTGCATCTTCAATTAATTTTTGGGCTGCTAGGGCTGTTCTGCCCTGGACTTTATAACCACCTGAGACGCTTGCACTTTGAGGAAGAAGTCCAAGATGGGCAACTACCGGAATCCCAGTTCGTGACAGTAATCGAATCACATCAATTACTTGCTCTGAACCTTCAACTTTTAATGCCTGAGCGTTCGTTTCTTGGAACAAGCGAACCGCATTCGCTAAGGTCACATCAAGTGATCCATGGTACGAACCAAATGGCATATCAACGACAATAAATGTATCTGGTGCCCCACGTCTCGTTGCTTTTCCATGATGAATCATATCTTCCATAGTAACGAGTACAGTTGAATCATATCCCAGTACAACCATCCCAAGTGAATCACCTACAAGAATGACCTCTACACCTGCTTTCGCAGCAAGTTCTGCAGACGGAAAATCATATGCAGTTAACATAATAATTTTATTGTTTTCTTTTTTCATGTTGATAAAATCAGTCGACGTTTTCATTTCCTAGCTCCTCTCTTTTTCGGAGAGAAAACCAAAATAAAAACCCTTCAGGCCAAAATGGACAGAAGGGTGTTGTAAGTAAATGAATTGGTTTCCTCCGTCCCTGTCGATTAAGATCAAGGCAGAATACTATTAATTTTTAGGTTTAGATGTTTGTTGCTTCAGGTGCAGTTCTACTCAGATACTGCCCTTCTCGTACACTATAACAGAAACAAATTTCACATTCCACAATATTTTTCATGAATACCTATTTTTGAATTTCAATATCGGCAGAATAAACTCCGTGAATTTCCCCGTCATCTGTTTTTATCTGTAATACGCCTTCATCAGTAATCCCAAGTGCAGTCCCTACAATTTGTTGATGAATCATAATCGCTTTTATTCGTTTTCCAAGCGTACAAGAGTAGCTTTCCCACAAAATTTTTAGTGGTGCAAAACCATGCTTTACATACATATCCGAATAAACTTCTAAGTGATTCAGGATATGTGCTACGAGTTTCGCTCGATCAACAGGCTGTCCTGTAATCATTTGTATAGAGGTAGCGATTGATTGGATTTCTTCAGGGAAATCTGATTGTTGTTGATTCACATTTACACCAATGCCTAAAATAATCGCATGAACACGGTCAACATCTGCTTGCAGTTCAGTTAAGATACCTGTACACTTTTTACCATTTATCAACAAATCATTTGGCCATTTTATTTCAGCTCGAACATCTGCAACCTCTTCAATTGCTCTAGCGACAGCAACCGCTGCTAACAGTGTGAATTGAGGTGCTTTTGTTGGTGGGATTTCCGGACGAATCACAACACTCATCCAAATGCCTTTGCCTTGGGTCGAGGTCCAGGCACGTGCTAAACGACCTTTCCCTGCTGTTTGTTCTTCACATAAAACAACCGTACCGTCGGGTGCCTCTCCCTGCGCAAGCTGGTGTGCGATTGGCTGAGTTGATGCACACACTACATGATAATGAATGTTATGACCAAAACGTTCCGTCTTTAAATGTTGTTCGATTTTTGCAGGCTGCAATGAATCGGGTGATGAAGTAAGAACATATCCTTTTTTCTTGATCGTCTCAATTCCATATCCCTCATCTTCCAGTTCCTTTATATGTTTCCAGATTGCTGTTCGCGATATGCTGAAATCGTCGGCCAGTTGTTGACCCGAAATGGGTTGACCATTTGCAAATAAAAGTCGTTTTGTAATCTCATTCTTTATGATTGGATTCATTTAATAGCCATTCCTTTATATAGGTAGCATCATTTGTTACCTTTTGGTGTAGCACAGCACGTTCAATTTGAGTGAGTGTTTCTTTTAACCATGGACCTCCAGGTTTATCGAACCATTCCATTATATCTTGACCGGTAACCGCAAGTTCACGAATTGATTGAATTGGCAACGATTTTTTAAGGTGTACCAATTTGTCAATTTGAAGAGGTTCATTATCATCCTTTAATTTGGATGCGAGTATCTCTGCTTGTACAAGTACGTCTTCACTAAACTGGTATAAATCCTCGATTGTGAAAAAACCATTACAGCGAATTTGGGTTGCTTTTACAAGTTGAGTAATTTGGTTTTTCAAGTCGTTGGATAATTTATATTGTTTAGCAAGTTGAGCTACCACGGGTTGTTTATTTAATAAACATAAATATGCCCAGCAAACAGAGCTATTTTGTGGATTACCTAAAGTTTTCCATTTATCATTTGCAAATGCGTGATCTCCCGGTAGATGACTTGCCAAATTGCTCTTAACCAAACTTTTAATCCCTTGAAATAAATTAGCACTCATCCATATTTTTTCAAGCTCTGCAGATATTCGTTCAACTGATACAAAAGAAATCTCATGTGCGCGGGATTTGATTGCTTCAAAGGAAGTGGATTCGATTGAAAAGCCAAGTTGGGCAGTAAATCGAATCGCTCGAAGCATTCTCAAGGCGTCTTCGTTAAAGCGATTTAAAGGGTTTCCTACTGTTCGAATACATCCATTTTCCAGATCACGTTGTCCGTCGAACAAATCGATAATATGAAAATCCTCTGTCATAGCAAGTGCATTTATAGTGAAATCCCTACGTTTTAAATCTTCTTCTAGTGAGCGAACAAATTTCACATCAGTTGGCCTGCGATGGTCTTCGTATTCGCCATCTGTTCGAAAAGTCGTGACTTCTATTGGTACAAAATCTTCGATTACGAGTACAGTACCATGCGCGAGGCCCACATCAGCAGTACGCTTAAAAATCGCTTTTACCTCTTCGGGTAGAGCACTTGTGGCAATATCGATATCATTCGCTACCTTATTTCGAACGAAATCACGAACAGCTCCGCCTACAAATACTGCTTCATATCCTTTTTGCTTAAGAGTCTTAATGATTTCTTTTCCAACTTGCCATTGTTTGGTCTCAGTTGTGGACATGCAACTTAACTACCTTCTCGTATAGTTTTTCGTACTGAGAGACAATCATCGATGAATGAAATTTATTTTCGATAGTTTGAACCGCTGCGGTTTTCATTCGTTTGTGCAAGTCAGGATTTGTCAGGATTTGCAATGCAAAACCTGCAACCGCTTCAACATCATTCAGAGGAACAATAAAACCATTCAATCCATGGTCTATCACTTCAGGGATTCCTCCAACGTCTGTCCCAATGCAAGGAACACCGCATGCCATAGCTTCTAATAAAACTAGACCAAATGCTTCTTTTTCTGAAAGCAATAAATTCAAATCACTCATTGCATAAATCTCTGACACATTATCTTGCTTGCCCAAGAAAATCACATCTTTTTCCAAGCCTAAATAGGCAACAAGTTTTATGATATTGTTCATTTCTGGTCCATCTCCAACCAAAAGTAACTTTGCAGCCATTTCTTTTCGTATATAAGCAAAACTCGATACTACGTCATCAACATGTTTTACCTTGCGGAAGTTCGATACATGAACGATTACTTTTTCGTCTTCTTGAATATTAAAGTACGATTTTACATTTGATGTTACATGGGGCATGTACTCTCGTTCATCAACAAAATTATAAATAGTTTCAAGCTTTTGATTTGGTTGGATTAAATCCATGGTTTGTTTTTTCAAGGATTCTGAAACGGTCGTCACTGCATCTGACTTTTCAATTCCATAACGAATTGCACCAGTGAGCGATGAGTCATAACCCAGAACACTTATATCCGTACCATGTAGTGTGGTTACGATGCCCACGTTTTGTCCTGCCATATCACGGGCTAATATTGCACACACAGCATGTGGAATGGCATAGTGGACATGAAGGATATCAAGATTTTCCTTTTTGATCACTTCAGCCATTTTACTTGCTAGAGCTATATCGTACGGAGCATACTGAAATACCGAATAACTATTCACTTCCACTTGATGAAAGAAAATATTCGGCACCATACGGTTTAACCGGAATGGCATGCTCGATGTAATAAAATGAATTTCATGACCACGCAGAGCTAGTAATTTTCCTAACTCTGTTGCAATCACCCCAGAGCCGCCTACTGTTGGATAGCATGTGACGCCGATTTTTAATTTCTTCACGATGCCACTTCCTTTCTTATGATCGTCTACCTTCCAATAATCGCCAGTCGATAAATCCTTCTTGTAAACCTTTTAATAAAACTTCAGCTGTGCCCATATTGGTAGCTAACGGAATTTGGTAGACATCACATAACCGTATGAGTGCTGTCACATCAGGCTCATGAGGTTGTGCTGTTAAAGGATCACGGAAGAAAATAATCATGTCCATTGCATTTTGAGCTACCATTGCTCCTATTTGTTGGTCTCCACCTAGTGGACCAGATCGGTATCTCAATACAGACAATCCTGTTTCATCAATAATTCGTTGTCCAGTTGTCCCAGTTGCACATAGCTCATGTTCAGCTAATATATTTCGATAAGCAGTCACAAACTGAATCAAGTCATCTTTTTTACGGTCATGGGCAATTAAAGCAATTTTCATGAGGTCACCAACCTATCTCTTATAAAATATTTTCTAGTCCGTATATTAACTCTTTCAAGTCCATTACTTGATTTATTGAAAATGATATACCTGACATAAATGATTGCCGGTTAAATGAATCATGTCGTAGCGTAAAGAGTTGTCCATCTCCTCCAAACAACACTTGTTGGTGAGCAATTAAGCCAGGTAAACGAACACTATGTATTTGTATCCCATCATAGGATGCCCCTCTTGCACCAGGTAATGTCTCTTTTTCCTCTACGTGACCTTGTTTATGTGTCGGACGTACTTCAGCAATCATTTGAGCTGTTTTATAAGCGGTACCAGAAGGTGCATCCAGTTTTTGATCATGATGCATTTCGATTATTTCCACATCCGGAAAATAAGCTGCCGCCAACGATGCAAATTTCATCATTAACACAGCACCAATCGCAAAATTGGGGGCAATGATACAACCCAAATCTTTGTTTTTCGCTAATGTCGTACAATATTGTAATTGTTCATCAGTAAACCCAGTCGTTCCAATCACAGGCCGAACACCATGTTGTAAACACATCGTGGTATGTTCAAATACTTGGTGAGGTGTTGTCAAATCGACAAAGACATCTGGCTTAATTGTAAAGATCAAACTTTCTAAATCCAAAAATACGGGTACATCATAACTAGCAGGAAATTCTGGTGATTCACTTAATGATTCCCCAATTTCTTTGTGATCAAGAACTGCTACTAGCTCCATATTCTCATTTTTCATTACAGTATGTACAGCTTCTTGTCCCATCTTGCCTCGGGGGCCACCTATTGCGACTCGTATCATATCTATTCCTCCTTCAATGTCCAGCGGTGCTGATCTCTAACTTTAAATTTTTCCATTACTCGGTCATGAGCTTGTTGCATATTAATCTTTTCAGCATTAGCAAAACATATAAGAACAAACAATAAATCCCCTAGTTCTTCCTCCATGCTCTTTTGTGCTTCGGTCGATTTTTTCTTTTTCATTCCATGTACATGTTGTACTTCTCTCGCTAGTTCACCAAGCTCTTCCGTCATCCTTGCTAGCATTTCAAATGGAGGAAAATACCCTTCTTTGAACTGACCAATGTAATCGTCGACCTCTTTTTGTAATGTATTCATTGTTTTTTGAGTATTCATTCGTTTCACGCTCCTCATACTATCCTAATAATAAGGAATGCAGTTGTCAAAAGACTGAAAATGATTGATAATTACCAGAGGATAGTTATTAGAAAATGGGGTGGTTCGATGCTTAAAGGCATTAAACTAAAAAATGTATTATTCATTATGCTTGGTTCTGCAATTTTCAGCTTTGGTTTCCTACACTTTAATATACAAAACCATTTAGGTGAAGGTGGTTTTAGCGGAATAACATTAATTTTGTTTTTCGAATTCAATTTAGATCCAGCAATAATGAATTTGGTATTAAATATACCAATGTTTTTCCTTGGATGGCGTCTTCTTGGGCAGAAAGTTTTTGTTTATACAATAATTGGAACAGTTTCTGTCTCTGTATTTTTGAAAATTTTCCAAATATACGAATTCGATATTCATATCCAGGATGATTTGTTTTTGGCCGCGCTATTTGCCGGAGTATTTATCGGTATAGGACTAGGGATTATATTCAGATATGGCGGTACGACTGGTGGGGTTGATATCATTGCCCGTCTTGCACATAAATATCTTGGTTGGAGCATGGGAAAAACAATGTTTATGTTTGACGCAGTCGTTATATTTGTGTCTTGGCTGACATTTTTGAATTCCCGCTCAATGATGTACACGCTTGTAGCTGTATTCATCGGGGCACGTGTCATTGATTTTGTTCAAGAAGGAGCTTATGCCGCTCGTGGCGCTTTCATCATCTCTGAGTTCCAGGGTGAAATTGCCGATCGGATTGCGGAAGAAATGGACCGCGGCGTCACGGTCCTTCGTGGGTATGGCCATTTCACGAAGGACAACCGTGAAGTCATATATTGTGTTGTCGGCAAAAATGAAATAGTGAGACTGAAAAATATTATTAATTCCATTGACCCACATGCATTTGTATCAGTAACTGAAGTACATGATGTTATGGGTGAAGGTTTTACACTTGACGAACAAAAACGCCCAATAGATTAAAAAACTCACGAAGCATGTTGTTCATGCTCGTGAGTTTTTTTCTATTCGTTTCGATTCATTCCCGTAAAGATGAGAATCAAACGCAATAATTCAAAAACAGCCACTGCTGTTGCAGCTACATAAGTCATTGCCGCAGCATTTAATACTTTACGAGCATAGCGTTCTTCTTCATTGCGAATAACCCCATGTGACACAATTTGAGTCATTGCACGATTTGAGGCATTGAATTCAACTGGTAACGTCACTATTTGGAAGACAACACCTACACCAAGTAAAACTATACCTAGAAGTAATAAACCGGACATTTGTGCAAATATCCCGATCATTACAAAAACCCACGATGCATTTGATGAAATATTGGCTACAGGCACTAACATATGTCGTATTTTCAGGAAGGAGTATGCCTCTTTATGCTGGATAGCATGCCCAACCTCATGAGCTGCAATTGCAGTACCTGCAACACTTGCCTCATGAAAATTATGTGAAGATAAAGCTACAATTTTTGTCATTGGATTGTAGTGATCGCTAAGAAAACCTCGACTTTCAACTACTTGTACATCACGCAAACCATTTTGATCTAAAATTAAACGAGCTACTTGAGCACCGGTCATGCCCGAAGTTGATCGTACTTTCGAGTATTTTTTATACGTACGTTTAACTTTGAATTGCGCGTAAAGTGGGATTATCAGTATTACGGCAAAGTAGATCAGAATTTCCAAATGGACCATCCTCCTATATCTATCTACCGCTAATTTTATATGTCAGAAGGAATTTGGGCAACTATTTTGGTTTAGTAAAATATGAGAAAGAGACTTGAAACTACCACGAACCCAGTGTTCAAATCTTTTCCTATTCTAAATACGTTAAAGTCTATCGAATTACTAGCAGTAGATACCATATTACGTTAGATCTCTAATAGCTCTAGAAAGTTTCGTGCAATTTTTTAAAATTTGGGTACTAGATAATCGACACTTCCTGTAAAAAGATGAGCCGTGGGATATCGAAATTTCATCTTCGACCAATTGTTAGATAAAGGTATATAACAACTCTTTAGTTGCCACAATAAAACTTACTGTTCAAATTGGGGATACAAGCGAGAGACGGATGCCTACTGGCCCGCATCCATCTCTTTTTTGTTTAAATCAAGGGGCAATATTGACGCATCCATAGCGACCTGAGAACATTGATGTGACAATGACCCTTAGAAGTTTTCAATCGAAATAAAGTACCTGGCGACATTTTGTCAGGTTTTTTTAACGGGTGACGAATTAGCGACGTAGATCGCAAGTGCAATGGAAGCGATTGATAGCCAAAAAGTAAAATACCCAATAGCTTGAGTATGTTCACTTAGACTTCTGTAAATGGGCATTTGACCAAATACATAGTCGATGACGTCATTATGGATTGTCCATATTGAAGCAATTAGAATATGAATCCATGTGAATTTATATTTAGACATATACAATACGGCTTGAACGGCCATTGCAAAATGACTGACAACTAACATCCAGCCAACAAAACCAATTGGACCCGCTTCAAACTGAGTCCAAATATTCATAACGACTGCCCATAATCCATATTTGACTAAAGTGATTAATGCAAGTGCTTCGATTAATTTAAAATGTTTCCCTAATAACCATCCCAGTAATGCAATGGAAAAAAATAGACTTGCCGTGGGACTATCTGGAACAAAAATTAAAAATATTGGGTCAGTAATCTCAAGTTGCCATTTATACCAATAATATCCATATGCCGTACCGACGATATTAACAATTAGCAACAGCCACATAAATGTTCGATTAAATAATAAAAATTTAATTTGAGTGATTATGAGATTCACTAAAATACGACTCCTTATGTACAAAAAAAGAGCCAGTTTCCTGACTCTTTTCTAGCATTATTCTGGACTTAATTCGTCAATGAAGGTAGCTAATTTTTGTAAATCTTCATCGCTGCCTTTCCATTGATCTGGAGGCATTGTGCCGATACCGTGTACTGCTATGTCTGCAATTTCTTCAGCAGTGTAGGCTGTAGTAGCTAAACTTGGTCCAAGACCACCCTCGAACGCGTTACCATGACATTGGATACAAGATGAAGCTTCGTAAAGTGTATACCCTTCGGCTGTTGTATCGAATTGTGCTTCTTCACGAATTTCACCTTGAGCTTTCGCTGCTTCCCAGTCATGGTTAGCAACCGATTCCCAAGTTAAGAACATGATACCTGCAATTGCAAGCAACATAAATCCTGTTGGTAAAGGTCGTTTAAATGGACGGCGTTCAGGTCCTTTATCCATAAATGGTGCAAGCATTAATGCTCCAAATGCTAGTCCAGGAACAATAATTGCTCCAATCACGTTATATGGACCTGAAGCAAATTCATATTTAAGTAATTGATACAAGAATAAGAAATACCAGTCTGGTAATGGAATATACCCTGTGTCTGTTGGATCCGCTTGACGTTCAAGTGGTGATGGATGTGCAACAGTTAATATCAGATAACCGATTAAGAAAACAGCACCAACTAACCATTCTTTTAATAAAAAGTTAGGCCAGAAAGCTTCTGTTTTACCCGGATACTCGGAATAGTCACGTGGAATTCTAGACGTACGTGTAGCTGGTATACGAGAATCCCCGACAAATTTCATCCCTTTTCCGCGATGCATAGTGTCCCCTCCTTTTAGAAATTATCAAAGACGCTGTTACTTACAACGGTCCTGAAATACCTTGTTTACGAATCATAATGAAATGCGCTGCAAGCAACCCAAGCAAAGCAGCTGGTAAGAAGAATACATGAATCGCAAAGAATCGTGTTAACGTTTGTGCACCAAGAATAGTTGCATCTCCGGCTAACAAGGTTTTAATTGCACCACCGATAAATGGTACAGATGCTGCAATTTCAATACCTACTTTCGTTGCAAATAACGCTTTCATATCCCAAGGAAGTAGATAACCTGTGAAACCTAATCCTAACATAACGCCGAAGATTAATACGCCGACTACCCAGTTAAGTTCACGTGGTTTTTTATAAGAACCTGTAAAGAATACACGTAATGTATGTAGGAATATCATCACGATTACTAGAGAAGCTCCCCAGTGATGCATACCACGCACAATTTCACCGAATGCTACTTCATTTTGTAAGTAGTAAACTGATTTCCATGCATTTTCAATATCAGGTGTATAGTACATTGTTAAAAACATACCTGATAGAATTTGAATCACTGTGACGAAGAACGTTAACCCCCCGAAACAATAAACGAATGCAGAAAAATGGTGTGCAGGGTTTACGTGCTCTGGAACTTCATGATCTGCAATATCACGCCAAATAGGAGTAATATCCAGACGTTCATCGACCCAATCATAGATTTTATTTAGCACTGACGTCGTACCCCCTAACTTAAACTAATGTATTTGGTCGTGTTTTTCCGATATACAACAGACCGTCTTGCTCTTTCACTTCAAACTCATCCAATGGACCAAGAGGTGGTGTACCTTTTATGTTTTTACCGTTTTTCTCATAACGGCCAGCGTGACAAGGACAGAAGAATTGCTCTGGATGATCTGGACTACCAGCCCAGTTCACTGTACAGCCTAAATGTTTACATACTGGAGATAACGCAATAATAGAGTTGCCTTCTTTGTAAACCCAAGCCGTACTTGTTACTTCCGATGTATACCATGCATCAACTTGTTCAAAGGAAAAGTCTACGCGTTCTGGTACATTAGTGATATCTGCCACTTTTTTTGCTGTTGGTATAAAGTCACCGCCTCCAGCTTTTTGCAATACTGGATCGACAGCAAAACGCACCATCGGCATCATCATTCCCGCAGCCATGAATCCACCTACACCCATCAATGTATAGTTTAGGAATTGACGTCTAGATACACGATTGTTACTCATGTTTTTCCCCCCTCTAACTTAAAGGTCAGTCCAACCGGACATATTTGTACAAAATAGTAAAACTAGGACAGTTCTATGATAGCTCAATAAAAAAGGAAGGTCAATATTCCAATGCCATCAAACGATACTTTTTGAACATTTCTTGACGCTTATTAAGTCGTTTCGGACCATCGCTTAGCAAACACTGGTATTATTTGTCTTAATTGATCGTCTAATACGGTTTGACGCAATTTTTGATCCATATGTTCTAATGGAATAGATGGGGTAAAGATAACGTTTAAATCATTCGCTTCTGTCGCCCAATACATATCACATGATACAAAAAACAAGTGTTTAAAACCAGCTTCTTTCAACAAGTCTTTCCATTCATTTCCCAATAGTTGACGATTTGCCTGTTTTGTATACGAAACAGGTGGCATCAATACTATTCTACCCTTAAATTGCTTCTCAATAAACGCTGTTAGCGCCATTAAAAATTCAGCACTTGATGCACTTTGTTTAAGTTGGCTGGCTTGTCCATCAATTAGTAATAATGGAATGACCGCAGTATCAACAAATTCTTTTTGTTCTAAAAAAACACTAATATCTTTTGAATTCCAATACATTTCTTCATTTCCCCTCAACAAAAAACTTCATCGTATGTACGATGAAGTTAAGATTTAGATGGCTCTTTCATCACTTGTAACAGTTTAGATAGCTCAAAAAATCTTTCTTTATTATTAGCATCTAAAGCTGCATCTATTTGTTTTAATATATGTTCTTCTCTAAATGAATCCATGCTTATTTTCAGTACTTCTTCAGCTATCTGCCGATCTTTATCATTTATATGCAAAAATTTTGGCATAAATGGATTTTCTTCTAATACCGCTAAATATTCCGAACTTGGTGGGACATTTGGAAAGTTCAACTGAATAAACATATCTTCATTTGGATGTAAACGCAAATCGTGAAAAGACTTTTCAGCATCTGCAGTCATTAAGTTTCCTTTGTAAAAGCGAAACGGGACACCATTTGATTCAGTCACAGACATCACCATTGCTCTAGGGCAATAATGAGCTTCCTCAACAAAATGCACTTTTTGAAGCAAATCATCATGGCTTAATAAATAATTGAGGATCCAAACGCATTCCCGACGTTTCATTTGATATCGTTTCAAAAACCAACGAACAAATTCTTTCTTTTCCGTCACAGAAACAGATGCGGTCATACTCCTCCTCCTTTCAAGACAAAGATTCAATCACTTCTTGCCATCTTTCCTCATTTGGTTGCAAAACAGCTAGTTGCTTACTTATTTCTAGAGCTTCCTCACGTTTTCCTTCTTGTAATAGAAAATAAGCGTATTTTTCCATGAAAACTGGGTCTTCCTTATGGTCAGTATATGCCAAAGAATAAAATTCATATGCACATTGAAAATTTTCTTCTTTGGCATATGCATCGGCTGCGAAGGGATATAATGCTGACCAATCATCTTGATTATGTGAAATTAATTCCACTAATTCAATGACTTCTTCATCTTTTTCTGCGGCATGAAGATAAGCTACAAGTGTGATTGTCGCTTCCATATATTCGGGATCTAATGTAATTGCTTGTCGTAGATGTTGCTCAGCTTCCGTGGTTCTTCCTAATTTCAAAGCCAATTTACCAGCGAACAAATACAACTCTTTATCATACTCATCACGTCTTAAACCTTCTAATATTGCATCGTATGCTTGTTGATTGTCTTCTACCATGCTGTATGCTTGTGCCAACAATAAATAGGCTGAAAAATAGTCTGGGTCCAATGTTTTTACTTCATTCAACTTACGTACAGACATTTCATACCGGCCAGCTTGAAAAGCAGCATATGCGAGCCCAAACAACAAGTCTGGTGTCACGTGGTCAGATAAAGATTCTTCGTAATAGGGAATCGCATCCTCAAATGCCGCTCCAGCACTATACGCCTCAGCTAAGCGTTCAGATAAACGAATTCCGGCAATTTCATCCATTTGTCCTTTCAAATTTTCATATAAACGGACAGATTCTAAATATTTTCCCGTTTCAAGCAACAATTCAGCCTTTGCAAAAATCAATAATGGTTCCTCTGGCAATAAAGCGAGCGCTTGATTAATTTTTTGCTCAGCAACTTCGTAATATCCTTGCATTTGGTAATAATCAGCTAAACTTAAAAGAGCTTGAGGATATTCATCTGCATGTTCTTCAATGCTTGTCAACAACAAGAGAGCCTCATCTTCTTCATTAATCTCCATTAGCACTTGTGCTCGATCTATTTTTAATTGCGCTTCTTCCGGAAATAGGAATTGTAGGTGTTCAAGTACTTGCTGGCCTTCCTTCAAATAGCCAGCTTGCACGAGCATATTAGCAATTTCATATTGAAATTCTGGTTCGCTTGCAAGTTGTAATGGTTCAATTAGGGATTGGACCGTTTGTATATCGCCATTTTCGATTGCTTTAATAAATTGTTGACTAATTTCCATCATTATCACCCGATCTCTTTCTATTCTTACCATATGCTACATCACGACTATCCCATTCACAAGAAAAAACTCCCCGACTAGCGGAGAGTTCCAGAAGACGACATAATGTGCAAATGTTCAAAGAAGTTTGGATAGGATACCGAAATACACGAAGCCTGTTCGATTTCGATTGGTTGCGTCGCTATAACAGATGCGATCGCAGCCATCATCCCGATACGGTGGTCTCCATATGATTGCAATTGCCCCCCAGATAACGTTACTGGCCCTCGTATGATCATTCCATCATTTGTCCCCTCAATATCAGCACCTAATTTTTTCAGTTCATCTACAACTGCCGAGATGCGGTCTGTTTCTTTTACCTTTAACTCCTCTGCATCTTTAATCACGGTTGTTCCATGAGCTTGAGTAGCAAGCAATGCAATGATTGGAATCTCGTCAATTAATCTAGGAATTAAATCTCCGCCTATTTCAATTCCTTTTAATACGGAAGAATTAATCGTGACACTGCCAATTGGTTCATCATCTATCGAGTCATTCATTTCAACTTCCATTTTAGCACCCATCAGGTTTAGTACGTCAAGGATTCCAGTGCGCGTCGGATTTAACCCAACATGCTCTAAGCGGATTCTACTTTCTTTTGCAATGGCTCCCGCAACTAAAAAGAAAGCTGCGGAAGAAATGTCACCAGGCACTTCTACATGAGTCCCAGTCAATTGTTGCCCACCTTGCAATTTTATCACTCTGTTTTCTGATGAAATCACTGCTCCAAATTTACTCAGCATACGCTCGGTATGATCTCGAGTAACTTCCATTTCTCTCACTGTCGTTACACCCTGCGCACGTAGTCCCGCCAATAAAATGGCAGATTTAACTTGTGCACTTGCAACCGGCATGGTGTAGTCAATAGCAGTCAATGCAGTTCCTTGGATAGCGAGTGGGGTAAATTGCCCACCACTTCTCCCAGAAATTTGAGCTCCCATTTGTCTCAATGGTTCAATGACACGTTTCATCGGTCTTTTCGCAATTGATTCATCGCCAACTAGTACAGCATGAACGTCTGATCCGGCAAGAATCCCTAGCATCAGGCGTGTGGTTGTGCCCGAATTACCTGTATCTAGTATTTCAATCGGTTCTATCCACTTGTCCATTCCATCGCTATTGATAATGACATTGGTGTCATTTACTTGAATATCCACCCCGAGTTTTTGGAAACAAGAAATCGTGCTTAAACAATCATCACCGAGGAGAAAGCCACTGACTGTTGTTCGACCTTGCGCCATCGCACCAAACATAATCGAACGATGGGAAATTGATTTGTCTCCAGGTACTCGGAGTGTACCTTGTATTGGCAATTGGTTTGCACTTAGTTTAATGGAATCTTTCAATTCATAACCACCTCTCTTTCATATTACCTGCCTGGCTCCAAGCACCAGCCAGTGGGCACATCTATGGGGTCAGAAAGGCGATTTATTCACCTTTCATCCTTTCAGCACAGTGTCGGGCTAAGGTGACCCTTTACGCTTTTCTTATGAAATATATGTTTCGAAGTTTGTTTCTGCTTCGATGCTTCCCGCTCCACGTGTGCGGTCTTCAGCCGATTGAAAACTAATTACTAAAATTCCAAACACATCTTCACGCGTTTCTACGATTCGTAAATTAGTTATGTTAATCAAATGTTTAGCTAAGAGCGCAGTAACTTCGGAAATAACACCTGGATAATCTGGAACATCTACATATAAGTCATAAACTGAATATATTGCTCCTTGAGAAGTGATCGGCAATTCATCTCTCACATGTTTTGCTCTTGAAAAATAATGTTCAATATGAGCTGGCTCTGCATTCATCAGCAATGATTTAACGGTATCCATTTCATCTTGCCATTTCTCAAGCTGGCTAATCAGTTCTAAACGATTTTGTACGGTAATATCTCGCCACATGACTGGGTTTGATGAAGCAATTCGGGTAATGTCCCGAAACCCCCCTGCAGCAAGTTGACTTGTAAAAGGGAATCCTTCATTTTCACCTGATAATTGATGAACCAGCGACGCTGCGATGATATGTGGGAAGTGGCTGACTACTGCTGTCATGTGATCATGTTCTTCCGCTGTCACAAGATGGATCTTTCCTTTGGTCGGTTCCAGAATCTCTTTTAATTTCAAGATTTGATTTTCATCTTCATGAGCCAAGGGAGTCAGCAAATAGAAGGCATTCTCGAATAAATGTGGCTTGGCCGCCAATACCCCACTTTTATGGGAACCAGCCATGGGATGTCCACCAATGAACGTAATGCCTTTTTGTCTGAGTGATCTCGCCTTTTCCATGATGATTTTTTTCGTGCTGCCCGTATCTGTTAAAATGACGTTTTCTTTCAATGTCCAATTTTGTACTTCATTCATCAGTTGCACAGTTGTATGAACAGGAGTCGCAAAAACAATGATATCTGCAATTCGTGCCGATTCACTTAAATTAAAAGCCATTTCATGAATGGCACCTAATTTTTTCGCTTGACGGACGGTGTGTGGATCAATATCAAACCCAATAATACTGACTTTTGGATTCTTTTGTATGGCTAAAGCAAGTGAACCGCCGATTAAGCCTAATCCTACAATCAACACATGTGACGTCATGCAAAAACTCCATTTTCCACTAATACATCTAGTAAATTTACTAAGAAATCTTCATTTTGTTGTTGCGTACCAATGGTGACCCGAATATAACGAGGCGCACCAAGTGCATTCCCACTACGGATGATATACCCTCTTTTCATCAGCTCTTCAAATACAAAATCACTATCTGCTTTTACTTCGAATAACACAAAATTTCCATGTGACGGATAGATGTGTAAATTGTGTGCAGATGCAAAAGCTTCAAATTGCTTTTTGCCAATTTCATTACTAACCTTACATTCATCAAGGAACGACGTGTCTTGTAATGCAATTAATGCAACGGCTTGACTAAGGACCGTATTATTAAAGGGTGCTCGCACTGGATCTAAACGGAAGATCAATTCTTCTTGAGCAATTGCATATCCCACACGGAATCCAGCAAGACCATAAGCTTTTGAAAATGTTCTCATGACAAGGAAATTCTCATGATTTTTAACAAGCTCAGTTGAATTTTTGTATGTTGGTTCATTTATGTATTCGAAATAGGCTTCATCTAAAACAATTAAAACCTCTTTTGGTACTTTTTGAACAAACTCTTCAAGTTCCGCTTGTTCAATTAATGTACCCGTTGGATTATTTGGTGAACACAACCAAACCACTGCAGTATTTTCATCGATTTGACGGAGCATTTCTTGTAAATCGTGCGATCCGTTTTTGTTCAGTTTGACTTCCCGAACTTCTGCACCATCAACAATTGCGTTATGACGATATTGTGAAAAAGTAGGTGTCGCCATGACCGTATTAACTCCAGGTTGTAGTAGTGCACGAGAAATGATCATAATAATCTCATCGGAACCATTGCCAAACATCAATTGACTTTCTTTTACGTCTAATGATTCAGCCAATGCATGACGTAAACCACTTGCGTATCCATCAGGATAAATTGCGTGGTTCGTCGATAACTTATCCAAAAACTCATTTACTTTTGGTGATGAACCAAAAGGATTTTCGTTTGATGCAAGTTTCACTATTTCGTTAAGTCCGAACATTTTTTTCACTTCATCTACGGAATGTCCCGGTTGGTAAGGCTTCATTCCAGTTAGTTGATTTTTCCACTTCATAGTCAATCGCCTCTTCTTTCTTACATCTTAGTTGAAATTAAATCCGGTCGCAATTTCATCGCTTCATTTAAATAGATATGTTGAATATCACGTTGAGCACGATCTGTATTTACATGCATCAACACGCGGATACATAACGTAATTGCACCTGGTACGTCCATTTCATGTGTGCACATAACCGGTACATAAGTCCATTTTGGAATACTGCGAACGGCTTTTGCTGGAAATGCAGCGTGAATATCTGTTGTTGTAGAAACAATCACTGATGCAACATCTTCGGGTTCGATATTGTTCTCTCTTGCCATCGTTAAGATAAGTTTTTCTGTTTCTTCTAAAATATGTTGAGGTGAATCTTCAGTAACAGTTGTTGCTCCTCTTATGCCTCGCATCATTTGTACCCCTCCTTACTCCATTTTCGTAATTGTGTATCCGCCCATATTATGTCTTGTAGTGACACAACCTTCATAACAGGTACTCCAATTTTCTCAAGTAATACAAAATGAAGATCACCGAAAGATGCTTTTTTGTCACGTTTCATATAGCTCAGGAGTGTGTTTAAATCATGTTGTAGGACGGGATTAAATGAATAGCCAAATTCCGAAAGTACTTCAAATAGTTTCCTGGCAGTTCCTTTATGAAGCGAAACAATTTTTTCACTTAAAATAAGCGCAAACACTAAACCGATTGCAACAGATTCACCATGTGTTATTTTGCCATATCCATTTGAAGCTTCAATCGCATGTCCATATGTATGACCAAAATTAAGATACTTTCTAACAGATTGTTCAAACTCATCTGCCTCGACAATTTGTGTTTTAACTTGAATACCTTTTACTAAATAGGTTAAATATTTCGAAGGTGAAAGTTCATCAAAAGTTGAGAGTGAACACAACTCTTCTACCCAAGCATGATCTGAAATAAGTGCATGTTTGATGACTTCTGCCATGCCGGATAATATTTCCTGTTGTGGCAATGTGCTTAATATCGATACATCAAATAGCACCGCATCCGGTTGATAAAAGGTACCAATCATATTTTTCCCCTGGGGATGATTAATTGCTGTTTTACCACCGACTGCACTATCATGAGCTAAAATGGTCGTCGGGCATTGGAAGAATGGGATGCCTCTCATAAAAGTAGACGCGACAAAACCAACCAAATCTCCACATGCCCCCCCGCCAAAAGCAAACACGATGGATTTTCTTGTGCACCCTTTCTCAAGTAGGAATGAGTGGCACGCCATGAATGTTTCAACTGATTTACATGATTCACCTGAAGGTAATTCATACACATCGATCTGATTGCTCACAATTGATTGGAGCGGTTTCAGTAATCGCTCTAGATGCAGTTTAGCAACCACTTCATCTACAAATATAACCACATGATCAGCGCGAAGTAATTGATCTTTATAAAGAGGCAATACAGTCTCATATATAGATGATCCTACATGAACGTCGTACTGTTTATCTTGCATATCGATTGATATGGTGTGCATGCTTAGAACTCCTTTGTGTAAGCTCGATGTTGATGAATCGATTCAAGTAGTTGAGGCATTTGATCACTATGAAACTTATCGAGAATCGCGTTAGCAATTTCCCATGCCACAACATGTTCAGCTACCACTGAAGCTGCAGGAACCGCACAACTGTCCGAACGTTCAATACTTGCTTTAAATGGTTCTTTAGTAGAGATATCCACGCTTTGTAGAGGTTTATACAACGTTGGAATTGGTTTCATCACACCACGTATAACAATAGGCATTCCTGTCGACATGCCGCCTTCTAACCCACCCAGTCGGTTTGTAGTTCTGCTGTACCCTTGTTCTTGATCCCAAACAATTTCATCATGAACTTGGCTCCCAGGTTTACGTGCCATTTCAAAACCTAAACCTATTTCTACCCCTTTAAAGGCATTAATGCTCATCACTGCCATTGCAAGTTTAGCATCAAGTTTGCGGTCATAATGCACATAGCTTCCTATACCAGCTGGCATCCCTTCGACAATTATTTCAACGACTCCACCAATCGAATCACCATTTTCTTTTGCTTCATCGATTGCGGAAACCATTTGTTTTGATGCTTCTTCGTCTACACAATAAACAGGGTCAGTTTCAATAATTTGTCGAATTTGTGAAACAGATAGCCCTTCAGCTTTAGATGGATCGGCTTTAATTCCACCAATTTCTGTTACATGAGAGACAATACTGATCCCAAGTTCAGAAAGCAATTGCTTGGCTACCGCTCCAACTGCCACACGTACCGTCGTTTCACGTGCAGATGACCGTTCTAAGACGTTTCGCAAGTCCGTATGACCATATTTCATTCCACCTACTAAATCAGCATGTCCAGGGCGTGGACGTGTAATCTGGCGTTTAATGTCCTCGGGATTAAGTCCTTCGTTTAATGGCTCTATTCCCATGACATGTGTCCAATGTTTCCAGTCATCATTTGTCACAACAAGCGCAACAGGTGAACCTAAAGTTTTCCCATGACGGACGCCTGATGTAATTTCAACCGTATCGGTCTCAATTTGCATACGTCTACCTCTCCCATGACCTCCTTGCCTTCTTTTTAAGTCTTTATTAATCATGTCTGCAGTAATGTTCAGTTGTGCAGGCAATCCTTCTATAATTGCGGTCAATTGTGGACCGTGAGATTCACCAGCTGTTAAATAACGCATAACACTTTCCCCCTTCAACTCGCTAAAGTATTTTAAATAACACTATACCACAAATTATTTTCATTTTCACATAGAAAAACGAAAAACGCCATTCTAGCTCGACTCCGACAGAAGAAACGACAAAAACCGATTTCGTTTTTTTTCTGAAGCGGAGGCGCGAAGTGGCGCTAGTAGCTAGACATTAAGACTGTTTGAGATACCCGAAATTGCTCTCGGATACCTTTCTTTCCTTACTACCTATAATAGTATAATAATTTTACTTCTAATTGTATGAAAATATTTGAAAAATGCATACTTTCTAATTAATATAAAAAAACAGCCAAATGAGAAATCATTTGACTGTTTAGACGATTAGTTAATCCAGTTGTTAGCGTCTTTTGAGTAAGAAACAAGCTCTTCTTCTTTGAAGAATAAACCAATTTCACGAACAGCGCTTTCAGCTGAGTCAGAACCGTGAATGATGTTTTTGCCAACAGTTACTGCAAAGTCACCACGAATTGTTCCTGGAGCTGATTCTTTAGGGTTTGTAGCTCCAACTAGCAAACGAGAAGTAGCAATTACATTTTCGCCTTCCCAAACCATTGCGAAAACTGGTCCAGAGGTAATGAATTCTACTAGTTCACCGAAGAACGGACGCTCTTTATGTTCACCATAGTGTTCACCAGCAAGTTCTGGTGTAATTTGCATTAATTTTGCTCCAACTAATTGGTAGCCTTTCTTCTCGAAACGACCTACGATTTCACCGATTAAATTACGTTGTACTCCGTCAGGTTTTACCATCAAAAACGTTCTTTCCATTAAAAACACTCCTTCAAACTATCATTAGGTTTTATCCACCGTTAAAAATATTACCATTGTCTTCAAATTTGTACAACTTATTAAAATTTACGTTTCCCCATATAGAGGGCAATATCACGCAGAGATTTTTTGGCAGGTGATGCTGGGAGCTCATCAATCTCTTTTAAAGCCTTTTTCAAATAACGGTCACTTATTGCTTTCGATTTGGCAATAGCATCTGATTCGCGTATCCGTTTGATTAGTTCGAGTCGTTCAATTTCCGTCATATTCCCTGACAATGCATGTTCAAGGGCTGGCCTGAATTCTGGTGAATCTTTTAAGAAAAGTATCGGCAATGTAATATTACCTTGAATTAAATCAGATCCAGCCGGTTTTCCAAGCTCTTTATCTGACGATGTAAAGTCTAAAATATCATCGATGATTTGAAATGACATCCCTACGTAATAGCCGAAACGTTTTAAATGAATGATGGTTTTTGGGTCCGCATCTGAAACCAATGCACCTAATTGGCAACTGGATGAGATTAATAAGGCTGTTTTTCTTTTAATTCTTCTGAAATAATCTTGCAGGCGTTGGTCTAATTTGAATTTATCTTCGATTTGAAGAATTTCACCAACACAAATTTCAACCATTGTATATGAAAGAATCCGATGTGCCTCAGGCTTTTGAATTTCAGTTATGTATTCAAGAGCACGTGCAAAAATGAAATCACCAGTATACATGGCAACTCGATTATTCCACTGTGCTTTTACAGTCAATTGTCCTCGTCGCATCTCAGAATCATCGATTACGTCATCATGAACTAGCGACGCCATATGAATGAGTTCTAACGGTACTGCTACTCGCAACATTCGTTCAATTTGATAATGTCCGAATTTTGCTGCAAGCAAAACAAAAACGGGTCGTAGCCGCTTTCCTCCCGCAAGTAATAAATGAAGAGAAGCTTCATTGAGTAAGTCTGAAGACGAATTCACCGCTTTTTCTAATTCTATTTCGATGAGATCTAAATCTGAACGCATATCAGAATAGAGCATCTTCAACTTCATCTTTTCCACCATGTAACCTTCTCTCAGTAACTAATCTTTTTGATCCCAATATGTCTTGCAGCTGCACCGCCGCTATATGGTTTGTATTCAACTTGATCAAAGCCTGCTTGTTCAAGCATTTTTGCGAGTGCTTTCATCCCAGGGAAATCTTTCGCAGATTCCTGTAACCAAGAATACTCTTTGTAACTTTTCGCGAAAAACTTTCCAAAAATCGGCATAATAAATTTAAAGTAAAAACGAAACAATTGCTTGTACACTGGTAATTCTGATTGTGATGTTTCTAGACATACAAACATCCCACCCGGTTTAAGTACTCTGTTAATTTCTTTTAATACCTGCATATAGTCAGGTACATTGCGGAGTCCAAATCCGATGGTAACGTAGTCGAACATATTGTCTGAGTAAGGTAAATCCATTGCATTCCCATGAATTAATTCAATCTGAGGATATGCTTTAACTTTTTCTTTACCGACGTTTAACATGTTTTGACTAAAATCTAATCCGATGACTTTTCCTGAAAGACCTACTGCATCCCCCATAGAAATCGTCCAATCGGCTGTGCCACAGCACACATCAAGCGTTGTGCTTCCTTGTTGGACATTCATACGCTCCATTGTATCTTCACGCCATTTTTTATGTTGCTGAAAACTGATGACAGAATTCATCTGATCGTAATTACCAGATATTTTTTCAAATACTTCATGTACACGTTGTTCTTTTGATTGGGTCATGTCAATATCACCTTTCTCTCATGACTAACACTTGCTCTTTTAATCTTAGACCATACATTTCAACTAAGAATTGTTGGATAGAATTATCGAGTAGGTGAGAATGTGATATTTCATCCATCATTATTATTTTTTGCTTTTCTAGCTCTAGTTTTAATAATTCTTGCCAATTTCGTGAATAACCAAGATATTGTTCACTATATGCTAAAGATTCCTGGAAACGCGTAACTTTCATTTGTTTAACAAGTTCTAATTCATGTTCAATTCGATGAATTAACATACCTCTCCGAACAAATGGTTTATATTGATTAAAATTAAAATGCTCATAATATTGTTCAATTGATAAACTTTCTATTGTTTGAATCGATGTCATCCATTCCTCAAACGATTGTTTCACATCATCGTAAAAAGAAGCTTTTTTCTCACTAATATCTATAATTCCATTCGATAACGTTCGAATTAATTCAACATTGGATAACCGCGCTAACATTTGATAGTAAAGACCACTATAATAATCTCCCGCTAGCACAGTCAATTGTTGGCTTTTAGAAGATGCATTTAGTTCTTTTATTTGATCATGTGCAGCTAATGCACTGTAAATGACTGCAACAGAAATAGCTGACTGTTCATGTTCATCATTCCACTGATTACCGTTTAGTAAAGGCAATAGCAAAAAAATAAACGGTCATCACGTAATTCCGGTTCCCCCGTATGTCTACGTAGAGTCCGGTGACGAACGTACACCAGTATTTTCGACTTAAATTTTTCAATTGTTTGTTGAATGATTTGTTCGTTCATCTTACGTGCTCCATTTCGGTATATTGCCTGTGTCGTATTTTGTCATTATAACACAGGCCGGCCAGTCATTCACGTTGACAGAACCTATTTTTTAGTTTCGCTAAAAATTATGCCGTGTGTTGTTTGAATTTCTGCCTTGCCACGAATTTTCATTGCAGAAGTGTGTTCTGTAAATTGTGCGATCATGACTTCACCACGATCTAATTTTTCTGAGTGATGAAATTTTGTATCTGTCCCTCTTGTAAGTCCAATTACATGAACTCCATCTTCTTCAGCACGAATTACAATGTATTCTGTTTGTGCCATACTATTTCTCCTTCATGAACGTTTTTGTCTATTTATCATAGCATAAAATTATCACTAAAGTTTTCTTACTAGTTCATTTGGATGAACGATAAAATCTCACTACGTTTTATATCATCTTTTTCATAAACCCCACGTGCAACTGCCGTAACTGTTTTGGCACCTGGTTTTTTTATTCCGCGCATCGTCATACACATATGCTCCGCCTCAATCACCACATAAACACCATATGGATTTAACATCTCCATAATCGAATCGGCAATTGTAGAAGTAATTCGCTCTTGAAGCTGCGGGCGTCTCGCTGTTGTTTCCACAGCACGTGCTAATTTACTCAAACCCGTAACGATCCCGTCCCTTGGAATATATGCAATATGAGCTTTCCCATAAAAAGGAACCAAATGATGTTCACACATGGAATGAAACGGAATGTCTTTTACTAATACTAATTCTTCATGGTCTTCATGAAAGACGGTTTTGAAATATTCTTTTGGGTCTTCTTGCAATCCAGAGAACATCTCTGCATACATTTTCGCCACGCGTTTCGGTGTTTCAATTAATCCTTCACGGTTTGGATCTTCTCCAACCGCTTCAAGTATCATTTTTACTGCTTGCTCTATTTGTTGTAAATTCACTGTCGACATGAAGCACTCCCCTGACTAGACAAACCTTTTTTCTATGTGCATCTTAGCACAACCATAAATGTTACGCAAAAACACTTGATTCGTCTACACAAAATGCAAAGTAATCTAAGAAAGTAGCCAAATCAAAAAAGAATGGCTTCTGTGAGTATTCACAAAAGCCATTCTTATGTAGTTGCAGACGCGTCTTATTTTACCGCGTCTTTAAGAGCTTTACCTGGTTTGAACGCAGGTACTTTGCTTGCAGCGATTTCGATTTCCATGCCTGTTTGGGGGTTACGACCCTTACGAGCAGCACGTTCACGAACTTCAAAGTTACCAAAACCAATAAGTTGGATTTTTTCACCCTTTGCAAGAGCGTCTTGAATTGTATCAAATACAGCATCAACTGCTTGGGAAGCGTCTTTTTTAGAAAGTTCTGTAGCTTCAGCTACTGAGTTTACTAATTCTGTTTTATTCACACCATTCACCTCCTCTCAAAGGGGATGGAACCTCAATCATGTAAAAAGAGTATCATAACCAAAAAGGCTTCGCAACAATATTTCCAACTCATATTGCAAGTTCATGCAGAAAAATGATAGACAACAAAAAAGAACAGGACTATTCGCATAGTTGAATGCGACGTCCTGCTCGTCTCTATAAGATAAATGTGACCATTCCACGATCGCCTTCATTTACCATTCGTTCAATCGTTTCACGCATACGTTTTTTAGCATGTGTCGGAACAGCTTCTGTTTTAAAACGCATACTTTCTTTCAGCATTTCGCTTAATGGTGTTCCAAATAAAGATGTTTTCCATAAAGCTTCACGATCGTGTAGGTATGCGTCTTTTAAATCTTTCAACAATTGCTGACTATGGAATTCAGAACCAATTAGAGGTGAAAACTCCGCTTCCATGTCTACTCGAATAATGTGGAGCGAAGGTGCTTTTGCTTTCATTCGTACGCCAAAGAAATTGTTTTCCTTGACTATTTCAGGTGCAGATGGTGTGAAGTCCTCCACTGCCGGTAAAGTAACACCATAGCCACTTTCTTTGGCCATTTCAATGGCTTCGTGGAATCGTAAATACGATTTCTTAGCGTATGATGCTTCTTTCACATATAAAAGCCAGTCTTTTTTCGTGACGATCGGCTCTTCCAAAAATTCAAGATAAACCGATTGGAAGGATTCCCCTGTTAACTCAATTTGAATAGATGCTTTTCCTTTTCCTGCATTCACTTCAATAACCTCTGAATATGCAACGAAAGGTTCTTCAGCTAAATATGTTGCTAAATCTTTTACATCTCGGATTTTAGAGACTTGTTGAGACCACGTATCTAACGAATTATTTAGTGATACCTTTAACGGATGATCATTATCTAATACATCCATCCATTCAGGTGTTAACAAATCGAAAGATGTGACAGGAAATTCATAAAGTGCTTCTTTTAATACATTTTGGATCTCACTTACCGTCATTTGATCCACGGCTGTTGCGATAACTGGTACATCATATTTTTTACAGAGGTCATCACGCAATCCAAGAGTTGATTCATGTGCAGGGTGTCTTGTATTTAGCACGACGACAAATGGTTTGCCAATTTCTTTTAGTTGGTTAATAATATCTTCCTCTACCTTTTCCACAGCTGTTCGCGGAATGTCATTAACCGAGCCGTCCGTGGTCATCACAATCCCGATAGTTGAATGATCGCGAATTACTTTGTCGGTACCGATTCGAGCTGCTTCTTCAAAAGGTATAGGCTCGTGATGCCACGGAGTGTGGACATACTTAGGACCATTCTCATCTTCATGACCTTTTGCACCTTCAATAATGTATCCTACACAATCTGCCAAGCGAATATTGAAACGGAATGAATCTTCCCCAACTTGTATGCTAGTACCATGAGCTGGGACGAACTTCGGTTCTGCTGTCATGATTACCGCACCCGGAGAGCTTTGTGGTAATTCATCTTGAGCACGAATTTTTTCCACTTCATCTGTCATATTCGGAATTACTAAATTCTCCATTACTCGTTTTACAAAAGTAGACTTTCCAACTCGTACTGGTCCAACCACACCAATATATACATCTCCATTTGTCCGTTCGGCTATTTGTTGATAAAGCTCTTCAGCCATATCGTTGCCCCCTTTCCCTACGCACTTTATCGTATGCACAAAAAAAACGTTTCATGCATATGCACGAAACGTTTGTCTCTATTTCTATAATTTTATTTTGGGGAAATACCGATTATGGTACCAAACTTAAGCACGTTATACTCAACCGAAAGGTCACATGTCCTGTAATAGCATGGTCTATGTCTTTATAAAAATACAAGAAATTTGGGAGTACCCCGAAACCAGCGTTCATAGCTTTTCCTACCCTATATTGATGTCACCAAAAAACAGTATTTACAAATAACTAACGAGCTTTTTTAGAATGAAAGGACTTTTCAATAACCTCCCCTAAATATGATATACTTAAAATAAAGATGAGTCAGAAATTAAAACCTTTCAATTGTAATAGAGAATCGCGCACATTGCCCAGTTTTTCTTAGCGGACTTATTTATCTTCTTCTGATAAAAATTCCGGTTCGTTTTTTTCATTTACCGTATATGGTAGTGAATAGGCTGGAACTACAGGATATTTATCGACAAGAAGATAGCGAATATCTTCTCCAGGAGTAACTTTCGGTTTATCTTCCTGAAGAATACGATTTAAGTCTATCGAGTAATCGATATAAATCGTCCCGTCTCCAGTAGCAACCAATGGGAGATTAACATCTGAATATGGACTTGGAACGGTTTGTTCATCTTCATAACCCATAACTTTATAATCCAATTTATAGACATTTTTATCGACTTGTTCAGCAATTGGTCCATAACCATTAATTCCTAATTTAATATTTAATTCTCTTATTTTTTCAGCACTACGTAAATCGACTACTTTTACAGTGGGGTTCTCTTCCACATCCATAATGACATACTGAAATAACCCGCCATTTTCGTATGCATTCGGAGGAATTTCACTTAAATATGCAGGTACAATTTTCTCGAAATCAATTGGATATTTAATGTATTGGTCGACATCCTGATCTCTGTTTTTAATTGGCAACATCCCATTAGTAGCTTCTTGGAACTTTTCAACGGCTACTTGAACAGACGTCAATTGATCATCATAGGGCTTTTCATTTTCTGCTCGTTCAGAGTCAGGATACATACATCCCGACATTAGAATTGCAGCAAACATCGCTATACAAAATAAAGATAATTTTTTCATCATTTCACCTCATGAACGTCCTGTAGGACCACTGAATACAATATAAACCATACTTAAAAAACCAACGATAAGAAGTACATATGCTACAAGCGCAAAAATAAATTTAAAGACACGATTATTTATTTTATTTCTACTAAAATAAATTAACCCCATAGAAATCATCATAAAGCCCATGGAAGCAAATGAAACCCACATTTTGTCCATTGACGACATATACTCTACCACCCTTCACTATCTTTCAACTATTAAGTATAACATGAAAAAACAAGAGGCAAAGACTCGCTACCTCTTGTTTTGTGACGATTTATTGATATTCATACAAATCTTCCATTTCACGTTTCTTCACTCTGTCCATTAACTGATCAACCGCTGTTTTTGGATCAACATGTTCAAATAATACAGCATACAATGCTCTAGTTATTGGCATCGGAACTTTGTGAAATTCAGATAACTGATAGGCAGCTTTCGTGGTACGAACACCTTCGACGACCATACCCATCTGTTCTAATACTTCGTCTAATTTCATTCCTTTACCTAACAAGTTGCCAGCACGCCAGTTTCTTGAATGAACGCTTGTACATGTCACAATTAAGTCACCAATTCCGGTTAAACCGGAAAAAGTTGAAGGCTGCGCCCCGATTTTTGTGCCAAGTCTTGCAATTTCAGCAAGTCCCCTTGTAATAAGTGCAGCCTTCGCATTGTCCCCATAACCTAAACCATCCGATATTCCAGCTCCCAATGCGATGATATTCTTGAGAGCTCCCCCAATTTCAACGCCAATGACATCTGAATTGGTATATACACGAAAATGTCCATTCATAAACAGATCTTGTACTTTTTCAGCATACAGAATATCTTCACAAGCAGCTGTTACAGTAGTGGGATGTCTTAAAACTACTTCTTCGGCATGACTTGGTCCAGAAAGTACGACAATTTCCTCGATTAGATGTGATGGGACTTCTTCGCGAATGACTTCAGAAATCCGTTTTAAAGAATCTGGTTCAATTCCTTTTGAAACATGAACAAATAGCATCGGTTCATTTATCATTTCTTTCAAATTACGACACACTTCACGAATTCCTTTAGTCGGAACAGCTATCACAATGATTTTCCCATGACCAGCTGCTTCTTCAAGTGAAGACGTTGCTTTTAATGTTTTTGGTAGAATTGTACCCGGAAGATACTTTTCATTTAAATGTTGATCGTTAATTTCGTCCGCCTGATCTTTACGATGAGACCATAATAAACACTCGTGCCCGTTATCGGCAAGGACAATACTTAAAGCTGTCCCCCAGCTCCCAGCACCTAATACGACTACTTTTTCCATGTTAGCAACTCCCTTACTGGAACAACTTACGTTCTAGCACGTGTGATAAGGCGAATTGGTGTTCCTTCGAAATCGAATGATTCACGAATTCTGTTTTCCAAGAATCGTTCATAAGAGAAATGCATAATTTCTGGTTCATTTACGAAGACGACAAAAGTTGGTGGCTTGATTGCTACTTGTGTAGCATAGTAAATGCGCAGACGACGCCCTTTGTCCGTTGGCGCAGGATTTCTTGCAACTGAATCTTCAATAACTTCGTTCAAGATACTTGAAGTAACACGCATTGCATGGTTTTCACTGACACGGTTAATAACCGGCAATAGTGAGTGAACTCGTTGTTTTGTTTTCGCGGAAACGAAAATAATTGGAGCATAATCTAAAAACAAGAAGTGACTTCGAATCAATTTAGTTGTTTTGTTCATTGTTTTCTCATCTTTTTCCACTGCGTCCCATTTGTTAACAACGATTATGACCGCTTTCCCCGCTTCATGAGCGTATCCAGCAATTTTTTTATCTTGTTCTTGTATACCTTCTTCACCGTTTAACACGACCAATACAACATCAGAACGTTCAATTGCCCGAAGTGCACGAAGTACACTGTACTTCTCTGTCGTTTCGTAGACTTTCCCTTTTTTACGCATACCCGCAGTATCAATGATAACGTACGGTTGATCTTCGAATTCATATTGTGTATCGATGGCATCGCGGGTTGTTCCTGCAATTTCACTAACAATTACACGCTCATCTCCTAAGAAAGCGTTAACTAAAGAAGATTTCCCGACATTTGGTCGACCAATTAATGAAAACTTGATGACGTTTTCAGGATATAACTCCTCTTCTTGTTCAGGGAAGTTTTTTGCTACTTCATCCAACAAATCTCCAAGTCCAAGACCGTGTGATCCCGAGATTGGGAATGGTTCACCAAATCCCAGTGAATAGAAATCGTAAATCATCGAGCGCATATCCGGGTTATCGATTTTATTAATCGCCAATACGACAGGTTTCTTCGTTTTATACAAAATCTTCGCAACTTGCTCATCTGCAGCTGTCACGCCTTCGCGTCCGTTCGTTAAGAAAATGATAACGTCTGCTTCTTGAATGGCGATTTCTGCTTGTTGGCGAATTTGTTCTAAAAAGGGCTCATCCCCAATTTCAATTCCGCCTGTATCAATAATATTAAATTCATGAGTTAACCAATCAGCCGCGCTATATAGACGATCACGTGTAATACCTGGAATATCTTCCACTATGGAAACGCGTTCACCAACAATACGATTAAAGATTGTTGATTTTCCTACATTCGGTCGACCGACGATTGCTACTACCGGTTTAGACATATTTTTCATCCTTCCAACTTCTTCTCTAAAGTATTATACATAAGAAAAGTATAAAACGCCAAGAAAGCTCGACATTTAAAGGCTAATTATGCTTAAACAGACAAAAACACACCATATGAAATCGATTTTCGTGTGAATTTTGAGTGCTCATATATAAGCGGTCGCTTATAGTAAATCTATACGATTTCAGGATTCGCTGTCATTGCGAGTATTAATTCTCTTACGAAAATATTGGAAATATTAAAGAATGTTGCATTATTATATATAAAAAGAAACAGTACATTTCCGCCTTGTATGAACAAAAATACAATAAAAAAAGTTGCAGACATTAGAAATTGTCTACAACTCTTTGTTATTTCCGATTGGCATATGTATGCGTATCGATTCCACGAAGGGTTAAGTAATGGTGTAATTCACCTGAAATAATAAGTGGGACATTTTGCAAATCTTCTATAGAACTAGCCCCGAGAGATACCATTAACATCGTCAAATCTTCTTTTATCAATTTTATTTCTTCTATCGTCGCTTCTTCTCCATCATTTACTAATGTTTTTAGGAAAACACCTGCTAACCCCACGGCAGAAGCACCTAACGACAAACACTTCACAAGGTCAAGTGCATGTTGTATGCCACCGGATGCAATCACAGGAATTTTAGTGTCGAGAGAAGTTGTTTCAATAAGAGTAGCTGCAGTAGGAATTCCCCAATCATTGAAGTAGGTAAGTTTACGATGACGTCTTTCATTTTCTATTGCAGCAAAATTAGTTCCGCCAAAACCACCTACATCAACGGCTGCAACGTTAATTTCCTGTAGTTTCAAAAAACTTTCTTGAGAAATTCCAAAGCCTGTTTCTTTTACAAACACGGGTACTTCAAGTGATCTTACCAAAAGTTCAATCCTTTGAAGTGCCCCTTTAAAATTCCGATCCCCTTCAGGCATCGTTAATTCTTGGATAACATTTAAATGGATTTGAAGAGCATCTGCTTCCAACATGTCTACGGCTTTCTTTGCTTGATCCAATGAGGCTTCACTACCAAGATTCGCGAAAATAATCCCATTCGGATTTTCTTTACGTATGGTAGTATATGTTTCGATTTCTTCCGAATTCTTAATGGCAGCCATTTGAGAACCCACAGCCATAGGAATATTCATTTCACGAGAAATACGGGCTAGTTGACTGTTTAACTCAGTCGTTTTAGCTCCTCCTCCACCCGTCATTGCATTAATAAAAAAAGGCGAATCAAATATGAGTTCGCCAATTTGAGCTTGCAATGACACGCTTTCCCAACTGCTGTCAGGAAGTGCTTGATGTACGAAACGAATATCATCTAACCATGTTTCTCTCGATTGTCCGGTCGACAATGCATGTTTAATATGGTCTAATTTCCGTTCTGCTCTAGTCATCTACTACTCCATTATTTAAAGTTTTTTAATTTATCACCAATAACATCACTTATTGAAAAACCTTTTGATTCTTCAGGCATTTCATAGTCAATACCTGAGTACTCATCGTCTTTTTCTACTAGATCTTTAATACTTAATGATAAACGCTTATCTTGTTTATTGACTTCTAATACTTTCACTTGCACCTCTTGCCCTTCTTTTAGCACCTCATGTGGAGTACCGATATGAGTATGTGCAATTTGAGAAATATGGACAAGTCCTTCTATGCCAGGAAATACTTCAACGAATGCCCCGTAAGAAACAAGGCGTTTAACTGTACCTGTATGGACAGACCCTCTTGGTGCTTTGTCTTCAATTTCTTCCCATGGCCCAGGAAGTGTATCTTTAATAGATAAAGAGATTCGTTCACTATCACGATCAATGGACAAAACTTTCACTTTGACCTCTTGCCCTTCGTGAAGTACATCTGATACTTGTTCAACATGTTCATGCGACAATTGAGAAATATGAATAAGGCCATCCACCCCGCCTAGATTCACAAACGCCCCAAATGCAGCAATTCTTTGAACAGTACCTGTTAATTCATCACCAGCATTTATGTGATCAAGTACATCTTTTTTATTTGACTCTTTTTGAGCTTCAATCACTGCACGATGAGAAAGAATGATACGATTTTTTTCTTTTTCCATTTCAACAATTTTAAAAGTCATAACTTTCCCTTTGTAATCCTCAAAAGAATCAACAAAATGATCCTCCACAAGTGAAGCCGGAACAAATCCGCGGACCCCAAGGTCAACGACAAGCCCACCTTTGACAACATCCTTTACTTCTGCTTCAAAAATTTCACCACTAGTAAACTTTTGTTCTAGTGAATCCCATGCCTCAGCGGCATCCACTTTACTTTTAGACAACACAAAATTTTCATCTTCAACTTTTGTAATGATTAATTTCAACTCATCACCGACTGAAACGACGTCAGAAGCTTTTTCAATGTGTAAGCTTGACAGTTCACTAATCGGGATGACCCCATCAAATGGTGCACCCTCAATTGTGACAGTAACTGCCTTTTCTTCAACTAGGGCAACCTTACCTTTTACAAGTGTTCCTTCACGGAACTCTTGGTTTTCCTGCAAGTTCATTTCCTCAGACATATAGCATCCTCCTTCACAACGTTCCAACCTTTATTTTATGCGAATACTTCAATAAAAACAAAAATTTCAACTTTTGATTAACGATTATGACAAATATTACGATTTATGCTCATCTAATAATTCTTGAATTCGGCTCATGATTACACTTGTGACTTCGTCCGCTGAAGCTCTTTGCTCGCGATAAGGCTGCATATCTATCGGTTTTCCATAGACAACCTTCAAACGTCTAAATGACTTATAGGGCCCAATAATTGCACATGGAACTACGTCAGCTTCTCCTTTAAGCGCGAAAAACCCAGCTCCTGAAAATCCTTTTCCAAGCTCACCATTTTTACTACGAGTGCCTTCTGGGAAAAGACCCATTACTTCCCCGCCTTTTAATATGGCTATGGCTCTCCTTAATGCTTCCCGATCACTTAATCCACGTTTTACTGGAAAGGCATTTAATTTTGGAAGGAGCGGTTTTAATATTGGTGCATTAAATAATTCTGCCTTCGCCATGAAGTATACGGGTCTTGGTGCTGTAATTCCAACGACGGGTGGATCAAGGGCATTAATGTGGTTCGTACAAATTAATACTCCGCCAGTTTTTGGGAAATGCTCCAAACCATGGATATCGAATCGATAAACCGGTTTCAATACTGTCCAAACAAGTGACTTGGCAAAATGGTATAAGTTCATTTAGCTCAACCTCTCTTTCGCTAACTGAGTTATGCGTTGTGCAGTTTCTTGAATGGACAAATTTGTTGTATCCAAATAAATGGCATCTTTCGCTTGAACAAGAGGTGATGCTAATCTTTCACTATCCAATTTGTCACGTTCTGCGATTTCTTTCATTAGCAGTTCCACAGTTGAAGCAATTCCACGTTGTTCATTATCCAACTGACGGCGATTAGCACGTTCTGCAACAGAAGCAGACATAAAAACTTTTAATTCTGCGTTAACCATTACATGAGTACCAATGTCACGGCCATCCATAACCACGCCACCACTTTCAGCCATTTGCATTTGACGTTTAACCATTTCTTCACGAAGACTAGCATGTGCTGCTACAGCTGAAACGGAAGAAGTTACTTTATTCGAACGAATAGCATTCGATACATCTGTTCCATCCAGTAAGACCAGTTGTCCTTCATCAGATGGGATTAACTCAATATTGGTTTCAAGCAGTAAAGAAGCTAATAACTCTTCGTTTTCTAAATCTATGTTTTGTTCCAGTGCTTTATACGTAATCGCCCGATACATAGCCCCGGTGTCAATATAGGTATAACCCAGTTCATCAGCCACAATTTTTGCGATCGTACTTTTACCCGCCGCCGCAGGTCCATCAATGGCTATTTGAATCTTCTTAATCACGTGATCAACCCCTTAACTTTCTCACACATATTGTACCACAGCTCAACAAAAAAAAGCCCACCTTCGTGAGCTTTCATCTCGGTTTCAGTATTACGATAGGCATGGAATTTTCTTTGAATTTTGATTACAACCTTAGTAAGCTAATTTAACATTTCAGACTTCAAAACTTCTTTTGTTTCAGTATCGATCATTATACGGAGTGTGTTCGATCCATGATTAGTTTCTTTTAAAACCATTAACTCGTAGCATAATCTTTGCTGTAACCGTTCATTTTCTGTATACCCTAGTCTTTCACTTTCAACGCTTACTTGATCAGTAAAGAATTCATTCCAATCTATCGTTACTAATTTTTGATCAGGCAACGTCTCTTTTTGAATATATTCCAGTGCATTGACACCTAGAATCTCGCCATCGTCCTTTGCAAGTTTCAATTGAATCGCATCTGCATAAATACGTGCATTGTTTCCTGGAGATAATCGAACAAATACGACATGCCAATACAAGTGGTTTTCACGAGTTTCAACAAGTTCTACATCATTGAAGCCATATGATTTTACAGCCTTCTCAGCTTTCGCTTTCATTTGTTCTTGCGTGATGCGATTGTCTCCAATAGGACGTTCAATTAACAAGGATAGGAGATGTCCACCTTTTTTAGTGTAATCTGCGTAACCAATTCGGATTCCTTCGTGAAATTGAATATGGTAAAACGGATATGGTGCATCAGGCTTACTGCTGGATGTAACTAAATTTGCGTTTTTAAATGCTGGGAATGTGTTTTTCATTCTTTTTACAACTTGTTGTTCCGTAACAGGTTTATCCTCGATAGCTTTTAAATCTTTTTTCTTTTGATCATCGGATTCACTTGCTGTTAATGGAAAATCACTTTCGGAATATCCTTTAACTGTTTCGGACATACCTGTCCATGTTTTTGAAGGTTCTCCTGCTTTAATTTCTTTTTGCCACTTAGAGAATGATTGTTGTTTTGCTAGCATTTCCGTTGTTGCATTTTGCCACTCAAAAGAAAAATCATTTAAATTAGTCGCTACATTATTTGTGACTTTTAACCATTTATCTTCGGGCACTTTATCTTGGCTTCTTAATTTTGCATATTCACCAAGTCTCCCTAAATAGTTCATCCATTCATTTGAAAAATCTTGTTGCAGTGGAAGAGAAGCGATATTGCTTTTTATTTCTGAAGATAGTCTCCAAATATTTTCTAATGGTTCGACTTGTGCGGTTTTGTCTTTAAAGACTGTTGCACTCTGTACGGATTTTTGTAGCTCAGTTAATTTTTCAGATGCATCGGATATTTGATTTGTGTATTGTGATCTTAAGCTATATTGTAATGCTTCTTCATTTTGTTTCGAATTATATAAAAATACGCCCATTACAATTAAGGCGATTGCTAATACACCAGATAAAATCTTCACGTCATTCCTCCTCAATCACAGAATATATGTTTCCCAATTGTTTTTATTTGAGGTCTACCCCAAATCCAGTCACTGGTTGCTGTCACAGGGTTAAAATAATACAGTGCGTTTTCAGATGGATCCCACCCATTTAACGCATCAAGTACAGCTTCTTTTGCTCGTTCATTTGGTGTTAGCCATATTTGTCCATCGGCAACTGCCGTAAATGCCCGCGGTTGAAAGATCACTCCACTTATCGAATTTGGAAACTGTGGATCTTCTACACGATTTAAAATAACTGCTGCTACAGCAACTTGACCCTCGTATGGCTCACCACGTGCTTCACCGTACACCGCGTTGGCCATCAGCTGTAAATCTTGTTCCGAATATTTAGATGGAAGTTGTGTTTGTTCCGGTTGTTTCGCACCTTGGTTTGCCCCTTTTTTAACTTGTTGTTCTAAAGGAGTACCCCCATAATGTGTAAATTGATTTCCTTTAGCTATTTGATTGTGTACAAATTCTTTATTGTATTTCGCAACACTTGCTAACTTGTTTTTCGTTGCTTGCCCTGCAATCCCATCAACTGGTAGTCCATATTTCTCTTGAAAATTCCGAAGTGCCCAATATGTTCCGTATCCAAATTCCCCATCAATCTTGTTTTTGTACAACCCGATGTATTGCAAACGTGATTGTAATTCAATTACATCATCACCAAATGCACCAAGCTCAATCTCTTGTGCTGAAAATGCCTCTGTAGGATGGGTGGAGCTAACCGAAAACACTAACAAACTAAACGTCACCATACTTAAAAGCCATTTATTTTTTCTCATCGACATTTCTCCTTTTTTTTAGAATGAGGAAAATGACGAATTTTATACAAAAAAATAAACCAATTCGTAAATTGGCTTAAAACAGCATGATATTTTTTTATTAACTATAATGTTGTATGGTCAGTAAGTGTGCTTTCTTCACTTTCGTTAAACATAACCACCATAAAAACAACATAAATGGGATCATGAAATATATTGAAATTCCTTCAATCGCTAATATACCGTTATACATCATGTGTAAACCTATTGGGGTCAATAATGCAACAAATAAAAGCGGTTTCGATTTACCATTTATTGCGAATTTTGCACGCCCTAGATAATAACCCATAACTACACCAAAAATAGCATGGCTCGAGACAGGCATCATAGCCCGTAAAAAAGCTGTATCCAACCCATAAGTTAACAAGTATAAAATATTTTCGACTGTTGCAAAACCTAAAGATATACTAGCACCATATAAAATACCATCATATGGATCATCAAATTCTACGTGTTGGTAAATGGCCATAACCAAAATAAACCATTTGAAAAATTCCTCAAGCATACTAGTAAACAGAACGTTCCTTATAAAAAATGATTGCATGATTTGTTCTACTTCAAACACATGCTGTATGAAAAGAATAGGAAAAGTTAAGATAGCGCCATAGATAAATGTATGAAACAATGTTCGTGAAGGCTCTGACGATATCTGATTTCGTAAATACAAATAACTAAATAGAGCAAGTCCTGGAGCGATTGCGACAGATAATATGATAATCAAGTTGCACTCGCCTCCTTTTCATCGTTTAATTATATCATTTTTAATTCCTCTGATGGTTGAAAGGAGATCAAAATAACATGAAAAAAATAGTAGTAATTCATACAGGTGGTACAATTTCGATGCATGTAATGAATGGAGCTGTAATACAAGGAGAGACGAATCCAATCACAGCTGAAATACACACTTTGATGCAATACGCGAATATTCATGAAATCAATGCCTTCAATTTACCTTCTCCCCATATGACACCAAAGGAGATGTTGAAACTTAAAGTAATTATCGATGAACAATTATCATCATATGATGTGGAAGGAATCGTCATTACACATGGTACAGATACTTTAGAAGAAACCGCTTATTTCCTTGATTTAACAATAAAAAGTGATGTCCCGATTATTTTAACGGGTGCCATGAGATCATCAAATGAAATTGGTGCAGATGGTGTTTATAATTTGGTATCTGCAGTACGAGTAGCAATCTCCGATGATACGTTTGGCAAAGGTGTACTTGTCGTGATGAATGATGAAATTCATACTGCTCAAAATGTCACGAAAACATCGACCAGCAATGTATCCACTTTCCAAAGTCCACAATATGGACCCCTTGGACTAATTACTAAAACAGGTGTACACTTCCACCATTCTCCAATTCGTCAAGAAACGTATGATGTGAGCAATATCAGTAAAAAAATCGCTCTCTTCAAAGTGTATGCAGGAATGGAAGCTGATTTACTCTTACATGTAGGCAAGTCAGGGTACGACGGAGTGGTTTTGGAAGGGTTAGGGCAGGGGAATGTACCTCCTGCAATTATACCAGCAATTCAACAGCTTATAGAACAAAGTATTCCTATTGTTTTGGTATCAAGATGTTACAACGGAATTGCTCAACCTGTTTATGGATATGAAGGCGGCGGAAAAATGTTAGAAAAAATGGGTATTTTGTTTGCTCATGGGTTAAGCGGCCAAAAAGCACGAATTAAATTACTCATCGGACTCTCTGATCCCCATGTGAAAAATTCTATTTCAACCATATTCAACTATTAGAATTATTTCCTTTTTGGGGTTAGCTTTCGCTTTCACAGTTTACAAGCCCGTTGGATCATCGAAATTTATTGAATGTTAAGTCCTTTTCAATGTAGCCTTCTCATATAAATGAAGTGGTCAATAAATACAGCGAGATGAAACCATAAATAGGCGTGATTCATTCATATCACGGTTCAACATGAAGAAGTATTTCGCTTTCCTTTTTCGAAATAAAAACAAAGGGGATTATTGTGAAGAAAACGGCTTTGTTCATGGTTTTTGGTTTATTTTTAGGATTAGCTGGTTGTGGTAATCAAGTTCAAGATGATCTTTTGAACTATATTAATAACGATATGTCCTCAATTATTGATCTAGAAACTAAAGCAATTAGCGAGTATGAAAGTGTAACTGGTTCTAACTACACCAATGATGAAGATATGTATCTTCACCTTATAGAAGTTGTTCTTCCTGCCTATCAAATCCTTATAGAAGAAGCCGAAGCAATAGATCCTGACACACCGGAAGTAATACAAGTTCACGAACTTTATCTTGAAGCAACCAATACTCAATATAATGCAATCATTAAAGTTTTAGCAGCTCTTGAAGCACAAGATTATGATTTAATTAGTGATGCGAATCATATGTTATCCGAAGGTCGCTCGGAAATGAGAAACTTTATAAAATCAGTCCAGCAATTAGCTGAAGAAAATAATGTTGAAATAACGGAAGATTAAAAAACTCGAGATAGTAGATTGAATGACTTTCAAGAAATAGAAATCCAACAATACACCAAAAGAAAAGCCGCCATTATTTTGGCAGCTTTTCTTTTTGCAAGATTGAATTTGCAATTAATTCTCCGTGGAACCGTCCGTTTTCAATAAATATTTCATTGGCATTGTTCCCGGCCGCTAAGACACCTGCAATATATAGGTTCTCTATGTTAGATTCCATCGTACTTTCATTTATCAGTGGTCTTCCTGACAGTTCATCAATTTGGACACCCATATTTTTCAAAAAGTCATGGTCTGGGTGATACCCAATCATTGCAAATACAAAATCATTGTTAATGTCATACATTTTCTCGTGTTGACGGATTCGAACTTTTTCATATGTTATTTGCTCGACATGAGAATCGAAAAGCATATTAATTTCTCCACTTCTAACCAACCCTTCAAACTCAGGCAATATCCACGGTTTGATACTGCTTGAATATTCAGACCCTCTATATACTACAGTTACTCTAGCACCAGCCTTATGTAATTCTAGAGCGGCATCAATACTTGAATTCTTACCACCAATTACTACCACATCGGTGTCAAAATATGGATGCCCCTCTTTAAAGTAATGACTTACTTTTGGCAGGTCTTCACCAGGAATTCCAAGCAAATTAGGGTGGTCATAATAGCCAGTCGCAATAATAACATTTGCTGTTTTATAGGTGGATTTTGATGTATACACTACAAAGGTATCCTTCTGTTTCTCAACTCGCTCGACCGTTTCATATCGATGGACCTGTAATTTTTTCATTTTTGCTACTTCACGATAATAAACAAGAGCTTGATTACGTTTAGGCTTGCGTCCTTCAATAATAAAAGGGACATCCCCGATTGCTAATTTTTCGCTTGTACTAAAAAATGTTTGATGTGTGGGATATTTATATATTGCTTCCACTACATTCCCTTTTTCAATAATAATCGATGAGACACCAATATTTTGTAAGGCTATTGCAGTTGCTAGACCACAGGGTCCCCCTCCGACGACAATTGCGTTTACATTTTTCATTTTTCTACACTTCCTTTAAATAGAAATTCTCCTACCTAAACATAATGATAGGAGAACCTGACGAACTATACAACTAAGAGGATTTACATTTCATTTGTACAGTCATTCGTTTTGCAAGGGCATAATCGACAAGATATGACACTCAGCAGGCGCACCTAAACGCAGCGGCATAAAAGTAGTTCCAAAACCGTTACTAATCAATGTTACGACGTTGTTCTCTGACTTTAGGGTTCCACGCTGATAATAACCCCATTTACCTACTCGAATTTGTCCACCATGGGTGTGACCAGCAAGTAGCACACTCGGCTTATAACGTTCTATTACTTTATTAAAGACGAATGGGGTATGTGAGACAAAAACAACAGTCTCTCTTTCCGGTACCTTAGCAAAGCTTTTTTCAATATTTGCACGTCCAGAAGAAACATCATCAATCCCAACAATCCATAGTTGCTCACGCTGATTTTGTAGACAGATTGCCTCATTTTCTAGTAGAATGCCACCCTCATTAAGAATGAATTTGCGAATATGGCGTTCGCCAACTTCACGGTCATTGTTTCCCCATACATAAATTAGTGGTCCGATTTTCGCGAGTTGTTTAATATTTTCTTCGATTTGTTCCAATGAAACTCCTCTTTCGGCTAAATCTCCTCCGATGATCACGGCCTTAATATCCGAACCAACTTTTTCAATTAGCCGATTTGATATCTTCCTCCGATGAATATCTGAAATAAAAAAAAGTCGAAAAGTTTCTTGCTTTACAGATTCCACCTCAATTTCTTGATGAAGAACATTTGTTTCAAATGCTTTTTTAAACATGAAAAGAGGAATACTAAAAATCACACCCATCATGGTTATTAAATAACGCATTCACTCACCCCTTAATCAAAATAAAAAGAGGAGGGTCTCCCCTTCCCCTTACATTGAGCTATTTCATAGTCTATGAATCAATCTTCTTCCATGTGCAATACACGGAATCCTGAGCGATCAAGTTCATTCAGGAATTTTTGAATATTATCACGTTTCTCGATCTTCAAGACAATTCTTCGCAGTAACTTGTCTGACTCATCAAATGTAACTAACGAGATAACTGACTCATGAAACTTTTGAATAATATCCGAAACGCGTGCAATTTGACCTTTTGTTTCTACAGAAGTAAATGTAATGCGGACGCCAGGGCGATCCATTCCAAATGCGCTGCGGAACTGATCCATAATGTCAAAACGTGTCACTAACCCCAAGAATTGATTCTCCTCCACAACGGCAATTATTGGAAAATCATTAAGTAGGATCAAAGAATCTTCAAACACAGCTTCAATGTTTAAATAAATATCTTCTCTTGTCACAACGTCCATTAGAGACGTTTGCGCCTGAAATTCATCTTTGCTTAGACCGCAATAGTAAAAAGCTCTATAGGCAATATAACGATTCAATATCCCTTTATATATTCCATTCTCTAAAACTGGTAATGCGTCAATTTGATTTTTCTCCAATAAGTCTAATGCCGTCTGCAAAGACTCGGTTGTTTCGATTGTGATACATTTTTCTTTTGGTATCATTACACTTTTCGCAAACATTCAGTCACCTCATTCTCATTTCAGTACGTATTAACTATTCTACAAAATTCCCTTTACTCCTTTTTTAAAACATTTAATTCGGAATAATTAATGTTTGACCGGATGATATCGAGTCAGAAGTTAAGTTATTTGCAGATTTGATTAGATCTACTCCACCACCTGAAGGGTAGTATTTTAAGGCAATACGGTAAAGGTTTTCACCAGGCTGTACCACATGTGTTTTATCTGAGGTCGGCTGTGGTTCGGAAGGAACTTCTGAAGGCTGTTCAACAGGGGGTGCCGCCGGTTGGTCTTCTGGTACTGTTGTTTCTTCAGGTATTGTTGTTTCCTCACTCGCTTCTGAATCTTTTGGATCTACATCAGACGCTAGTGGATCAGTGCTTTCATCATCTGGACTAGTGTCAGCTACATCCTCTTTTTCATTTTGTTCGTATTGAACTTGACTATTGTCGACAACAGTTACTCCATTCGAACTTGGTTGATAGAAGACAAATACATAAATTAAAAAAGACACTGGGATTAGGATAAAGAAAAAGAACAAGATCGGTAATAGATAATTTCGTTTTTGTTTTTTAGATTGTTTTGACACGGAAGGATTAGTACGTCTAGATTTACGTGTATTTGGCTCTTCAGCACTATTAATTTCAATAGGTTTTCGATGTTCTTCTATTTTATTTTGATAATCATCTTTATTCATTACAATAAACTCCTATTCTACGTTTCGTCTGTACTTATTATGCCGAAATTTGGAGAAAAAGTAAATCAAACCTCACTTTATTATTAACCCCTTGGGAATAATAAAGATAATCTATTTTGCCATGGACTTAACAATATCTGTTGAGAACGTTCTTGGGAAGAATGAACAATTTCATCTGTATTCAACCCGCACTTTGAGCAACAATTTTGAGGTTTGTCTGCTAATTGTTGACCAAATGTTTGCACGATTTGATGTCGGATACATAATGAATTTGTAATGATTTCTTTCATTCTATGGATTTGTTGAACTTTTTCTTGTCTCAATTGCTGAAGCATAGAAATTGTATCTTCTTCCGTTTTCCGTGCGGACCAATAATCGAGTATTCGCACGTGGTTTTCAGATAGTAATCCTTGTGACACTAATTGATTGGCGCTCATTCCGTTATATTTGTTCTCATTAAAGATTTTAACGTGAATTTCTTCAGGAAAATCGTTAGTTGCAACAAAAATTGTGCGATGTTCATCGTCAATTGTATAAAATAAAGTTGCTAGTGCGTCTGTTCCATCTCTTCCAGCTCGTCCCACTTCTTGGGCATAATTTGCGACTGATGATGGAAAATGATCATGGATAACTTGTCGAACATCGTCTTTATGTACACCCATCCCAAATGCATTCGTAGCACATACCCATTCAATTTCATTCTGTAAAAATTGTTGCTGAACAAACATTCGATCCACTTGATCCATTCCTGCATGATAGGATGCAATCCGTATTCCTGCTGCACTTAATTTAAGCGCGTACTCGTCGGCTTTCTTCCGAGATTGTGTATACAGAATTCCAGGACCAGAATAACTTTCAATTTGTTTGAGTATAGACTCAAATTTATGATGAGATGAATCTACTTCAACAGTTGAGTATCGAATATTAGGTCGATCAAGTGATTGCATGTGATAAGTAGGATTTACCATGTTTAAATGGAGTGTAATATCATTCATGACTTGTTGTGTCGCTGTAGCTGTTAATGCCAAGATCGGAGGTCGGGTCGGTTCGTGTAACCACTCACCTAATCTCAAATAGTCCGGGCGAAAATCGTACCCCCATTGTGAAATACAATGTGCTTCATCCGCAACAATAAGGGAAATAGGAATACTTTGTAGTTTTGCTTTAACTAGGTCTTGCATCAACATTTCTGGTGACAAAAAAATGAATTTATAGGATTCGATTCGTTGTAAAAATTGTTGTTTTTCAAGTGGTGTTAAAAAAGAGTTGAACGCAACAACTCGCTTTTCACCCCTTTTTTTCAATTGTTCGACTTGATCCTGCATTAATGATAGCAAAGGGGAAATAATAATTACGGTATGCGGCATGAGATATCCAGGAATTTGATAACATAGGGATTTCCCCATACCTGTAGGCATTATGGCTACAACATCTTCCTCATTTAATATACTTTCAATAATTTCTTTCTGACCTTTTCTAAAAGATGAAAAACCAAATTTATCATTAAGTACCTTATAAAGATTCTTTGTCATTTGAATCACCGCCCATTACTAATAATAATCGTAACTGAAAGTAGGAATATGTAGGATAAGCATTTTTTAACGTGCGTAATTTTTTGGTCTGTTGATTTCTAACTTGTTGAATCAACATATTTGAATCGACATTCGGAAAAAAAACTTTGATCGAGAATGATGGATTATTCATTGCCATTTCCACGAAATGATCCTCGATTGTACTCGTTTTTAATTGCCGCATAGTAACAATCTGTTCAAAAGAATAGCCTTGTTGGTGAAGTTCTGATGTTTTCTTTGCAGAATCTGTTAACGGGGTGGTTGTCTTTATTCCTTCACTTATTTTACACAATATAACTAATTGAGGATTAGATAGTATTTCATCAAGTAAGATGTGTAAGCATTCATAGAATCTTATTTGTAAGTCTAGCTCATCGGTTTTTAATGCATGCGATAATTGTTGCCATGTAATTCCACTTACTTCAAACCCTGATAATCGATGACACAAAATTGTCAAATGTTGATCTGATAGATTTGGCGACTGAAATACAGTGGATAATTCTTGATAAAATTGCTGAATAAATGTAGTTGATTGATATGGAACACTTCTTAGGAATTGCCGTACCCATTGTTGAATTTTATCGTCCTTTTGCACAGGGGTGAATGCCATACTTTTAGCCTGTACATGTGATAATGTCTGAGTTACTAAAGAAAGCCGTTGAAAAAATAATCGTTCATTTCCTCTATATAACCAGCCATTTAATTTAAGTTTTGGTAGCTGTCGCAGCTCTAATTGCCCGAGTTTAGTAGTATGCGGAATGGAATCCTCATTTACAATCAACAGCCCCGATTGAATCATTAGTTGAATGGTTTGGTCGTATGACTCTTTAGATAGTTTTGGAAATAATGAAAAGTACTTTGTAAAACCAAAGCTCTTAACATCTTGAATCGTTTGTCCTGAACGTTTCCCTCTAAGTAAATGAAAAGGAGCAGAGATTGTTCTTTCTCCATTTAAACGATGGACCATATGTAAGATAATTTGTTGGAATAGCACAGACCTTCCTCCAATCGATGAGTATTTAGGTTGAAAATTGCATAAAACATGATTAGAATAAGTACGAAAGCTTTTTCAAGCGGACGGAGAAAAAGGAGAGGTTTAACATGGCTAAATATACTATTGTAGATAAAGATACATGTATTGCATGTGGCGCGTGTGGGGCTGCTGCTCCAGATATCTATGATTATGATGACGAAGGAATTGCCTTTGTTATTTTAGATAATAACATGGGAACTACTGAAGTTCCAGATGAACTAGAAGAAGACATGCAAGATGCGTTTGAAGGCTGTCCTACAGATTCAATTAAAGTAGCTGACGAATCATTTGATGGAGACGCTTTAAAATACGAATAGTAAAAAGTGTAGAAGCATGGTCTGCTATGTAAGACACAAAAAAGCTACGGAAGTTTTCTTCCGTAGCTTTTTATTATGACTTTATGAAAATTGTATACGCTGTTTATCTAACCAACTTTTCATTGTTTTAAAAAGAACAAAGATTACCATTGAAAGTAGTACACCTTTAATTAAGTTGAATGGTAATATTCCAAGTACAATCGATTTAAATAATGCATCTCCAGTTTCTGCTGGATAGTTCAAGAAGTAAGTGTACATCGGTAGGAATACGGCATAGTTCAATACGCTCATGCCAAGTGCCATTGCAAATACTCCAGCACTTAATCCAATTGCTAAACCTTTTGTAGTTGTAACTTTCCGATAAATCATATAGACCGGTATTATAAACAATATGCTCGTTGCAAAGTTGGCCATTTCACCAACTGGAACACCTGTTGGACTTCCACTAAACATCCAATATAAAACATTTTTAAAAAGCGCGACTAAGATCCCAGCTACAGGACCCATGATGACCGCTGCAATGAGTGCAGGTACATCACTAAAATCGATTTTCAAAAACGATGGTAATACGGGTAATGGAAAGTTGAAAAGCATCAGTACAAATGAAATACTACTTAACATCCCAACCGCAATCATAATACGTAATTTAGTGTTCTTCATATTACTCTCTCCTTTTGTCGATTCACTCCACAAGAAGAAAAGTTCGTTCGCTTTGTCCCATCAAAAAAATCCCATAAGCCGTTATCGCTTAGGGGAGTAGAAAGGCGCACTTAAATAGGCGTCTCGTTAAATGACAGAACGAAAAACGACCGCACCTTCACCTTCTCCCATCCAGACTATACTGTCGGCTTTGGAATTGCACCAAATCCTGCCTTACGGCTCGCGGGCTTAAGGAATCGTTCTCCTATTACCGCCGATCGGGAATTTCACCCTGCCCCGAAGATGAATCAATATTAACTTACATAGTATACTATAAGAAAAAAAACCCATTTGTAAACTACTTGAGCTTACGAATGGGTGTATTTATTCTTTTAACAAAAAGGGACTTTCATTTGCACCCAATGGCATAGGCAATGGTTTGGTAAAATCAAAGCCATTCCAATTTGGTTGCACAATATTTTCAAATTGTAACGATTCCCCAAAACTTGCACCTGTCAGCAATAATCCTTCAATCAGATATGTCGCTGTTTGGGCATTCATTTTCTCCAGGTCCAATGGCTGTGAGAAAACGACTTGGGTTATGTCACCTGCATTTTTCACTTCAAAATTAACCCCTTCGGGTATCACTGATTCGTAAACATCATTCGGTTTTTCTTTCATTTGTAGAAGTGCTTCAGACAACGAAATAGAAGATTGCCCAAAGTTTGGTGTTAAGTAAACATTTTTATTTGATTGTCGGAAAAGATAATAAGCAGAATGATTGATGGTCCCGTCTAGCACCGTAGGTTTACTTGGTTCACCCGCTTGATCAAATTCCACATTGGTTCCATCTTCATTTAAAAATTCGATTTGAGAATAATCATGGAATGTTTCACTCAAGGATTGAAAAAAAACGGTGATGGTGCCGGAAGCTGTATCATACGCATGATCTTTAGGGAGAGTATGATGTAAGGAATCTCCTTGAACTGAAAAAGAACCTTTATAAGGGTGATAATCAGTAAAACCTAAAGATTCCTCATCGATCCGAGGTGCATACGTTTGATACAATTCTAATGATGTTGGCTTTCTATCACCGAAATCAGCAGCAATTTGACTGTTAGGAATTAGAAAGGTCACAGGAACGCTATTTGCCGCATCCCCTGCCATACCAAGCCGGAAGACCGTAACATCATCAGTCACTTCATCCGGGTAAACTGCCGTCAATTGATTCCCTGTTGATGCCTTTGACAAAAATGTGTGTTCATTTTCTAATTTTGCTTCTATCATTTCATCAGAACTTCCCTCAGTGATTTCAGCTTCTTCAACTTTCATCATCGTCATCGAGGCGTCTTCCGAACTATCTTGACTTGAAGTCTCCCTGGAAACTTCTCCTTGATCTTTTGCCATCTCAGCGGATTCATTCGGTTGATTCAACATGGTGGCTGTAAACAAACACAATGTAAGAACCGCAGCTGCTGCTACTGCTGAGGGAATCCATGTAGTCCGCTTTTTGGGAACTTGTGTTTTCAATCTTGGATCTTCCGATAACCGTTTGAACACTTCATCTTTTGAACGTGTGTCTTGCAGTTTGGGCGCTTGGCTAAGTAAATCATCAATTTTCTGTTCACTCCATTTATTGTTACTCATCGTGAACTTGCCTCCTATCCGAATGCCCAGATAATCGATCCCGCAGTTTTTGAATGGCACGGTGTTGTGTGGTCTTTACTTTTCCTTCTGTCCAGCCCAATACTTGTGCTGTTTCAGTTATGGATAAGTCTTGGAAATACCGCATAATAATGACCATTTTTTGATCGCCTGTACATTCATCTAATGCTAATAACAATTGCTTCATTTCATCATTCATTTCAGCTAATTCTTCCGGCAGTGCATCAGGAGACTTTAACTCTTGTTTTTCCCAGTTAAAAAAATCAAAAGCGTGTTTCTTGCGTACGGTCGATTTTCGAAAATGATCGATTGCCACATTTTTAGCAATTGAAAACAACCAGGTTTTCTCCGAACTTTTGCCTTCAAACTTGCTATAAGCTTTTAACACTCGAATATATACTTCATGCATTAAGTCTTCTGCAGTCTGTCTATTTTTCACCATGTACATTAAGAATTGAAAAACATCTTGGTGGTACTGGTCATATAGTCTGTGAAAAACGGAGTCATTCATAAACTCCCCCCGTTCATAAATTAGTCGTTTCATTGAATAAAAAAGTTACAAGTTTTTTATTGGTAATGTAAAAGTAAAAATGGTTCCTTTATTCTCTATGCTCTGCACGGTAATGTCCCCATCATGGGATTCTACCATATTCTTTGCAATCGCGAGTCCTAATCCAGTTCCGCCCTTACCACGCATCCTTGATTTGTCCGCTTTGTAAAATCTCTCAAATACATACGGAAGATCCTCTGATGGAATTCCTGTTCCAGTATCTTGCACACTTATTTTAACGAATGCTTTGTGTTGTTCGACACTTACTGAAACTTTTCCTTCATTCGGCGTGTACCGAATGGCGTTATCGACTAAGTTGGTCAAAACTTGTTCGATTCGATCCACATCTATTTCTGCAGTTAATTGAGGTGAAATCCTATTTACAAACTCCAAATTAATATTAGATTCTTTGGCAACTTGTGAAAACTTCTGTGTAATTCTTTCCATTACTTGTGCAACAGCGACATTTTCTTTATAGAGCCTCATCCTACCGGATTCCATTCTAGCCAAATCAAGTAAATCTGTAACTAATCGTCCCATACGTTGTGATTCTTCATAAATGATTTTCATCATTTCGTTTCGTTCTTCTTCAGATGTGACAATCTCATCCACAATCGCTTCACTATATCCTTGAAGCATAGCAATAGGCGTTCTCAATTCATGGGATACATTCGCGATAAAATCTGATCGTAGCTTGTCAAGGCGATGTTGTTCGGTCATGTCTCGAAGGACTGCAACTGCCCCACGAATTGAATCCCCACTATATAGTGGACTAATAGAAATCGCGTAATAGCTTCCTTCCATTTCTAGTTCTTCATTAATTTCCTCTTCTAAATGCAGCACATGATCTAACATATGGTCCATCTCCATCGGAATTGGCTGACTAGTACTATTCCCCATCCGAAAGAACCATTTTTGTAGCAATTTGTCTGCTTGAGGGTTACTTAATAAGATGGTGTGATCACGATTAAATGTAATGACCGCATCTGTCATAGATGTCAAAATACTGGAAAGTTGTTCTTTTTCTTGATTAATTACTTCCAAGTGATGTTTTAGCTGACGACCCATTTGATTAAACGCGGTTGCAAGTTGACCTATTTCGTCATTTTGCAAGACCGGTACCTTTGAATCAAAATTCCCTTTTGATAACTCAAACGCTGCTTCACGCATTTTTCGAAGAGGTGAAGTGATTCTTGTGGATAAGAAAAAAGCAAAAAAAGTGGTTAAAATAAAGGCTATGAATGCGGATAGAAAGACGATGTTTGTCGTTTTCTTTGTTGTTTGGTGGATCACGTCTAAACTTTGATAAATAAAGACTGCCCCATGCAGTTCATTTTCTACATTTAATGGAGAAGCCAACACATAGTATGATTCCATTTGATTTTTGTTCGTTAATGAAGGCAAAATCATTTCCTTCAAAATTGGTTCAGATGATTGAAACACTCTATTAAGTGTTTTGTCTTTCATAATGTATTCGTGAATCAATTCCCCATTTTCACCTTCATGCAGTGTCAATGAAACTTCACGTGGTTCTTTCGAAATAAGTGCATTGGTTCCAGGACCTAATATAACTGAGATAATGTCAAGTGACGTATCTACATTATCGTGATCATCCACTATACGAGCAATGGTTCCAGCTTCCTGGCGTAAAGTCACTTCGGCTTGCTGACTATGATAATTCCCTAAGAATTCTAGCATTAAGATTGTAATGATAAATAATACAAACGAAACGAGAAGCAATATGGTTACCCATAGCTTCCCGACAACGCTGTTCCATATTCTATTCATTGATTACCTCGAATTTGTATCCGACACCCCAGACGGTCACGATCATCTTGGCTGCTTTTTCAGATACTCGATTAAGTTTTTCTCTTAAACGCTTAACATGTGTATCCACAGTTCGTAAGTCTCCAAAGAAATCATAATGCCAGACTTCTTTTAATAACTGTTCACGATCAAATACTTTATCCGGTGCTTTTGCTAAAAAGTATAAAAGCTCATACTCTTTTGGAGTTAGATTTACTTCAGTTCCATCCGCTGTTACTCGGTGCGCATCGTGATCAATTGTTAAATTCGGAAAAACAACGAGATCTTTTGAAACCGTTGAAGTCGAAATTGGTGCAATAGATACTGAACGACGCAAAACGGCTTTTACACGAAGGACTACTTCACGTGGACTGAATGGTTTTACAATATAATCATCAGCACCTAATTCAAATCCCGAAATCCGATTGGCTTCCTCGCCTTTTGCTGTTAATAATAGAATCGGCGTGGTTTTTTGTTCGCGTAGCTCTTCTAATACTTCTAAACCATCTTTTTCAGGCATCATAATATCTAGCAATATACAATGATAATCTTTTTCCATTGCCATCTCTATTGCCATAGCACCATTTTCAGCTTCATCTACTACATAACCTTCACGTTCTAAATACATTTTTAATAAGCGACGAATACGATCTTCGTCATCTACCACTAATACAGCAATATCTTCTGACATTATGGGTAACCCCTTTCGAACTATCTCTATCAATTATTGTACAGTTGCCGGTATTAAAAAGAAAGAAAAGCCCTTCCCATTGAAGGAAAAGGCTTCTATATTAGGCATAAGAATGTAAACCAGCAATAATTAAATTAACCGCAATCAAGTTAAACATGATGATAATAAAGCCAATTACAGCCAACCAAGCAGATTTTTCCCCTTGCCACCCTTTAGATAAACGAAGATGTAAGAATGCTGCATAGAACAACCATGTAATGAGAGCCCATACCTCTTTAGGATCCCATCCCCAGAATCTGGACCACGCCTCTTGTGCCCAAATCATGGCAAAAATCAGTGCTCCTAATGTAAATACAGGGAAGCCGATCAATACAGCTCGGTAACCAATTTCATCCATTAATTGCGAATTCGCTTTTTTAGCGAGTGGTTGCAATAGTGCTGCAATTGGTTTTCGAATGATTAATCGAATTAAAACATACAATACAAGTCCGAAAATTAAGGACCATGTAACTGTCGTTAATTTCTTCGCGTTTACAATCGGTGGTGTTTCCACCAGTGGTGTCATCGTACCAGGTGTTAATGCTTCGTATTCGTTCATTCCGAATATAGGCGGTACATTGTACGTAATCTCATCTGCTTTTTCTTCTTTATCGATATAGTTAAATGATGCTTCATAATCCATCACTTTGAAAGTAGTGGTGGAAGCCACAAATCCTAATACAAGTACCAAAGTAAGCATGACGGCCTCTAACCAAAAACGTTGTTTTGATTTTTTGGTAAGGTCTATATTTTTAGTGAGATAAATTAATCCTGCCACGGCACTCATAGCCAATATTGATTCTCCAAGCGCAGCTGTAATAACATGCACGTATAACCAATAGCTTTTAAGTGCCGGGATTAATGGATTGATATCAGTTGGAAACATACTAGCAAAACCAATGATTATAACCGCAATTGGTAAAGCGAATAATCCAAGTAGCGGGGTTTTATAAAGAAAATAAATTAAAATAAACGAACCAACAATCATCATTCCAAATGCTGTTGTAAATTCAAACAAGTTACTTACTGGCGCATGTCCTGCAGCAATCCAGCGTGTAACAAAATAACCTAGATTTGAAATAAACCCGATAATCGTGATAATGATCCCAATACGACCCCATCGTTTTTCAGAAGTCGCAATTTCTTTCGTGGAACTTTTTACTGCACCACCAAAAAATAGTGTGGCAGCTAAATAACAAACAAAAGCGATAAACAATAAATTCCCGCTAACTGAGACTAGTGTCATGACGATTTCTCACCATCCTTTTTTTCCTCTAATGCTTCTAAATCATGTTGGTCAATGTAAGGAGGTAGATTTGCTACTAACGTTACTTGATCCAAGTCTTTTTTGACCGACAACCAGTTTTTATTCGTATGTGCAGCTACCGCAATATGTCCATCTTTTGTTTCATGTATCCAAATTCGACGGTGATTCCAATACGAACCTTGTGCTACACCAATCATAAATATTAATCCACCAAGGGCTAAAACCCATAGAGTTTTATCTTTTCGAATGGTTAAACCTGAAACATCGCGTGTTTCCACGTTATTAAACTCAAGTTTATATTTATTTTCACCAAATGGTTCAACTGTCTGTTTAATCGCAACAAAACTTGTTTCACCTTTAGGTGTTTCTGGAGTCGTCATTTTCACTAAAAATGCTGGATTATTTGGAATTGGCGACTGTGTTTGAGGTTCACCATTTTCAAATCCAGTGAAATCCGGATAGTATCCTAGCAACTCTACTTTATTTCCATTCCCTAAATCATAAGACATTTCAGGTTCTACTAAATCAACTGAAACATCACCCAGTGATTCCCCTGTTGCTTTGTTCGACAAGTTAAATTGCATACTGCGAAGTTCATCTAGTCGGAAATCCATTTGATAAACCGCAAATCCTTCAAACTTCAAAGGTTCATTTACTTGGATTGAATCTTTCTTAACTTCTTCTAACTTGTCGGTTTGACCTGGTAATGCATCTTCAGGTTTTTTATAAAGGACTACGTCAGTTTGATAGTTTGAGGCAATCGTACCAACTCTTTCAATTGCATCGTTGAATACTTCATCCGCTTTTTCTTTGTCATACGTTTCTAAAATAAATTCATCGCTTTTAAGATAATACCCTGGTGTCTCTGGAATCGCTCTTGTTTCTCCTTCACGAAGCCACATGGTTTCATCCACATAAAACCCTGGCAATGCACGGAGCATCACCCCAAATAAAAAGATAATCAAACCTAAATGATTAATATAAGGGCCCCATCTGGAAAAGCGAGCTTTTTCACCTAAGACTGCTCCATCTTCACGTTTAACATTATACCCAAGACTTTTTAACTTTTCTTCACTCTTTGCAAATGTATTTTCGCCTAGTGCGTTCTCACCAATTCCAAATATACGTTGGCGTTTCATAAAGCTTTCATGTCTACGAGTCCGTTGTTTTTTAAGTGATTTATACAAAGGAATGACACGGTCTAAACTTGCGACAATAAGGGATATTCCGAGCATCCCAATCAATGTTTGGAACCACCACGACCCATATAAATCAGACAAACCTAGTTGATAATATAATTTTCCGAATGTACCGTATACACGTTCATAGTAAGCAGCGATTTCTGCTTCCCCAGTAGCAGGCACATAAAATACCTGAGGCAGAATGGTCCCAATAGCAGCTGCCACTAGAATAATGACGATTAATGAAACTCCTACTTTCACACTAGAAAAAAAGTTCCAAACTTTATCAATAATCGATTTGTTGAAGGTTTGTGAACGGCGTGCAGAACCTTCATACCGCATGTCTACTAGTTTCTGGTTTGAGGCTTCTTCTGTAAGTGGACGCCCACAGCTTCCACATAAAACTGTTCCTTTTGGGTTTTCATGCCCACAAGTACATAGTATCTTGTTCATTTAAAGTGAACTCCTTATTCAGGTGCAATTTGCTCCATAAAAGCAGCAATATCCTGTTCTGTCATTTCTCCTGTGATAATCTTCTCAATCTTACCCTGTGGATTGATTAACATTGTGGTAGGTAATGGATTAATGTTGTATGCATCCATTACACTTTTTGTTTTATCAATGACAACAGGAAAATCCAAACCATATTGATCAGTAAATCGTTGGACCTCAAAATCTGATTGAGCAATATTTACAGCAAGAGTTTGAACGCCTTTGTCTTTAAACACCTCATACTGACGGTCCATTGCAGGCATTTCTTTTGCACATGGTTTACACCAGGTTCCCCAGAAATTCAAAAACACACCTTGTCCTTTATAATTAGACAAGCTATGCTCTTCACCATTTAGATCAACTAATGTAAAATCAGGTGCTTTGTCACCGACGCTTAAAACTGCTACTTTTTCTTTTGTAGCACTGGTGAATATCGTATAAACAATCGCAACTACTAGAACTGCCAAGATGACAGTTCTCATAATTAACCGTTGTTGTTTCGTCTGAGCCATTTAGCCAACCTCCCTATTACGAAATAATCAATGTTATTATAACAAAGAAAATCAACTGAATAACGCATACATTTGTAGGGTTTGTGAACGTTTACACGCCTAAATTATTTCCCGATTTTTCCTGTTTCAGCCATAACGCGCAATAATTTTACTTCGTGAGCTGTCAATTCTCGAGATTCGCCTGCGTTTAATCCAAGTAATGTTAAGAAAGCAAACCGTTCCCGTTTCAATTTTTGTACAGGGAAACCGATCGCGTCGAACATTCTACGTACTTGACGGTTCTTTCCTTCGTGAATCGTTATTTCTATGATTGCTTTGTTTTGTTTTGTATCGCCCGATAATAATTTCACATGAGCAGGAGCTGTTTTCCCATCTTCTAAGACAACGCCACGCTCAAGTGGACGGAGTTGTTCTCTTGTCGGTATCCCTTTTACTCGCGCTACATACGTTTTATCAATTTTGAATTTAGGGTGCGTTAACATATACGTGAAATCCCCATCATTAGTCATTAACAGAAGTCCCGATGTTTCATAGTCCAATCGTCCAACTGGAAATAATCGTTCATTAATATGAGGGAATAAGTCTGCAACTGTTTTGCGGCCTTTATCATCTGTGACTGCCGAGATGATTCCTCTTGGTTTGTATAATAAATGGTATATTTTTTGTTCTTTTTCTAACTTCACACCATCCACTTCAACTGTATCGCTTGCGGATACTTTCGTTCCAAGTTCCTTTACAACTTTTCCATTCACTTTTACTTTGCCTTCTAAAATTAATTCCTCTGATTTTCTGCGGGATGCCACCCCAGCATGGGCTAACATTTTTTGTAATCTCTCCATACTTCCACCTCTTCATCGTTTCCTATACTCTGTCAAAATTATGGCATACTTTCGCTCAAAACAAAAGAAGACCGCTTTTTTAAAAGCAGTCTTCATCATTCATTCCGCTCAATATTCACTTTTTTAGAAAGTATGGTTATTCCGTTAATTTGAACATCCCATCGTGCAACTTTCGCTTTTGCTTTAGCTCGGTTTAGAACCAAGAGATGAGAAACTTGTTCGTCTTTCTTTTTTAACACATAGGCTGATTGCTCCACATTAACTACCAATCCGCCCGGTAAATCATAAGAACCTTTTTGTATGACTTGCACTCTATCATATTGTTTAAACGCATTCTGCGCAAGTAGCTGATGCATTTCCCAATCATTTGATTGGTTGATTGTCACGACTATAACTTCTTCTTCACCATCTTTGAAATAGGTTGCGAGTGTTCTTCCAGCCGTTTTGGTAAAACCAGTCTTACCTGCAATTGCTTTTGTATCTGAACGAACAAGCTTATGTTTATTTTCCCAGTTTGTACCTTTTTGCTTGTAATTTGCTGCCATTAAGATTGGACGTAATTCCTTATTTTCCATTGCTATTTTCAACATAAGTGCAGTGTCATATGCAGTTGATAAATGCTGATCATCGTGAAGTCCTGACGGATTGGTAAATGTTGTATCTTTCAATCCCATCACTTTCGCTTTTTCATTCATTAATTTCACAAAACCTGATACCGATCCTCCTGTATGTTCTGCGAGAGCAACTGCCGCATCGTTTCCTGATCTCAGCATTAATCCATACAAAAGTACATCTATGGGTTTTTCTTCACCAGTCTTCAAATAAATGGATGATCCTTCTGTTGTCGCAGCGTTTGCTGAAATCCGAGTTGTTTCTTTTAATTTCGTTTCATCTGCAACGACAACTGCCGTCCACATTTTCGTAAGACTTGCAATTGCCAGCTTATCATGTGCACCACTACCGACAAGTAATCTACCAGTTTTGGCGTCAATCACCGCATACGCGGAACCTTGAGCTTGTGAAAAGGTCGGAAAAACTGTAACTACCAAGAAAACAACTAAAACCATAAAAAACAGTTTTCGCAAATAGCAACACCTTTCAATTGTTATACTTTTTGTTCACTGAACGTTTCTTGAAACTTAGTCATAAATAAATCAGTTTGGTCTTCTTCATCATTCACTTCTGTTTCTGGTAAAGGTGGCAACTCATGAATGTCATTCAAAGCAAAAACATTTAAGAATTCCTTCGTGGTGCCATATAGGATTGCACGTCCCGTACCTTCTGCTCGCCCAACTTCTTGAATTAATCCTTTCAAGCTTAGCGTATGTAAAGGTCTTTCGCTTTTCACCCCGCGTAAATCTTCTATTTCAATTCGGGTAATCGGTTGCTTGTAGGCGACAATTGCTAGCACTTCCAGGGATGCTTGTGATAGTGGTTGGGTGGTTGGGTTATCGACGAGGCGTTGTATGGTTTCCGCATTTTGTTTTTTTGAAATAAGTTGATATGTACCAGCTAATTCTTTTAATTCGATTCCTCGAACTTTCGAATTCACATAGTCCTCTTGCAATTTAGTTAATGCATCTTTTACTTCCCATGGCGTCGCGTCTGTTAAATTTTCAATTTGTTTTGCGGATAGTCCTTCATCGCCAGTGACAAAAAGAAGACTCTCAATTTTACTCATCAATAAGTTCAAGTGATTCTTCCTCCCATCGTTCATTTTGTAGTTTGACTGTTAGTTCATCAAAATTCTGTTGTTGTTCGACCATGATGATCTGCCTCTTCATTAGTTCAAGTAATGATAAAAAAGTTACAACAAGCGTTGGTTTGTCTTCAAAAGGAAATAAGTCGTAAAATGAACAACTACCACCATGTGATTTAATTATTGAACACACATGTTTCATTTGATCTTTTACTGATAATTCCTGTCTTGCAATTTTAGTAGATAGTGGTGCTTTTAATTGTTTTCTTCTCATCATTTTTTGAAAAGCACCTATCATATCATAGACATTTAATGGCTCTTCAAATGCAGCTAATTGTAATGTAGGTTGATAGTCTGTTAAATCGCTTGGTGCTCTTGTGAAAAACTGAGTACGTTGTTCTTCTAGTTGTTGCAACTTTTCTGCTGCATCTTTATACTTTCTATACTCTATGAGACGACCTACCAACTCTTCACGTGGATCATTCATATCGATCATCAATTCATCATCTTCAAAGTCACCTTCGTGGATAGGAAGGAGCATTTTACTTTTAATCGCAAGAAGAGATGCTGCCATTACTAAATATTCACTTGCTTCATTTAGTTCAAGGACTTGCATAGCACGTATGTGTTCCATATATTGAATAGTTAAATCTGCCATTGGAATATCATATATATCGATTTCCAAACGATGGATTAAGTGCAATAATAAATCAAGAGGACCTTCAAAAGCATCCAATTTTACTTCGTAAGACATGTTAAATCACCCGATCAAATAGATTCAAATTTTAGTATAGAGGAAGTGTGAGAAGAATGCATCCGTTGTTTCACCCACTTTTCACCCAATTTATTATGTACTTCAATAAACATCAAGATTATTTTGAATGCCACGAAGTATTAGAAGAATACTGGAAAGAACTTGCACCAGGCGATAAGACACATCCTCTAACTGCATGGATCCTGCTATCCACTGGTATGTATCACTGGCGCAGAGGGAATATGAATGGTGCTTTGCGAACGTTAGAAAATTCACAAACTCGAGTTCTATTAAATGTGGAAAGTATTTTTTTTGAAGGGATTCAGCTTCAAATGGTGATTGAACATCTTAATCATTCTATTGAACTGATCCGTGATAAACAGCCTTTTCAATCATTTACAATACCCATTAGCTCTCCTGAATTAGTGACAATCATTAATCAGCAGCCACAACCAATCCCAGTTACGGGAGATCATCTCATACACAAGCATATGCTTCGAGATCGGTCTGAAATACTAAAAGCACGGGAAGAAAAAAGAAGGAACAGACATTAGTCATCTGTTCCTTCTTTTTGTCTAAGGCACTTGTCTAAAAATGGTTTTGTTGAGTCTGCTGCCCTTACTTCATTACATGGAAGAAACTGCGTGATTTTCGACACCATTTCTTTTCCGATACCTTCTCCACGATGAGAAGGGTTCACGCTAATATGTTGAACCAAACATACTTCATCAGATGTTTCGATTCCAATTAAGCCAACTAAATCTTCATCTTTTTTCCACATAAACAAATTCCAGTTTGGGTTGTTCTCGTAAGTATGAATGGTTTCTTGTAACTTTTTAATATCTTTTTCTTGTGGCATAAATGACAATAAACCCATCGCGATTTTTTCACAAGTTTTTTTATAACGTACTAACATAATAGTATCCCTCATTTTTGTTTCCGCATCAACATCATTGACTATCCTACATCATTTAGTATGAAACATCAACCGACATCCCATTATTTAACAATTCCTCCAAATAAGATGCCGTATACCCCCCACTTCCTAAATGGGGTTTAACGACATCTAATTGCTCATAATTTAAAGGTCAGGTGCGATAAAAAGCCAATACACTAGTCCCCAAACTGTACCCATGATTAGAATAAATAGTAAGAGTTTTATATTCGATCTTCTCATGATAGTTCGACCAATGATTTCCCCTGTAAAGAACAGTCTAGCCGGACAAGATCTTCATATGTTTCTCGTTTTATAACCTGTTGGTGTTGACCCTGTTCAACGAATACAACTGCAGGTCTTGGAAGTCGATTATAGTTGCTTGCCATTGAGTATCCATAGGCACCAGTGCAAAAGACTGCTAGTGTATCTCCAGCTTGGACTTGCGGTAAGGTAATTTTTTCAATTAACTTATCGCCAGATTCGCAACATTTACCTGCTACCGTATAAGTAGCATTATATTCATTGTTCATTTTATTGGCTACTGCAGCATCGTATTTAGCTTGATACAATGCGGGACGTATATTGTCAGACATTCCACCGTCTACTGCTAAATAGTTTCTTACTCCCGGGATTTCTTTTTGAGATCCGATTGAGTAAAGTGTAGTTCCTGCATCTCCAACTAACGAACGTCCAGGTTCAATCCAGATTTCGGGCATCGGATATTGTTCATTGCGAACATCTCTTTGAATCGACTTTATCATATCTTCTACATAAATTGCAGGTTGTAGGGGCTTGTCTTCTTCGGTATAACGAATACCAAAACCACCACCTAAATTTAAGACAGGACAAATAAAGTTGAATTGTGTTTTCCATTCCAACATTTTACCAAATAGCTTTTTAGCTGCTAATGAAAAGGCAACCGTGTCAAAAATTTGAGATCCAATATGACAATGCATACCAAGTAAACGAATATATGGATCATCTTTTATTTCTTGGAAAGCTTGATCAGCTTGTCCATTATTTAAATCAAGACCGAATTTCGAATCCGCTTGACCAGTTGTGATGTAATCATGAGTATGTGCTTCAATCCCAGGTGTTACCCGTAGTAATATATTCACATTTTTCTTTTTGTCAGCTGTTATTCTCTTTAACTGTTCGATTTCATATAAGTTATCGACAACGATACAACCAATCATTGAATCTAGTGCAAAGGACAATTCATCATCACTTTTATTATTGCCATGAAAGTGAATACGTTCAACTGGAAATCCTGCACGTATCGCCGTATACAATTCGCCCCCTGAAACCACGTCCAATGATAAACCTTCTTCTGCTGCTAGTTGATACATAGCCACACATGAGAATGCTTTACTTGCATATGCCACTTGGGCTTGAACACCTGCTTGTTTAAAGGTTTGGATAAATGCTTTTGCACGCTCTTTTATTAAAGCCGTATCGTAAACAAATAAAGGGGTTCCATAGGTTTTTGCCAATGTAATTGCAGACGTTCCACCAATTGTTAAGTGGCCATTTCCGTCCACAGACTGAGTTCCAAATAAATGCATCTTCATCTCTCCCTATGGTTTTCAATATATGAACTTTACCATAAGGAAAGACTTCGATGCAATGGATGGATTATGAACGTTTTCGATGGGGTGAATGGGTAATGAAAGGTCTGAGCGCTCCATTTGAAGAAGGGAAGCGGACAATGATCCGTGCTAAAGCCTTTGGGAAAAAAGGGACTAGTGGCCATAGGTATGGCACACCCATTGGCTTGATTGAGACTAAATACATAAATGTAAACAATAAAGCGATGAAAAATCCATTGGTGCCAAATGCTACTGTAGCAAACAAAACTACATTCCTAAAGAGTTTAGCTGCAACACTTAATTCATACGATGGCAATGCAAAGGTAAGGATTGATGACACTGCTGTATACAACACAACTTCTGGAATAAATAATCCAACATCAATCGCAATTTGTCCAATTACGATTGCGGCAACCAAGCCCATAGCAGTAGAGAGCGGGGTAGGAGTATGAATAGCGGCAAGCCTCAAATACTCAAGTCCAATATCTGCTATGAATAACTGTAGAAAAAGCGGAACTTCGCCCAACTCCTTGGGACCAATAAATTTGAGAAACTTGGGCAAATGTTGCGCTTCAGTAGCAAGTAAATACCAAAATGGCAATAACATTAAACTTAGTGAGAAACCTGCAAATCGCATTAAACGCACGAAAGTTCCAATCAAAGGTGCTTGACGATGTTCTTCTGCATGTTGCAAATGATGAAATATCGTTGTTGGCACTAAAATAACCGACGGAGATGTGTCCACTATGATGGCAATATGCCCCTCCAGTAAATGAGCTGCACATGTATCTGCTCGCTCGGTATAACGGACAAATGGTACAGGATGAAATTTTTGCTTAAAAAGCCATTCTTCAAGGGATTTATCAGTCATAGTTAAACCATCATGCTTGATTTTTTTCAATCGCTCTCGAAGATAGTTGATATGCCCTTCATTTGCTAAACCCTTAATAAAACCAATGGCGATATCAGTTTTTCCACGTTCTGAAATTTGTGTCAATTCAAACCGTAAATCAACATCACGTATTCTTCTTCGGATTAAGGATGTATTCATTATAATATTTTCTGTGAAACCGTCCCTAGACCCTCGAATTACCTTTTCATTATCTGGCTCTTCAGGTTGTCTTCCCGCATACGATCTTACATCAACTGTATAGGTGTACCCACTTAGAGTGACTATACCCAATTGACCGCCGAGTACTGCAGAAATCCAGGCATCTTTTGAATCATAAATGGTGACAGAAAAATACGGAAAATAAGTATTCATTGCCTCCGCTTCATCAAAAGTGGAGGCATTTTTCCCTTGAGAAACATTCCCTTGAGTCAGAGTTAGGATTTGAGTAAGAATAGTTGAATCAATAAGCCCATTCATATAGAAAAATAGTGTAGGCATGGACCAAATATGGCCGCGTTTTAATCCAACATCATAACTTTCACCATCACCAAACTTTGACTTAACAAACCCTTCTGCTTCTTCAATTGTGTTAAAAAGTGAATGATTTATTGAGATCCATCCTTTAATGTTGCTTGTTTAGGCAACATCCAACTTTTTAGTTGCTTCAGTATTTTCTTCTCTAAGCGAGATACTTGGACTTGAGATATCCCTAGCCTTTCAGCAATATCGCTCTGAGTACAGTCTAGGTAATAACGCAAATAAATAATCATTTGTTCACGTTTTCCTAGTTTTGACAATATATCTCGTAATGGAATATGGTCAAACGAACGCTCTGATCGCTCATCTCTCAATTGGTCCATTAGCGTCAATGCGTCCCCTTCACTTTCAAAGAGTTGTTCGTGTAGTGATGCCGGATCTCTCAATGCATCCGATGCTAAAACAAGTTCATCCATGGTAACATCGAGCGTTACTGCCAGTTCTGATAAAGTGGGTTGCCGTTCATGAAGCCGAATAAATTCATCAGTTGCATGCCGTATTTTAAAACTTAGTTCCCTAATTGATCGACTTACCTTGACCATGCCATCATCTCTTAAGAAACGCTGGATTTCTCCGATAATCATTGGTACCGCATATGTGGAAAACTTTACCTCATACGATAAATCAAACTTGTCAACAGATTTCATTAATCCTATGCAACCGATTTGAAATAAGTCCTCTAGATCCGCCCCCCGCGAAGCAAATCGTTGGACAATGGACCACACTAGTCGTGTATTCCCTTCAACCATCGTTTGTCTAGCTAACTTATCTCCTTGTTGAGATAGGAGGATTAATTCTCGCATTTTTTCTTGTGTCAACAACACGGGTTGTTGTCCAATCGGCGTCGTCATCGTTCACCTAGAACGAAATTGGATTGTATGGGAAGAAACTCTTTCGTAAAGGTAATCGCAGTTCCTTTCTGAGGCTCTGACCATACCGATAAATGATCCGCAAAACTTTCCATAATGGTAAAGCCCATCCCAGATCGTTCTCTTTCCGGTTTTGACGTGTAAAGAGGTTCCATTGCTTGTTCGACGTTGGAGATTCCTCGTCCCTCATCTCTAATCGTCATCGTGATTTCACGGCCACTTCGTTTTGCTCGAATTGTCACAATGCCTTCTCCATCTTCTTCATAGCCATGAATGATGGCATTCGTAACAGCTTCTGAAACAATCGTTTTAAACTCAGCTAACTCATCAATTGTCGGGTCTAGAGATGCAATAAAACTGGTCATTACCATCCGTGCTAACCCTTCATTTTCACTAATAGCAATAAACGATAGCGTCATTTCATTTTCCATTGAAAATACCCCCTAACTCTGCGATTGTTTCTTCTTCTGTTGTTTGCCAAACATATGAACCTAGGCCGGAATATTGAAAGATTTTTTTCATGGTTTCAGATGGATATAGAATAACTGTTTTACCATTTGATGGTACAAAGTCTCTCATTCTTCCTAAGATTAGCCCGATACCAGCACTATCCATAAAGTGAAGTTCTTTTAAGTTCCATACGATGGCCCGAAGAGTTCCTCTGTATAATGATTGTGAAATTTCGTCACGGATTGTTTGTGTTGCATGATGATCTAATTCGCCTTTTAAACGAATAATAGCGATGCCGTCTTCGACAAATAATAGTTGATGTTTCATCTAGTAACTCCTCCTTTCCGTGACTATTCTAGGTGAGCCCCTAAAACTCCTTTTCGGTGACAATTAAAGGTAAAACATCTTATATATCGACAGATTATGCGGCATTCAATTCATTCTTAGTATGGAAAATCTTTCTACTATTTAAACATCGAATAAAAGAAAAACCGAGCAAAGTGCGCTCGGTCCTTCAATACAGAAAATGTTCACTGTCACATAAAGTTCCTCAGGTCGCTACGGATTCCTCAATGTAAAACAGTGATACTTATTATGGCAACTAGAGAATAGATGCCTGCCTTTATCGACCAATCGGTCAAAGATGAAATTTTGACCTCCTTCTATTTGGTAACCACTCTTTGTTCCCATTGTTGTGTCAGTGACAAAACACATGAAAGTAAAGGTGTCGTGCTATCCACACCTCCTAGTTAGAAAACTAGAGCAATATCTTTTTTACTGCTTGTAATCCCATTGCCTCTATCGAATTTAGGAGTGGCCAGTGAAATCGGCCTTTCATTCTTAATACTTCCCTAAATTAGTTGTTATCACTATGACTGTGCAGTTCGTGGTTATCTTGAATTTTGATTATGTCTAAATAAAAAAGCGTCCTCAAAAGAGAACGCTCGTCTTTAAAACTTATGCTGTTATGATTTCTTCAATTAGTCTAGGTGCAGTCACAGGATCTTTTGAGAACTCAATATATTGATACAAAATAGCGAGTACTTGATCTATATTTTCAGAACTCGCGTGAATCGTTGCGAGTGATTCACCTATTTTTACTTGATCGCCAACTTTTTTATGTAGGACAATTCCTACAGCTAAATCGATTACCGAGTCTTTAGTTGCACGTCCAGCACCAAGTAACATGGCTGCTGTACCTACTTCATCCGCTTCTATGAACGACACATACCCTGCTTCTTTAGAAGGTACTTCGAACGTATACTTCGCTTTTGGTAACAATTCGGGAGAATCAACTACTGCCGGATTGCCTCCTTGACCTTGAATGAAATCTTTAAAGATTTCAACTGCTGAACCATTGTCAATCACCTCTAAAAGCATCGACCGTGCCTCGTCTAAATCTTTTGCTTTACCTCCGACAACGACCATTTGACTTCCCAGGACTAAGCAAAGTTCTGTCAAATCTGCTGGTCCTTTTCCACGAAGTGTGTCAATAGCCTCTTGTACTTCTAAGGCATTTCCAATTGCGAATCCTAATGGTTGGCTCATATCAGAGATAATCGCCATCGTTTGACGACCTACATTGTTGCCAATCTGCACCATGGCTTTTGCAAGTAAGCGAGCATCCTCAACCGTTTTCATAAAGGCACCTTCACCAGTTTTAACATCTAAAACTATGGCATCTGCTCCGGCTGCAATTTTTTTGCTCATGATTGAACTTGCAATTAAAGGAATGCTGTTAACAGTACCAGTGACATCACGTAGTGCATATAATTTTTTATCTGCAGGTGTTAAATTCCCACTCTGCCCAATTACTGCTAATTTCATTTCATTTACTTGTTTTGTAAATTGTTCTGTTGTTAACTCTACATGGAAACCTTCTATTGCTTCAAGCTTGTCAATTGTTCCGCCCGTATGACCGAGTCCTCGACCACTCATTTTGGCAACCGGTACACCACAAGCAGCAACTAACGGACCAAGTACGAGAGTCGTTGTATCACCTACACCGCCAGTGGAATGTTTGTCTACTTTAATTCCTTTGATACCCGACAAATCTATTTGTTCTCCTGATTCAACCATGGCAATTGTGAGATCCGCACGTTCACGATCTGTCATATCTTGGAAATAAATAGCCATTAATAAAGCACTGACCTGATAATCAGGAATCGAATCATTTGTATATTGTTCAATGAAAAAACGAATTTCTTCTGTAGTTAGTTCTTTACCATCACGCTTTTTTTCGATTAAGTCGACCATTCTCATGAATATTCACCTATCCTTTTTTTAGACTACGTTAAATCATCCTGTTGATATTCCGCGAAACAGCTCCGCTATTCACGGGAGTCTCTGCAGTTTGCTCCATATCTATATATAAGAAAATATCAACAATGAAATTTAACATAGCATTATTTTAAGTAAGAAAGAAAACTGCGACCATATTTAGGCATCGTAACATTAAAATTTTCTGCAATTGTGGCACCGATATCAGCAAATGTTTCACTTAGTGGAAGTTCAGTTCCTTTTGAAAAGCGTGGAGAATAAGCTAATACAGGCACATATTCACGGGTATGATCTGTTCCAGGGAAGGTTGGGTCATTGCCATGGTCAGCCGTAATTATAAGTAAATCTTCAGTTGTTAATGCATTTACGATTTCTGGGATTCGTGCATCAAAAGCTTCTAACGCTTCTCCATATCCGATTGGATCTCGACGATGACCGTAAAGTGCATCAAAATCGACAAGGTTTATGAAACTGATGCCTTTGAAGTCTTTCTTCACGACTTCCGCCAGTTTGTCCATACCATCCATATTGTCTTTTGTCCGTATTGATTCGGTAACTCCCTCTTCATTATAAATATCAGAGATTTTACCGATTGCAATGACATCATATTCCCCATCTTTTAGCTCGTTCATTACAGTACGGTCAAAAGGTTTCAACGCATAGTCATGACGATTGGTTGTCCGTTTAAAATTCCCTGGTTGTCCAATAAACGGGCGAGCAATGATTCTGCCTACCAAAAATTCGGGTTCGAGTGTAAGTTCACGGGCAATCTCACAAATTTTATATAGTTCTTCTAACGGAACGATTTCTTCATGTGCTGCAATTTGCAATACAGGATCTGCTGACGTATAAACGATAATCGCACCAGTTTCCATATGTTCTTGTCCTAACTCATCTAAAATTTCTGTTCCACTTGCTGGTTTATTCCCAATAACTTTACGTCCTGTTTTTTGTTCCAATGCTGTGATTAATTCGTCCGGGAATCCATTTGGATACACTTTAAAGGGTTGATTGATGTTGAGCCCCATGATTTCCCAGTGCCCAGTCATCGTATCTTTCCCTACAGATGCTTCTTGCATTTTTCCAAAATAAGCATTTGGATTTTCTACTGGCTTTATCCCTTGGACTGGTCGTATGTTCGATAAACCCATTTTTTCAAGGTTAGGCATTGTTAGACCATTCATTTTTTCTGCAATATGACCTAAAGTATCTGAACCAATATCCCCGAAAGCGTTTGCATCTGGTGCTTCACCAATGCCCACTGAGTCCATAACAACTAAATGAATTCGTTTAAATGATTTGTCTGTCATACATATCCTCCTTCAACTTCTATCTGTATCTTATCAAATATTCGGGAAAAATACACGTCAGACTTCTGACGAATGAAAACGAATTATGCACGCGGGTGATATTGTTTATAGACATCTTTCAACCGAGTTTTACTTACATGAGTATAAATTTGAGTTGTGGAAATATCCGCATGTCCCAGCATTTCTTGAACCGCACGTAAATCTGCTCCATTTTCTATTAAATGTGTAGCAAACGAATGACGCATGGTATGTGGCGTAATTTCATTTTGTATGCCCGCTTTAACGGCATACTCTTTCATTAATTTCCAAACACCTTGTCTAGTTAATCCTTTTCCTCGTTGGTTTACGAAAATTATATCTGTGCGATGTGTAGGTTTAATTAATTTCGGACGTCCTTCTCTTAAATAATCTTCACAAGCAGTGAGTGCAGATTGGCCTAGCGGAATAATTCGCTCTTTTCCACCCTTACCAAAACACCTTACAAACCCCATCGTTAAATGCAAATCCTCCAAATTCAATGAAATACATTCACTAATACGCATTCCCGTCGCATACAGAATTTCAAGCAACGCACGATCTCTTAGTCCTTGTGGCTTCATCGGAGTTGGTGTTGCTAATAATACATCTACTTCTTCAATCGATAAAATTTTTGGTAGAGTCCGATCCATTTGTGGCATTTCCAAATGAACCGTTGGATCTGAGTTTGACACGCGTTCCCTTAATAAAAATTGATGGAAAGAACGAATCGAAGAAATATGTCGGGCTAACGTTCGTGAAGATTTCCCTTCAGTTTTTAAGGATTGTAAATGTGAAAGAATGTGAATTCGATCTACGTCATTTAATGTGTTTATTTGTTGTACTTTTGATACATCCTTTATGTATGCTTTCAGATCTCGTTCATAGGATGTCAATGTATTCGCTGATAATTGGCGTTCTACTCGTAAAAAATGAAGATAGTCGGCAACTGCATCTTGCATATCTTTCATTCCAATCCCTCCCATAAATATAAAAAAGGATAGCAATCTGCCATCCTTTTTACCTACTTGAATGTAAGAAACTTTTTATCAGGTGATTCCCGTTTAAAATAGTTGTTTCTTCTTATTCACTCTTCTTTTTCATCCTGCGAATTGTGGCAGCGCCAACAGATACCATGAAATGTTAAGCGGTGGTCTTTAATGCGAAAATTCCATCTCTTTTCCACAATCATTTCTACATCTTCCAGTAAATCTTCTTGGATCTCATCAACGGCTCCACATTCAATACATACGAGATGATGATGGAAATGTGCTGCGCCTTCTTGACGCAAATCGTATCTTGAGACGCCATCTCCAAAGTTAATTTTATCGACCACTTTTAATTCTGTAAGAAGTTCAAGTGTACGATATACTGTTGCAAGTCCAATGTCAGGTGCTTTATTTTTAACGAGTAGATAAACATCCTCTGCACTCATATGATCCTCTTCATTTTCAAGTAGCACTCTAACTGTCGCTTCACGCTGTGGCGTCAGTTTATAGCTCGCACCATGAAGCTGCTTTTTTATACGATCAATTCGGCTCTCCATGTGATGCCCCCCAAACTATCTCCATTATACCAAATTGGTCTTTCTCATTACAAGATAGAGAATGACTTCCACTTGATAATAATTATAATCTAGAATTGATTATAAACGATGGATGAATGGGAGTACAAATAATTCAAGTCCAGTTATTACAATATAAATAATACTTAAGAGACCAATCCCTTTAAAACTACGATTTTTACTAAGTTCTTGGTAGGACGGTGGGGGCACTAGTAAAAACCCGATGAGCAATAATAATGAACAATAAAGTAATTGAAATGGGAACCACCATAACGCATAAGACCAAAACTCGGTCTCCTGGGCGATTAAAAAACCAGAACAAATCCCCCAAAATACAGCTCGCATCGTACCAATTAACAGAATCACATGTTTTAGGATCAGATGTGTCGCGAAAAGAAGAAAAAGAAATATCGTGATGAGTTGCGGGAGAATTGAATCAAAGCCGCTCGGAATGTGTTCATTTAATATTCTGGGATCAAGCCAATTAATAACTTTTTCTACTTGATTAAATTGCATTTTCGAATATAACCACAATCCGCCTAAATAACCGATGACGAGTAATCCTAGTAAATAAAATATTGGGAAAGACCGAGTCAACATCCGCCACCTACCTTTCATAGAGTAGCTTATGCGTGTCCCAGTCCTATAAATTCATCTTTTTTGTAAATATTCTTTTACCCATAAAACACTATAAGCCGTTTTAGCATCAAATATTTGCCCATTTTTCATCATTAGTTCCGCTTCTTCAATGGTTGCTTCGATGATTTCGACAAATTCATCTTCATCCAGTGACGCTGAATTCTCAATTTTATATAATCCTTCTGCTACATACATATGAATAATTTCATCTGCAAATCCAGGAGAGGTTGCGAATGATTGGATATACGTTAATTGCTCACATCCGTAACCAGTTTCTTCTTCCAATTCTCTTCTTGCTGTAATTTCCGGCGATTCTCCAGGCTCCAGTTTTCCTGCAGGCGTCTCAACAAGAGAGCGTTCAAGTGCTTTTCGGTATTGCTCAACAAAAACAATTTTACCGGTTGCTGTGATAGGGATAATTGCGACTGCACCAGGGTGTTTAATTAATTCACGTTTAGATGTTTTGCCATTAGGCAATGTTACTTCGTCAATTCTTAGTGAAATGACTTTCCCATCATATACAGGTGTGGATGTAATCGATTTCTCTTCATATTTTTTCATAGATTCCACTCTTTCTATTTGTCTATTTGCTTTCCCAATTGTACCATGGATGAAATGAGGAGGCTGACAGATGAAGAAACGTGAGCTTGGACGAAGTGGACTAATGGTCTCAGAAATAGGATTGGGGTGTATGTCTCTTCCACAACAAAAGGAACAAGCAAAAAAGATTGTGGATGCAGCCATTGATCAAGGGATAACTTTCTTTGACACTGCAGATCTATACGATAAAGGAGAAAACGAAAATGTTGTCGGCTATTCATTAAAGGGTAAACGAAACGACATCATTCTCGCTACTAAAGTAGGAAATAAATGGAATGATGAAGGCAATTCCTGGAGTTGGGATTCATCAAAATCGTATATCACCCATCAAGTAAAAGAAAGTCTACAACGACTCAAAACCGATTATATAGATTTATATCAACTCCATGGCGGTACAATGGAAAATAATTTAGAAGAAGCCATTGATGCTTTTGAATCTTTAAAACAAGAAGGCCTTATAAGAGCTTATGGAATTTCTTCAATTCGACCAAATGTCATTCAACGATTTTTGTCCCAGAGCGATGCTAGCTCTGTCATGATGCAATATAGCATGTTAGACAGAAGACCTGAAGAATGGTTGGACTTGATTGCGAGTCATGATGCTTCCGTTATTACGCGAGGCTCTCTAGCGAAAGGGTTGCTTACAGCTGAAGCAATCAAACGAGCTGAGCAGTCTAATGGTTACGAGAAGTATTCAAAAGACGCTTTAATTAGCACCTTAACAAAATTAGAAGAAAACACAAAAGATTTGACTAGTTTAGCATTGGCATTTGTTCTACAACATAAACAGGTGTCCTCAATCGTAGTAGGGGCTAGTTCAGTGAATCAAGTGAACAATACGATGGATGCCTACCAGCAATCGATTTCCAGTAACGTGTTAGAAGAAATCAATGATTTACTTACAAAGGACCAATACACCGAACATCTTACATGAAAAGCCTAAAAAGACACCAAGGAGCATCAAAACTCTTTGGTGTCTTTTCGTTAATATTTTTTCCCACTCATCCCATAATCATCTAACAGTTCAGCAAAGGACTTATTTTTTTCTTTCTGTTTCCGATTAAATTCTGCCTGTGCCAGACGCTCTTCTTCTTTCTCACGTTCATCATCAAGTAGCTGTTTCTTTGCTAACTTCAACTTTTCAAGAACATCGACTTGAAGTTGATCTGACAAAGTATTTCCTTGTCCATGTTCTAATTTCTCAGGTTGTTGACGTACATTTTGTTTTTCTTTTTAGCCAATTCTAATCATCCTTCTATTTTTAAGGTCTTTTGACAATTGTTGCGACTCCTTGCCCGCCGCCAATACATAAAGTTGCTAACCCCGTTTTCACATCTTGCTTAACCATTTCATGTAAAAGTGACACAAATATGCGCGCACCGCTTGCACCAATTGGATGACCCAAGGCAATTGCCCCACCATTCACATTAAGCTTATCATGATTAAATGCAAGCTCTCGATCAACCGCAATTGCTTGTGCTGCAAATGCTTCATTTGCTTCAACTAAATCCATATCTGCCATCGAAAGACCTGATTTTTCAAAAACATTTTTTACTGCTTGGACAGGTCCAATACCCATTACTGATGGATCAACACCAGCTGAGGCATTTGCTACAATCGTTGCTAGAGGTGTTAATCCTAATTCAACTGCCTTTTCTTTCGACATCACAACTACTGCGGCTGCACCATCGTTAATTCCAGATGCATTTCCTGCTGTTACACTGCCTTCTTTTTTGAAAGCTGGACGTAATTTGCTCAGTTTTTCAGCAGTAGTCCCTCGTTTAGGATATTCGTCTGTATCAAATATTATCGGATCACCTTTACGTTGTGGAATTTCAACAGCTACTATTTCTTCTTTGAATTTCCCAGCGTCAATTGCTTGAACCGCACGTTCTTGCGATCTTGCAGATAATGCATCTTGTTCTTCACGACTTATTTCGTAACGATCACATAAATTCTCTGCCGTCACACCCATGTGATAGTTATTAAAAGCACACCATAAACCATCAGAAATCATGCTATCCACTACTTTTTGATCGCCCATCCGGAAACCTTCTCGTGCATTATTCAATAAGTATGGTGCTAAGCTCATATTTTCCATTCCACCCGCAACAACTACTTCAGCGTCTCCAGCAATGATAGCCTGAGTTGCTAAATGTACCGCTTTCAACCCTGAGCCACACACCTTATTAATGGTCATTGATGGAATCATATCCGGAAGACCCGCCAAAATAGCTGCTTGTCTTGCAGGATTTTGACCTAGTCCCGCCTGCAATACATTCCCCATGATTACTTCACTTACTTGGTTTGGTTCAAGGCCTGCTTTCGCTACCGCTTCTTTTATGACAATCGCACCTAACTTAGTTGCTGGTACGTCTTTTAATGACCCTTGAAATGAACCTATTGCTGTACGAACAGCACTAACAATGACAACTTCTCTATTAGACAATGTAAATCCTCCTAATTCCATATGAAAATATATTTGCTTACACTCCTCTCCCATCCTTACAATAGAAAGTAGGAGGGGATGTTATGTTCAGTTTACCAAACAATGTGACAATTATCGAGGTCGGTCCAAGAGATGGCTTACAAAATGAAAATAATATGGTTTCTACTAAGGATAAATTGATATTTATTCATGAACTTCAAGAATCCGGGATCAAAGAAATGGAAATCACGTCGTTTGTATCACCTAAATGGGTACCTCAAATGTCGGATGCTGCAGAAATTGTTGAGCTTGTTGAAAAACAAGGTAGACAATTAGTCCTTACACCAAATGCTAAAGGGGTAGATAGAGCAATAGAAGTTGGGGCACGAAGTGTGGCGGTTTTTGTCGGGGTGAGTAATAGCTTTAATCAAAAAAATATTAACAAAACCACTGCAGAAAGTATGCAGGGTCTAAAACCAGTAATAGATCAGCTAAAACAACAAGGAATCTTTGTTCGAGCGTGTATTTCTACAGCTTTCTATTGTCCTTTCGAAGGGAAAATTGACCCTGAGGATACACTTGCTTTATGTAAAGAGTTTGCAGACTGGGGTGTAGACGAATTAAGTGTAGCAGATACTATTGGTATGGCGAATCCACAAGAAAGTTATGATTTGTTTTCGCAATTAAACAGCGAAATCCCAAATGTCTTGATGACAGCTCACTTCCATGACACACGGAAAATGGGGTTAGCCAATATTTATGCAGCCCTTCAAGCAGGCATTTCTCGCTTCGATACATCTGCTGGTGGTCTTGGCGGATGTCCATTTGCACCAGGCGCCACTGGTAATGTAGCAACTGAAGACGTTGTGAATATGCTACATAGAATGGGGATAACTACTGGGATTGATTTGGATTTGCTCTGCAAAGCTATAGCTAATATCGCCCTTTGCGTTTCAAGACCCATTGATACGGGCATGTTTAGACTATATCAAGTACATAATTAACTATAGGAGGAATTCCATTGAAACGTCGCATTCTCTGGTTCACCAGTATTCTTTCGAGTATTATGACCGCAGGAGCGGCAATATTTGGTTTCGTTTTGACAAATAGATTGATGTACTTAAAGAAAAAAGATGACGCTTTTATTTTGGATCGAGAAATTACTGCCAAGCGATTTGACGAAGCGTGGTTTAACGTAGTAGAAAAAAACGAAAAATGGATTGACAGCCCAAATGGCTATCCAGTAAAAGCTATATTTTTAGAACCATTAGATACAAATAACTTTGTTGTCATTTGTCATGGAGTAACCGAAAACAAAATAAATTCTGTAAAATATGCCCGACTTTTTGAACGATTGGGTTTTAATTCCGTTGTATATGACCATAGACGACATGGGGATTCAGGTGGTAAAACCACGAGTTTTGGTCATTATGAAAAAATGGACTTACAGGCGGTGGTCAAAGCCGTAGATGATTATGCTGGTGAAGAAGCCATTATCGGCATACATGGAGAATCAATGGGTGCTGCGACTACAATCTTGTATGCTGGTACACTCGAAGATCATGCCGATTTTTATATTTCCGATTGTGCTTTTTCCGATTTTACGGATCAACTGATGTATTTGATGAAAAAAGAAACCCCATTGAGATCTAGTCTCGCAATAAAGTTAGCTGATATATTTTTACGTGTTCGTGATGGCTATTCAATGAAACTCGTGTCACCCCGTGAAGCCGTGGGTCGAATTGAAAAACCGGTATTATTTATCCACAGCTTACCCGACGATTTTATATTGCCAGAAATGACCCAGGAATTATACGATTTAAAACCGGAACCGAAACAAATCAAATTCTTTGAAAATGGTCCTCATGCACAGTCTTATAATCAGAATCCAGAAGAATACGAACAGACTGTCGCTAATTTTTTATACACATACAATTTATTGCCATAGTTGCGGATAAAACATAATATAAAAATAGCACTCACAAGAGTGCTATTTTTATTTTTGTGCTTTATTCATTTGGTTCATCATTTGTTTCACTTGTTTTTCAGATGGTTTACGTCCCATTTGAGTCATCATCATGCGAAGCATTTGTTCATTAATTGGTGGATTTTCTTTTAAGTACTTCATCATATATTTACGTGCAGCAAAGAAACCGATTGCAGCTCCTGCTATTAACGCTATAACAATGAATAAGATCCATAGACCAGTTGCCATAGTTGTTTTCCTCCTTCATGTTGCCTCATTCGACTTTAAGTCTCCAAGAAGGATTATACAACAAAACTATTGCCCTTACTAGGCAAAGTCTAGAATTTCTGTAAAGGAATGAATTGATCCCACCTTAATTGGCTTCAACCAACCATAAGACGCTTCCTCTTGTTGAAATGCCATATAGCAATCACTAGAATCTGATAACCCAGCGAATAAATCTAAATCAAGCATATGAGAACCTTTACACCAGACATGAACACAATATGGCTCAAATTGCATATGAATTGATCCTTTTAAAGGATGTTCAAGAAACAACCGATGCTCATCTCGTTCATTATGAGAAAATAATCGACTAAGCTTTCTTTCTAAGTCCTGTTTAATAAAGCCCTCATCGATTTTTTCACACACATACGTCATTTCATTGTGATCTTGGGTATTTTGGATAGTTTCTTGACCTAAAATTTCTTGCAGCATTTTCTCTCGACCTAAAACGAATGGTTGGTATGCTTTTTTAATGTGAAAAATTTTATATGTTCGCATATGTAATACCCCCACTTTTTTTATTAAGTATAAAGGCTAGGAAATGCTAAAGTTGTCGAACTGCGAATATTTACTTTCACTATTTATGACGAAAAAAAACAAGTAGTGGCGAGTGCACACTACTTGTTTTTGATTATTTATTCAGTAAAGATTTAACTCGAGCTACTACGTTTTCTTTTGAGAAACCAAATTCTTTCATAACAATTTCTCCTGGCGCACTTGCACCAAAACGATCGATCCCTAAAATACTTCCTTCGTCCCCAGTGTAACGTTCCCATCCGAATGAAACACCCATCTCAATGGCTAAACGTTTTTTCACAGTCTTAGGCAAGACACTGTTTTTATAAGCTGCATCTTGTTTTTCAAAACGATCCCAAGATGGCATTGAAATAACTGCGGCTTCGATTCCATCAACAGCTAATAGTTGTTGTGCCTCTACCGCTAGTGAAACTTCTGATCCTGTAGCTAATAACAATACATCTGCTTCTTCTTTGTTCGAAGGAGAAACGACGTATGCGCCTTTTGCTACCCCTTCAGCTGCACGTTCCGCTGTATGTTCAAGTACTGGCAAGTTTTGTCTAGATAAAATCAATGCGGTAGGTACCGATTGAGAAGTAACTGCAAGTTTCCATGCTTCAGCAGATTCATTTGCATCTGCTGGTCGAATCACAGACAAGTTTGGCATAGCACGTAGAGAAGCTAGCTGCTCGACTGGTTCATGAGTTGGACCATCTTCACCAACGGCAATACTATCATGTGTGAATACATATGTGACAGGTAATCCCATTAATGCAGACAGACGTACTGCTGGTCGAACATAATCGCTAAAGACGAAGAATGTACCACCAAACACACGTAAGCCACCATGTAATGCCATACCGTTCAATGCAGCACCCATGGCAAATTCACGAACACCAAACCAAATGTTGCGACCTTCATATGAGTCGCTAGAGAAATCGCCAGCACCTTTAATAGTCGTTTTATTTGATCCGGCAAGGTCTGCACTTCCTCCGAAGAAAGATGGAACAGTTTTAGCAATCGCATTGATCACGTCACCTGAAGATGAACGTGTAGCAATTGATTTGCCTGCTTCATATACAGGAATCTCCGATTCATAGTTTTCTGGTAGTTCGCCTTTAATCGCAAGTTCTAACTGTTGTGCAAGCTCTGGATATTCAGCTTTGTAAGCATTAAATTGTTCATTCCAAATCGATTCGTTTGCTCCACCAAGTTGTTGAGCTGCTTCTTTGAAAGCGGCATAAACTTCTTCTGGGACATGGAAATCTTCCTCGAAAGTCCATTTGTAACTTTCTTTTGTTAACAATGCTTCTTCTTTACCTAATGGCATCCCATGTGCATCTGATTTTCCAGATCGGTTTGGTGAACCATAACCAATAACTGTTTTCACTTCAATTAGGGTCGGTTGACCTTGATGATTCTTCGCGGATTCAATTGCATTATTAAGATCTTCTAGCGAGTTACCATCTGCAACATGCAGATAATTCCATCCATAAGATTCAAAACGTTTTTGAACACTTTCAGAGAAGGATTTATTCAAATCCCCGTCTAAAGAGATGTCATTGCTGTCGTATAATACGATCAGTTTGTCTAATTTCAAGTGTCCTGCCAGAGAAATTGCCTCCGCAGCAACACCTTCCATTAAGTCACCATCTCCACATAATGCATAGGTGAAATGGTCAACAACTTCATGGTTAGGTTTGTTATAGACAGCGGCTAAATGACGTTCCGCCATTGCCATACCAACTGACATTGCAATACCTTGTCCAAGTGGCCCAGTAGTTGCTTCTACTCCTGCTGTATGACCAAATTCAGGATGTCCAGGTGTTTTCGAATTCCATTGACGGAAGTTTTTGATTTCTTCCATTGGTAAGTCATATCCGCCTAAATGTAATAAGCTATAAAGTAACATTGATCCGTGGCCGGCAGAAAGAACAAAACGGTCGCGGTTGAACCATTGAGGATTTTCAGGATTGTGACGAAGATGTTTTGTCCAAAGTGTATATGCCATTGGAGCCGCACCCATTGGTAATCCAGGGTGACCTGAGTTTGATTTTTCAATTGCATCGATTGATAATGTACGGATGGTAGTAATGGCTAATTGATCTACTTGTTGAGACATGCATGACATCCTTTCTGTTGCAAATATTTCCTACTCACCATAGTTTAGTCAAGTTTTGCCTACCTGACAATGCTTAGTGAAATGTACTATTAATTCAGAAACTTTTTCTCTTTAATTTCTTTCACTTTATTGGGTGTTACATCATTACCCTCGGGATCCACAACCTTTACATTCTCAATTGTACTTCTCATGGATGAACGAAATGTTTCTAAGTATTCTTTTCTAAGTGTTGTTTGTTCTTTCGCTTCTTCTATTGTAAGCCCTACAGATTTAGATTTCTTTGATAACTCATTTATTCGTGCAATTTTATCTTGAGATAACATAAATTACACCCCTTTCTTGTCATAACCTTATTAAAAGGTATGCAAAAAAGGCTCGAAGCGCAAGTATTTAGCCTTCAAGCCTTTCTTTATATTCTTTGTAACGCCGATGGACCGTAGCTTTGCTAACATGAAAACCAAATCCTCTTAATGTTGAAGCAATTTCTTCATAAGTTAATCCATTTTGTCGTAATTTAATGATTTCTTCAATCGGAATATCTTTTCGTTCTCTACCTTCAGGATTACCTTGATCTTTAAGGTTCTTTTCCGGTTTGAACCCATGTTCAACAGCCCTTCTCATCCCTCGACGAATTTTAGCATTATGCAGTTTTCTTTGGTATTCTTCCACCAATGCTAAGATTTCAAGCATCATCGTGTCCATTTCATTAAGTCGAATTGAACCTCCATCACTTAACGAAATAACTTGGACTTCTAACTTTTTTAACATATGTAATATTGCCATACGTGAGTTTCCCCGGCCTAATCTCGTTTCATCTTGAATAAAGACAGTAGATATGGATTGTAGCTTAATAAAATCCAGCATATCCAATAAACCTTCTCTTTCAACTGAAAACCCACTATGTTGATCAATAAAGACGTCTCTTACAAAGTATTTATGTTCTTCCGCAAACTTTCTCAATTCTTCTTCTTGACGATTTAGCGAGGTTTCTTGTGACTCTTTTTCAGTACTTACCCGACAATATATGACGGCAGAGTTTTCATTCGACATTACTTTGAATCGCCCGCTAATTCTATCCCTTTATCTGGTGAAAATTGATGTAATGAATTCGGAATAATGATTGTGTCTCCTGCATGAATCATTTGAGTTTCTAATTTGTTCGCTAGCATCACTTCAGAAATCCAATCTTGATGCGGTGTATTTCCTCTATATTTATCCGATAATGTCCACAGTGTATCTCCATTTTGAATATAAATTTCATTATAAGTATGTTCCTCATCAACGGCAAACAGGACAAAAGTTAATGTGCAACTAAAAATTACCCCTATTAATAACGATATAAATGGATTGTTTTTCACACAAGTCATATGTAATCCTCCTAGAATAGAATGTTTGTTCGTAAGTCTTGCATTTACTATAAACCGAACACATGTTTCTTGTCAACGATTATTAGAACCTATGTTTGCATTTTTTTATCTTGATTGATATACTAAACTTAGTTAAATGAGGAAACCCAATAGGTGAAGAGGTGAACTAGTTGAAAAAAGTATCAAAACGACAAGAAGATATATTGGCTTTTATAAAAGATGAAGTTCGTAAAAAAGGTTATCCACCTTCTGTTAGAGAAATAGGCGAAGCTGTTGGGCTCGCTTCAAGTTCGACGGTACATGGTCACTTGGCACGTTTAGAGAGCAAGGGATTAATTCGTCGAGATCCCACCAAGCCTAGAGCAATTGAAATTTTAGAGTATGATAATTTAACAGAGATAAGACCTAACGTTGTAAATGTACCTTTAATCGGGAAAGTAACTGCGGGTTTACCAATCACTGCTATTGAAAATATTGAAGAATTTTTCCCTCTTCCCGAAACATTCGGAACATCGGAAGACAATCTATTTATGCTCGAAATTATGGGTGAAAGTATGATTGAAGCTGGCATCTTAAATGGTGACTATGTTGTGGTTAAACAGCAACAAACTGCAAATAATGGGGATATTGTAGTAGCCATGACAGAAGAGGATGAAGCAACGGTTAAACGATTCTTTAAAGAACAATCCTATTTCCGTTTACAGCCAGAAAACTCATCAATGGAACCTATTATTGTAGAGAACATTACTATTCTAGGAAAAGTTGTTGGCGTTTATCGTCATATTCATTAATCAATTTGAAAGCCCCTCACAGTGATTGTAAGGGGCTTTCAAATTGACTACTTGTTTTCCAATGGCTGTTTTTCACTTCCTGTGGAAATATCCATCACTTCTACGGTATTCCCGTCCAGCTAGAGACGTGATATTTCTTCCATCAAACACTCCCCCTCATTCACGGAGGTATGATGTTTCAGTTTAATCGATTAAGCAAACAAGTAGGTTTTATACGTAACAAAAAAGAGTCTAGTCTTTTGTGGAAAACTATGTTATACTCATTTTGAGCCGATATCATGCCGACTGACATTTCCATCTTCAGTCGGCCTTTTTTTGTCTTTTTTTATAAAAAAAAGCGAGAGAATCCATGTGCTAGTTGCATGTAACGTGTGAGACCCACAATTATGTTTGTTGCCCTACACGGAACGTGCAGCTAACGCAAATGTGATAAACAGGATAGTTAACTAAGCCTTTTCGTAAATCCTCCTCTAGATCACTTTAATCCCTTATCTTTTAAGTATTGTGTATTGCGTCGTGTTTTGAAACGAATATCATTGTTTTTCCACCACGCCCATAATGAAGCTAAGAATGTAATAAGTGCACTGATTCCCAATTCAAATTCCGCATCGGTAAATGGGAGTGGACTATTCCCGTTTATCACTAAATATTGATTAATCCAAGCTAAAAAAAGTACAGCAGTCCTAACAAGCATTATCTTATCAAACGGAGCTGTATTCTTTGATTCGCTCACTTTTTTACCTCCTCATTGTGATTGTGTTAAGACAGCTTATGAGCAAAGATTCCTAAATAGTATTCATACATACATAAAAACACAAAAAAACGCCTCTCAATAACTTTTGAGGGCGTTTTTTTGACTGTTGCTTAACTTTTATTTGACAGTTTCTTTAGCTGTTTTTTTGATTTGCTTACTTCTTAGCTGACCGCAGGCAGCGTCAATATCTGCGCCTTGTTCATGGCGAACACCACAGTTAATTCCTTTTTTCTTAAGTGCATCGTAAAATGCACTAATTGCTTCAGGTTTACTTTGCTGATATTGCCCATGCTCATCCACTGGATTATAAGGGATCAAGTTTACGTAAGATAAATGACGTTTATTTTCAAGAAGTTTTGCAAGTTGCAAGGCCTCTTCTACATGGTCATTCACATCATGTAACAGGATATATTCAAATGTGATTCGTCGGTTAGTTTTTTCTAAATAATAATCAATAGCTGCCATTAGTTTCTCAATTGGATATGCTTTATTTATTTTCATGATGCGTGTACGCAATTCATTTGTTGGTGCATGAATGGAGATCGCCAAGTTCACTTGAAGACCTTCATCCGCATAATCATAAATCTTAGGTACAATCCCACTAGTTGAAACAGTAATATGACGGGCACCGATTGCAAGTCCTTTTTGAGAATTCACAACACTTAGGAAGTTCATTAAGTTCGTGTAATTATCAAACGGTTCACCAATCCCCATTACGACAATGTGACTTACACGTTCTTCTTTTTTCACCGCATCAAGATGTTGTTGAACTTTCATAATCTGTTCGACAATTTCTCCTGAATTTAAATCCCTGCTTTTTTTCAATAATCCACTGGCACAAAAACTACAGCCGATATTGCATCCAACTTGAGTAGTTACACAAACTGATAAACCATATTTAAATCTCATCAATACGGTTTCAATTAAGTTGCCATCTTGCATTTTGAACAAGAATTTAATCGTTCCATCAGCGGATTCCTGTTTAACACTTTGTTCTAATGTATACAGAACGAAGTGTTCTTCTAGTAACTGGATACATTCTTTACTTATGTTGTTCATTTGAGAAAACTCAGTAATGCGCTTAATATACAACCAATCCCAAATTTGCTCTGCACGATATTTTTTCTGACCTTTATCTATAAGCCATGCTGTTAGCTGTTCCAATGTTAATCCAAAAATAGATGTTTTCATTCAATACCCTCTTTTCGTAAAACAAAATCCGTACCTATTCTACTAGAATTCGTTCAATATAACAACTGATTGAATTTTACAACGACTAATGTAATTCTTATTTTCATTATTATCTTCAACATTTTTCGATATATACCAGAAGAACTTTGGAATCCGAGATGTTTGGATAATTTGATTATATATTAATTAGCTATTGCGTTTTTTACCGTACATTTGCACTGGCCGGAGGTTTCGTATTATGAAAACCACATATATGCAGATTGATTTCTTCACGCACTTGCGTTAAAAATAGCTAATAGCGCACGTTCTAAGTTGATACTTTCTTATATAGCATTCTAGTATCATATTCACTCACTCTTATTTTATCAAATCAACAGAATTACAAACAAATAATGGGTTTCGATATTCTATTCATTACTATTTTATGTGGTCAAATCAACGAATAAGATGTATGTAGAAGATTATTCGAACTACACAACAATTCCATAATATACATATCATGCGAAGAATGTGCTTCATAGCCACATTACAATTGTTTAAAGGCAGGTCGAATTATGAGTTCATCAATCGATTACACCTCACCAACAACCCAGTTCGCTTTTGATGTTAATAAAAGCCCATTCTTTAAAAAAGATAACCAAAACCTAATCAATATTTTAGGAGTACAGCAATTAAATACTTTAAAGAACAATTCATTACTCGATATTTACCTTAGTGCCACCAATGTCGTCGAACCCCATTATCACCCAAATGCTGCGGAGCTTGTGTATTGTATTTCTGGAGCATTATCCGTTGCACTATTGAATCCCTTTACAAGGCAATACCAAAATTATTCAATTACCCCTGGTCAAGTGGTAAACATCCCACAAGGATGGTGGCATTATGAATTTGCAACAGTGGATCAAACACATCTACTTGCCATTTTCGATGCGCCGACTCCTGAAGTGATTCTAGGTTCCGATATTCTGAAACTGACACCCGCTAGCGTGATGGCACACACCTATTGCATGGATAAAAGTGAATGGAAAAAAGCCATTGCACCAATTGATCCCCCCACTTATATCGGTCCTCCTTTGAACTGCCACAAAACAGAAGAAAGCAATACGCATTCTTATCCAAATTCCATGATTAAATACAATAATCATATTTATTCAACGCAAGATTATAATTCCTACTACCATTAAAGGAGCGAGTTTATTGCATTGGCAACAGAAAGTCTGGAACTTAATAGGTCAACCTGTAGGAATTTCATTAACGAATGGTCAAGGAACTTCTGGTGTGTTATGCAATGTTTATGGTGGTAAAATTTATATCATTGAGTACTTATATCAATCACAGTTCGCTCTTAAGCATTTTGATTATGGAATGATTCAAGATATAAACCCATTTCCTACATGTCAATCACAATAACACCTTTGCTATTGCTTTAAGAATTCAAGATCAGTTTATTAAATACCTAATTACCCCTATTTTTGCTTTGTTTGTTGAGTGACTAAACCAAATAAAGTATTTATTTTCTTTATTTATTTGTGGTATAGCACAATTAGCAATAATCCAAAAGTAGGGGTGGTTAAAACTAAAAATCCTGCCCTCAGTACACATCGATTTTATTTAGCCTAAGTTTAGTCTATCAAGTTATTTAATACATAGTTGAGAGATTCGCTTCTCTTCCTATTAACTCTGCAGTGACGTCAACGAGAAAATCAAGGATAATATATAAGATGGCAGAAAAAATGTTTATTAACACTAACCTCGTGACCTTCCAAATTACACTTTTCATTTGAGATGGCACAAATCCAGTGGATCAAGTTGGGACCGAATCCTTCAGTCTAAATCTATAGGAAACAATTAATTATTATTTATAGAAATATTCAAAATCGCATTTTTATTTTCACTATCTTTGAACATTAGAGGAAACTCCAATTTGTAAGCATGATCGGTAGTACACTTGGAGAATTACTCAACACAAATAATGTTTTTACCTTCACTAAAGTTCAAACAGATTACGTCATTACTGCAACAAACATATTTTCGAACGCAGTTAATGAGGCTGTGACGATAGTGGAAATTCGGGAAGCCCTAGAAAATTTAGGACAAGCGTTAAATCTCACAGCCTACAACGCACTTTCTGAGGAATTGAAAAATGTAGTTGCTAGGGAAGTTTTGAGGGGCAGAACAATTGAAGAATACCCTAGCGTTGCCAGTGTCCAAGCAGCACTGGATGAGGCATTCAATGAGCTTTTAGATCCAACTAAGTGTAGCCTATCAACATTCCTATACCAACAAATTCATACAAGTTGGGGTAACATCGGTTGTTCCTCGTGTATTATTTTCTCCAATTAACTAATTTAAAGCTCACTTTAGTGCATGACTCTGGTTCTAAAATAAGAAATCGGGCGCCTCATCACTCACCCCCATGGTTTCTATCTATTTAAGGGTAAACAAAAAGAACGCCCGTGTGGAAGTTCAAAATATTAAAGAATTTATTTAAATTTTAGCTCCACGGAAAGCAACTCTTTGCCACTACTTTTATAAGTATTTCCATTTTCTAAAACAACTTCGATGGGAGAATCATTTTCTTCAATTGACTTTAAATAAATGATTACATCCCAATATCCTGAGCTATGTTCAGCAACGGGTATAGCGATTTGATCTCCATTTTTAAATTTCAGAACCATTTTCACTGCATCTTTTCATCCCCTTCCATACATTATTTTACGCATACAAAGGAATTGCATTTAGGTAAATAAGAAGGGGCTGTCCAAAAAGTGTATTAAAGTTAAAATAGCAAGATATCTAAAACGTACAATTGCTTTTAATTAGAATTTGTACGTTTTGAATTTTATAGATTTTCAGTGTGAAAGTGACTTATGAGACAATCCCTAAGTCATTTAATGATATATCAGGCCTGATTTTTCTTTAGTTTTCATTTTGCGTATTCATAAAAAGTTTGAGTTGTAACTTTATCTAGTTCTAATCCCTTCGATTTAAGTCCTTCTTTTGTTTAGCCCCAATGTTATCATCATCAATATTATTTACGCTGTACCTTCAGGAGTTTGCGACTTTACAACCCTGTTTGTTAAAATCATTAACTCGTCTTGGTCTTTCCCGCATGTTTTTCTTCATATTGTTAGCCATCGCTCGCTTATGTCATGAATTCTATGCCTCTTCATCAATTACCTTCTTGCCCTTTTTAACTGCAACGGAAACACATTCAAGTTAAGTTTAGAAAACATTAACCTTGATTCACTTCCATGAGACATACCCATGATGGATTGTTACTTGAAGCTGGTGCGGATATGAAGTGTGTACAAGAACGGCTCGAGGATGGTTTTGCGCAAATTTCAGCAGATATTTATGCCCATGTGACCATACTGATTGCCTCAAGATTATTCGAAAAGTTCGATGAGTATATGAAACAAATCGAATAATATGCGTGAGAAATGTGCGAGAAATCCACACTTCCAATCACGAGTTTTTTTCTAACAAAAAAAGCGCTAGAGCATTACAGCCCCAACGCTTTCAACTTAATACATTTTCAAATATTGTTCTCTTTCCCATGGATGTACACTCGTTCTAAACATATCCCATTCGATTTCTTTAGAATCTACGAAGTTCGCATAAATATGCTCTCCTAATGCATCACGGATTGTTTTGTTATTAGCAAGTTCTTCTAAAGCTAAGTGTAGATTTGCTGGAAGATCTTCTACGCCATTTGCACGACGTTCTTCTTTGTTCATGACATAGATGTTACGATCTACCGCTTTCGGTGGTGTCATTTTGTTTTTAATACCGTCAAGACCAGCTTTTAAGATTACTGCCATTGCCAAGTACGGATTAGCAGCAGGATCCACTGAGCGAACTTCTACACGCGTACTGACACCACGGGAAGAAGGAATTCGAATTAATGGACTACGGTTTTGTGCTGACCAAGCTACGTAACATGGTGCTTCGTATCCTGGAACTAAACGCTTATAAGAGTTTACAGTAGGATTTGTAATCGCTGTAAAGCCTTGCACATGTTTTAAGATTCCCGCCATGAATTGGAAAGCTGTTTCACTTAATTTCAAATCGCCAGTTTCATCAAAGAACGCATTCTCTTTCCCTTTGAATAAAGAAACGTTCATATGCATTCCTGACCCATTAACCCCAAATAAAGGTTTTGGCATAAATGTTGCGTGTAAACCATGTTTACGTGCTATTGTTTTTACAACTAATTTGAATGTTTGGATGTTGTCACAAGCTGTAACTGCATCTGCATACTTAAAGTCAATCTCGTGTTGTCCAGGAGCTACTTCATGGTGAGATGCTTCAATTTCAAAGCCCATTTCTTCTAACTCAAGAACGATATCACGTCGGCAGTTTTCACCTAAATCCATAGGTGCTAAGTCAAAATATCCACCATTGTCATTTAATTCAAGTGTTGGTTCGCCACGTTCATCCAGCTTGAATAAAAAGAATTCTGGTTCTGGTCCTAAGTTGAAATCTGTGAAACCTAATTCTTCCATCTCTTTTAATACACGTTTTAAATTACTGCGTGGATCTCCTGCGAAAGGAGTTCCGTCTGCTTTATTTACATCACATATTAAACGAGCTACCTTACCTGTACCTGTAATCCAAGGGAAAACAACCCAAGAATTAAGGTCTGGAACTAAATACATATCTGATTCTTCAATACGAACAAAACCTTCGATAGAAGAACCGTCAAACATCATTTTGTTATCGAGTGCTTTGTCCAGCTGGCTTACAGGTATCTCAACATTTTTAATTGTACCAAGAATATCTGTAAATTGTAGGCGGATAAAGTTTACTCCTTGTTCTTTTACAAGCTTTTTAATGTCGTCTTTTGTGTACTTGCTCACTTTTGGTCACTCTCCTAAAATTATATATTACTCGTTTAATGGTAAAAACGAGATAAATCCCCTTGTCGTAAGGAAGCTTTTTGAAATCTTCCGGCTTGTTGCATTTCAATTCGCAAAATACTACGAAGTTCTGCATCTGTCATTGGTTCTTTCACCTCTGGCATAACAGGTTGTTTCTTCATATCAAATATAGCTTTTATGCCGGCCATATTGATTCCCTGCTCGAGAAAGTCTTTTATCTCAAGTAAGATATCGACGTCAATTAATGAAAACATTCGTCGGTTGCCTTCAGTACGTGCTGGATGAATTAAATCATGATCTTCGTAATAGCGGATTTGTCTAGCAGTCAATTCCGTTAGCTGCATCACAATACTTATTGGTAATAAAGGCATTGATCTTCTTAACTGTTGACCCACTTGACTCACCTCCGCTTCACTAGTCTAATCATAATGTATGTTAGGTTTCTTGTCAAGTTCATGTCACATTATCTAACATAATAAAAATCTTTCAAAATGACACCTGGTTCAATATTAAAATTGAAAACTGATAATCCAGGTTTTTTTTATGCTTTATTGCTACACCATGTTCAAAAAAAGGATGGACGAGTTGCATTCTGTTATGTCTCAGTGTCTTTGATTTGCGCAACTAGTGAATAGATGGTTCCTTTCTCTATTCGTACCCTTAGATGAAAACGTAAAATAGCCTATACAAAAAAACCTTCTAAAATTGCCAAAATACAACTTCTGAATTAGATGTAAGCATTATAACTATACAGAACCAACGTATGCGCCTTTCAAGTGGTAGCCCGAGCGAGAAGACTGTCCAGTGATTTTCTGCCTGGCTTATCGCTGGAGGCATCTACAAAGCGCCGCAGCGTTTTTATAGTGAATACTTTGTCCCTTCTATAATGGTGAACTTTTTCCGAGACATCTATATATGGTAGGAAAATCTTTGAACACTGGGTTCGGGAAATCGAAAAAAATCCTCCAAAAAGGAGGATGCAGTTACATATTTTTAAGTTGTTGCACGGCGGAAAGAATGGCAAATTTAACATGTTCATACGTTAATCCACCTTGGATAAAGGCTGTATAAGGAGGACGGATTGGACCGTCTGCAGTTAATTCAATACTAGATCCTTGAACAAATGTACCTGCTGCCATAATCACATCATCTTCATAGCCCGGCATATATGCGGGTTCTGGTGCAAAGTGGGCATTTATCGGCGAATTCGCTTGAATGGCACGACAAAATTGCACCATTTGTTGTGCTGTTTTAAAGGAAACGGATTGGATCAGGTCCGTTCTCTTTTCTTGATAATGAGGAGAGGTGTCCATACCGACTTTCTCAAGTAAAGCCGATGTGAAAATAGCTCCTTTCACCGCTTGGGATACCACATGAGGAGCCAAGAAAAATCCTTGGTACATATCAGCAAGTGTATTCAATGAGGCACCTGCTTCAGCCCCAATTCCAGGAGAAGTCATACGGTATGCACACATTTCTACGTACTTTTTCTGTCCAGCAATATATCCTCCAATTTTAGCTAGTCCACCACCAGGATTTTTAATTAGAGAACCTGCCATCAAATCCACACCGATATTCGTTGGTTCTAGTTCTTCAACAAATTCACCATAACAATTGTCCACAAATATAATAGCTTCAGGCTTAATCAGACGAATTCGTTTCGTCATTTCTTTAATTTGTTCAATCGTGAAGGATGGTCGATTTGCATAACCTTTTGAGCGTTGTATCGCAACGACTTTCGTTTTTGCTGAAATGGATTGCTCTACTTTTCCCCAATCAATGAATTGATTCTCTAGTAAATCTATATGTTTGTACGAAATATTAAAGTCTTTGAGCGAACCTGTATCTTGATCGCCACCATCTACAATAGATTGTAAGGTATCGTATGGTTTTCCCGTGATATAAAGCAATTCATCTCCCGGTCGAAGAACACCAAATAAACTAATAGTGATGGCATGCGTACCAGAAATGATTTGGGAACGTACTAATGCAGCTTCAGCTCCAAAAACCTCTGCATATACGCGTTCTAATGTATCTCTTCCTTCATCGTCGTATCCATAACCCGTGGAGGGATGTAAATGAAAATCGCTAACTTGATGTTTTCTAAAAGCTGTAATTACTTTTTCTTGATTTACAAAAGCATTATGATCTGCCGCATTATGTTGTGTTGATATAAGCTTTTCGATTTGATTTGCTTCTTCTAATAACTCCATTGTTAAACTTGTTTTAAACGCCATTACTTGTCCCTCTATTCTTCTTTTTCCCTTTTTATCTTATCAGTCCCTCCTTTTACGTCAACTATTTACCTACAAGCAAAAAATTACTATTGTAAATGTTCATAAATCTGCTACAATTTAATCCGTTCTATTGAAGTTGGAGGTATGACAAGTGGCTTGGGATGTGCTCAGTATTATTGGAATAATTGCTTTTGCCGTATCGGGTGCAATTGTTGCTATGGAAGAAGAATATGATTTATTTGGTGTGTACTTACTTGGAATTGTGACCGCATTTGGTGGGGGAGCAATTCGAAATTTATTAATAGGAGTGCCAGTATCTGCACTATGGGAACAAGAAATGATGTTCCAAATCGCTTTGATTGCCATTACTGCAGTCTTTATGTTTCCTCAAAATTTATTGAAACATTGGAATCGCTGGGGAAATTTCTTTGATGCGATTGGGTTATCTGCATTTGCCATTCAAGGTGCAATGTTTGCAGTACAGTTAGGATTGCCAATTAGTGCAACTGTTGTAGCTGCTGTGTTAACTGGTTCTGGAGGCGGAATCGTCCGGGATGTTCTTGCAAAAAGGAAACCCCTCGTTCTTCGTAATGAAGTGTATGCGGTGTGGGCAGCGGCTTCTGGTTTAATCATTGGTTTTGGAATTGCGAAACATGATTGGACTCTCTATACATTATTTGTTATCACTACAATACTACGAGTAGTTTCTTACTCATATAAGTGGCGGTTACCATTCCGTTCTTTACGTGAATCAGAAAAAGCAGCTTAACTCGATTGCGAGTTAAGCTGCTTTTTTTATAATTCGATTTCGCCTTGCCATTCCAGCATCCCGCCAGACATATTAGTAACGTCAAATCCTTGTTCTTCAAGGAACTGACATGCCATGCCACTGCGTCCTCCAGAACGACAAATGACTACATATTCTTTTTCTTTATCTAATTCTTGAAACTTGAATTCCACTAATCCTAACGGTATATGTTCTGCTCCGGGAATAATCCCCGTTGCGACTTCATCCGCTTCACGGACATCGATCATATGAACGGTTTCACCTGCGTCAAGCTTTGCCAGTAAATCTTCAGGTTGTATTGTTTTCATTATTCGTCCCTCCAATACATTATTCTACAGGATTACGTTAAACCCGAATAAGAACAAAGTCAAGATGACTTAAACTTCTTCAGCTGTAATATTCACTGATTTAGCTGGAACGAATGTAGAAATAGCATGCTTATAAATAAGTTGTTGTTTGCCATCTGATTCTAACAACACGGTAAAGTTATCATAAGATTTTATTAGTCCTTTTAATTGAAAACCATTTAATAAAAATACAGTTACGAATACATTATTTTTTCGTAATTGATTAAGAAATGTATCTTGGATATTGATCGGTTTCATGTGTGTTTTTCCTCCTGTATGTATGCATTTGGTACGCATATCTATTTTTATTTACTAGAGGTTCAAAAAGTCCACTGTAAAGTAGCTACGGCTCTTTTGATGTTTATTTTCGAACATGTATTTAGTAGTATTCGCTTTTATTGGGGAGATTCCTGCAACTCAGACATAATTCTTGGAAGTATTTCTTCCAAACTGTGATTGGATTGAATCCACGTAATCGGCAGTTTATTTCGGAAATACGTAAGTTGACGCTTTGCATATCGACGAGAATTTTGTTTGATTTGATCAATCGCTTCATCCAACAATATCTCGTTCCTGAAATATGCGTACAATTCTTTATAGCCAATGGCTTGGACCGCTTGTACGTCAATAATTCCGTCATTCCATAATTGTCTTGCTTCATTAACTAAACCTTGATTAATCATATGATCAACTCGTTTATTAATACGTTCATATAGGACTTCTCTATCTACATCTATGCCTAGTATCATGTGTTTATACACCGCTTGGTGGCCTTTATTTTGAGGTTCAGAAGACTTCTTTGTATCTGAGTGCTCTGCAATTTCTAAAGCACGTACAACCCTTCGTGTGTTATTTGGGTGTATTTCCGCTGCGGTTTCAGGGTCTATTTTTTGAAGTTTGGCATGCATGGCAATAGGACCAATGCGTTCTAATTCTTCGTAATAAGCATGTCGAATCCCTTCATCTACTCGATCTTCTGTAAATTGAAAATCAAATAATACGGCTTGCAAATATAGACCTGTGCCTCCAACGAGAATTGGTAGCTTGTTTCGTTCTCGGATTTCGGTTATTTTCTCACGAACAACTCGCTGATATTCAGCTACTGAAAAAGAGTCTGTTGGTTCTTTAATATCTAATAAGTGATGTGGAACTCCTTCCATTTCATCAATGGTGATTTTTGCTGTGCCAATATTAAGCCCTTTATACACCTGCATGGAGTCACCGTTAATAATTTCCCCATCCAATGCTCGCGCTAATTTGATGGACAATGCGGTCTTACCTGAGGCAGTTGGTCCTACAATTGCTAAAACGTCTAATTCTTTCATATTTTCTCCATCCATTTAGAAATCAGAATAAATGTTTCTTTTTTTCCAATCTCATTTAATACTTCATGTCTTTTTTCTTCCAGTATGACAACAGTAACTTTCGTAAGTCCCGCTTTTTTGTATTGTTCGGAAACCTTCCAAACAGCCTTTCCATTGCCACTTACCGGATCGAGTGATCCTGAAATCAAAAGTATCGGAAGGTCTTTTGGAATGTGAGCAATTTCTTTTCCATCATGGATAATATTCAGACCATCAATTAAATCCACATAGAATTGATTGCTTGCTGGATACCCACATAATGAATCATCGATAAACTTTTGAACTTCCTTCGCATCAGAACTTAACCAATCATATTCTGTTTTCACATTTTTAAAAGAATTGTTAAATTTTCCAAATGCGAGCTTGTATAAGACTGGATTTTTAGCATGCTTTCCTTGTATTACTGATAAGCCAGTTGCAAGCCATTTCCCTGTTACTTCAGAAAGTCCGTTTGCTCCTCCGGTTCCTGATAAAACAATTTTCGAAACAGAATTGCCATATTTTTGAATATATCGCCTCCCAATGAAGGACCCCATACTATGAGCAAAAAGAATGGGTTTAGGACAATCAATATCTTCCCGCACTGCTTGCAGTACTTCTCTCACATCTTCAGTTACAAGTTCGAACCCATTTTTATCGGCAAAGAATCCCAATTGATTATATTTTACGCCTGTCTGACCGTGGCCTCGATGATCGTGACCAGACACAAGAAATCCTTTTGATACTAAATACAATGCAAACTCCTCATATCGACCAATGTGTTCTGCCATGCCATGAAGTATATGAACATGCCCAATTGGTGGGTATTCCGGTTTATAGATAACCGTGTAAATCTCATGTCCATCTGACATTTCCACATAGCGAATACTTTTTGACATCATTCATTCTCCTCTCGAAATGACGTTGCACTTTCTATTTGTTTTTCTAATTCATCGCGATGATTTTTCAACTGTTCCTTTGTATAACCAAGTAGCGAATTCATCATTTCGCAAACATGTTCTTTGTAGGTATGTACTTCTGCCATATTAAAATATAAATCGCCCGTTCTTCGAATAAGAAAATCAGCTGGTGTACAAGCCAGTTCAAATTGAACCGCATATGCAAGTTTGACTGCTAAAGACAATGGCAAACCATAGATATTATTTTTAAGAACGGGTGCATATGCAAATAAATCGTCTACGTTTGTTCCATAAATTTGTGCAAGAGAATAAGCCTCTTCATATGAAAACCCGTAACTCAAGCCTTCTTCAGCCTTTATTTTAACAAATGATTCAAATCTCTCGGAACCACCAATATCTCCACCAGACAGCGGAAGATTTCTCGTAATAGATGGCCCGTAAGGAGATGTGGGAAATTGGCTGACAACGTAGTCCACCACTATTTCCGCCATTTTTCGATAGCCAGTTAACTTACCACCGGCAATTGTAAGTAGTCCTCTTTTAGACTCCCACAATTCATCTTTTCGAGAAATTTCCGATGGATTTTTCCCTTCTTCATAAATAAGCGGTCTAACGCCTGCCCATGATGATTCTACATGATGTAACGTCAATTTAGTCGAAGGAAACATCGAAGCAATCGCATTTAATATGTATGTAACATCTTCTTTCGTTGCTACTGGATTTTGGGGATTGCTACCGTAAAATGTATCGGTAGTACCAACATATGTCTTCCCATTCCTCGGAATTGCGAAGATCATTCGACCGTCTTGTGTATCAAAATAAACGGCTTGATTCAAAGGGAAATGTAATTGGTCAACCACAACGTGAACACCTTTCGTTAACTTGAGATGTTTCCCATTATCGATTGAATCTTTTGCCCGAACATCATCTACCCATGGACCTGTTGCATTCACGACATTTTTAGCATGAATGGTCGAACTCTCACCCGTTAATTGATCAACTACATGAGCACCTGCAATTTTTCCATTCTGGTAGACGAAGGATTCCACCTTCACATAGTTTAGACAAATCGCACCTTTTTCAGCCGCTTTTTTTATGACTTCGATTGTCAATCGTGCATCGTCTGTGCGGTATTCTACATAATATCCGCTTCCACGAAGGCCTTTTGATTTAAGCAATGGTTCTCTCATTAATGTTTCTTCTGGCGATAACATTCGTCTGCGTTCCTCAGGCTTTACACCTGCCAAAAAGTCATATAGCCTCAGACCCGCTGATGTTGAAATCGGTCCAAATGTACCTCCATCATGAAAAGGCAAAATCATCCATTCAGGACTCGTCACATGCACTGCGTTTTCATAGACAATTTTACGTTCTTTCCCTACATCGGCAACCATTTTCACTTCAAATTGTTTTAAATATCGGAGTCCACCGTGAACTAGCTTAGTTGAGCGACTGGAAGTACCTGCTGCAAAATCTTGCATTTCCACTAATACAACCGATAAGCCTCTTGTCACTGCATCCAGTGCGATTCCCGCTCCGGTAATTCCTCCACCAATGACGAGCAAATCAAATTCGAACGCATTTATTGTTTGTAGCATTTTTGGACGTCCAACTGCTGTTAGCATTCTGCATTCTCCTTTATTTAAACAGTCGTGTAGCTTCTACTGCCTTCTGCCATCCACTATATAGCTCATGACGTTTTTCTGCGGACATTAATGGTGCATATGTTTTTTTACTACTTCTCATTTTCTCGATTTCTTCCATGCCAGACCAAAAACCCGTAGCTAAACCAGCTAAATAAGCGGCTCCAAGTGCAGTGGATTCATTTAATTTTGCCAGTTCGATCTCCAACTCGAGTAAATCACTTTGGAACTGCATAAGAAATTCATTGTGCACCGCCCCACCGTCAACTCGTAAGGCTGCAACCCTCATATTTGCATCTTTTTCCATTGCACCAAATACATCCTTAGTTTGGTATGCTAACGACTCAAGTGTTGCCCGAATAAAGTGTTCCTTCGAAGTTCCACGGGTTAAGCCAAAAATAGCACCTCTGGCATCTGAATCCCAATACGGTGTACCTAAGCCCACAAATGCAGGGACGACATATACACCCTCTGAGGAATCAACTTTTTTTGCATAGCTTTCACTATCGGAAGCATTTTTCAACATGCGTAGACCATCACGTAACCATTGAATCGCAGAACCCGCCACAAAAACACTTCCCTCTAAAGCATATGTGACTTGACCATTAATTCCCCAAGCAATTGTTGTCAGTAAGCCATGATCTGAAGATACCGCTGTTTCCCCAGTATTCAACAACATAAAGCATCCCGTTCCATAAGTGTTCTTTGCCATTCCTTTTTCGAAACAACACTGCCCAAACAGAGCGGCTTGTTGATCCCCTGCTGCACCGGCAATGGCTACCTCAGCACCATAGAAAACGGAAGGATCTGTTTTTGCATAGATTTCAGAGGATGAAGCGACTTTTGGTAACATCGATAAAGGAATGTCTAATATCCCACAAATTTCTTCATCCCACTTTAATTCATGAATGTTGTATAACAACGTCCGTGATGCATTGGAATAATCAGTAACATGTTCTTTCTCTCCTGACAACTTCCAAATCAACCAAGAATCTATCGTTCCAAATAGCAAATCACCTTGTTGCGCTAACTCTTTCGCTCCTTCGACATTTTCTAAAATCCATTTTACTTTTGTAGCTGAGAAATATGGATCCAATCGTAATCCTGTCTTGGCTTGAAATAAGTTCTCTAGCCCTTCATTTCTTAGTTCATCAATTATTTTTTGCGATTGGCGTGATTGCCACACGATAGCATGATAAATTGGACGCCCGGTCTTTTTATTCCACACCACTGTCGTTTCCCGTTGATTGGTTATACCAATCCCATGAACGTTAGTCGGTTGAATTCCACTTTCTGTTAAGACTGCCGCAATAACAGAAAGGACTGATCCCCATATTTCATTTGCATTATGTTCCACCCATCCCGGCTTAGGAAAGTGTTGCTGAAATTCTTTTTGTGCTGTATGTACAAGCTCTCCTTTTTTATTAAAAAGAATGGCTCTAGAGCTGGTTGTTCCTTGATCTATAGACAAAATATATTCGCCCATCAACGTACCTCCTCAAATGCATCAAAAATAATGACGGTTAATCAAGCATACTTATACCGAATACCACTTCAGAGAAATTATTTCCTTTAATTATACTGTTTTTCCGTATTTGTTGTATTCAAAACTCAAATTCAATTGATTACGAAGAAATATTAAACAAATTGTGGCTAATACATGCATGAATGGAGGTTTGGTCGCAACTTTCTTGGATTTTCGCAACTTCCCGCTCAATTTAGAAGGAGGATATTCTTAGTTTGATGTTCTTCGAATCTGCCGATACAGTTGGAAAAGATGCACCAGTATTCCAATTGAGAAAAGGATGGGATATGTTAAGATAGCGATTATTATTTTCCATGTTATACTTATAGTTTGAATGGCTTACTATTCGTTCATACTATAATTCCTGTTATATCCATCGACTACAGAATCGAGAAGGTGAATCCAATGATTGAAATTAAAACATCTAAATTAAGTGATGGAGAATTAAATCGCGGTGTATTTGCTAAGCGTGACATCAAAAAAGGGGAACTTATTCATGAAGCCCCAGTTCTCCCCTATCCAAATGAGGAGCATGAACATGTTGAAAAAACATTATTAGCCGACTACGCATTTGAGTATGGAATTAATCATAGTGCATTAGTTCTAGGATATGGCATGTTATTTAACCACTCCTATCAACCGAATGCATACTATGACATTAATTTTGACAACCACACATTTGACTTCTTTGCTTATAAAGATATTACAGCTGGAGAAGAAGTATTAATCAATTACAATGGAGAAGTCGATAATGATGATCCTTTGTGGTTTAATGAAGAAAAGCCTGACAACGAACTAGTTTAACTAGCTCAGTGTCAGGCTTTTTCTTTTATCCACTATTTGGTTCTGTACGCCTGCATGGCTAATTTGATTGAGATATATGTTCCAAACGCTGCAGCGCCATAGAAAAATCCCATGAAAATTCCGGCCGACAAGTTTTTCGGGTGACTAATGAAAATTGAAATGAACAAACCGATTACTGTGGCGCATGTCGACAAGTATTTTGGAGGAACATGCATAAATAGTTTGAGCAAAAATACTATTAACATGATTACAGGGATCGCCCATACTGCATCCCAAATATTCGTATGTATAATCGGAAATTCAGTCATTTATTTTTCTCCTTAAAGAAACTTTTCTAATAGATTCTCCCAGAGAGTTAAGTTTCATTCAACTATATCCACTTTTGTTCGTTCTTAATCGAAAAAAGACCACCATAGAGACGTGGTCTAAAGCAATTACATGACACGTTTAAACATTTTTTCAATCTCATACGTTGAAAAGTGGACAATGACTGGACGTCCATGTGGGCAAGTAAAAGGATGCTCCGCTTTTTTTAAGTCTTCGATTAGTCTTACCATATCTTCTCTTGTTAAGTAATGATTCGCTTTAATCGATCGTTTACAACTCATCATGATGGCTGCATCTTCTCTTAACTTTTTCACATCTGTTTTTCGATTAATCAATACTTGCTCAATTAATTCTTTTACAATCTCTTCCTCGAATCCTTTTGGGAACCAAGAGGGATGCTCACGAACAATATAGGTAGTGGGACCAAATTCCTCGAGATATATCCCAACTTCTTCTAGTTTATCCGCATGCTCCTTTAAGCGTAAAGCCTCATCAGCAGAATAGTGCATCGACAGTGGAATCAATAATGATTGTCTTTGTTCTCCGTCGACCTCGCCTACCTTATCACGAAAGTATTCATATTTAATCCGTTCTTGCGCCGCGTGTTGATCGATTAAATAAAATCCATCCGTACTTTGAGCAATGATATAAGTTCCGTGAATTTGTCCGATAATATCAAGTTCAGGAATAAGTTCTCTCGAAGTAACGGGTTCCAATTTCTCAAATGCTTCAACTTCAATGGAAGTTTCATCACGGTCAATCGTTTCTTTCACCATCAGAGGCTCGGGTGTTTTATTGAAGGTTTGCATCGGATGGGTTTGTTGTGAAACTGTTGATCCAACTGGTCTGGATTTCCATAAATCCATTTGCTCACTTGGTGTGACTATTTTTTTGGGTTTTTCGGCAATTTCAGGTGCTCTCATCACGGAGCGAATGCATTTACGTATCGTCTCTTCAACAAGCTCTTGCAATTCTTTTTCTTTACTCAAGCGTATGTGTTGTTTTGATGGGTGAACATTTACGTCGGTTAAATATGGATCACCTTCAATATGCAACACGACTAATGGATATCGTTCGATTGGTAAAAATGTGTGATACGCATGAACAATAGATTGTTGTACGCTATAATGTTTGACCCATCTTCCGTTCACAAATAATGTTAAATAGTTTTTTGAAGCTCGTGTGATTTCTGGTAACGATGCATATCCATGAATGCGATAGTCTGAAGATTCCCCTTCAAATGGAATCATTTTCTTCGCGATCGACATCCCATAAATCGCAGCTATAACTTGTTGCAAATCACCGCGTCCATTTGTATGAAGCAACATTTGATCACCATGCGATAGTTTAAAAGCTATGGAAGGATAACATAAGGCAAGTCGATTGATTAAATCCATGGTATGCCCAAGTTCTGTTTGAATTGTTTTCATGTACTTTAAACGTGCTGGCGTGTTAAAAAATAGTTGAGATACTTTGATGTCCGTTCCTTTTCGAAGTGCACCTGCAGTTTGCTTTTTCAGATGCCCGCCTTCGATTTCAACGCTCGTTCCAGTAGTGGCACCATCAGAAGTCCATAATGCAACTTTGGATACTGAGGCAATACTCGCCAATGCCTCCCCACGAAAACCAAGAGTCCGTATACGGAACAGGTCATGCTCATTTGAAATTTTACTCGTTGCATGCCGTGAAAAAGAAAGAACAGCATCTTCTTCATCCATCCCGCTTCCGTTATCCGTGATTTGAATGGTTCGTAGCCCCGCCTCTTCTAAATAAATATCAATTGATGTACTTCCTGCATCAATTGCGTTTTCTACAAGTTCTTTTACAACAGAAGCTGGTCGTTCAACGACTTCACCCGCTGCAATTTTATTCGATAATGGTTCATCCATTAAGCGTATGTGTCCCACTTGAACGACTCCTTTCTTTCTTTTTATTTTCCTATTTTTTGTTGCAATTCATATAATAGTTGGAGGGCTTTCATTGGTGTAGTACCTGATATATCAATCTCTCGTATTAAAGTTAACACATCATGATTCAATGGATCTTTAGCAATTTTTTCATGTTGTTGTTCTGGTTCCAATGTTGATTCATGAAAAAACGTTAATTGTTCGTTTACTGACGAACTGTTTCCATTACTTTCTAGTACTTTATCGGCTTCTAGTTCACTTAAAATATCACGTGCTCTCACGAGAATCGATTCTGGTAGCTTTGCTAGCTCTGCCACATGAATCCCATAGCTTTTATCTGCTGGTCCACTTTTCACTTTATGTAAGAAGACTACTTTCCCGCTTTGTTCGACGGCAGCAACATGTACATTTCGAAGCCTATCTAATTGAGTTTCTAAATGTGTCAGTTCGTGATAATGTGTTGAAAATAAAGTGTTAGCCCGAATTTCAGTATGAATGTATTCCATCATGGCTTGCGCAAGTGCCATGCCATCATAAGTAGACGTACCACGCCCAATTTCATCAAATAGTAACAAGCTACGTTCCGTCGCATGTGTAATGGCATAGGTTGATTCGAGCATTTCGACCATAAACGTACTTTGTCCAGCTGCTAAATCATCTGCAGCTCCAATTCGCGTGAAGATTTGATCCGTTACGGGCAGTACAGCCTCTTCCGCAGGGACATAGCAACCCATTTGCCCCATTATGACGGTAATCGCCACTTGGCGCATAAATGTACTTTTCCCTGACATGTTAGGTCCTGTGATTAACAACATATTTTCTTTATTTGTGAGTTCACAATCGTTTGGTACATAATGTTGTTTGTTCATCATTTTTTCAACAACGGGGTGTCGTCCGTTTAATATACTAAGCTCACGGCCATCATGAAACGTTGGTTTTGTTAATCGATATTGATCCGAAACTTCTGCAAAACTCGTGAATACATCCAGTTCGCTAACTTTTGCAGCAAGTTGTTGCACTTGAGGAATGTATTGCTTCACTTGTTCACGGATATCAACAAATAATGAATATTCAAGTGCCAAACTCTCTTCTTCCGCCGTTAAGATCAAAGACTCTTTTTCCTTTAGTTCATCCGTGATATAGCGTTCTGCATTCGCAAGTGTTTGTTTACGCTCATAACGGGTTAAATCAGCTAAATGGATATTCGATTTTGTAATCTCAATAAAGTATCCAAAGATGCGATTGTAACCGATTTTAAGCCCTTTTATACCAGTACGTTGACGTTCTTTTTGTTCTAGTGCTGCAATCCATTCTTTACCGTTTTTCTTTGCATCACGTAATTCGTCCAATCGCTCATGAAAGCCGTCACGAATTATGTCTCCTTCTTTGACAGATAGTGGAGGATGATCGGCAATAGCCCGTGCTAACAAATCTAGTAATTCTACACACTCGTCCAATTGATTGGCGCTTTCAGCTAAAGCTGGTTTGGCACTACCTAATAATTGAGCTTTAATTAATGGAACTTGGAGTAGTGATTGTCTTAGTTGACTTAAATCTCGACCACTTGCTGTCCCAAAAGAGATACGACCGATTAATCGTTCTAAGTCATACACTTCTTTTAAACTTTCTCTGATATCTGCACGGATGAAATAGGCTTCAAGCAATTCGGTAACGATTCCAAGCCGTTGTTCTATTTTCATTCGATTTGCGAGTGGTTGGTGCAACCATTGCTTTAATTTCCGACCGCCCATCGCAGTCATGGTTTCATCAAGTAGCCAATATAAAGATCCTTTTTGATCTCCGCCACGAATGGACTGAATAAGTTCTAAATTTCGTTTCGAATGGTAATCAATCGTCAAAAGTTCTTCACGTTCTTGGAATTGAAACGGTTGAATGTGATCAAGTGACCGTTTTTGTGTCCGATGTAAGTAATTTATAAGACGGTGACAAACGGCATGGACTTCCATTGGGATTTGTTCGACAAATGTATCTTTTGCATGTGACTCAAGCTCTGTTTTTTCAATCGACAACAAGATGGACTGAGATTCTGCTAAATCTGATAAAAGAACATATAATTGCTCTGGCACCACAAGTTCTCGGATTGCCAATGTTTGCAATTCTTGCATCAAGTTCTTTTCCGTTCCTGTTAATATGACACTCGTTCCTTCGCCTGTCGATAAATCCAGATAAGCATAGGCATATCGATTTTCGTCTATTTCCTCCGCTGAAGCAATAAAATGATTACTTTTACCGTCCATATTTTTCCCTTCAATAATTGTACCAGGAGTGATTAAACGAACAACTTCACGTTTGACAACTCCTTTGGCTTGTTTAGGATCCTCTGTTTGCTCACAAATTGCTACTCGATAACCTTTTTGTATAAGCGTTTCGATATAATTTTGAGCCGCGTGGTGAGGAACTCCGCACATTGGGATGCGCTCTGAACTTCCCCCATCGCGACTCGTCAACGTGATTTCAAGAATTTGGGATGCATTAACCGCATCTTCAAAAAATAGTTCATAAAAATCGCCTAATCGAAAAAACAAGAAAGCGTCTGTATACTCTGATTTCACTTTCAAGTATTGTTGAATCATGGGTGTATAGCTTGTCATATTGATACCTCTTTCGAATAATAGGTACCCGTTCAGTGAGGGTTACACCCCCCACTGACAAATGGTATCCATATACTATTTGTTGTCCTTCAACCACTTAAAACAGCGGATATCCATCACAGCCTACTGTTAGATAAAATGCTTTACTGCTATTATAACAAAATGACAGAAAAAAAAAGCCGGATTTCCTATCCCGGCTTTCTAAAACGAAGATGATTCTCTAGATTCATCAAATGAAGACGTAGATGAAGATGAACTTTCGTCTTTAAATGACCATTCTTCTTCGTATTCAAGTGGTTGAACTTGGATACAAATTGTTGTTTCCCCAACCACTTCTGCGTGCAATTCTCTCTCTACCGTTACTTTAAATTGTTCACCGTCTGAAGTAATAACAGCCTCTGTACAATTGGGTTGTTGGAAAACCTGAACATGTACTTCTTCCACACCATGAATCTCGTCATCATCTCGGTAGTGCAATTTAATTCTCTCTCTATATGCTACCGTCTCCGAGAATACAGATGTTTTGCAATGATCGTGGTGGGCATACCACACATTGATATCATACTTACCTGTCACTTCTACAAATCTACCTTGCTTCTTCGCTTGATGTGTGTGATTGATAACCCAGCACCCTAAAATACTTGAAGGGTTATTTGGTGGACGTAATGTTTCACATGCTTCAGCTCTCTTTTTCCCTTTCGCCACGACTGCTTTCGTCACGATTTGACGGACATATTTCAAAGCCATCCTCCTTCGTTCATTTCCTTTTCATCATATGCAGGCTGTGCCCATTAGGTGAAAGGAAATGTACAATTCGACATGGAAGCCAGACTCCGACAAACGAAACAGATGAATCGTAAATTTTTGCTCACAAAAGAGGGGAAATTCAAATGCGTACTTGCCATGTGTACAATCCAAAAAGAAAAAATGTTCCCTCATCTTCGAGGAAACATTTTTTCATTCTCGGTATTAACAGCTGCCTGGTTTGCTATTTTGTACTCTTGAACCAGTTTCTCCACGAAGTAAATCGCCTTCTGTTGATTCAATGATTTGATTTGTTACATTGTTGGCAATCGTGTTCGACACTAACTGAAGTAAATCATTTACATCCCCTTGCGATTGTTTAAACTCTTGTACAATCGGAATCTCGTCAATTTCTACTTCAATTTTCTCGATTTTGTCTTCAATTAATTTTAATGCTTTTTCTTTGCCGTATTGTTGGAAATTAACCGCCTGTTTTTGCAAGCTTTTTAAACTAGCAATCTTTTCACGAATTTTTTGGTTTTCATTTATTTGTGCTTCTGCACGTTTAAAGAAATCCACTTCTTCCGTATTCGCGATCATATCCGCGATTTCACGTGCTTTTGCTATAATTTCATCTTTTGTATAAATCGTTGTCATAAGACACCCACTTCTTGGCCAGAAAGAACTTCAATTAGTTCGCCTTCTAGTGACCATGTTTTTGTTTTTGTTATTTTAACGATTGCCAGTTTTCCAGCTAAATCGGTTGAACCCGCAAAGTTAACAAGTTTATTCGTTCTTGTATATCCTGCAAGAACTTCAGGGTTTTTCCTACTTTCACCTTCGACCAATACTTCCACAAGTTGATCTTGGTAGTTCTGCATGGTAGCTGCCGAGAACTCATTTACAAGATTGTTTAATCGTTGTAATCGTTCTTTTTTCACTTCAAGTGGAACATTATCTTCCATTTTAGCAGCTGGTGTACCCTCACGAGGTGAATAGATATACGTAAATGCATGCTCAAAGCCGACTTCTCTATATAAAGACATCGTCTCTTCAAACTGCTCATCTGTTTCATTTGGGAAACCAACGATGATATCCGTTGTTAAAGCGGCATCAGGCAACGCCTCTTTAATTTTTCTTACCAAATCCATATATTGTTCACGACTGTATTTACGTGCCATTAGTTTCAACATACTTGTTGAACCCGATTGGACAGGTAAATGTATATGTTCTACTAAGTTACCTCGTTTTGCAAGTACTTCAATTAGATGATCATCGAAATCTCGTGGATGACTTGTAGTAAATCGAATACGTGGAATATCGATTTGACGCAGAGCCTCCATTAGATCACCCAGACGATAGGAAAGGTCTTCAAAATCTTTTCCGTAAGCATTTACGTTTTGCCCGAGTAATGTAACTTCTTTATATCCTTGTGCGGCTAATTGTCTTACTTCCTGAATGATGTCTTCAGGTCTCCGGCTTCGTTCTTTGCCTCGTGTATAAGGCACGATACAATAGGTACAGAACTTATCGCAGCCATACATAATGTTAACCCACGCTTTGATTTCTCCTCGACGTACTTTTGGCAAGCTCTCAATGACATCGCCTTCTTTTGACCACACTTCAATGACCATTTCTTTTGACAGATATGCTTCATTTAAAAGTTGTGGCAAACGATGGATATTGTGGGTACCAAAAATCATGTCGACTTGATTATAAGTTTTTAAGATTTTTTTGACAACAGATTCCTCTTGAGACATGCACCCACAAACGCCAATTAAGACGTCTGGATTGTCACGTTTCAATTTTTTATAATGTCCAAGTTCTCCAAACACTTTGTTTTCAGCATTTTCGCGGATCGCACATGTATTGAGTAAAATGACATTGGCCTCTTGTACGTTTTCAGTAGGGGTATATCCAAGTTGCAGGAAAATCCCAGCCATTACTTCCGTATCATGTTCATTCATTTGACAGCCGAATGTACGAATAAAGAATTTACGTCCTTTTCCCATTCCTAACAACACAGGGTCAATAACAAAATCTTTATGATACGTGATTTCTTCTTTTCCACGTTTCTTTGCATCTTTTAAGGATGGCTGCACATAAACAGACTGGAAATACTGGCTATAATCTTTTTCAGGTTTCTGCAGTGGTTTCACTTGCGAGTTTTGTAAACGCTGTTCTTCATTCATGACGATACCCCTCTCATTACATAAAACGAAAACTACATTCTTCTATTATACTGAAACCTTACCAGACCCTACAAGGTGCTCGACTGAATTGTTGTCTTTTCGACAAAAAATTTCCCGATTTTATACCGGCTGTTTCCTGCTCACATAAATTCTTTTATTAGTTTATCAAAATCACAATTGCTCATCATCAATTCTTCTGCACTTAGATGTGTCTCGGCAAAACCTTGAAGCTGTATTTCAAAGGAAGGTTGTCCGTTCTTCTGTATATGATTCCAGTTACTAGGCTTTCATGTTCCATCAACGGAGCCATTGCTTCCTCGCGATTTGTTGGATCATATGCTTCGATATTGGACAGTTTTGTTATATGATCTTTAAACCATTCGTACGCATATATTTTGTTAAATGGCGTTGATGAACGAATAGCCTTTCTGGTTAATCGCAGCTACTACTATACTTTTTACTTTCTATAAGAAAACATGAAAAAGCCCAATCTCTTTTTTGAGATTGGGTCTGTCTAATTAACCTCGAGTACGTTTTTCTACTAACAATTTAATTGCAGTTCGGTCTTCTCCAGAAATTACGATGTCTGTGAATGCCGGTGAACAAATTAAGTCAGTTCCACTCGGTGCGACAAAGCCACGTGCAATTGCAACTGCTTTTACCGCTTGATTTAGTGCTCCTGCTCCAACTGCTTGCATTTCCGCATACCCTTTTTCGCGGATGACGGCAACTAATGCTCCTGCCACTGAATTTGGATTAGATTTTGAAGATACTTTTAATGCTTCCACTACTATTCCTCCTTGTTCTTGCTGACCGTTGGACGCTTTCGCTGTCCTTAAATCACTGTATGCAAGTTCATAGAAAGATAGAAGGAATTAACCTTGAAAAGGATAATCTTCGTTAATATAAATTCGTTCAAAAGATATGGCTTTTCCAGTTTGGTTATCAAGTTCAACGAAAAATGCACTAAGTACAGAACGGCCAGACTTTGGTACTTCAAAGCGTGCTGGCATATTTGTTTGGAATCGGTACAATACATCTTCTTTTTTCATACCTAATACACCATCATATGGCCCAGTCATCCCCACATCAGTGATGAATGCAGTGCCATTTGGAAAAATGCGTGCATCTGCTGTTTGAACATGTGTATGAGTCCCGACAACAGTGGAGACTTGCCCATCTAAGTGCCAACCCATTGCAATTTTCTCACTCGTTGCCTCTGCATGGAAATCCACAAAAATTAGAGGAGATTGTTGTTTTGCTTCATTTACAAGTTCCGTCGCTTTTTTAAATGGATCATCATGTGGTGGCAAGAATGTACGTCCATGTAGATTTATAACCGATAACGTGTGACCACCTTTAGTAACGGTGGTCATACCTTTACCTGGTGCATCTTCTGAAAAGTTTGCTGGACGAATTAAATAATCCGTATCATCAATAAAATCGAAAATTTCCTTTTGATCCCATGTGTGGTTTCCCATGGTTACAACATCAACACCCATGTACAGTAATTCTTGAAAGATCTTTTTAGTAATCCCACGACCAGATGCGGCATTTTCTCCATTTGCAATGATCACATCCGGTTGATATTTTCTCTTTAATCGCGGTAAATAGTCTTCTACAGTATCTCGACCAATTGAACCTACGATGTCACCAATAAATAATACTTTCATTGTCATTCCTACTTTCTCAACCAATAAAAAAGGGCTTCATATGAAGCCCTTTTTTATTTTGCATATTCAACTGCACGTGTTTCACGTATAACTGTTACTTTTATATGACCCGGATAATCGAGTTCTTGTTCAATCCGCTTACGGATGTCTCGTGCTAAACGATGTGCCGTAATATCATCAATTTGTTCTGGACGAACCATTATGCGAATTTCACGGCCTGCTTGAATTGCGAATGATTTTTCAACACCATCGTAAGATTCTGAAATTTCTTCTAATTTCTCTAAACGACGAATGTAATTTTCCAATGTTTCACTACGTGCACCTGGACGAGCTGCTGATAATGCATCGGCTGCTGCCACTAATACTGCAATAACTGATGTTGCTTCAGTGTCACCGTGGTGAGAAGCAATACTATTAATAACGACGGGATGCTCTTTATACTTCGTTGCAAGTTCCACACCGATTTCGACATGGCTACCTTCCACTTCGTGATCGATTGCTTTTCCGATATCATGCAGTAAGCCCGCACGTTTTGCAAGAGTTACATCCTCGCCAAGTTCTGCTGCTAGTAATCCAGCTAGGAAGGCCACTTCTTTCGAGTGTTTTAAGACGTTTTGTCCATAACTTGTACGATAACGCATGCGGCCCATGATTTTGATTAAATCTGGATGGAGGTTGTGAATGCCAACATCAAAAGTAGTTTGTTCGCCGATTTCACGAATTTGCTCATCTACTTCACGTCTTGATTTTTCAACCATTTCTTCAATACGCGCTGGGTGAATACGACCATCTTGCACTAATTTTTCAAGTGCCAAGCGAGCTGTTTCACGACGAATTGGATCAAATCCAGAAAGAATGACAGCCTCAGGAGTATCATCGATAATCAAATCAATTCCTGTTAATGTCTCAAGCGTTCGAATGTTTCGACCTTCACGACCAATGATGCGGCCCTTCATTTCATCATTAGGTAAGTTCACAACTGATACAGTTGTCTCCGCTACATGGTCTGCTGCAAATCGTTGTATAGCTAAAGATAAGATTTCACGGGCTTTTTTATCTGACTCTTCTTTTGCTCGTGTTTCAGATTCTTTTGTCATTACTGCAATGTCGGTTGCTAATTCATTTTCTATTTGATGTAGAATAATGCCTTTCGCTTCTTCTCGTGTTAATGCAGAAATGCGTTCAAGTTCTGTTTGTTGTTTTGCTACTAACTCAGTCACTCTGCTTTCCATCTGTTCGATTTGCTGTTGTCTCTCAGTCAGAGCGTCATCTTTACGCTCTAGACCCGCTTCTCTTTTGTTTAGAGCATCATCCTTACGATCAAGGTTTTCTTCTCTTTGTAAGTACCGATTTTCCTGTTTTTGCAGTTCAAATCGGCGTTCACGGATGTCAGATTCTGCTTCAGATCTCAATTTGTGAATTTCATCTTTCGCTTCTAGTAATGCTTCTTTTTTAAGAGCTTCCGCTTCACGCTTCGCCTCATCAACGATGAGAACAGCTGACTGCTTCGCACCAGTCACTTTTGAATCATTCACATTCTTAATTACATAATAGCTAACAGCGGCACCGACGATAAGACCAAGCAAAGCGGAGATAATTTCATACATTTGAACACCTCCTCTTGCTATTTCATTCATGTTCAGTCGGCTCATATACGGAGTAACCCTCTATACTGCCAATTGGTATTAATTCGAGAGATTATACAAGTTTAATTGTATAGATGTAAAAATACTCTGTCAAGGATTCACAGATGCTTCAGAAGAAAAGAGAACCTCCACTATCACTCACTTTCGGCTTTGAAAGAGCTAATTGAAAATTAGCTTTTGCTAGAGGGCCAAAAGCCAGATAATGTGGGAGGGACATAGTCGAACTTTGATTTGACTTATTTAAATCTTACTCTAACTTTCTCACTAAAGAAAAATAGCCTACCGAAATACACGGTAGACTATTATGCTAATCTTATTTTTCGTCTAGTAATAATTCAAACTCTTCATCGTCTTCTTCATCATGAGCAGCAATTGTATAGGCTGTTGCCATCATGCCATAAGCCGCTCTGATTTTTTGTAAAATTTCATTTTTAGTATCTGGATGATCCTTAAGATATTGTTTCGCATTTTCACGACCTTGACCTATACGATCATCGTTGTAAGCATACCATGAGCCACTCTTATTAACGATATCCATTTCCGCGCCTAAATCGACGATTTCACCTTCGCGGGATATTCCTTGTCCATACATGACATCCACTTCAGCCGTACGGAATGGAGGTGCAACTTTGTTCTTAACGACTTTGATTTTCGTTTTGTTACCCATGAACTCATTTCCCGATTTGATGGCTTCCGCACGACGTACTTCTAAACGCACTGATGCATAGAATTTTAGTGCACGCCCACCAGGTGTTACTTCTGGATTACCAAACATTACACCAACTTTTTCACGAATTTGGTTAATGAAAATAGCTGTCGTTTTTGATTTGCTGATCGCACCAGATAGTTTACGTAGCGCTTGTGACATTAAACGAGCTTGAAGTCCTATGTGAGAATCTCCCATTTCACCTTCAATCTCGGCTTTTGGTACAAGTGCAGCAACAGAGTCAATTACAACGATATCTACAGCGCCACTTCGTACAAGTGCTTCACAAATTTCCAATGCTTGTTCACCGGTATCAGGTTGTGATAATAATAACTCATCAATGTTTACGCCTAGATTTTGTGCATAGACAGGATCCAATGCATGCTCAGCATCGATAAATGCTGCTTGACCGCCAGCTGCTTGTGCTTCTGCAATCGCATGTAGGGCAACAGTTGTTTTACCAGAACTTTCTGGACCATATATTTCAATAATTCGTCCTCGTGGGTATCCACCTACACCAAGTGCTACATCAAGTGCAATAGAACCACTAGAAGTCGTTAAGATTTCACGATCAGTTTTTTCTCCAAGTTTCATGATTGAACCTTTACCGAATTGTTTCTCAATTTGTTTTAACGCCATATCTAAGGCGGCTTTACGATCACTCAAGAATGGTTCCTCCTTTAATTTCAAACTCAAATTTAACTTCTGTCTCTACTATACTTGGTTTATGAGAAATATACAAGAAAAAAGCGAACGTTTATTCGGTTAAAATTAATCCAAAATAAAGATTTGAACCTAAATAACGGTCCAAATCTCTATTTTCGGCCATTTTAAGCCCTTAAAATTTTATTTTAGCTTAACTAGTCGAATAATTCCAAACCAGTGTATGACATTTGCCATCACTTTCTAGTACTATATTACATTGTTATTCAACGTTTGATGAGATAACAGTTGGATTAAATAATGGAGCGTTCTCTTTACTGCACGTAGACGGTTCGTATTACGCATATCACTTAAATGCAATTGATGCGTGACAACCTGATTATTCGGTAATACGATTGCGATCCAAACACTCCCCGCGGGTTCATTGCCATGACCACTTGGACCGGCTGCACCAGTTAAAGCAACGCCAATATCCGATTGAAACATGGATTTTACTTTTTGTGCCATAGCCGTTGCACATTCTGCACTGACTACGCCAAACTCATCGATGACTTCTCTCTCCAAACCAAGTTGGTTCACTTTCGCATCTTCTGTGTATGTAACCATTCCACCAATTAAAGTTTTACTTACTCCAGGAATCGCTGCAAGTTCTGATTGAAACAGTCCTGCAGTTAAGCTTTCTGCAGCTGCAATCGTTAAACCTTGATCGATTAGCAGGCGTGCTGCACTTGAAGCAAGAGAATCATCATTATACCCATATAAAAAATCTCCTACACGAGACATTAACTGTTGTTCTGTTTCTCGAATCAATCGAACTGCTTCTGCTTCGGAAGATGTTTTTGCAGTAATTCGCAAAGTAACTTCTCCATCTGAAGCTAACGGTGCAATCGTCGGATTCGTTTGATTATCTAATAAATCCATAATTTTCGTTTCAAGTTCTGCTTCACCAATGCCATAAAAACGCAATACATGCGATTGAATGACCTCACCTTGATTTAACCATCGAGCCAATACAGGTTTAGCTTCAAATTGAAACATCGGTTCCATTTCTTTAGGTGGTCCAGGGAGAAGGATATACACATGATTTCCGTGTGTATAAAACATGCCCGGTGCCATGCCATGGTTATTCGTCAATACTTCACAGCCATCTAATACAAGGGCTTGTTTTTTGTTATTTTCCGTCATAGTCCGATTCGCACGTTGAAAGAATGCTTCAATTGACGCTAGTGCGGTTTGATCCATAACGAGCGCTTTACCGACATGTTTGGCAACTGTTTCCTTTGTTAAATCATCTTTTGTTGGTCCAAGTCCGCCCGAAAAAATAATCAACTCAGCCCGAGATTCCGCCAGTTCAATTGCTTGTTTCAAACGGCCGGCATTGTCACCGACAACTGTGTGGTAATATACATCAATTCCGAGTTCAGCTAATTGACTGGAAATATAACGTGCGTTTGTATTGGTAATTTGACCAAGTAATAACTCAGAACCTACAGCAATAATTTCAGCATTCATTTTCAATCACGCTCCTATTTTGAATCAAGCAAGACACGTCGGTTTGCATAGAAATAATCCCATCCAGACCAAACTGTAAAGAACATTGACACATACAACATAATTAAAGCAAATGGAATCGAGAATAATTCAAACACGATATTATCAAGAAGAAGAGCTGAAATGGCAATAATCTGAGTCCACATCTTAATTTTACCTAATTGTTTTGCAGCGACCACTTCGCCACCCTCTGCTAAAATCAACCGAAGCCCAGTCACAGCAAACTCACGGCTAATGATCACAATAACAACCCAAGCAGGTGCTAAATCTAGTTGAACTAAGATAATTAGAGCTGCAGAAACTAATAACTTGTCCGCAAGTGGATCTAAAAACTTGCCTAAATTCGTTACTAAGTTATGTTTACGTGCGTAATAGCCATCAATAAAGTCTGTCACTGATGCGACAATAAAAATAATCGCCCCAATTAAATGTCCCACTAAAATGTTTGCTCCTAAAAAAGAAACTTTTCCCCATCCAAAATCAACGAGCATAAAAATAACAAATATCGGAATCATAATGACTCGTGAAACCGTAATTCGATTAGGTATATTCATACTATTTCTCCTTCCGATTCAAAGAAAATAGCCATCTTTTAAGAGATGACTATTACTGTTTTGAAAATTGAATCATCATATTTTGTGTAACTAGCTGTGACGTTGGTTTTCCATATTCCACTTTTTCATCGTTCACAAATACATCAACTTGAGATGAAGCACCTACTCGAATACGTGCAGTTTCTACATCACTTAAATCCAGTGTAACAGTTTCACCCGCTACTAATTCTCGTGCTAACGGTTCCACGCCTGTCTGGTCTCTTACCGCAACCCATGATGTACCCCGAGCGACAAGTTTTAAAGAAAATGTATCCGTACCAGAGAGTGTATAATTCGTTGTCTCACCTTCACTTGCACCAACTTCAATTGTTTGTGTTGGCTCAGGTTCTTCTTCGACGGGTTCTGGTTCTACAACTGGCTCTTTTTCAGTTACTTCTTCTGTAGGTTTTTCACCTACGTTATCTTGTTGTTCTAATGAAGTTTCATCACCTGCATTCGTGTCTGGTTGATTATTGTTTTTAGCTAAGTTTTGATAAAAGTACCAGAAAATCACAATAGCTATAATAATAAATAATGCCACCATAATCATTGGCAACACTTCTGCTAAGCGATTCGATGATTTGGAGATGGGTCTACGTCTAGAAGGTGCTGAAGTCATCGTTTGTTGCAATTCTTCATTAGATGAAGAAGGTAATTCTTGTTTATAGGACTCCAATAATTCATCTGAACTTAATCCCACTGCATCTGCATATTGCTTAATGAAGGCCCGTACATAGAACGGCCCTGGCATCATGCTATAGTTCCCATCTTCAATGCCGGCCAGATAACGCTTTTGAATTTTTGTGATTTCTTGTAAGTCGTCTAAACTATATCCTTTCGCCGCTCGCGCCTCTTTAAGACGAGTTCCTAATTCAGTCAACTAAAACACCTGCCTGTTAAAAATTAAAACCACCGAAGCCATCTAAACTACCTCTTTCAGACATCATATGGTTTTTTTCCATCATTTCATACGTAATTACTTCATCTGGATCATGTCGCAATTCAATAATGTAATCAAAATCTTCAATTGTATATTCGGAATGTTTAATGAACATATCCGGATGTTCGACAACCTTTATTGAAGGTAGACGCATCATCTCTCTCACAAGTTGCAAATGACGTTCATCAGTCGATTGTCTCGTGACAATTCCATCTAATATAAAGATATTATTATCGCTATATTCGTCACCTGCTAGTTGATTGCGGACTGTTTGTTTAATCATCGTCGAAGATAAAAATATCCATTTTTTATTTGCACTGACACTTGCAGCGACGACTGATTCTGTTTTCCCAACACGTGGCATTCCCCGAATCCCTATTAACTTGTGTCCTTCTTGCTTAAATAATTCAGCCATGAAATCAACAAGAAGACCAAGTTCATCGCGGTCAAATCGAAATGTTTTTCGATCGTCCGCATCTCTTTGTATGTATCGTCCGTGTCTAATCGCTAAAATGTCACGTAACTTTGGCTCTCTAAATTTGGTGACTTTAATCGTTTCCATGGTAGAAACAATTAACTCAAAACGTTCAAGTTGCTCATCATTTTCTGCACGAAGTAGCATACCTCGTCTTCCTTGATCCACACCATTAATTGTTACAATGTTAACACGGAGCATTCCAAGTAAGGATGCAATATCTCCGAGCAATCCTGGCCGGTTTATTTGTATTTCGTATTCAAAATACCATTCGCGCATAAGTAACACCTTTCCAACTATCATTTATGACAGCAAGTCAATTGTAAAAGCAAAGCAAAATATACCTATAACTAGTTTGTTTGAAATATAAGACACTTAAACAGTTCTAGGTTCTATCATAGCTGATTTGCTTACGTAAGAAAAGGAAAAAAGAAAAGAAGGAACAATGTCCTTCTTTTCTTTTAGTGCACAGTTTTTTGTTGTACTAACTTTACGACCATGTTAGCTAAAGCATGCTGTTCATTTTCAGACGCAACTGACCATAAATCAGAAAGTACACGCTCTTGCTCATTTTTAGGATCAACATTTTTAGCTAAGTAGCTACCGATTTCAAATGCTGTTGATTGAATTGCTTTTTTTGACATACCAGTTGCTTCTGCATTCATAACGTTTGCACCTAAAAAATTGGTCCACTTTTGCCAGTTTTCAAGTAAGGCCATGTTCATTCCTCCTTTTCACAAACAGTATGTGTAAAAGAGTCATTTATATGTACCAGCCGCCATTTACACGTAAAACTTGACCCGTAATATAATCAGCTTTTCCACTCATTAAAAACGATACCATGTTTGCTACATCCTGTGGTTTTCCAAATTGTAAAAGCGGGATCTCACTAATCAGCATTTGTCTATCTTCTTCATCTAAAGAAGCATTCATTTTAGTGTCAATTAAGCCTGGAGCGACCACATTAATTCGTACACCTGAAGGACCAGATTCCTTAGCATACGCTTTCACGAAAGCATGCTGTGCACCTTTGACAGCTGAGTAAACGGATTCTCCTGCTGCACCCGTTTCACCCCAAATTGAACCAATAAACACAATATATGAGTGACTATACCTTCTTAACTTAGGAGCTAACTGTCCAATGATGGACATGGGCGATTGAACATGAGTACGCCAAACCATCTCCATCTCAGCAGGTGTCGTATCTTCAAGCACTTGATACAACGCTTGCCCCGATGCAAAAACAATTGCTTGCACTTCAAAAAGTTGTGCTACTATTTCTTCTATCGTTTTAAGGTTGCCAAGGTCTGCACGAATCACATGAAATTCCTGTTGTGGAAAATCAGTTCGAAATTGAGTAGCCAACTGGTCAATCACTTGTTTGTTTTCAAAGAAATGTAAATACAAGCTCCATCCTTGTTCAGACAAATCCAACGCAATTGCCTGGCCTATTTCTCCAGATGCCCCAAAAATGCAGGCAAATTTCTTCATGATTTAGCTTGATCCTTCTTAGGAAGAATTGAAAATACAGTTTGTTGCTTTTCGCCTTGAATTGAAGCAAACGATTGTTGTAAATCAGCTACTGTCATTTTCTCCAATACGGGCACAGCTTCAAATAAATTCATGTCATTAAAGGCGTAGCGAGTGAATTGGTTGGCAATGAATTCAACAGAATTTAAGGCGCGGAGGAAATACCCAATTTTCTTTTTACGCACACGATCTAAATCATCTTGACCATATGGCCATTTCTCCTCGACCTTTTGCAATTCTTTTTTCACGGCTTCCATTAATTCTTTCGGCATCCCCGTATCTGATCCAATGATGGCAAATCCAAACCCTTTTTCAAGTGTGTAGTCGAATACATAAGATTCATCAATCCATCCTTTTTCATATGCTTCCACATAGAAATCAGAAGAACGACCAAAAATGAGTTCTAACGATAGCTGAATCGCTAATTCATGTATCATCATTTCTTCACCCTGAAGTGATGTTTCTTTTGCTTTTATACCCATGTAAACTTTAGGTTTTTGAACATCCATGTATAGACTGTTTTCAGTTTTTGCCACTTCCACCGGTTCTTGTTCAAATTTCCTTTCAATCGTTTTAGGCTCTTTAAACTCTTTTTTATGCTGATTTTCGCGTATATAATTCATCATTTCTTCCGGGTTCACAGCACCTACTACGAACATCAACATGTTTGAGGGATGGTAAAAAGTCTCATAGCATGTGTACAAATGTTCTGCCGTGATTTGATCGATTGATTCAATAGTTCCAGCAATATCAATTTTGACTGGATGTTCTTTATACATATTTTCAATCGTACCAAAATATAAACGCCAGTCCGGTTGGTCATCGTACATGGTGATCTCTTGCCCGATAATGCCTTTTTCTTTTTCTACCGTTTCTTGAGTAAAATAAGGTTCTTGCACAAAGTTTAATAACGTTTCCGTATTTTCGTACAAATGATCCGTTGCGGAAAATAGATAGGCTGTACGAGTAAATGATGTAAATGCATTAGCTGCAGCACCAAAGCCACTAAATTTTTGAAAAACGTCCCCATCTTCTTTTTCAAACATTTTATGTTCTAAAAAATGGGCAATTCCATCAGGCACAGTCACCTCAGCGGATTCACCGAAAGGCACAAAGGTACGATCGATTGACCCATACTTTGTTGTAAATGTAACAAATGTCTTCGAGAAACCTTTTTTAGGTAAGATATATACTTCTAGACCATTCTCAAGTTTTTCGTGATAGAGTTTTTCATCTAATTGTTTAAAGTGAAGCTCCTTCATTTTGAAAGCTCCTCCTTTCCAGACAAGAAATAAACGAGTTCTTTTTCAATTGACTTCGCCGTCTTTTGAATATCTTCTTTCGTGACCGCTTCCCATTTTTTAAACCAATCTTCCACTGAGAATGATTCATCTAAATCTTTATACTGATCATAAATCTCTATTTGGCCACGTGCAGAATCCAGTGCTTCTTTTAACTGGTTTTTTAGCATGGCAACTGTTTGATCTATTTCATTTTGTGAAATATCACCGTTTTGCATGATTTCTAGTTGCTCATCAATTAACCGTACAGCTTTTTCTTGTTTACCAGCGTCAATTCCTGATAAGACAAATAGAAGTCCATAGGATGAAGAGAACGAACTAGAAACATAATAAGCCATGCTCTCTTTTTCACGCACATTTAAAAATAATTTCGAGTGAGGATAGCCGCCAAATATTCCATTTGTAATTTGCATTTTGGGGAAATCAGGATGTGTGAATGTCACCGGTGTTACGTAGCCAATATGGAGCTTCCCTTGTTTCATATCCTGATATTCATTGACTTTGTCTTTCTCTACAGATTGGTGTTCTACATCTTGATGTGGATTTTTTTGTTTGGCACCACGAGCTTTAAATGAAAATGCATTCTTTATTTTAGACGTCATTTCTTCAACATTGAGGTCACCGACAATATAAATATCTAATTCATCTTCTTCCATCATACTTTTGTATGCAGCAAAAAGTGACTCACTTGTAATAGATGTGACATCTTCTATTGTTCCATTCGCACCAATTGATGCGGGGTGATTCGGTCGCATCAATTCAACTAATCTTTGTTGAGCGTAGCGAGTTTTATCATCATAAAGCGACTCGATGCGTTGGATCACCGAATCTTTTTCCCGTTTTACAATTGAATCTTTAAATGTATCACTTTCAACGTTTGGACGGAACAATACAGTTTGCAGTAAATCCATTACTTGATCAAGAACACCACCAGTTGATAAATACTGGTCATTTACGGACTCCGCAAGCAAAGTAATGTAATGATCACTGCCTTTTTTGCTTGAATCCAAGTACATGATTGTACCGTATAGCTCATCTAAATGACTGCGAAATGCAGGATTAGAAGGAAAAAGTTCATTGCTGTGGAGCAAGACATTAGATAGAACTGCTCTTTCTGAAGCGGATTGATTTGTAAGTTCATGCTTAAATTTAAATGCAAAATTGATGGTCTTAAATTGATCCGTTGACCGAATATGTAAACGAATCCCTTGATTTAAGTCGATGGATTGAAACATCGAAATCCCCCCTATTCTCCTTAATATGCCATACCATATCTTTCACTATACATGTAGCTATCAAATGATTGCAAATTGCACTAAGAAAATCCGGGTATAGTGCGTCCGTTCCTTCAGTAATTTATTATTATGGAGTTAATCACTGAATCATGAAGGATTGTAGGTCGCTGTGGACGCCTAACTGCTGCACCATAGTCTAATGATTAAAAAGAGGAAGGGCGAAATGACTTCGTCATTTCGCCCTTCCTCTTTTCTTCCAGACCGTCCTGCGGGTGTACGTCCGTCGCTCACTTGTTTCCTTTATATGAACAGTGATTTTTATTTTGGTAACGAAAGAATAGATGCCTTACTTTAATGGACAATCGGTCGAAGATGAAATTTCGACCTCCCACCGCTTTCTTTATTTTTATTTACTCTCTGTGAATATGGTAGCCGGAGCGAGAAGACTGGCAGTGATCTTCTGCCTGGCTTCTTGCGGAAGGCATCCACAATGTGCCGAAGTGTGAATGAAAGGAAATACTTCGTCCAGCCTATTTTTCAGTGCCCTATTTAGTGTAGAGAAATCTTTAAATACTGGGTTCTGGCAGACTCGATTTTTAAACTTTATTAGATTTGAAAAAAGGACCAGGCAGATTCGCCTGATCCTTGAATATCAATATTTTATCTTTTCCCTTTAATGTATGGAACACCACTTGCTTTTGGTGCATTGGCTTTTCCGATGAATCCAGCTAATGCTAGAATTGTCAATACATATGGTAAAATAAGTAAGAATACACTTGGTATTTCTTTAATGTATGGTATTGAACTACCCACAATACTTAATGCTTGAGCAATCCCAAAGAATAATGCTGCACCCATTGCGCCAAGTGGATGCCATTTCCCAAATATCATGGCCGCTAAAGCCATGAAACCTTGCCCATTAATTGTTGAATGACCAAAATCCTGAGAAATTGATTGAGAATAAATTGCTCCACCTATTCCTGCTAAACCACCTGAAATCATAACCGCAATATAACGCATGCGTGATACATTGATTCCCATTGTATCAGCTGCCATTGGATGTTCACCTACTGCACGTAAACGGAGACCAAATGGCGTATAATACAATACTACCCATGAAAGAATAGCAATTCCAATCGCTAACACTGAAGTCCAATATACATTTTGGAAAAACATGGGTCCAAAGAATGGAATCTTCTCTAAAAACGGAATACCATCACGTAAGAAACGCTCTTGCACAAAATCCGTTTGACCCTTCCCATAAATCTTCTTAACTAGGAATAAACAAATGGCTACTGCTAGTAAGTTAATCGCCACACCTGAGACAACTTGGTCAGCACGGAATGTCACTGATGCTACAGCATGTAGTAAAGAGAAAACGCCAGCTACAACCATGGCAGCTAAAAGAGCCATCCACGGTGTACCAGCTCCAAAAGTATCAGCAAATGTTAAGTTGAAATAGACACCAATAAAAGCTCCAACTACCATAAGGCCTTCTAATCCGATGTTAACTACACCTGAACGTTCCGAAAATACACCACCTATTGCCGTTAAAATAAGAGGAGCTGCATATGCAATTGCGACAGGAACAAGGAAATATAAGATCTCCAAGAAATTCATGTTACTTCGCCTCCTTTTTCTTACTTAAACGCTCGATAAATAAACGAATGACATAACCAGAAGCAACAAAGAAAATGATAATCGCGATAATAATTGACACGATTTCTTCTGGAATTTGTGCAGCATTTGGCATGTTTGTTGCACCATATTTTAATGAACCAAATAATACAGCACCGAAAATGACACCAAGTGGAGTATTGGCACCAAGAAGTGCTACTGCAATCCCGTCGAATCCAATCCCAGTAAATCCACCTTTAACTGAAATAAACTCAAATGTACCAAGTGCCTCCATGGCACCACCAAGACCAGCAAATGCACCTGAAATCGACATTGCTAGAATAATATTTTTATTGACGTTCATCCCTGCATATTCAGAGGCATGATGATTTAAACCTACAGATTTCAATTCAAAACCTTTAGTTGTTTTTTCTAAAATCAACCACATTACTAAAACCATTGCAAGGGCAATGATAATTCCATAATGTAGACGTGAGAAATCTGTCATGTTTTCTAAAAAATCGGAACGCAGAGAAGCGGAAGGATGAATTTTCCCCGTATTGTCCCCGCCATCAGATACTGTACGAATAAGAGCATTTACAGTATGGAGTGCAACGTAGTTCATCATAATTGTGACAATAACCTCATGGACTTTAAAACGTGCTTTTAACAGTCCTGGAATAAAGCCCCATAATGCACCAGCAGCTGCTGCCGCTAGAATGGCAAGTGGTAAATGAATGATTTTTGGTAGATCTACCGCAATCCCAACATAAGCCGCAGCAAACCAGCCAACGATTAATTGACCTTCCACTCCAATGTTAAATAATCCGGTGCGAAAAGCAAAAGCTACCGCTAATCCAGCTAATATATAAGGTGTAATTTGACGAATCGTTTCACCAATTGTATATGCGTCTCCAAATATTCCATCCCATAAAGCGGCATAGCCTTCTATCGGATCGTATCCACTGACTAGCATAACTACTGCCCCAACGAGTAAACCTAAAATTACCGAAACCACGGGAACGAGTAGGTTTATAATGCGATTAGACATGCTTACTGTCCCCCTTTTTCATTTTTATTGCAGTTTTTGATTGTCCTGCCATTAATAAACCAAGTTCCTGTTCATTCGTTTGCAATGGATCTAATATATCGACGATTTGTCCGTCATAAATAACCGCAATTCGATCCGATACGTTCATGACCTCATCTAATTCAAATGAGATTAATAAAACAGCTTTCCCATTATCACGCTGTTCAATTAAGCGTTGGTGAATAAACTCAATTGCACCAACATCCAAGCCACGTGTAGGTAGTGCAGCAATCAACAAGTCCGGGTTACGGTCAATTTCACGACCAATGATTGCTTTTTGTTGGTTACCACCTGATAATGCTCGAGCTGGTTCGTGATCACCTTGTGTTCGAACGTCGTATTTTGCTATAATTTCATTCGCTTTTTTAGATATTGTTGCATAATTCATAAAACCATTTTTTGAATTTGGGCTCGTATAGTACGTTTGAAGTGCAATGTTGTGTCCAATTGGAAAATCGAGAACTAGTCCATGTTTATGGCGATCTTGTGGTATATGACCAATTCCAGCTTCCGTGATTTTACGAGGTCGATTTCCTGTAATATCTTGACCATTCAACTTCACTAGACCACTTTTCACTTTACGCAAACCGGTGATTGCTTCTATTAATTCAGATTGTCCATTGCCATCGATTCCGGCTATTCCGACAATTTCACCTTTACGAACATTTAAGTTAAGTCCTTTTACCTTTTCGATTCCTCGGAAATCCGTTACAACTAAGTCTTTAATGTCTAATACTTCAACGGTTGGATTTGCAGGACCTTTAACTGTTTTAAATTCTACTTGTCGTCCAACCATCAGAGAAGCTAGATCATTTGGATTTGTTTCCGCAGTTATGACTGTTCCAATTCCTTGGCCTTTACGAATAACCGTCACACGGTCTGAAACATCCATAATCTCTTTTAGTTTATGGGTAATCAGAATAATAGATTTCCCCTCTTCAATTAATCTACGCATAATTTGAATTAGTTCAGTAATTTCTTGAGGAGTTAATGATGCCGTCGGTTCATCAAAAATTAATATCTCTGCACCACGATACAACGTTTTCAAGATTTCAACACGTTGTTGCATCCCAACTGAAATGTCCTCGATTCTTGCATGGGGATCAACATCTAAACCATAAAGTTCAGAAAGTTCTAGTACTTTCTTGGCAGCAGACTTCACAGAAATCATACCAGCTTTAGTAGGCTCACTACCTAGAATAATATTTTCCGTAACTGTAAAATCTTCAACTAGCATGAAATGTTGATGAACCATTCCAATACCAAGATTATTCGCTACATTCGGATCCGTAATCTTCACTACTTGACCACGAACGCGGATTTCTCCGCCTTCTGGTTGGTAAAGACCAAAGAGCACGTTCATTAACGTCGATTTCCCTGCACCATTCTCACCAAGAAGTGCATGAATTTCGCCTTTTTTCAATTGAAGCGTAATGTTATCATTTGCAACGAAATTCCCGAATTCTTTTCGGATATTCAACATTTCGATCACGTGTTCCACTATATTCACTCCCTTAGGCACTGTTTTGTAAAAAAAAATAAATTAATACAAGAAAGGCTTCAATTGAAAACCTTTCGTCTATTAATTTAGAAAGGGCAAGAAAAACATCATAAAGACCAGTTACACCGGTCCTTATGATGACTCATGATAGTAGGAATTATTCTACAGTTTCAGGAACAACAATTTCACCAGAAATGATTTTTTTAGAATACTCATCGATTTGTGCCAACACGTCATCTGGAAGTGCTCCACGAGAATCAGCCAATCCCATTCCATCTTCAGCTAAGCCATAAGTAAATGTTTCTCCACCAGGGAATTTACCTTCTTGAGCTAATTTAGAAATGTTTTGTACAGCAATGCTAACACCTTTTAACACAGAAGTTAATGTTACATTTGTTTTGCCTACAGCACCTTCATCATACTGGTCAGCGTCAACACCGATAACCCATACATTTGCATTTGGATCTTTAGTTTTTAATTCTTTCGCTTCTGAGAATACACCGTTACCAGTACCACCAGCAGCGTGGAAAATAATATCAACGCCAGAAGAGTACATAAGGTTCGCTGTTGTTTTACCAAGTTCCGCTTTGTCAAAAGCACCTGTATACTTAACATCTACAGTGATACTAGGATCTACAGCTTTAACACCTTCCAAGAATCCAGCTTCAAAGCGCTCTATTACAGGAATTTCCATTCCACCAACAAAACCAATTTTTTTCGATTTGCTCATTAGGGCTGCAGCAACACCTGCAAGGTATGCTCCCTCTTGCTCTTTAAACAATACTGAAGCTACGTTAGGTTGTTTAACTACGGCATCAATAATTGCTAGATGTTTATCTTCTTGTTGCGTAGCAATTTCATTGATGGATTCTTCCATCATGAAACCAATTCCAAAAACTAGATCGAAGTCACGGCGCATTAATTTATTTAGGTTCGTGTTGTAGTCAGCGTCAGATTTTGATTGTAGATAATCAAAACCGCCATCGCCTTTAGTAAGATTATTTTCTTCACCAAACTTTTTGATACCTTCCCAAGCTGATTGGTTGAATGATTTGTCATCTACTCCACCAACGTCAGTCACCATTGCTACAGAGAAATCGCTTGCTTTTTTCTCTCCATCTTTAGAACCATTGCCTTCTTCTTTGTCGCTTCCACAAGCACCTAAAATAGTACTAGCAGCCAATACCATCGATAAAGCTAAACCGAATTTACGCTTTGTCAATTTGAGACCCCCCCAAAATGTGTTATTCATATTAGCAGGAAATTTGATGTTTTACACCCGTTTACGTACTACATGGAAACTGAATTTATCAGCCCTAAAATAGTTTTTTGAATACAATACCACTTGATCATTGTCACTATAATGTAATTGTTTCAGAACAAGTAACGCCGTCTCAGGTTCACACTCAAGAATCGGGGATGCTACTTCGTGATAGCCAGTTGGGTCAATATATGCAACAGCATGAGCCACCCGAATTTGACCGGATTCTTCAATTGCTGTGAAAATTGAACCTTCTTTCCTGCTTAAAAAATCGGCAGGTAAAACTTTTGTTGGAACTTTGTCCACACAATAAACAACGGGTTCACCATTTGCAGTTCTTACACGTTCAATTGTAATGACGGACTCGTTTTCTTCGCAATGAAAGCGCTTAATATCATCCTCAGTCGGTAAGGATTCCGAAGAACTTAAATAAATAGTTCCCGGCTCCATTCCCGCAGTACGGATCATCGAGGATACACTTGTCAAATGCTCAATACCTGAAGTGAAAACAGGTTTTGGATTTACAAAGGTACCCACTCCATGTCTTCTGACGATGACATTTTCTTCTTCCAACAGTCTAAGTGCCTCACGAAGTGTAGCACGACTGACTCCAAGTGATTTGGCTAGTTCAAATTCTGAAGGAAGTTTTTCCTTAACTTGAAACACACCTTTTGCAATATCGTCTTTTAGACGATCGATCACTTGAAGATACAAATGACGATGATCTGTTTTAATTGTCATACGTACCACCACCATCAGCAGAGATCAGACATCTGATGTAAAACTTTCCTACTAATCAGACATACTATACCACTTTTATTTGTGTAAATAAATAGATTTATGACGAAATTACTAAAAGTTCTTATTATTAATGATATATTTGTAATATTGTTGTTATATTTACCCATTTTATGAAAGATCATCATGCTTATTTTGTAGCACTTGTCTTGGTTTGCTTCCTTCATGTGGACCTACAACTCCACGCATTTCCATTTGATCGACAATGCGAGCAGCTCTTGAATAGCCAATTCGAAACCTTCTTTGTAGTAGCGAAACAGAAGCAGTTTGCATTTCTGTAACAAGTTGGACCGCTTCATCGTAAATATCGTCTGTTTGCTCATCTAACGCTACCTCTTCAATATCAGATGGAATCATTTCTTCTTGGTATTGAGCTTTTTGCTGAGCAATCGCAAAATCAACCACTTTTTCTACTTCTTGATCGGATAAAAAAGCCCCTTGGACACGAACGGGTTTAGATACACCCGCTGCTAAAAATAGCATATCACCTCTTCCAAGTAACTTCTCTGCCCCACCCATATCTAGAATGGTACGTGAATCAATTGAAGACGATACCGCAAAAGCAATTCGTGAGGGAATATTTGCTTTGATCACCCCTGTGATTACATCTACACTTGGTCGTTGAGTCGCAATGATTAAATGGATTCCTGCTGCTCGTGCCATTTGTGCCAAACGTGTAATAGAGTCTTCAACGTCATTTGACGCAACCATCATCAAATCCGCTAATTCATCGACAATCACCACGATATATGGAAGTTTTGGATGTTTTTCCTCATTTTCTTCATTCCATTTTTGAATGTGGTCATTATAGCCTTCGATGTTACGCGTTCCTGTATGTGAGAACAAATCGTAACGTCGCTCCATTTCAGACACTACTTTTTTAAGTGCTTGAGAGGCTTTTCTCGGATCAGTAACAACTGGTGCCAATAAATGTGGAATCCCATTATAGACGTTTAATTCCACCATTTTTGGATCAATCATCATCATCTTCACTTCATGTGGTTTCGCTCGCATGATGATGCTAACGATAATCCCATTAATGCATACGCTCTTCCCACTACCTGTTGAGCCAGCTACTAGTAAGTGAGGCATTTTATTCAATTCAGCTAGTACTGCTTGTCCTGTAATATCGCGACCTAGACCAATCATTAGTTTTGAATCTGGTTTATTGTTTTCTTTTGCTTCTAGTACTTCACGTAAACTGACAATAGCCACTTCTTGGTTTGGTACTTCAATTCCAATCGCAGATTTCCCTGGTATAGGTGCTTCAATCCGAATATCACGCGCGGCTAATGCTAATGCCAAGTCATCACTCAGACTAACAATCTTACTAACTTTAACTCCGGTGTCAGGTAACACTTCGTATTTTGTAACAGCTGGACCTAAATGAACTTGCGTAACACGGGCTTTAACACCAAAGCTGTGAAAAGTCTTTTCTAATTTCTTTGCATTCGCATTAATCAATGAGTACTCTCCACTTTGGTCACTATGCGGAGGAGCATTTAATAGATTGGGCATAGGCAGTTTATAATCCTTATTTTCTGTTACTGCTTCAGAAACAGCCTCAAATGCTTTTTCATTCATTACTTCTGTTTGTTCTAATTCTGGCTCCGGTTTACTTTCTTGCATTTTTTCTGCACGTTCCGTAAAAGCGGAAATAATTGGTGATACGTGTTCTGGTTCAATTTCTTGTACGGTTGTAGCAACTTCATAATCTTGAGTAGCTGTTGTAGATGGGGTTTTTGTTTTTTTGCTCTTTGCACTTCGTGTTGTATTTTTATTTGCTGAAGCTTTATCTTTTTTCTTTTGAATTCGAATAACTTCCCATTGTTTTTTCCATTTTGGGTACTGATTTACTAAAAATGGAACCAACGCTTTGCCGGAAAGTAAAATTAACCCAATAAACAAGAAAAGATAAGCCGAGATCATCGTCCCGCCTGAATCAAATAGCACATGTAAGGAGGCGAATAACACTGCACCCATCATGCCTCCACCTAGTGAATGATTACGACTGACAAGCCCATCACCCTCTGTTAATATGCGCCAAGTTTCTCGAAGGACGGAATCACTTAGGAGAGCCCCACCTCGAAATAATTGTTCGAACAACTCCAAATGACTGAACGTTGTGAAGCTTGCTAATATACTGAGAAAAGAAAGTACACCACGGTTTTTTAATCCTGGCACCTCAAGTCTAATCATCATAATCAATGCAAATACTATACATAATACCGGGACTGAGAAATGCCAATTCCCAAATAAAAACCGTGCGACAGACGACAAAAGAATTCCAACAGAACCTAATTCAAAAAAAGTGATTATGCCGAGGCTGATGATTAATAAGCCGAGTATTTCATACATTAGTGGATGCATTGTTGTCGGTTTGTTCTTTTTCACCACTTTTTTCTTTTTTCTTGCCATACATGTCACCTTCTTTCTGAATCAAAGAAAAAGGATTTCCTGCCGGTGCTTATGGCGAGGAAACCCTTCCGTTTCTTACCTTAGTATTCCATAATAATTGGAATGATCATCGGACGTCTTTTCGTTTTTTGATATAGATATGAGTTTAAAGTATCTCGAATCTCTTGTTTAATGTTTGTCCATTCAAAAGTTTCTTTATTTACATACTTTTCAACAATTTTTTTGACTAGATCGGCTGATTCATCCATTAATTGTTCAGACTCACGAACATAAACAAACCCGCGTGATAGAATTTCTGGACCAGAAGCAATTTTCTTTTGAGCGCGGTTTAATGTAACCACGACAATTAAAATACCATCTTGAGATAATAGTTTACGATCACGTAAAACGATGTTTCCAACATCGCCAATACCGATTCCGTCAATCAGAATGTTCCCAGCTTGTACGCGTCCACTCATTCGCATTTTCCCGCTCTTATACTCAACAACATCACCTTTATCTGCAATAAAGATTTGTGCTTTTGTTAGGCCGGTAGCTTGTGCTAGTTTCGAGTGTGCGATCAGCATGCGATATTCACCTTGTATCGGAATGAAATATTGCGGTTTCATCAGATTTAACATCATTTTCAAATCTTCTTGACTACCATGTCCAGAAACATGTACTTTTTTGCTCGAAGTTAATACCTTTGCTCCTGTTTTTGCTAAGTGGTTCATCGTTTTAAACATGGCTACTTCCATCCCAGGAGATGGAGTAAATGTAATTAATACAGTATCAGTCTCTTTAATTTTTACGTCTTTATGATGTTTTCGCACCATTTTATCCAACGCTTCAAGTGGTTCCCCTTGCGTACCAGAAACAATGATGACGACTTCCTCATCTGCATAATTCCCTATTTCTTTTATCGAAATTAATGTTTCATCATCGATTTTTAAATAGTCCAGTCGTTTACCCACATCAAACACGTTTTCTAATGTTTTACCAACTACAGCAACCTTGCGACGAGTCTCAAGTGCCGTATCGAAAACTTGTTGAATACGAATAAAATTTGACGAATACAACGATACAAGAATTCTTCCTTTCGCTGCGTGGAAAGTTTCAGATAATTGTTCTTTAATAACAGCTTCAGAAGTCGTATAACCTGGACGTTCTGCCTCTGTTGAATCAGACATTAATACAAATACGCCTTCTTCGCCTAGTCCTGCCATTTTGGCGATATCTGGTCGGTAACTTCCTTTAGCCGATTGGTCAAATTTAAATTCACCTGTATGAACAATCGCACCTTCAGAAGTATGGAAAACAATTCCCAAAGAATCAGGAATGCTGTGTGTTGTATGGAAAAATGTCACATGAGTTGATTTGAAATTCATACGACTACGGTTTGTTACTTCGAAGAATTTAACAGATTGAGTTGCTGGTAATTCTTTTAGATGCTCTTTTGCTAAGGCAATCGTTAAACGAGAACCGTAGACAGGAGCCTGGATTTTTCTCAATAAGTAGGAAATTGAGCCGATTGCATCTTCATGTCCATGAGTTAAAAAGATTCCTTTTATACGAGCTTTATTTTCTTCTAAGTATGTTACATCTGGAATAACAATGTCGATCCCAAGCATTTCATTTTCAGGGAACATAAGTCCACTGTCTACAACAAAGATCTCTTCGTCTATTTCTACTACATACATTGCTTTTCCGATTTCCCCAACTCCACCTAGGGGAATAATTCGAATGATTTCATTTTTTGTTTTAGTCACGTGCTTTCCTCCTAAAAATATACCCGAACATTTATCCACTTCAATACATTATATCTAACACCTGACAACAGTACAATAATAAAAGCGGAAAGTGTCGTTTTATGAAGACTTTGTTATGGGAGGGGTGCTACGAAAAATGCTTTTTTTCCGAAGGTCTTAAAACTTAAGTACTGGCTACAGATTAATAATTGACGTAAAAAAGGCCAGTTAGGAACTGACCTTTCGTAAATAATTATTTGAATAACTTTCTTTTTTCTTCATATTTATCCCACGCTGAATCAAATTCTTGCTTTTCTTCATTTGTCATATCAACAAGCGGTAAGCGTACAGTACCTACATCCAGCCCTAATTTAGTTAATGCGTATTTGACAGGAACAGGGTTCGGTTTTGCAAACATTGCCCGTATTAACGGGAGCATAGCATGGTGTATCGTCGCTGCATCTTTATGTCTTCCTTCTTCAAAAGCCGTTATTAACTTTTGCATATCCTCTCCAACTACATGAGAAACTACGGATACAATCCCTACACCACCAATAGAAAGAAGTGGCAATGTTAAGCCATCATCTCCGCTATAAACAGCAAAATCATCAGGGCACTCAGAAATAATATCTGACATTTGTTCTAAGTTCCCACCAGCCTCTTTAATAGCCTGGATATTGGGGATTTTACTTAAAGCTACAACAGTTTCTGGTAACATATTCACGACAGAACGACCTGGTATATTGTAAAGCAGGACAGGCAATTTTGTTTCACTCGCGATTTGTTTAAAGTGTTCATACATTCCGCGTTGATCTGGCTTGTTATAGTATGGCGTAACCAACATTATTCCGTCTACTCCAGCATCTTCAGCTAGTTTGGTCAGCTCAATTGAAGCTCTTGTACTGTTACTGCCAGTTCCTGCGAATACTGGTATTCGATTATTTACCGATTCAACAGTAAAGCGAATTAAATCTACTTTTTCTTGATCTGTCAATGTAGGTGATTCACCCGTCGTCCCACAAACTACGATGGAATCCGTCCCTGTGGCAATTAAATGTTCAATTAGTTTTGCAACCATCTCAAAATGAATGGCTCCATCTGGTAAAAATGGTGTAACCATCGCTGTAGATACACGGCCGATTTGCATAATAATCTCTCCTTTAGATAATACCGTCTTCAATCATCGCTTCTGCAATTTGAATTGAGTTAAGCGCAGCACCTTTTAATAAGTTGTCTGCTACAATCCACATATGAAACCCTTTAGCATTTGATAGATCCTTTCGAATTCGTCCAACAAACACTTCATCCTGACCTTCTGCAAATAAAGGCATTGGATATTCCTGTTTCTCGGGATTATCTAATACTTTTATTCCATTCGCAGATTCTAAAATCGACCGAATGTCCGATACGCTAACCCCTTCATTTTCCACTTCGATAAAGACAGATTCAGAGTGACCGGAAACAACCGGCAAGCGTACACATGTTGCTGTGACTGCTAGACCAGGCATATGCAGAATTTTTTTCGTTTCATTGATCATTTTCATTTCTTCTAACGTATAGCCATTATCATCAAACGTATCAATCTGAGGAATTGCATTAAATGCGATCGGGTAATGTGTTTCGGCACCTTTAACAGGTAATACTTGTGCCGAAACATTTTTGGTCTCTCCAAATGTTCGACTTTGTTCCTCTAGCTCTTTTATTGCAACAGCACCTGCACCAGACACGGCTTGGTAAGTTGAAACGATGACATTTTTCAAGCCAAATGCTTCTCTTAATGGCTGAAGTGCACAAACCATTTGAATGGTAGAGCAATTTGGATTTGCAATTATGCCATTGTGTAATTTAAGATCTTGTCGATTCACTTCCGGTACAACGAGTGGAATATCTTGATCCATTCGGAATGCACTCGTATTGTCAATGACAATCGCACCACGTTTCGCAGCTTCCGGTGCAAGTAATTTAGAGACAGAGCCACCTGCACTAAATAGAGCAATTTCCACTCCATCAAACGCTTCGGGTGTTGCCTCTTCAATTGTGTACGATTGCCCATTAAATTCAATTACTTTCCCAGCAGAACGTGCAGATGCTAAGAATTTTATATGTTGGATAGGAAAATCACGTTTGACAAGTTGTTCCATCATTTTCTGTCCTACCGCACCGGTTGCACCGACTACAGCAACTATATATTTTTTTGACATTACACTCACTCCCTTTATCCAACTAATTGGACACATTGTCGGTATTGTATCATATTCTTGCGGGAATGTGCATGAAAATTAGTTCACTTTTTATGTTGAATAAGCACAGGCTGCAGTTGTTGATGTTCCATTGCTTTCAAGATTGTTGGAACAATAAGATCAAAATCCGAGATAAGGGAATTTGGTTTCTTAAATGGATCGTCTTGACCGAATGGAATAAAATAAATATGTTTTGCGTTTAATAATTTCATAATATTGACTCCATTTAATCCTAATGCATCGTTTGTTGATATGCCTAGTACTACGGGCGTGCCATTTCTCATGGTCGCTTTTGCTGCCATTAATACAGGTGAATCTGTAGATGCATTTGCAAATCGGCTGATTGAGTTTCCAGTCATTGGTGCAATGACCATACAATCTACTGGTGTTTTCGGTCCTAATGGTTCAGCGTCTGCAATTGTTGAAATCACTTTTGCACCTGCAGCTTCTTCGATTTTGCGAACCCATTCATCCCCTGTACCGAACCGTGTAGCTGCCACTAACACGGAATGTGACACAATTGGCACAACAATAGCTCCTTGTTCCCTAAGTACAGCAATTTTCGGAACCACTTCTTCATACGTACAATGTGAAGCAGTAATCCCAAAACCTATTCGTTTACCAGTTAACACACCGTTCCTCCTTCAAGATGTTTAATTGACTTTGTTACACAAGTAAATAGTAATTTCGCCGCGTCCTCTTTAATAAATTGACCCGGTAATGAAGTGTAGAGTCGATAGATATCCGATAATTCATCTTCTACAACTAAACAACCTGGAGAAGAAGCTATATCATAAAACCGTTGGCATGTTGTTACTAATGAGCGGTAATCTTCAGTTAGCCATCTAGCTGGAATCGTATTGATAAAAATCGCCTTATTGCAATCTATTCCAGGTTCCAACTTACACGCTTCATACCCCATTGCATGTGCTTCTGCTAACTGAACTGGTGATCTAACGACAATTTGCGGATGGGCATCCATCCGTTTCAGCTGTGCGGCAAGTAATTTTGCAACTCGACCGAACCCCGAAATCAAAAAATGTTTTCCGGCGACTGTTTCTTGTTCCTCATTATAATATGCGGCAATAAATCCTTCTGCTGTTAATTTTGCATTAAGCCAAATAAAATGTTCGTTTTCAAGATAAGGCTCCATGTCTAGTTCACTTGCTTCAAAAAAGCGTGTCCATTCTGGGGATAACCTTCCGACAAAACATTTTTTAATCGTTTGAAAATATTCTAATCCGATGGAGTCCGTCACAACTTCGAGTGGTTGTATGGGTAATACTAAAACATCTGGTTGATACACTGCTAAATCACGTTCAACTTGGTAACTCCATGCCTTTGTTTGCAAATATAATACATTTACATTTGAATCAGTTAATAGGCTCGCGAGCCTTTCCATCCGTGGATCTACGCCAATGACACACCATTTTAGTGTCGTCATTTGGCCAGCTCCGAATTTAAATGGGATGTTTTCGTAAATAAAATACGGTTCTCACCAATCAATATAATATCTTCCCACGCGATATACACATTGTGGTGGGAACTTTTTGATTTGAACGGCCGACTTCCATGTTCTTTTAGAATGAGAAATCCAATGATTTTACCACTAGTTGGTTCAAAAAGTAATTCTGTATCAGCCAACAATCCAAATCGTTTGCCATCTTCAATTTGGATTAATTCTTTCACAGCCATTTCTGATAGCAACATAATGACTCCTCCTCCATGTTCATCTCCCTATATATATGCAATGAAGATACACATGTTCACAGAAATGTGAAGAAGGCTGTGGTAGACCGACACCGACAACAAAGAACAGCAAAAAAGAACAATGGTTTTTACTGCAAGTTATTTGAAAGCCTTGTTTGTTAATTGTATACACTGAATTGAATTTGATGAAATCAATATACATAATCAGAACCATATTAGGCGCATTTCAAGTGGTATCGCGAGCAAGAAGACATGGAAATGATCTTTTGACTGGGTTCTCGCGAGAGACATCCACAATGCGCCGTAGCGTTATTATAGGGAATACTTAGTCCATTCTAAAATGATGAACATTTTCTGTGGGCTCGATTTAGGAGGAAAAGCTTTCACAATTTTTTACTTTATATACAAAAAAGACAATCACAAAGGATTGTCTTTCGAAGGTGTAATAATAGAAATTGCTGGTTTATGGGCAAAAATTTCAGTCACAAGTTTTTGTACATGATGTATGTGAACTTCGTCAATTTCTTGTAAAGTCTCATCATATGTTTTATGTGCACTGAAAGTTAATTCATTTTTACCATTGCGGGTCATGCGTGCGTTCGTGCTTTCTAACCCTAACATTAAATTGCCTTTTAGTTGTTCTTTTGCATTGTTAACTTCTGTATTCGTCACACCATCATCCACCACTTTTTGTATGGTTTCCTGGATGGTTTCCTGAAGTTTTTGCAATTGATTGCTTGACGTGCCACCATAGATTGCAAGTGACCCTGAATCTTCGTAAGACGAATGGTATGAATAAATTGAATAGGCCAAGGCTTTCTCTTCTCGAACTTCTTGAAATAAACGGGAAGACATATTGCCGCCTAAAATATTATTCAACACAACTAAATCATAGATGTGTTGATCTCTTACACTTAACCCTGGATAGCCCAAACAGAGGTGTCCTTGTTCGGTTTCTCGCGTTTTTCGAGATTCACCAGGATGAAAAATTGGACTGTCAGGCTCGAGGCGATCCACTCTTGCAGAGTTTGAAGTAAAATGACCAAATAATGAATCGATGTAGTCAATATAACCATCTGGAATATTGCCTGCTACAGAGATGACAATATGTTCTGGTCGATAGTGATGATCCATAAATTGATGAATTGAATCTTTGCTGAATGTCTCGAGTGTCGCTTTTGTTCCTAAAATGGAAGCTCCTAAAGGCTGATTAGGGTACATTACATTCCATAATTGTTCATGCACATCATCGTCGGGTGTATCTTCAACCATTAATATCTCTTCTAGAACAACTTGGCGTTCCTTATCTAGCTCTTGCTCATCAAATTGCGAATGGAAAAACATATCGGCCAAAACCGAAATGGCATGTTTCGCATGATGATCTAGCACTTTTGCATAGTAACAAGTATTTTCTTTTGAAGTAAATGCATTAACATACCCACCGATGCGATCAAATTCTTCTGCAATTTGTCGAGCAGAACGAGTGGCTGTGCCTTTAAAAAGCATATGTTCAATGAAATGTGTTAATCCATTTTCCTCTGGTGTTTCATGTTTTGACCCAACATATACCCAGACTCCCACGGCAACAGATCGGACGTGTGGAATGTGTTCAGAAATGATACGCACTCCATTTTGACTAGTTCTTTTTTGTAACACTGTAAATTTATCCCCCATACTTTTGCCAAAAAGGTTGCCATACACAAATATGGCAACCTTTTCTGTGTTTATTATTCTGCTTGTTCTGTTTCTGCTTGCTCTTTTTCCGCCGCTTCTTTTTCTTCTTTCACGACGATTTTACGAGATAGATTCACGCGACCTTGATTATCGATTTCAATTACTTTCACAAATAATTCATCGTCAAGTTTCAAGACATCTTCCACTGCTTTCGTACGCTCTTCTTGAATTTCAGAAATATGAAGAAGTCCGTCTTTTCCAGGGAAAATTTCTACAAATGCACCGAATTTCTCGATTCGTTTCACTTTACCCATATAATATTCACCAACAACCGCTACGCGTACAATACTTTCAATAATTTCTTTTGCACGTGCGATCATGTCTTCGTCGATTGAAGAAATGTAAATTGATCCATCTTGCTCCGTATCAATTTTCACGCCAGTTTCGTCGATGATTTTATTGATTTGTTTACCACCCGGTCCAATAACATCACGAATCTTATCAGGATTAATTTTAACCATCACAATTTTCGGAGCGAATTTAGACAACTTCTCACGTGGTTCAGAAATTGTAGCCATCATACTATCTAAAATATGCATACGGCCTATTTTTGCTTGCGTTAATGCTTCTTCTAATATACTACGAGATAATCCGTCAATCTTAATGTCCATCTGAAGAGCAGTAACACCTTTAGCCGTTCCTGCCACCTTAAAGTCCATATCGCCTAAGTGATCTTCCATCCCTTGAATGTCTGAAAGAACGGAATAGTGTTCACCACGTTTGATAAGACCCATTGCAATTCCTGCTACTGGTGCTTTAATTGGAACGCCTGCATCCATCATGGCAAGTGTTGACGCACAAATACTTGCTTGTGATGTCGATCCGTTTGATTCTAAAACTTCAGAAACTAAACGAATTGTATATGGGAATTCCTTTTCATCTGGAAGTACAGCTTTTAAGGCACGTTCACCTAGAGCACCATGACCAATTTCACGACGGCCTGGTCCACGGATAGGACCCGTTTCTCCAACACTGAATTGCGGGAAATTGTAATGATGCATGAATCGTTTTGATTCTTCGATTCCTAAGCCATCAATTATTTGAACATCGCCTAATGCACCTAGTGTTGCAATACTTAGTGCTTGAGTTTGTCCACGCGTGAATAAGCCAGAACCATGTGTGCGTGGTAAAATACCCGTTTCAGATGAAAGTGGACGAATTTCGTCTAACTTACGGCCATCTGGTCGGACTTTATCTTCTGTTATTAAACGACGAACTTCTTCTTTAACCATTTTATCTAAAATTTCACGAACTTGTTTAAGCGTTGCATCATCACTTTCACGTTCAACATAAGTAGCTAGCACTTCATCTTTCACTTCACGAATTGCTTCTTCTCGTGCATGCTTTTCGTAAACTTGAATCGCTGCATTTAAGTTTGATTCGCAAACTGATTTGATTTCGCTTGTTAGTTCCGCATCAAGCTCATAAAGTTTAATGTCTGTTTTTTCTTTGCCCATTACTGCGACAACTTCTTCTTGGAACGCAACTAATTTTTTAATTTCTTCGTGACCGAACATGATCGCTTCCAACATTACTTCTTCAGGAACTTCTAAAGCCCCTGCTTCAACCATGTTAATCGCTTCTTTTGTTCCTGCTACGACTAAATCAATCGTGCTTTTCGCTAGTTGTGCTTGTGTAGGATTGATTACGAACTGGTCATCGACTAATCCAATTTGCACACCAGCAATTGGTCCACCAAAAGGAATGTCAGAAACCATTAATGCTAATGAAGAACCTAACATTGCAGCCATTTCTGTCGTACAATCTTGGTCAACAGACATAACGATTGAAATCACTTGGACTTCATTACGGAATCCATCAGGGAATAACGGACGGATTGGACGGTCAATTAAACGACTAGTCAAAATCGCGTTTTCAGAGGGACGACCTTCGCGTTTTATAAATCCACCTGGAATTTTACCTGCAGCATAAAGACGTTCTTCATAATTTACTGTAAGTGGGAAGAAGTCTAGTGGTTTTGGATGTTTTGAAGCAGTAGCTGTTGAAAGAACTGTAGAATCGCCATAACGTACCATCACAGCACCGTTAGCTTGTTTTGCAAATTTACCTACTTCTACTTGTAAAGGGCGACCTGCCCATTCGAAATTAAATATTTGTTTTTCGTTCATTGATTGAACTCCTCTCGTACTAAAAATCCTGGAAAATTTATTTGTATGTATCATTAGTAGTGTATCAAAAAAGTGTTTATCATGCGAAAATTAATAAAATGTATAGACGAGAGTATTTATTTTCTTGGAAAACTTTACGAACATAAAGAAAAAGCGGGACGAATCCCGCTTTCACTAAAATGCATCTTATCGACGTAAACCAAGTTTAGTAATCAATTCGCGGTAACGTGATACTTCGTTTTCACGTAAGTATGTTAATAAGCTACGACGACGTCCTACCATTTTTAAAAGACCGCGACGTGAGTGGTGATCTTTCTTGTGTGTACGCAAATGCTCAGTTAAGTTGTTAATATCTTCTGTAAGCACAGCGATTTGAATGTCTGCAGAACCAGTGTCGCTTTCATGAATACGGTATTCAGCGATTAGTTCATTTTTACGTTCTTGTGTAATTGCCATCCGGTTCACCTCCAATTTCTCATAATATCCCTAATTACCGAGCAAGCGTTGGTGATTCGCCTTGCCAAGCAACAGTTAAGCATATCTCTATGCATGAAAATTTTAGCATAGTTCAGGCGAATGTGCAACTCTTAGTGTAATTTCTGAAGAAATGCGATGGATGTTTGCTTATCTTTATCAATTTGTTGCTTTAATGATTCAATGCCGTCAAATTTACGTTCATCACGAATGTGGTGATACCAGTCAACAAATACTTCCTCACCGTATATATTCTTGTCAAAATTAAACAAGTGCACTTCAATAGTAAGTTTTTTTTCATCCGGATTTTTGAATGTAGGCTTATAACCTACGTTACAAACACCGTCAACCCATTCGTCTTGTACTAACATCCTAACAGAATATACACCTGTGGCCGGAATGAACGATCCTTCTTTTGCTTGAATATTGGCAGTTGGGAAACCGATTTGTCGTCCTCGTTTGTCACCATGAACGACGACACCTGGAATTCGAAATGGGCGACCTAATAATTTATGGACTTTTTCCATGTCTCCAGCTGTCAAGGCGTTTCTGATTCGTGTTGAGCTGATTTTTTCATGGGTATCTGCTTTTTTCTGAACGACAGAGACCTCAAAATCATTGTTGGATAACTCTTTCATAATGTCCATGTCACCTCTACCAAAGGAACCAAAAGTAAAATCGAAGCCAGCAGTTACGTGGGCAACATTCAATTGGCGAATAAACGTGTGAACAAAATTTTCAGGTGTTAGTTGAGCAAAATCAGATGTAAAACGGACAACGAATGTGGTGTCTACCCCCATGGATTGCAGTAACTCCAGTTTTTGATCAAGTGGTGTAATATAAAACACTTTTTCGTTTCTTTTCCCAAGGACTACTGAAGGGTGTGGATCAAATGTCATCACCGCTAATTTTAACCCTTTGTCATTCGCTATTTTCTTTGCATGACCAATAACTTCTCGATGACCTAAATGGATTCCGTCAAAAAAACCAATCGCTAGAGAATAGGGACCTAAAATGGAATCATTATTTACATGGTGTGGATAGGATAAATGGATGGTTTTCATTTCGACTCTTCCTCCGTCACTAAGCGATTAAACATTTTCTCCGGTTTCATCTTACCTTCTTTTGTAGGATGTTTAATATAGACCGCAATTGCTTGCTCATCCTTCGTAAAAACAATTCTTTCGTGTTTACTTAGTACATCAACTGCGTCTAACACTTGTCCATTTTGAATGGACTTTTCAAAGGTACTAGTCACTTCAATTTTCGGCATATCATGAAGTGCATAATCGAGATCATACAAATATTCTTCTAGTGTCTCATTGTCCACTCGCTCTTGTACTTGACTTAATGTTAGACATTTGTCTGGTGTAAAGGTTCCCGAAGCTGTTCGTACTAGATGTGACATATGTGCAGGGAACCCAAGTTTTTCACCAATTTGAACTGCAAGCGTTCGGATATAGGTTCCTTTACTGCATGCCACGCGGATTCTAAATGAAATAACTTCTCCTGTAAAAGTATACTCTTCACTTAAAAGGGTTAGCTCATAGATTGTCACTTGTCTAGTTGGTCTTTCGACTTCAATCCCAGCTCTCGCATATTCATATAGTTTTTTCCCATTAACTTTTACCGCGGAATACATAGGTGGAGTTTGGTCAATTGTGCCAGTCAATGCTGTCAATGCTGTCAATATTTCTTCTCTAGAAAATTGTTTTAATGAATGATTTACGTCAACAATTTCACCGTCAGCATCTTCTGTGGTTGTTGATGAGCCGATCGTCACTTCAGCTTCGTAAAGTTTTCCTGCGTTTGTCAAATACTCCGCTACTTTTGTCGATTCACCTAAACAAATAGGCAGTACTCCTTCAACACTCGGATCTAGTGTACCTGTATGACCAATGCGTTTCATTTTTAATATTTTGCGCAGTTTGAATACGCAGTCATGAGAGGTCATCCCTTTTTCTTTCCATAGCGGAAGAATGCCGTTTTGCATTCGCTCCCACTCCTTTGTTTGTTTTATGTAATAAGTAAATAGGAAAAAAGTCTGCTAAAACTTAGTTTCGCAGACTTCTTTTTGTTACTCGGATTCTTCAGTTTTTTCGATTTGTCTAAGCAAATTATCGATTTTATTCCCGTAAACTGAGGACTCGTCAAATTCAAAATTGAGTTCTGGGGTCCGGCGTAAACGAATACGTTGACCAATTTCGGTACGAATAAATCCTTTTGCTTTTGCTAAACCTTTTAATGTTTCTACACGGTTCTTATCGTTGCCTAACACTGTAATATAGACAGTTGCTTGTTGCAGATCTCCAGTAACTTCAACATCTGTCACCGTTACAAACCCAATACGCGGGTCCTTAAGTCTACGTCTGATGATTTCGCCTAATTCTTTTTTCATTTGTTCTGCTACTCGATTTGAGCGATTCGCCATGATGGCTTCACCTCTGTTCTATCTATAGATGTTCACGGATGGTCTCCGCTCTTTCCCATTCTGGATATGACTCCAAGTAGTTAATGGCATGAGTTAGTTCGCGATCACTTGCATCGATTGATGAAGCAACACACACAATCGCAATCCTTGTTCTTTGCCAAAGGTCTTGGTGATCAATTTCAGAAATCGACACATTAAACTTTTGCTTCGTTCGAGTAAGCATGCGCTGTAAAACAGCGCGCTTCTCTTTTAACGAGTGCGACGTCGGAATGATGAACTCGCATTCCGCGTAGGCAATCATTTACGTTTAATCTCTTCCATTACGAATGATTCGATAATGTCGCCTTCTTGGACATCATTATAGTTTTTCACTGTTATCCCACATTCATACCCTTTTGCAACTTCTTTTGCATCGTCTTTAAATCGTTTTAGTGAATCTAATTCGCCTTCAAATATAACAATGCTGTCACGAATGACACGAATTCCACTATCACGAGCGATTTTACCTTCTGTTACATAACTTCCGGCAATTGTACCAATCTTCGTAACTTTAAACGTTTCGCGAACTTCCGCTTGACCAATGATTTTTTCTTGGAACTCAGGATCCAATAATCCAGTCATTGCAGCTTCAATTTCTTCGATTACTTTATAAATTACACGATGTAAACGAATATCTACACCTTCAGCTTCAGCAGCACGTTTTGCATTTGTATCAGGACGTACGTTAAAACCAACAACAATTGCATTTGAAGCAGCAGCAAGTGAAATATCTGATTCCGTAATTGCGCCAGCACCTGTATGGATGATTCGAACATTAACGCCTTCTACTTCAAGTTTCATGAGAGATGCTGCCATTGCTTCAACAGAACCTTGAACGTCTGCTTTTACAATGATATTCAGTTCTTTCATTTCGCCCTGTTTCATTTGATCAAATAAGTTATCTAGAGTTACACGTGTTTTCTCAGAACGTTGTGCTTGTAAAGCAGTTGAAGCACGTGATTCTCCTACTTGTCGAGCAGTTTTCTCATCTTCAAAGACAACAAAACGGTCACCGGCTTGTGGTACATCATTTAATCCAGTAATTTCAACAGGTGTACTTGGACCTGCTTCTTTTACACGACGTCCTAAATCGTTGACCATTGCACGTACACGGCCAAATGTATGACCGACAACGATTGGGTCCCCGATTTTAAGTGTTCCATCTTGAACTAGAAGTGTAGCAACAGAACCGCGGCCTTTATCACGTTGTGCTTCAATAACTGTACCAATTGCACGACGGTTTGCATCTGCTTTTAGCTCGGCTACTTCAGAAACAAGTAGAACCATTTCTAACAAGTTATCAATGCCGTCACCTTTTAGTGCTGAAATTGGTGCGAATATTGTTTCTCCGCCCCATTCTTCAGATACTAAACCGTGTTCAGTTAATTCTTGCATCACACGTTCAGGATTAGCAGATGGTTTATCCATTTTATTCACGGCAACAATTATTGGAACCTCGGCAGCTTTTGCATGGTTTATCGCTTCAACCGTTTGAGGCATAACGCCGTCGTCCGCTGCAACAACTAAAATTGTAATATCAGTAACACGTGCACCACGTGCACGCATTGTTGTGAAAGCTGCGTGACCAGGTGTATCAAGGAATGTGATTTTCTTGCCGTTTTCTACGACTTGATAAGCACCAATATGTTGTGTAATCCCACCAGCTTCACCAGCAGTAACTTTTGTTTTACGAATAGAATCTAGAAGTGTTGTTTTACCATGGTCAACGTGCCCCATTATTGTAACAACTGGTGGTCGTTCCATCTGAACACCTGGTTCTTCATTTTCGCCTTCGAAATATCCTTCTAAATCAGAAATATCAATACGGATTTCTTCTTCCACTTCAACACCGTATTCAGCACAAATCAATTCGATTGCATCTTTATCTAATTCTTGATTGATTGTAGCCATTACACCAAGCAAGAATAATTTCTTGATGATTTCAGATGGCTCTCTACCTAATTTTTTACCTAGCTCACCAACTGACAATGATTCATAGAAAGTGATTTTTTCAGGTAATTCTTTTTCTTTTTTCGGTACTGGTGGTGCTACTGGTTGACGATTTTGTTTCCCTTTGTTTCTTCCACCAGCACGGTTTCCAGTTCCCGGACGATGATTTCCACCACCACCGCGGCCTTGGAAGCTTGATCCTGCAGGACGATTCGGTCCAAATACTTTCTTTTCTTTCGTTTGAGCACCTTGCTCTTGTTTACGTCCATCGCCAGGTGTCGTTGTCACAGGTTTTTGCTTATCACGTGACGGTGTACTAGTTGACATTCCGCGACTTTCTCCGCTTGAAGGTTTTGCTGGTGTAGTGTTTTGTGGACGACTACCTTGTGAAGCAGATCCTTGTGAACGGTTGCCTTGGTATCCTGATCCTTGTGGACGGCTACCCTGTGTGCTTGAACCTGACCCTTGTGGGCGGTTGCCTTGGTATCCTGTCCCTTGTGGACGGCTACCTTGTGTGCTTGAACTTGATCCTTGTGGACGGTTGCCTTGGTATCCTGTTCCTTGTGGTCGGCTACCTTGTGTGCTTGAACTAGATCCTTGTGAGCGATTACCTTGGTATCCTGACCCTTGTGGGCGGTTACCTTGAGAACCAGTTCCTTGTGGTCGGTTACTCTGTGGACGGTCGCCTTGTGAGCTGTTAGTACTTTGTGTTGGCTTACTTTGTGTTGGCTGTTGTTGCGTTGTAGCTGCTGGCTTTTTATAAACAGAATCTAATTTTGAAACTGCATCGCCTTCTAATGTAGACATATGATTTGTCACTTGCACATTTAACTTGCCTAATTGATCAATAACTTCTTTACTTGTTTTATTAATTTGCTTCGCATATTCATGCACCCGTAATTTGGTCATTTGGTCACCCCCGGTTAATTTCGTTGAGAAGTCCGGACAGTTTCTTTGCGAAACCGTCATCAGTAATTGCGAGAACCACACGGGTCTCTTTTCCTGTAGCATGTCCGAGATCGTATCGAGTCCCGAAGACATGTAACTCAACGTTGTAAAACTTACATTTATCTTGAATTTTTTTCATGGTGTTTTCTGATGCATCCGAAGAAATGATAACTAGTTTAGCATTCTTTCTAATTTCCTTCACAACTAGTTCTTCTCCGGTAATCAACTTTCTTGCACCGACTGCTAGACCAAGAAGTTGTAAAACTTGTTGCTGTTCTTTCATGTGATTTGCTCTCTTTCAATCACAGATAACAATTCTTCAAAAATGCTCTCCGGTATTTTTGCTTCCAATTGATTATCTAAAACTTTTCGTTTTTTTGCGATTTCAAGTGCTTGTTTGGTTTTTGATACATAGGCTCCACGACCGGACTTTTTGCCAGTTAAGTCTACCGAAACTTCGCCTTCTTTAGATCGAACAATACGAATCATGTCTTTTTTGGGTAACATGTCGCCTGTTGCAACGCATTTTCGTAAAGGTATTTTTTTTTGATTCGACATCAAAATTCACCCTCTTTGTTTATTCTTCGTCTTGATATAGATCAAAGTCGTCTTCGTGATTTTCTTCGTTCGCATCCTCTACCAATACATAATTTGCATGAGCAGATGGATAAATCCCCAATTCGCGAGCATCTGTTTCACTCTTAATATCAATTTTCCACCCAGTCAATTTGGCAGCTAAACGTGCATTTTGTCCACGTTTACCAATAGCTAGTGATAATTGATAATCTGGAACTACAACGGTAGTTGATTTATCTTCTTCATGTACTTGAACATCTAGCACTTTTGAAGGGCTAAGAGCATTTGCCACAAAAATCATTGGGTCTTCTGACCATTCAACGATATCTATTTTTTCACCATTTAATTCATTTACAATTGTTTGCACACGCGATCCTTTTGCGCCTACACATGAACCTACTGGATCCACATCTTGATTGTGAGCTACTACTGAAATCTTAGAACGATCGCCCGCTTCACGTGCAATCGATTTAATTTCAACAATGCCATCGAATATTTCAGGAACTTCCATCTCAAATAAGCGACGAAGTAAACCAGGGTGTGTGCGTGATACGAATACTTGTGGTCCACGTGTAGTACGTTCAACTTTCGTAATAAACACTTTAATACGCTCATGCGGACGATAGGTTTCCGTTGGAATTTGTTCATTCGCCGGTAATACCGCTTCCACTTTACCTATTCCTACATAAATATTACGCGCATCAAGACGCTCAACTATCCCATTCACAATGTCTTCTTCACGGTCAACATATTCTTCATAAATCAAGCCGCGTTCTGCTTCACGAACACGCTGAGTCACTACTTGTTTAGCAGTTTGTGCTGCAATCCGACCGAAGTTTCTAGGTGTTACTTCCTGTTCCACAATGTCACCAAGTTCAAACGCTGGATTTACCTGTTTTGCATCTGCTAATGAGATATGTAATCGCTCGTCGAGAACTTCTTCCATAACATCTTTACGAGAGAATACACGCATTGAACCTTTGTCTAGGTTTAAGTCAACTCGAACATTTTGCGCTTGATTAAAATTTCGTTTATACGCTGTAACTAGCGCCGCTTCAATCGCTTCGATTAACACTTCTCGTGAAATCCCTTTTTGTTTTTCAAGAGCTGTCAATGCATCTAGCAATTCATTAGCCATTTTCCCTTCACTCCTACATTCACATTATGCAGAGAAATTAATTGCTAATCGTGCGAAAGCAACTTTCTCTTTTGTAAGTTGAACTTTAATTTTTCTCGTTTTAATACGTACATCCATTTCAAGACCTTGTTCGCTATATGCAGTTAAAGTACCTTCAAACTCTTTCAAACCATTAACTGGCTCGTATGTTTTCACATGAATGAATTTACCAATAGCACGTTCAAAATCACTCTCTTTTTTCAATGGGCGTTCAGCACCTGGAGAAGAAACTTCTAAAAAGTAGTTTTGCTCAATAGGATCTTTTGCATCTAACACTTCACTGATACGCTCACTTACAAGTGCGCAATGTTCAATGTCTATTCCACCTTGAGGTGTGTCAACATAAATTCGTAAAAACCAATTACGACCTTCTTTTACGAATTCTGTATCGATGAGTTCCAAATTTAATTCTTCAACAATGGGCGTCACAAGCTCTTCTATAACTTCAATAATTTTGCTCATATTTGCCTCCTGCCACAACTTATTTTCGACAAAACAAACAGAAAAGAGCGGGAAATCCCACTCTTTAGCCGTAAATCTATCAACAACTTGTTATACAAATCATACCATACGAAAGTGTTCAGTGCAAATAAAGCCTAGAACAGTGACAATTGATTGGCATCTGGCATTCCATCTAAACAACCGAGTTGATCCATGTATTCAATCAATGTTTTAGAAACACGACCACGTTGACCTAAATCTTCTTTAGATAAGAACTCACCATTCTTTCTAGACTCAACGATTGTTTTTGCCACGTTAGTCCCTAGTCCAGGAATCGCATTGAACGGGGGAATCAAACCTTTTCCATCAATCACAAATTCAGCTGCTTTGGATTCATACAAATCCACCTTCTTAAAATGATACCCTCGTTCACACATTTCGAGTGCAATTTCCAGTACAGTCAGTAAACTTTTTTCTTTAGGTGCAGCATCCAGCCCTTTGGCATTGATTTCGTCTAATTTTGCACGAATCGATGCTGACCCTTTTGTCATAGCATGTAAGTCAAAATCAGCTGCACGAACGGTAAAGTATGCTGCGTAATAAAGAATCGGGAAATGTACTTTAAAATACGCAATACGAACAGCCATTAACACGTAGGCTGCTGCATGGGCTTTCGGGAACATATACTTAATCTTTGTACACGAATCGATATACCAAGCAGGCACATTATTTTTTTTCATATCGTCTTCGAACTCGGGTGTTAACCCTTTTCCTTTACGTACCGATTCCATGATTTTAAAGGCCAAAGATGGATCAAGACCTTGGTAGATCAAGTAGACCATGATATCATCTCGACATCCAATCACGTCAGATAGTTGACATGTACCATTTTGAATCAGTTCCTGAGCATTGCCTAGCCATACATCCGTTCCATGCGAAAGACCAGAAATCTGGACAAGCTCCGAGAAAGTTGAAGGTCTCGTTTCTTCTAGCATTTGGCGTACGAACCGAGTACCGAATTCAGGAATCCCTAAAGTTCCAGTTTTACAGCCAATCTGTTCTTGCGTAACTCCTAGTGACTCCGTACCACTAAAAATCTTCATAACTTCAGGATCATCCGTCGGAATCGTTTTAGGATCGATTCCTGATAAATCTTGTAACATCCGGATTACTGTCGGATCATCGTGCCCGAGTATATCCAGTTTTAACAAGTTATCATGTATAGAATGGAAGTCAAAGTGTGTCGTTTTCCATTCAGAGTCTTGTGCGTCGGCTGGAAATTGAATAGGTGAAAAATCAAATATGTCCATATAATCAGGAACTACGATAATCCCACCTGGATGTTGCCCAGTCGAACGCTTAACTCCGGTACACCCTTGAACAAGTCGATCAATTTCTGCACCGCGCATAGTTAGATTGTGGTCATTCGCGTAGCCTCTGACATATCCATATGCTGTTTTCTCAGCGACCGTTCCAATTGTACCGGCCCGATAAACATTATCTTCCCCAAATAAGACTTTCGTATAATTATGCGCTTTCGATTGATACTCACCACTAAAGTTCAAATCAATATCAGGTACTTTATCTCCTTTAAAACCAAGGAAAGTTTCGAATGGAATATCCTGACCATCCTTTTTGAAAGGAGTATCACAGTTCGGACAGTTCTTGTTTGGTAAGTCAAAACCAGAACTTACAGAGCCATCGTCAAAGAATTCGGCAAGCTGACAAGTCGGACAAATATAATGTGGTGCTAATGGATTTACTTCCGTTATTTCCATAAGCGTTGCTACTAGTGAAGAACCAACAGATCCACGTGACCCCACTAAATATCCATCATCCAAAGATTTCTTTACCAACTTATGAGAGATTAAATAAATGACCGCAAATCCGTGACCAATAATCGATGTTAACTCTTTTTCTATTCGAGCCTCCACAATTTCAGGAAGCGTTTCCCCATAAATCTTTTTGGCCATATCATAGCTCAATATGCGGACTTCTTCATCTGACCCTTCAATTTTAGGTGTATATAGGTCATCTTTTATTGGTTTAATGTCTTCAATTCTCTCCGAAATTTTATGCGTGTTCTCTACGACAATTTGTTTCGCTGTTTCTTCACCTAAAAATGCAAAGGCATCCAACATTTCATTCGTTGTACGAAAATGAACTTTCGGCAATTTATGACGGTTCAGTGGATTGGCCCCACCTTGTCCCCCAACAAGAATTTGTCTGAAGATCGCATCATTTTCATGTACATAATGAACATTACCCGTGGCCACAACAGGAAGTGCCAGTTTTTTACCGAGTTTAATCATTTTTCTAATGATGTCTTCCAGATTCCATTCATCTCTTACGAGTTCAAGCTCAATCAAATGTGAATATACTTCCTTCGGGTGTATTTCAAGATAATCGTAGAACTTAGCAATTTCTTCAACCTCTTCAGGTGATTTCTGCATTAGCCCTTCAAACACTTCCCCTTTATCACATCCCGAACCAATCAATAACCCATTTCTATGTTTTGATAATATGGATCGCGGGATACGGGGAACCCGGTAGAACGTGTTCATATGAGAATAAGAAACCAACTTAAACAAGTTTTTTAATCCTGTTTCGTTTGTAGCGAGCAACGTACAATGGGAAGGTCGTGCCCGTTTATACGCATCTCCATTCCCTGTTTGATGATTAAACTCATCGTGGTAATGAATCCCTTTTTGTTCGGCTTCTTTCAATAAATTCAGTAGTAAAAACCCAGTTGCTTCGGTGTCATAAATAGCACGATGATGCTGAGTAAGTTCGATGTTAAATTTCTTTGCCATCGTGTTCAAGCGGTGGTTTTTCATTTCCGGATGTAAGAAACGTGATAACTCTAATGTGTCGATAACAGGATGAATGGTGTTTTCAAGTCCACATTTTTTATACCCGACATATAAAAAGCCCATATCGAATTTCGCATTATGTGCAACCAATATGCTGTCACCAATCCAATCATGGAATCGCTTAATGACATCTTCAATTTCTGGTGCATCTCGCACCATATCATCTGTAATGCCTGTTAAATTTATGGTAGTGGCAGATAACGCGTGATGCGGATTGGCAAAGCTTTCAAATTTATCAATGACATTTCCATCTTTAATTTTGACAGCTGCTAACTCTATAATCGTGTCATATACTGCAGAAAGTCCAGTTGTTTCAACGTCAAACACCACATAAGTGGCGTCGGCAAGTGCACGATGTTCTTCTTCATAAGCTATTTCCACACCGTCATTAACCATGTATGCTTCTAGTCCATAAATGATTTTAATGCCATGTTTTTTCCCAGCAGCATACGCATCTGGAAAGGATTGGACGACAGCATGATCTGTAATAGCTACAGCAGGATGCCCCCATTTAGCAGCTTGACTAACCAAAGCGTCTACGGAAGATACAGCATCCATTTGACTCATTGGTGTGTGTAAATGAAGTTCGATTCTTTTTTCATCTTCCGGTGACGTATCTTTCCGTGAGTCCACTTTGATTTCCATGATATCTTGTGCCATTACAATTAAATCACGAACAAACGTGTCGTTTTGTACAGAACCCCGAACTTTCAACCATGTCCCTTTTTTGAGTAAGCCCATAAGTTCCGCATCTTCTTTATCACGCGAAAACATTTTGACCAATATGGAATCTGTGTAATCCGTAATTTTAACAGTAAGTAGTGAGCGTCCACTTCGTAATTCTTTGACTTCAACATCAAAAACAAAGCCCTCGATGGTGATTCGTCTTTCTTCCTCTTGTATTAGCTTAATTTCAAGAATCGGTTCAGTTGATTTAATTGGGGTCCCAAGTTGGAACGGCCCATTTAAAGTGGCTCCAGTAGAAGATTGACGATCTTTATCACGTTTTTGCATATCTTCCAACGCTTTTTTGCCTAGTTCTTCTTCTTCTCTTTTTCGTTGATCCATAAAAGCTTTCTGTTCTTCTGCAAGTTCAGCTTGTTGATCCTCGATTAACTTAAAATCGATTGGGTATACCGGGAATCCATACGAGGCGTAGACTTCTGAAATTTTCGAGGCGTATTTATTTTTCAACGTACGAAATTCAATTTCATGGGCACAGGTAAAGAACACCGTTTGCCCATTAAATGAAGGGACTTGTGCGTGCAAACGATTTCGAAGTGGTGGAGACATATCATCAATTTCCTGCAAAATAAATGGCCAATACGAAGCAAGCGTTTCAGCTTGCACTAGAGGCTGTTCACATTGAAGTGTCAATTTCACATCCGCAATACCAGCAAATTTTTCACGCAATCGCATTGTTAATAACTGAAACATATTAAAAGGTAATAATTGTTCCAATATGATGGTGAATCGCCATACACGTTCTTTTTTATGTACAGTCATGCGACTTAAGGAAGCTTTTTCAAAATGAATCATATATTCATCAGCTGTAAGTTCTAGTTGCTGTAGTAAATGTTGTAATCGTCTTTTGGCATCTTGTTCATTACTCACTCATGTTGCCCCCTTTCACAAAGTAGAATTAAGAAAGGAAGACCCGATTTCAAGGTCTTCCTTTTGATTAATTGTCTAAAGACGAAAAGAACGTTTGAAGATGATTAAGGATCTCTTCTTTTTTCCATTCAAAGGTTTCGCCAGTTTTACGAATTTTAACTTCAACTAATCCTTCAACTGCTTTTTTACCGACTGTAATTCGAATTGGTAGTCCAATTAAATCAGAGTCTGCAAATTTCACGCCTGCTCGCTCTGCACGATCATCAAATAGGACATCGTATCGATATGATTTCATCAGTTTATATAAATCATCAGCAAGAGCAACTTGTGCATCATCTTTTGTATTCACAGGTACTAAATGAACATCGTATGGTGCAACAGCCTTTGGCCAAACAAACCCTTTTTCATCTTGGAACTGTTCCGCTACTGCGGCCATTACACGTGATACACCAATGCCATAACATCCCATAATAAATGGTTGTGAGCGACCATTGTCATCTAAGAAAGTACCGTTCATAGGCTCTGAATAGGTCGTGCCTAATTTAAATACATGACCAACTTCAATTCCTTTAGCAAAAACAATCGTGCCGTTACCGTCTGGCGAAGGATCACCTTCCATAATGAAACGTAAATCTTCGTATTGATTTACTCCAAAGTCACGGTCCGGATTGACATTTAGTAAATGGAATCCAGTTTCATTTGCACCTGCTACACCGTTACGTATCGCCGCTACTGCGCGATCTGCAATGATTTTAACCCCGACAGGTATCTTCACAGGACCTAATGAACCTACTTCGCATTGCATTAAGTTTCTAATTTCTTCATCAGTTGCTAACTCAACCACTTTCGCTTTTAATGCATTTTTCACTTTAATGTCATTAATTTCGTGATCACCGCGAGCTAGGACTAAAACTAATTCCCCGTCCACATTGAAAACAAGTGTCTTAATGCATCGATCAGCTTGGACATTCAAGAACGATGCAATTTGGTTAATTGTTTTTTGATCCGGTGTTGCAATTTTTTCAACTTCTTTTAATTCTTCTGTTGAGGTTTCATAAGCCACATTCACTTCAGCCATTTCAATATTTGCTGCAAAGTCGGATGCATCAGAATAGGCAATTGTATCTTCGCCAATTTCAGAAAGCACCATGAATTCATGCGTATCTTTCCCACCGATTGCACCTGAATCAGCAATGACCGCACGGAAGTTCAAACCGAGACGTGTGAAAATATTTGTGTACGCTTGTACCATATCTTCATATGTTTGATCTAAACTTTCACGAGTTGCATGGAAAGAATATGCATCTTTCATTAAAAATTCACGACCACGTAGCAAGCCGAAGCGAGGACGTTTTTCATCTCTGAATTTTGTTTGAATTTGGTACAACGTAAGTGGTAATTTTTTATACGATTTAATTTCATCGCGCAATAAAGATGTAATCACTTCTTCATGAGTTGCACCTAATGCAAATTCACGATTATGTCGATCTTTTAGTCGCATTAATTCTGGTCCATAAGAATACCATCTACCAGTTTCTTGCCATAACTCGGCTTGTTGCATGGCCGGCATTAATACTTCCACACCATTGATCGCATCCATTTCTTCCCGAACGATGCTCTCCACTTTTTGAAGAACCCGTTTTCCTAAAGGTAAAAACGAATAGATTCCACTAGTATTTTGACGAATAAACCCTGCACGCAGCAATAACTGATGCGACTTAACGTCTGCATCAGCTGGAGTTTCTCGAAGTGTAGGGATAAATGTAAGACTTTGTTTCATAAGTTAAAAGCTCCTCAAATCATCCGTAGATTTATTATTTAGGCTATGTTTAATCCTACTATTGATATTTCACAAAACTGCTCCGCTATCCGCGGGAATGCCCGTATTTTTGCTTGATATCTTTAAATAAGAAAAATCAACAATGAAATATAACATAGCAGTTATTTAAAAGAAAAATCGTTGTATGTCATTCCATGTGACAACGACCATGAGTACCATCAATAACATGATTCCAACAAAATGGACCATTCCCTCTTTTTGGCGATCAATCGGTTTACCTCGTATTGCTTCAAATAAGAAGAACAACAGTCTGCCGCCATCAAGGGCTGGTAAAGGCAATAAATTCATGATCCCTAAGTTAATGCTCAACACTGCAGCCCAATTCATCAAGTTAAAGACGCCATATTGTGCAACTTCTTCGGTCGCCTTATAAATACCGACTGGTCCAGATAACGCATCAATTGTAAATTGACCCGTAACTAACATTCCTAACAGTTCAAAGATTTTCCCAATCCATGAAATCGTTTGATCGGCTCCGAATACGATTGCTTTGAGTGGATTGTTTTCCCTTGGACTTTCGTATGACACACCGATTTGCCACATTGTATGACCGTCCCGTTCAACCTGCTCCGGTGTAATCGTTGAATTGATTACTTCACCGTCTCGGACTAATTCAAAGGACAAACGTTCACCCGCACTTTCTTGAATGGTCGTTGCGAGTTCTTGCCAAGTGTCAATTGGTTTACCGTCAATTTTCGTTACTAAGTCGCCAGATTGCATCCCTGCATCAATTGCTGGACCCTTATTTACATCCGTGATGATTGGTTCATATGTTGGGACACCCTGGATTAATCCTAGCATCAAAAAGATAAAGAAAGCTAATATGAAATTAAACAATGGACCAGCAAAAATGGTCATTGATCGTTTTCCAAGTGCTTTTGAATTAAATGTACGATCATAAGGGGCGATTAATGTTTCTTTGCCATTTTCAACGATCATAGCATCTCGAGAAACCGAATAACGAACAAGTCGCTCTTCTTCATCATATCCTTCAATCCATAAACCCTTTTCTAAATCAGCACGTTCGGTTTCTAAAAATAGCATATCTGGTTGCTGGTTATTTTGATTCAAGAAGATTTTGATGATTTCTTCATTTTTATTTAAGATCAGACCTACACGGAATCCAGGTTGTAACTCTACTGAATCCATATCATCTCCTGCCATTCTAACATAGCCGCCAATAGGCAATAAGCGAATCGTGTAGAGAGTTTCATTTTTTGTAATTCCAATTATTTTTGGGCCCATGCCTATTGCAAATTCGCGCACCATAATCCCTGCACGTTTTGCAAATATGAAATGTCCAAGTTCATGAAAAAACACAATTGAACCAAATATTATGATAAACGCAATGGTTGTCTCCATATAGTCCCACCTTTTTTAACAGCATTATCGTTAGCTTAAATCTGTCATCATTTTATCATGTTTTGAACAGCTTTTCTCGTTTCCATGTCTATGTGGAGAATTGTTTCCAAATCAGGGTTGTTAATCACCACATGTTTATCCATCGCCCGTTCAATGATTTCTTCGATTTTCAAGAAACGTATTTTTTCTTGTAAGAATAAAGCAACAGCTGCTTCATTCGCAGCATTTAATACGGTTGTCATTGACCCGCCTGCTCGTCCAGCATCATATGCAAGTTGTAATGCGTGGAAACGCTCAAAATTCATTTCTTCAAAATGAAGCTTCCCAATTTCTACAAGATTTAATCGTTTTGCATGACTCCTTGGCAATCGATCGGGATAAGATAGTGCGTATTGAATCGGCACTCGCATATCAGGCGTACCAAGTTGTGCCATGACGCTCGTGTCATGGAACTCAACCATCGAGTGTATGATACTTTCGCGATGTAAAACGACTTCTATGTCGTCGTACGCCATATCAAATAATACCTGTGCTTCAATCACTTCTAACCCTTTGTTCATCATTGTAGCAGAGTCGATTGTAATTTTGGCACCCATGGACCAATTGGGATGGTTTAATGCATCTTGTATGGTCACTTGTTCTAAATCTTTACGAGAGCGATCTCGGAAACTTCCTCCAGAAGCCGTTAATATTAAGCGGCTGATTTGGTTTCGTTTCTCTCCATTCATCGATTGGAAAAGTGCAGAATGCTCACTATCCACTGGCAGAATAGGAGCCTTGTATTTTGCTGCAGCCGCCATTACAAGATGACCAGCTGTCACAAGGGTTTCTTTATTCGCTAACGCAATGGTTTTTTGCTGTTTGATAGCAGCTAAAGTTGATTCTAATCCAACACTCCCTAGTACAGCATTCACTAGGACAGATGATCCTGGATGTGTCGCTACATCTACTAATCCCTTGCTACCATATGCAAGTTCAATGCTTGGAAATTCCTTTTTTAATAGAATTGCATCTTTTTCATCTTGTACCGAGACTAGTGAAGGCATAAATTCGCGGATAATTTCACTCGTTTTTTCTATGTTTCGTCCTGCAGAAAATGCTACAAGTTCAAATTCTTGAGGGTGTTCTCTTAAGATATCTAATGTTTGAATTCCGATTGAACCTGTTGCCCCTAATAAACTAATATGTTTTGTCATGAACGCTTATATCTCCTTAACCAATAAAATGCAAGAAATGTAAAAGTGGTAACACAAATAATAGGCTATCGAAACGATCTAGTATCCCACCATGACCAGGCAATATGTTTCCTGAATCTTTTACGTTGTAATGTCGCTTAAGTGCAGATTGAACTAAATCTCCGATTTGTCCAAAGACGGACACTACGATCGTTACCACGACCAATAGGAAATATGAAGAACTTATTGGAGAAATCCATTGGAAAATTAATGCGGCAATTATTGCATATGCAATCCCCCCGACAAATCCTTCAACGGTTTTATTTGGAGAAATATCTGGCCACAATTTCTTTTTCCCGAATTTCTTTCCTGTGAAGTATGCACCTGAATCAGTTGTCCAAACGATTACCAACGCAAAAATCACATAGTCAATACCCGCTACACGAGTTTCAATGAAGTAGAAGAATCCAATCCCTACGTAAAGTGCGCCTAATATGGAAAATGCGGCGTCTTCAAAAGTGAAGCGATTTTTAACTAAGACAGTATAAGATAATAATAAAAGTACTGCAATTAGTGCTAATTCTATTTTGGTATACCCAGTTGTTTCTAGTAATAATGCTGCCCACTTGTTCGGCGTTACTATTATAAACAGCGCAATTAACGTAATAAAACCATGAACAGAATAAATCGAATGACCTTTCATTCGAAGAATTTCGAACAGCCCAACAGCTGCCAGTGCATAAACGAGCAGTGTAAACGGAAGTCCACCCCAAATAACGATTGGAATAAATAAGGCGGCTGCGATTACAGCTGTAATAATGCGTTGTTTCAATTTTTTTCTTCTCCCTTCAAACCTCCATAGCGACGATTCCGACTTTGATAACTCTCTACTGCATCAAGTAAGCAGTGATCATCAAAATCTGGCCATAGAGTATCCGTAAACCAAAACTCAGTATAGGCAAGTTGCCATAACATAAAGTTACTCAAACGCACCTCTCCACTCGTTCGAATGAGTAAATCAGGTTCTGGTAGATCACAAGTCATTAAATGCTCAGAGATTAGGTTCTCATTAATGTCACTAGGATCAAGTTTTCCTTCTTTTACTTGAAGTGCAATAGTTTGCATCGCATGTGCAATTTCAGCACGGCTTCCATAGTTCAAAGCAAAATTAAGCACTAAACCTGTGTTATCTTTTGTGGCGATCATAGCTTTTCGAACAGCTTCTTGCGTATGGCGCGGCAAAGTATCATTTTCACCCATCATAACGACTCGCACATTTTTTTCAATAAGTTCTGGAAGGTAGGTCCCCAAGAACTCTTCCGGTAAACGCATTAGAAAATCGACTTCAAGTTTGGGACGTTTCCAATTTTCTGTAGAAAACGCGTAAACTGTTAAGACTTTTACTCCTAATTCATTTGCTAGCAACGTAACTTTCCGGACCGTCTTCATTCCTTCATGATGACCAGCTATACGAGGGAGTGCTCGTTTTTTAGCCCATCTCCCATTGCCGTCCATGATAATTGCAATATGACCAGGAATCTGCTCTTTTTTAGATAGTGAAATTCGCTCAGCAAGCGATTGATTTTGTCGTTCGGATTTTCTCCGAATGAGTTTATGTAACATCTTTCGTCCTCCACTTTACGTGCTTATCGGAATGTTGTCTTTCTTATCATATCAAAATTCGATGGGATTTTCTGCTTTCAAGCAAAAAAAAGACGTCCTAATAAATAGGGACGTCTGGTAAGAGGAAAAGTTCGAAATCTTAAACTGATAAGATTTCTTTTTCTTTGTCTTTCGCTACTTGATCAATTTGAATGATATGATCATCTGTTAATTTTTGAACGTCTTCAGAGAATCCACGTAAATCATCTTCAGTGATTTCATTTTTCTTCTCTAATTTTTTTAATTCTTCATTTGAATCACGACGAATGTTACGTATCCCTACTTTAGCTTCTTCTGCTTCTTTTTTAACAAGTTTCACTAAATCTTTACGACGCTCTTCCGTCAATGCAGGGATTGCAATTCGAATAATTGATCCATCATTCGTTGGCGTTATGCCAAGATCAGATTTTTGAATCGCTTTTTCAATATCACCTAAAGCTGTCTTATCATAAGGTTGAATCGTCAACAGTCTAGCTTCAGGTGTAGCAATTCCTGCAATTTGATTGATTGGCGTTGGTGAGCCATAATAATCAACTGTAATTTTGTCTAACAATGAAGAACTTGCACGACCTGCTCGAATTGTTGATAACTCTCGGCTTAAAGCTTGGATCGCTTTAGTCATTCTTTCTTTTGTCTGATCAATCACTTGTTTCGACATTACGTATTCCTCCTAACAATTGTACCGATAGTTTCACCTAAAACAGCACGTTTTATATTACCATTCTCCATAATCGAGAATACTATGAGCGGGATATCATTGTCCATACATAGAGTTGAAGCCGTTGAATCCATTACTTGTAACCCTTGCTGAATTACTTCCAGGAAAGATAACGTGTCATACTTAACTGCATCTTTATTTGTTTTTGGATCATCCGAATAAACACCATCAACATTATTTTTGCCCATTAAAATGACATCTGCTTCAATTTCTGCAGCACGTAAAGCCGCAGTTGTATCTGTAGAAAAATAAGGATTACCTGTTCCTGCCGCAAAAATAACAACACGTTTCTTCTCTAAATGACGTATCGCTTTTCTACGAATGTATGGCTCAGCTACTTGTCGCATTTCGATAGAAGATTGTACGCGTGTTTGAATGCCAGACTTTTCAAGCGAATCTTGTAGTGCCAAAGAGTTCATTACAGTAGCTAACATGCCCATATAGTCCGCAGTTGCACGGTCCATACCCATTTCACTACCTATTTTTCCGCGCCAGATATTTCCACCACCAACTACAACGGCAACCTCGACACCTAAATCAACTACTTCTTTCACTTGCTCTGCAACAGACATTATAATTTCCGGGGATAAACCAAAGCCTTGTTCTCCAGCTAAAGCTTCTCCGCTTAATTTTAACACGACTCGTTTGTATTTAGGTTCGCTCATGGGTAGCCTCCATCACAGATTTTTCTTTAAAAATAGGGAACACAAAATCGTGCTCCCCATTGTAAATCACTTATTTATTTGTTGGAATTCAAGTAAATGGCAGAAAAATAAACTTTCCTTCTGCTATTATTTACCCCTTGTTAACTTGGCTCATTACTTCTTCAGCGAAGTTGTCTTCGCGTTTTTCAATTCCTTCACCAACACTGTAACGTACGAATTCAGTTACAGTACCGCCCGTTGATTTCACGAAATCACGAACTTTTTGATCTGAATTTTTAACGAATGTTTGATCAAGTAAACAAACGTCTTCGAAAAATTTCCCAAGGCGGCCTTCTACCATTTTAGCAACAATGTTTTCTGGTTTGCCTTCGTTTAATGCTTGCTCTGTTAAGATTTTACGTTCGCGGTCTACTTCTTCTTCAGAAACTTCGTCGCGGGAAATATAAGTAGGGTTCAAAGCAGCAACGTGCATCGCAATATCTTTAGCAGCTTGCGCATCAGAAGAACCTTCAAGTGTTACAAGAACCCCAATACGTCCACCCATGTGTAGGTAAGGACCGAAAGCATCGCTATCCGTTTTTGTACGAATTACAAAACGGCGTAATGAAAGTTTTTCACCAATTTTTGCAATCGCATTTGAAATATGGTCTGCAACATTTAGACCATTAGGCATTGTAGAAGCTGTAGCTTCTTCAACAGTTGCTGGTTTTGTAGCTAATAAGTGCTCAGCTAATTCTTTAACCAACGTTTGGAATCCTTCGTTTTTAGCAACGAAATCTGTTTCAGCATTCACTTCAAGTAGAATCGCTTCATTGCCTTGGACCAAGATTGAAGTTGTGCCTTCCGCTGCAATACGGTCTGCTTTCTTAGCTGCACTTGAAAGGCCTTTTTCACGTAAAAAGTCTAACGCTGCTTCCATGTCTCCGTTTACTTCAACTAGGGCTTTTTTACAATCCATCATACCTGCGCCTGTTTTTTCACGTAGTTCTTTTACCATTTGTGCTGTAACTGCTACTGTCATTGTTGTTTCCTCCTATTCAAGTATCAACTCTGCCTGATTTCTCAAAAAAAGGTGATAAGGGGTTTAGCCGCTTATCACCTGTAACATACGTGTGAATTACTCAGCAGCTTCAGCTGGAGATTCTTCTTCACCTTGTTTTGATTCAAGTAACGCATCAGCCATTTTACCAGTTAATAATTTAACGGCACGGATAGCATCATCGTTTGCTGGGATTACATAGTCGATTTCATCTGGATCACAGTTTGTATCAACAATTCCAACGATAGGAATGTTCAGTTTAATCGCTTCAGCAACAGCAATACGCTCTTTGCGTGGGTCAACGATGAACATTACGTCCGGAACACCCTTCATGTCGCGAATACCGCCTAGGAATTTAACAAGACGTTCATGTTCTTTTTTAAGTTGAACAACTTCTTTTTTAGGAAGTACAGTGAATGTACCGTCTTCTTCCATTTTTTCGATTGCTTTTAAACGATTAACACGTTTTTGAATCGTTCCGAAGTTTGTAAGTGTACCACCTAACCAACGTTGGTTAACATAGTACATTCCTGAACGTTCTGCTTCATCTTTAATTGCTTCTTGTGCTTGTTTTTTCGTACCAACGAAAAGTACTTTACCACCATCTGCTCCAACTTGGCGCATGAAGTCATAAGCTTCCTCTAACTTCTTAACCGTTTTTTGTAGATCGATGATGTAGATTCCGTTACGTTCCACGAAAATATATTTTTTCATTTTCGGGTTCCAGCGACGAGTTTGGTGACCAAAGTGTACACCAGCTTCAAGTAATTGTTTCATAGATATTACAGACATGTTTTGTTCCTCCTGATATGGTTTTTTTCCTCCGTATTCTTCAACTAGTGCTCAAGACCTTAACGAGTTAAGGACCACTTGTCACTATCCAAATACGTGTGTGATAACACCATTTGAAAATATACCATATCTAGAGCGATACTGCAAGTGATATTGCAGAAAAAATCTAACGAAATGATACCAAGTTCTTTATTGTGATTGAAAACTGCTAATGATCACTGTCACTTTCTTTCGGATTCGCAGGTCGCTATGGATGCCTTGATGCCTAAATGTGAATAGTAATTTTGGTTTTGGCAACCAGAGAATAGATATTTTCCTTTAGCGAACAATCGGTCGATGATGAACTTTCGACTTCCCACTGCTTACTAAGTTCGAGTGGTAGCCAGAGCGAGAAGACTGGCAGTCGTTTTATGCCTGCCTTCTCGTTGGAGGCATCCACAAATCGTAGCGGCGTTATTTTAGGGAATATTTAGTTCAGTCTATAATGGTGACCTTTTTCAGTCCACTCTATTTAGGTTAGGAAAAAGCTTTGAACACTGGATTCGTGGTAAACCCGAATTTTATATTTTCAAAAACAAAAAAACCACAAAGATTTTTTCTTTGTGGTCTCTAGTATTAACTTATTTTAATTTTAATTGCGCCAATTCGTTTAAGAATTTATCATTTAATACTTTAATGTACGTACCTTTCATTCCTAAAGAACGAGATTCAATTACACCAGCACTTTCTAATTTACGAAGAGCATTTACGATTACAGAACGTGTTATTCCTACACGATCTGCAATTTTAGAAGCTACTAGTAAACCTTCACTGCCGTCAAGTTCTTCGAAAATGTGTTCAATTGCTTCTAACTCACTGTAAGATAATGAGTTGATTGCCATTTGAACAACAGCTTTCGTACGTGCTTCAACTTCAATTTGCTCTGATTTTTCACGTAGAATTTCCATCCCAACAACAGTAGCGCCGTATTCACCAAGAATTAAATCATCATCATGGAACTCGTCTTTTAAACGCCCAAGAATTAATGTCCCTAAGCGATCGCCACCACCGATAATCGGTACGATGGTTGTTAAACCATCTTCGAATAGTTCACGGTTTTCAATTGGGAATACAGTGTGTTCGCTGTATACATCTAAGTTAGAAGATGTTTCATTTACATTGAAAAGATTTTTTGTATATTCTTCAGGGAATTGACGTTCTTCCATCATTTTAATCATGCGTTCGTTTTCAATTTTTTGATTGATGTCATGTCCTAGTAATTTTCCTTTGCGACTAACGATAAACACGTTACATTCAATTACGTTACTAAGAGTTGAAGACATTTCTTTAAAGTTAACCGCTTTTCCAGCTGATGCTTGAAGCATCGAATTAATTTTTCTAGTTTTATCTAATAAGTTCATGATAATGGCCTCCTGTATTTGGGTGTTGCTGTTTACTGAATATTCTAGGTTTTTTTAATTGTTTTTAAAACTGTTAATACTTGAATTACAAAATAAATTGTGATAAATCCTTATTTTTCACGATATTCCCTAGTTTTTGGTCAACATATGTCGGCGTAATGTCGATATGTGCTGGCGCAATGTCTGAAGCTTCGAATGAAACCTCTTCTAGTAATTTCTCTAAAATGGTATGCAAACGTCTTGCTCCGATATTATCCGTTTCCTGATTCACTTCAGTAGCAATTTCAGCAATCCGCTCAATTGCACTGTCTGTAAAGTCCAAGGTAACTCCCTCAGTTTCAAGTAAAGATTTATATTGACGAATTAAAGAGTGATCCGGCTCTTTTAAGATTCGTACAAAATCCTCTTTTGTCAACTTCTCTAATTCAACACGCACAGGGAAACGCCCTTGTAACTCTGGAATTAAGTCAGATGGTTTTGCAGAATGAAAAGCCCCTGCCGCAACAAATAACATATAATCTGTCTTCACAGCGCCATATTTCGTTTGTACGGTCGACCCTTCGACGATTGGCAATATGTCTCGTTGCACGCCTTCTCGCGAAACATCCGCAGATGAACCGTTTCCACCCTTGCTAGCAATCTTATCAATCTCATCAATAAAGATGATCCCCGTTTGTTCAGCACGCTCTACTGACTTTTGAGCCACTTCTTCTGAATCAATGAGCTTGCTCGCTTCTTCAATTATTAAGATTCGACGTGCATCTTTAACTTGTAAACGACGTTTTTTCTTTTTCTTTGGCATAAAGCTAGATAAAGCATCTTGCATATTTTGCCCCATACCCTCCATACCCGAACCTTGGAAAGCATCAAACATCGAAGGCATTTGCTCAGTTACTTCAACGTTTACCCATTCTTCTTCTAGTTTTCCATCTCTTAAATCTTCGGCAATTTGAGAGCGTTTTAAACGTGTCTCTGTATCATCTGAGGTAGTTTCTTCAGCTTCAGCTTTTTGTCCAAATAACATCTCAAATGGATTTTGGGCATTATTTTTCTTTTTCAATGATGGAACGAGTAGACGAACAATCACATCATTTGCTAAACGCTCTGCTTGACCTTTTACTGCTTCAGTCATTTCATCTTTCACAATACGAACAGCTGCTTCTGTTAAGTCGCGAACCATAGATTCCACATCGCGTCCAACATATCCCACTTCAGTAAACTTAGTTGCTTCCACTTTTATAAATGGGGCATTTGTAAGTTTTGCAATTCTTCTAGCAATTTCTGTCTTTCCGACTCCCGTAGGACCAATCATTAAAATATTTTTCGGAATGACTTCATTTTTCATTTCATCAGACAACAAGCTTCTACGATAACGATTTCTCAATGCTACCGCAACAGATTTTTTCGCATTTTTTTGTCCAACAATATACCGATCCAAATGTTCGGTTATTTGCTTAGGTGTTAATTGTTGTTTACTCATTCACTTAACGCCTCCACAATAATTTGATGGTTGGTAAATACACAAATATCTGCAGCAGTAGTTAGAGCGGCTTTGGCAATTTCTTTTGCACTCATGGACTCGCCAGCATACTGTTTTAATGCACGACCTGCAGCTAATGCGAAGTTGCCTCCTGAACCAATGGCTAGAATTCCATCGTCCGGTTCGATCACTTCACCTGTGCCAGAAACTAATAATAGTGTCTCTTCATTCATTACTAGCAACATGGCTTCAAGTTTACGTAACATTTTGTCGCCTCTCCATTGTTGCGCAAGTTCGACAGCTGCTCGTTGAAGATTCCCATTATACTCCAAGAGTTTCGTTTCAAACATTTCAAACAAAGTAAAAGCATCTGCAACGGAACCAGCAAAACCAGCTAACACTTGACCGTTGTGTAATCGTCTTACTTTTTTCGCAGTATGTTTCATCACGACTTGATTGCCTAAAGTAACTTGGCCATCTCCGGACATCGCACATTTCCCTTTATGTTGAATTGCAAATATCGTGGTTGCATGTATTTCTCCCAAGATCCTCACCTCTTCTTTCGCTCATCCTAGATTATGCTCTTGGATGGGCGTTCATATAAGTTTTTCGCAAATGTTCTTTCGTTACGTGTGTATAAACTTGTGTTGAAGACAGATGACTATGTCCAAGCAATTCTTGCACTGTTCGCAAGTCGGCTCCATTGTTTAGCAAATGCGTTGCGAATGTATGTCGCAACATATGCGGATAAATCTTTGTGTGTAATGAAGCCTTTTCTACCATGTCGGTCAAAATAAATCTTACACCACGCGGCGTTAAAGGTAAGCCACGCATATTCGTAAAAACAAAATTGTGCTTTAATTGCTTCATTAACTTAGGACGTGCTTCGTCCATATAGTGTTCCAATGCATCTTGAGCAAATTGACCAAATGGTACATATCTCTCTTTACGTCCTTTTCCCATCACGCGTACTATACCAAGACGCATATCAATATCTCGCAGTTCTATCGATGTTAATTCACTCACTCGAATTCCAGTTGCATACAACAGTTCAAGGATCGCTCGATTACGAAGAGGCATGGATTCTTCGCCTTCAGTTGCTTGAAATAATTGTTGTAATTCTTCTTCATAAAAAAAATGAGGAAGTCTTTCCTCTTTTTTCGGATGATATAAAGAGCGAAATGCATCTTCTTTTAAACCGAATTCTCGGTTACCAAACTTAAAGAAAGAGCGGATCGCAGAAATTTTTCTTGATATTGAAGTACGCGAAAGTGATTCGTCGTACAGTTTTGTGACGTACAGTCTTGCGTGGATGTATTCAACGTCATGAAGGCTTTCAATCCCTTCAGATTGCAAAAAACCAAAAAAGTAGAGTAGATCTGATTCATATTCACGAACAGTGTGTTCTGAATAATTTTTCTCAAGTTGGATGTAGCTTTTAAACTGAGATAGAGCTTCCGATGGAGACATTCGTATTTTCACCCCCAAATATTCGGTTCGAAGACTAAAAGTGTGGCTAAACCTGCTAAGGCTTCTTGATCTCCTTAGAGAGTCCAAGTGAAAAGTGGTGGAAGGAACGCATCGAAAACCTTTTGCTATTTCATATTTTCGGCAAAATAAAAAGCCTCTAAATTATAACAATAATTAGAGGCTTTCAGCAATCAAATCGATTGTGAATTCATAAAATTTCGAATTGTCCCTAGTGCTCGTTCGGCCTGCTTTTCCCCACGCATTTCCTTCGTTTTATAACGTTTGGTTAATGCAGGAAATAAACCAAAATTTACATTCATTGGTTGGAAGTTCCTAGGATCAGCTTCCGTAATATATCTAGCCATACTACCTAGTGCAGTTTCTTCCGGGAACACTAATAATTCTTCTCCAAGTGCTAGTTTAGCAGCATTTATGCCTGCTATCAAGCCACTTCCAGCAGATTCTACATATCCTTCAACTCCGGTCATTTGTCCTGCAAAGAACAATTGATGGTTCGTTTTCAATTGATACGTAGATTTTAAAACACGTGGTGAGTTAATGAACGTGTTGCGGTGCATCACTCCAAAACGGACAATTTCAACGTCCTCAAGACCTGGGATTAACTTCAAAACTTCTTTCTGAGGGCCCCATTTTAAATGTGTCTGAAAACCGACAATATTATAAAGTGTGCCTGCTGCATCGTCTTGTCTTAACTGAACAACCGCGAATGGTTCTTTTCCTGTTTTAGGATCTGCAAGTCCTACTGGCTTCATTGGACCAAATAACAATGTTTTTTTACCTCGCTGAGCCATTACTTCAAACGGCATACATCCTTCGAAATAGACTTCTTTTTCGAATTCTTTTAATGGTACCACTTCAGCCGAAATCAGCGCTTCATAAAAACGATCAAATTCTTCTTCTGTCATTGGACAATTAATATAAGCAGCTTCTCCTTTATCATAGCGAGATTTCACATATACTTTGTCCATATTGATACTATCTTTTTCAACAATTGGAGCTGCTGCATCGTAAAAGTATAGATAGTCTTGTCCAGTCAATTGTTGAATTTTTTCAGCTAGTGCAGGTGAAGTTAATGGTCCTGTTGAAATGATGGTAATCCCTTCAGGAATTTCCGTTACTTCTTCATTGATAACTTCTACAAGTGGATGGTTTTTCACTTTTTCCGTTACATACGCTGAGAATTCATGACGATCAACAGCAAGGGCACCCCCTGCTGGAACTGCACATTGGTCCGCAGCTCCAATAATCACAGAATCCAACATTCTCATTTCTTCCTTTATAACGCCGACGGCATTCGTTAATGTGTTGGCACGTAAAGAATTTGAGCAGACAAGTTCTGCGAATTTATCCGTATGGTGAGCAGGTGTTTGTTTAACCGGTCGCATTTCAAATAATCGAACACGAACACCTCTTTTTGCTATTTGCCAAGCGGCTTCACTACCAGCTAATCCTGCTCCAATTACATTGACGATTGTCAATTTCAACACCAACCTTTTTTATATTACGCTTGCGCATCTTCTTTGTAATCACATTCAGTACATTGAATTTGATTCCCTTTTTTTAGCTTTTTCTCAACAAGTAAAGAATTACATTTTGGACATGGACGACTTATTGGCTTGTCCCATGAAACAAACTCACATGTTGGATAGCGCTCACACCCATAAAATATGCGTTTCGTCTTACTTTTACGTTCAACAACTTCGCCTTCTTTACATGAAGGACAAGTTACTCCGATATTTTTAACGATTGCTTTCGTGTTTCGGCAATCCGGGAAATTGCTACACGCCATAAATTTCCCGTATCGGCCTAATTTAAAGACCATAGCAGAATTACATTTTTCACAATCTTCTCCAGCAGGCTCGTCTTTGATCACGACTTTTTCCATCGCTTCGTCGGCATGTGTCACATGTTTTTCAAAGTCTTGATAAAACTTGTCAATGATGTGAACCCATTTTTCTTGGCCTTCTTCCACGCTATCCAAGTCCTTCTCCATTTGAGCCGTAAACTCAATATCAATAACATTCGGGAAGAACTCTAATACAAGTTGATGTACAATTCCACCAAGTTCGGTGGGAATAAAGCGTTTTGCTTCGAGTGTGACATAACCTCGTTTTTGAATAGTATCAAGCGTAGGTGCATAAGTAGACGGTCGACCTATCCCTAACTCTTCCAACGTCTTCACAAGCCGTGCTTCTGAATAACGAGGAGGTGGTTGTGTAAAATGTTGTTTCGGTTCAATTTCAAGCTTTTTAACAAAATCACCTTTTTCCATATCTGGTAAGATGCGATCTTTTTCTTCTTCTTGATCATCGTTACCTTCAATATACAACTTCATAAAACCAGGGAATTTCACTTGAGATCCATTTGCACGGAACACCACATTTTCATTATTTAAATCGATGGTCACTGTATCTAGTACAGCTGAAGCCATTTGACTTGCTAAGAAACGTTCCCAAATTAATTTATATAAGCGGAATAAGTCTTTCGATAAGATTGCTTTCAGTTGATCAGGTGAACGTAGTACACTCGTCGGTCGAATAGCTTCATGCGCATCTTGTGATTTTTTAGACTGTTTTTCTGGTGCAGTCGATGTTGTCACAAATTCTTTGCCGTATGATTCTTCGATGTATGAATGCGCATCCTTTTTCGCTGTGTCAGATATTCTCGTTGAATCGGTACGCATATACGTAATTAACCCAACTGTCCCTTCCTTTCCAACATTTAATCCTTCATATAGTTGTTGTGCAAGCATCATTGTTTTTCGTGCTCGGAAGTTTAGTTTACGAGCTGCTTCTTGTTGAAGTGAAGAAGTAGTGAAGGATGGTGCTGGATTACGTTTACGTTCTTTTTTCACTACACTTGTTACTTCAAACTTATCACCTTTTAAATTGCTTAAAATCTCTTTTACTTGTGCTTCATTCGTTAATTTTACTTTTTCAGCACCATTTCCAAAATAAAGTGCATCAAAGCTTTTCTTCCCTTTTTCAAAACTTCCTTCTATTGACCAGTATTCTTCTGGTTGGAAGTTTTTTATTTCGTTTTCGCGGTCAATAATCAGTCGCAAAGCTACTGATTGTACACGACCTGCTGATAATCCTTTTTTGACTTTCTTCCATAGTATTGGACTAATGTTGTATCCAACCAGTCGATCTAAAATTCGTCGAGCTTGTTGTGCATCAACTAAGTCCATATCAATTGGACGAGGGTGTTTAAATGATTCTTTAATCGCGTCTTTAGTGATTTCATTAAAGACCACGCGACAATCTGATTCAATATCAATGTTTAATGAATTCGCGAGATGCCAAGCAATTGCTTCGCCTTCTCGATCCGGGTCAGCCGCGAGATAAATTTTCTTCGCTTTTTTGGCTGCTGATTTTAAATCTTGTAAAATCGGGCCTTTGCCACGAATGGTAATGTACTTTGGTGTGTAATCATTTTCTACATCTACGCCCATTTGGCTCCGTGGTAAATCACGAACATGACCAAGTGATGCTTTCACTTTGTATTTTTTGCCAAGGTAACGTTCAATTGTTTTCGCTTTGGCTGGCGATTCCACAATCACTAAAAAATCCGACATGTATGTGCCTCCTTATAGAGGTTCCTTATAAATCAATAAAAGAAATACCTGTTGCAAAATGTATAACAGTTTCTAGGATAATGCAAGTAAGACTTTAATAGAAGGTATTTTTAATCGTATTCCTTGATGTAACAACTTCTTTCGACATTTCAACAAAATCTTGCTTCAATTTATACTATATTAATTTCTATAAATTCATTTCGTCGGTCACTTTTTGGTCACTCAGTGACTAGAAGAAAACGAAAATAAGCACTTTGTCCGGCGCGTTCAAATTTCATCGCGGTATAGGCAGACGCAGTACCTATTGTAATAAAAAAGCCCACTCAAATGAGTAGACTTCATATACTTAACGTTTTAGGTTCTTTCTTTTAATTACACCGTAATAATTAAAATTGGTATCGTAACAAATACGGTAAGAATCAATCCAATATTAATCAATTTACTCACACACCTTTTATGTATTCGAAAAATTTACATCATAATAATGTGACTGTGACTTAGCCTCCTTCTATTCATTTTTCGACATAGAAAAAGCACCGATCGTTTTAGATTCGATGCTTTTTAAAATTAATTAAAATAATGGGCAAGGTGCTTTTACGCACTTAGTTGGTGGTGGCTTTGGTGGATCAGGCTCCCAATCAACTGGTCCTGCACTTGCACTGCTACCAAATGATAAACTCAAAACTAATAAAAGGCCCAAGATAGAAAACATTGACTTTTTCTTTTTCATAAATTCCAATCTCCTTTCCTTAGAAATTTCTTCGTACACAGTAATATTCTGCATTATCTACAAAAATCCTTTTTATTTTACAAATATTTTAAATATTATAATAGAAAAGTATAATAAATAGCCACACCCGATTGGACGTGACTTTATGTATGAATAGTGGTACAAATGTTTTAAATTAGAAAGGCTATTAATGAAACTTCGAAAATGATTCCTTTATTAGAAAAGACTTCAAAAGATATAATCAATAAAATAATTGATAGTAAATATAATAGAAGTGAATTAATATACTTTGATTTCTAATTTCTGATAACCCCGCAACCATTCATACATATACTCACCCACTTTCCATTAAAAGTCACGACTCAATTACTACGAGTTTATATATCATTTTCTGACGTTTTTTTGTATGCGTTTATGACCCTCCTTTGTCGTTGCTTATCGTTGAACTGTGAAGTAGTTACCATAATTCTACATATATATCAATAATGTGTTATACTTAATTAATAAATACTGGAAACCTTTGGACTTTTCTTAGTCCTCTTCCACTAATGGAAGGGGAAAATAAAATGTCCAAAAATAATTTAATTGTAATGCTGAAAACACTTTGTAAGTACAATAATGTAGAGATTAAACACACTTTTAGCATTAAGGGTCAACCTCAAATAGTCGTAAGATGTTTAAGGGATACCAGTACAATTGAAATTACCAATTTAGCAACAAACACAATTGAGTTATATGATGACCTTGGTAAAGCTGCAGAAAGAATCCAACTTGTAACAAATACAGATATTACTAGTTAACCTCTTTCAATAGGAGGTTTTTTTGTTGTACAGTTTCAGTCAACTCCGGGGTTTCTTCTTAGTATTATCTTTCCCTTTGTTATTTGGTACGTGAACTAAAGCGTACTTATGACCACCAATTTCAAAATTGGTAGGAACCCCATTCCGTGATTTATGCACAGTTACTGAAGGACTAAAAGATTCTCCTTTTTCACGCAACTTTAACTTAGCCATTTAATCAATTCCTATTCTGGTTTATGAGGAGCCACAGCACGAACATGAACATCGTGCCGAGGATTATCCAACTATTTATATAATTTCACCCATTGGAGGTAAGTTCAGTTTAATCTTCTACATAATCGAAATCTCCCACTTCATCATCAATGGATAGTTGATTTACATTAACACTGCCATCAGTGTCCACTTGATATTCGACTTCCCTCATGATCATCCTCGTAAAACTCATCAATCGTAATTTGAGAAGGTTATAGAATCAAAAACACATTTTCACCTGCAAATAAATAAAGTTTGCTGCCTTTACCATCAACATCACGTTTGATATTAAATTTTAGAACCGTTATTTTATTATCTCATTGGATAGATACCAATTCAGCCCCTAGCATGTCTGTAGAACTCTCTCACACAGTGATTAAAGGAAATCCCTGCCAGGCATCTTTAAAGCTCATCAGCGTGCGGTAATTCATCACTAAGCACATGGAACATGAGGACTTCTTTCTTTCTCATCATCCTTCTGTATTTTCTTGAACAGTACGTTTAGAATGTTCCAGCAGTTTTTTCATCTGTTTCATCTTCTTGACCGGTGATCCACATTTTTTTATCCACTTCGTCCCAGGCACGACATTTAATCTCTCTCCTCCTTCATGTCCCTTTCTCTGAATACAAAAAAATTCGTTTATATAGTTCTGGTCCCATTTTGATAGATTCATCATTCGCATATTTTCGATAATCTTCGTAAATATCTTCCTAGCCATTTCTAGCGAGGACTATCATCCAGTTATCGAACAATGCGAGGGATTCATCTCGAGCACATAACCAACTATTCAATTTTTCGTTATGCTGCCATCCGCAAAATTGATGGACCATTTTCATGAGAGTAATATTTTCAACCCTTGAACCTTTTCAAGATTGAAAGACGTTCTCTTTTTTCAGATCAAAACAGAACATACATTCCTGTAAATGAGGTATTGTGAAAAAATCGATGTACTTCAAGTTACAGAATTTCTTGAGAGGATTTGATGATAGTTGGTTGCATAATCTACGAGAATGCAACCATTTATCATTATCCTGTTATTTATTAAGCTTCATGGCTAGCAATTCTTCTACAATTTGATAGCCATGCCAGAGAGGTTTTGCCCCTTCGAGTAGTGATTGATGTGGTCCTAACGATAGCATTGATGTAATAGGTCCCGGTACACAATAGACATCTTTTCCATTGTCCAACGCGTGTTGAAGTGTACTAACTGTGCCGCTTTTTTCTTTGGCTTCTGTTACTACTACCGCGTGTGAAAGTCCGCTAATTATTCGATTTCGCATCGGGAAATACCATTTTTGTATGGATACATAGGGTGGATATTCAGATAAGGTTAAATGATGTTTTTCCATAATATCGTATAAATACGAATTTTCTTGTGGGTACTGATGAAAATGGCCATGTCCTAAAATGCCAATTGTCTTTCCGCCAATATCATGTGTGAATTGATGGGCCATGGCATCGGCTCCTTTTGCCAGTCCACTAACAATCACCATATCATGCTTCACCAGTGGCGGAAGTATATAGGACATTATCTGTTGTGAATACTCGGTAGCATCTCTGGAACCGATTACTGCAACATGGTAATTCATGAGTAAATAGTCCAATCGCCCTTTGGCATACAATACCGCAGGTGGATCATACAGTGTGTTTAATTGTTTTGGATAGTTGGGATGATCATATGGGAGTGGTGTTATGTTGTGCGTTTTGTACGCTTGAATTAGAGGGGTTTCAAGCGCTTTACGATAAGATTCTTTGAATTTTTGTGCACGTTGATGGGATAATTTCAATAGACGGGATAGTTGATGAGTGGTCATATACTCACATGTCGCTAAGTCTGGATCGACCTGAAGTAGGGGCTTCAAGCGATTAAGTGGGACGGGTAAAACGTAATGCAGTGCGAGTAGTCGATGATGAAACGTTTGATTAATCATACCTTTCCTCCTTTATTGTAAAAAAAGCGGCACATCGTCGGACGATGTGCCGCTTCTTTCTATATTAATGTGTTTTACATTGCTCGTACAAGCCTTTTTCTTTAATCACTTTGATTAATGTTTCACCGATAACAGAAGGAGTTGGTGCAACTTCCATTCCAGCAGCATTCATCGCTTTGATTTTTTCTGCAGCTGTACCTTTACCACCAGAGATAATCGCACCAGCATGGCCCATACGTTTACCTTCAGGAGCTGTTTGTCCGCCAATAAAGCCGACAACAGGTTTTGTCATGTTCGCTTGAATCCACTCAGCTGCTTCTTCTTCCGCAGTTCCGCCGATTTCACCGATCATTACAACAGCCAATGTTTCTGGATCTTCATTGAACGCAGTAAGAGCATCGATAAAGTCTGTTCCGTTAACTGGGTCTCCACCGATACCTACTGCAGTAGTTTGTCCAATTCCTGCTTGAGAAAGTTGGTGCACTGCTTCATAAGTAAGTGTTCCAGAACGTGACACTACTCCTACATGGCCTTTTTTATGAATGTAACCAGGCATAATCCCGATTTTACATTCATCAGCAGTAATAACTCCAGGACAGTTTGGTCCAACTAAACGAGTTTTCTTGCCTTCCATATAACGTTTCACTTTAACCATATCCAATACTGGAATATGTTCAGTAATACAAATTGTCATATCTAAATCGGCATCGACTGCTTCTAAAATTGCATCTGCAGCGAAAGGAGCTGGAACATAAATAACTGACACGTTAGCGCCTGTTGCTTTGACAGCTTCTTCTACCGTATTAAATACAGGTACGCCTTCAACTTCAGTACCGCCTTTACCAGGTGTAACACCTGCGACGATTTTAGTACCATACTCAAGCATTTCTTTTGTATGGAAAAGAGCAGTTGATCCAGTAATACCTTGAACGATTACTTTCGTATCTTTATTAATATATACGCCCATCTTTTGTCCCTGCCTTTCTTAGCCTACAAGTTCAACAATTTTTTGCGCGCCATCCGCCATAGAACCAGCCGCAACAATGTTTAAGCCAGATTCATTCAATAATTTCTTACCAAGGTCCACGTTTGTTCCTTCTAAACGAACAACAAGTGGTACTTGTAATCCAACTTCTTTCGCAGCTGTGATTACGCCTTCAGCGATAACGTCACACTTCATGATTCCGCCAAAGATGTTAACGAAAATACCTTTAACATTTTTGTCTGAAAGAATGATTTTAAATGCTTCAGTTACTTTCTCAGCTGTCGCACCGCCCCCAACGTCAAGGAAGTTAGCGGGTGATCCGCCGTAATAGCTAATCGTATCCATTGTTGCCATAGCTAGTCCAGCACCGTTAACCATACAACCGATGTTTCCATCTAAAGAAATATAGCTTAGGTCATATTTAGAAGCTTCGATTTCCTTTGCATCTTCTTCGTCGAAGTCACGTAGTTCTAAAATGTCTTTGTGACGATATAGAGCATTTGCATCAAAGTTAAACTTCGCATCTAGAGCCATTACGTCTCCACCAGCTGTAACTACAAGCGGGTTAATTTCAACGATTGCTGCATCTTTTTCAACAAATACTTGGTATAGACCTAGCATGAATTTCGCTGCTTTGTTTACCAATTTTGCTGGGATGTTCATGTTGAAAGCCATACGGCGAGCTTGGAAGCCTGTCAATCCAACAACTGGATCAATGATTTCTTTAAAGATTTTTTCAGGAGTTGCTTCAGCAACTTCTTCAATATCCATTCCGCCTTCTTCAGAACCCATAAGAGTTACACGAGAAGTTGCACGGTCAAGTACTAAACCAATATAGTACTCTTTTTTAATATCGCATCCTTCTTCAACAAGAAGACGCTTAATTTCTTTTCCTTCTGGACCTGTTTGATGAGTAACAAGGACTTTCCCAAGAAGTTCTTTCGCGTATTCACGAACTTCATCTAAGCTCTTCGCGATTTTAACACCACCAGCTTTACCACGACCACCCGCATGGATTTGAGCTTTCACCACGACAACGTCTGTGCCAAGTTCTTTTGCAGCTTTTACTGCTTCTTCTGGAGAAAAAGCAACTAGGCCGTTCGATACTGAGACACCATATTGTCTGAGGAGTTGTTTCCCTTGATATTCATGGATATTCATCTTACATCCTCCAATCAAACTTCTGTCAAGTAATTTACTACCTAACCCATTGTATAAAACCTGTCAAACAATGTCCACATAAGTCTATTGTTTTCCGCTAAACTTCAAATATTCGGACTTCTTAGCGAATCATCGACTTTACAGGTTCAAATGTTTTTCGGTGAATACCGGTGGCACCAAACTGCTTTAAAGCAGTTAAATGTTCTGCCGTGCCGTATCCTGCATTCTTTGCAAAGTTGTATTCGGGGTATATTTTGTCGAACTCATCCATTATATCATCTCGCGCTGTTTTCGCTAAGATCGATGCAGCTGCTATTGCAAGACTCTTTGCATCACCTTTTATGATGGAGTGCTGTCGAATGGTGGTTGGTAGCGTCATAGCATCGACTAATAAGATATCCGGTTGAATGGACAGATTGCTTACTGACAGTGCCATCGAATCTTTTGTCGCTTCATAAATATTAAGCGTATCGATTTTTTCGACAGATTGAATATGTATATAGTAAGCCGCTGCATGTTTCTTTATGATTTCCGAAAACTTTTGTCTTTTTATTCGCGACAATTGCTTCGAGTCATTTAAACCAACAAGTTCTTTCGAATAATCAGAAAAAATGACTGCTGCCGTAACGACTGGACCTGCAAGTGGCCCTCTACCCGCTTCATCAATTCCTGCTACTAAATCTTCTGGCTGATGTTTAAAGCTTGTATCAAATTGTATTTTTTCTGTATGTTGCGCTTGTATATATTTTTCTTGATCTATTCTTTTTTGCCAAGAAGAGACTAATTTTTGTACGCCGACTCGTTGATCTGTTGTCAGTGCTAGCGTCCAATCAGATGGTTGAAAAGTCACCTTTAGCTTTTCAGCAATGTTTTTTACAGTTTCCACACGATTCACCTCTATGTACCTTCATGAAAAAACCTTTCCTACCCGAAGGCAAAAAAGGTCATTTTTCTGTAGTTAATTTAATTTCATCCACAAGATCAAAAGTCAGTTTTCCTAGATGGAGATTACGGATATCACGGACTACAAGTTGAGCTACCTGATCGTAATCAATTTCCCCGCCACCTGCAAAAGTGCGTCGGAGTTTTCCGATATGATCGAATGTCTCAACTAAATTTTCATCTACTTCAGTGAGTTTGTAGCGTTCTTCCATTCTTTTCGGATAATGTTCAGCTAAGAACCGAAGTCCGTAAACAGCTAAATCTTCCATATTAATAATGGTGTCTTTAATCGCACCTGTTAATGCTAATTTGTACCCAACCGCTTGATCCTCAAACTTCGGCCATAAAATACCCGGTGTGTCTAACAGTTCAAGCTCTTTTTCAACTTTAATCCACTGCTGGGCTTTCGTGACTCCTGGAGTATTTCCTGTTTTAGCGAGGTTTTTCTTTGCTAAGCGATTGATTAATGTAGACTTTCCAACGTTCGGAATCCCTACAATCATGGCACGAATAGCACGAGGTTTAATCCCACGAGAACGCATTCGTTCCCATTTTTCTGCTAACAATTCAGTAGCTGCTTTTGTTACAGTTTGTAATCCTTTTCCTTCAAATGAGTTAATGGCGACTGCACGATGACCACGCTCTTCAAAATAACGAATCCACTTTTTCGTTTCTACGTCATCTGCCATATCGGCCTTATTTAATATCAAGAGTCTTGTTTTTTGTCCAATCACTTCATCAATCATTGGATTTCTTGAAGAAAGTGGTAATCTTGCGTCGATTAATTCAAATATGATATCTACTAATTTTAATTTTTCAGTAACTTGACGACGAGCTTTCGCCATGTGTCCTGGAAACCATTGAATGGTCATGTACTAATTCCCCCTATGTTACTCGACAAGTCCCAGTTCATTTGGTGGCCAAAAAATAAAGCTTGTACTGCCTATTATTTCTTCCATTGAAACCACACCAATAATTCGACTGTCTTTACTGTATCTGCGATTATCACCCATCACAAAGACATATCCTTCAGGAACAACTTCAATTTGCCAAAGCTCTTCGAGTGTAAAATCTTCTGTTAAAGTACCTTCATTAATCTCTTCTTTTTTGGGATCTAAATACGGTTCTGGCAATGGCTCTCCATTTATATATAATTGATCATTTTTATAGGCAACACGATCTCCTGGCAGACCGATTACACGCTTAATGTAATCTTTTTTCTCAGGTGCATGAAACACCACGATATCAAAACGGTCTGGTTCTCCCACTTCGTAGCCAATTTTGTTGACAATCATACGGTCTCCATCTTCAAGCGTTGGCATCATTGATTCTCCATCCACTACAATCGGTGTGAATAAAAAATAACGGATGATCCATGCAAGTCCAAATGCGATGAGTAAGGCTTTAGACCATTCCCAAAATTCATTTTTCTTTTTTTCGTTTGTTCCATGTTGTTGCCTCCTTGCATTAATACCTTTTATTGTACAAGTATTTTTAGTTTCACGCAAAAAGGAAGAGAGCTTGATAGCCAAGCTCTCTTCCTGATTTGACAATTATCGAATTTCTTTAATACGAGCTGCTTTACCACGAAGGTCACGTAGGTAGTACAATTTCGCACGACGTACTTTACCACGACGAAGAACTTCTAATTGAGCAATTTTTGGTGTGTGTACAGGGAATGTACGTTCAACACCAACACCGTAAGAAATTTTACGAACAGTGAAAGTTGAACTCACACCGCCACCACGACGTTTAATAACTACACCTTCATACATTTGGATACGTTCGCGAGTTCCCTCTACGACCTTAACGTGTACACGTACAGTGTCACCAGGACGGAAATCAGGAAGATCCGTACGAAGTTGTTCTTTAGTGATTTCAGTAATAATGTTTTGCATAATTTTCTCTCCTTAGACAGATGCTCATGCCAGCGACTGTGGCTGCAGCGGAACACCGTAATTCAGCACTTCGCATAGAAGTACAAGTTAGATGTTACCACAATTCAAAGCTGCAAGCAAGGCATATTAGTCGTTTTTTTCTTTCTCCCATTGATCAATTAACTTTTGTTCAGCTGAAGAAAGTTCTGTATTACTTAAGAGATCCGGTCGTCTACTCCACGTTCGAAATAGCGACTGTTCACGTCGCCACCGTTCAATGTGAGCGTGATTTCCAGAAAGTAACACATCAGGGACCTTTAAACCGTTAAAGTCTGCAGGTCTAGTATAGTGAGGGTGTTCGAGTAAGCCAGTTGAAAACGAATCTTGAACTGGTGAGTCATCATTGCCTAGAACACCAGGTAATAAACGCACCACGCTATCAATTACCGTCATTGCTCCAAGTTCTCCACCCGTCAACACAAAATCACCAATCGAGATTTCATCTGTCACCAGATGTTGTCGAATTCGTTCATCATATCCTTCATAATGGCCACATAAGAATACAAGCTCTTCTTCCGTTGCCAGTTCTTCCGCTTTCGCTTGCGTAAATCTCTCACCTTGCGGACACATCAAAATGATACGAGGTTTTTTAGAGTCTCCAGTTATGGCCTCTACCGCTTGAAATAGGGGTTCTGGTTTCAAAACCATACCTGCTCCCCCACCATAAGGATAATCATCCACCTGGCTATGTTTATTGCCCGAATATAATCGGAAGTTAGTGACTTCCAAAGAAACAGCATTCTTTTCTTGTGCTTTTTTTAAGATCGATGAACCGAAAACTCCTTCAAACATTTCCGGAAACAACGACAACACATGAATGTTCATCATGACAATAGGCCGTCCAAAACATCAATGATAATTTTCTTTTCATCAATATCAATTTCTTTTACTACATCTTCAATATACGGAATATAGTGAGCTTTTCCTTTTTCCGGTGTAACCGTCCAAACATCATTTGCACCTGTTTGCAAAATATCGGTCACTACGCCAATCACTTGTCCATCCTGGTCATGGACTGTACAACCCATGATCTCATGGAAATAGTATTCATCGCCTTCTAGATCAGACAATTGATTTTCTGAAACTTTCAGGATTCCATCTCTGAACCCTTGTACCATCTCAATTGTTAAAAACCCTTCAAAAGTCAACAAATCGAAATTTTTATGTTGACGATGACTTGCAACCGTCAATACAATTGGAGTTTTTGAATCCGCCTTGAAAAGCGAAAGCTTGTTACCAACTGCATAACGTTCTTCTGGAAAATCCGTACTTGAGATGACGCGAACCTCTCCACGAATTCCATGAGTGTTTACGATCTTACCTACGTTATACCATTCCATCAAAATCACTCCTTTTATAGAAAAGCGGAAAGCGCCACTCTAGCCCACACCGGTGCTGGAAGGACCGATTCGAAAGCCTGCTTTCGCATGAGGGCCTGAAGCTTAGGTGCGGGCTGGCGCTTGCAGCTAGACATTAGAAAAGCACAAAGCGAAACTCTGCCCAACATCGGCTTTGGAAGGATGAAAGGCGAAATTCCGCCTTACTGACCCCCTGATGGGACCTCGGGTGGCGATTGTAGCTAGACATTAGACAACTGAAAGCGCCACTCCAGTCCAACGCAGGTTTCCAGCAGAAACTCATGAGTGAGCGGTGCTTGTAGCAATGCATTAAATTGTCAGCAAGTAAAATTTATTTTACTCTTTTTTAGTACAAAAAAGGAAGGAACCTAAGCTCCCTCCTTTTTCTTAATCTAGAATATCGACATAAGTCTTTTTTTTGTGGTGACTGCTTGCTGCTGAATAAACAATGGTGCGTATTGCTTTCGCAACACGTCCTTGCTTACCAATAACTTTCCCCATATCATCAGCATGGACAGAAAGTTTGTAGACAATACGGTTTGCATTTTCGTCACGTTCAACACGAACTTCTTCCGGATAATCAACTAATGGTTTAACAATTGTTTCAATCAGCTGCTTCATTATGCCGCCCCCGATTACTTAGCGTTTTTTGCGTTATGGAATTTCTCCATGATGCCTTGTTCTGAGAACAAGTTACGTACTGTATCAGATGGTTTAGCACCAGTTGATAACCATTTCAACGCTAATTCTTCGTTGATTTTAACTTCAGCTGGTTTTGTTAATGGGTTGTAAGTACCAACTGTTTCGATTTGACGGCCGTCACGTGGAGCACGAGCGTCAGCAACAACAATACGATAGAAAGGAGATTTTTTAGCTCCCATACGTTTTAAGCGAATTTTAACTGCCATTTTTTAATTGCACCTCCGAATAGTTTCACACAAGATAGTATATTATCAAGGATTGATTTGTTTGTAAAGTGTTTTTTCTTAACACCTTATAAATACATTGAAATAATGGGATAATTATTATTTGAAAAGCGAGTTCAATCCTGGCATTTTCATCTTTTTCTTGCCTTTTTGTTGCATGTTTGTCATTTGTTTCATCATTTTTTTCATATCTTCAAATTGCTTGAGCAAGCGGTTTACATCTTGGATTGAGGTACCCGACCCTTTGGCAATTCGTTTTTTCCGGCTCGAGTTAATGATGTCAGGCGTCGTTTTTTCTTGAGGTGTCATCGCATAAATAATCGCCTCTACACGACCCATTTGTTTTTCATCCACTTTAGCATTTTCTAAGCCTTTAATTTTACCTGCTCCAGGTAACATCTTAATAATATCTTCAAGAGGACCCATTTGTTTCACTTGATTCATTTGATCAATAAAGTCATCGAACGTAAAACTTTGTGTTCTGAATTTTTCTTCCAGCTCTTTCGCTTTTTCTTCATCTACATTGGCTTGTGCTTTTTCAATCAGTGACATCATGTCACCCATCCCTAGAATACGAGATGCCATACGCTCCGGATGAAATGGTTCAAGTGCATCCATTTTCTCACCCATCCCGACAAATTTAATCGGTTTTTGTGCAATTGAACGGATTGATAATGCTGCTCCACCACGTGTATCGCCATCAAGCTTCGTTAATACTACCCCTGTAATACCGACTGTTTCATCAAAACTTTGAGCAACATTAACAGCATCTTGACCAGTCATTGCATCAACAACCAGGAACACTTCATCTGGTTCTTTTAATGCGCGAATGTCTTTCAATTCTTGCATCAGTTTTTCATCAATATGCAAACGACCAGCGGTATCTATGATCACTACATCATTGTGGTCTACTTTTGATTGTTCCAATGCTTGACGGACAATTTCTACTGGTGATACATCTGTCCCCAACGAAAAAACAGGTAAAGACAATTGTTTTCCAATGGTTTGAAGCTGTTGAATTGCAGCTGGTCGATAAATATCCGCAGCCACTAATAGTGGGTTACGATTATACTTTTTCCGCAAGATATTGGCCAACTTACCAGTTGTGGTTGTTTTACCAGCCCCTTGTAAACCCACCATCATGATGACAGTTGGTGGTTTTTTCGCAAATTGAATCGGACTTTGTTCGCCACCCATCAACACCGTCAACTCTTCTTTAACGATTTTGATTACTTGTTGTCCTGGTGTCAAACTCTTCATTACGTCCACACCAACAGCACGTTCACTAACAACTTTGACGAAGTCTTTGACAACTTTCAAGTTAACATCCGCTTCAATCAACGCACGTCGGACATCTCTCATCATTTCTTTTACGTCTGCTTCGGAAACTTTACCTTTGCCTTTGATACGTTGGATTGTTCCTTGCAGCCGCTCAGCTAAACCTTCAAATGCCATGCATGCCGCCTCCTAATCCGATTCTTTTAGCTGTTCAATCAATTCCAATGCTAATTCCTGATTGACAGAATCTGTTTGAATTACTTGTTGCAATTGCTCCATCACATCTTTGCGCTGTTGAAATTTTTCCAATAGTCGAAGTTTATCTTCGTACTCTTCTAACATTGCATCTGTTCGACGAATATTATCATAGACAGCTTGTCTAGATATATTATATTCGTCAGCTATTTCTCCAAGTGAGTGATCATCTAAATAATAGAGATGCATATAACTTCGTTGTTTGTCTGTCAGTAAGGACTGATAAAAATCAAAAAGGAAGTTCATGCGTGTTGTTTTTTCAATTTGCATCATGATCTCTCCCACCCGAAGCTTTCTACTTGTATCTTAACGAGCATCACTTGAAGTGTCAAGTATTTTTACTTGTCTAGTTAAGTTCATTTTTGTCTTCTTGCTCTAGTCCATCAGCAAATAATCCATAAACATATTTATCAGTATCAAATGGTTGCAAATCATCCATTTTTTCACCGAGTCCAACAAATTTAACAGGGATTTTCAGCTTGTTACGGATCGCTAATACAATTCCGCCTTTAGCTGTACCGTCAAGCTTTGTTAAAACAATGCCCGTAACATTTGTTGCCTCTTTAAAAGATTGCGCTTGAATCAATGCATTCTGACCTGTAGTCGCATCTAGAGCAAGTAACACTTCGTGTGGAGCACCAGGTACTTCTCGCTCAATCACGCGATGAACTTTTTGTAATTCATTCATTAAGTTTACTTTATTTTGCAAACGACCAGCAGTATCACATATCAACACATCAACACCACGGTTTTTCGCAGCACGTACAGCATCATACATAACGGCAGCAGGATCAGACCCTTCAGATTGCTTGATGACTTCAACACCAACACGGTCCCCCCACACTTGCAATTGATCAATTGCACCTGCTCGGAAAGTATCTCCAGCAGCTAACATGACCTTTCTACCTTGCCCTTTTAAGCGATGTGCCAGTTTCCCGATTGTAGTAGTTTTCCCAACCCCATTGACACCTACAAATAAAATAACGGTTAAGCCCGCATCTTGAACAAGAAGTTCGTTGGAACTGTTGTCGCCTGACTCGTAAATTTCAACTAGCTTCTCTGAAATGACCGATTGGATGCCTGCAGTGTCTTTAATATTTTTCCGTTGCACTTCAAAACGTAGTAAGTCCATTAATTCCACTACTGTTTCAAAACCTACGTCTGCTTGTAACAATAAATCTTCTAACTCTTCGAAGAAATCCTCATCTACTTTGCGGTATTTTGCAACTAAATCATTCACTTTAGAAGTGAATTGATTACGGGTTTTTGATAAACCATCTTTAAACTTTTCTGATACAGAAACAGATTCACTTGTTCCTGTTAATTTTTCTTTTATTTTTTTAAAGAAACTCATGCTCTAACGCTCCCTTGTGCGACAAGTGTCGGTTGCTCTTCTTGCAATTTCACCGATACTAATTTCGATATACCCGATTCTTGCATTGTGATCCCATATAAGACATCGGCACCTTCCATTGTTCCTTTACGGTGAGTGATGACGATAAATTGAGTATCATGACTGAACTTTTTCAGGTATTGACTATAGCGAACGACATTCGATTCATCAAGTGCCGCTTCCACTTCATCCAATATACAAAACGGTACTGGTCGAATATTTAGAATGGCAAATAATAATGCGATTGCCGTTAACGCCCGTTCTCCACCTGAAAGTAAACTTAAATTTTGCAGCTTCTTCCCAGGGGGTTGAGCCACGATTTCAATACCGGTTTCTAGCATATCTATAGGATCGGACAAGATTAAATCAGCATGTCCTCCTCCAAACAACTCCCGGAAAACAAGACTAAATTGTGTTCGAATGGCATGGAATGTATCACTGAAACGGGTAGTCATTTCTTCATCCATTTCTTTGATTGCTTCATGCAATGTTTCTTTCGCTTCCAATAAATCCTGTCGTTGGTCTGTTAAAAACGTGTGGCGTTCAGAGACACGTTCAAATTCTTCGATTGAAGCTACGTTAACCGGACCTAATTCTTCAATTGATTGTTTGAGTAATTTAACTTTTTTACGAGACACGTCTTCCTCGAATGTATCTAGGTTAGGAAGTTCAATATCTTCAAATGTTAGGTGATAGTTTTCTTCTAGTTGAGCATGCAATGCAGTTTGCTCTACATCTAAACGATTCATCTTCACTTCCGCAGTCCTTAAAACGTCCAACTGTTGTTTGTGTAGATGCTGGTTTTTTTTCAACTGAAGCTCAACCGTTTGTAATTGCGTGTGGATTTGAGATCGTTTTTCTTTGGCACTCGCAATTAATTGAACTAACGAATGTTTCTTTTCTAACCAACCGTTCAATTCGCGATCAATCTCACTTGGTGTTGGTCCTACTTGACTGTCACCATTTTCATACCACTGCATCTCTTTTTTCGCATGATCAAGTTTTTGAATAACCTTTTGACAATTATCTTGCAACTCAGCTACTGTATACTCTGCGACCTTCGATTGTTCGGTTAAGACGGCTTTTCTTGAACGAAGTTCAGCCATTTTTTCTGTTAATTGATCACGTTCACTTAAACTTTTCGACTTTAGATTGGTTAAGCGATGAATGGTTTCATTAATTTGATCCAATTCAGCTTTTAATTCTGTTAATCTCTGCTCTGCTTGTTTCTTTTTCTCTGCCGCTTGTTGCTGACGAGTTGATACATCTTTTGTTTCAGAATCCGAAACAAAAGCGCGTTCATTTAAACGTTTATAGGCGGTTTCGAGTTCACGGAGATTCGCACTGAGCTCTAAATCATTCGCACGACTTTCTTCCCCCTCGGTACGTAGTATTTCCAGGAGTTCAGATTGATGATCAATAGAGTTTTTTAGAGTTGCAACTTGATTTTCAGCTGTTTGAATCGAACGATCCATGCCATTCAATTTCGATACAAGGTCTTCCAACTCGGCTTTTCTCGAAAATACAGAAGACTGTTGTTTTGTAAATCCACCAGTTAATGAACCTCCCGCATTGACAATATCCCCATCCAGTGTCACAACTCGATAACGATATTGAATGGACTTCGCAATTTGTGAAGCACCTTGTAAATCTTTTACGACGAGTACATTTCCAAGTAAATTCTCAACGATTGACATTGAAGACTCGTCATATGTAACGAGTTCATCTGCTGTTTGAATAAATGACGGATGGTTCATTACGCTACGTAATGCATCTGACTGCACTTTGCGAGACTTCATGACGGTTTTAGGTAAGAATGTTGCACGACCTGAACGCTTATTTTTCAAGTAGGCAATGGCTTTTCTTGCATCCTCATTGGATTCGGTCACAATATGTTGCATCGCACCACCAAGGGCTGTTTCAAGTGCTTTGGCATAAGCTGGTTTCACTTGAATAAGTTCTGCCACTGCACCTGTAATTCCTGTTAATTGTCCATTTTCCCGTGCAATTAATACTTCTTTGACACCTTGGAAGAAACCAGAGAAGTCCGCTTCAAGAGCTTCAAGCGATTCTTTTCTAGCTTTTAATTGTTGCTGATGTTGGTACGCTTGATACAACATCGATTGTTTCGATTCTAATTCATCTTTTTCTTTAGCAATTGCTTGTTGCAGTTCTTTAAACTGCGTCAACTTTTCGTCTAAAAGACTACGAATTTGTGCTAATTGTTGATCTACAAGTTTCTTTTGAACTTCAACTTTCTCTAAATCCATAGTGATCTGTTCGAATTCACTACTCATTTTGTCTTTATGTTCGTGTTGTTGCAGAAGCTGTTGATTTAAATGCTTCAACTCATTCTTGACGGTAGCTTCCTCGTTTAACAACTCGATATAGGTAGATTTGTAATCCTCTATTTCCACCTCAATCTCCGCACTAGACTGACTCAATAAATGGTCTAATTGTTTGACTTCGTTCTGAACAGTTCGCAATTCAGTTCTTTTTTGTGTTGTTTCTAACTGTTTTTGTTGTAATTGGTTTGTCAATTCGTTTTTCTCTTGTTCATATTCAACAATTGTTAATCTTAGCTTATCAATTTGCTGATCTTTATTTTGACGTTTTTCAGCCATCAATTGTTTTCGGCCGTCCCAACGCTCAAGTTCAGAACTTGCTTCAACTAAAGATTCTTGCGATTCATCGATTAAGCGGTCTTGCACAGTTTGTTGCTGTCGGATTGACTCCAACTCATTCTCCATTTTTCCAATGCCGTTCTCCAGCTGTTGTCCTTGTTTCTCGTGAATGTCTACTTGTTGTTTCATTTCATGTAATTGTTGATCAATACGTTGCAAATCAAAAGCAATTACCCCTAGGTCAATGTCTTTTAATTCTTCTGACATTCTAATGTAATCGGTCGCTGTTGACGCCTGCATTTGCAGAGGCTCCATTCGACCATCGAGTTCATGTAAAATATCAAGTACTCTGTGCAAATTGTCATCTGTTTCAAACAATTTGTGTTCAGCTTTCTTTTTGCGTAATTTGTACTTTAAAACACCAGCTGCTTCTTCAAAGATCGTACGGCGATCTTCAGGTCGACTATTTAAAATTTCATCAACACGACCTTGAGATATGATGGAAAAGGCTTCTTTCCCTAAACCCGAATCCATAAATAAATCGGTTATATCTTTCAATCTACAAGATTGTTTATTTAATAAATATTCACTATCTCCTGAACGAAACACACGTCTCGTGACACTGATTTCGCTGTAATCTAACGGTACGCGTTTGTCTGAATTATCTAATAGCAGAGTAACTTCCGCAAAATTCAATGCTTTTCTTGAGTCACTTCCTGCAAATATCACATCTTCCATTTTTGATCCACGAAGTGATTTTGCAGATTGCTCACCTAACACCCATCGAATAGCATCCGTAACATTACTCTTACCACTACCGTTTGGACCTACCACTGCAGTAACTCCTGGTACAAAATCGATGCCAACTCGATCCGCAAACGATTTAAATCCAATGACTTCAAGTCGTTTTAGGAACAAAATTAGCCCTCCTGTCTGCTTGCCACTTGCCCTTGAAGGCGATTAATTGCTACTTGGGCCGCTTTTTGTTCTGCTTCTTTTTTGGACTTGCCATTTCCTTCACCTAGTTCGTCGTTTCCAAGTCGGACACTCGAGACAAAAGTGCGGTTGTGGGCTGGCCCTTTTTCTTCAACAATTTCATACTGTAACGATCCATTATTCATTTGCTGAACTATTTCTTGCAACTGACTCTTATAATCCATCACATGCGAAAAAGCACCGATCTCGATTTTAGGAAAGACCACTTGTTCTAAAAAGGCTACAACAGGTTGTAAACCTTGATCTAAATAAAGTGCGCCAATAAAAGATTCAAAGACATCTGCAAGAAGTGCAGGTCGTTCTCTTCCTCCTGTAACCTCTTCTCCCTTACCTAAAAGGACATATTTCCCAAAGTTTAGTTCATTAGCAAATAACACGAGTGAGGGTTCACATACGATTGCCGCACGTAACTTTGTCAATTCACCTTCGCTCATTAAACTAAACTTTTGAAATAAGTATTGAGAAACGGACAGTTCAAGAACTGCGTCACCTAAAAACTCTAGTCGCTCATTGTCCTTGTAAAATTTCCGACGATGCTCATTCACATAAGATGAATGGGTAAATGCTTGATAAAGAAGTTCCTGATTCACAAATTGAATATTTAATTCTTGCTGTAGCAGGATAAATATTTGTTTAACCGAATCTGAAAATGTACCGTTTTTTTGAGATGTTCCTTTTCGTTTACCGTTCATCTATATAATCTGCCCTCCATTAGTTTCTACGTTTTAGTTTACCTGTTTGTGGTACATTGTGCAAAAAGAAATAGAGACGCGATAGACGATTCAAGAAGAATGTCTAACGCGTCTCGAACAGGAATAATTACTTATCCTTGTTTGCTTTCAATATATGTTACTGCATCTCCTACAGTACCAATTTTTTCAGCATCCTCATCCGAAATCTCCATGTCAAACTCATCCTCAAATTCCATAACAAGTTCAACAACGTCAAGAGAATCAGCACCAAGATCATCACGGAAAGAAGCTTCCAATTTCACTTCACTTTCGTCTACGCCGAGGCGGTCGACGACTACTTTAGTTACACGTTCTACTACTGTTGTCAATTAAGTCACCTCCCCTCAATGATTATACAAAAAACTAAGCCTACTGGGTAGGGGTAATTACATGACCATGCCACCATCGACATGAAGTGTTTGTCCCGTAATGTAATTTGAATCATCCGAAGCTAAAAATATAACAGCTTTTGCAACATCTTCAGGGTTTCCAAGTTTCGCCAAAGGTATTTGTGTCAACATTTGTGCTTTCACTTCTTCAGGCAAGTCTGCAGTCATTTCAGTTGAAATGAAGCCAGGTGCAATCGCATTTACATTAATATTACGACTAGCCAATTCTTTTGCAGTAGTTTTCGTTAAGCCAATAACCCCAGCTTTCGCAGCCACATAGTTGGCTTGCCCTGCATTTCCAGAAACTCCTACAATAGATGCGATGTTCACGATACGGCCAGCACGTTGTTTCATCATTTGTCTTGTAACAGCTTTTGTACACAAGAAAACGCCTTTAAGGTTCGTATTGATGACATCGTCCCATTCGTTTTCTTTCATCCGCATGATTAAATTATCACGTGTAATCCCCGCATTGTTAACCAAAATATCAATGCTTCCGAAATGTTCCATGGTTGCTGAAATCAATGCGGTTACACTATCTGCATCACTTACACTTGCTTGAACTGCAAGTGCCTCACCACCGAAAGCTTCAATTTCTTTCACGACTTCTTCCGCTTTCGATTGGCTGCCACTATAATTCACAATCACACGGGCGCCTTCTTTTGCTAGATATTTTGCAATTTCCGCTCCGATTCCACGTGAAGCACCTGTAACGATTGCTGTTTTGCCGTTAAGTTTTCCCATTATGACCACTCCCTTGATGCTTCGATCACTTGTGCAATAGATGCTTGATCGTAAGCCGCATAAATACGTGCTGAACGATCAATTTTCTTCACCAATCCACTCAATACTTTACCAGGACCACATTCAATAAATGTATCCACCCCTAGTGCGAGTAATGCACGAATTGATTCTTCAAAGCGCACAGGTGAATACAATTGTTGAACTAGCAACTCTTTCATCTCTTCTGCGTTCGTAACTGGGCTAGCTGTCACGTTTGAGATAACTGGTACATCTGTGTTGTGCATAGCCAGTTTGTTTAGTGCTTTTTCAAGATGGGATGCTGCAGGACGCATTAATTCTGAATGGAAAGGACCACTAACCACTAAAGGAATTGCACGTTTGGCACCCGCTTCTTTTGCTTTCTCACTAGCTTTTTCAACGCCTGACTGCGTTCCGGAAATAACGATTTGTCCCGGACAATTCAAGTTTGCTAATTGAACGACATCGCCTTGTTCAGTAACTAGGTCTGTTACTGCCTTCAATGCTTCCGCATCTAATCCTAAAATTGCAGCCATCGCACCTAGACCCGCAGGAACGGCTTCATTCATGAATAAGCCGCGTTCATGCACAATTTGCACACCATCTTCAAATGCCAGTACACCCGAGGCAACTAAAGCGGAATATTCTCCTAAACTATGGCCAATGGTGTAATCAGGTTTAACATCGGCAGCTTGTAAAAGTTCTGAAACCATGGTGCTAGTCGTTAAAAGTGCTGGCTGGGCATTATATGTATATGTCAACTCTTCAGCTGGACCTTCTAACATAAGCGTTGATAACGCAAACCCTAGTTTCTCATCCGCTTTAACATAGAAAGCTTTATTGCCTTCATTTATTTGAACAAGTTCCGCTCCCATCCCGACTGCTTGCGAGCCTTGTCCTGGAAATATAAATGCAATTTTCGTCATTGTTTACCTCCTGCGATTGTTGTATGAATTGTACCGCTTACATCGTATTCCACCATTGTTCGCGCTTGTCGGATGGCATTCATCACTGCATTTGCGTTGGATGAACCATGTGCTTTAATTACAGGTGCTTTAAGACCGAATAAGCCAGCGCCACCGTACTCGGTATAATCCATTTTATTTTTTAATGAGCGTAAATTGTCTTTTACAAGATATGCAGATATTTTTGATTTAGTGGATGACATAAATGCTTCTTTTAACAGACTAAAGATACTTGATGCAGTTCCTTCAATTGTTTTAAGCACCATATTGCCAGTAAAGCCGTCGGTTACCACAACGTCTGCTACTCCCAATAACAAATCACGCGATTCCACATTTCCGATGAAATTAATTGGTGCATCTTTTAATAGTGCAAAGGCCGCTTTCGTTAAGTCATTGCCTTTCATTTCTTCTGTACCGATGTTTAGTAAACCTACACGTGGATTTTCAATACCTCGCACTTTGGCTGCGTATATACTACCCATAATGCCAAATTGCACTAAATGTTCAGGTTTGGCATCTGAGTTTGCACCCAAATCTAGCATGACAAAGCCTTGACCATCGATTGTAGGTAATGTCGGTGCTAGTGCAGGACGGTCAATTCCATCAATGCGACCAACAATGAAAAGCCCTGCCGCCATCAGCGCCCCAGTATTTCCCGCAGATACGCATGCATCTGCTTCTTTATTTTTTACTGCTTCAGCCATTCGCACCATTGAAGCGTCTTTCTTGCGGCGAATTGCTCGTACTGGTTCATCCTCAGATTCGATTTTTTCAGTTGTAGGGATGAAAGTTAAGCGATCATGTTTTTTTAGAAAGGGTTTTACTTTTTCCTCAATGCCATATAAAAGAATATGTATATCTTCAAATTGGTCCAGTGCTTGGAAAACACCTTCTACGATTTCTTTCGGTGCGTTGTCCCCACCCATTGCATCTACTGCGATTTTCATTTCGAATCACCTTTACTTGACTCATTTGTCCGATACATTTCAAACTGACCTTCAAAAACAACCTCGTTTTCAACAGTTGAGATGACTTCTACAAATGTGCGATTTTTTTCTGAATCTCTTCGTTTTACCATAGCTTTTGCTATTACACGGTCACCCAGTTTAACAGGTTTTACAAACGTTAAATTAGATTTTGCCGTCAACGCAAGTTCATCATTGATGACCGCTACTGCTAGAGAATTTGCTTGCGCAAATAAATGATGCCCCCGGGCAATCTGATTGCGTTTAAATATATGTGTTGATTTTACGTCCAATATAGAAATTGCTCGTTTATCAAGTTCAATGTCTACTATTTCTCCAATGACTTCATTTATTGGTAGCGAACGTACTTCATCTTCAAATGTCTTAGAAGCCACATGTTTAATCCGTTCTCGTAGTTCCGGTATCGAAAGTTCTAATCTGTCCAATCGAATCGTTTGCACACTAACAGCAAACTCATTCGCTAGATCTTCATCTGTAATAAAAGGATTATTTGTTATGGTCGTTATTAATAATTGTTGACGTTCTTTTTTTGTGCGTTTCATAAGTTCACCGTCCAATATTAGCACTTGGTACTAATATCAGTATATAAATACAACAAAAAGAATGCAAGGATTGTTTAAAGACCCTTGCATTCTTCTGAAGCTAGCAAACAATTAATCAATACGATCACCATCTAAAGCACCAGATTGTTCTAAGTATGTGCGTAAACATTTTGTCTCGTCACTTGTCCAAAATTCTCTGGAAGCAATATATTTTTCAGCGTCCTGTCTCGCTGTTTCTAAAGCTCTGTAGTCATGAACCAAGTCCGCCATTTTAAACTCTGGCACACCACTTTGTTTGCGTCCAAAAAAGTCCCCGGGACCTCTAAGTTCCAAATCTTTTTCAGCCAGTTTAAAGCCATCATTCGTTTCGACCATCGACATCATACGTTCTTTTCCTTCTTCCGACTTCGGATCGGCAAGCAAAATACAATAGGATTGGTCAGAGCCACGTCCAACGCGTCCCCGTAGTTGATGTAGTTGTGCTAAGCCAAACCTTTCGGCATCGTAAATGACCATAAACGTCGCATTTGGCACATTCACACCTACTTCAACTACAGTTGTGGAGACCAATACTTGAACGTGTCCTTCACTAAATGCACGCATTACCTCATCTTTTTCGGTTGAATGCAAACGGCCGTGCATCAGCCCGACTTTGAACTGTTGATGAAAAATCGTCGTTAATTGTTCATAGACATCGACAGCATTTTGAACGTCCAGTTTTTCTGATTCTTCAATGAGCGGGCAGATGACATAGGCTTGTTTGCCGGCTTGAAGTTCCATCACCATACGATTAATTGTTTGATTAAATAACTCTTTTTTGACCCAATGAGTTTCTATTTCTTTTCTTCCAGCAGGCATTTCGTCAATAATCGATACATCCATTTCACCAAATGCCGTAATCGCAAGCGTTCTAGGAATTGGCGTCGCAGTCATAAACAAGACATCCGGACTCATGCCTTTGTCTCGTAACACCCGTCGTTGTTCAACGCCAAAACGATGCTGTTCATCCGTAATGACAAGACCCAATTGTTTAAACTCAACATCCGGTTGTATGAGTGCATGCGTACCAATCAGCAAGTCCACTTCGCCATTTGCTAGTTGTTCCAGCAGAATTCGCCTTGCTTTCGTTTTAGTTGAACCCGTCAATAGGGCCATGCGAATACCGAGTGGGGCTAACCAATCATGCAGTGAGGCTGCGTGTTGTTCTGCCAAAATCTCTGTTGGAGCCATCAACGCCCCTTGGAAACCAGCAGTAATGACAGCATAAAGTCCAATAGCCGCTACGACTGTTTTACCTGATCCAACATCTCCTTGAAGCAAACGATTCATTCTGTGGGGTTCTCTTAAATCTTTACAAATTTCATTGACCACTCGTTTTTGAGCTGCTGTTAGCTCATAGGGTAGCGTGCCAATCATATCTTTTAGTTTGTTTATGTCGTAAGCGATCGAGATGCCTCGGTTTTGTTCTTTGCGAACTTTTTTAATCGCTTGCATCTTTAATTGAAATAACAGTAATTCTTCGTAAACAAAGCGTCTTCTTGCTTGTTTGACATGGTCAGCATCTTTCGGAAAATGAACCCCTTCAAGGGCTTCTTTTACGGGTAATAACCTATATATTTCTCTTATGTTTAGTGGTAAGAATTCTTCTAGATCGTCTCCAACTTCTTGCAGGGCTTGATGCATAAACTTACGAAACTTTTTTTGATTTAAATTCCCTTTTAAACTATACATCGGTTCAAAATCCACATTATCTGTTTTTGGACCTGGGGAATAGTGAGTTACACTGATTGCTTGTCTACCGCGATCCCATTTACCGGTAACCGTGATTGTCTGCCCACTCGTAATCTTGTTTTTTAAATAGGCTTGGTTAAAAAAGACTGCTTTTATTAAATGGGGACCTACGAGTAAATGAAATTGCATACGGGATTTATTTTTCCCTAAAAAAAGAACGGAAGGCTCACTTTCGACCCTTCCCTCCACTGTGATACGTTCATTATGCGGTGTTTCTACTATATTTTTTAATCGGAAATCTTCATGACGATAAGGAAATGTCATGACCAAATCATGTAATGTCGCAATACCCATTTCTGCCAGTGATTTTTCCGTTTCGCCACCAATGCCTTTTAAGTTGCTCACGGCCTGTAGAGTTTTGTTAGACACCTTTTACAAAGTCAGCACCAAAAATTCTCTCTGCTAGTGCTCTTCCTGTTGGCGTCGCCGCTAATCCACCCTGTGCGGTTTCTTTCAAAGCTGTTGGCATGGATTGGCCAATTTTGAACATCGCATCAATCACTTCGTCACATGGAATACGACTCGTTACACCTGCCAATGCCATATCTGCAGCTACTAATGCATTTGCAGCACCCATTGCATTTCGTTTCACGCAAGGTACTTCTACTAATCCAGCAACAGGGTCACAGACAAGTCCAAGCATATTCTTCATGGTGATGGCAAATGCCTCCGAACTTTGCTGAGGAGTACCTCCAGCCATTTCAACAATGGCAGCTGCAGCCATTGCAGCAGCAGAACCAACTTCAGCTTGGCATCCACCTGCAGCACCTGAAATCGACGCATTGTTTGCTACTACAAACCCAAATGCACCAGATGTAAATAAATAGCGAATCATTTGTTCACGTGTTGGATGAAGTTGATTTTGAACAGCAAATAATGTTCCTGGCACAACACCAGCAGAACCGGCAGTTGGCGTTGCACAGATTGTTCCCATCGCTGCGTTTACTTCATTCGTTGCAACCGCTTTACTGACTGCATCAATTAAAAGGTTCCCTGAAAGTGTGTTGCCTTTTTTCATGTAATCTTGAAGAAGTACAGCATCTCCACCTGTTAAACCAGATGTTGAATGAACACCTTTCAACCCCTTTTCTACAGCTTGTTCCATTACAGTTAAGTTTCTATCCATTTGATTCATTATATCTTCACGCGTTCTTCTAGTAACTAACATTTCTTGTTCAATCATCAACTCAGAAATCAATTTATTTTCAGTAGAAGCTAATTCTACTAGTTCTTTTACATTACGAAATAATACTTTCATATTAATACCTCCTCAATCTGCTATTTTGGTTACTTGTGTAATATATGGCAACATCGCGATTTCTTTTATAACTTGATCTTCAATCGGTTGATCAACCTCGATTACCATTAAAGCCATTTGGCCTTGTTCTTTTCGAGATACTTCCATATGCCCAATATTAATGTTTTGTTCCGCTAGACAGGTTGCGACTTTGGCTATGCTACCTGGCATATCATCGTGAACAACTAATATAGCAGAATGATTCCCTGATAATCGCAGAGGGAATCCATTTAATTCACTGATTTCAATTTTCCCGCCGCCGATAGAAACGCCAATAAGTTCCATTTCTCCTGCATCGTCACCAATTACGAGTCTAGCCGTGTTGGGATGTTCCGTGTGACCGTTTTCGGGAATAAATTCATATGTCATGCTCGCTTCCTTCGCGAGTTCAAAAGAAGTTTTGATTCGTTCATCAAATGTATCAAAACCAAGTAAACCACCAATAATCGCGATATCTGTACCATGACCTTTGTATGTTTCAGCAAATGATCCATACAAATAGACTTTCGCCCACTTTGGTTGTCTTCCAAATAATTCACGTGTGACAAGACCAATTCTTGCTGCACCTGCTGTATGTGATGATGAAGGTCCAATCATTACTGGACCAATAATATCAAAAACTGATTTGAACTTCATTTTGATAACCCCTTTGATTCAAATTTCTTTCTATATATTATAACACTCACTAGCTTTAAACAAAGACAATGATATATCCAACTGCTGTTATTTCACAAAACTACTTGGGAAAACAGGATGTTGGTCACGAAGGCTTTGCCACAAGATGTGGTGCTTTTAGACTTCGTTCCATTGAGTTCTTGCGGGGTCTCAACTGCCACGCTATCCCGCAGCCTAGTGATGCAACGCACTTTCATGTTTCGTAGCTAGTTTAGCGATACAGAAACAGAAGTGGATTTTGTTACTCCGCAGTTTTGCGCCATATCCATTAATAAGTAATAACCAAAATGAAATATAACATAGTTTACAAAAGTAATGGGTAACAATGAATTCGCTTTCATTACTCTTTCTAAAAAAAACAGTGAATCGTAACGATTCACTGTTTTTTTCTTATTCTACTGAGATGATGTATGGATACAACGGTTGTTTTCCATTATAGACTTCTACATCAGCATGGCTGTAGTTTTCTTCAACAAATGCAGCAAGTTCATTTGCATCTGATTCAGTTACATCTTGTCCGAATATTAGCGTAATAATTTCTGAATCTTCGTCAACTAATTCATTGATTAATGATTTTGCAACTTCGTCAAGTGAGGTTGTTGCCAGAATAATCTTACCTTCAGCTATTGCCATGAAGTCGTCTTTTTGAATTTCGACACCGTCAATTGATGTATCACGAACTGCATACGTTACTTGTCCTGTTTTCACATGGGCAAAAGCCTTTGTCATATTGACTTTGTTGTCTTCCACTGAAGCTTCAGGGTTAAATGCCAAAATCGCCGCCATACCTTGAGGTACAGTTTTCGTTGGTACCACAGCTGCTTCAATTCCCATTACTTCTGCGGCTTGTTCAGCTGCCATGATAATGTTTTTATTGTTTGGTAAAATAAGCACTTTTTCAGCTCCAACAGACTCAATCGCCTTAACGATATCTTCTGTCGATGGGTTCATGGTTTGCCCACCCTCTATTACCGCACTGGCTCCAACACTTTTAAGTAGTGCTGAAATTCCTTCGCCCATTGCAACTGTTACAACTGCATATGGGTGTTTTTTGGCAGGAGCAGGCGTTGGAGCAGCTTTTTTATAACCGTCTCCAACAATTTCAGCATGTTGCTGACGCATGTTTTCAATTTTTATTTTGATCAGATCCCCGAATTTTTGTCCATATCCTAAACATTCACCTGGTTGTTCTGAGTGAATATGTACCTTGGCAATTTCGTCATCTGAAATAACAAGTAATGAATCTCCAAATTGACTTAATCCTTCACGGAAGTCCGTTTCATTGAATGGATTCTCAGCTAATTTCTCCGGCAAAAACTTTACCATGAATTCTGTACAATAGCCAAATTCGATATCAGAAGTATCCATAAACCCTTGAACATTCGTATGGTGTTCAGCATTGACTAAATCATCCATTGAATAAGCAGCTGTCTTTTCGGGTAGTTTCTCACCTTTCATCGAAGCGATAAACCCTTCGTAAACGAACACAAGTCCTTGTCCGCCAGAATCTACCACTCCCACTTCTTTTAGGACCGGTAGTAAATCTGGTGTACGAGCCAGTGAGGCTTTTGCTTCTTTAAGCAATTCTTCCATGACGATAATGACATCATTTTGGTTTTCTGCGATTTCCACAGCTTTTTTGGCTGAGTCTTTCGCAACAGTAAGAATTGTGCCTTCGACCGGCTTCATCACCGCTTTATAAGCCATATCAACACCGTATTGTAATGCATGCGCGAACTCTTTCGCTGTCAATGTGGATTTAGTTTCAATGTCTTTCCCGAATCCACGGAAAAGTTGAGACAAAATAACGCCAGAGTTTCCACGTGCCCCCATTAATAATCCTTTTGAAAGTGCTTGTGCTGTTTTTCCAATATGAGCAACTGCGTTTGCTTCTGTTTCTTTTGCACCAGAAGACATCGACAAGTTCATGTTCGTCCCTGTGTCACCATCGGGAACAGGAAAGACATTTAGCGCATCCACATAATCTGCATTCTGAAAGAGATGATGGGCACCCATCTTCACCATTTCTGCAAATTGAATTCCGTCTAAAGACTTCATATCCTACTTCCTCCTCTTATGGGTTCGTAACACGAACTCCTTGAACATATATATTTACTGATTTAACTGCAAGTCCTAGTGTTTTATTTAGAGTGTATTTCACTTTTGATTGAACTTGATAAGCCACTTCCGAAACTTTTGTACCATAGCTAATAATTATGTACATATCTATGTGTAGATCCTCACCTTGTTGGCGTACGAGTACACCTCGAGCGAAATTTTCTTTACGTAAAATATCAGTTAGTCCATCTCGAATTTGATGTTTAGATGCCATTCCAACTATTCCATAACATTCAATCGCCGCTCCACCTGCAATTTGGGCAACGACATCATTTGAAATATCTATTTGACCAAATTCATTTTTCAATTCAATTGACATAGTGAATGCCTCCTTGTAAGTCCTTTTTGACTACCCTTTATTGTACTATACAATTAGCAGGATTAAAAGAATACGTTAACATTCATCATATTTGTCTGTAAAGGCTTTTATCTTGAAAGAGGATTGAATTGGTATTGCAATGAGACCTGCTATGTGTTAAATTATTAAAGTATGAAATATCGAACTGAAAAAATTCTTTCAGCTTCTTTTTGAGGAGGAAATAGTATGCCAAAAGTATGTGTAATTTCAGGGCGTAAAGCTCGTGCTGGTAACGCTCGTTCTCACGCAATGAACTCAACAAAACGTACTTGGGGAGCAAACCTACAAAAAGTTCGTATTCTTGTAAACGGTTCTCCAAAACGTGTTTGGGTTTCTGCGCGAGCATTGAAATCAGGAAAAGTTGAGCGCGTTTAATTCTCGTGCTCATAAGTAATGCCAGACTGACAATTGTCAGTCTGGCATTTTTTCGTTCCCGTTCCTTTTGTTCGATTTTCCTTCTTTAGAAACCAACCCAATACAAAATCTTGCAAACCCACTTACCATTTTTGGTAATCTAAACGTATATACTCTCATGCCTTCACCCTTTCTTATTGATCTGAGCTACGTACTAATAAACATATGCCAGACGAAAAGGAGATAGACCCTTGTTCACTTAATACTTCGTTACTTGTAAAGCGCGAGTTACCAATTTCGATTGTTTCATGGTCTACATTGTATTTCATACCCATTAAGGTTACTTGTTCAATCGTTCCTTGTAAGGCGAAGAATGACACGAAAGGAAAGTGTTCATGTTTGGGCAAAACGGTTATTCCCGGTGAAAGTAACAGCATTTCATTCCATTTATTCATGATCTTGAATTGAATGTCTGGATTGTCCTTTTGAAATCTATAAAGACTGTTAAGTACAGCCATATAATGATCTAATCGTCTGCCAGTAACACCAGTAAGAAGGATATGCTGTGGATGGTAATCAACTGCTTGACTGAGTGCTAAATCTGTATCAGTCTCGTCTTTTTCTGCAGGAGCAACATTCACAACTGGCACTTGCTTCAATAAAACCGAAAATTCTTCTGCAGACAACGAGTCAAAATCACCCACTGCAATATCTGGAATTATTCCAAGGTCTAGTAAATGCATAGAACCTTTATCAGCCCCAATAAAGACAACATCACCATTTGATTTGTAAGGCTCGAGGTTCGCAACTTCTGAAATTGGGCCACCACCACAAATGACAACTGTACTCATCCTCGTATCGCTCGTTCGCCCGCTTCTTTAATATCTTGCAGAGCTTTAGAACGATCATTTTGGTTAAAAATCGCTGATCCTGCCACGAAAATGGTTGCTCCCGCTTCTGCACAAGGTATAATGGTTTCTGCATTAATGCCACCATCGATTTCAATTTCAATATTCAAGCCTTTTGCTTTAATAATCGTTGAAAGCTGTTTCACTTTCGGAACAACAGAATGAATGAATTTTTGTCCACCGAACCCTGGATTAACCGTCATAAACAACACCATGTCAATGTCTTCTAGAACATGTTGGATGGATTCTATCGGTGTATGGGGATTTAATACAACTCCTGGTTTCACCCCAAATGAACGGATCAATTGAATGGTGCGATGAAGATGTGGACATGCTTCCACGTGAACCGTAATGTAGTCAGCTCCAGCATTTGCAAACGACTCTATATACTGATCTGGCTGTTCAATCATTAAATGGACATCTAGAGGGAGATTCGTTACAGGACGTAACGCTTCGACTACAATCGGTCCCATTGTGATATTTGGTACAAAATGTCCGTCCATCACATCAATATGAATTAATTCAGCACCAGCTTGTTCGACCTCTCGTACTTCTTCAGCCAGTTTAGAAAAATTGGCAGCTAAAATAGATGGAGCAATTTTAATCATGTCAGTACCTCGGCTTTCGGTCATTAATTTCTTCTAAAAACTTCACATAATGCTTGTAGCGATACCCCTTGATTTTACCTGATTCGACATCAGCGAGGACCGCACATTTCGGTTCGCTAATGTGTAAACATTCTCTAAACTTACAACGCTTTGAGGCTTCACGAAATTCAGGAAAACACTCTGATAGTTCTTCTTTTTCGATTTCATCAAAATCAAAAGAACTGAAACCCGGTGTATCGGCTAATAAACCGCCGCATACTTCAACAAGTTCAACATGTCGAGTGGTATGTTTTCCACGACCTAGTGCTTCTGATATTACCCCGGTTTTCAAGTTTAATGCAGGCAATACGGTATTGAGCATCGTCGATTTTCCTACGCCAGATTGACCGGCAAGAACGCTAATCTTATCTTCCAATAGTGGGGAAAGCTTACCGACTAAATCACCGTCATCTTTGTAAGTTTCAATCATTTGATAACCAATTTCTTGGTAATCATCTAAAAAGGGTTGGATCTTTGCTAACTGTGCTTCAGACAATAAATCTGTTTTGGTTAAACAAATGATTGGCTCTACTTGGAAAGACTCCAATACCACAAGAAAACGATCTAACAGCAATGGATTGAAATCTGGTTCAGTTAATGAGAACACCAGCAAAGCTTGATCAATGTTCGCAATTGGTGGGCGTATTAATGCATTTTTTCTTTCATGTACCACCGTAATCGTCCCATCTGATCCACCTTCCACTTCGTAGTCGACAAAGTCTCCTACAAGCGGGCTGATTCCTCGGTTTCTAAAAACACCGCGTCCTCTACATTGAATAAATTTCTCACCGTCTTGAACATAATAAAAGCCGCTAAGTGCTTTACGTATTTGCCCTTTTGGCATCGAATACCTCCCTAATTCAAATTCTCGTACTTAACTGTCTCGTCCACAATTACCTTGGAGTCTACTCTAATTTGAAACGCACCTATTTGACCTTCTTCAATTTCCAGCTTAATTTGTCGAGATGTTGATTCTGTCATGACAAACTCTTCAAAAGGCTCAGTGACTTTATGTGATCGGTCCTCAATATAAATCTGAACAAACTGTTCGATATTGGCGTCTTCTAATTCATAAGGAATCTCGACTGTCTTGAAATAGGTTTTAATCGGCTTATCAACTTGCCCTTTAGATAATACAACATCAATTGTGCTGCCTGGTGAAAGTTTCGTTCCAGCACCTGGAGATTGCGAAATGACGAATCCTTCTTGCACTGTATTGTCGAATTCTTCTCCGATGATCCGAATATTAAATCCAGATGTTTTCGCATAATCGTTTAGTGTTTTTTCATTGTACTCGGTCAAATCAATGACAGTATTCAGTTTTTGACCTTTACTTACGACAAATTGTAGATCTGTTTCATCAGGAATGATGTCAGTCCCACCACTTGGTGTTTGTGAAAGAATTGTTCCAACAGGTTCATCTGAAAACTTCTCAGTTGGCTTAACCGATTTAAAGTTTTGCGTTGCCAAGAAATCCATCACTTGATCAATGTTTCTGCCTTCGTAATTGTCTAACACCATACTCTCTTTCCCACTCGAGACAAAGAGCTTAATTTCAGTTCCTTCATCACGGACTTTTCCGGATTTCGGAATAGTGCGAATTACTCGACCCTCTAAAATTTCTTCAGAAGATTCTTCCGATTCTTCACCTATCATAAAGCCTGATTCCTCTATTTTGTCTTTTGCCTCATCAATCGGCAAATCGACTACGTCTGGAATCTCTATTTGTTTTGGTCCAAAAATGCCCGGAAAGGCGATAATTACAAATAAACTAATCAGCAATAGCACCGTTAGTATCCCAACTACCCAAGGCCATTTCTTCTTCTTCTTTTTTTCCTCTTGTAAATGAACCTGGGCAATGGATTCTTTTGGGAGTTTTTTGGTTTCAGCCAATTGCTCGTAGCTAATTCCCTCTTTAATGACTGGCATTGCTTTAGTTGCATCATCATCAAAAATCATAAACGCTTGTTCATTTGCACGTCCTGCCGACAGAACATTTTGCAGATCCTGTTGCATTTCCTCCACTGACTGATAGCGATTTCTTGGGTCCTTCGCAGTCGCTTTCATCACAACATTCTCCAGGCTCTGTGGAATACTAGGAATAATCGATCGAACGGAAGGTGTTTCCGTTTGTAAATGTTTCAGTGCAATCGAGACAGCCGATTCTCCAGAGAAAGGAAGTTTTCCAGTAAGCAATTCGAACAACACAATACCTAGTGCATATATGTCCGACATTTTAGTGGCAGTACCACCTCGGGCTTGTTCAGGGGATAAATAATGGACAGTTCCCAAAACTGAGTTTGTTTGTGTAAAAGACGTTGCGGATAGCGCCATAGCGATTCCAAAATCCGTAATTTTAACATGATGTTTACCTTCCATCAGTATGTTTTGCGGTTTAATATCACGGTGAATAATTTGATTTTGGTGTGCATGTGCGATTGCAGAAGTTAACTGCTTCATGATTTCAACTGTCTCTTCGGGAGACAACGGTGCATGATCATTAATCGTATGTTTCAGTGTTTTTCCTTCAACATATTCCATCACTAAATAGTGCAAATCCCCGTCTTCCCCTACATCGAATATATTTACGATGTTTGGGTGAGTCAAACTAGTTGCCGAAAGTGCTTCACGTTGGAATCTGCGATGTAGATCGTCTTCGTTAGAGAAATCGTAACGTAATACTTTTATTGCTACGTCTCGATCGAGAATCATGTCATGTGCGAGGTATACATTTGACATGCCCCCGCCGCCAATCATTTCAAGAACTTTGTATCGTCCACTAATTCTTTTACCTAAGAGCATGTCTACACCCCCTCTTTCATGTTGGCAATTAAGACAAGAGAGATGTTATCTTCTCCACCTTTTGCATTCGCAAGGCCAACTAACTGCGTGCCTTTTTCATCAACGGAGTCATTGGAGGACAAGATATTTGTCATGTCATCGATTGATAATTTATTACTTAGACCATCAGAACATAAGAGTAAATAAGAATATGTAGGTATAATTAATGAAATAAAGTCCGGTTCAATGTTTTTCTCAGTCCCTAATGCCTTTGTGATTAAATTCTTTCTTGGATGACGTTCTGCTTCTTCTGCACTTATTTCTCCGTGATCTACCAATACGTTTACATATGAGTGATCTTTTGTTAGTTGTTTCATTTTTCCTTCGTGCCACTCGTAAGCACGACTATCTCCAATGTGACAAAGTACTTTTTGTTGGCCAGTTAATACCACCGCTAAGAACGTCGTACCCATTCCTTGACAATCTTCATGTGTTAATGAATAAGTAAAAATTAATTTATTGATTTTTTTAACCGCTTCTAAAAACCATTGTTTGATCGATTCTACTGAATAGAATTGATCCGGGGTTGCACTTTCAAAATATTTCCCGATTTGAGTAATGGCCATGTCACTCGCAATATCGCCTGCATTGTGTCCGCCCATTCCATCTGCAATTACGCCTAAACGGACAAAATCAGATCGCACGAACATTGCCGCGCAATCTTCATTTACCGAACGTTTTAGACCAATATCACTTAGTACGGTGTACTTCATCAATTGTCACTCCGTTTCTTGTTGACATTTCTTCGTTTCAAATTCTCAGAAAACCACATCAACATCAATATCAGAGCCGTGTTCACGACGGTTTGTTACTACCTAAAGATTAATCAGGAGTCTATATTAAAGACTTTTCTTTCGAAACGCAGCAACAAAAAATCCATCGCTGTTGAAATCTTGTGGGAATATATTGACCATCCCATTTGTTGTTAAGTGATGGAATGCTTCAGGCAACACATCTAAATTTTCTAGCTGCATTTCAGGATGATTGGCAAGAAAAGCGTTAACCGTGCCGATATTTTCAACTTCGTCGATTGTACATGTACTGTATACAATCAAACCATTTGGTTTCAGCAGCTTGTATGCTTCGTCAAGTAGACGGTTTTGAATTTTATGCAAGGAAGCAAAATCTTCTTGTTTCTTTGTATACTTAATGTCTGGTTTTCTTCGAATAACTCCCAAACCACTACATGGTGCATCTACTAAAATTCGATCAAATGATTCCTCATCATATTCATTCGTCAGTTCTCTACTATCAAATGTACGAGTCTCGATATTACTAAACCCTAATCTCGTGGCTTGATCTGCTATAAGCTTCACTTTATGCGGGTGAAGATCTACTGATACTAGAGAACCTTCTCCATTCAATTTCTCCGCGATATGCATGGACTTCCCGCCAGGTGCTGCACACATGTCTAAAACTCGTTGACCAGGTTCAACTTGAAGTGCATACGTTGGAATCATGGAACTCTCATCTTGAATGGACACTGCACCATATTGATAGGCTTTCGTTTTGGCTACTTGGCCCTTTTCAATGCGCAGACACTCAGGAATGATTTCGCTCTGATGGGCTACAATTCCTTCATCCAACAACATATCAATGGCTTCTTGGACTTCAATACGCGTTGTGTTCACTCGCAAAGTATGTGCTGGTGGGATATTATTTTCAAAAGCCATCGTTGCTGTTTTTTCAAAGCCGAATTGTTTCACCCAACGCTCAATTAACCATTGTGGATGACTGGCTTCAATCGAAAGTCTCTCGATTGGATCAGTAATGTCTTCAGTAGAGCGAACACCTTCTCGTAAAATGGATCGTAATATGCCATTCACTAAGCCGGCTGTCCCTTTATGGCTTCGTTTTTTCGTTATTTCCACCGCTTCATTTACTGCAGCATGATTAGGAATACGATCTAGATAATGAATTTGGTAAAGAGAAAGTCGTAGTAATTGGCGAACCCAATCATCCAGTTTCCCTTTAATAAAAGGTTGTAAGTAATAATCGAGGGTCATTTTGTGTTGCAATGTCCCATACGTGATTTCCGTTAATAGCCCACGATCTTTTGGTTCAATATCATACTTTTCAATTGTTTGATGCAGTAACAAGTTACTATATGCTTGGCTCTTTTCAATTGCCATCAAAATGGATAATGCGGCATCCCGCACATTCCCATTCCACATTCTATATGATTTACTATTCATTGAAACTGATCCCCAATCTGTAATTTCGAACCAGTACCACGCAGAAATTCCTCGGCAGACATTTTTTTCTTTCCAGATGGCTGTAATTCTGTTATTTCAAAAGCTTGCTCATTGCCAGTTTGCACGACAATTCGATCAGACTTAAGTTCAACCACAGTCCCGATTGGTTGATTTGTACGTTGTTCACTTGGTTGACCCCACCAAACTTTAACAGCTTGCTGTTGGAGAGTGGTATACGCAACCGGCCATGGATTAAGACCGCGAACTTGATTGAAAATGTCTTGTGCAGACTGATTCCAATCAATTCGCTCCTGTTCTCTTGAAATATTGCGTGCGAATGTTACAAGTTTTTCATCTTGCACAATTCGTGCGTTACTTTGGTTGAGGATCGAAGGTAATGTTTCTTTTAATAAGTCACGTCCTACGATGCTTAATGACTCAAAAAGTTTACCCGTTGTGTCGTTCGCTTCAATTGAGATGGCTTTTTGTGAAATGATATCACCTGCATCTAATTTTTCAGCCATATACATGATCGTAACACCCGTCTCATTTTGACCGTCAATCACTGCCTGATGAATGGGTGCTCCACCTCGATATGCAGGAAGCAATGACGCATGGACATTTAAACAGCCAAATTTAGGTGCTTCCAATATTGCATTTGGAAGTATCTGTCCAAATGCAGCCGTAATTACGATGTCAGGATTTAAAGATAAAATTTCATCTAGTTGTTGTGAACCACGTAATTTTTCTGGTTGTAAAACCGGGTATCCAAGTCGCAACGCTTCTTTTTTTACTGGAGTTGGCGTTAACACTTTCTTGCGTCCTACGGGGCGGTCTGGTTGCGTAACAACAGCTAAAATGTCATATCCTTCTTCGTGAAGCATGGTAAGAATCGGCACGGAAAATTCAGGTGTTCCCATAAAAACTAAAGAGGTCATACTAATTCGTCCTCCTCTTGAGGTTCAAGTTCAGATGGATCAACTACACGAATTATTTTTGAATCAAATAGAATTCCATCCAAATGATCAATTTCATGTAAAATGGCTCTTGCCTCATAATCCTCTGCCTCAAGTTCGTACCATGTTCCATCACGTTCCTGTGCTTTTATTCTTACATAAAAAGGACGTTCAACTTCCCCATACAGGTCAGGGAAACTAAGACACCCTTCAACTTCAACTTCCAACCCTTCCGTTTCGAGCACTTCAGGGTTGACCATTTCAATAATTTCTTCACCTTCACCTAGGTCCACTATCGCCACTCGAAGGGATACACCCACTTGTGGTGCAGCGATTCCAATCCCATCCGCATCAATCATGGTATCGTACATATCTTCTAATAAAGTTGTCAGCTTTTGATCAAACTTATTTACTTTCTTCGTTTTCCTATTTAATACTTCGTTCGGGTTTTTTACGATGGTTCTAATTGTCATATGGATTACCTCATTTCATTTCAGCTCACATAATGGACGATGGATTTAAATCAATCGACATCAAAATCCCTTTTTTCATCCAATCTGTTCGGTACATCCGAGTTAATTGTTGTAAGATTTCCGGGAGCTCTGGTTCTTTTTTATATTTTATCAAACATTGATATCGATATCTATTTTGCAAGCGACTGATCGACGAAGCAGACGGACCAATTATTTCAGCCCCGCTCGATAAATTTCCACGCAGCCAGTTCGCAGCTTTATGTGCATATTCTGCTGTCATTAATACATCTTCATGTGTAAATTGAATTAACACTACATACGTAAAAGGTGGGTAGGCGAACTGTTTTCGATTCATCATTTCTTGATTGTAAAAAGGCACAAAATCATGATGTTGTGCAAATTGAATGGCATAATGTTCTGGCGTATAAGTTTGTACAATTACTTTACCTTCTTTATCGTGGCGACCAGCACGTCCACTTACTTGAGTCAGTAACTGAAACGTTTTCTCTGCCGCACGAAAGTCCGCTAAATGCAAGGTTGTATCCGCAGATAGGACACCAACTAATGTGATATTCGGGAAATCCAACCCTTTGGCAATCATTTGAGTCCCGAGCAAAATGTCAGCTTTTCCTTCACCAAACTGTTGCAATATTTGTTCATGTGCACCTTTTTTGCGTGTGGTGTCGACATCCATACGGAGGACGCGTGCAGTCGGAAACAACCGAGCAATCTCTTCCTCTACTTTTTGAGTCCCTGTACCAAAAAACCGAATATGCTCACTTTTACATTCTGGGCAAATAGTTGGCACTTGAGATTCTTCCCCACAGTAATGACACTTAATCCGTTCATTATGTCGATGATAAGTCATGGATATATCGCAGTTAGGACATTCCACAACGGTGCCGCAGTCTCTACATAAGACGAAAGAAGAGTGCCCACGTCGATTTAAAAACAATACCATTTGTTCCTGCCTGTCCAGACGAAGTTTAATGGCTTCAGCTAAATCGATAGAAAACATAGATCTGTTGCCATTTTTCAACTCCTCACGCATGTCAACGACTGACACTTCAGGAAGAGCTTGGTGTTTTGGCCGATTTTCAAGTGTTAGTAATGTATAGTTCCCTTTTTTCGCACGTGCATAAGATTCAAGTGATGGGGTGGCACTTCCTAAAATAACGGGACATTTATGGTACTCACTTCTCCAAATCGCGATATCCCTAGCATGGTAGCGAGGGGAATCATCTTGTTTATACGTTCCCTCATGTTCTTCGTCCAAAATAATTAAACCGATATTTTGAAAAGGCGCAAAAACTGCTGATCGAGCACCTACCACAACATTAACTTCACCACGCTTAATTTTACGCCATTCATCGTATTTTTCTCCAGTTGATAAGCCACTATGTAACACAGCGACAAGAGAGCCAAATCGTTCTTTAAAGCGGTTGGTCATTTGAGGGGTAAGTGATATTTCCGGAACTAGGACAATTGCTTCTTTTTGATCAAGAATGACACGTTCAATAGCTTGCAAATATATTTCAGTTTTTCCACTTCCTGTGATGCCATGAAGTAGAAAAGTTTTTGCTTCTTTTGCATTGTATGAACGAAGGATTTCATTCAATGCGATATCTTGTTCATTCGTTAATGCTAGTTTATTTGTTGTATTAATAGTTCTATCGGCATATGGATCGCGGTAAACTTCTTCCATTTCTATTGTTGCTGCACCTTTTTTTATCACCTCTTGCAAGATTGCATTTGAGATATTAAGTTGCTTCAACAAGTCAGTCGAAACGATTCGTTTCCCAGCGTGAGCGATCATCCAGTTGACCACATTTTTTTGTTTCTTCGCTTGATTTGAAACCTGTTCATAGATTGTTTGTAATTGATTTACATCAGATTCAATTTGAACGATTCTTACTTTTTTCATCGCCGTCTTCTGTTTTACTGCCGTTTCCAAAGTCAATACGTCTTCTTTTATTAATCTTTTTATGGTCGAAAGCAGTTCTTTGGATTCGCCCGCTTGCAACTCAACACTTTCCTTTTGTTGAAATAAGGCTTGTACAGCAGGAGGAAGAACAACACTTTTATCTACAATTCGGAGGATTTTTTCATATTTCGCTCGCAAAGCAGACGGCAACATCACTTGTAGAGCATCAATCTCGTAACATAACGTATGCCGTTTCATCCACTTCGTCAAAGCCAACAATTCTTGTGTTAATGCCGGTTGGATGTCTAAAAGTTCACCAATTGGTTTTTGTTTCTCTAGAGGAACTTCCGTCTCATTTTTTAAAGCAGTTACAAATCCGAGGACTTGTCGATTACCAAAAGGAACTTTTACTCGACATCCACTTTCAATTAACGGCTGAAATGGTGCTGGAACCGAATAATCAAATGGTCGATCAATTGGATATGCTGCAACATCGACAATGACCTCAGCGTACATGTTGCAAGCTCTTTTCATGTGACAGAATGGTTTCGAAGAGTTGAATCGCTAATTCTTTTTTTGACATGTTATCAAAGTGCTGTAAATAGTTCTCTTTGCCAAATAAAGTAACCGTATTAGTATCCGTTCCAAAACCGCTATCGGTTTTTGTTACATCATTTGCCACAATGTAATCTGCATTTTTCTTCGATAGTTTTCCTTTTGCATACGTCTCGACATCGTTGGTTTCTGCTGCGAAACCAATTAATAGCTGATGTGTTTTCTTTTGACCAAGCGTTAAAAGTATATCGGTAGTTCGCTCAAGTTCGAGTATAGAATCGCCAATTTGTTTTTTTATTTTCTGATCATGCATTATTTTTGGTCGATAGTCAGCAACAGCTGCCGTTTTTACCACTATATCTGCGCGATCATAATGTTGTAGTACTGTTTGCAACATTTCTTCTGCACTTTCAACTTCAATCACATTTACTCCCTGAGGTGCAGGAAGAGAAACTGGACCTGACACTAGAATGGTTTCTGCACCTAGTTTTTGTGCTGCTTCGGCAAGTGCATAGCCCATTTTCCCGGAAGAAAAATTGGTTAGAAATCGTACTGGATCGATTCGTTCACGAGTGGGTCCCGCTGTAATTACTACTTTTTTTCCTTTTAGCGGCAATTGTTTCGGAACGAAAAATGAAGTAACTAATTCAACTATCTTTTCGGGTTCTTCAAGTCTTCCTTTTCCAACATATCCACATGCTAAATAGCCTTCTGACGGTTCGATAAATTCATAACCATCTCCTGCGAGTGTCTCAATATTCCTTTTAACTGCAGGGTGATCATACATATGTACATTCATAGCTGGAGCAATCCACACTTTTGCAGTGGTTGCTAGAAGCGTGGTGGTGACCATATTATCTGCAATCCCATTGGCAAGTTTCCCAATAACATTGGCAGTAGCAGGTGCCACAATAACTAAATCGGCCCAATCAGCTAAATTGATATGTGCAATGACTTTTGAGTTTTTTTCATCAAAAGTATCGGTATATACATCGTTTCGCGACATCACTTGAAAGCTCAGCGGCTGTACAAACTTTGTAGCAGATTCTGTCATGATGACTTTGACTTCAGCTCCCGCTTGAGACAATTTACTAACGAGGGCTACTGCTTTATAAACAGCAATTCCACCTGATACGCATAGTAAGATTTTTTTGTTTGCTAGCATGAACATTCTTCCTTCCTCAAACAACAAACTCCCAAAGCAATTAACGACTAAGGGAGTTTTCATTGGTCAATAATAGGGGGTCAAATTTCGTCTTCGTAAATTGTTGCTTCGTCTTGATCTTCTTTCGTCAAAGCACCACAGGCAACTTCCTCAAGAGCTCTGCCGACATATTTTAAAGAGACGTAAGAATCTAGTCTTTCGCCGCCCTCTTCTTGTAATTGGCGTGCACGTTTTGAAGCTAAACTCACAAGTGTGTATTTTGAATCGATTTTGCTTTTAAGTGAATCAACTGATGGATATAACATTAAAATTCCCCTTCCAACATAGATAGATATCTTTTTTCAACACGTTCTCTTCGACAATGTTCAGCAGTAACAATCGCATTTACACGATCGCAAGCCAACTGGACCTCGTCATTTTCAACAACATAATCATATAGATTCATCATTTCAAGTTCTTGTCTTGCAGCTAAAATACGAGAAGCAATCACATCATCGGTTTCTGTTCCACGACCAACTAAACGCTGTTCTAACTCCGATAGACTCGGTGGTGCTAAGAAAATAAATAAACCATCGGGTACTTTGTCTCGAACTTGCGATGCACCTTGTACTTCAATTTCTAAAAATACATCCCGACCAGCATCTAGCGTTGCATTTACGTAATCCAATGGAGTTCCATAGTAGTTCCCAACATAAGAAGCGTATTCTAATAAACGACTCTCACCGATTAATTGCTCAAATTCCTCATGGGATTTGAAAAAGTAATCAACACCATCCACTTCACCTTCACGTGGCTTTCTTGTCGTCATCGATATTGAATATTCATAATTTGTGTCAGGTTGCGAAAACAATTCTTTTCGCACGGTACCTTTCCCTACACCAGATGGTCCAGAAAGGACGATTAATAATCCACGTTCTTTTCGCATTCAATCCCTCTTTTTATCTATTCGGCTTGTTCTATCATACGTGTCACCATGGTATCGGCATTAACGGCTGATAAAACCACATGTGCACTATCCATCACAAATATTGCACGGGTTTTTTTACCGTAAGTTGCGTCAATAAGAAACCCTTTATCTCTTGCATCTTGAACGAGACGCTTAATTGGCGCTGATTCAGGAGGCAAAATGGAGATGATTCGTTCAACTGCTACCACACTACCGTTTCCGATATTGATAAACTTTCTATTTGGCACAGTTTTTCCTCCTATTAGAGTTTCCACTTTCTTTGTAACAGACTTAGCCAATTATATCACATACGTCCAATAAAATGATAAGATAGAGCAAAACGTTTTGAAAGAGGAATACTTATGGCATTTGATGGTTTATTTACAAAGGCAATGACACACGAGCTCCAACAATTAGTAACTGGACGTATCTCTAAAATACATCAACCGAACTCACAAGAAATTGTGTTGCATATTCGTGCTGGCGGTAGAAATAACCGCTTGCTTATATCGATTCACCCTTCTTACTCAAGAATACATATGACAAACGAGGCAATAGATAATCCTTTCGAACCACCTATGTTTTGTATGCTACTTCGAAAACATTTAGAAGGTGGATTTATATCCTCCATTTCGCAATTGGATATGGATCGCGTATTCATTCTGCGTGTTGAAGGGAAAAATGAAATCGGTGACGACATGGTGCGTGAACTGCATATTGAAATCATGGGAAGACATAGTAATGTCATTTTAGTTGACCCTGTTCGCAATCTAATATTAGATAGCTTGAAACATTTGTCTCCATCTGTTAACAGTTACAGAACAATCATGCCAGGTCAACCGCATATAGCACCTCCGAAACAAGATAAAAGGAATCCTTATGAATTAGATGAATCATCGTTTTCGACTTTCTTGAATGTGGAAGATTTAGCTAGTGAATTTCTTTTAAATCTAAGTGGCTTCTCGCCATTGCATGCGAAAGAACTAGCAAATCGTATAAATAACAGCACTCAATCAGCATATGTGGAATTTAAACAGTTCATTGATGAATTTGATCAACAAATTCCAAATGGGCAATATATTGAAACTGGCAATAAAGCCATTTTTTCGAGTGTCGATTTAACGCATCTAGAAGGAAATAAAACTTCTTACCCTTCACTTGGCGCACTACTTGATAAAGTGTACTTCGCGCGAGCAGAACGTGACAGAGTAAAACAACAAGCTGGGGATTTAGAACGCTGGCTTCAGAATGAAATTGATAAATTAAAACTAAAAATGAAAAAACTAGCGAAAGAAAAAGCGAACGCTGAAAAACTGGAGACATTCCAACTTCATGGTGAGCTACTAATGGCCAATTTGTACCTACTTGAAAAAGGAATGACTGAGGCTGAAGTCGTGAATTACTACGATGAAAACAATGCGGTTGTTAAAATCGCCTTGAGCCCAAGGAAAACACCAGTTGAGAACGCACAGAGTTTTTACACAAAATATAACAAAGCCAAAACGGCTTTACTCAAAACTCAACAACAACTTGATAAAACAAAAGAAGATATTGATTATCTAGAAATGTTGCAACAACAAGTGATGCAAGCTTCTCCTCAAGATATCGAAGAAATTCGAGAAGAATTAGCTGAGCAAGGCTGGATGAAAGCACGCATCTTGAAAAAGAAGAAAAAAGTGGTTAAACCTTCTCCAGAAAACTTTGTGTCTTCAACAGGGTTGCCAATTTCTGTAGGGAAAAATAACAAACAAAATGATTATTTAACATTTAAATTGGCAAGCAAATCACAAACATGGTTCCACACGAAAGATATTCCTGGATCACATGTGGTTATTCACGATAACGAACCCGACGAAGAGTCAATTTTAGAAGCTGCAAAGTTGGCCGCATACTTCAGTAAAGCTCGAGATTCTTCTTCTGTCCCTGTCGACTATACTGAAATACGACACGTGAAAAAACCAAATGGTTCAAAGCCCGGATTTGTCATTTATTTTGAACAGAAAACAGTTTTTGTAACGCCTAGTGAAGATATTGTGAGGAAGTTACGGAAGTAATTTGTTGTAGGTAACTTAGATGAAGACAAGAAAAACCGGATTAAGTACGCCCGGTCGTGAAGTAATTTATTATGGAGGTAATATTTCGAACAAAAAGCCAGTCCTTCACTTTAAAGTGAAGTGGACTGGCTTTTTGTCATACTTGGTTACTCATGCGTTTTGAGATGCTAGATCAAATGTATGATGAACACAGTATTGTTTAACTAGCCTAACTTTTAGCAGTTATTTCAGAAGGATATACCACAAGTTTTAGGGGAATATAAAGGAATCATTTTTTATGGAGGGTCAATAGTGCAACTGTTGTTCATACTTTTTGCTACCATTTCTAGCTTTTTCCTTGAATCAACATCACCAACTGATTCAAACAACCAACTAACCTCAACATCTGGAGTTCAATAAGAAATCTCAGAGGAAGTTCTGATCAAAAGTACTCATAAGTTAGTTAAGGAAATCAAGAATACGTTAAAAGAGGAGATAAATGTAGAAACAGTGGCAATCGGTATTAGATACCAAAGTCAAGGAGATATATACATTCAATTAAATGGGAACCAACACTATCTTAATAAAATTGAAAAAGAAATCAAGGAAATCGTTTCTGAACTGACAAAAGAAACAATTTATAAAGACAATATGATTTCAGTTGCTCTAATTGAGTAGTTTTTTTTTCGACAAACACTTTTATAATCAATTTTCCAGCGGATGATCGCCAAACATCAACTCACCAACAACAACTTCGTCTACTGTTTTTAATACCACCGTATAATTAATGTTTCTATTAATTCCATTTTGTGAATTCATTTTTTGAAGTTCCACAAATAGGCGATCTGATATATCTAGCTGTTTTTTTGTGTCTGAACTAGCAATAGTGGTATTAATAATAATCGAGTCATTATTATAAGTCGTGACTTCCACAACTTCATCCACATTTTTCAGCTTTTCCTTTATCCGTTCTTGTAAAAAAGACAATAGTTGATTTTCGGGTTCTATTTCCTCAGTACCTAATTGCTCATTACCTTTAATTTCGGGTGTATTAATCGATATCGTGAAAATGGCACCTAGAAACAAACAGCCTACAACTACTATTCTAATTAGCTCCTTCTTCAAACGAACAACCTCCCATTAAATCATCCTATGTGCTGTTCAAGTGGCTTATTCTACTTATACAGGAATCGGCTGTATCTGTAGATTTACTAAATAATCGTTTCTTAAAATTCCTATTTTTTATCAATTTTTTCTACCATTATAAATAAAGGTGTGAGCTCATTGAAAAAAGCTGTATTTTTGGATCGTGACGGAGTAATAAATGAAGTTCTAACGGATCGCGTTAAATTTGTGAACCAACCACATGAACTCTATTTCCTGCCAGGTGCTCCAGAAGGCATTAAAAAATTGAACGCATACTTTGACTTTATTTTTGTCGTAACCAATCAAGGAGGTGTTGGGTTGGGATTCATGAAGGAATCTCAGCTTCATGCCATTCATGACCATATGATCGCCGAATTAAAGAAAGAAGGGGCCATTATTCATGACGTGTCATATTGTCCCCATAAGCCAAAAGCCGGTTGTGCCTGCCGCAAACCGAACAGCAGATTGATTTTAAATCTCGCTAAAAAATATGAAATCGATTTATCCAATTCCTATATGGTCGGAGATACCGATACAGATATTATCGCAGGGAAGAAGGCTGGTACTAAAGGAGTGTTTTTAGGAAAAAGCGACCCACTTGCAGATGCAGTTTTCCCTGACCTAATAAGTGCTGCAGAGTGGATTATTGAGGATTCAACTGCTTAATAAGATGAAGTTACCTAATTTGAAAGAGCCCAATTCACAAAGAAATTTGGGCCCTACTTTACGTTTAAAACACGTTTCCATTTCACTAATCGACTCTATTTGTTTAGAGTTTCCCTTGTTTTAATTGTTCATGCCATTCCAGTAGTTGTGGCTTGTCTCCATCACTAATTCTCTTGTCCTCTGAGGCTACTTCGACCAAGGCATCAAAATTTGTTAAGCTGACAAATGGAATTCCTGCTTCTTTAAATAATTCATCTGCTCGATTTAAGTTATATGTAAATATGCACACGACTCCCAGTACGTCACAGCCTTGGCCTTCAAGTGCACGGACTGCGTCGATACTACTCCCACCAGTGGAAATTAAATCTTCTACTACCACGACTTTTTGTCCTGGCTTGATTGTGCCTTCAATTTGATTGCCACGTCCATGTTCTTTCGCTTTCGAGCGAACATAAACCATTGGTAAACTGAGTACTTCACTTACCCAAGCTGCATGTGGGATTCCAGCTGTTGCGGTTCCTGCAATTACTTCGGTTTGTGGGAAAAAATTTTTAATATTGTTAGCTAGTGCTGCTGCAATTTGTTTTCTTACCACCGGGCTTGACATCGTTAATCGATTGTCACAATAGATTGGAGACTTGATGCCCGATGTCCATGTAAACATGTCTTGTGGGCGTAGTTCAACCGCCCCAACGGAAAATAAAGCATGTGCAATTTCATGTCGTTGAGTTGTCATTTTTTTGCCTCCCATTGTTGTTTTACTAGTTTGTATGTTTCTACTGGATTGGCTGATTGTGTAATCGCTCTTCCGACAACAATTAAAGAGGAGCCTTCAGCTTTTGCTACTTCTGGCGTAGCGATACGGATTTGATCATGCTCTTGTCCTTGCAATAAACGAATACCCGGTGTCACACGCAAGAAGTGAGCCCCACAGTTTTGCTTAATGGCACTTGCTTCTAAAACGGAACAAACAACTCCGTCAAGTCCCGCTTGTTTGGATATACTGGCATAGTGAAGTACGGAATCTTCCAGGGATAAATGAATTTTCTGCTCATTTCGCATTTGTTGTTCGCTTGTTGACGTAAGTTGAGTAACCCCTATTATTAAAGGTCTCTTTTGACCTGTTGGAGTACCCATCTCTAATCCCTCAACCGCACTTTCCATCATATGAATCCCGCCCGCTGCATGAACATTGACCAAGTCTGCCCCATTTTTTGCTAGGCCGCGCATGGCTGATTTTACGGTATTTGGAATATCGTGAAGTTTCAAATCTAAAAAAACATCATGTCCAAGTTCCTTTAATTCGGATACAATCGAAGGACCTTCTTGCAAATAAAGTTCCATCCCTACTTTTACGAAAAGCTTTTCTTCAAAAGGCTGAAGAAAATGATAGGCATCTATTTTTGTCGGGAAATCCAAGGCGATAATAGGGTTATATTTGTTCATCGATGACTCCTTCCAATCAGTTCAGACACGTGATTTATTCCTAACCAATCTAACTTCTCAGGTAAGTGTTCAATAATAGTTGGGCAAACAAATGGATCCACAAAGTTGGCTGTTCCTACGGCAACTGCACTCGCACCTGCTGACATGAAGTCAATGACATCATCAACCGTTGTAATTCCACCCATTCCAATGATGGGAATCGAAACATGTTTTGCCACCTCATACACCATTCGCAAAGCAACCGGTTTAACAGCAGGTCCAGATAACCCCCCTGTTCCATTTGCTATGACAGGTTTGCCAGTTCTCGTGTCTAAACGCATGCCGATCAGTGTATTAATCATCGTAATGCCATCCGCCCCACCAGCTTCCACTGCTCGAGCGATTTCTCCAATATCCGTTACATTTGGTGACAGTTTCACATAGACGGGCACTTCTGATACCGCTTTGACAGCTGCAGTCAGTTCTGCAGCTACTGCTGGATCCGTACCGAAAGTGATTCCCCCGCATTTAACGTTTGGACAAGAAATATTTATTTCGAGAGCATGGACATTTTTCGATTTCGAGATTTGTTTTGCAACCTCTACATAATCTTCCATCAATGTTCCTGCAACATTTGCTATGATTGGTGTATCGTATTGTTCAAGCCACACCAGTTCTTCCGCTATCACTTTTTCTAAACCGGGATTTTGAAGTCCGATTGCATTGAGCATGCCTGACGCGGTTTCGGCCACACGTGGCGTAGGATTTCCTAAACGTGTTTCCACAGTTGTTGCTTTGATCATAATGGCACCGAGTACAGACAAATCATATAGTTTCGCATATTCTTTTCCAAATCCAAAGCAACCAGATGCAGGCATGATCGGATTTTTTAGTGACAACCCCGGAAGTTCTACTTTTAATCGGTTCATATGTGCACCACCCCTGCTGGAAATACGGGTCCATCTGAACAAACTTTCACATAATCGACTGAGCATTGTTCTGTGGTTTTACATACACACGCAAAGCAAGCTCCAATCCCACATCCCATGCGTTCTTCAAACGATAGGAACCCTTTTTTCTTAGGATACATGTTTTGTAATGCTTCTAACATCGGCAGGGGTCCACATGTAAAGTACATTGAAAAGTCTTGTTGTAATTCAGCCAATACAGATGTTACAAATCCTAGATGCCCCTGTGATCCGTCTACAGTTACAATATGTGTGTCACCAAGCTCACTGAATTTTTCTTCGTAAAAAACAACGTCATGCGATTGAAAGCCTAGGACATGAATAGGTTTGACCCCATTTTCTACAAGTCGTTTGGACAGTTCATATAAAGGTGGGACTCCAATCCCCCCTCCTACTAAAATGACGGTGTCGCCTTTTTTGGCTTCATGTACAGGAAAACCATTGCCGAGCGGTCCAAGGACGTCCACTTCTTCACCTGGTTTTTTTATCGAAAGAAGTGAGGTACCTCTCCCTTCTGCTCGGTATATCATCGTGAACTGTTCTAGTTCATGATTGATCGAAGCGATACTAATCGGTCTTCTGAGCAAGGGTTCATAGCTGTCTGAGACTCGAATGTGAACGAACTGTCCTGCTCCCTTCATTTCTTCAACAAGTTGCCCACTTAAGGTCAGTTCATATATGTTTCGAGCGATTTCATTTTGTTCGATGACTTTCATTCGCTCTTTTCGAATCATGTAAGTACCCCCTGTTGTGGCATTTCTTCTGCTTGGAACGTCATTGATTCAATGACTCGTAACATCGCTTCCGCTGTATCTAATGATGTTAAACATGGTACTCCGTTCTCAACTGATTCCCGTCTGATACGGAATCCATCACTCGCGGGTTGTTTCCCTTTCGTCAACGTGTTAATCACAAGCTGTGCTTCACCTTTTTGAATGACATCAAGCAATGTCTTGCCTTCTTCACCAATTTTGCCGACCGTACTTACAGGAATGCCCGCTTCTTTCAATGTAGCAGCAGTCCCTTCCGTTGCGAGTATGTGATAACCGATCGAAGTGAACCTTCTTGCAATTGAGATTGCCTCTTGCTTATCTTTATTTGATACCGTCATGAGAACTGAGCCGTGGTCTTGGATTTGCATCCCAGCAGCCACTAGCCCTTTGTATAGTGCTTTTTCAAGTGTCATATCTTTTCCCATTACTTCTCCGGTCGACTTCATTTCAGGTCCGAGCGTAATATCTACTCGACGAAGTTTAGCAAAACTGAATACTGGTACTTTGACGTATACGCCTCGCGGACTTGGTGCTAATCCTAATGGAATTCCTTGAGATGGCAGTGATTGTCCTAAAATAGCTTTTGTAGCGATTTTCGCCATTGGAATATTCGTAATTTTGCTTAGGAACGGTACTGTCCGACTTGAACGAGGGTTTACTTCAATGACGTACACTTTCCCTTTTGAAATAACATATTGAATATTCAACAATCCTATAATGTTTAATCCTTTAGCAAGTCGAGTTGTATAGTCAATCAGTTGGTCAATATGCTCGGTTGATAAGTTTTGGGGTGGGTACACCGCAATTGAATCCCCTGAATGAACGCCTGCACGCTCGATATGCTCCATAATTCCTGGTATACAAACATTTAACCCATCTGATATGGCATCTACTTCAATTTCTGTTCCCGTTAGATAGCGGTCTACCAGTACGGGATGTTCCGGACTTGCTTGAACTGCGAATTCCATATAATGTGCAAGCTCTTCTTGGTTATAAACAATTTCCATTGCACGTCCGCCAAGAACATAAGAAGGTCGAACTAGTACCGGATAGCCGATTTCATTGCCAATTACTACAGCTTCTTCGGAAGAAACTGCTGTTTTGCCCATTGGTTGGGGAATGCCGATTTCGTGTAAAGCTTGTTCAAATTTATCGCGGTTTTCTGCTCGATCTAAATCTTCCAGTGATGTTCCAAGAATTTGGACGCCACGTTCTTGTAATTTGGCAGCTAAATTGATCGCGGTTTGCCCTCCGAACTGCACCACAACCCCTTTAGGTTGTTCTAAATCCACAATATGCATAACGTCTTCGATGGTTAACGGTTCGAAATATAGCTTGTCCGATATGGAGAAGTCGGTAGATACCGTTTCTGGGTTGCTGTTGATGATAATGGCTTCATAGCCAGCTTCTTTAATTGCCCAAACTGAATGGACGGTTGCATAGTCGAACTCAACGCCTTGACCGATTCGAATTGGACCAGAACCTAGTACGATTACACTCTCTTTATCTGTTCGGATTGATTCGTTTTCATCTTCATATGTGCCGTAAAAATAAGGAGTTTCTGATTCGAACTCAGCTGCACATGTATCTACCATTTTATAGACTGGAATTAAATGATTTTCTTTACGCCAGTTATAGACTACTAATTCTTCAGAGTTCCAAAGTTCAGCAAGAGTGCCGTCTGCAAATCCCATGCGTTTCGCTTTTCTCGCCACTTCATATTCAAAAGGATTAGCAGCAAGCACTTCTTCATATTTAACAATGTTTTGTAATTTGTTTAGGAAGAATAAATCGATTTGACTCCACTCGTGTATGGTGTCGATGGATACACCGCGTCTTAGTCCTTCTCCAATGAAGAAGAGACGTTCATCACCTGCACGGCGAATGCGTTTTTCAATCCATTCATTTGACATATCGTCTGCATTTTTTAATTCCAAATGGATATGACCAGTCTCAAGAGAGCGAACCGCTTTTAAGATAGACTCCTCAAATGTGCGACCAATCGCCATAACTTCTCCTGTAGCTTTCATCTGTGTTCCGAGGTTGCGTTTGGCAGATTCGAATTTATCAAAAGGCCAACGTGGAATCTTTGTCACAACATAGTCGAGTGCCGGTTCGAAACAAGCATACGTTTTTCCAGTGACTGGGTTCATCATTTCGTCCAAAGTTAAACCAACCGCAATTTTGGCAGCAAGTTTCGCAATCGGATACCCGGTTGCTTTAGATGCCAGTGCCGATGAACGGCTCACACGGGGATTCACTTCTATGATGTAGTAGTTAAAACTATATGGATCAAGTGCTAATTGAACGTTACATCCGCCTTCAATTTTTAATGCACGAATGATTTTCAACGACACATTTCTAAGCATTTGATATTCACGATCTGATAAGGTTTGGCTTGGTGCCACGACGATGGAATCTCCTGTATGAATGCCGACAGGGTCAATATTTTCCATATTACAAACCACGATGGCATTATCATTAGAGTCTCGCATTACTTCATATTCGATTTCTTTCAAACCTGCGATTGATTTTTCAAGTAAACACTGTGTAACTGGACTGTATTTCAAGCCGCTTGTTACAGTTTCCAAGAGTTCTTCGTCGTTATGGCATATTCCACCGCCCGTTCCGCCAAGTGTAAATGCTGGACGTACAATGACTGGATATCCAATGCGTTCGACGAAAGCCTGTGCTTCTTGTAAATTGTGGATGATGTCACTCTCAGGAACTGGTTCATTCAGTTCATTCATCAATGTTCGGAACAAGTCACGATCTTCTGCTTTGTGAATGGCTTCTAGTTTAGTTCCTAGAATTTCGACGTTTAATTCTTTGAGAATTCCTGATTCATCTAATTCAATTGCCATGTTTAAACCAGTTTGTCCTCCTAATGTTGGAAGGAGAGCATCTGGACGCTCTTTACGTAAGATTCTGCTGACGAATTCTAGTGTAATTGGCTCAATATACACTTTGTCGGCAATTTCTGTATCGGTCATGATGGTGGCAGGGTTTGAGTTAATCAAAATAACGCGGTAGCCTTCTTCTTTAAGAGCTAAACAGGCTTGTGTGCCTGCATAATCGAATTCAGCAGCTTGTCCGATAACAATTGGACCGGAACCAATGACTAGTATTGTTTGTATATCGTGACGTTTAGGCATGTTGTTTTTCTCCTTTGACGTTGGCATTGTCATGCATTAACTCTATAAAGCGGTCAAATAAGTGATTTGAATCTTCTGGTCCTGGAGATGCTTCAGGATGATATTGCACAGTAAAAGCCGGAACGTCCAAATGTTTCAATCCTTCGACTGTCCCGTCATTTAGAGCAGTATGAGTTACTTGTAAACGTGTTCCGATTAATGACTCAGGGTCTACAGCGTACCCATGATTTTGTGAGGTGATTTCAACACGACCTGTTTCAAGATCTTTTACAGGATGGTTAGCACCGCGATGACCAAACTTCAATTTAAACGTATCCCCTCCACTTGCAAGGGCAAATAGTTGATGACCTAAGCAAATGCCGAAAATCGGAATCTTTCCAATCAGGTTTTCAATCATCTTGATGGCTTCAGGTACATCCTTTGGATCTCCTGGTCCGTTCGATAACATGATGCCATCTGGATAAATGGCCATGATTTCTTCTGCGGTCGTGTTATACGGCATGACCACAACATCACAGTCACGATTATTTAATTCTCGCAGAATCCCGTGTTTCATTCCAAAATCAACGAGTACTACTCGTTTCCCACGTCCAGGACTTGGATACGGGCGTTTTGTTGATACTTGTTCAACTTGATTCGTAGGGAATGTGGTTTCTTTCAGTTTTCTGATCGTATCTTCTACCTTTATTTCTTCACCTGCTGCTGTTAATACACCTTTTACCGACCCAAATTCGCGGATGATTCGTGTTAGTTTTCTTGTATCAATTCCTTCAATCCCTGGAATGTTTTTTAATTGGAATAAGTCATTTAATGTAATGTCACTTCTGAAGTTGGATGGTGTTTCAGCTAGTTCTCGTACAATCATCCCTTTAATGGCTGGTTCAATTGATTCAAAATCGTCACGGTTGATGCCGTAATTTCCAATGAGAGGATACGTCATTGTGACAATTTGACCGCAATAAGAGGGATCGGATAATGTTTCCTGATAACCTGTCATCCCAGTTGTAAATACGACTTCACCTTCACTAGCTTTCTTACTTCCGAACGCTGTTCCATTAAACACATCACCAGTTTCTAAAATAAGGCTTCTTTTCAACATTATTTCTCCTCCTTCCAAACTACATTACCTTCAAACATTGTCATTACTGGCCAACCTTTGCATGTCCAGTCCTGGAATGGCGTATTTTTCCCTTTTGAAACAAATTGTTCACGATCAATGTTTAGTGTTTTATTTAAATCGATGAATACTAGGTCAGCAGACTCCCCCATATGAAGGCGACCGTATGGAAGACCAAAGACATCTGCTGGCTTTTGTGTCATCCATGCGATAAGTTGACTTAACGACCATTTTCCCGTTTCAACAAAATGTGTGTACAGAAGTGGAAATGCTGTTTCTAACCCAACAATTCCAAATGGTGCTTGCTCCATCCCGTTTGATTTTTCTTCAATCATATGAGGAGCATTATCTGTTGCAATGAAATCAAGTGTTCCATCTTCCAACCCTTCGATTAACGCTTTTAGATCTTCTTTCGCTCGAAGCGGCGGATTCATTTTCCAGTTTCCATCGTTTGAAGGGATATCGTCTTCACAAAGAAGTAAATGATGTGGACTGACCTCAGCCGTCACATGAATTCCTGCTTTTTTCGCATCCCTTATGACTCGTACCGATTCTTTCGTACTTACATGGCACACATGATAATGTGCACCAGCAGCTTCCGCAAGTAAGATATCCCGGGCAATGTGCACGGATTCTGCAATCGATGGAATCCCTTTTAGTCCAAGTTCTCTATTTTTCTTCCCTTCATGCATCACGCCAGCGTAGATTAGTGTGTTGTCTTCGCAATGTGCAACGATTGGCATGTTTAACTTCTCAGCCTCTTGCATTGCTTCATACATCATTCCTGCTTGCTGTATTCCTACTCCATCGTCCGTAAAAGCAAACGCCCCGTGCTCTTTTAAAGCCGCCAAGTCAGTTCGTTCTTTACCCGCTTCGCGTATTGTAATGGACGCGTATGGAAGCACACGAATTTTAGCGTTTTGTTCGATTAGTTGATTTACGTGAGTCAAATTTCCGACTGTATCCGGTACAGGTCGCGTATTTGGCATCGCACAAATGGTCGTGTATCCACCTTTAGCTGCTGCAGATGTCCCAGACTCAATTGTTTCTTTTTGTTCACCACCTGGCTCACGTAGGTGAACATGTACATCAATAAATCCTGCTGAAACGAAGTATCCCTGTCCGTCTATCACTTCATCTACCTCTGGTGTAATTGTTGGATTGACTTCGATGATTCGACCGTTTTCAATTAATATAGTACCTTCTGTCAACTCGTTGTTTTCATTTAGTAATTGAATATTACGGATGATTTTTTTCATCATTTTCTCTCCTTTAAGACCGTTTCTAGTACTGCCATGCGTATATACACTCCGTTGTGCATTTGTCTGAAAATACGTGATTTTTCACTTTCGACCAATTCGCTCGCGATTTCAACATCGCGATTAAACGGTGCAGGATGCATAATGATTGCTGATTGTTTAAGTTGCTCATAACGCTCTCTAGTTAAGCCGAATTCTTCATGATATTGCTCTTTTGAAAACGACATTTCGCTGTCATGCCGTTCGTGTTGAACGCGGAGCAACATGACTACATCAGTAGTCGGTAATATTTCATCCCATGATGATGTGCTAGCAAAGTCTCCTTGCCATTGTGGTGGGCAAAGAAATGTGACATGTGCACCTAGCTTCGTTAATGCTTCTGCATTCGATTTTGCCACTCGGCTATGCGAAATATCGCCGACCATGGTTATATGTAAGTTTTTAAATTTGCCAAACTCTTCTTTGATTGTGTACAAGTCTAGTAGAGATTGCGTTGGATGTTGACCTGAGCCATCCCCCCCATTGATGATGGCAAGGTTTATTCCTGACAACAATTCATTGTAATAGCCGTCTTGTTTATGGCGGATCACCACTGCATCAACACCGATTGCTTCTAATGTTTTGACGGTGTCAGAGAGAGTTTCACCTTTTATCGTACTGGATGTGCTCGCATCAAAAGGCAATACATGCAACCCGAGTTTTCGCTCTGCCATTTCAAAACTCATTTTGGTACGTGTGCTTGGTTCAAAGAATAAGTTAGCTATAGAAAAGTTATTCTTTAATGTAGACACTGCACCTTGTTGAAATTCAAGCGCTCTTTCTAGTAATGTTTCTATTTCATTTATTTGTAAGTTTTTCATACTTAATAGATGCTTCACTTTATTGCCTCCCATGTTCTTTCTGCAAAAAGAAAGCCTCTCAACACTAAAGTTGAGAGGCTTTTGGGTATAACCAAGCAAAGTTCCTCAAATAAAGGAGCTTTCTATACTGGTTTCCCTTTGCCTGCCTCTCTGGACACGTTTAAAAGGTTATGATTTGGTTGTTGTTATCTCAAATGGATCGGATAGCTCTTTTTGTCTGCCAGGCAATACTAGATTTAATACCACACCAATGATGGCAGCCAAAGCCATTCCTTCTAGTTCGAATGTATCTGAGAAGTGAAGTTTCGCTCCGCCAATTCCTATTACTAATATAATGGAAGAAATGACAAGGTTTCGCTTATTTCCGAAGTCTATGTTGTTATCAACTAACATGCGTAGTCCTGAAGATGCAATAATACCGAATAGCAAGATTGAAATTCCCCCAAGAACTGCAGTGGGGATTGTGGAAATTAGTGCCATCATTTTACCAAGGAACGAGAATAAAATGGCTAGTATTGCTGCTCCTCCGATGACATACACACTGTATACCCTAGTAATGGCAAGTACTCCGATGTTTTCACCGTAAGTCGTTTTTGGAGGTCCGCCAACTAATCCACTGATTAAAGTACCAAGTCCATCACCTAGTAGTGATCTATGTAAACCAGGGTCTTTTATATAATTTCTATTAACAATTTTCCCTAAGACCAATTGATGACCAATGTGCTCAGATATTGTCACAATCGCTATAGGGACCATCAGCCCCAGCAATGTGGGGGTTATAGCAAACTCGTAGTGTATTCCAGGAATCAGGAAGTCTGGTGTAGAAAATAATTTTGCCGATAGTACAGTAGAAAAATCTACGATGCCAATCATTAATGAGTACAAATATCCAACTATGATTCCGATTAGGACGGGCATTAAACTGATGATTCCTTTAAAGAACAAAGTTGCAACAACAGCGGCTGCCAGCGTTACTAGAGCAGCTGAAAAATGCTTCATGCTGTATTGAGATACTCCATCTACCGTTATATTCATTGCCATATCGATGGCCACTGGAGATAACGCCAATCCGATTACGATGATGACTGGTGCCACTACAATCGGTGGGAGTAAATTCATAATCCATTTGTAGCCAGTTTTCCAAATGACAATAGAAACTATGAAATAGACGAGAGCAACAAACAAACTGCCAATCATCGCACTGCCAATCCCGCCATTTTCCGTAGCGGCTATAATCGGTACGATAAATGCAAACGACGAACCTAAGTAAGCAGGTACTTGAAATTTTGTTACAAATAAAAAGATTAGAGTGGCAATACCGCTGGTCAATAGTGCTATAGCGGGACTTAAGCCTACCAGTTGCGGAACTAAGATCGTCGCACCAAACATGGCGAACATGTGTTGAATACTTAGTGTGGTTAATTTTCCGGCTGTTGGTTTGTCGTGTATGTCTAAAATCGTTTGTGTATTCTTCATCATGTTCTCCCCCCTACATTTACTCGTGTATTGTTACGCTATCTTCATGATCGATTTCAGTTAATCGGACAACAATTCTTTCCTGGCTTGCAGTCGGAATATTTTTGCCAACGTAATCTGCGCGAACTGGCAATTCTCTATGTCCTCGGTCGATTAACACTGCTAATTGAATTTGTGCAGGTCTTCCTATATCCATCACTGCATCCATTGCAGCTCGTACTGTTCGTCCCGTGTAAAGCACATCATCTACTAAGATTACCTTTTGATTGAATACGGAGTGCTGGATATCCACTTGTTGTACGAGCGGCTCTTTGTTTTCAGTTTTCATGGATAAATCATCTCTGTAAAGTGTGATATCTAGTTCGCCAGACTTAATTGCTTTGCTTTCAATACTGTTGATTTTATCTGCCAAGCGATTTGCCAAATATGCACCCCGCGTTTTGATTCCAACTAAAATACACTCTTCAATTCCTTTATTACGTTCAATGATTTCATGTGCAATCCGTGTAAGTGCTCGGTTAATTGCTTGCTCATCTAATATATTCGCTTTTTCCACCATATTGGATTCTCCTTTTTTCCTCAAAATAAAAACCCTCTCGTCCAGGAAGGATGAGAGGGTGTGAATGTAGAAAATTAGTCGTATCTCTACACACAGCATGTGTATCCATACGTTTCACTTTTACCTTCTCAGCCTCTCTGGACCGTATTTAAAGGTGTTCTATTAAATTTCGTTATTTTGATTATAATTTTACTTTTCTTTATTGTCAACGTTCGATTTCATTTCTTCTAGTAACTCCTTGAAGTCTGCCGGTAGTGGAGCTTCGAATTCCAAGTATTCTTCAGTGCGTGGATGGATGAATCCTAGAACGCCAGCATGAAGAGCTTGTCCGTCAAATTCAATTGTTTTCTTCGGTCCGTATTTAGGATCTCCAGCTAATGGGAAACCAATGTATTTCATGTGAACACGAATTTGATGCGTACGACCTGTTTCTAAACTACATTCGACTAAAGTGAAGTTACCATAGCGCTCGAGAACTCGGAAATGTGTTACGGCGTGTTTTCCTTTATCGAGAACGGTCATACTTTGACGATCACGAGCATCGCGTCCGATCGGTGCATCGACTGTACCTTTGTCATGCGGAATATGTCCATGAACTAATGCCGTGTACTTACGGGTTACCGTCTTTTTAACCAATTGGTTCACTAAAGACACATGTGCTTTGTCATTTTTCGCTACCATCAATAGACCAGTCGTATCTTTATCAATACGGTGCACAATCCCTGGTCTCATGACACCGTTGATTCCAGACAAATCATTACAATGGTGCATTAAACCATTCACAAGTGTACCTGATGCATGACCAGGTGCTGGATGAACAACCATTCCGCGTGGTTTATTTACAACAAGGACATCCTCGTCTTCATACACAATCTCTAAATCTAGATCTTCTGCAACAATATCCAGTTCCTCAGCTTCTGGAACAGTGACAGTAATCACATCATTTACTCTTACTTTATAGTTTGTTTTTACAGGCTCTCCATTGACTAAAACGGCTCCATCTTTTAACCAAATTTGAATTTGACTACGAGTCCAATCCGCTTCTAATGTCGTAAGGGCTTTATCGATTCGTTCACCCTTTTGTTCTTCTAAAATCTTATACGTATAATCTTCCATCTATTCACCTGTTTTCTTTGCAGCTTTTTCTGCTTTTTCTTCTAAAAATAATCCGATAACGAGCATAACAACCCCTATTGTTAATGCTGCATCTGCTACATTAAAAATGGGGAATTCGTAATTAATCACTGGAATTAGTACATCCGCAAAATCCACAACTTCTCCGCGGAACACACGATCAATAAAATTCCCTAAAGTTCCACCAAGTAAAACCATTAAACTAATTTGAAACAATGGTTTACCTTTTGATTCTTTATGAAAATAGTACACAATACCAATTACCACAATGACTGTGACGATCGCAAATAACCACATTTGTCCTTGTAACATTCCCCATGCAGCTCCACGATTGCGATGAGACAGTAGTGCAAATGTCGGATCGATTAATACAATTCGTTCACCGAGCGCCATATTTTTTACAACAAGCCATTTTGTCAAGTGATCAATTGCCACGATGACAATTGCAATTAAATAATAAATGTACACACAATGTTCCCCCGTTATCCAAGACTCATACCTAGTTTAACACATAACACAAACAGACAGAAAGAGCTGTCCGAGAAGGACAGCTCAATTTATACATTTATATTCGTAATGAAGCATTATGTTAACTGCTTTATGAACACGAATGTAGGTGGATATGAGATGAACAACGTATGAATGAATCAGCTATTTATACGTAATATTTTTCAACAACATCCGCACAGCGTGGGCATAAAGTTGAATGTTTCTCATTTTCCCCAATCTTTTCTGAAATCGTCCAGCATCGTTCACATTTCTCGCCTTGTGCTTTTGTAACAATTACCGATGCAACATCAAGTTTTAATGCATCTGAAGGTGCTTCTTCTTTAACACCAGCAAGTGTAAAGTCGGAAACGATAAAGAATTGAGCAAAATCAATTTTATTGGTATCAAAAGCATCTAATAAATCTTTTTTTACATAGACTGTTACTTTCGCTTCAAGTGATTTTCCAATTTCTTTCGCATTTCGAGCTACTTCTAATGCTTTCAATACATCGTCACGTACAAGCATTAATTGTGCATATTTCGTACGTAATGCTTCAAAAGATTCATGAGTTGTTGCTTCAGGGAAATCTGTTAATTGAATGCTTTCTTCCGTTTCGAACGTCAAGAACTCCCAAAGTTCATCCGTTGTATGTGGCAGGATTGGCGTTGTTACTTTTAATAATGCTAACAATGTATCATACATAACGGTTTGCATCGCACGACGATGAACGTTATCTACACCTTCGATGTACACCACATCTTTAGCGATATCTAGATAGAATGAACTCAAATCAGATGAGACAAAATTGTTAACTGCATGATAAACGCTGGCAAAGTCATACTTGTCATAGGCATTACGAACCGTTTCAATTAGTTCTTGAAGTTTCATGACCATATATTGATCAACTTCACGAAGGTCTTCAAATGCTACACGATCTGATTGTGGGTTAAAATCGGATACATTTCCGTGTAAGAAACGGAATGTATTGCGGATTTTACGATATACTTCAGCAACTTGCTTAAAGTTTGAATCTGACACGCGTACATCGGCCGTATAATCGACTGATGCAACCCAAAGGCGAAGAATGTCAGCACCTAATTGATTCATGACTTTTGCAGGGTCAATTACGTTACCGATTGATTTACTCATCTTGCGGCCTTCACCGTCTAGAGTAAAGCCGTGGCTTAATAAACCTTTGTATGGAGCATGACCATTGATAGCTACACTCGTGGTTAACGATGAGTTAAACCATCCACGATATTGATCTGATCCTTCTAGGTATAAATCAGCTGGATAGACTAAATCATCACGTTCATCAAGTACAGCCTGATGTGAAGACCCTGAATCGAACCAAACATCCATAATATCCGTTTCTTTTGAGAAAAGACCATTCGGGCTATTTGGATGTGTAAATCCTTCTGGTAACAAGTCTTTTGCTTCACGTTCAAACCATACTGTTGAACCATGTTCACGGAATAGTTTAGATACGTGTGCAATTGTTTCTTCCGTTAAAATTGGTTCTCCATCTTCTGCATAGAACACAGGAATCGGAACGCCCCATACACGTTGACGAGAAATACACCAATCTCCACGGTCACGAACCATATTGAATAGACGCGTTTCACCCCATGATGGTGTGAAGGAAGTATCTTTAATTGCTTGCAGCAATTCTTCACGGAAAGCTTCAATTGATGCAAACCATTGAGCAGTTGCACGGAAAATTACCGGCTTTTTCGTACGCCAATCATGTGGTGCTGAGTGAGTGAAGAATGATAATTTTTCTAACGCGCCAGCAGTTTCCAATGCTTCAGTAATGACTTTATTGGCTTTCTCATAAAATAACCCTTCAAATCCTGGTGCTTCTGCCGTTAAACAACCACGGTCATCTACTGGTGAAAGTACTTCTAGACCATAAGCTTTACCGACTTGGAAATCTTCTTCCCCGTGCCCTGGAGCTGTATGAACACATCCCGTACCACCTTCATTGGTTACGTGTTCCCCTAACATTACAAGGGAGTCACGGTCATATAATGGATGTTTTGCAACCATTCGATCCATTTGTTCCCCTTTAACATTTTGTACGACCTCATACGTTTCCCATTCTAAAGTCGATGCAACAGTTTCAAGTAAATCTTTTGCAACAATATAGCGTTTTCCAGTAACTTCTACAACTACATAATCAAATTCGGGATGAACAGAAATTCCAAGGTTAGCTGGAATTGTCCAAGGAGTTGTCGTCCAAATGATGATTTTTGTGCCTTCAGCAATGATTCCTTTTCCATCTGTTACATCAAAGCTTACATAAATCGAAGGTGACTTTTTGTCTTGGTATTCGATTTCGGCTTCAGCTAAAGCTGATTCACTTGATGGTGACCAATAAACTGGTTTTAGACCTTTGTAGATATAGCCTTTACGAGCCATTTCACCGAATACTTCAATTTGACGGGACTCATAAGCTGGTTTCAATGTTACATATGGATTTTCCCAATCTCCACGTACACCCAAACGTTTAAATTGGTTGCGTTGACGATCGATTTGTTCGTATGCATAGGTTTCACATAAATTTCGGAATTCCGCGACTGTCATTTCTTTACGGTTTACACCTTTGTTTGTTAATGCTTGCTCAATTGGGAGACCGTGAGTATCCCAACCAGGAACGTATGGTGCATGGAAACCAGTCATTGATTTATGACGGACAATCATATCTTTTAAAACTTTATTGAGAGCGTGACCCATATGCAAATCTCCATTCGCATATGGAGGACCATCATGAAGAATAAAAGTAGGTCGACCTTTAGTACGGTCCATCACTTTTTTATAAAGGTCCATATCATTCCATTTCGTTTGCATTAATGGTTCACGAGTCGGTAAACCTCCACGCATCGGAAACTCTGTTTTAGGCATTAATAAAGTATTTTTGTATTCCATCTAAAAAACCTCCACTTAACTTTTTTTATATGTTCTAAAAACAATAAGTTATGTTAGATTCTACTGTTGATATTCCGCGCAAAACTGCTCCGCTGTTTTACTCCATATCTTTAAACAAGTAAAAATTTACAATAAAATATAACATAACTAAACAATAAAAAAACCCCTCATCCCAATGAAGGGACGAGAAGTTATAACTCGCGGTACCACCCTAATTGCAACACGTTTATGTTGCCAGCTTAGATCACATTAACGGCGTGAAACCGAAATCACTTACAAAATCAAGTTCAGTGATTTAACTCTAGAGGGATTTTCATTTGTATGCAACTTGTTCGAGCTTCCACCACCCTCGAATCGCTAGACTGTGCTTACAAACTACTGTCTCTGTCAACGTTTTTTTATTTTAATATGACTAGCTCTAAGAGCCAGTTCACACCTCCGCTTTACACCTTCATTCGAAAACAAGTTTTCGTTTCAGGAGCTCCACCGTCGGAGTCGCGCTAGAATGGCGCTTTCCGCTTATCTTACAATATGTAGATAGTATAGGGAATGTTTCTAAGAACGTCAAGCATCGATTAATCTTCTTCGCTTGTTCCAATACGAGATAATTCAGTTACATCTACTTCATATTGCATTAGATGATCCCAGTCGTCTGTATTAATTAAATCAAGTTGTGCTTCCACCAGCATTTTAAAACGGTTTCTGAAGACTTTTGATTGTTTTTTCAAATCATCAATTTCAACTGAGATACGACGCGCTTTCGTTAAGGCTTCATTAACTACTCGGTCCGCATTTTTCTCTGCTTCCTTGACAATTAATTTGGCTTCTTTTTGAGAGTTTCGACGCAATTCTTCTGCAGCCTCTTGGGCAACCATGATTGACTTTTGAAGTGTCATTTCAATTGTAGTGAAATGTCCTACCCGCTCACTTGAAGATTTCAATTTCTCTTCCAGTTCTTTTTTATCTTTAATAAGAAGTTCGAAATCTTTAATCACTTGTTCCAAGAATTCGTTAACTTCATCTTCGTTATAGCCTCGAAATCCACGACTAAACTCTTTGTTATGAATATCTAATGGTGATAGTGGCATTTCAGAATCTCCCCTTTACTTACTTACTCCATTTCAAACTATTATACCGTTCATTGACTTTGATGACAGCAATAATTTGAATTTCATGAATGTTTTTCACTATTTCGGCTCGATACGAGCAATTTGAAGTCGAATCTTATCCTTTTTTGTACGTCCTTCTATCAAACCGATTTGGATTCGGCCATACCCTCTAATAGATAATAAATCAGACTCATGCAATTCGAAAGAAGGTTGTTCTCGAATAGTCCAGTTCACTTTTACTTTACCACTATTGATAAGCAGCGAAGATTTTTGTCTTGAAACATTAAAAAGCGAGGCAATAATGGTGTCTATTCTCATAGAACTCACAGAATGCGTTTCTTCGACCCACACATCATTGTTTTCTAAATATGGATGATCAAGGGGCAATTCTTCCACTTGGACTTTTGATTTACCAATGGTTGAAATATTCATTCGTACAAAATCAGAGACTTCTGCTGCGACAGCAAATTCTATTTGGCTGTCAGCCACACGAATATCTCCATATTTCGAACGATCAAGTCCAAGTGACATTAACGTTCCCAATACATCGGGATGTTCTAATTTGATAAATTTCGAAGGGTATTTAATTGATAACATGGAAATGTTGTAGTCTTCATTAGATGCAACAAAATAAGAGGGTGCGATAAACATTCGTTTTCTCTCTGCATCCGGAAATTCACCAAAATCTGTTGCTACTATATCATCATTTTGCCCAACCATGGACTGTACAATATATTGTTGTCTTGGATCTAGAAAATCTGTCAGTTTAGGCGCATAACGATCTTGTGTTTCTCGTAGCCATCCGCCGACTTGTTCAATAAAAGGCTGCTCATCTTTGCGAAAATGCTGCAATACATGTTCCATAAGTATTCTTCCTTTCAATGGTCAAAAAAAACCTCACAATGTGAGGTAAGATTTCAAACAATCAAAGTTAATTGTTGAAGCCCATTACGTGCTAGGTTCAACACTAAAATAGCGACAATTGGTGAAACGTCTATCATGCCAAAAGGTGGGATGAAACGTCTGAATTGCTCTAAATAAGGTTCACAAATTTTTCCTAACATTTGACCAAAACTCGAATTTTGAATTGACGGTATCCAAGACATAAAAATATTAATGATTAATAGGATTGTATATAATCCTAATGCCTCTGAAATTAATTTAAATATTAAATCCATATGAACTAATTACACCTCAATTATTGTAAGTCATCGTAAAAATAATCAGAAATGGCTCCTGCCACTTCTACCGTATCCGGTGCACAAAGGAAAATATCGGTGCCGATACGTTGTATATCCCCACCTAGAGCATACACGGTTCCACTCAAAAAATCTACTATGCGAATTCCTTGATCTTTATCAATCCGTTGTAAATTTACTACGACTGAACGCTTGTTTTTTAAATGCTCCGAAATATCCTGTGCTTCTGCATATACACGAGGTTCAACTAATATTACTTTTGAAGATTTTTGCAAATTTTGTAGGCTGATAATATTGGAAGTTGCACTTGTATCGTTCTGTACGACTCTTCTTTCTTTTGCAGTTTTTCGAACAGTCGGCTGAGGCGTAGGTTGCGATTCATTTCTGCGTTCATTTGTTTTGGGTGTCTCTTCTTCCTCTTCTAAGTAAAAAAAGTTTTTGAATTTATTTTTCATGCTCATGTGAGATCCTCACTTTCTTCTCCGACTAGTGCTGTGCCAATTCGAACATATGTAGCGCCTTCTTCAATCGCAATTTCGTAGTCATTTGACATCCCCATAGACAGTTCTGTGCAAGGAGCGTGTGCGTATTGTTTTTCAGCTATTTTCAGTTGCATGGCTTTCAGAGACTTAAAGACATTGCGGATGACATGTTCATCAGTAGTATTTGGAGCCATTGTCATGAGCCCGATAATACGAATCCGATTATGATCTTTAATGGATTCAATGAATGATTCGACATCTTCAAGTCCAATTCCTTGTTTTGATTCTTCACCGGAAACATTTGCTTGTACAAAACAATCAATCTGCTTATCTGCTCTTTTTTGTATTTCATCAGCCAGGCTAAGACGATCAAGTGAATGTAATACATGTATATGGTTAATAACTTGTTTCACTTTTCTAGTTTGTAAGGAACCAATGTAATGCCATACTGCCGGTGTTTTTATCATTTCCTGTTTACTGAGCAAACCTTCCGGACGGTTTTCACCAAGATGAGTTAACCCTACTTGTAAGGTTTCTAGTGTTCGCTCGATTGATACAGATTTTGTTACTGCCACGATATGGACATCAGACATTGACCGATTTACTAGCTCACATGCTTGGGTAATTTTTTGTTGTATTTGTTGAAGTTTAAGTTCAATTTGCATAATCATGAGTTCCTTACTTAAAAGTATTGATGTTGTCATTATATTGTATCAACAAAACGTTGATAATTCAATGTTTATCCCTGTTCTGTAACACTGGACTGTACAATAACTACGTCCTTACCGATAACTTTGATATCTGCTAATCGGATTACAATTGTAGGTCGGTTTCCTGAAAATAATTCTAGCATTTTTTTCGGTTCAGCTAAAAAAAAAGATTCAATCTTTCCATGTTCTTTCGATATTTCTGCATCGTTGACATATCCTAACATCCTTCCATCGCTTGCTTCAATAAATTCTTTTTGTTGGATTTCCGTAAATTTCAACTGTCATTCCCCCTTTTCATACAGTTTATGTTTAGGTATGTAAGAAAAACCTGACAAAATGACGCAAGGTCTTTTAATGTGATTGAAAACTGAGAATGATTACTGACACATTCAAGTTCACAGGTCGCTATGGATGCCTTGTTGCCTCAATGCGAACAGTGAATTTGAATTGGTCAACTTGAGAATAGTTCCCTTCCTTTATCGATCAATCGGTCAAAGATGAAATTTTGACCTTCCACTACTTTCTTTATTTTGGTGACCGTACTGTGTTTCTATTTTGGTGTTTGAAGGTACAAAACAACTGAATTAGATGAAATCAATTACCCATGCAGAATCAGCGTACGCGCCTTCGTTTTGTTTTCCGCTACGCTACTGTTTAAGAAGCGTGGCTATTTATTTTATTTTCTTCATTTTGATTTCTACCCATTCACCCAATTTACTCCATATAAATCCCCATCAAAACGAAGTAGGCCACTGAAAAAGTACTTTCAATCTAAACAAGCGAGCCTTTCCTCGATAAAAATCCGGAAAGGCTCTTTAGTTATCTGTATATGCTGTAAGAAATGAGATGGAATCAATTTGACTATGCAGTACCAGCATAGGCGCCTTTCAAGTGCTAGCCGGAGCGAGAAGACTGGCAGTGATCTTCTGCCTGGCTTATCGCGGGAGATCCTCAAAGTGCTGAAGCGGTATTATAGGGAATACTTGTTCCAGTCAACGCTCGTTTTGTGGTAGTCCCAAATTCTATACTTTTTATATTCAAAAAGAGCATTTATTCCGAAATGGAATAAATGCTCTTTTGTTATTACTTACCGTCTAGATTATACTGTTCTTTAATTACACGAATCGCATGTTTCTCAAGTCTTGATATTTGTGCTTGTGATATACCTAATTCTTTTGCAATCTCAGTTTGCGTCTCTCCATAGTAATAACGTTTCGCTAAGATTTTTTGTTCTCGTAAATCTAGTTTGCTTATACTTTCCTTCATAAACACATACGTCGACCATGACTCTTCCGAGACTTGCTCATCCCGCAATTGGTCAAGCATGAATACCGGATCCCCGCCATCATGATAAATGGGCTCATGCAACGATATAGGTTCTTGTATCGCATCCAAAGCAAATAGGATATCTTCATGGGGAATCTCCGTTATTTCCGATAACTGTTGTAAAGTAGGTTCATGTAAATGATCTGTAATATATTGTTCTTTAGCTTTCATCGATTTATAAGCAATATCGCGTAATGATCTTGATACACGAACTGGATGATGATCACGCAAATGCCTTCTGATTTCCCCAATGATCATCGGCACTGCATACGTTGAAAAACGTACATTGTGTTTTAAATCAAAGTTTTCAATTGATTTAATTAATCCTATACAACCTACTTGAAATAGATCATCTGCTTGTTCCCCACGGTATGCAAAACGTTGGACTAAACTAAGTACCAATCGTAAATTTCCCATTACTAACTCATCTTTAGCAAATTCATCTCCACTTTGTAGACGTATAAAGGTTTGTGTCATCACTTCGTTTGATAATACTGGTAGCTTTGACGTATCTACACCGCATAATTCGACTTTTGTACGTACCATCGCTTTTCCCTCCGAACTGTTCAACACTGTGATACATATCAGTGTGTCCGCCACGAGGGATTATATGCGTGCTTCTACTTCTCCAAATTCATCCATTCCATCAAGCTGTTGGTTGATTTAACTCTTCCCGTAAGTCATGAATAATTTTCTTTTCTAAACGAGAAATATAGGATTGTGATATACCAAGCATATCGGCGACTTCTTTTTGTGTCATCTCTTCTTGACCATTTAAACCGAATCGACACTCCATAATGTATTTTTCTCGTTTCTCTAATAAGTCGATTGCCGAAAACATAAATTGACGTTCTATTTTTTTCTCTACATCTTCTGCAATAATATGTTCATCTGTTCCTAAAATATCAGAAAGTAAAAGTTCATTGCCATCCGCATCAGAATTTAATGGTTCGTCAAAAGAAACTTCAGATTTTAGGCGACTAGTCTTACGAAGATGCATTAATATTTCATTTTCAATACAGCGTGAAGCATACGTAGCCAGTTTGATTTTTTTCTCAGTGTTGAACGTTTCGATCGCTTTAATCAATCCAATAGACCCAATGCTAATTAAATCTTCTATATGTGTACCGGTATTTTCAAATCGTCTAGCAATGTAGACAACTAACCTCAAGTTACGCTCAATTAATGTATCGCGAGCCGTCAAATTTCCATTCATAAACGCTTCAATCGTTTTTGCTTCTTCTTCACGATTCATTGGGTGTGGCAAGGATTCACTTCCGCCAATATAGTATGTTCCTTTACTGCGCCATTGACTCCAAAGTCTAACAAGTCGATTCCAAATTCTGATTAACATAGCATTCATCCTCCCTGGTTTAGTTAAATAATGTTGAAGCGTGCAAAATTACATCTGTTTGACGTGGAAAATGTTTACTGTTTTTTGTAAGTACGATATAGCATGGTCCTAACGAGTGTTCTGAGGTTGTCTTCAATCGAATATGATCCACTTTTATTCCGATTGCCCATGTGGACTGATTCTGCACTGTTTGTAGTCTGATTAGACGTACTTGTGATTGGAAAGGTAATGGAATATCTTTCAGTGATTCAGTCGAAGTACCTTCAAAAGAATATAGGTACTGCCACAATTCTAAAGGAATATATGATTTCATTTTTTCTGCGGAAATAAAGTGAACTGGATTGCCTGATAATGGTTCAATGCAAAGATTACCTGTGTCAGAATACGAGGTGAGTTGAAATTCTTGTTGAAACAAACGGATGGTAACTTGTCCCATATAGGAGTCTTTTAGTGCCGTTAAATTAACACGAAACCAATTTTTCTGAATTCCGCCTAAACTAATTGCTAATACAGTACCAGCAATGATCAAGACAACATACCAACTAGCTTTTGCTAATAGTGGTTGAATAACCGTTAATAAACCACCGGCAAATAAAGCACCAATCAGCGTATTCGTTGCTGCAAGTATCCAATTGGATCGATTGAACCCAAAGGCTAATGTCGTCATACAGATGAAAGTAAATACTAGGGAAATGAAACTACCACCGAATAGTACGATGCTCACCCCACCAATAAAGGCACTCCCCCACAAACGCCAAGCTTTTTGATGAAATGATCCCATTTTATTTGAAAAAGAAAGCAAGGAAAAATTGACGAGTGTATTTATCGCAATCAAAACTTCAGCATACATTTTCTCACCTCTTATTAATAAGTTATCACTTGTCATTTGCAAAACCTGTCAATTCTTGTTCCTCTCGTAAAAAAATCTACGACAAAAAAAGCCCATTACATGGGCCACGTTGGCTCCATGTAATGGGCTTTCTACTTATTATCTTCCGCATGCACTTACTCTGCATACCGCTGTAGTTAGTCGGGGCTGACATGACTAACTTATTCTGACGTAATTATCTCTTCTGACGATTACGTAAGAATGTCGGAATGTCTAACGTATCTTCTTGATGTGAAGTTTGCGTCTCTCTTCTAGAAGGCTCTTGTTGTTGATATGAAGGTGCTTCTTCACGTCTAGTTTCACGCGTTGGTGCCGCTGTTGGTGCTTGAGTCTGAACCGCTGATTGTTGAGAACGTGCAGCCCCAAAACCAGCATTGCGATTAGGTCGTAATGTAATCGGCTCTTCATTGAAACCAGTTGCAATGACTGTCACGATAATTTCATCTTTTAAATTATCGTTAATGACAGAACCGAAAATCATGTTTACATCTTCATCTGAAGCAGAGGCAACAATATCAGCAGCTTCCTGAACTTCAAATAAGCTTAAGTTTGATCCGCCGGTGATATTCATCAAGACACCTTTTGCTCCGTCAATTGACGTTTCTAAGAGTGGACTAGAGATGGCTTTTTTCGCGGCTTCTGCAGCACGGTTTTCACCAGTCGAAATCCCGATGCCCATAAGAGCAGAACCTTTGTTTGAAATGATTGTTTTAACGTCAGCAAAGTCCAAGTTAATTAATCCCGGAACGGCAATTAAATCAGAAATACCTTGAACACCTTGACGAAGTACATTATCCGCTTCACGGAACGCTTCTAGCATCGGGGTATTTTTGTCCACGATTTCAAGTAATTTATCGTTCGGAATAACAATTAGTGTATCAACTGCTTCTTTCATCGCACCAATTCCACCGATGGCTTGAGTCGAGCGTTTTCTACCTTCAAAAGTGAATGGACGAGTGACAACACCTACTGTCAATGCTCCAATTTCACGAGCAATTTGAGCGACTACAGGGGCAGCACCAGTTCCAGTACCTCCACCCATACCTGCAGTTACAAATACCATATCAGCTCCGCGCAATGCTTCCTCGATTTGTTCTTTGCTCTCTTCAGCTGCTTTTTTACCAACTTCAGGATTTGCGCCAGCTCCAAGTCCACGAGTTAATTTTGCACCAATTTGTAATCTCACTTCTGCTCTTGATAGATTCAATGCTTGTGCATCTGTATTCACTGCAATAAATTCCACACCTTGTACGCCGTGTTCAATCATACGGTTTACAGCGTTGTTACCACCGCCACCGACACCAATTACTTTAATGACGGCAAGTTGGTCTACATTTGTATCAAACTCCAACATCGCATTTCCTCCTTCTATTACAAATAGTCTATGGTTTTTATTCGAAAAATTTATCGAGGAACTTGCGCGCTTTCCCCATAACACTTTCTTTGTCTTCATAACTTTCTTTCACTTGTTTTTGCTTTTTGGGAGCTGGTGCACTATGTTCTGGTCTTTTCGACTGCCCTAGAGCATTGCTTACACCAAATCGGTTAAAGAATTGATCTTCCATATGAGCGTAACGTATTAATCCTACCGCTGTCGCGTATCCAGGTTCTCTTACGCCAATGTACTCAGGTGTATAAAGTCTAACTCTAGTTTGCAAAATATGACGTGCTAATTGCGTAAGTCCTTCTAGTTTTGCTACACCGCCAGTAATTACGACACCACCTGGTAAATCTTGTATGCCCATGCGGTAAAACTCTTCTAACACTAATTCAAATAACTCTTCTAAACGAACGCCAATAATTTCTGATATGTATCTCTGACTATACTGTTCTTTCATTTCCGCACCAATTACAGGTACTTCAAACAATTCATCGTCAGATGCATCATCGTAAAAGGCATGTCCATATTGTTGTTTGATTTTTTCCGCTTGCTCAGTTGGAGTTTTTAAGACAATCGATAAATCTTTTGTCAAATGATCTCCACCAACAGGTAAAACGGATGTATGTGTTAAATGTCCGTCTTGGAACACAGCAATTGTTGTTGATCCCCCGCCTATATCAATAAAAGCGGTGCCATGATTTTTTTCATCTTCCGATAAGGCAAAGTGTCCTGCGGCCAATGGTTGTAAATAAATTTCACGAATTTGAAGACCCGCACGTTCTACACACCGTAACACATTGTGTAAGATCGTTTTGGATGTCGTCAACATCGTACCATCCATTTCCAATCGAATACCAATCATTCCACGAGGATCTTTAATTTCATCTAAATGATCCACAATAAATTGCTTTGGCACCAAATTGACTAATTCTCTTTCTGGTGGAATGGACATCACCTGTGCCGATTCCATTACTCGATCTAAATCATCATCAGTAATTTCACGATTTTCACTGTTAACTGCTACCACGCCTTTTACCTGTTGCAACATGCTCTGGTTAGCAGGAATTCCTAATACTACTTCGTTTATGGACATCCCAATCATTCGTTCAGCTTGGTCAATGGCCTTTTTAATGGACTGTACAGTTGCATCAATATCGACAATGGCACCTTTTCGAATACCATTTGACTTTACATTCCCAACACCAATTACATTTAAGGAACCCTCTGTCATTTCTCCAATCAGGACCTTTATTGATGAAGACCCGATATCAAGAGAAACATATAATTCAGTTTGATTCAATCCGTGGCACCTCCTTCAACAACTCTTTACTCATCATTCTATTGCATTCTATCAAGCTTGTCTAAGCATTATCATTAAAAGTTGTAAATTTTCCTTCTATTCGACTGTTTTTTAGTCAATAGTCCCTTTTCTTTCCGACCACTTTGTCAGGATGATGCGTCGAATCACTGCAATATTTTGGAATAGACGCACTCCAAAGGCAAAAATTGCAGCTAGATACAAGTCCACACCTAAGTGTACCCCTAAAAAAGCAAGTCCTGCGGCCAAAGCAATGTTAAAGAAAAATCCACTTACAAATACTTTGTCGTCATATACATGTTGTAACTGTGCACGAATGCCACCGAACAATGTATCAAGAGCCGCTAATACCGCGATGGATAAATAGTTTTCATACACCGAAGGGATCTGAATATCGGTCAGCAGCCCAAGCGAAATCCCCAAAATCAATCCAAGCAATGGTAGCCACATAAATTAGTCCCCTTTCGATGTATTTTTTAGATATTTAGTATTAATAGGCTGATCAAATCCCGGGACGGTCACTTCATTTTTCGGTTCGCCAATTTTCAATGTTAAATTGTCAATATAAAAATCATCTGTAATATTTGAAGATTTTAAGTGGTTGTATAGCTTTTCAGCAGCTTCCTGTGTATCCGTTCCGATTCGAATATCAAATGGTGGCGTTTGGATAATTAAACTGTTAACGGTGGTTTGACCATTTATATCGCGTATGGGCGATGAATTGATAATCCGTTTACCGTCAATAGAAACATGTTGCCCATTAAACCGATTTATTTCATTTAATAAACGTACAAGTAGATCTGGTGAAATCGAAGTGACATTTTGGCCAAGTGCTATTGCCTCTAATGATGGTTCAACGATTAGTTCTAATCCGGGACCAGTTACTTCTGTTAATCCCGCTTTTTTTCTTAAGGATGACAACGTATCGTTTAACGCTTGTACTGGACTATCGGACTGCAAGTTCTCATATTTCGTTATGGTTTCATTAATGTCTCGAATGTCTGAGAGCAGCTCGGAGTGCAATTGTTTTTCTGTTGATAGGTCTTGTCTAATTGCCCAAATATCTCGTGTATCACGTGATTCGGGTTTTTGGACTGTATTGTACTGAACAGCAATCATAAAGCCTACAATCAATAAAATAGCTGTGAAGCGGACATAAACACCTTGTTTCATCGAACCGCTCCTTTCTATTGCGAAATTAAACAAGGGTGATCATAAAGCTTGAGTGGCACTTTCCGCTTGGGACCACAGGATGTGGGTCATGAAGGCGTTGCGAAACGATTTCGCGTTCTTAGCCTTCGAACTTACAGTGCTGGCATTTTTATTTTTGATTTTTCTTCAATCGTCACGACTATATTATCGTTGAGAAGTTGATCCAGTACACCACCGGATAGTTGTAGTGATGGCACTAAAACTGAAGGATCTCCTACAGCTTCAATAATAAAAGGTGCTGGGAAGGGTTGTCCATCAATCGTAATAACTGGACCATTACATTTAATATAAGAATTCGCATGAAGTCTTTGCCCATTTATCGAAAGTGCTTCCGCTCCAGATATTTTCAATTCATTTAATACTTGAAAGACATGACTTTCATGGACAATATAATCATTTGGATTGACTGATTCAGGATTGTATTCGGCATCTTCAAGTTCCACTGATACGCCTTCACCTGTAGCAGGTAGTAGACCAATTAGTAAGCGTAAATCTTCTGCTTCATTAATCAGTCCTTCATATTTTTCTTCGCTGCCTGAAAGAGACTTTTCAATTTCTCTAACTTGTAGTTGTCTCGCTTCTAATTCCTCAGCCAATTCTTTATTGCGTTCTTTTTGTTGAACCAAGTCTTCTCGATAGCGTTCTTCTTGTTCAAAGTACGTACTACTAACAGGTTCTCCATTTAACTTCTTACTACTCGATAAACTATAGGAATACGCTAACATAAACCCTAGGACTAAACACACGATTGAGAAAATGATGCGCTTATTCAAAATCGAACGGCTCGGTTTATTCTGGAATTTCTTCAACTTCCTCCGCCTCCTTAGGTTGAGGGTTGTACAAATCTAAATAAGTTTGAAAGAATGAACCGACTTCGATATCGATCACGCCTTTTTGTGACTCCCCAATTTGAGCGATGATCGAGGGATAATAGTTCATTTTTTCTGCAAGAGATGGAATAACAGCTCTAACTTCATTGCCATCATTCAAAAACAAGCGAATTCGATATGGATCTGCTTCAGATGGATCAGACTCAATTTGAGAAATCAATGACAAAACTTCCTCATTTAATTTTGTCAATTGTTTGAGCATGCGATTTATTGTTTTTTCATTATCAAAATTACTTAATAAAGGGGCATCTATCGGGAAAACCTCTTTTTTAGATTGATAGACTTCCCCATTTGCAAGCAATACATCGTAGCCTGTTTCAGACTCTACGTAAGCAGCTCTTTTCCATTCTTTCACATTAATTGTGATAGTTGTTAAACCACTTCGCTTTACTGAGACATCTTGAATCCATGTTTTTTTCTGCAAAAGTTTTTCGGCATTGCTTGTCCTGACTTCCCACATGGATTGACCTTTCATCAACCCACTTAAATCGATATACTCTTGATTTGATGATAAGTCAGCTCCCTTAACGACAATTTTTTGCACGTGACTATATGGAGATTGAAAATAGAGGAGACCGATTAGTGTTAGCAGGAAAATAACGAGCAATAACGTGAATTTGCGATTGGTTCTTTTTTTACGGCGTTCCCTTAATGTTGGTATTCGATCTTCAATGTCAATGATTTTATCCACGTTATTCACTCCTTTCTAACTCTATTAGTCTTTCGAAAAACGAAGAATGAGCCCTACAATCAGCCATGTCGACAGGAGTGAAGAGCCACCGTAACTGATAAATGGCAAAGTAACACCTGTCACAGGAAACAGACCGATCACTACCCCGATATTTAAAAAGATTTGGAACCCTATCATTGACTGGAGACCTGCGATTGCGAAAAACCCAACTTTTGTTGGAGCCGAAACTGCCAATCGGTAGCCTGTATATAAAAACAGGATAAACAAACTAATTAAAACGAATGCACCTATAAAGCCCATTTCTTCTACGATTATGGAAAAAATGAAATCGTTTTGGGGCTCTGGTAAGTACAAAAACTTTTGTCTACTTTGACCGAAACCATGCCCAAACAATCCAGCCGGTCCAATAGCCAATAATGATTGAATTCCTTGAAACCCGCTGTTCAATGGATCGGACCAAGGATCTAAAAAAGCGGAAATCCGTTTTAACCGATATGGAGCGGAAATGATTAACCCAATGAGACCTGCCATTCCGAGTACCCCAATGCTAATGAAAAATCGAATGGGTAATCCTGCAATGAACAACAGTGAAAATGCACCAATGATTAATAGGAATGCCGAGCCGAAATCCGGTTGGACCATAATAATCCCCGCTGGAACTAAACAAACCATTATCGGACCTAGGAAAGACTTCAACTTATGATTTTGCAAATTTGCTAATATGCATGCTAAATATCCCATTACAGATATTTTCACGAATTCGGCAGGTTGTAAACTAAATCCTGCAAGTTGAATCCAGCTTTGGGAACCATTTCGAACAACACCAAGACCAGGTATGTAAACAGCAAATAATAATAAAATGGAAAAGATGTAAGCCCCAAACCAAAACTTCCGAAAATGGATAAAAGGAAATTTCATAATAATCCAGGCGCAGAACATTCCTATAGTTCCATACAATGCTTGTTTCCAGAAGAAAGGAAGACTTTCTTCATAATGAACTTTACCCCAGTACGATCCAGCAGAATAAACAAAAAAGTATCCAATAACGGTTATTAGTAAACTAGTTAACAAAAAAACGTGAGTAGGTTTTTTCGACAGTTTTGGCATCCCTTCATATGATGATTAGGTTATTTAATTTGAAAAACCGCTTCAATAAAGTCGTCTCCTCGCAATTCGAAGTTTGCGTATTGATCCCAGCTCGCACAAGCTGGTGAAAGGAGAATTACATCATGTGGTTCCGATAAAGAGGTTGCTACTTTAACAGCTTGCTGAATATTCTCCACTTTTTCGAGTTTATTTACTCCGCAAGATGCACCGAAGTCAGATAGACGATTACTTGTTTCTCCAAAAGAGACAATCGCTTTCACATGACCCATATGTTCTCTCAATTCTTCAAATGAATGCCCTCGGTCTAATCCACCAGCGATTAATATAATAGGTTGTTTAAACGCAGCTAGAGCACTCTTTGTTGCAAGGGTGTTCGTTGCTTTTGAATCATTGAAGAATTTACGTTGGTTCCACTCTCGTACAAATTGAGTTCGGTGTTTTACTCCAGTAAAGGACGTTAACACATGTTGAATGGTTTCTTTTGGACATTCCAATAGAATCGAAGCTGCTAGTGCACATAAGATGTTTTCTAAATTATGCTCACCAGGTAACGCAATCATTTTTCTTTCAAGATAGGGTTCGCCAAACCAGTAGATATGCGTAGCATCTGCACTTATCCCATTTTCTTGACGGCCTTTCGTTGAAAATGGCAATAGTTGGGCATTTGATCTTTTAGCATATTTTACGATAGCAGGTTGATCCATATTGTAAATAAAGATATCTTCTGGTGTTTGATTTTTAGTTACAGCAAATTTCGCTTCTCCATATTCGTCAAACGATCCATGATAATCTAAATGGGCTTCATACAAATTGGTAAGAATTGAGATAGTTGGTCGGAATGAATTGATCCCCATTAATTGGAATGAAGAAAGTTCAGTTACAATCACTTGTTCCGGTTTCGCTGATTCAGCAACTGTGCACGCAACTGTTCCAATATTCCCCGCAATCAATGGTTTTTGACCACCTTGATTTAACATATGGAAAAGCAGAGTAGTTGTCGTTGTTTTCCCGTTCGAACCAGTTATTCCTATAAAAGGGGCTTCACTAATTAGATAAGCTAACTCAATTTCAGTCCAAACCGGAATCCCTCTTGTGCCCGCATCTTTAATAATGGGATTATGATAAGGAATCCCCGGGTTCTTGATGACATATTCAAATCCTTCATCTAGCAAGTCGTCGGGATGTCTTCCACAAATAACTGTAATTCCTTTACTTAACAAACCTTGCGCATCCGGACTTTCCTCAAAAGGTTTTGCATCATTGACCGTGACAAATGCACCTAATCTATGCAGAAGTTCAGCTGCTGCCACCCCACTCTTTGCAAGACCTAAAACTAGTACTTTTTTTGATTCAAATGTTGTTATGTGCTTCATTTACATCACCTCCATCAAAACTACGATAAATGCTGCTAAAAACGCGGTTGACCAAAAAACAATAACCACTTTCCATTCCGACCAACCCGACTCTTCAAAGTGGTGATGAATCGGACTCATTTTAAAGATACGCTTGCCTCTTGTTTTGAAACTAATGACTTGTAGAATGACCGATAAAGTCTCAGCTACAAATACAATTCCAATCAAGACCAGCAACAATTCATGTTTCACTAATACTGACACCATGGCCAGTACACCACCAAGTGCCAATGCACCAGTATCCCCCATAAATACTTTCGCTGGATTTGCGTTGAAGATTAAGAACCCAAGAAGTGCACCCGTTACTGCAAATGCAAATACGGCTATATCCTTTTGATCATAAACGAGTGCAATCACTCCAAATGCTGTAAATGCGATTGAAGCTGTCCCTGACACAAGTCCGTCTAAACCATCCGTTAAATTTACTGCATTGGAAAATCCGACTAGCCAGAAAATCAAAAATGCAACATACCAGATTCCTAGATTTAGAGACCAATCCGTAAAAGGAATCTCAATTACCGTGCTGAAATTTCCCGGTTTGATCAAGAAAAAGGCAGCAATGGCTATGATAATTTGGCCGATTAATTTTTGTAGAGATGTTAAACCTAAATTCCGTTTAAGAACAACTTTAATAAAGTCGTCAAGAAAGCCGATTAGTCCAAATCCAACAAGAACTAAAACCAAAACAATCGTGTGAGTTGTCATGACTTTTAAATAAAAGGCTAGCACTAGTGTCGTTAGTACGATGGCAACAATAAAGACGAGTCCTCCCATTGTTGGTGTCCCTGCTTTTTTCATATGAGATTGTGGACCCTCTTCTCGGATACTCTGACCAAACTTCAACCGCTTTAAAGCCGGGATGAAAAGTGGTGTTAGTAGGACCGTAAGTATAAAGCCCATTCCTACAATCATAATTGTTGTTGCGAGTGTCATATGTATTCTCCTTCAAATAAACGATTGTATTCGTTGTTACTATTATTCACCTAAGTATAGATGAATCGTACCATCTACAGACAATAAACTGTCTGTTTTTGGAATTTGTGAAACAATTTTTGTACCTGTCCCATGCCATTCGATTTTAAATGGCTCATCAATCATGACAATTTCATTCTTCTCTAGTCCTACCAGTGAAGGTACACGTCGTTCAATGCGATCTCCCCAGCGATATTCTTTTTCAATTTGGTCTGTGTCCGTTTTCAATCCTAAAAAAGGTGCGCTATCTTCAATAATTTCTCCAACAATCGGAGCAGCGATAACCCCACCGAATTGCACAACATGTTTCGGGCTATCAATCGCTACATAAACAACGATTTCAGGGTCGTTAGCAGGTGCAAAGCCAATAAATGATAATATATATTGTCCATCCACATACCGTCCGTTCACAGCCTTCTGAGCCGTGCCTGTTTTCCCACCTATCCGCATTGTATCACGAAAAGCATTACGTCCTGACCCATTTGCCACTACAGATTCGAGTGTTTCTCGAACGGTTTTTGATGTCTCTTCGGAAATTACTTGACGCACTTCAGTTGGCTTATTTTCGATAATCACTTCATTTGTTTGCTCATTATAAATTCGATTTACCACATAGGGTTGAAACAATTTACCTCCATTGACAGCAGCTGAAACCGCTTGGACTTGTTGAATTGGTGTAACAGATATCCCTTGACCAAAAGATGTCGTAGCATGCTCTACAGGTCCATATGATTCCTCTGAGAATAGAATACCAGTTGATTCGCCTGCAATTGAAGAGCCAGTTTTTTTGCCAAATCCGAAATCTCGTATGTACGATGCAAGTTTATCACGACCTACACGTTGACCAAGTTCAATAAAACCAGGATTGCATGAGTTTTCTACTACTTCCAAGAACGTTTGCTGACCATGACCCCTTCTTTGCCAACACCGAAGACGAGTACCTTCCACTATTGAATAGCCTGGGTCAAAAAATGAGTCTTTTTGTAAATCTACTTTCCCCTCTTCCAATGCAGCGGCAAGCGTGATGATTTTAAACGTAGACCCAGGCTCAAATGTCATAGAGACTGGCAAGTTCTGATTATAAACGCTCGGGCTCACTTTGTCATATTCCAATGGATGGAAAGTCGGAAATGAGGCGATTGATAATATGGCACCTGTTTTGGGATTCATGGCAATGGCCATAGCTTGTTCCGCTTCATATTTCTCCATGGCTTGTGACAATGCTCGTTCAACTATTTGTTGAACATTTAAATCAATGGTCAACTCTACAGAAGCACCATCTGAACCTTCTTCCCATCCATCATTAACATGTGGAAGCGAGCTACCTTTCGCATCAGTAAACAAACGCAATGTCGATTCTGTTGATGTTAAATACTTATTGTATTGATATTCGATTCCTGCCAAACCTTCATGATCATAACCTGTAAACCCAATGAATCGGGATAAAAGATCATCATTTGGATAGTCACGAACATAATCGACACCTGTATATAGGCCAGGTATTTGTAATGACTGGATTTCAATTGCTTTAGCTAATTCAATATTTTTACCTTCTGGTGCCAATTTAACAAGAAATGTTTTTTTGCTCATTTGCTCTATCAGTTTTTTTTCATCCATGTTAAGAGCTTTGCTTAATGTTGCAGCTGCGCTTTCAACATCATTGTTTTGAGCTGGCATAAAATAAAGTGTTGGTGCCAATTTGTTGCCTACGATTAACTCACCGTCGCGGTCTCGGATATTGCCTCTCGTTTGTGAAAAAGGAATTTCTCGATCCCAATTCTCTTCTGCTTTCAGGGTTAGCCATTCGTATTGAAAAAACTGCATGAACACAAGTTTTCCTAATGACGCTACACCTAAGCATAAAAAGAGAAGAATCATTGTCCTTACCCTGATTTTCAACTTAAAAGGGACTCCTGCTTTCATTTAAATCACACCTTGTTTTTTAACAGCGTATGATTAGAAAGTGGCCACTATTCAATGATTAATCTTGCGGAAGTGTTTCTTCTCCTTCTACATTCGGTGGTGGCACAACTTTAGTGTTGGTTTCTTCGGGTGTTTCTAATTTAATGACAATTGGTGTTTGGTCATTTGTGACGGTTCCTTTAGTCACACTTTGACTAATTACATAGCCTTCACCAACTACTTGGATATTTAGACCAGATAACATCTGGTACACTAACACATTTCGTTTGGACCAATTAGAAAAATCCGGGACGGTAATAGGTCCATCCGTTTTTAAGAACACTAAACTTCCTTGAAGGATGTCAGTTTCACCTGTTGGGAAGTGTTCTTGTACTTTCCCACTTTCCCCAATAATAATGGGCTTCATTTTTTGTTTAATTATTTGGCTTTGAGCAACAGCCACATCTTGACCCTCATAATCAGGAATAGAGAATGCCGGTATCGATTTCATGTCTTCAGACTTAATATTCATGTATTTTAGACTGTTTTCTGTTACAGATTTAAAAATTTCAGATACAGGCATTGAACCTACTTCACCCGCTTCAAGTTTCGGTTTACTTACGGCAATATACACCACAAGTTTTGGATCTTCAGCAGGTGCCATTCCAAGGAAAGAATAAAGGAAATTATTGTATCCTTTGTAGTATCCACCTTCAGGTTTTGAAATTTCAGCAGTCCCTGTTTTTCCCGCTACGGTATAATCAGTTAATTTAAAACGCTTTGCAGTTCCTTTTTCGGAAGTGACAGTTGACGCTAACAACTCACGAACTTGCTTAGCTGTATCAGCTGAGATTGGTTTTCCTGCTTCAGCAGGTTTATGATTACTGACTACTTCATTCGTTAAAGGATTCACCACCTGATCAATTACAAATGGTCTCATCATGACGCCATCGTTTGCAATTGCTGTTACTCCTTGAATTAGTTGCATAGGGGTAACTGTTGATCCTTGACCATACGTTGTGGTCAAACGGTTTGCTGGGTATTTATCGATGATTTTCCCAGATGCTTCATGTGGTAAATCAATCCCCGTTTGCTCTCCAAAACCAAATTTTTTAACATACTCTATAAATGTTTTATCACCTAAACGTTCCAGTAAATAAGCCATTGCCACGTTGGAAGATCGTTGAAAACCTTCCAAGTACGTAATAGAACCCCAACCGACTGTGTTGTGATCACTAATGCTATCTCCAAAAAGTGTATATCGTCCAGATTGATAATAATCATTCGGACTCCATTTTCCTTCTTCAACCGCCGCCGCAACTGTAAACATCTTCATCGTGGATCCAGGTTCGATCGTATTTTCAATCGTATCATTCAACCAATTCGTATTAAGTCCTTCTCGGGTTTCCGGATCGAAAGTAGGCCGTTGTGACATGGCAAGGATTTTGCCAGTTTTAGGATCGGCAACGATTGCTACCATCTTTTCGGGTTCATATTCCTTTTCTACACGACTCATTGCATCTTCAAGGAAGTTTTGAACCGACCGATCTAGTGTCGTATGGATGTTGTATCCATCTTGTGCCGGTGTCACCATTTCTTTTGAATTTGGTAATAAATACCCCCATAAATCGCTTTCATATTGAACTTTGCCATTTTTACCCGTCAGTTGTTCATTATAAATCGATTCAAGTCCCATCATACCAACTGTGGTGGTTTTTCCATCTTCCAATTCTTTCCGTTCAGCGTAACCGATTAAATGCGAGGCAAATGTACCACCGGGATAAAATCTTTTCAAATCTTTGAGAAAATCTATTCCCGGCAATTTTTCCTCAGAAATTTTCGTCATCATTTCATGACTTATGTCCCGACCCGCAGAACCAAATTCTACTTGATAAACGCCTTCTTTAGACAAGCGTTTTACTATTTCTTCTTTGGATAATGGCAAATATTCCGCAAGAACGCTTGCTGTTTTTTCTACATCATTTACATGTTTAGGATTTTTTGCATCTGCTGTTGCCTTCGGGCTTAATACAGCTACTAACCGATAACTTAATGTATCTTCAGCAATTACGTCACCATGCTGATCTAAGATCTTCCCTCGACTAGCATTTATTATTTTTTCTCTTTCGTATTTTGCAGCTGCTTTTGCGGCCAGTGCTTGTCCTTCAGCTTCACCAGTGGCTTGGATTGTAATCATCCGTATCAACAATAGAAAAAAGAGCCCTCCGTAGAAAAAAAACATCAGAAAGGCTCCCCATTGAAATCGAAATTTTTTCTTCATTGTCCCGGTACGACCTTCACATTTTTCTCGTTCAGTTTCAAGCCTAGCGATTTAGCTTTTTCCCAAACTCGTTCATACTCTGAGAGTTCGCTTACTTGAATGGACAAATCTGTATTTTGTTTCTTTGTTTCTTCAATTTTATTTTCAATTGCTTGTATGTCTTGAGTAGAGGCATGAATGCTTGATTGTGTTTGTAAAATAATTACACTAAAAAGGGTGAAAACAGACACAAATAGTACGAGCAATACTTTTTCCCCTTTTGTGAAAATTTTTCGGTTCGGCCGAATAGCCGGTTGGACAGCTGGCTGTGGGTTAACGACAGGCTGCTTTATGTACGTTGTTTGAGTTCTAGCGTGCATTGCCATTTAAACACTTCCCTTATCCTTTATTTTTTCTGCGATTCTGAGTTTCGCTGAACGAGAGCGATTATTATGCTCCAATTCCTCTTCACTTGGTAATATCGGCTTTCGTGTTACCAACTTCAAATGCGGCTCCATGCCTTCAGGAATGACTGGTAAGTTCGGTGGTAATTCAGGGTAAGAAGCTGCCTCTTTAAAGATCGTCTTCGTAATCCGATCTTCAAGTGAATGGAACGTAATCACACTGATTCGACCATTAACAGCAAGTAAATCAATTGCATCTTGAAGTGATTGTTCGGCCGCACCTAGCTCATCATTCACTGCGATTCGAATTGCTTGAAATACACGTTTGGCGGGATGTCCACCTTTTCTTCTTGCAGGTGCAGGAATTCCATCTTTTATCAATTCGACGAGTTGCCCCGTTGTTTCGATAGGTGCATGCTTTCTCGCTTCTTCAATTTTTCGTGCGATTTGTTTCGAGAACTTTTCTTCGCCATATCGATAGAAAATACGGACCAAATCATTGAATTCCCACTCATTAACAACATGGTAAGCTGAAAGTGGTGCGGTCATGTCCATTCGCATATCCAGTGGCGCATCGTGGTTGTAACTAAAGCCACGCTCTGGCGTATCAAGTTGAGGTGAAGAAACCCCTAGGTCGTAAAGGATGCCGTCTACTTTTTCAATCCCGAGTTCCAGTAATTTTTCTTTGATATAACGGAAATTCGCGTGGACAAATATCACTTTATGAAGATGGTCTGCTAAGCGGATTTTGGCATTATCCAACGCGGTTGTATCTTGATCAAAGCAAATCAATCTCCCTTGATCGTTTAATTGTTGAACTAAATATTCACTGTGACCTGCTCCACCTAGTGTGCAGTCAACATATATTCCATCTGGACGAATGTTCAATCCGTCAACGGTTTCTTGGAGCAATACTGTAGTATGGTTGAACAACGAAGCGTCCTCCTAGTTTAAATTCCGATTTTTGTGGTTTGTCTGTCTTACCCAAGATCTAGATGTCAAAGCCAATCATATTTTCTGCTAAGTCATTGAATGAGTCTTCTGATTCTTCAAAGTAAGATGTCCAAGAATCTTTCGCCCATATTTCGAAGCGGTTTGAAACACCGAGTACAATACATTCTTTCTCCACGTTCGCATGAGTAAGCAATGTACTTGGGATGTTAATTCGACCTTGTTTGTCAATTTCAACTTCAGTCGCACCAGAAAAGAAGAATCGCGTAAATGCACGAGCATCTTTTTTTGTCACTGGTAAAGCTTTTAACTTTTCTTCGAGTTTGCGCCATTCATCCATAGGATAGCCGAATAAGCAGTTATCAAGACCACGTGTAAGAACAAATGTCTCTTCAAGATGCTCGCGAAATTTTGCCGGAATGATGAGTCGACCTTTCGCATCAACACTATGTTGATATTCTCCCATGAACATGCTGCTCACCCCACTTATTGTCATTAATGTACCACATCCCCCCACTTTCCTCCACCAATAATTGAAAAATTCTTACCATACGTCAAAAAATGTGCAAAAAGTACTTGTTGAAACACAATTAGAGCCTTTTCCCCCATAGAAAAAAGCCGTCTCACAAGTACATGAGACAGGCTTAGTAAGATTATGACAAGAGTTTGTTTATGGTTAGTAGGTAATAATTTGGTGTTTCCCATTAAATTCGAATGGATGAGATAATAGTTCATCAATAAATGATGGCCCAACTTCATTTAAAAACACATACGGACTAAACCATCTTTCTTGTAACGTATACTCTGGAAATAACATTCCTTCAATGTGATTATACTTCCTCATTTTTACATCGTGTCTCAATAAATTGGTATCTTCTATTTTACGTCGCAAATAAGTAAACTGCTTTTCATGAAATTGCACATTTTTTTCTGTTAATTGACTTAGCACAGGTCCTAAGGCAGATAAGTGTTCGGCTAAGTTAGCATATTGATTTATAAGAGTTTGTTGGATTTCCACAATCATTTCATCGGCCACTTCGTCCTTAATGCTATCTATAAATGCTTGTTTATGTGCTTGTAAATCTCCACTAAAGACACTGGCAATGGATACTTCTAAATCATCCAGATATTGTTTCGACTTTCGATCAACTAGTGTCATGGATAATCTTGGTACCATGACAGGTAGTTCCATATCAAAATGTTCAAACATTGTCTTGAATGCTGCCCAGTATGCCAATTCCCCAGGCCCTCCAATAAATGCCAATACCGGAAACACCATTTCCTGCATGAGTGGACGTGTAACCACATTATTACTCAATCGTTCTGGATGATTTTTGGCTATATCAAGTAATTCCTGAAGTGAAAATTGAATACCTGCCGTTTCATTCGAAAACAATCCAGCTTTGAACCTCAATAAATGCCGTTCTCCATTTACTACAAAAAATAAGTTAGCATTGTCTATTGAAGCTTGAATCGGTTGACCATATCCCGCTTTTTGAAAACGATTCTCTTGCTCTACCACAAGTGAAGCTATTTTTTGTGCATGCTCAATCATTTGCACAAAATACGGTGATTCGTATTGACGAAGAGGCTGATATGCCGCATCGATTAACAATAAACCTTCTTTCGCAAAAAAGTCATGCATCAATTCTGCAAAAAACTCACTATATGTTGAGACTTGTTCAGCTTGGCTTAAACATTTGTATAGAAGTTCCTTCGTATACGTGGTTTCGGTAAACTGTCTGAAAACATCTCGAATAAATGACTGCAGTTTTTCGGTTTCTACAGTTGTTTGTGATGCCATTTGTTTGCGATTTGGTCGATCATTGAACGTATGTTTTTGCAGTCGTCCTTGTTTTGTTGTATAAGTTGAATTTATTTCATCCAAGTCATGATCCTCTCCGGCAATCCAAAAAACTGGCACAACCGGAATTCCTAGAACTTGTCGTTGTTGCTTAGCTAGTAGAATAATCGATATCGCTTTATGTATGGAATAAAGAGGACCTGTTAATAATCCCGCCTGCTGCCCACCGATGACAACAAGCGCATCTTCCTCTAACTCACTCAAATGCAACTCAACTTGATCACTATGCGGGAGAGTTGACATGTAATCCCGAATCACCTTCGTCAGTTGCTGTCTTCTTACAGGATGAGACTTCAAGCTAGCAGCACGATTTTGAAAAGACTCTTCCCCTGGCAAGTAATGAAAATAAGTTGAAAGCTCTTCCTTTTGTGCATGAAAATCTGTTAAAAATGAGCTGCTATTTGGTTGATCAATTTGTTCGAATTTCATCGTGGTAACCCCTTTAGCGTGTAAATACAAATCGAGTATAGCATTTGAACGTACTATAGGTAAAACAAACGACTTCATATTGATTAATTTATGTATTCCAGTACTTTAAAGACAAGACCTATACACCATACGATAAAGTAAGTAACACTGAGAACGAGGAACAGGAATCTCCAGATTTTCCGAAGTAGTGGAACCAATTCAATTTCCGTTTTGGTTTTCCACTCAATAATCGTTAATATTACACTCGTAACTAATGCAATGCCTACAATAATTCCTGTTGTCTGTATATGAAATAATGACTGAATGGCTATTGGAACCGCGAAAAATAGAAGGATAGTTGTGATATCTGCAGCAATTCCAAAGGAACGGACCTTTTTATGGCTGATCTTTACCGAAACTAGAAAAACAATGATGAAAATGACTATTGGAAATACAAGTAGGAAACTGATAATTGTTTGCAAGATATTATTCACTAGAATCACCTTTTATTTCTAATGCTAAAACAAAATGAAACAACAAAGTTAAAAGCGGAAGCTCTTTGTTTCTAGCTTCAGCAAGACTTATTAGTGCACCAACAATTGGTTCAATTTCTGTTTTGCGGTGATTTTGTATATCTTGCAACATGGAAGAATCATTTGAAGCTGTTTTTTCACACAATGCGAGCACATCTTCGAATGACAGGCTTTGATTTATTTCTGGAAATGCACGCTCAAGTTCTTCAAATGTAGATTTCATCAGATGATTAGCTTGTATGTTCGTTATCAGTTCCCCATTTTTTATATGCAAAATAGCAGTGATTGGATTGATGCACGCGTTGAGCACCGCTTTACGCAAAGTAATGGCATATGCATCTTCCATAACCTCTATCTTGAAAGAAGGTGATTGAAAGGTAGACACTTGTAGTTTAGTAAGCTTCCCTTTTTTATATGGCGCAACCTTCGTCAGTCCTAGGCCGGTGTGAAGAACAGTGGAGTCATCTTTTCTCATGGCACCATGTTCAATTGTAGCTATGTATATCTTTTTTTGTTTCAACCGTTCCAACAATTGAAGATGTGAAAGGCCATTTTGAATAAATAGTAGCGGTGTAGATATTGGGAGAGATCGTAAATCTATTTCAAGTTCCTCTAAATGGTGAACTTTTACTGCCAAAATCCATAGTGCATCCGTTGGAGCTTCACTAAACACTGCAGTTGCTTCGACGTGAACATTCATCATTTCTTCATTTGGATGAATGCGCGTTATCCCACATTTCTTTAGTTTTTGTGCTTGTTCTATTGTTCGTGTTACATATGTAATTTCATGCTTTTGCTGACCCAAATAAGAACCAATCAGTAAGCCAATCGCCCCAGCCCCAACAATAACCACTTTCATTGCACATTCAACTCCTAATATTCTAAAAGGCCTACCAAGGATCGGCAGACCTTTAATCTTTTTATGATTATACTGGATAAACTGGGTGTTTACGAGGTGGCTGTGGAATATGTTTCGTGCTATAGGCACTGAATCTCATCGCAAGCACTTCTCGTAGATCACTTGGTGCGACAATCTCATCTATAATCATTTCCGAAGCGAGTTTATAAAGGTCAATTTGTTCTTTATATTCCTGATGTTTTTCTTGAACAAATTTCAATCGTTCTTTTGGATCTTCAATCGATTCTATTTTATTTGCTAATACCGCATTGACGGCAGCTTCCGGTCCCATTACAGCAATCTGGGCAGTTGGTAAAGCGATACAGACATCCGGCTCGAACGCTGGACCTGCCATTGCATATAAGCCTGCACCATACGCTTTACGTACGATAACCGAAATTTTTGGTACTGTAGCTGAGCTCATCGCCATGATTAATTTCGCTCCATGACGGATTATGCCCGCACGTTCGACTTTCGTACCAATCATAAATCCTGGAACGTCGGCTAGGAATAATAATGGAATACCAAAGGCATCACATAAATTAATAAATTTCGCAGCTTTATCCGCGGAATCCCCGAACAATACGCCACCTTTAGATTTTGGTTGGTTTGCGATAATTCCTACCGCTTGTCCTTCAATACGCGCAAGACCTGTTATGATTTCAGTTGCAAACAATTTTTTGATATCAAATAATGAACCTTCGTCTATTAACTGATCAATTGCTTCATACATATCAAACGGAGCATTTTGATTTTCCGGAATAATGGCTTCTAAAGAGCGCCCTTCTTTTACGGCTTTCAGCTCTACTACTTTCGGCATTTCGGTAAAGTTAGCTGGGAAGTAAGCCAAATAGCGTTGTACTTCAGCAATTGCTTCTTGTTCACTAGTTACCAGAACATCTCCACATCCACTTACTGTACAGTGCATACGTGCACCGCCCATTTCTTCCAGCGTTACTTTCTCACCAATAACTTTTTCAGCCATACGTGGTGAACCTAAGTACATAGATGCGTTTCCTTCAACCATGATTACGATATCGCAAAATGCTGGAATATACGCCCCCCCTGCAGCTGACGGACCGAATAACAGGCATACTTGAGGAACGAATCCAGACATTCTAACTTGATTGTGGAATATTCTTCCTGCCCCACGACGATTAGGGAACATATCTAATTGATCGGTAATTCGAGCACCTGCAGAATCGACTAAATAAAGCATAGGGACACGCGTTTTTTCTGCAATTTCTTGAATACGAATAATTTTTTCAACTGTTCGTGAGCCCCATGATCCTGCTTTGACAGTTGAATCATTTGCCATAACACAAACTTGTTGACCACCCACTTTACCAGTGGCTGTAACAACACCATCCGCTGGTAAATCGCCCGCTTCAGAATTTGCAAAACGTCCATCCTCTAAATACACACCATCATCAAAAAGCAATGCTAAACGATCACGTACAAAAAGTTTATTTTGCTCTTTCATTTTTTCGTGATATTTTGAATGGCCACCTGCAAAAATCGTCGTCAATTTCTGTTCTAAACGTTCATTATAAGCTGTTTTCTCCGTCATGTTAAATCCCCCTTGTATCACAATCCCCAATGCTTAATTGTTACTTATTCAAATGTAAGCAGTACATCGCCTTCGTTTACAAAATCTCCAATTCGAGCATTGATCGTTGCTACTTTTCCAGCAGTTTCAGCTTCAATCGGAATTTCCATTTTCATAGATTCCAAGACCAATACTGTTTGTCCTGCTGTTACTTCATCGCCTTCGCTTACTCCAATCGTAAATACCGTTCCTGCCATAGTTGATAATAGTTGTTTCATCTCATTTTTCCTCCTTTTGTTGTTCAAGCCATTGCGGTAATACCGCTGTTGTATACGATCCATCTTGGAATGCTTGTGCTCCTAAAAATTCCCGGAATAGCGGGACATTCGTTTTAACCCCTTCAATCGTAACAGATGCAAAGAAATTTTGTGCATGTGCAATTACCTGTTGTCTGGAGTCCGATTTAATGATCACTTTTGCAATCATGGGATCATAGAAAGGAGTAACCGCGTTTCCTTCTTCATAACCCGAATCAATTCGAACATGATCCATAGAACCCCATTGCAACGTTTTAATGGTCCCTGGTGAAGGGAAAAAGGTTTTTGGATCCTCTGCATAAATGCGGAATTCCATCGCATGTCCAGTTGACTGTATTTCATGTTGATTTGTGATTGGGAGTGAATTCCCTTTTGCCACTTCAAGTTGCCATTCTACTAAATCAAATCCAGTAACTTCTTCCGTCACTGGATGCTCGACTTGAAGCCGGGTATTCATCTCTAGGAAATAGAACTGGTTGTTCTCATCCACAATAAACTCCACCGTTCCAGCATTACGATAATTGACTGCTTTGGCTGCATCAACTGCAGCTTTCAGCAAACGTTCACGTGCTTCTTGAGGGAAGTCTGGTGAAGGTGATTCCTCAATCACTTTTTGGTTGCGACGTTGTACGGAACAATTCCGTTCAAACAGATGCACGATATTTCCATGCGTATCACCAAAGATTTGGACTTCAATATGTCGACCATCAGCAATATACTTTTCTAAAAATACGACATCATCCCCAAAATAGGCTTTTGCCCTTTGTTTGACCGACATGAAATTCTGACTGAGCGTTTGCTCATCTTCACAGCGCACCATTCCAATCCCGCCACCACCGCTGCTTGCTTTTAACATAATGGGATAGCCAATTCGCATAGCTTCTTCAACAGCTGCCTCTAATGTATGTACGCCTTCTTCAGTACCCGGTACTACAGGTACCCCTGCCGCTATCATGGTTTGACGTGAACCTATTTTATCGCCCATTTTGTCTATCGTTTCAGGATTCGGACCGATAAAGATCATTCCCGATTCTTCTACTTTGCGTGCAAAACTTGCATTCTCTGAAAGTAAACCGTAGCCCGGATGAATCGCGTCAACCCCTTCACGCTTAGCTAATGCCAAAATATCATCCGCTTTCAAGTACGATTGTTGCACTTGGCTAGGACCAATTAAAAAAGCTGTATCAGCTTCTTTCACATAAGGTAAATCTGCATCTGCTTCTGCATAAATCGCTACTGTTTCAATATGTAACTTTTTGCATGTTTCGATAATCCGACGTGCGATTTCTCCTCTGTTTGCGATTAACACTTTTTTCATATGAAGTCCCCCTAAGTTGTTAGAACATGTAACCCCATCTACCTTAGTCTATACGAAGATTGAAAACGATTTCAAGCATAGATTAAGAAATATTCAAACTTTACTCAAAACTTAGAAATGAATTGCTTTAACAATTGAAGAATCAAGTCTTTTCATAAACAGATATCCATGGTCAATTTTTGCTCTACACAAAAATAGACTGTCTCTTTTGAGATAGAATCTCTTAAGAAGCAGCCTTTGGAATCGAATGTTATTTTTGTATTTGTTGAGTAAATGGACTAGATAAACAGACACGCTGGATTTGTTGAACAAATGTTTTTAATTCAGCATGCTCTCTCTGTAATTTATCATGCGCTTCCAATAATTCATCATAACTTGACATTGCTTGTTTTAAATGTGTATGCATAGGGTGCTGATATTTTTGTTTCGCTTGATTCAAGTCTTGTCCATAGGTATGTCTCAATGTCTTGTTCCATCTAAATCCACAAGCCTGTTTGGTACGAGACAGTTTTTCTGCAGCTACTTCAAAGGCATAAATTTGAGTACCGCCGTTTTTCACAATTTCCAACACGGTTGATGCTAATTTATGGTCATCTTCAGCCGTCCATTGATCTTTTCTTTTCACTTCAGCCATATCGTTTTCACCTCGCGTTTTTTTCTATTATATGCACGAGATAAATGAATAGAAGCTATTTTCCTTTTGATAAGAATTTTTGAACTGCTGCATGATGTACGTCAGCTTCCCACAAAACCGAACATGTTTTAACTTCTTCTTTTATTTGGTCTAGTAGTTTTTGCGCAGTCCATTTGCGTATGAGCATTTGTTTATATGCTCGATGAACGGTAGATTCTACTTGTTTCATATTTGCTAAGAACGATTGTAAGGCTTGCTCTGTGTTACCTTCATATATTTGGGTCGCCCACCCATTTTCTTGTAAGGTAGTAGCGTTGAAAGGTTTTGCTTCACATAACATTTGCAAGGCTAGGTCTTGTCTTGCAAGTTTTTCAAACAAATAGGTTCCGCCACCCCAACCACTTGTTATAGCTAATGACCCTTGAATAAAGCCACACTTTGCGTGTGTGGCTACAATGCGGAAGTCACAGGCTGTCGCAATCTCGCAGCCTCCTCCAACAGCATGTCCATTGACAAGAGCAATTACAGGCACTGGCAGAGTTGCTATGTTATATAAGACTTCTGCCATTCGATTAAGCATAAGAAAAGATTCTTGTGCTGTTTGGAGTCCATGAAAAACCGATAAATCTCCCCCCGAACAAAACGCATCATTTCCCTCACCCGTGATGACTACAAATTGTATGGTTGAATCTTTATGTACATCTAAAACAAGTTGTTCCAGTCCCTCAATGACTTCGTGATTAATTGCGTTGCGAATTTCAGGACGTTTTATTGTGAAGCGGATTATATTTTCCTCACGCTTAATGCTATATGTCATGTGACTTTTCCTCCTTGAATAGAAAAGAGTAGAAACTACTTGCCATCTCCTAATGGGATCGACTATGTTTTTCGAACAAAGGGTGTCAGTAACGAGATTTGAGAGTAAATAGAGAAAAAGACCACCCGAGAGCCATGGTCTCTCTGGTAGTCTTATATGAACAAATACTGAATTATTTGCTCAATACTTCTTTCCCTTTGTATTGTCCGCATGATTTACAAATGTGGTGAGCCAATTTCGATTCTCCACAATTTGGGCAAGCTACCATTCCTGGTAGAGATAATTTGAAATGCGTACGACGTTTTCTTTTTACTGTTTTAGAAGTCTTTCTAAACGGTACAGCCATTGGTGGCACCTCCTTACAGATCGTTTATTCGTCTGTTTGATCAAAATACTTAGCTAAATCAGCAAGTCTAGGATCCAATTTTTTAGGTTCATTTTCTACTTTAGCAAGCAATTCCTCATCTGTTAAGTAAGACCAGTTTTTACCGCCAGCAATTGGTTGATGCTCAGCATCTTCCGCATACACTTGTAACGGAATTTCAACTAAGATCAATTCTTCAAATACAGGGTCGACATTTATAACATCGCCTTCTACTTGATGAACTTCATCGTCGAAATCCTTTTGTGCTTCTGACCAACTAAAAATCTCATCTGTTTGAATATCAAACGGATACTCAACATCTTCCCAAGTGCGTGCACATGGTAAAGTCAGGGTGCCTGTAAGTTGAAAATGACAAGTCATTTGCGCTGCACCAAAAGTGCAGTGCCCTTTTACATGAACGGGTGAAATTTTCCGGATGTCCGGGTTACGTTTCATCACTTCATCCAGTTGAATCGTTTCATCAATTGGCATCCCGTCATGGCGATATTTAGATAGTTGATGAATTGCCCATTTCATTCGTTTATCACCTCAAGACAACAAAGTTGATTATATAATGCAGGAAATTAGATGTCAAGATAATTTCTTGTCACTCCTTTTTTTGACCCGTATAATCTACTATATAGATAAGGGGGTCACAATCTTGAAAGCAACTGGCGTAATCGTTGAACATAATCCGTTTCATAACGGACACTTCTATCATATCAGAGAATCTCGAAAGATAACAGACGCAGATGTCATAATCGCTGTAATGAGCGGAAACTTTTTGCAAAGAGGCGAGCCTGCACTTGTCGACAAATGGACGCGAGCTGAAATGGCATTAAAAGCTGGCGTAGACCTTGTCATTGAACTCCCTTATGTGTTTGCAACGGCACAAGCGAGCGACTTTGCACGAGGCTCTGTAACGATTTTAGAAGCCATGGGATGTGATAATTTATGTTTCGGTAGTGAAGAAGGATCAATAGAACCTTTTACAAATACCTATAAACTAATCAGCACACATCAAGAGACTTACCAAAATCGTATTAAACAATACATGAAACTTGGATATAGTTATCCAAAAGCAATGAATGAAGCGTATGATTCGATAACGAAAAACGCTAATGTCGATGTAGTCGACTTATCTAAACCAAATAATATTCTTGGCTATCACTATGTGGAAGCCGCTTATCGAATGAATGCCCGTATTTCGCCTATTACAATCCAACGTATAATCGCAGATTTTCATGATGATGTAGATCAAAACCAATCGATTGCTAGTGCAACAGGAATACGCAAAGCTATATTTGATCATGGCTCAATTGAAGCAATGACAAACTTTATGCCTAAAACTTCTTTGGAACATTTATTCCAATGGAGAGAGTCGGTAGGTGTATTTGGCAGTTGGCAACACTTTTGGCCTCTCGTGCGATTTACCATCATTCGCTCGTCTTTAAAAGAACTAGCGTCATATACAGAGGTAACTGAAGGAATCGAGCATCTAATTCTCGATGCAGCAAAAAAAAGTGAGACATTCGAGAAGTTTATGTCACTAGTGAAATCAAAGCGCTACACATGGACACGTATTCAGCGAATGCTCACACATATCTATACTGGATTCACCTGGGAGGAGTTACATGCACATCCAACCCCAACTTATTTGAGAATACTGGGCATGACACACAATGGTCAAAAATATCTTAACGAAAAGAAAAAAAGTCTTTCGTTGCCGCTCGTCAGTCGAGTTGCAGCAACAAAAGACTCATTATTGGAATTGGATATCCGTGCAACGGATTTATATCATTTAGGTCTGAAACATCTTGAAAATGAACAACAAATTGGACTAGATTATCAGAAACCTCCAATTATCATTTAATGCTTTTTCGGCTCAAGCTTATCTAAGTACGCAAGAGCGTCATCAATTGTTTTGACGGGCACGATTTTCATTTTCGTGCCTATTTTTTCTGCCTGTTTTTTCGCATCTTCATAATTAGAGCGTAGAGTAGGATTAGCTTTCATAACGCTTTCAGGCAAGACATCGTCCGGTGCAAAGAATATTTCAATGCCCTCATCATCTGCCGCAATCACTTTTAAATCAATTCCACCAATTCGACCTACTTCACCACTGCTCTGCATAGTACCTGTTCCAGCCACATTATAGCCTTTTGTTAAATCTTCATCCATTAGTTGATTTAAGATTTCCAAAGTAAACATTAGCCCAGCCGAAGGTCCTCCAATGTCCTCTGCTCCAATATGCACTTTAGGTGTTGTTGTTATCTCTTTATCTTCTGTAAAAGTGATTCCTAGACCTACGCGACCCTCATCAGTTGGAATTGGTTTCAATTCCACTTCAATTGTCTCAATTTTTTCATCCCGCTCAACTTGTAAAGTAATAACTTCACCAAGTTTCTTTTCTGACAAATAATCGATTAAACTTTGTTGGTCACTATTCTCCAATTGATCAATCTGTAAAATCCGATCCCCTGCTTTAAGCAAGCCATCAGCTGCTCCATTTGGTAAAACGTTTAATATAAATACACCTCTAGATATTATCTCATAGGGCTTACCTGCTTTTTCATACGCTACATGAATGGCACTAAATTGGGATTGCGACATTAAATGCAGTTGACGAACATTGTACTCTTCATCATTCTCATCAGGATTCCTTACTTGATTTGTTTGGAGAATTTCCTGCTCATCTGATACTTTAGCCCATGCATATGTAAATGGGGTTGCTTTGACTAAAGAAATAGTCATCAAACTCATCGAACCAACATCGTCTTTATCTCCACCTTCTACCTTTACAAGCGGATCAAGTGGATAAGCACCCCCTGGCTTCGTGATATACGCATCTACAGGATAAAAGCTTGCACTTACTACTAAAATAGCGATTAATAAGACACCCACTGTACTTTTCTTTCGCATGTTTTCTTACCTCCATAATGACAAGCAGTCTTTTTGCATATACATAGTGTAGCACTTTCACTTTACATCTGACAAAACGGTTGAAACGGGGAAATTCTACATGCTACATAAGACCAATCTATTCATCTGTTGGTTTCTCATGACTTTATTTATTTTGTTGCCTGGCATTGCTCACCAAGGGGCCCAACTTGGACTCGAAGTCTTTTTCAAGAGATTACTGCCTTATCTATTGCCATATTTAGTGGTCTCTCAATGGTTATTATATGAGCTGTACAAAAGAAATAAATGGCAATCACATGTAGGAAATAGTATAAAAATTTATGCGATCGGTGCGTTCGGCGGATTTCCTACAGGTGCTGCAACGATTTCGACTCTTGCGCAGTCTGGCATGATTGGAAAGAGACACGCAAGTCATTTACTTGGCATTTGTCATGCACCAAGCCCCATGTTTGTAGTAGGCGTAGTGGGTAGTCAATTTCTTTTATCTCCCCAAACAGGAATCACCCTTATGGTGATTTTGCACAGCATCAATCTCATTTTTTTATTTTTTCTTCATGCATTCGTTCCACTTCCGACCATTAAAAAGAATGAAAATGTAGTGAAAACAGTCAATTCGCCATTGAGTGAAGGCATTCATCAAACTGCTTCAATCCTACTTTTGGTTGCAACAACTGTTGTGTTTTTTACGACTATCAGCACAGTCATCAGAGAAAGTCTCGGGTTTATTTTTGGTGAAATCCCTCATCACATCACTATTTTTATTTTTTCTCTTTTTGAGATGACTGCAGGACTTGAAATTGCCAACCAACTATATCAAATGGAACCCTTTTTTCCGATTCTTGCTGTAGCTATTCTTTCGTTTAACGGATTAAGTATACATATGCAAATCATGGTGTTAGCAAAATCGGCCAAACTCTCTTTAAAACCATATGTCATTTACCGATTAGTCCATTTTCTTTTATTCGTTGGCAGTTGCTACTTTTTTTTATAAGTTTTCATTACCATGGTAACAAAAGAATAGGATTTGGTCCTCAGGTTTAATATGCCATTTTTCGTGGCAACGCCCGAGGTACCAAACAGATGGTTGTTCAAATTGTTAAGACATTTAAATCGTCTTTTATTATTAAACATTGTAATTCAAAGGATTCCATGGTGCTTAAGACGCACTACTGCGACACCATGGTTTATAGATAAAAGAGGCATGTGCGTTGTTTTTTGTAGACACTGTACTGAAATGAATATAATCAATATGCCTAACCAGCGTAGACGACTTTCAAGTGATAGCCGAAGCGAGACGCGTTTATTGTGGCGAATACTGATTACAGTCCATTATGGTTAACTGTTTAAGTGGCCTCAATAAAGTGTGTGGAGGTCAATTAGAGTTATTTTCCGCTACGCTAGTGTTAAATAAGCGTAGCTATTTGTTTTATTTCCGTTCATTTTGATTCTCACCCTTTTCACGAGATACTGCTATCAGTTCATTTTCACATTCTACCCGTCCGCCCAATTTCTCCCATAAAAACACCACTAAAAACGAAGCAGTCCACTGAACAAGTTTATTCAATCTAAACAGCGAGCCTTCCTCGAAAAAATCGAAGGAAGGCTCGCTTCTTATTTGTATACTTTGTACTGAAGTAGATGTGTCATCAATATGCTTAGGCAGAACCAGCGTAGCCGTAGCGTACGCACCTTTCAAGTGGTAGCCGGAGTTGCCTGACTTCACGCGGGAGGCACCCACAAAGCGCAGAAGTGGTATTAAAGGGAATACTTGGTCTAACCTATAATGATGAACTTTTTCAGGGACCACTATTTAGGGTAGGATAAGCCTTGAACACTGGGTTCGTGGTAATCCTGGATTTATGATGTCTAATCTTTTTAAAAAATCACGCGGATCGCGCGATTATTCTTTAGCAAATTTAAATTGTAAGGCCGCTTCTACCTGTTTTGGCACAAGTTCGGATATATTTCCACCATATTTAGCTACTTCCTTGACAATGCTTGAACTCAAGAAGGAGTATTGGTTGTTTGTCATGATGAAAAATGTTTCAATTTTATCATCAAGCACACGGTTCATCGAAGTAATTTGCATTTCATATTCAAAATCCGAGACGGCACGTAGCCCTCGCACGATGGCATGAGCATTCACACTTTTCGCATAATCGACGAGCAATCCTGAAAACGAATCAACCCGAACATTTGGCAATGAGGCAGTCACTTCTCGAATTAAGTCCATTCGTTCCTCCACCGTAAATAACGGTTTTTTGGATGAATTGTTTAACACGACCACATGAATCTCATCAAAAACAGAGGCACCTCGTTTTATGATGTCCAAATGGCCGAATGTGACGGGATCAAAACTTCCCGGCACTACTGCAATCTTAGTCATGGAGTTCTCCTTCTTCCTGTTGATAAATCGAGATAATTGTACTGCCATAAATTTCTTTTCTAGTCAGTCTGAAAGGTCCGTAATTGCTTGGAAGGTCGACGCCTTTTTCATGTTCACATAAGATAATAGCATTATCAGTCAGCAAATTTTTTTGAAAAAAATGCTCAATTAATTCATAATAGCCCACTTTTTGATAAGGAGGGTCTACAAATAACAAATCTACACGGGCTTGTCTTTTTTCTAATGCTTTGATTGCTCGAGTAGCATCCGCTTTATATACTTCAGCTTTTTCCTTGAGTTTACATTTTTCTAGATTCTCATGAATAATTTGTATGGCACGTGGATCTTTTTCAATAAAAATGCACGTCTCAATGCCACGACTGAGCGATTCAATGCCAAGCCCCCCACTCCCCGCAAATAAATCCACAGCAAGTCCCCCATCAAAATAGGGTCCAATCATATTAAAAATTGATTCTTTCACTTTATCTGTTGTTGGTCTGGTTCCCGCTCCTGGAACTGCTTTTAAAGGGAGACCTTTTTGTGCACCGGAAATAACTCTCATGAAGATCCTCCTTGACCGATTTTACGGTTCTGGTATTACCTAATCTGACTTTTCATACCCACATAGGCTCACCCATGATAAGATATCTATGGAAAGGATGTGTTTGTCTCATATGATTCAACGATTTATTGAACTTGGAGAAGGCTATAGCGATATTTATGAATGGATGGAATTGCTAAAAACAAATGAATCTCGTTTTCACCATGTATGTATTTTCACATCTGTAACTGGTGACGTCAAAAAATTGAGTCTTGCGCTTATCTTAAAACCAGTAGGCGAAAGTAAATTTACACCGATTTACTTTTGTCGTGAAGGCATAAACTTCTCGGTTGAAAAAACGAGCAAAAGAATCGAATTAGTTGAAAAGACGCTGCAGGAAAGAAACTATTCCCCACACCGTCTTGAAGTTAAGCATTCATCATTTTTTGCAGAGCAAGCTTTGTACCACCAATATTTAATCGGTTTACTTAGATTGCATCATATTTTGCCACCCTTAAGCTAACCTATAAGCCACTTTTATAATCATATTCTTTCGCTTTATCAGGTTTAGAATTTTCATATTCAGTTTTGACAAATGGACGATATGATGGAGTTACGTCTTTCACAAAAGGAAGCTTTTGTAACTTCGAGGAAGTCGCTTCAATTTGATCGAGGTCGCAATACATTACTACGTACTTTAATTTCCGAGAAATATATTGCACATGGCCATACTTTCTCAGCGATTTTGCTTGTTTTAAATGATGTACATATATAATTAATCCTTGCCGGTCATTCATGCGAGTTCCCTCTTTTCTTACTTAAAAGAATACCATATGAAAGAAAACGTTCGCAACCGCTTGAAACGAACAGCTTCATTTGATTCAAGTATTGTACGCTGTAAATCTCACTCCGAGTATAGGTAGCGCACTTCACTAAATAATTGGTATACTAATCTTTATAATTATGAAAGTAGTTGCACGAGGAGGAATTAAACATGGGGAAAAAAACAAAGGTAGCAATTGCAATTGCCGCTGCTGGTGCAGCTGCTTGGGCAGGCTCTAAAGTCATCTCAAAACCTCAAAAAAGACCAGATAAAGAAGCATTAGAGTATGAGCATCCCATTATTTTAGCTCATCGTGGTGGTTCTCTGATTGCCCCAGAAAATTCTATGACAGCATTCAAAAAATCTGCTGAACTTGGAGTTCATGGATTTGAAATTGACGTTCGCTTAACAAAGGATGAAGAAATCATCGTTTTTCATGACGAATACTTGGATCGTACAACTGATGCTGCTGGACGTGTTTCAGAAATGACGCTAGCCCAATTGAAAACTTATGATCTTGGATATCAGTATATAAATGGTCAACAAGAATATGAATATCGCGGTAAGGGTGCGGTCATACTTACCCTTCGGGAGTTATTTGCAGAATTCCCCCAAATGCTAATCAATATTGATATGAAAGATTCTCCCGACACATATGAAGGTAGTTTAATCCCTTCTAAGCTATGGCGGTTAATAGAAGAAGTTGGGGCTCAAAATCGTGTAGTAGTCACCAGTTTCTATGATGAGCAAATTGATCGCTTCAATTTATATGCGCAAAATTCGGTCGCATTAGGGGCTGGAGAAAACGAAGTACGTAAAGCATATTCTGCATATACAAGCCAGTTTGGGCATTTATATCACCCACGTGCAGACGTTTTCCAAATTCCAGTGAAATCTGGTATTTTCCCACTCGACGGAGAAGGATTTATTAACTTCCTCACTAATTTAAATGTGCCAGTACATTACTGGACAATCAATGATATTGAGACGATGGAACGTTTACTCCGATCAGGTGCCAAGGGTATTGTTACGGATCGGCCTGATTTAGCAATTTCTTTATTATCGGGTCTTGAATAAAAATATTTTGCTAAATGTATTTACGCCCTTAGCTAAGAAAGTCCACAATTCTTTATCGTTCATTTGCGCTTGGCGCAATTGCACTCTTTCTTCATTATTCAATATCAACAGCATTCTTTATTAAAGCCATAAAGAAAAAGGATGTGCACATTCATCGCACATCCTTTTATTAATTAGACCTTGAACTATTGCGTTCAATTCTACTTTTCGTGGTGCCAAGCTAGAGTGGCACTTTACGCATTTATTTTAAGCTGAACAACCACAAGAACCACCAGTTCCACAACTACCAGTGCTACAAGATGATGCAGCGGCGAAGAATGGATTACTTACTGGTACCTTGACAGATTCAGATACGGTTTTACCTAATAATAAGCTGACTTCATCCAATAAATCTTGCAGATCGTTTTCAGCTAATTTTAATGTTGCTACACGGTCATTCAAATCAAGTGCACGTTTTTGTACACGTATTGACTTCATCACATGTTGATAGTCTGGATGATACTTACCAAAGCGTTGAACATCTTCATACTGTTCTTTCAACTGTGAGAAAGAAGCGATTTGTCTTCTCAATAAATCGTCTGTGTAGACAGAAAAATAAGCTTCTTTGAAGCGTTCAACTTGTTCGGATGATAAGATCATCTGCGTTAAACTATCGCCTTCATCCATGATGTTTGCCCATTCTGACGTCATCATCATCGGACATTCCCCCAATCTGTACTTATCATAACAGATTGTTTGAAGAAATAAAAATACATGCATTTGCTAAAAGCTAGGAGAATTAAAATGAAAGAACAACTACATATGCAATTTCAAAACTTAATTGAACATTCTTCAGATGAAGATTTATCTATTATTAGGGACTGGATGGATGGTCTCGAAAAGAAGCATTCAGGAGAGTATACTACTTATTTAAGTGCCGGTTTACACATGGACGCAATGATAACTGAAGATACGTATACGATTTCGATACCCATCACACCTTTAATTCATAATTCACTAAACATGCCTCATGGAGGAATTATAGCCGTTATACTCGACACAGCAATGGGTACTCTCGCAACTCATTCACTATCGGAAGAATTTGCGGTTGTAACAACGAACCTATCGATCAATTATATAGCAGTAGCTAAAGTAGGAAATTTACATGCACAGGCTAAATTTTCTCATAAAGGACGTCAAACCATGGTGGTTGAAGGAGAAGTAGTGGACGATCAAGGGAAGAGAATCGCTATTGGAACTGGGTCATTCTTCGTTATTCCAAGAAAACGACATTGAAGATAATAGGTTAAGTACGGTTCGTTCATCAGAAAAGGGCAAAATGTCTGACCCGATATGTTGGGTCGATTCATGTCCTTTACCTGCAATGCAAAGTAAATCACCAGGTCGGCAAAAGTTCAATGCTTTTTCAATCGCAGATGCTCTATCCGTTTCAATATGGATTGTTTTTGACTCAGGTAACCCCTTAATAATTTGCTGACAAATGGTTAACGGATCTTCTGATCGCGGATTATCAGAGGTCACCCACATATATTGTGCATAAAGTGCAGCGATTTCTCCCATTTCACTTCGCTTTGCATGATCTCGATCGCCCCCACAGCCAAATACAACGAGTAACCTTCCTTTTGTTATTTGTGCTGCCGATGATAAAAGATGCTGCAAGGCTTCCGGTGTATGTGCATAATCAATTACTACTTGAAACGGCTGTTTGCATACAAATTGAAACCTCCCAAGTGGCAATGTTAAATGTTGAAGTATTGGTATAACCGATGACATCGGTACACCTAACTGAACCACAGTTGCAATAGCAGCTGCTATGTTTGATGTATTATAAACTCCTGTAAATTGCACCTCCGTAACATAATTTCTAGCCCCATCCACAACTCTTATTTTCATCGAATTAGATTTTATCTCATCTAACTCCACAAGTTGTTTACCAAACCATCTCAATTCTTTATTACTTTGTAAGCCTTGTTCCACCCAAAATGGATCATCCTCATTTACGACTATTCTTTTCGCCAATGTAATAAGTTTACATTTAGCTCGTTTATATGCGTCTATTCCTTCATGGTCTTCTAAATGATCATGACCAATATTTAAAAACACTCCTTGCTGGATGTGGCAATTATCCAATCGATGCTGAGCTAAACCCATTGAAGACGCTTCAATAATAACATGCGTTATTCCCCTTCTCAAAAGAAGGGCTAATGTTTCATGCAAGTAAGTTGCAGACCAAGTGGTAAGTGATGGGAAATCCCCCTCCACTTTCTTCCCATTAATAAAAAGCCCCAAAGTTCCAATGACAGCGGTTTGATACCCCAGTAAAGTGAGAATTTGACCAATAAAGTGACTAACCGTTGTCTTTCCGTTCGTCCCAGTCACAGCTACAACGTGCAATTTTTGGGATGGTTCACCGTTGATACGAGAACTCGCATGAGATAGGAAAGTACGTGTATTTGGCACAATCCCAAAAGAGACATCATGATCTGTTAGATAATAATCTTCACGATCCTCAGTAATAATGCAAACCGCTCCATTTTGTATGGCCTCGTTAATAAAACTGGCTCCATTTTCTTGTTTACCTTTGATTACAACAAAAATATCACCCGCTTGGACATGCCTCGAATCATCTTTTACTCCGTATATTCGTTCACTAAATGATCCATGTAACCATGTACATGGCCAGTCTTTAATTAAATCTGCAATGACGAAAGCCATTGTCACCCTCCTACACAAAATTAAATCGACCGAATACATTACAGTCAAGGTAGTTCATCGTATGTAATCCTTCGGGAATGTGTCACTCATGATTATAAGGAGCGGATTTAATGATTGTTCAGAAGTTCGGAGGTATTGCGATGAGGAATGCTGCATCGCGTGAAGTATGTATCCAACATATAAAAGAAGGAATTGCAAAATATAACTCGGTTTTGGTCGTGGTGTCAGCGATGGGTCGTATCGGAGATCCGTACTCAACAGATACGTTGATTCATTTAACAGACGCTTTTCAATTATCTCCTGAATCAAAAGATGTGGCAGCCATATGTGGAGAACTACTAGCATCATCCGTGTTAACCGCAGAATGTTTAAAACAGCAAATTCCTTGTCAATTGGCGTATGGAGTTCAAGCTGGCATTTATACAGACGACAATTTTGGGAATGCATCGATAATCAAAACATCAAGAGATACCATTGAGGAATTACTACAACAAGTCCCATGTGTCATCGTACCAGGATTTCAAGGAATTACGACCGACCATCGTTTTACTACCCTTGGACGTGGAGGCAGTGATTTTACGGCAATTCTTTTAGCTGAGATGTTTCATGCTAGTGCTGTGGAATTTTATAAAGACGTGCCGGGAGTAATGTCTAGTGATCCAAAGAGTTCATCAGATGCTAGAAAACTTTCCAATGTTTCGTATAGTCACCTTCAGCATTTATGTGAGGTCGCCTCTCATCCTCTAATACAAAAAAAAGCAGTGGATTTGGCCGCTAAGCACCAAATCCCGCTGCATATTCGTCCATTTGGATCCACAGAAGAAGGGACATGGATCACCGCTGCAAATCATTGATCTATGTGACTCCTTTTCTTAAGCTTTACAAAGTTCTGGGTATAATACTTACCAAACGTTCCCACACCCAGATGCGAGAAATCATCTTCAAGTAACACTTTTCGATGGTCAGCCGAGTTAAGCCATCCCTGTACGACCTCTGCTGAATCATAGTAATTTGCTGCTATATTTTCACCTGCACTGTCATAGTCAAGTTGAGTTTCTGTTAATCGATCTTCTAAATCCCCAAAATCAGGTGATTCATGTGAAAAATAGTTTTGCATCGCCATATCTTCACTATGTTTACTAGCCACGATTTCAAGACTTTCCTCTAGCTCCACAGGGTCAACGAAATGTCTCGCACGATAGACATTTGTCAACTCAAATATTTGCCTGTTATTCGATTCATTAATTGATTTTTGTTGCTTAGTAGAAGGTACAACCGGTGCCAAATAATCCCCTTTGTAAGTCATTTCATATGGTTGGTGAAGCACAAGTGTTCTGGGATTGGTAAAACGGATGGCTTCTACTTCCTGATCTTCCTCATCCACATAAATTTGTGCAAATAAACCATCAAACTTCACTAATAGTCGATTTTTCATATCGACATCATTAATCGTAAATGTATAGACGCTCGATTCAATTTGGACAGTTATTTCAGATTCAATAATCGTGAATCGGTATAAATCATCGATTGATTGCCCCACTTGGAAAGGTGTCGCATCAAGAATTGCTCCAGCTATATAGATTTGATTAATATGGTTCCCTTGGACCCCTACCAACATGTAACTATCAAAGTTTTGATTGTAGACCCACCAATCATAGCCAAAAGCAGATGGATCGATTCGATTAGGTTCACCAAATGACTTAACCAGACTAGTTGTATTTTGACCTACCAACGTTGATAAACCCGTTTTAGGACGTGGTACTGAATCTTCCCCTTTAGGAGGTAACATATTTTCTTGCGGCAATGCTTGACCTGTTGAACCAGGTGCTTTTAGTAAATCAGTTTCTTGAACGGTTTGGTCAGAATAAAAAATAACGGTTAGGATAATAGCTAATATAAGTAAAATTCGAACCAAGACCTTCAATAATACAACTCCTTCCCGAGAAAATGATGTACCCATTATATCAGTGTAATGTGCTTTGACACAATGTTGTCATTGCAACAGACACAAATTTACACTATTATAAAAAGGAATGCATGAATGGGGTAAAGCATGTAAAAGGAGGACGATTGTATGTATTTCGAAAATACAGGTATTGAAAATACAGCAGCAGATTTAGAACTATTAGATGAAGTTATGTTGAACCATAGTCTAGTACGTGCAGGACAATGGGATTATGAACGTGTATCGTATGATAAAAAGTTTGTAATTAAAGAAGGTACGTTCTACTTACGTATTTTTGGATTTACGAAAGATGGTGATGTTGGGAAACACGATGCCATCATTACATTAATGAAACCTGTCGTTGGTAAACACTACTACCCAACTGGTGTGGAGTATGGAGACCAAGAAGTCTTCCCTGCACATTTAGTAAAATCATGCCAACAAACATTGGCCGCTGTAAAAGCCGATTTAAAAGAATTTGAAATTCGCTCATAATCCAAACACCGAAGAAAAAATTTTCTTCGGTGTTTTTTCAATTCCTTTTCAAATGTGTCGATGTTGTCTATACTTATATAATATGGAAAATGAGGTGAAGAGAGTGCCCAAATGGATCAATAAAAAATTTCTAGTCATTATTTTATTAATAGTATTGTTTATCCTCTTTATTGCCTTTATTCTTCCTTTAGCCGTCCCCATACTATTAGCGTTATTAACCGCATTCCTACTAGAACCTTTGGTGAAATTTTGCAAAGATAAGTTTAAATGGAATCGAAAGCCAGCAATCATTTTAGTTTTTGTTTTATTTTTACTTCTCATTTCAGCTACATTATATTTCACCATAACCCAGCTAATTGGGAAAATCATTCTATTAACTAAACTTGTCCCTGAATACTTTAATTCTTTGTCCCTTGTTTGGATGAATGTTCAAAATAAATTATTTAGTTTCACACAAGATATGCCACTTGAAGTAGTCACTTCCATTCAAAAAGAATTATCTCATTTCCTAGTTCTGATGCGGGAATCCATTTTAAATATTGTTAGTTATGAAAGTATTACAACCTTACTATCCGAAATCCCGAGTTTTTTAGTAAACTTTATCGTGTATATAGTAGCATTATTTTTATTTATGTTAGATTTAACAGATTTGAAAAAAATGTTATTTAGACACTTATCACCTGCTACTGCCGAAAAAGTTCGCTTTATGACATCACGAATAAACTCAGTAATATTCGGTTTTATGAAAGCACAATTCCTTGCCAGCCTTGTCATTTTAGTAGCTAGTTTTATTGGTTTATTAATCATTGCTCCTAAATATGCAATCATCATGTCTATTGTTATTTGGATTATCGATCTTATCCCAATCTTGGGATCTATTATCATTGTTGCACCTTGGTCATTGTATCAATTTGCAGTAGGTGACATTGCATTAGGAACTAAACTAGCGATATTAGCTCTGATTCTACTGGTCGTTCGACGAGCAATTGAACCAAAACTTATGGGTTCACAAATAGGATTGTCTCCTCTCGCTACATTAATTGCCATGTTTATTGGGTTACAACTCTTTGGATTTTTAGGGTTAATGATTGGACCATTTATCGTGATTATCTTCACTACTGCAAAAGAAGCGGGTATGATTAAAACAAACTTCAAACTATAAGAAATACCTGAAAAATTGTGAACAGTCCTTTTCGATTATTTTGAATTGTCGGTTAGGTCACTATGACGTCTGATTGTTGCACATGATCTAAAACACCAAAAGAGGTGGTGCGTTGTGACTTCGTCACTTCGCACCACCTCTTTTTCAGAACATCCTCCGGCAGTTGGGCATCAGTCGCTCCCTTGTTTCTTCCATGGGAATACTGATTTTGATTTTGGCGCCTAGAGAATTGATGGCATTCTTTGTTGAGCAATCGATCGAAGATGAAATTTCGACCTCCCACTGCCAGAGCACCCGCTTTGCCGTTCATAGATGTAAAGGTGCCGTGATATACAAAGCTCCTAGTTAAAGACCTAGGGCAATATGGTTTTTACTGCTTGTAATTCGAAATCCTCTATCGTTTTTGGGGGATGCAACTGAAATTGTCCTTTCAGTCTAAACAAGCGATCCTTTCCACGAGAAAAATCAAGGAAATAATCGTTTGTTATTTGTAAACATTGTACTGAATTAGCTGTAATCAATATGACTCGGCAGAACCAGCGGAGGCGCCTTTCTATTGGTGGCCAGAGCGAGAAGGCTGGCAAGTGAAGTATTCAGCCTAGCTTCTCGCAGGATGCATCCACAAAGCGCCGAAGCGTTAAATAGAGAATACTTATCCCAGTCTGTAATGGTGAAATTTTTCAGTAACCTCTTTTTAGGATAGGAAAGGCTTTGACCACTTGTATTCTCAATTTTTATACGATCTTATATTTCAATAAAACAAAGAGAGGTACTTAAAAGTTAAACTTTCAAGTACCTCTCTTTGTTTAGTTAAAACCCTAAAATCGCCTTAAAGACAGATGTAGTTTCTCCACCTTCGAAAAAAACATATAATAACAAATAAACCGCTACGCCAGTGATGGCTGTAAAGAACCATATGACACTTGTAATCGGACCGATTTTACGATGTCTTTTCAAGTTATTTTTATAACCTGCCCACAATGTCACAAGACCAAATACTGCTCCTGTTGTAGCCAAAGTTATATGAAAAACTAAAAATATCGTGTAATAAAGCTTATATTCATCAGGACCACCAAATGCTGTATTTCCAATAAATATTGTACGAGACATGTAAATAATAAAGAATATTAGTGCGGCTATGGCAGCCGCAAACATGGTTTTCTTATGTGCATCAATTTTTCGTTGCTTAATTAATACCCAACCAATCGCAACTAATACTGCACTTAACACAATAAAAAAGGTACTGATTGTTGGTAATAACGGTAAACTCATAATTTTTCTCCTAACACTCACCAAATAATTCAGGTAAATTATTTATTTGCTACAACATATGCTTGTCGATCGCGTAAAGCTTGATTCGTAATTTCATCCGCATTTTCTTGCTCCGATTTATACCATTCGAAGAAAACCATCGCTAAAATAACACCATAAATCACTTCTTGAATAATCTTCATTATAACTCCGCCTAATTGTTGATCTTCAATTGTAGGCATACTGGTAAACATCTCAGGACCAGATAAGCTTAAGGTAGCTAATTTGGAAGATGGCACACATAATTCCATCGATTTGACCCAAGCAGCCCCGCTAGTATAAGTTTCATACATTGGTTGATCTGCAAAGATAATCAAGGCACATGCAGGTGTGATTAATACCGCACTTCCTATGATATAGCCAACCTTACTTAATCCTTGAACTTTATGTTCACCTGATAATTTATTCATAATCGGCCACCATAAGAAAATCGAAGAAATAAACAAAATGAGTGTAAATAGACTGTGATACCATTCATTTTGTTTAATGAAATCTAAAATAAGTGGAATGTGGTAGATTGAGAACAATCCACTAAATACAACTAGTGCTAAAATTGGTTTCGTAAAATATCGGAAACTAAATTTGATAACGGAATACGAAAGGAATTTACGCCAAACCCATATCGGAATACCAGCTATTAAAAGTGGAGGAATCAACATTAACAGGATAGCCATTTGGACCATATGTACAGAGAATAAAATATGACCCAATAAATCTGCAGGGGAACCTTTTACTGCATAAAGCAACAAAATCGCAATAACAAACGCACTTGCTTGTTTTTTAGTCAGAGGTTCATTTCCTTCAAATCGGTGTCGATTTTTGACTGTTATAAAAAAGTATAAAGCAATTATGACTAGAGTGAAAATAATGAAAAGTGGACTCCATAAAGCTTGAAACCCAAATATATTTAAAGGCATCGAATCTCGCTCCTTTTTCTATTTCCCTTGGTATCCCTATTATAAGTCTCATTTGCTCTAACATCAATGAACGAACTATGAACATTAGTTGACAATAAAAAAACGAGCAAGGAAATGATAAATTTCCTCGCTCATTTTATATTTTTAAATTACCACCAAACAATTGTTATCATCGTCAAAATTGTAATGAATGCAACAATTACACCACTGTATAAGAATAGTTGTGCAGTTTCATGACCTTTATGGCTCATATGCATGAAATAATACAATTGTAGAATGACCTGCACTGCTGCAAGTAACAAAATGATTGGAACCACAAAATATGCAGAGAATCCAGCATATACCATTGTAAATGCGATTAGCGTTAAGAAAATCATAATCGCGAACGTTGTCACATGACCACGCATTTCATTTGCAGATCTGCGGCGTTTATACTCATACTCTGTTTGACTTCTTACATGAGCGTGTACATCGTGTGCCATCTTAACCCACCACTCCCATCAAGTATACTACCGTAAAGATAAATACCCAAACTACGTCAATAAAGTGCCAGTAAAGAGAAGCTAGATAAAACTTTGGAGCATTGTAAAGATTCAATCCACGCTTCGCATTACGAACCATAAGGAGAATAATCCATCCAAGTCCTACAACTACGTGAGCTCCGTGCGTTCCAACTAAAATAAAGAACGCTGAACTAAAAGCACTTTGACCAAATGTGAATCCTAAATGAACATAATGATTAAACTCATAAATTTCAAAACCTAAGAATGCTAAGCCAAGTATTACCGTTACCATTAACCATGCTTGCATTGCTTTGAAATTATAGTTTTTCATATGATACATCGCGTAAACACTCGTCAATGACGAAGTCAATAATAACATTGTCATAATGAAAACTAATGGTAATTCGAATAAATCCTGTGTTGTGAATTCCATACCGCTTGGACCCTTGTTTTTAAGGGCTAAATAAGTCGCAAATAAACTTGCAAAAGTTACAGTTTCACCACCGAGGAAAAGCCAAAAGCCGGTAAATTTATTTTTACCTTCTAATGTCGTATTCTCCGGATGGTCTGGCCAAGATTGTGGGGTGTACTTAGTATTTAAGTCCATCAGTGTTTACCCCCTTTTTCATCCATTAAATCTTCTTTATGAACATGATACCCATGATCATCTTTTAGTGAACGAACGATCATAGCACCAAATGTAATAACTAATCCTAAAATTAGCACAGGTACTGCCCAAGGTTGTTCGCCATTGTACAGAGCACCGAATGCTGCAACGAATAAACCGAATGATATAACAACTGGAATAAATGAGTTGTTTGGCATATGAATATCGCCTACTGGCTCTGCGTATGTCATACCTTCTTTATTACCTTCTTGTTTTTCAATCCAGAATGTGTCTAGACCACGTACAAGTGGTGTTTGTTTAAAGTTGTAGAATGGAACTGGTTGAGGAACAGCCCACTCTAAAGTACGACCATCGCCCCAAGGATCGCGACCAACTTTTTCGTTCTTCACAATTGTCCGAATGATATTTACTACAAGTACAGCTACACCTAATGCCATACCAATAGCACCGATGGAACTGATGAGATTATACAAATCCCAACCTTGGTTCGCACCGAACGTGAATACACGGCGTGGCATACCTAGTAAACCTAAGAAATGTTGGATAAAGAATGTTAAATGGAATCCAATGAAGAATAACCAGAACGTCCATTTACCTAGAGCCTCACTCAACATTGTATTAAACATTAATGGCCAGTAGTAATGTAAACCAGCTAGTAAACCAAGTACAACCCCACCTACGATAACATAGTGGAAGTGAGCAACTACAAAGTAAGAATCATGTAATTGGTAATCAAGTGGAGCTGACGCTAACATGATACCTGTTACACCACCTGCAGTGAATGTTGGAATGAATGCAACAGCGTAAATCATAGCGACTGTGAATTTAATGCTACCGCCCCATATAGTGAGCAACCAGTTAAAGATTTTAACACCGGTTGGAACAGCAATTGCCATAGTAGCAACAGAGAATATTGCGTTAGCAGTTGGTCCCAATCCTACTGTAAACATATGGTGAGCCCAAACCATGAATCCTAAGAAACCGATTAATACAGTTGCAAAGACCATTGCTGAGTAACCAAATAAACGTTTACGAGAGAAAGTAGCGAAAATTTCCGAGAAAATACCAAATGCAGGTAAAATTAAAATGTATACTTCAGGATGTCCGAAAATCCAGAATAAATGTTCCCAGATAATCGTATTACCACCCATTGTATGATCAAAGAAATTACCATCAAACATACGGTCAACCATCATAAATACCATCCCAACAGTCAATGGAGGGAAAGCGAATAGAATCAAGGCTGACGCAACGAATGTTGTCCACGTGAAAAGTGGCATACGCATGTAGGTCATCCCTGGTGCACGCATGTTAATAATTGTTACAAGGAAGTTAATCCCTCCGATTAATGTACCGAAACCGGAAATCAATAGTCCTAGCGTATAAAAGTCAATTCCGTGTCCTGGTGAAGCCAATGCTAGAGAGGCATAAGAAGTCCACCCCGCATCTGGCGCTCCTCCCATGAACCATGATAAGTTCAAGAATATTCCACCAAAGAAGAATAACCAGAAACCTAACGAGTTTAAAAATGGAAACGCCACATCACGTGCTCCAATTTGTAATGGCATTACCGCATTCATGAAACCTAAAAGCAATGGCATCGCTGCCAAGAATATCATGGTTGTACCATGCATCGTAATCATTTGATTAAACAATCCTGCACTCACAAAGTCACTATCAGGTTGTGCAAGTTGGATACGAATAACCATAGCCTCAATACCACCGATGACGAAGAATAATCCACCGGTTATGAGGTAAAGGATGGCAATCTTTTTATGATCGACTGTTGTTAAATAGTCCCAAAGAGTGGCACCAAAGCCTTTTTTCTGTGCGATTGAACTCACAACTTTAACCTCCTTTTTGTCGTTCTATAAAAGATTAATCTTCTACAGATAGTCCCATTAAGTATTCTGTCAGAGCTGTGAGCTCTTGATCTGTAAATTTCTTGCCATTATTGATTGCTTCTGGTTGTGGCATCAAGTTACCTGGTTTGTATTCTTTTGGGTTACTGATCCACTTTTTAATATCTTCTTCTGTGTGATCCATGAAACCTGCTACACGGTTACGATCACCAAATGTTGCTAAGTTTGGACCTACACTACCAGCTGTTCCTGCACCTGATACAGCGTGACAAGTAATACAGCTTTTGTTGAAAATATCTTGACCTTGCTGTGCAACGTCACCTTCAACTGCTTGTTCTGCACCTGAATCTTGCATTTTAACAACCCAGGCATCAAAATCATCACGATCTAAAGATTTCACTTTGAAGTCCATTAGTGCATGTGAAGGTCCACAAAGTTCCGCACACTTACCATAGAATACTCCTTCTTCAAGACCATCAGAAGCGTCATCGAATGTTAGGTAGAATTGGTTGAGGTTATCAACGTTCGTATCCATTTTACCACCTGCAGCAGGAATCCAGAATGAGTGTTTAACATCAGCTGCAATTAGATTGAAATAAACTTTCTCTTGTGTAGGTACGACCAATTCTTGAGAAGTCACGATTCCTAAATCTGGATATTCAAATTCCCACCAGTACAGATTCGCTTCAACGTTTACCGTTACAGCTGTTTTATTACCTTCTTCATTAACAGTTTCCATTCCACTTACATCTGCAAAGTCGAATGTTTTGACAACAGTAGGAACTGCCAAAATTAATAGTAAAATAATCGGAACGACCGTCCAAATAAGTTCTAGTTTATGACTTCCTTCTACTTGTTTTGGAATTACATCTTCGCCCACTTTAGAACGGCGGAACTTTACGATTGCCAATACATAGACAATCAATACCACAATAATAACGAGAACCATAATTCCTGTTGAAAGCAACATTAAATCCAATTGATCTCTACCGACTTGTCCTGCTGGATTAAGTGTAGATAAATGCTTCTCACCACATCCAGATAAAATGACCATTAGAGCTGTCAGCAGTGAAAAGAGACGCCACTTTTTGATCCCTTTCATCATAGCTTAATCAAACCCCTCTTTCGTAGTTGTATTTATGTGTAATCGGACTGCGGTTCACTTCTATATGAATTCTATATTCAAAGAATGAATCCCAATAGTTAGCTAAAAATCGAGAAAATAATCATGGAAACAAAAATAATTGTCATGTAATTAAGAGAATAAATAAACATGCCTTTTGCCCATTTTAAATCGTCTTTAGCTTTAAAGCCTTTTAATGCAAGTACAAGCCAACCGATATTTAACGCAGTTGCCAGGACAAGGAACCATGTCCCAAGTTGCATGAGCAAGAATGGAAGTGGGAAAAGCACTAAAATCCAAAGCAACATTGATCGCTTTGTATGTGCAAATCCTTTGACTACCGGTAGCATCGGAATGCCCGCTGCTCGATATTCTTCCGTTCGTTTCATTGCAAGAGCGTAAAAATGTGGTGGTTGCCATGCAAACATGATAAGAAATAAGGCCAGTGCGCCCCATCCAAGTGTGGGTTCAACTGCTGCCCATCCGATAACGGGTGGAATGGCACCTGAGATACTCCCAACAATTGTATTACTTACATGCTTTCTTTTTGACCACATGGAGTATAAAACAACATAACTGATAATACCAGCTAATCCCCATACCCCAGCTGAAACCGATGCCATAAACAACAAAATTTCGCCGACAACTAAAAAGGATAGAGCAAGGGACAATACGGCAGTTGGTTTAAACCTACCCGTCACAGTTGGTCTAGATTTTGTTCTCGACATAATGGGATCGATATCACGATCGATGAAGTTGTTCATTGCGGCTGAGCCAGCAATAATCAATGCTGCACCAAAAAGTGTGTAGACCATTAAGTCTAATTCATCTAAAAAGTGACGATTCGAAATTTGAAATGCCAACCACAAACCAGTAAATGTTGTGACCAAATTTGAGTTGACGATCCCAATTTTAATTAGTGCAAGAAAGTCCTTAACAAATGGTGTTGTTTCAGGATCCGCATCAGTGCTTGCAGTAATCATGCGACCGTTCGACATAAAACTCCCCCTTTCAAAGTTGTGAGCATATTCCGCTACTCTTACTATATCGAAAAACTGTTGGTATTTCTATATTTAAGTTTAATTTCGATAAAAAGGTCAGCGTTTACCTGTCAATTAGACACAACATATCTATAGTAAATCATTTTACGAATAGAATTGTGTATTTAAAAGCAAGATTTTATGAACAATTTGTGAAAAGGTACATCCCATACAACGAGTTTATGGTCTTGTCATTGTAATTTCGAATATTCTTAGCTATTATCAAACAAGTAGGTATCGTAATTTCGTAATCAGTTAATATAAAGTAGGTGTTATTCATGCAACAAAGTAAATACTTAAAGTGGTTTGCTGTTGCTGCAACAATCGGGATGTTACTCATTCTTCTTGGTGGAGCACTTGTGACAAAAACAGACAGTGGAATGGGTTGCGGCAGACACTGGCCGGGATGTAATGGGGAATTAATTCCCAATAAAATCACCCCAGAAGTATTAATTGAGTTTTCCCACCGTATTGTTACTGGCTCGGTCGGCATCCTGATATTAATCTTATCGGTTTGGTCATGGAGAGCAATGGGACATATTCGAGAGACTAAATTCTTGGCAGTCATGGCGATGTTCTTCTTGATTTTACAAGCACTCATTGGCGCAGCACAGGTATTATGGGGACAAGGTGACTTTATACTAGCACTTCACTTTGGAATTTCTTTACTCTCTTTTGCTTCCGTACTATTATTAACACTTCTTATTTTTGAAGTGGATCGTAAGTTCGACTCAGAGAAAATGCGAATTGGCGCTAAGTTGAAACGGCATACAATTGGCGTAACTCTTTACTCCTATGTAGTTGTTTACACGGGTGCTCTTGTACGTCATACTGAATCTAGTTTAGCTTGTCTAGAGTGGCCATTATGTCAAAATAATGACTTCTCATTACCTTCAACCCTTTTCGAATGGGTTCAAATGGGTCATCGTACGGCTGCAGCATTGATATTTTTATGGATTGCCTATATTGCTTGGCATGCATATAAACAGTATAAAGATCAACGTGTTTTGTATTACGGATGGATTACTGCATTCGTCATCGTCTCACTTCAAGTAATCGCTGGAATGCTGGTAGTCTTAACCAAACTTAATTTATACTTCGCGTTAGTACATTCACTATTAATCTCGTTATTATTTGGCTTATTATGTTATATGATCTTACTGATATCACGCAGCCAATCAAAGAAATAATTAAAGAAAAAGCAGTTCCACAAACTTGTGGGCTGCTTTTTCAATTGGCTAAGAAAAACAGGGCTAAGTTTGCCCTGTCCCTTATTGTGTTCGAAACCCGGTAATAATCTCTGTCGCATCAAGTTTCTCAGGTCGCTAATGGTACATGATAGCTGCACCATAATCTAAACAAAAAGGTGGGTGCTATGTGATTTCGTCACTAGGTACCCACCTCTCTATTTCAAATCATCCTATGGTGCTTGGGCATCCGTAGCACTCTTGTTTCCTCAATTTGAACCGTGTTTTTAGTTTTTGCAACTTGAGAATAAATGTCTTCCTTTATCGAACAATCGGTCGAAGATGAAATTCAGACCTGAAAGCATCAATCACATATAAGGCAGGAGTTGCTTTGAGCACTGGGTTCGTAGTAATTCCAAATTTGATACTTTCTTTTTTGTTTATTCTTTTTCCATTTCAATTAATAAATCGCCTGTTGCGATGGATGAACCAGCCGACACATGAATTTCTTTAATCACTCCATTGTGAGGAGCCTGGACGGTTGTTTCCATTTTCATCGCCTCTGTAATAAGCAAATGATCCCCACGTTTCACTTGGTTTCCATTCGCTATCGCCACTTTTAATACGGTTCCTGGCATTGTAGCCCCGATATGATTCGGGTTTGTTAAGTCTGCTTTCGGTTTTTGCAATCCATCTGTTTCAATGGTCAGATCTTGGATGATTACTTCGCGAGGTTGCCCATTTAATTCGAAGTAAATCACCCGATTGCCATCTGCTTGTGGTTGACTGATCGAAACCATTTTAATGATCAATGTCTTCCCTTTTTCAATCTCAACCTCGATTTCTTCACCTAAACGCATCCCGTATAAGAATGTTGGCGTATCCAGAACGGATACATCTCCAAATTTGTTCACCATGACCGAATACTCATCAAAAACTTTCGGGTACAAGGCATAAGCAAGTGCTTCATGGCTATTTACTGGCCGCCCTAACTTTTGGAAGAGCTCCTCTTTTATTTGTTCAAAATCGACAGGTTCTAATAATTCCCCAGGACGGACTGTGATGGCCTTACGATCTTTCAATATCACTTGTTGTAACTCTTTTGGGAATCCACCATAAGGTTGTCCAATATATCCTTGGAAAAACTCAATTACTGAATCGGGAAAGTCGATGGTTTGACCCCGTGATATGACCGTTTCTTCAGTCAAATCATTTTGCACCATAAAGAGTGCCATGTCTCCTACTACCTTCGATGAAGGTGTTACTTTTACGACATCACCGAACATTAGGTTTACTTGGGAATACATTTCTTTCACTTCTTCAAAGCGTCCGCCTAAGCCAACCGCTTTTGCTTGTTGTTGTAGGTTTGAGTATTGACCACCTGGCATTTCATGCACATAAATCTCAGAATGTGGACTCATCATGCCTGATTCAAATTCTTGATAGTATTTGCGTACATCTTCCCAGTAATGAGATAACTGCTCGAGAGCTTTTATGTCAGTACGAACCTCACGTTTACTTCCCTTTAATGCATAGGTTAATGAATTCGCACTCGGTTGTGATGTCAGCCCCGCCATTGTTCCAAGAGCGGTATCCACGATGTCCACTCCCGCGTCAATCGCTTTACCATATAAGTAAATCCCATTTCCACTTGTATCATGTGTATGCAAATGAATTGGTAAATTTACAGTTTCTTTTAGTTCGGAAATTAATCGGTATGCTGCTTCTGGTTTCAACAAACCGGCCATATCCTTAATCGCTAAAATATGTGCACCTGACGCTTCTAATTCTTTGGCCATTTGCTTATAATAAGCTACTGTATATTTGGCACGTTTGTCATCTAAAATATCGCCTGTGTAACAAATCGCAGCTTCCGCTATTTTGCCTGATTGACGAGCAGCATCAATCGCGACTTCCATTCCTTTAATCCAGTTCAAACTGTCAAAGATCCGGAATACATCAATTCCCGCTTCTGCTGATTCTTGCACAAATTCACGGATAACATTGTCAGGATAGTTTTTATATCCAACGGCATTTGCACCCCGTACTAGCATCTGAAGCAAGACATTTGGAATCATTTCGCGCATTCTCAGTAAACGGTCCCATGGATTTTCTTTTAAGAATCGATACGCAACGTCAAACGTTGCCCCACCCCACATTTCGAACGAAAAAGCATCATGCATAGCTCTTGCAGACTGTTCAGCAATTTCATACATATCAATGGAGCGTACACGAGTTGCAAGTAACGATTGATGAGCATCTCGGAACGTCGTGTCGGTAATCAATACTTCCTTTTGTTCATGGATCCACTCCACGAGCCCATCTGCTCCTCGTTCATCTAATAGTTGTTTTGTTCCTGGAATAGGCGATATTGATAAATCGATTTTTGGTTTTCTTGGAACCACAAACACTGGTTTTGATGCTTTTTCAATACCAGGGAAACCGTTTACTGTCACATTACTAATATAGTTTAATAGTTTAGTACCTCTATCTTTACGAGTAGGGAATAAAAACAGTTCAGGAGTAGAATCGATAAAACTCGTATTAAAGTTTCCTGTAATAAAGTTTTGATGTTTGACGACATTTTCTAAAAAAGGGATATTCGTTTTTATGCCGCGTATACGGAACTCTTGTAAGTTTCGATCCATTTTTGCTGCTGCCTCTTTAAAGGTTTTTCCCCAAGTCGAAACTTTTACAAGTAATGAATCATAGAAAGGTGAAATTACAGCACCTTGGAATCCATTTCCAGCATCTAAACGAACACCAAACCCTCCACCTGAGCGGTATACCATTAGTTTTCCAGTGTCCGGCATAAAGTTATTTAATGGATCTTCAGTAGTCACACGAGATTGAATCGCAAATCCAAATAAAGGAATATCCTCTTGGATTGGCATTCCTATTTCTTCTTCATGTAATTTTGATCCATCCGCAATGTGAATTTGAGAGTGAACAATATCAATTCCTGTTACCATTTCTGTAATGGTATGTTCCACTTGGATGCGAGGATTCACTTCGATGAAATAAAATGCATCTCCCGACACTAAAAATTCCACTGTTCCGGCATTTATGTATTGTACATTATTCATTAATTTAATTGCTGCATCACAAATACGCTCCCGCAATTCTTTTGTTATTGAGTTAGATGGAGCAATTTCAACGACTTTTTGATGTCTGCGTTGAATTGAACAATCTCTTTCATAAAGGTGCACGAGGTTACCATACCGATCCCCCAAGATCTGTACTTCAATATGTTTAGGCTTATCCACAAACTTTTCAACGTATACTTCATCTGATCCAAACGCAGCTTTTGCCTCTGATTTAGCTCGCTCATACGCTGATTCTAAATCGGCTTCTGTCGGAACGACTCGCATACCGCGCCCCCCACCACCTAAAGACGCTTTAATCATTAACGGATAACCGTTTTCTCCACCAAAATCTTTAACTTCTTGAATGGAATGTACTGGACCGTCGCTCCCTGGAATAACGGGAATCCCAGCTAGTACCGCTTGAGTACGTGCTTTCACTTTGTCACCAAACATATCCAAATGTCTAGAAGTAGGCCCAATAAAAATAATGCTTTCTTCTTCACATCTTCTAGCGAAGTCGGCGTTTTCGGACAAGAATCCATATCCAGGATGGATCGCGTCTGCTCGACTATCCTTGGCAATCTGTAAAATTCCTTCAATATCTAAATAGGCATCAATGGGCTTCTTACCATCTCCAACTAAATACGATTCGTCTGCTTTGTATCGGTGGAATGAACCACTATCTTCTCTCGAATAAATGGAGACTGTACGCAAATTTAATTCTGTACAAGCACGGAAAATGCGAATTGCAATTTCTCCGCGGTTAGCTACTAAAATTTTTCGAATCGTTTTCATAATGATATGACACCCCTCAGCTTCGCGTTTTTTCGTATTTGACAAACATGGAGACATTTAACAATATGCCCATAGCTAAAGATAACAAAACCACCGATGTTCCGCCATAACTAATAAACGGCAGTGGAACTCCAGTTAGTGGGATAATACCTAAAAGTCCACCTAAATTAATAAATGTCTGGAATCCAATCAAACTTCCTACCCCAGTGGCAATCATTCGTGCTTGCGTGTCTTTAGTAGTTAATGCAATATAGAAAGCTCGTAACACAATAAACGCTAGTCCACCAATAACCAAAACCGTGCCAAACACACCCAATTCCTCCGCAATAATTGCCATGATAAAATCGGTTTGGGGTTCCGGTAAATACCCTAACTTTTGTACCGATTGACCCAATCCCAACCCTTTTAATCCCCCTGCTCCAATTGCCAAATAGCCATTAACTATTTGAAAACCAGCATCTTGTTCGTATTGAAATGGATGCATGAATGCTTCTAATCTCTCTAGACGTTTAGGAGTAATTAATCGATCGCGAAACATATATAAAAACGGCGAAAGGATTATGATTGCACCGGAAATAATACCAAATAATTTAGCAAATGTTTTAAATCGAATGCCACTTGCAAGTAAAGTAGAGACAGTAACGAACAATATTATCGCCGCAGATCCCATATCAACTTCAAACATTACCATGAAAAATGCCAAAACCAGCACTATTATAGGTTGTACAATTGAATTTTCGAGGGAGTCCAAATACCCTTTCGCACTCTTATTAGCAAATACACCAGCAAAATATAAAATTAATATGATTTTCGCTAACTCTGATGGTTGTAACCGTATAGGCCCTAGAGTAATCCAACTTTTCGCTCCGTTTACATCATCACCAATTAAATGAACGGCTAATAGTAGTGTAAACATAATAATGAGCATCAGTGCCATAATCGGTTTACGTCGGTAATGTTTATATGGAATGAATGCTGCGATCAGAAAAACGGGTACAGCGACCAGTAGATTAATAACTTGACGTTTATAAAAATGATCCGATTCATAACCATAAACATTAACAGCCCATACCATGCTAGCACTATAAATCATCACTAAACCAAATAAACATAAGAACATATATGTAATAAATAAAGGGAAATCAAAGTTTTTTATATAACGTTTTACATATGGAATCATCGGGAACCCTCTTTTTCTTTTTTCTAGCAAAAAAACTCAAACACTTGGAGAGTTTGAGTTTTTTACTTATTTCTCTGTATACGCATCGTGCAATAAAGATAACTCTTTTTCAAGTGTCGAAAGAAGTAATTTACCTTCAACTCGTTCAATAAGCCCAAGTTTTACTGCAAAGTCGATCTCTTTAGAAAGACCAAACATTTGGGTATCTAATACTTCTTCGTAAAGCGGGCATTGTGGGATGGTTAAATGATCCATTTGTACTTTTATTAATTTTGCTATTTTCTCAGCATCCGCTTTTAATTGTTCCACAGCTTTTTGCTGATATGATTGTTTTGATTTAGTATCCATGAGGACGCCCCCATTACCTATTATATTCTTAATAAAGTGTATCTTTCTAGCGTCAAAAATGCAAGTGTCTCATCGATACATCAATTAGAAAACATAATTCTTTTTTACCAATAAGCTTAGCGTTATACTAGTAAGTGCGACAAAACATTTTAGGAGGCACCAAAATCATGGAAACTATTATTCACATTAAAGGTGAGGTTAAATTCAACATAACACTTGATCCGAGTGTATGGATTTTTGATGATAGACGTATCGATTTAAATACATTTTTCACTGAACAATACACTGAAAAGGACGAGCTTGCAGAGTATACAAAAAAGGTGTCTGCGCATTGGTCTCGTGAAATTATGGAAGGCGCTACCTACCCTCCAACATTGAAATCAGAAAAGAAATATGAAAAAACAAAAATGCTAACTGGTACATTTGGTATCTATTTGAAACATTTTCTTAAGAATGCAGAAGTGAATGATGGAGCAACTTCTGTCGTATTTGAAACGTCTACTGGTGAAGAATATCGATTTTCTTTGGAACAAGCAGACTCATTGATTTTGAAATACAGCCAGGATGGAAAACCATTACGTGAAGAAGGTCTTGTTCATGTGCTTCTTGCTGACGGTTCAAACTTAGAGAACCCGATAAAACATGTAGAAGCCATCCGAGTTGATTAGGAGGTTAGTCCGATGCGTGTAAAATGCGTCATTTGCGAGGTTGTAAATCAATTACAAGATGACTCTCCTCAAGCCAAAAAGTTACGTAATCGTCCGATTCATACTTATATGTGTGATCCTTGCCACGATCGCATAAGTGAAAAAACGAATGCTCGATTAGCTACAGGAGATTTTGTGTTCTACAAAAGTTCCCGGAGAATTGAAGAAGATTTCTAATGTACTTTCGACGGATATTTTTGGACTCTCTTTTAATAGGAGTATTGAGTGGATTTATGATGGGTTTATTGTTAAAGCTATGTGAATCCATAACGGAAATCAATGTCTATACATTATTGCTTAATGTTGATTTTATTCCGCTAATTGGGCATATAGATTGGGTCGAACCAATTGAATTCCTCTTTCATTTGTTGATATCTATCGTTATTGCATTTATCTTTATCATTTCAGTTGAATTCCTGCAATTTCGAGGTCAATTTCCGTCGCTATGGTTTTTAAGTTTTATCATTTGTTTACCTGCAATTGGCTCTTATTTCATCCTGAGCGACCTCTCAAATAAAGAAGTTCCTCAGTGGGATGATTGGCTAGCATTTACTTATTGGTGCGTCGCACATGTGTTTTATATGTGGCTGTTACCATTATTATATAAAAAAAAGAGAAGTGCTAGTTTACGCTAGCACTTCTCTTTTTTTCATTATATAACCGGATTTTATATAAGATTAAGATCACGGCTGCGATAATTAACCCTTCTACGACTGGTAGGAAGAACGCTAAGAATGTCAGCATAATACAACCTATTAGCAAGAAAATATAAATGATAACACTCTGTGACATTTTTAATTTCTTGGCAAATCCGAGTTTATATACCACTGCAGATAATAGGAAGATGACAAGATACAAAACGTATCCTGCCAACGTGAAATTTGGAAGCGTTTCGTAAAGATAACGCGCCATCGGGTACATACTATCATAGACAAATTGCTCTTCGCCCAAGATTTTTCACCCCTTAGGTAACGACTTAGTTATTTTCAGCTGTTTTTGATTTTTTTGTTACGCGTTCACGTTCAGCTTTGTCTAATACTTTTTTACGTAAACGAATTGATTGAGGTGTGATTTCACAGTACTCATCTTCGTTTAGGTATTCAAGTGATTCTTCCAACGTCATGATACGTGGTTTTTTACGAGTTGTTGTCGCTTCTTTATTCGCAGAACGAATGTTGTTGGCAGCTTTCATTTTCGTAATATTAACTGTTAAGTCATTATCACGAGTATGCTCTCCAACGATCATTCCTTCATAAATTTCCATACCTGGCTCAGCGAAAATTGTACCACGATCTTCAATTCCTAAAATCCCATACTCAGATGCTTGTCCTGTAGACATGGCAACAAGAACACCTTTACTTCGTCCACCTACGCGACCTTTTTGCATTGGTTGGTAGCTATCAAATGTGTGGTTAATGATTCCGTATCCACGTGTAAGTGTCATGAAATCAGTAGTGTAACCAATTAATCCACGAGCAGGTACCATAAATACTAAACGTACTTGACCTGAACCATTGTTCACCATATCAAGCATTTCACCTTTACGTTCACCCATTGATTCAATAATTGAACCAACATGCTCTTCAGGGACATCAATTTGTACACGTTCAACAGGTTCACAACGAACTCCGTCAATAACACGAACGATAACTTCTGGTTTAGAAACTTGAAGTTCAAAACCTTCACGACGCATATTTTCAATTAGAATTGATAAATGTAGTTCTCCACGACCAGATACGACCCATGCGTCAGGAGAATCAGTTGGATCTACACGAAGAGAAACGTCTGTTTCAAGTTGAGATTGTAAACGCTCATCGATTTTACGAGATGTTACCCATTTCCCTTCACGTCCAGCAAATGGACTGTTGTTCACTAAGAACGTCATTTGAAGAGTTGGTTCATCGATACGTAAGATTGGTAGTGCTTCAGGATGTTCAGTAGGACAAACTGTTTCACCTACGTTAATATCTTCCATTCCTGAAACGGCAATCAAATCACCAGCATGAGCTTGTTGAATTTCTACTCGTTTTAGTCCCATGAAACCAAACATTTTAGAAACACGGAAGTTTTTCACTTTGCCGTCTAATTTCATAAGTGATACTTGTTGTCCAACTTCCATTGTTCCACGGAAAACACGACCAATTCCGATACGTCCAACGTAATCGTTGTAATCTAAAAGAGAAACTTGGAATTGAAGTGGCTCTTCTTTGTTATCCACAGGAGCTGGAATATGTTCAATAATCGCATCATAAATTACTTTCATGTTTTCTTCTTGGTCATTAACATCTGAAGAAAGACTTGCAGTACCGTTCATACCTGATGCGAAAATAACAGGGAATTCTAATTGTTCATCATTTGCTTCAAGCTCGATGAAAAGTTCCAGAACTTCATCAACAACTTCTTCAGGACGTGCAAAGTCGCGGTCGATTTTATTAACGACAACGATTGGTTGCAGATTCTGTTCTAATGCTTTTTTCAATACGAAACGCGTTTGTGGCATACAGCCCTCGTACGCATCAACTACAAGTAAAACACCGTCTACCATTTTCATGATACGTTCTACTTCTCCACCAAAGTCAGCGTGACCAGGTGTATCAAGAATATTAATTTTTACATCTTTATATTGAATAGCTGTGTTTTTAGCTAAGATTGTAATCCCGCGTTCACGTTCGATATCACCTGAGTCCATCGCACGCTCGTCCACATGTTCATTAGAACGGAAAGTTCCTGATTGTTTTAGCATTTGGTCAACTAAAGTTGTTTTACCATGGTCAACGTGGGCAATAATTGCAATATTTCTTAAATCATTTCTTAAATTAGTCATTATTTCACTCCATATTCTTTTTTCGAGTCCTTAACTGTGTTATTATAGCACATGTTGAAACTATTTGTCAGATTTTATTTAGAAAATTTTTATCATTCTTTGGAGGGACTTTCCGTGAAAAATATAAAATGGGTATTTGTACTTTACGCCTTACTAGCTTTGTTATCAATGTTCGCAATAGGCATTTCTGTCGGATTACGAAGTTTCCCAGGCATAATAATCAGCATTTTGATTCTTATTTTTGTGATGGGATTTGGCTTCAAAACAAAAAAGAAAATGCGCGATCAAGGATTATTATAAGGTTTTGAGCACGGGCAGGAAGTGGAATGATTCCATTTCCTGCTCTTTATTTTGGCTATATTATACTGTTGATTTTAATTATTTTATTGATTGTGGTGGAACGCGGCGAAAAACATCTGCTCCTGCATTGCTGCGCTAGCTTCGTCGCAAGAGTAGGACCAAAGTCCATTGCAACAAAAATCAACAGTGTAGTTTACCCGTGACTTTATTTTAACGCAATATAATTTGCCAGTAAGGAATCATGAAGACCCTTGCGAGCCACTAAAAATGTATCTTGACCCAAAAACTTCAGTGGTTGTCCGCTTAAATTAGTCGCTATTGCCCCTACTTCTGTAGCAATTACAATCCCACCCGCTACATCCCACGGTGAGAGACGCATTGACATATAAGCATCTATACGACCAGTTGACACATACGCGAGCTCAAGAGCAGCCGACCCATAGGACCTAATTCCCCTAACATCTTGAACAAGCCTAATAAGCCCTTCATTTTCAATATGATGATTAGGCACTACCCAACTAGCGTTCATTCCTATTATAGCATTTGGGATCGTTGTTGGTTCCAACATCGGGATTCGCTCATCGTTTAGATAAGCTCCCTGTCCTTTTTGTGCACTATACAACTCGTCATGTATCACATCATATATGTACCCTAAAACCCCAATTCCATCCTGATAAATCCCTAAAGAAATGGCGAAATTTCTTTGCTGATGAATAAAGTTCATCGTGCCGTCAATAGGATCCAACATCCATATGAATCCATCTAAAGACTTCACATCGTCTCCGAAGCCTTCTTCTCCTAAAATCCTATGTCCTATATAATCTTTTCTTATTCGCTCAATAAAAAATTGTTCAATTTCTTTATCAATATTTGTCACCAAATCGTTGGCATCTGCTTTCGTTTCAATGTCCAGCTCGCTGGAGAAAGAATGGCGAATCTTACTACCTGCTTCTTTTATTAAGGCCTTTGCATAGCGATCGAGCTTATGAAGTTCCAATAGACTAGCCGCCTTTCTAAATATTCTTCCTCAATTATAAACAAAAAAACACCCGCTGTCAGAAATAGACGGCCGGGTGATTAAGTATAATGAATATTTTTCTTTTTAATGTAAAGCATTCATTGCCCCCAGCTCTTGATGAATTTCAATCAATCTTGCGTTGCTCTTGTCGATTTCAGCTTGATCTTGAATTTGGATGGCATCGAACAAAGAGGCAAGTTCATAGTCAAGCTCTAATCTTAAACCTTGAATTAATTTTTTCTCAACGTCTTCTTTACGAATGATATGGACTACTTGTTTCATGGTCTTACACCCCTTTTCTTTTATTTCTTAAAATTCAGAAAGTTTTTATACTTTATGGTGAGATTTCGATTTTGTCAACTCCATAAAGTTCTCTTACATGATTTTTTCCCATCTTTTGATTAAACTAAACGTAGGAATTGTGAAAGGCGGGAAAAAAATGAAAAACAAATGGAATGATACCGATTTCGAGGTATTTCAAATAGAAGGATTAGAACATCGTATGCAGTCGTTGATTGAAAAAGTCCGTCCAAAGTTTGAAGCATTTGGGCAAACATATGCTACTTTCTTTTCTGCTAAAACAGGGGACGAATTTTATCCGCATGTAGCAAAACATGCAAGACGGTCGGTTAATCCACCTAAAGATTCATGGGTAGCTTTCGCCCCTTATAAACGCGGATATAAAGCAATGCCCCATTTTCAAATCGGTTTATGGGGGACGCATGTCTTTGTGATACTGGCTGTCATATATGAAGTGCCAGATAAAGTTCAGATTGCAGAAAGACTATTAAAGAAAAAAAGTTTATTCAAGAAGTTGCCTCAAGACTTCATCCTATCTGGAGATCACATGTCCCCGGAAGCTTCGCCACTAAAAAAAGCTCATAAAGGGGATTTAGAATCATTATTGAAGCGTTTACGTGATGTAAAAAAAGCCGAATTCTTAGTAGGACGTCATCTTACACGCGATCAAGCTGTTGCAATGACTGCTGAAGAGTTTGAAGCCTTCACGGAAGAAACATTCGAGGCACTGTTACCTGTTTACAATATTATGGTGAATAAAAAATAGGACTTATTAAAGTTGGCTATTGAAGTTGAATTAATTGCAAAAGCGTGAAGCATGAGGCTCACCAGTAAGTTGGCTCATGCGGAATATGTGGCTAGCGTACCCGTTCGATTAGTAACAGGAGCGTTAACATAGCTAAATAATAAAAGGAGCGAGGGATTATTTCCCCGCTCCTTTTATTATGCTTCCTGCAGGAGCATCTTTCAGTTTTTTGATGACAGTAAAAGAGACATAACCGCTTTCTTTTTCAAATTCACGAAAATAGGTTTTCTCTTCTGCCATTGAAGGAACCACTTCTTTAAATCGTCGGTATTTTGCCATTAATTCTTCTCGTTTAATTCCTGTTTCATAGGCTCGTTCAATCGCCGCAAAAAAATTCACAACATCGACGATTTCATCTGTAGACCATTCAGGTGAAAAAGGGTAAGAATAACTCATTTGAAACACTTCCTTTCATTCCATCCATTTTACGCGGAAGCCCTCTGCTTGTGCAATCATTCTTGTAATTAATGCCTCAACTGACGGAACATCATCAATTAGACCAGCCACTTGTCCTGCCCATCCAAAACCTTGCGATTCTAGTCCTTCATATATGTATTGTTTGTTAGCCTGACCGCTAATATACTCTTTTAACGCGTCATAGGTAGGTGTTACTGCTTCAATTTCATGTATTTTTTCGGTCCACTGGTTTTTCAGCGCACGAGCTGGTGATCCTATTGAACGTTTAATAACTGTCGTCCCAGTTTCGCTACTATCAATTAATGCTTGCTTATACACTTGTGATGCATGTATGCATTCTTTTGTTGCAATAAAACGCGTCCCCATCTCAATTCCTTCTGCACCTAAAGCTAGAGCAGCCATCATTCCACGACCATCACCGATTCCACCCGAAGCAATAACAGGGATCGAAACGGCATCCACAACACGAGGTACCAGTACCATGGTACTTACATCATCCCTGCCTAAGTGACCACCACCTTCTTGCCCAACGACCATGACGGCATCTGCACCGAGTTCCTGTGCTTTTTGTGCTTGTCTTGTTGCCGCAACTAAGACCAATTTCTTTATGCTCGTTCCTTTAAGTTGCTCAAATATAGGTGTTGGATTCCCACCTGTCATGGATACCACAGAAACGCCCTCTTCTATTGCTACATTCAACATCTCTTCAAATGAACGCCCATGCTCACCGATTGAAAAGTTAACACCAAATGGTTGTTCTGTCAGGGAACGAACTTTATTTATTTCTGCTCTTAATTCTTCCGGTGACCCCAAACTCATTGCGGTAATTTGACCAAGTCCTCCTGCATTTGATACAGCTGCAGCTAAATCGGCATAGGCGAGGTATGCCAGACCACCTTGAATAATTGGGTATTTTATTTGTAATAATTCAGTTATTCGTGTATTCCAGTTCAATTCTACTCATCCTCCTAACGTCTACATGTTACATAATTCGGCATAATTATTGAAAATCCTTTATATTTATATAGTCAAAAGCAAGCCAAAATGCTATAATTCATTTGTTTTTCATATTAATAATGTATTTATAGTGTGCTTTTTGAACACTCTTTAAGAAAGTCGAGGTGGCACGTCCATTGTCTCAGTTAGAAACCCCATTATTTGATGCCTTGCTTAAACATCGCAATCGACATCCTATTCAATTTCATATTCCCGGACATAAAAAAGGATATGGTGTCGATCCAGCGTTTCGCGAGTTCGTTGGCGACAACATTCTTTCCATTGATTTAATTAACATTGCTCCACTTGATGATTTACATTCTCCAAAAGGGGTAATCAAAAAAGCACAAGAACTAGCTGCAGAAGCTTTTGGTGCTGACTATACATTCTTTTCCGTCCAAGGAACGAGCGGTGCGATCATGACCATGATTTTATCCGTTGTAGGTCCTGGCGATAAAATCCTCGTCCCTCGTAATGTGCATAAGTCTATTATGTCTGCCATTATTTTTGCGGGTGCAGTGCCCGTTTTTGTTCATCCTGAGGTCGATTCAGAGCTTGGGATTTCACATGGGATTTCAGCCGAATCAGTTGAACAAGCATTAGAAGCACACCCAGAAGCAAAAGCCGTATTAGTGATTAATCCAACCTATTTCGGATTTTCCGCAGACTTATCTCGTATTGTTGAACTTGCACATTCCCGTTCGATTCCAGTAGTCGTGGATGAAGCACATGGCGTTCATATTCACTTCCATGAGTCCCTACCTGTATCAGCTATGTCAGCAGGAGCGGACATGGCTGCCACATCCGTGCATAAGCTCGGTGGTTCCATGACACAAAGTTCAGTGTTAAATGTAAAAGAAGGACTTGTCTCATCAAAACGCGTTCAGTCGATTTTATCAATGCTTACGACGACATCAACTTCTTACCCTATATTAGCGTCACTAGATACAGCAAGACGCCAACTAGCGATTCACGGGCATGAGTTAATCGAAAAAACCATTTCATTAGCATCTGATGCTAGAGAACGAATCAATCAAATTCCACACTTACGTTGTGTCGGAAAAGAAGTATTACGCACATCTGCAACGTACGATATGGATCCTACCAAATTATTAATTAGTGTAAAGAATCTAGGAATCTCCGGTCATCAAGCTGAAGAATGGTTACGTGAAAAAGCAAATATTGAAATCGAACTTTCGGATCTTTACAATATTTTATGTATTATCACGATCGCCGATACGAATAAAGAGGTAAACATCTTGGTAAATGCTCTTAACCGCATGTCTGTTGCCTTTGATGCTGAAGCAGCTATTGTGGAATCACATGTGACAGTTCCAGGTATTCCACGACTCGCAATGACACCTCGCGATGCATTTTATGCCTCTACGGAAATAGTGCCATTTAGTGAATCTGCAGGCCGTATTTCTGCTGAGTCTATTATGATCTATCCGCCAGGAATTCCAATTTTTATTCCTGGGGAAATAATTACAGATGAAAACATTGCCTATATTCATATGAATATAGAAGCCGGTTTACCTGTTCAAGGTCCAGAAGATGATGAACTGAAATTAATTCGTGTTATTAAAGACTATAAAGAGTCAAATTGATGAATAAGAAAAGGCTGAGCAACCGATTATGATCGGTCATGCTCAGCCTTTTCAATTAAAATACAACTCATGACCCCACACTTATCTTACAAGAACGATGTGGCAGCCTTATTCTGCCTTCACACCTTGTATCGTAGCAGGATCAATCATTTCATAGCCTTTTCCGCGTAATCCATCTACAATCCCTTTAAGGGCTGCTGCTGTCCACTCTCGGTCATGCATTAGCAAATTGGCTCCGTTAGTTAAGTATTCGCTGTTCACCATGATATTTGTTAAAGCTTCAGCATTTTGATACTGCTTTTCCCAATCGTAGCCATATGTCCAATTCATTAAAAGCATGCCCTCGTTCTTCACTAATGCACGGCTGAAATCTGTATTCGAACCAAATGGAGCACGGAAGAATTTTGGTTTTTCCCCAATAATGGATTCTACCGTTTCATTGGTTTGCATAATTTCTGCACGTTGTTGTTCTTCAGACAAATCTTTTAAATTGGCATGCGTTTGCGTATGATTTCCTATAGCAAACCCCAAATCGTGGATTTCCTTTAACACGGCCTTTTCTTCATCGGTGTCCAAAAAGTGACCATTGACAAAAAATATTGCTGGTGTATTTAAGGCTTTTAATGTTTTAGCCATTTCCAATGCGTGTTTGTCCGGTGCATCATCGATTGTAAGTAATACTACTTTTTTCGGGGCATCTGCTATCGGTTTAAATGTCCAGTTTGCTTCATTTAGGACATACAAGGGTTCTACCACTTCATTTATAGGCGCCTCTACCACTTCTTCAATTTGTTCTTCTTCCTTCTCTACTTCTACTACCGGTTCTTTAGGCGCGGATACGGGCGTCTTTGTTTCTTCTTTGTCACCGCATGCCGCTAGCAATAATATTAATAAATTCATAATCAATAATTTTTTATATTTCATGCGAAATCACCGTAACCCTTTCGATTGCCATTTTATCATATTTTCGACAAATCTTTCTATTACAATTCATAAAACGACAAAAAAACCGCACAACCATGTGGCTGTACGGCTAATTCATTTCATTATTTTGAAAGAATATGAATTGGATGACCCATAACTACTTCTGCAGCTTCCATTGCAATTTCACCTAATGTAGGATGTGCATGAATAGTCATCGCAATGTCTTCTACTGTCATACCAGCTTCTATTGCCAAACCAAGTTCAGCAATCATATCCGAAGCTCCTTGACCAACGATTTGAGCTCCAAGAAGTAGACCATCAGATTTACGTGAAACTAGTTTCACAAAACCATCAGTGGCATTTAACGCAAGTGCTCGACCATTCGCTCCGAATGGGAATTTACCTGCCGCTACTTCAAATCCTTCTTTTTTCGCTTGTTCTTCATTTAACCCAACTGTTGCAAGTTCTGGATCTGTGAAACATACTGCTGGAATTGCTAAGTAATCCACTACAGATGTTTGGCCAGCGATCACTTCAGCTGCCACTTTACCTTCATAAGAAGCTTTGTGTGCAAGTTGAGGTCCAGATACTACGTCACCGATTGCAAAAATGTTTGGAATGTTTGTACGTACTTGTTTGTCGACTTCAATTAATCCACGTTCGCCAAATTTAATTCCAATTTCTTCAAGTCCCATTTCGTCTGTGTTTGGACGACGACCCACTGTTACTAATACATAATCCGCTTCGACTTTCTTCTCTTCGCCGCCTGCTTCATACGTTACTGTTACGCCAGTTTCTGTTTCTTCAACACCTTTTGCAGATGCTTTAAGAACAACTTCGACACCTTTTTTCTTCAAGCCTTTTTTAACGATTTGTGTCATTTGTTTTTCAAAACCAGCTAAAATGTCATTGCCGCCTTCAATAATCGTTACTTCTGAACCTAAGTTTGCAAATGCAGAACCTAATTCAGTACCGATATATCCCCCACCGATCACGACTAATTTCCCTGGGATTTCGTCAAGTGCTAATGCACCTGTTGAACTAAGGACACGTTTTGAGAATTTGAACGTTGGAATTTCAACCGGACGAGATCCAGTAGCAATAATTGCGTGTTTAAATGTGTATGTTTGCGCTGCGTTTTCAGTCAACACACGAATTGTGTTTGTATCAACAAAGTACGCTTCCCCACTTACGATATCGACTTTATTCCCTTTTAATAAACCTTCAACTCCACCAGTTAATTTCTTAACTACGCTATCCTTGAAAGCTTGTGCTTTAGAAAAGTCAATTGTCACGTTAGATGCTGTAATCCCCATATCATCAGAGTGTTTAGCGTGTTCAAAACGGTGACCTACTGAAATCAATGCTTTTGATGGGATACAACCAACGTTTAGACAAACGCCACCAACTGCACCTTTTTCAACGATTGTAACTTTTTGTCCAGTTTGCGCTGCACGAATTGCAGCCACATATCCGCCAGGGCCTGAGCCAATGACGAGCGTGTCAGTTTCAATTGGGAAATCTCCTACTACCATTTTTTACGCCTCCATTAATAAAAGTTCTGGATTGCTTAGCAAACGCTTAATGTTATTTAATGCGTGCTGAGCAGTCGCACCGTCGATCATACGATGATCAAAGCTCAAAGATAATGCTAACACAGGAGCAGCTACAATTTCACCATTTTTTACTACAGGTTTCTCTGCAATTCGACCAATTCCGAGAATTGCAACCTCTGGATGGTTGATGACAGGTGTGAACCATTGTCCACCAGCTGAACCGATGTTCGTGATTGAACATGATGCACCTTTCATTTCTGAAGGTGATAATTTACCATCACGAGCTTTCCCTGCAAGCGTATTAATTTCGTCTGAAATAGCAAATACAGATTTACGGTCTGCGTGTTTAATGACTGGCACTAACAAACCTTTTTCTGTATCGGCAGCAATCCCGATATTGAAGTAATGTTTTTGGATGATTTCGCTTGCTTCGTCATCTAATGAACGATTGAAGTCTGGGAATTCACGTAAAGTGCTTACCAATGCTTTTACTACATATGGTAAATACGTTAATTTCACATTCTTTTCAGCTGCTAAATCTTTGAATTTTTTACGATGAGCAACAAGCTCAGTAACATCTACTTCGTCCATTAACGTAACGTGAGGTGCTGTATGTTTCGAATGAACCATTGCTTTTGCAATCGCTTTACGGATACCCGACATTTTTTCACGTGTTTCAGGGAATTCGCCTTCAAGTGACGGAGCTGCAACTTGTGCAACTTTTTCAACTTTCTCTTCAGTAACCGTTTCTTGAGTAGAAATAGCCGCTTCTGCTTCAGTTGATTGTCCACCATTCATGAACGCCTCAATATCCTGTTTCATCACACGTCCATTTTTACCAGACCCACTTACTTGAGTAATTTCTACATCGTTATCACGTGCAAACTTACGTACAGAAGGCATCGCGATGACACGACCATTAAGGTCTTTTTGTGCTTTAGGAGCTGCATTTGTCGCTTCAGAGACTTGCTTCTCAGGCGCAAGTTCTTTTGCTACAGGCGTCGCTTCCTTGTTCACTTCTTTACCATCTTCCAAAGTAGCTTGCACTTGTGATTCTGTTGTTACCTGTGCTTTCGGCTCATCTTCGTGATCGCCTTTAAATTTAAGATCTTCATAGCCAGGTGCATCAATGCGAATCAGTACTTGTCCTACTGTTGCCACTGTACCTTCACCTATTACTACTTCTTCAATCTTTCCTGCTACTGGTGAAGGAATCTCAACGACTGCTTTGTCGTTTTGAACTTCACATAATATATCATCTTCGCCAATCGTGTCGCCGGCTTTTACAAACCATTTAACGATTTCGCCTTCATGGATACCTTCACCGATATCTGGTAATCGAAATTCAAATGCCACAAAATTCACCCTTTCTGATGTGAGTGTCTATTAGAACTACCTATTAGAACGTTAATACTTTTTTAGCTGTCGCTACTATATCTTTAGAGTTCGGTAACCAAACTGTTTCCGCTTGTGAGAATGGGAAGACCGTATCTGGTGCAAATACACGAAGAACAGGAGCTTCTAAACTCAATATTGCACGTTCGTTAATTTCAGCAACTACGTTTGCTGCTACACCCGCTTGTTTTTGTGCTTCTTGTACAACAACAGCACGTCCTGTTTTTTCAACAGAAGCGATGATTGTTGGGATATCTAAAGGTTGAACAGTACGTAAGTCAATGACTTCTACTGAATAGTTTTCTTTTTCAAGTTCTTCTGCAGCTTTCATGCTCTCCTGAACCATTGCACCATAAGCAATGATCGTTAAGTCAGTTCCTTCACGTTTCACTGCTGCTTTTCCTAAAGGAATTGTATATTCTTCTTCAGGAACCTCTTCACGGAATGAACGGTATAACTTCATGTGCTCCAAAAAGATAACCGGATCGTTATCGCGAATCGCAGAAATCAATAAACCTTTTGCATCGTAAGGTGAAGAAGGGATGACAACTTTCAAACCTGGTTGAGACGCAACCAATCCTTCTAAACTATCCGCGTGCATTTCAGGTGTATGAACGCCTCCACCGAATGGTGAACGAATGGTAACCGGTGCGTTGTAAACACCGCCGCTGCGGAAACGCATACGTGCAAGTTGACCACTGATTGAATCCATTACTTCATAAACGAAACCAAAGAATTGAATTTCAGGAACTGGACGGAATCCTTCTAATGAAAGACCCACAGCTAAACCACCAATACCGGACTCAGCTAATGGAGTATCGAATACACGGTCTTCACCGAATTCTTTTTGTAATCCCTCAGTCGCACGGAAAACCCCACCGTTATTTCCAACGTCTTCACCGAAGACGAGGACGTTTTCATCATTCTTAAGCTCTGTACGGAGTGCGTCCGTAATTGCTTGAATCATCGTCAATTGTGCCATCGGTTACTTCGACTCCTTCTCTTTGTAAAGTTCATATTGTTCTTTTAAGTTATATGGCATTTCTGTGTTTGGATCGTACATAATTTCCATCAAATCCGTCACTTTTTGTTTCGGAGTAGCATCTGCAATTTTGATGGCTTCTTTGATTTCTTCTTTTGCTTGTTCGATTACTTCATTTTCCTTCTCTTCGTTCCAAAGACCTTTTGCTTCTAAATAAGTACGGAAACGTACTAATGGATCTTTCTTTTCCCACTCAGAATCAGTCTCTGAAGTACGGTAACGAGTTGGATCATCACCAGCCATTGTATGAGGTCCGTAACGGTAACATAATGTTTCGATTAATGTTGGGCCTTCTCCATTTACCGCACGCTCACGTGCATCACGCGTTGCAACATAAACTGCAAGTGGATCCATCCCATCAACTAAGATACTTGGAAGACCTGCTGCAATTCCTTTTTGTGCGATTGTTTTCGCAGCTGTTTGCAATTCGCGTGGTGTAGAGATTGCGTACTGGTTGTTTTGCACGATAAAAATTGCTGGTGAACGGAAAGCACCGGCAAAGTTAATTCCTTCATAGAAATCACCTTGTGAAGAACCACCATCACCTGTATATGTAACGGCAACTGTTTTCTTCCCGCGTTTTTGCATACCAAGAGCAACCCCGGCAGCTTGGATAAACTGAGCTCCAATAATGATTTGTGGCGGGAACACTTTCACGTTTTCAGGTATTTGATTTCCCGCGAAATGACCACGAGAGAATAAAAAGGCTTGCGCTAATGGCAAACCATGCCAAATGATTTGTGGAACATCACGGTATCCTGGAAGAATAAAATCTTCTTTTTCTAGTGCAAAGTGAGATGCTAATTGAGATGCTTCTTGACCTGCTGTAGGTGCATAGAAACCTAAACGTCCCTGACGGTTTAATGAAATCGAACGTTGGTCTAAGATACGTGTATACACCATGCGGCGCATTAACTCGACTAATTCTTCATCTGTTAAATTCGGATCTGCATCTTTGTTAACGATTTCGCCTTCTTCGTTTAATATTTGAAACATTTCAAATTTTTCTTCGATCGCTTGAAGTGTTTCGACTGGACCTAATTGCTTGGCATTTTTTGCTGCCATATTAACACCTCTCCTTAAGTAACTGTATTAAAAAATCAAGAAAAACAGAGTGATACAATACTCATACTTCCCTAGTATACTCAACTTTAATTTCGTGGTCAATCATTGGAAACTCTAGTAAAATAAGAATTTATTATTCATTAATAATTCGAACAACAACATGCTGTACTAGTACAAAATGTTTTCTGTACTATAAAACTACATTTGGTTTAAACACTTCTATTACAAAGAAAAAACGGCCTCATAGAGAGACCGTTTCATTATTCTTCATTTAAGGTATCAAACACAGCAGTTTTAGTTTCATTGACCTTTTTGGTTGTTTCATTAAATGCATTGATTGAAGATTGAACAACATCATTTTGTTTATTGACATTCACAACTTGTTCTTGAAGTTGTACTTGTTCAGTTTTTTCATTTGGCAACATGTCATAAAGCTCAGTTTGAAGTGTTGACAACTTCTGATACTCATCATAGACCACTTCATACGCTTCATAGCGTGCTTCCATCGCTTCCTTCAAACTTACTAAAGTTTTCTTCTCACCCTCTTCTTTCGCATCCTCTATGAGTTTATCAATTGAAGATAACGATGAAAGTGCGCCTTGAATTGACTCATTTTCTTTCTCAAGCAATGCTAGACGTTCAGTAAGTGAAGTTTTTAATTCAGTCACTTTCGAAGCAACTTCTTCTTTATCTTCTTGAGTCAATTCCATTACTGAGTTAAACGTACTTTGTTCTTTCTTTTCCAATTCAGCTATTTGTTCTTGGGCATCACGGTATCCCTTTTCCTTTTCATACACTTTTGCCAAATCATCCGTTAATTGCTCCTGTGTTGATGTTCCAATTGAACATGCAGAAAGCAATAGTGAAGTAGAAAGTACCGCGCCAATTATGTATTTTTTCATACTATCCCCCCTAAACCTTTTTCTACTATAGACCCTCTAGAAAGAAATTTCAACCAATCAAAAGTTGGTCTTTTCGTTTGCAGGACCGCTATCATTCGCTATACTTAGTCATGAATGTTAGTTAGAAAGGAAGACCTATATGTTTGAAATGAAAGATATTATTCGTGAAGGTCACCCTACTTTACGAAAAAAAGCACTAGAAGTAACTTTCCCTTTATCGGATGAAGAAACAAAATTAGCTCATGACTTACTTGAGTATGTTAAGAATAGCCAAGATGATGAAATGGTTGGGCGTTATGATTTAAGACCTGGTATAGGTATTGCTGCGATTCAAGTCAATGTCCCTAAGCGGATGTTCGCTCTTCACTTACCCGATGATGAATCCAAGTTGAGTATGGTAGCAATAAACCCAAAAATCATCAGTCACTCAGTGGAAAAAACATATATTGCAGCTGGTGAAGGCTGTTTATCTGTAGATCGTGTAATTGAAGGGCACGTCCCAAGATATGCACGAATCACTGCCAAAGGGTTTTACCCAGACGGTAGTGAATTCAAACTCCGCCTAAAGGGATTGGCTGCAATCGCTTTTCAACATGAACTTGATCATTTGAACGGCATTATGTTCTATGATCACATTAATCCAAAAGATCCATTTGCAGAGATTCCGGATGCAGTCCCCTTTGAGCGAAAGTAGAAAAAGGTTCCCCTATATCGGGAACCTTTTTCTATTTTCGCTTTTGGGGTTTTCTTATATCAGTTTTAAATATTTCATTGCTTCAGCTAACCCATTTTCATCCACATGTGTCGTTACATAATCAGCTCGTTTAAGTGTTTCTTTATGACCATTCCCCATAGAGACACCAAATCCAACAGTCTCTAGCATCTCAATATCGTTTAGACCATCTCCAAATGCAATCGTATCTTCAATTGCAACGTTTAACTTTTCACATATATATTTAATGGCTTTTGCTTTAGAAGCGCCACTAGGTAAAATATCAGCAGATACACGATGCCATCTGACAAACTTTAATAACGGGAACGATTCTTTATATTCCTGTTCTTCCTCAATTGTACAAAAAACAAGTGCTTGGTAAATCTTCTCATTCACATAAAAATCTTCTTCGAAGTCAGGGTAAGGGAATTTCAAGCTGTTGATACTTTCTTCAACATGTGGGTGATATGCAATGGTTGAAATCATTTTCTCTGCATTCATATATACCATGGGATGATTTTGTTTTTTGGCAAATTCAGAAACCAGCTTGAGCTGCTCAGCATTAATTTCTGTATGAGACAAGACTTTATTTTGATACACGATGAATTGACCATTAAAACAAATATATGAATCAATCTCCAGTTCTTTCAACACATCTTGAATCATAAAAGGAGCTCGTCCAGTAGCTATCATTACTTCGTGACCATTTTTCTTAGCTTGGATTATTGCTTCTTTAGCTTCTATCGGCAAAACTTTATTGGAGTCGTAAAGAGTCCCATCTATATCAAAAAAAAGTAGTTTTTTCATATTATTCATCCTCTCTATTAGGCTATGTTAAGATGGCTGATGATGTTCTATAAAATACTAGAGAGTACATTTGCGCCAGGTTAGTTTAACATAGCTTTTTATTAAATAAATGTTACTAAAGAAAGGCACTCTTTACAAAAGACTAAATTTTCTGTACAATCATACATAAGGAGTGATATGCCATGTTAAAACGTCTAAAAAAGAAATTATTGAGACGGCTAGGCGGCATTCTCGGGAAAAAATCAATCGCATAATTTTTTGCTCTACTATATTGTAGTAGGGCTTTTCTTTATTTTAAAAGTAGCACGTGATAATATAAAGAGAATGAAATTATTTTGCACGTGAAAAAGGAGACTAAATTATGATCTACAAAGTACTTTACCACGAAAATATGCTTGAAGTGCCAGTTCGCGAAAACACAAAAAGCCTATATATCGAAGCATCCTCTGAACGCGAAGTTCGTTACGCCTTAAAGGATCGCAAATATAACATCGAATTTGTTCAGCTTCTTGAAGGTAATCATTTATCTTACGAACAAGCCGGCGTAAATTTTGAAGTGGAGAAAATATAAACAACATGAAATTCGTTAAGAATGATCAAACAGCGGTTTTCGCACTCGGCGGACTGGGCGAAATCGGTAAAAACACTTATGGTGTACAATTCCAAGATGAAATAATTTTAATTGATGCCGGTATTAAATTCCCTGAAGATGATTTACTCGGAATCGACTATGTCATCCCTGATTACACGTACCTTTTGAAAAATGTAGACAAGATTAAAGGTCTATTTATTACACACGGTCACGAAGATCATATCGGTGGTATTCCCTACTTGCTGAAACAATTGAATATTCCTGTATATGGAGGAAAACTTGCTCTTGGTTTGTTACGTAATAAACTTGAAGAACATGGTCTATTACGCACAACAAAAATGCACGTCATTGGTGAAGATGATGTAATTAAATTCAGAAAAACTTCTGTAAGTTTCTACCGTACTACTCACAGTATTCCTGATGCATTCGGAGTTGTTGTTAAGACTCCATCAGGGAATATCGTTCATACCGGGGATTTCAAATTCGACTTCACTCCCGTCGGCGAACCTGCAAACTTAACTAGAATGGCTGAAATCGGTCGCGATGGCGTTTTATGTTTGCTTTCAGATAGTACGAACGCAGAAGTACCGGATTTCACGATGTCTGAAAGCAAGGTCGGCGAAAGTTTGTTGGAAATTTTCCGCAAAGTTGATGGCCGTATCATTTTTGCTACTTTCGCGTCCAATATTCACCGTTTGCAACAGGTGACTGAAGCGGCAGTTCTCCTTGGTCGTAAAATTGCTGTTTTCGGACGTAGTATGGACAACGCGATTACTATTGGTCGTGAACTTGGATACATTACTGCACCAAAAGATACGTTCGTTGATACACAATCTTTAAATCGTTTGCCTGCAAATGAAGTGATGATATTATGTACGGGTAGCCAAGGCGAACCAATGGCGGCATTGTCTCGTATTGCTAACGGTACGCATCGACAAATTCAAATTCAGCCGGCTGATACGGTAATCTTCTCTGCATCACCTATTCCTGGTAACCGTGCAAGTGTCAATCGAACAATTAACTTATTGTTCCGTGCAGGAGCTGATGTCATTCATGGTTCATTGAATAACATTCATACATCGGGTCACGGTGCTCAAGAAGAACAAAAATTGATGTTACGATTAATGAAACCTAAATTCTTCATGCCAATTCATGGTGAGTACCGTATGCAGAAAATACATACCCAACTTGCTATTGACTGTGATGTTGATCCAAATAATACTTTCATCATGGAGAATGGTGATGTATTAGCACTTAGCCAAAATGAAGCTGCTATTGCTGGCCGCATCCCATCCGGTGATGTCTATATTGACGGTAGTGGGATTGGTGATATCGGCAATATCGTCCTACGTGATCGTCGTATACTTTCAGAAGAAGGTCTAGTAATTGTAGTCGTGACTACAGATCAAGAACGTCAAAAAATCGTTTCTGGTCCCGATATTATCTCTCGTGGATTCGTTTATATGCGTGAATCAGGCGCTATGATTAACGAAGCTCAACATATGTTAAATCGTCATCTACAAAAAACAATTCAATCAAAAGCTACTCCATGGTCTGAATTGAAAAATGAAATTACTGATGTTTTAGCACCTTACTTATATGAAAAGACGAAACGTCGTCCTATGATTCTACCGATTATTATGGAAGTCTAACAAACTAGTATAAAAAGCATGTCCTATTAAGGGACATGCTTTTTTATTTCTGTAAATATTAGAAGCTGATTGTTTCTATTTAAATCAAAAAAGCTGTGCAGCTATCACTTGTCGTGATAACTGCACAGCTTTTACTTTTAAGACTAATTCCATTCGAAGTCGGTCTATTATGACCTGCTCCAATATTTGTTAATGCATCGCTTTTTTCTCGAATCGGTTAATATCTGCATCTGCACCGATGACGATTAATATGTCATTGATAATAATTTTTTCGTCTGCTTGAGGTGACACGAGGATATCTGCACCCCGTTTTATCGCGACAATATTAATTCCATATCTTGCTCGAATATCGAGGTCAATAATGGTTGAACCCGCTAATATTTCATTCGCTTTTATTTCCATAATTGAATGTTCATCTGACAATTCCAAGTAATCCAGTACATTATTTGACATGATGTTATTGGCAATTCGGATTCCCATATCACGTTCTGGGTGAACGACTTGATCTGCCCCAATTTTACGTAATACTTTTTCATGATAATCATTTTGTGCCTTTACTGTAATTTTGTTTACACCTATTTCTTTTAACATTAACGTTGTTAATATACTAGATTGGATGTCTTCGCCAATCGCGACAATTACATGCTCAAAATTACGAATACCAAGTGATTTCAACACAGATTCATCAGTCGTATCGGCAACGATTGCTTGAGTAGCAATCGCAGCAAATTCATCAACGCGTTCAGCAAATTTATCGATCGCCATAACATCTGCTCCTTGATCAATAAGCTCGCGTACAATACTTCCTCCAAATCGACCTAATCCAATAACTACGAATTCTTTTTTCATCTTCAGCCTCCGTTATTTAACGAATGGACATAGTGTATCACAACTTTGAAAGCTGCTCAAATTCAATCTGAGATACTTTCAAATTGGGACATTACTAGCTGTTGATAATGCCCACGTTGTTTCATTAATGAGTCATGATTACCAGATTCAAGGACTCCTCCTTGTTCCAATACAATAATCTGATCTGCTTCACGAATCGTCGATAACCTATGTGCAATCATAATAGCTGTTCTGTTTTTTAGAAGTGTACGTAATGCAACTTGAATTTGAAGCTCCGTTTCTGTATCTATCGAAGCTGTTGCTTCATCCAATATGATAATTCGCGGATTTGCCAGGAGTGCACGTGCAAAAGACAACAATTGACGTTCACCCACTGATAATATATTTCCGCGTTCTTCAACTTCTGTCTCGTAGCCATTCGATAAACGTTCAATAAAACGGTTTGCACCAACAGCTTGTGCTGCACTTTTCACTTCAGCATCCGTTGCGTGGGGATTACCAAAGCGGATGTTTTCCATAATTGTGCCCGAAAAAATAAATGTTTCTTGCAGAACAATACTAATTTGCTCTCGTAATGAGCTCAACGACAAATCTCGAATATCGCCCCCATCCATTTTAACCATTCCTTTGGTAGGATCATAAAAACGTGATACTAAGTTAGCAATCGTAGTCTTACCTGAACCAGTATGACCGACTAGAGCTACCGTCTCTCCCGCTTTCATTTCTAACGATATTCCTTTTAATGCCAAGCGATCTTCTTCATATCCGAATTGAACCTTGTCAAATTCAATATGACCTTTCAACTCATCTATTTTTTTCGGATTTTCTTTTTCATGAACTAACGGTTGTTCATCCAAGAACTCGAAAATGCGTTCAGATGATGCCATTCCCATTAATAATTGATTGTATACCTGCCCAAGACGAGAAATAGGCTCCCAGAACATTCCTAGATAGAAGGCGAAGGATACGAATTCACCTAGATCGAGGTGCCCACTTTGGATTAAATAAGCACCATAAAGGATTAATACAACTGATCCCACCGCATTTGTCATTTCAACAAATGGACGGAACATGGAGTTTTTCTTCGTTGCCACACGCCATGATTCATAACTTTCCTCATTAATGCCGTTGAAGAAAGCCATGTTTTCGTCTTCTTGTGTAAACGATTGTGTAATACGCATTCCTTGTATACTTTCATTTAAATGTGAGTTGATTTTCGCTTGTTTCATACGTACGTCTTGCCAAGATCGACGGATGTTTTTACGTAACGTCGTCGAAATGAAAAACATCAAAGGCAAAATAACAAGAACTGCCAATGCAAGTGGTGGACTTAATGTAAATAATATAATTAGAACACCAGCGAGAAGAAGGATATCCATCAATAAATTGATGACGCCATTTGTAAATAATTCTTGGAGTGAATTAATATCATTCATGATTCTGACTAAAATGGATCCGGCTGAACGTTGGTCAAAAAATCGATGCGATAGCCACTGTACATGTGTAAATAAATGTTTACGCAAATCGTAAATTACATTTTGACCTAGTTCATTCATCCATCGTATTCGGAATCGATTGGCAATGGTATTGACAATGTAGAGCACTGCAATGGAACCAACAAGTGTCCACAGTAACGTAACATCTTTATTTTCTAATGCTTTATTAATAACAAATACCCCAATTAATATTGGAATAAGCAGTCGAATCAGTGTTGTAATTGTAACGGCGATAAACGCTTTTGGTAGCAAAGTGCGGGAGTAAGGTTTCAAATACGTAAACAAACGAGAGAGTTGAGACCAGTTAAATGGTGCATCAATTACATCATCCGAAGAATAGCGGAATCGTTTTAATACACTAGGATTGATTTGTTTGGTCATATAGATTCCGCCTTCCTATGCATAGACATTTTCAAGTTGATCTTTATATTGAATTTCATAAATTCGTTTATATAATCCATTTTGTTTAATAAGTTGCTCGTGAGTACCGCGTTGAACGATTGTGCCATGCTCAAAAACGATTAACTCATCTGCATGTTTTACTGAAGAGATTCGATGTGCAATGATAAATGTTGTGCGCCCTTTCATGACTTCTTCCAGTGCTTGTTGTATGTGGAGTTCAGTTTTCATATCAACAGCACTAGTCGCATCATCCAACACTAAAATAGCTGGATTTTGACACAATGCACGAGCAATCGCAATCCGTTGTTTCTGACCACCTGATAACCCTAGCCCTCGCTCACCCAGCATAGTGTCATAATTCCCTGTAAGCTCCATGATAAAATCATGTGCATTGGCACGTTTTGCAGCATCAATAATTTCTTCCATTGTTGCATCTGGACGTCCGTAAGAAATATTCGCTTTTATTGAAGAAGAGAATAAAAATGACTCTTGCAAGACAAATCCGATATTTGATCGTAGTGAAGTTAAAGAATAATCTCCAACCGAAATTCCATCAATTTTCACTTGCCCTTCATTAGGTTCATAAAAACGCGTTAATAATTGCGTTAAACTCGTTTTACCTGAGCCTGTTGCACCAATTAAGCCAATGCGTTTTCCAGCCTCTACTGTTAGATTCACATCATTTAATGCCACTTGATCCTCTTTACGATATTGTAGTGTGACATTTTCGAAAGCTACATGGCCCTTCATATGTGAACCATCCAAGGCATTCTTTTTTGAGTGAATCGGTTCAGGGGCTTCTAAAACTTCTAATAAACGCTCTCCAGATGCCTTTGATTGTGAAAACAGATTAACAGTAAAGCCTAAGTTCATGATTGGGAAAATGATATAACCTAGCAAACTATAAAAAGCAACCAGTTCGCCGACAAGTAATTGTCCATTCATAACCAGGTAACCGCCATAACCAAATAGAAAAACGATACTAATATTACCGAGGAACTCCATCACTGGGAAATACTTTGCCCAAATTTCGGAAGTGAATAAATAGCGCTCTTTGTAATCACTGTTTGATTCATTGAATTTGTTAATTTGAAAAGATTCACGTGAAAGTGACTTTACAGTATGAATGCCACTAATGTTTTCTTGAACATTGGTATTTAATTTCCCAAAAGATTTTCGAATGTCTCGAAATGCAGGGTGCACAAGTTTATCAAAACGTAGCACTGCGACCACTAGCAAAGGCATCGAGACCATCGAAACAAATGTTAAAGAAACAGAGTAATAAAACATGACACATAGTGACACGGATACAAGGAAGATTAATCGGAACAACTCCACAAATCCGAACGATAAGAAAAACCGAAATCCCTCAACATCCGCAGTTAAACGTGACATTAAGTCTCCAGTTTTCGCATTATCGTAATATGAAAATGGTAATCGCTGAAGTTTCGCGTATAAAGCATTCCGTAATTCGTAAACTGAGCGAATCCCAAACATATCGCCGGTGTATTGTCCGATGTATGTCGCAATTCCTTTCACAATCATCAGAGCCATAAAAATTCCTGCAAGTGTCCAAGCTAAGTCATATTGCTCACCCGTAATAACCCGGTCAATTGTTTGTTGTAAAATGATTGGATATGCAACCGTAATCAGCAATGTAACAAGTAGCATGATCAATGACCAAAAAAACAAATGCTTATTTGGCCAATAATATCCTTTCAATTTTCTGAAAATTTCCAAGCTAATTCCCCCTAATTCAAAAGACATAGTATTTAATATAACGGATTCCGAAATAAATGAACACCCCTTTTTGACTGATATTTAAATTAAATCAAAATTATCAGGTAAAATGGTCAAAGCTATGCTAAATGATCATTGAATTCATCGTACTTTTCAACAGCCTTTTTTAAACTAGACAATTCAAAGCGATACCTTTCTTTTATCTTACATTTGCGCAAATGCATTCTTTCTTTTTTATTAAGCATTGTTTTATTTCATTGTTGATTTTTACTTATTTATAGATATGGGGCAAAACAGGATATCATCAAACGGATTTAATTTAGCCTTTATTCAACATCAGCAGTCTTCGTATACAATGAGTAAATAAAAAATGCCAGGCACAATAGGTTAGGTTGGGACATAAAACATCCACAAACTCCTAGGTGCCTGGCACTATAAATTTGTAACATCATTAACTTAAGCGTTGCGCATTTCGTCTAAGACACGATTAACGCGTTTTTCGAGCATTTTCATTCCACTTCCGCCTGCTTGGAAATGACGAAGTTGACCATCTTTATCAAATACGTAATAAGCAGGTACGTATTGATTGTCGAATGTGTCTGTTAACTTCATTTCACTGTCAACGTAAATAGGTTGTGTGATATCATGTTCAGCTGCAATTTTTTCAATATCAGCTAGGTCCATGTCTTTTTCAGAACGTGGCATATGAACAGCAACTACATTTAGTTCGTCTTTGAATTGATCACGGAAGTTGTTTACATCTGGCATGGCTTCTTTACATAAACCACAACTTACTGACCAAAAATGAATTAGTGTCGGTTTCGTACCAATCAATTGTTTCTTTGTTACTTCTCCATTTAGCCAAGCAGTTGCATCATTTAATTCAGGCATTGGTGAGCGTAATTTCATATAAGGTTCCTCCTCGTATACATGTTAAAAATTCCCCACTGCTTATAGTATGCGTGGGGAACCATCGTTGTTTAATTAAAGTGTTTTTTGACCTGGGCGCCAGTTGGCTGGGCAAAGTCCACCAGTTTGAAGTGCTTGCAATACACGAAGTGTTTCATCTACATCGCGACCGATGTTGTTATGGAAAACTGTTTGGTATTGTGTTTCACCTTCAGGATTGATGATGAATAATCCACGAAGAGCGACTCCTTCTTCTTCGATTAACACACCGTATTCACGCGCAACTGTATGATTCGTGTCAGCTGCTAATGGGTATTTTAATTCACCTAATCCATTGTCTTCACGAGCTGTATTGATCCAAGCTAAGTGTGTGTGAATTGTATCTGTAGAAACACCGATAATTTCAGCGTCTAAATCTTCAAACTCATCAAAGCGATCCGACATTGCTGTGATTTCAGTTGGACATACAAATGTGAAATCCATTGGATAGAAGAACAATACTGTCCATTTATCATGTTTCATGTTTTCTTCAAGACTTACTTTCCCAAAAGACTTATCAGCAAGCACTGCTTCCATTGTAAAGCGGGGTGCTTGTTTCCCTACCATGCGTTCTGCCATATTAAAAAACCTCCAAAAATAAATTCTCGTACGAATTGTATGCGTTATTTGCACAATTTCAGAATAACAAAGTACCACTTACAAATCAATTTATCCAGCTTCTTCAAAGACCGCTAAACATAATTTTCGTCAATTTCGTGTCGAATGTTTAGTATGAGTCATTATTAGGAATTAATGATTTAAATATAGTTATTTAAATCAAAGATATGTAAAAAGCGATTCAGTTTTCTTTAACGTACCTTGGCGCAGGTCGTTGGTTCCGTATGCACCCTTTCATTGTTGTTCAATATCAGTAGCCTTCTTTTACTTAAATAAAAAACCTAAGCACCTTTATCTTAAAGGTCGCTTAGGTCTTAAATCACAATATTCACATGATGGATCTTGACATGCCGCTTCTCTCCAAGAATTGCAGGGCTTGCAGTAACAGGCATCATACTCTTCATCATAGGATAATAGTTCAAAGCAGTCATTACAATACTCGTTGATTTCATCTGCTGCGATTACAAGATTATTAACTAGTAGAAAAGTACCTTCCACTTGTTTTTGACGCATTTTTGGATCTAAAAATAATAACATCGTTCTACCCACGACCGTCACTCCTTCTGAATTTCATGGTAACATATATATAAGAAAGTAAAAATAGTGGAGGTCTTCAATATGGATGAAACCGCAAAAATACATCCTCTTATAATCGATCAAGCGTATATGACCTTTCTGTTCCCATGGTCATTTCTCGAAAAAAAACGCAAGCATATTACTGAACATCTACTAAAAAATGATTTCACTTTTTTTACTTTGGATCAAAAGGATTTACAAGATGCTTTTTATGGAAATAACATACAAGTAAAACACGAAGAATTAGATCAATATTTTCTACCATACATCGAACGGAAACTTTTTCCACACCGTACCACTCAGAATGGATTTTTGCGTTTTTCCAAACGAGTGAATGAAAAGTTTACTCTTCTTGTTCATGATAGCAAATTTCCGTTTATAGTAAATAGTATTGATGTGATTTTATGCCCTTTTGGGATTGGATTTATCACAATTCGAACCGAAATGGATAAAAGTAATGAGCAATTATCGGGGTTGCTCGATTTTATGAATCATTTCAGAGTATTAGAACCAAAGCTCGATGAAGAAAAAGGAGCAACCATCCAACAAAAAGAACAAGTTTTTCAAACAACCAATGAATTTGTTTTTGACTATCTCTGTCCAGAAATAAAATCGTTTATCATTCATGATGAAAAAAGATCTGGTTATTTCGGAAGCTTACCATTCTTTGAAGATGAACGTATGCTTTCTTCAGGATTTCTAATTGCCAATGGTGAACATCCGATAAGTGTTGACCATCTCTATCGAATGGGTCAACTGAATGGGAAAAATCCTGATGGTCAATCGTTTATGTCAAGTACAAATCTTGAGTACATGGAGCGCTATGTCCAAAAACATGTACATGATCGGTGGGCTCCGGATTCTTACACCGTAACATCAGAACATACACAAATTACCGTTTCGCTGAATTCTCCTGAACAATTAATCACACCTATATCTCAGTTTATGGGAACACATCATTATAATTTAATGCTACACTACTTCTATAAAATTATGTTATTTCGCTTATCTTTCGAATATAGTGAAATTCAATGGGAACAAGATGAAGATTATGTGGAAGAATTAATTGAACTCATTTCAAAGTTTTCGTCTCGTTATTATTTTGGAGAAGTTTCGGCTCGAACGGAAGGAAAAGAACTATCCCACAATTATCGTGAGATTTTCCAACTCGATAATCTGTATGAAGAAGTAAAACAAACATTAAATGAACTTTATCGTGCCCAAGAAAATCAAGCAAATAAACGACATAATATGCTGTTGTTTATGTTGACGGTATTTACCGTTATTTCAGGGATTTATGGGATGAACCTAGTTATTGAAGATTGGAAAGGCAAGACGGATTGGTCTAAAGTTCCTGGTTATTCTTTTTTTGAGTGGATTTCACTCATTACTGCAGTAGTTGGAATTTCATTATCGATTATCTTAATGGCTTCAACAGGCGGAAAAGGGATTTGGAAAAAAATCAGGAAATGGAAACGAGATCAATACAAGTAACTTCTCATCCGCGGATGAGAAGTTTTTTTGTTAGTTTTGCACGAAAATAGATCTTTTTGCAAAAGCATAAATAAATAACTTGATAATCCTGTAGAGTTTTGTATAATAAAAGACGTTTAAAGTAAACTTAAAGTAACGTATTCATAAACTTTACTTACTTAGAGTCCTATTATAAGACCTCTAAAGGAGCTAATCCTATGCAAATTGGAAAGAAGATTAAAAGATTACGCATCAAAAAAGGCTTGACGCAAGAAGAACTTGGCGAACGTACAGATTTGAGTAAAGGCTTTATCTCACAACTTGAACGTGACTTAAATTCCCCTTCCATTGAAACTCTTTTCTCCCTACTTGAAGTACTAGGCTCTAAACCAAAAGATTTCTTTGATGATGATAAAAATCAACGTGTTGTTTATCTAGAAGATGAACAAACCGTTTATGTCGATGAAGAAAAGAATTATCAAATTCGCTGGCTAGTTCCCGAATCAAATGACAAAGAAATGGAACCGGTTTTAGTGACTTTTCATGATAAAGGGGAATTTAAGCAATTTGAGCCTTCATTATCAGAAACATTTATGTATGTTATTAAAGGGAAAGTTCGTCTTGTTCTAGGATCGCAAGAATTTACTGCAAAGGAAGGTCAATCTTTATATTTTGAAGCTTCCGATCAACATCAATTAACAAATAATCACAATCAACAATCAGAAGTCATCATTGTTGCTACGCATTCTTATCTATAATTCAGGAGGTTAATCATGACAGACACATCCATTATCCGATTTGAGAATATTACAAAATCATACGATGGGGCCACTCCGGTTCTTGACAATGTTAGCTTTGAAATAGAACGTGGAAAGTTCTATACCTTACTCGGTCCATCTGGTTGCGGAAAAACTACGATTTTACGTTTGATAGCTGGCTTTATGGTACCTACAAGTGGGGAAATTTTCTTCAATGGAAAGAAAATTAATCAAGTACCTGCAAATGAAAGACAAGTCAACACAGTATTCCAAGACTATGCCCTCTTCCCTCATTTAAATGTATTTGAAAATGTAGCGTTTGGATTACGCATAAAAAAGTTGAAAAAAGATGAAATCAATCGACGTGTATTAGAAGCCCTTAAGTTTGTAAACTTAGAAGGCTATGAAAATCGTGAAATCGTTGAAATGTCTGGTGGTCAAAAGCAACGTGTGGCGATTGCACGTGCGATCGTAAATGATCCAGAAGTTATCTTACTTGATGAACCTCTATCTGCTCTTGATTTGAAATTACGAACCGAAATGCAGTATGAACTTCGTGAATTACAACAACGTCTTGGCAAGACCTTTATATTTGTCACACATGACCAAGAAGAAGCATTAGCGATGTCGGACGAAATTTTTGTTATGAATGCAGGGGTGATTCAACAAAGCGGTACGCCGATGGATATATATGATGAACCCATCAACCGATTTGTAGCGGACTTTATTGGAGAGTCCAATATTGTTCCTGGTATGATGATTGCCGATTATCGTGTTGAATTTGGAGGGAAAGAATTTGAATGTGCCGATAGAGGCTTAAATTCGAACGAAAAAGTGGATATTGTTATTCGTCCAGAAGACTTAGAAATTACAACAGTAGAACGTGGCAAAATGACAGTAACGGTTGATACTCAATTATTCCGTGGTGTTCATTATGAACTGTCCACACTTGATGCAGATGGCAATGAATGGCTCGTCCACTCTACGAAAAAAGCTGCAGTTGGTGATGAAATCGGTTTAGATTTCGATCCAGAAGCGATTCATGTTATGCGCTTAAATGAAACTGAGGAAGAATTTGATAAGCGCCTGGAGTCGTACGGAGAAGAGCAGCATGCAAAGTAGTTCTAAACGTACATATTATTTAATTCCTTACCTTGCATGGATGCTGCTGTTTGTCATTGCCCCTATTATTCTAGTGGTCTATTTTTCATTATTCGACTTACATGGCAATTTTTCGTTTGTTAATTATCAGAATTTCTTTACATCCGTGTATTTAAAATTAACATTGAGCTCATTCTGGTATGCATTATTAATCACTGGTTTCACACTATTAATTGCCTACCCTACTGCCTATTGGTTAACGAAAACAAAACATAAACATTTATGGCTACTTCTGATCATTATTCCTTCATGGATTAATTTGTTATTAAAAACATACGCGTTTATTGGGATTTTTGGCGTCTTCGGACCAATCAATGCATTCTTGGGAATGTTTGGCATTGACCAACAACAAATCCTCTATACAGATTTCAGTTTCATTTTCGTTTCAGTATATATTTTTATACCGTTCATGATTCTCCCTATTTTTAATTCACTAGATAAAATGAATCCTACATTAATAGATGCGTCTCGTGATTTAGGTGCATCCACTTGGACTACATTTACGAAAGTCATTTTCCCATTAACAATCAATGGCGTGAAATCCGGAATTCAAGCAGTCTTTATTCCTTCCCTTTCACTGTTCATGATTACGCGTTTAATTGCTGGGAATAAAGTCATTACACTTGGTACAGCCATTGAGCAACAGTTCTTAGTTACTCAAAATTGGGGCATGGGTTCCACCATAGCCGTTTTCTTAATATTATTCATGGTCATTATTATGATGTTGACTGGTCAAAAAGATAAGGGGGTTCTTTTAAATGGACAGAACAAGTAAGTTTTCAAAAGTTTATTTAGCCCTTGTCTTTATCATTTTATATGCACCCATATTTTACTTAATCTTTTACTCATTTAATAGTGGTGGCACAATGTCGAGTTTTGAATCATTTACTTGGGAGCATTATGCAGCAGTCTTCTCTGATACAAGATTAATCATGATCTTAATCAATACGATTATCATTGCGTTATTATCTGCCCTCCTATCTACTGTTATTGGGGTCATTGGTGCTATCGGGATTATGTATTTAAGTACGCGTAAATCCCGCAGTACGCTGTTGTCATTGAACAATGTATTAGTGGTCAGCCCAGATGTCATCATCGGTGCTTCATTTTTAATTTTATTCACGATGGTTGGTGTAAAATTAGGTTTCGCATCTGTATTAATTTCACATATTGCATTTAGTGTACCAATCGTCGTTATTATGGTATTGCCAAAGTTGCAAGAAATGAGTAGTACATTAATAGATGCAGCCCTTGATTTAGGTGCTTCCAAACGCGATATCTTAACAAGGGTCATTATCCCTTATATTAAGCCTGGTATTTTTGCAGGATTTTTCTTAGCATTAACGTATTCTTTAGATGACTTTGCCGTGACGTTTTTCGTTACAGGAAACGGATTCACAACTTTATCGGTAGAAATTTATTCCATGGCACGTGCAGGTATTACTTTAACGATTAATGCATTGTCTGGTTTAATATTCATCGTCACCTTACTATTAGTCCTAGGGTATTATTTCGTGACCAACCGTCCGAAAAACCCGCTTAGATCGGGGGGTCCTAAATGAAAGATATAGTTCGTGCAACGATTGCAATTGTGGTTATCTGTGCACTTTTGTTTTATGCCAATTTCCAATTAAACGAAACAACAGGGCGTGCAGGCAACGATACTATTAGCGTATACAACTGGGGAGAATATATAGATCCTGAACTAATTGCTGAGTTTGAGGAAGAAACAGGGATTACAGTTGTTTATGAAACATTTGATTCGAACGAAGCGATGATGACAAAAATTGAACAAGGTGGTACATCATATGATGTAGCGATACCATCAGAGTATGCGATTGAAAAGATGAAAGAGAATAAATTGTTGATTCCAATTGATCATAGCAAAATACCAAACTTGCAAAATATTGATCCTTACTTTTTAGACCTACCTTTTGATCCTGGTAATGAATACTCAATCCCCTATTTTTGGGGAACAGTTGGAATTGCTTTTAATCCGGCATTGCTTGAAGATAACCTAACCTTTGAAAGCTGGGAAGATTTGTGGGACGCTTCACTAAATCAGGAAGTTATTTTAGTTGATGGTGCACGAGAAGTGATGGGAGTGGGATTAAATACCCTCGGCTATTCACTAAATACGAATGATGAAGCACAACTATACGAAGCTACAGAAAAATTAAAGACTTTGTCACCTAATATAAAGGCGATTATTGGCGATGAAATCGTCGAAACCATGCGCCGTGGTGAAGCTGCAGTAGCACTTGTCTGGTCCGGCCAAGCCGCAGATATTATGTATGTAAATGAAGATATTGATTTTGCAGTTCCAATAGAAGGTTCAAACTTATGGTTTGATAACATGATTATCCCGAAAACAGCAGCGAATGTTGAAGGTGCACACAAATTTATCAACTTTATGCTTGATCCCGAAATCGCCGCAAGAAATGCAGATTATGTTGGATACTCGACACCTAACGAAAAAGCAATTGAATTAATGGACCCTGAAGTTACAGGTGATGAACGGTTTTATCCGACTGAGGAAATGCGTGAACGCTTGGAAGTTTATCAGAATCTTGGAGTGGAAACCCTAGGATTATACAACGAGCTATTCCTGGAATTTAAAATGGATGCTCAATAGATTGTCGAAAAAATCGCTTGAAATAAGCGATTTTTTTGATGGTATTTTTTTGTTTTGTGTTAAAATTTTAGAGACTCGAAATAGTAATAGAAAGTAGGTTTATAATGGCGACTAATTCTAATCGCTTTGCGTTATATGTGTTAATGTTCAATATGTTTATTGCGATGTCAGGTATCGGGTTAATCATACCGATTATGCCGGCATATTTAGATACATTTGGTGCTGCTGGTCAAGTACTGGGGTTACTAATTGCTATGTTTGCTTTCGCACAGTTTTTATTTTCACCGATTGCCGGTGATTTATCGGATAAATTTGGACGCAAGTATTTAATTATTATCGGTCTTGTAATTTTCGGCTTGTCCCAATTGATGTTTGGCCTAGCTTCGGAGTTATGGGTGCTGTTTTTAGCTAGATTCTTCAGTGGTTTAGGCTCTGCCTTCCTAGTTCCTCCTATGATGGCATTTGTAGCTGACATTACAACAGTTGAAGATCGCGGAAAAGGAATGGGCCTACTTGGTGCCTCTATGTCTCTTGGTTTTATGATTGGACCCGCTATTGGTGGTTTTTTAGCAGAAGTTAGCTTGCAGTTCCCATTCTATATAGCAACAACAGCTGCTCTTGTTTCAGCTACAATTTCAGTTTTTGTGTTACCTAATACGAAACCTCCAATAGTTGAACCTGGTATGGAACGAAAACGCGAAAATATTTATAGACAAATGATTCGTTCTACCAAGATGCCTTACTTTATTATGTTAATCGTCATGCTTGTTTTCTCTTTTGGACTAGCGAATTTCCAATCAACCATTGCGTTATATGTAGATAAGAAATATGGGTTTACTCCTGGCGAAATTGCGGTCATCATTACAGCTGGCGGTTTTGTGGGTGTCATCGTTCAAACATTCGTTATCAATAAATTGTTTAAACGCTTTGGGGAAATGAAAGTCATTCTGGTGAATTTAATTGTTTCGGCTCTAGCGATGAGTGCTGTCCTGTTTGTCGATGGCTTTTGGCCAATATTAATTGTCGCAAGCGTCTTCTTTACAGCGGCGTCATTACTACGCCCTGCGATTAATACATTGATTTCTAAAATGGCCGGCAATGAACAAGGCTATGCTGCTGGTATGAATAATGCCTATATGAGTTTAGGAAATATGATTGGTCCAGCACTTGCTGGTTTCTTATTCGATGTCAATATGAGTTTCCCTTATATTGCAGGAACCGTTATATTAATGATTAGTTTCTTCATTGCATATGCATCGCAAAAAAAAGCTTCAGCTGCATTGTTGGTATAAGAAAAACCTAAAAAAATGGCGCAAGTTCTTTTGATAATTACTTTCACATTTAGGTTCTCAGGTCGCTATGGATTCCTGATTGCTACAAGATGATTTTAAGAATAAAGAATGGGGTGCAATGTGACTTCGTCACTTTGCACCCCATTCTTTTTCAAATCATCCTACGGATTTTTGGGTATCCGTCGCTTCCTTGTTTCCTCAATGTGAATGATGACTTTGCTTTGGGCAACTTAAGATTGTAAATCAACATAGCAATAAATTTATTCGTTTCTTGGTTCTCTATTTTTACATTTTTGTGATGTAAATTACTTTTTGTACTTTTCTGAAATCCTTTTTTCGTCGTAATAATTTTTATTGCAATCCAATAAATGGTTTATTTCTGATCGATAAGACTATTTAACCATTGCTCAAATACTTTACCGGTATTTTCATTTGCATCTGCGATTTTCCATCGTTTCGCATTAGGCATTTTTTTATACCAGTCTAATTCAACCACACTAAACCACTCGTTCTTCGGTCCGGCCGTTTCCTGAAATTTGTTTAGTACTGTTTTATAAAAATCTATATCGATATCATCCGCATCATATCCGACATCATCGCATTCTTGTTCGAAGAAATCTATAAAATTCGCTCCATTACTATCCTCATTTTTTTCATACGTAAATTCCTCAACGAACATGATCTTTTTTTCTACATCTTTTAAGTAATAGCAAGATCCTTCAAAATGTTTCCCGGAAATTATAGCATTTGGATGTTCGTGGTTTAACTTGCATAGACAGTGATTGCCTTTTAGTGATTTAAAGATCTTCAAGAATTTAGAAAAATATTCTTTTCTTACTGAAACCCCTATCGGGATATATTCTTGTCGCCCATCAAGTCCTGTATATCTTTCTTCAATCCTAACTTCAAAATAATCATTTTCGTTAAAACATTCTTTTACTCTGTCTTTCTGATAGTGCTTGCCATAGTATTTTGCAATCTTATTGATATGAGCTTCCGGAGGTAATCTATCCCCATATAAAAGTAGAACTAAGTTGTTTTCCATAACTATTAATTCGCCTCTTTTTCAAACAGTTTCCATATAAATTCTATAAAAAAGCAAATTCAGATTGAATTTAAAATTTTCACTGCAATTTCATCAAGCTCTTCGTCAGTTTCACTTTTGGAGGGTGCTTCGGCAACTCTGTTCAAATATTCCTTAAACTGCATTCTAGATTCCAATGGCAATTCAGTCACCAGAAAATGCAGGATATACCACTTCCAGTTGTGATCATCGGACTTTAATACATCTTTTACATGAGGGACAATTTCTTCTGGAAAAGTTAGAAGTAATTCCACTATGCCTGGTGCTACCGGCCAATTCATATCTTGTGTCCATACCAGGAGGCCTGGCAACAAAGGTAATATTTGAGCTCTATCCATTTTTTTAATCAATTCAACTCTATCTTCATCAAATTTATCTCTGGGTAGTTGATCTTCAAAGTTTTCCATTTTTATCACTCCATCATGTTTTTGTTTAGAGGAAACTATTCTCTAATTTCCGATGGCTACTACCAACTTATTATTCATTATGGCAATCCCCATTGTAAGCTTGAAGATAGTACTAAACTAAATACTAACAGAATGAACATTTGCCATCTTAGGCAATGATATCCAAAATAATATCAACAATATTAGGTAACAGAGACTACATTTAAAAAAGGTTGTTCCAGAAGTTTACGCTTCTTGGAACAACCTTTTTTAGCGTTTCTTTTTCCCTTTCAAAAGCCGTGCAACGTTTGTATCACTTTCGGTAGACACCAGCTCTGGTGTTGAAGGTTTCAATGTTTGTGGCAAACGCGATAATAAACGCCAGCCAAAACGTCGTAGTGTAATGTCTATAAAGAACAGCAACATCGCAAGCAGTACAAGCCATTTTTGTATACTTTTACTTTCTGCACTTTGATAAACTATATCCCGCATTGCTTGTTCAGGCGAATCAAGTACTTGACCATCTGTTCGATCAGCAATATCTTGCATGAGCCCATTATTTGGTGGCTGGATTTTGTATTCGTCACTATATGGAATGGAGACTCCTGCTTGATACATGCTGTTTTGTTCATTTGAAATACGTAAAAAAATCAACCCAGGGTCGGCATCAAATGAAACCCTACTTTTACCTGGTGCGATTGGTTCAGATAGACTGGCGATGTCTTCACCTGCTTCATTCACCGCCACAATATCTAAAAATGAAGATTGCCCTGAAGGATCGGAGACGACAAAAGAACCGTCTTCCGATTTACGAATATCAAATGGCACTTCGCTATAAGATGGCAATAACCTGGAAACAGCTGTGTTCCAAAAATTCCCCCACTGGCTAAAACGTGCAAAATCCCCGCTCCACGCACCTGTTGAATCAGATGTGTAAGCAATGGTACGTCCGAGTCCGTACATCCATTCCGCTATGACAGGATCTTCTTTTGTGCTTTGTGCAATAACGGTAGCTGTTTGTTTGGCTGTCGTTGCAATATAAGCATTGAACTGGGGCACCCCTTCAGTAAACAAACTCGTCCAAGCTGCATCCCCACTTATGGTTGGGTAAAAAGGATTGTCCTCAATATACGTTCTCGAAATCATGACGGTTTCCCTTGAAAGAATCGCAGGAATCGTACTTTCATCCATAACATCATAAAACCTTCCTGTACCTATTTGCGCCAGTTCTTCTAACAATGCCCGGTCTGAATCCTGTCCAATGGCAACAGTAGAAAGTGTAATATTAGAACCTAATCCATCTGTAATAAGTGTTTCGTAGTCATTTTGAGATGCTGATTGACCGTCTGTTAACAAAATAATATGTTTTCGTTGCAGCTTTAACTCTGTCAATCTTTCATATGCCAATTCAAGCCCTGGATAAATTTCCGTTCCTCCGCCAACAGATACAGACAAGATTTTCTCTAGAGCTTCTTCTTTATTCGTTAACGTTTTGGCTTCGATGATTTCCCAAGGTCGATCATCAAAAGCAATGAATCCAAGCGTATCGTCTTCCCGTAATAAATCAATCGAGCGAGCAGCTGCTTCTTTTGCTAGTTCGAATTTATTGCCAGCCATACTGCCCGAACGGTCCATAACAATGATCAGTCCAAGTGAAGGCAACTGTTGCTTCCCTTTAACCTCCATCTCAACAGGTAAAAGTTTTTCGACTGGTGTTTTAAAATACCCACCCAGTCCATAGCTATTGTCTCCACCAACCATCATAAAGCCAACGCCGAAGTTTTTAACCGCTTGTTCAATCACGGTCATTTTTGCTTCTCCGACTTGATACCCGGGAACATTGTCAAAAATAATGGCATCATAGGCCAAGTAATTGGATAAATCAAATGGCAAATCACTAGCACTAATGGTATCCGTTTGAATTACATTTTGATCAATATAAGTGGGAACAGGAGAAGTTAGAGTATCTCCACTTACCACTAAAAGTCTCGGTGCACTCTCAACCATGGTTACACTGGTTAATTGGTTATTTTCAAGTAATGCATCGTCTATTACGTTTAGTTGAACTTGGTATTTCAGTAGTCCTTCGCCAGTAGAAGCGTGTCGCAATGTGAAGGTATTGCTTCCAGGCTCAATTTGAACAGCTTGTTTAGACACGAACTCATCATTTTGAGAAAGGATGAGCTCGCCTGAAACGGCCTTCGTTGACTCCACTTGCACAATTAATTGTTGTTGCTCGCCTTCAAAGGCAACGGGTGGGGTTTCAAAGCCCGTAATGGCTACATCGTCCGATTGCGGACGATTTAAGACGTACGTGTCAATTTCAACATGACTACCGGCCATCCTTGAAATTTGATCGGAGACAGATCCGCTATTCTCCAATCCGTCTGACAACAACACAATGCGTGTTGCTTTCTGTTGGTCCGCTAAATTGCTGGCAAGCTGTATGCTTTCAGAGATATTCGTTTGACTGCTATCACCTGTCCCAGTAAATTCAGGTACATATTCTGTTGATAAGGACAAAGGCATTTGTGTTTGAAAACTTTTATCGAATGAATAGATTCCAACAGCTTGATGATCTTTTTTGCTTGCAAACGCTTCAGATAAAAATTCGCTTGATTGTGACTCTGTGCCGGCAGTTGAAGCAGAACGGTCAACGACAAACAGAATTTGTTCTTCTTTAATTGGCAGTAACAGAGTAGGGCCTGCCAATGCAAATATTAATAAAAGTACGGCAACTACACGTATGATGAAAATTACCGTGTATTCCCTCGACTGCTGTTTTTTATTTTTCCACCAAGCAAAAGTAAAATATATGACTGGTAGAATCAAAAAGAGTAACCAAATAGGCGATTCAATTCGCAATTCCACGACGTCTTTGCACCTCCCATTCAATCAATAACAATAAAACGATGAGAAGTAAGAACCAAGGAACTAATGATGTTTCTACTGTTTCTTGCACACTTCCTTTTGAAGAAGTGCCAATAGTAAATGATGTCCCTTTTTCAATTTGTTTTTCTTGCTGCTCTAAAGCGACGGAAAATTGTTTTTCTGTCTGACCTGATTTCAACACGTATAATCCTGGTTGACTTGGAGCAGTAAATTGCCCCCCATTTTGGAATGTCGTGATAAATTCAGCGGAGTTCGAGAAAATTTCCCAATCGCCGGTTTCTTCTTCCGCCACTAATGACAATGACTTTCGTTCGTTTGGAGAAAACGTGCCAATATAGTCACTGTTCGTTGACATTTGTTCACGTGCACTCCATAAAAACAATGGGAATGATGGGTGTAGCGGCCAATCGGTCATCTGAATATCTGCTAAAATAATCAAATCGCCTCGCTCTGAACGTTGTATGAACGGCTCATCATTTACCCGTGCTATGGTTTCATAGTCAGCAAAAGGTGGATAAATACTACTGACAAAAATATCCTTCATATCTGCATAAGCAAAGACATCATCTCGTTCGGTCGTAATTTCTCCAATTATTTCTTTAGCAGATTCATCATTTCGTCCAATTAGTAGAACGGGTGAATCCGATGTTGTTAGCTGTGAGGTTTGATTCGTGACAATGATGGCATCATCAGTTACGTCAACTAATTGTTCAGTAGGAACGGAGCTGACAGGTATATCCATCGCTTGAAATGCTGCAGTAACTAATTGATGTAGACTTCCATCAACAAATGTTTGAGATGATTGCTGTTGTAATAGGATTGTCGACTCATTATCCACTGCATAATCGTCCTCGATTTGAAGAGAAGCCTGTAATCCTGAAGTTGATGGTAAATCCTTAAAGGACAACTCCAATGTATCTTGAGCTGTGATGACCACAGATTCTTTGATCAAGACTTTGTCATCTGTCATCGAACGGATTTCAAAATCCCCTCTTTTTTCAGTCGTTGTATCGTTCGATAATTGAGCTAGTACAGCGACACCTTTATCAGATTGTGTCGCCCCAAAACGTAGAATTGACACGTTTTCAATGTCATCGGGTGTTCCCTTAACGCTCCAAGTAATGGCTTCGTTTTCTAATGGGAGTTCACTTCTTTCAACGTGATCGGTAAACAAATAAATCGCTGTTTCCTTGCCTTTTAAAAGCGATTCTGTAAAGTCTAACATTTTGGGTAACTGTTCATGTTCGTATTTGACAGTTAAATTCTCGATCGTTGATTGAATAAACGACAAATTGGTTTCATCACGCAACAAGATAGTTGGTTCCTCACCCGTTGTCATCATGGTTAATGGTTTTCCAACTAACTGTTCTGACAGACTCATCATTTCACTCTTGTGACGATCAAAGACCGTTTCGCCATTTACAGTGGCTAACATGGTTGCCGATGTATCAACCACCCAAATAATATGTTCCCCCGCAATTGCTTTTGTTTTAAAGAATGGTTGCAGGAGTGCAAAAACCAGTAATATCAAAGCGAGCATCTGTAAATAAAACAAAGCATTTCGTTGTAAATACTGTAAATAGGGTGAAACCTTTGTTTCTTTCATGACCGTTTCCCAAAACATTGTCGAAGAAATTGTTTTTTCCTTATATTTTTTACGGAAGAAATAATATAGAAGGACAATGACTGGGATGATCACCGTCCATAAAAATGCTAGTTGTCCAAATCCCATAGACGGTTCACCTCAATTTATCCAATTTGACCGAATCATTTGGTGGAACAGAATGTGACTGATATCATCCTTCGTTTCGACTTTCAAAGTATGAATGCCATAACGTCGGCACAGTGCATCGAGTTCCATAAAATGTTTTTGTCTTTTATGTTCATACTCTTTAACGACTCGCTGCGACACGGAAACATTCAATCGATTTTCAGTTTCCTTGTCGATTAGTTGTAAGTCCCCTGAATAAAGTGGTGCAATTTCTTCACTCGATTGTACCAGGATCATTCGAATATCCTGGGAGAATCTCGGCAATGTACGCAACGTTCTTTCCCACTCCACGATTGGTTCCAATCCATCCGTGATTATAAATAACACGGTGCAATCTTTCGCGCTATGTTGTGGGGCCTGACTTGTAAAAGAGGACTTACTTGTCGGTTCACTCAGATTCGTTATGTAAGATGCAAAAGCCTTTCGATACAAAGCACCTTTTCGTCTAAAAGGCATAAGTTTTTCATCAGTAGGAGTTGCAAACGATAACCGATCATCTCTTCCTAATACGAGCTGTCCAAGTGAAATGGTCAGTTGTTTTGCCAATAGCCACTTCTTCTCATCCTGCATGGACTTTGTACTATCAAGTAAGATATGGACACGCATTTCTTGTTCATCTAAGAATCGTTTGATGAAGTATTTATCAGTACGGGCAAAAACATTCCAGTCGATTTGACGAACATCGTCACCAGGATGGTATTCTCTAAAATCCGAAAAGTCGAGAGATGAACCAAAACGCATTGATCGATGGGATCCTTTATGATGTCCACGCAATTTTGATTTCGTGGCAATCTGTAAACGTCCAATCTTTGTAGACCAGTCTTCCGGCAAAATGGAAGTTTTACTCATGATGGTTGCCCTTGTTTAATGGTTTGCAGCAGTTGATCAATAATAGAATCGGCTGTTTTCCCTTCCGCTTCTCCTTCATAATTCAATAACATCCGATGGCGAAGTACAGGTTTTGCGACCGACTTAATATCTGCAATTGACACATGATAACGTCCCGCTACAAGTGCTCGTGCCTTGGCTAGACGAATTAAGCTTTGCAGTCCACGAGGTCCACTTCCATATTGAACATATCGTTTTACATCTTCGCTAGCATCGTCGTTTGGGTGAGTTGCTGACGTTAAATCTACTGCGTATGCCAACATATCATCTGCGATTAACACTTCTTTTACCATTTGCTGAGCCACAATCAGTTCTTGGTCATTCATTACTTTTTGCAGTGTAATCGTTTTTGCTCCTGTCGTTCGCAATACGATTTCTTTTAATTCTTCTTTTGACGGATAAGGGACTAGTATTTTACATAAAAAACGGTCCATTTGAGCTTCCGGTAGAGGGTACGTCCCTTCCATTTCAATTGGATTTTGAGTTGCCAAAACGAAGAATGGACGTGCCATTTGTTTTGTGTCACCGAGCACCGTAACCGTTTTTTCCCCCATCGCTTCGAGCAACGCACTTTGCGTTTTTGGGGTTGCACGGTTAATTTCATCCGCCAAAACCATTTGACTAAAAATCGGGCCATGCTTAAATGAAAACTGTTGCTTGCCGTCATCTGAACGTTCAATCATACTCGTTCCAGTAATATCTGATGGCATTAAGTCTGGTGTGAATTGAATTCGTGAGAACGATAGATCCAATACATCTGAAATGGTACGGATTAGCATCGTTTTCCCTAACCCCGGTAATCCTTCTAGCAGAGCGTGACCATCCGCCAAAACCGAATACAATGTAAAGTCCACCGCTTCTTTTTGACCTACGATAAATTGCCCTATTTCTTGTTTTAATTCGTTTAAACGTTGACTCATCTCTTCATAATGTTGTGGTGTGAATGACATGATAAACCTAACCTCCATTATTGGCTTGTTTCTAGTGAAGAAAAATAATCCTGTACAATTCGTTGCAAGTCTGGCGGTAATTGAAGTCGATCTGAGCTCTTCAAGTAAGAGTCTTTATACGTCCCCACGACTTGGTCATAAGGTTTGACCGTTCCTTTTTTCACTGGGCCTTGGGCTTCTTGTTCCTCAGCTGATGAGCCGTCACCCATTTTTCCCGTATCAACCGTTGATTGACTTGTTCCACCTATTCGTGAAGGAACCGATAATAAATCTCGATTACCCGATCCCTTGCCTCCTTGCAACCCACCTTGCCCTTGTCCCTGTCCTTGGCCTTGGCCTTGGCCCTGTCCTTGTCCTTGTCCTTGTCCTTGTCCTTGACCTTGCCCTTGACCTTGTCCTTGACCTTGTCCTTGTCCTTGTCCTTGTCCTTGACCTTGACTTTGTCCTTGTCCTTGTCCTTGACCTTGACTTTGACCTTGACCTTGACCTTGTTGACCTTGGCCCTGACCTTGTGATTGATTGGCTGGTGTTTCAGTGCCTGATGTTTGCCCGGAGTTAGTTCCTTGTGCCCCGGTTTGTCCGTTACTTTGACTAGGGTTAGCTGAATTGGATTGATTTGTGGCTGTTTGTACTGGGTTGCCTGATGGATTTCCTAATTTACTTAAAGCGGTTTGTGTTTTCCCTGCCTGCTCAGCAAGGGCTTTTGTTGCTTCTTTAAGAGCGGTGAGTTCTTTTTTCTCCTCATCAGATAAACCACCAGTTGAATTTCCATTTTGTTTGGCCTGCTGCTCTTTTTCTAAAAGTTTTTGTTCACGTAATTGTAGTTCTTTTTGTTTTTTTATTAATTCGCGAAGTGCTTCTTCCGTTGTTTCTGTGTTTTTTAAGTCCTTTTCTAATTGTTGAAGTTCTTTTTTAAGGGCTTCTGGGGTGGTTTTTTTTATGGACTTCGCTACTTCTTTCTTAATTTCCTTCACGATTTGTTTTTCCAGTTCAATGTCTTTTGCTTGTAATTGAGTTACAGATGGAAATGCCATTAAAGTAAATAAAACAGTCAAGGCAACTGCTATACCCATCAGTGATTTTTTACGCCATAAGTTTTTTTTACGAAGTTTAAATAAATCAAAAGAAAGATTGACGGTTTGAACCGTTTTATCTCGAAGTGATTGTAATAATGTCGACCCCTCATCACGAGAATGTAAAGCCGTAATCAAAAGGTTTTCAGGGAAATAAGCATCAAAATGCCGTAAGGAAGATCCATATGTCGGCTTTTTAACTATTCCCCATATGAAGATGACAACAAAGCAAAACACTCCTGCTCCAACTGACCACATCGTAAAATATGGGAACACGAATAGCCTAGAAAGCAAATACGTAATCGCCGTTATTACGAGTCCTACACAAACAGCCGTTTGTGACACTCGAAAAAGGTATTCGCTTACCAGCCTTCGATGTACTTTGCCTACAAAAGCGGTAATACGTTCTTGACTACTCATGTCACCCAACTCCTTATTTTGATCGTTTCATATTCACACGTAGTTTTTTGATTGAAATCAAGATGGCACTTGCAGAAATCAATACATAAAAAATGGTATATCCCGCCCATATCGGGAATTCAATCTGAGTCAGCTCATTAACAAATCCTTCAGTTGTTGGATTTAATAAAGTAAATACTAGAATTCCTGGATTGATACTCGCCCAAAAGTGAGCTAATGGGGCAGGAGTTACAGCAGCACCTGAACCAATCATGTTTACTTGAATCGTAATGATGAAGAAAAATGCCGTAACACCCGCTAAGAATATCATCGTGCCGTATGTTGCGATCATCGCAACAATGGTTTTTCGAATAATGGTCGAGAACATCACACCAATACTTCCTACCGTGACCATTGTTAGGAAGAAAAATAAGAAGATTAATCCTAACTGACCTGGTGAAATTCCACCAAATAAGAAAACTAAACTATAAATAGGTAATCCCGCTATTAACATGAGCACCAAAAAAGCAATCGAAGAAGATAATTTCCCAATAATAATTTGCAGTGAACTTTGTGAAGTGGTCAACAACATATTGAGCGTTTGCTTTTCACGTTCAGTACTGATACTTCCAGCTGTTAATCCCGGCGTAATAAACAAGATGAGCCCTAACTGAATGAATGTTAATAAGCCAAATAATAAGAAACTTTGGTCTGGTCTAAAAAACCCAGTTCCCGTAAACGCTGTTGTAACAAAAATGTATCCGAAAACGAAAATACTCATGGCAATCAAATAGAACAAAATGCCCGTAAAACTTTTCAATGAGCGGAAACGAAGTTTTACTTCTTTGACGAGAACAGGGTTATTTACATTGATTCTCATACAGTCTCCACTCCTTTCGTAATTTCCATAAAGACATCCTCTAAATCAGTTTCTTGTTCGGCAAAAGACAAAATTGATAATTGTTCTTCTAATGCATGTTTTAACAAACGCATTTGATCATCCTCGGAACCACGATATTTAAACGTGATCATATGTTTCTCCTTGTGTTGTTCAAGACCTGATACAAATGGATCTTCTTCAAAAAACCTCATGGCACGGTCTGTTAACCCTTTCAGTTTCACGGAAATTAGACGTTCTCCTTTAAGTTGAGCTTGAATATCAGAAACCGAGCCATGAGCAATTAGTCTTCCACCATCAATCACACCAATTTCATCACACATTTCGGCGAGTTCAGGCAAAATATGAGACGAGATAAGAATTGTTTTCCCCATACTTTTTAATTGTTTTAAGATATCACGCATCTCTACCCGTGCTCGAGGATCTAGGCCAGAAGCAGGTTCATCTAAAATTAATACCTTTGGATCATGGATCAGAGAGCGTGCTAAACATAAGCGTTGCTTCATCCCACGTGAAAGAACATCCACGTATTCATAACGCTTGTGGGTTAAGTTCACTAGTTCCAACAGTTGAGGAATTAATTCTGCCCTTTTTGCAGCTGGAATCCCGTAGCTTGCACCGTAAAAATCCAAATACTCATCTGCTTTTAATTGATCATACACGCCGAAGAAATCGGGCATATAGCCAATTTGTTTACGAACTTCATGTGGATCATTTTTGACACTTTTTCCATTGATAAACGCATCACCCGCTGTCGGCTGTAAAAGAGTGGCAAGTATTGAAAAGGTCGTGGATTTGCCCGCACCATTTGCACCAACAAATCCAAATACAGTGCCTTCACTCAAACTCAAATTTAAATCATTCAATGCATAAAATGAGCCATATTTTTTAGTTAGGCCTTTAATTTCAATCATTTTTTGACCTCCCCTTTTAAGCGTAATTCTGGTAAACGCGTATAGTCATCTCCATTTGACGCTTGTTTATTGACGTTAAATTGAACAATACCCTCTGTTGAGATGTAATCTTGAACATTCTCATTAATAGAGAATCGGCCACCCGTTACTTCTTCAAAGGTTTTTGTTGAGACGTTATAAATCGATACAGTTATTGACGTGGTATTTGTATTTGCTAGCTGCAATTCTGTCCAGTTCACTTGATCAAGAGGGACATTGGGTGGTACTTTCCAATCATATAGATAAGCACCATTGGGCATATACCATTCAAATTTACTTTCGCTCATCTGTTCGAAATGAGCTGATGGATCCTCGTTATTTACGGAAATCTCAAACGATGTAGCAGGTAATGTGAATTCTCCCGAGAATATCGTTTTTGGTTCGAATTTTTGGAAGATCACATTAACTGCAGATATTTCTGCCCGGGCATCCACTAACGAGAGAGGCACAATCGCATCTTCCGTATGAGCAATAATAGCGGGCTGCGTCGAACGGTTACCCATTGTTTGAGTCATTCGAATCAAGCTGTTTTTTCTTTCTTTTGGTAAATCACTTGCCGTCATTGGTGATCCGTACCCCATGTATTGAGTGCCTGTTGTTGATGCAATCGGTAACAATAATGCAGAGCCAATTGGTTCCGCAACATTTACTGATTCGCTTGGATTTAAATCACCAAGGTTTATCATTTTTGTTCCAGACCAAATGGAAACCTCTTTTACTGAAAATGGGAAATCATTTTTCACAGTTCCTCGCACATTGCCATTTTCAACAGTTAAATCAATTGTGAATTTCCCCACATCTGGTATGTGTGAATCTCCAAGTATGGTCGATACGGACCAATACCCTACATCGCGCATAGTTAGTTGGTCTTTATTAGCGTGCTCTTGCAATATGGATGTTGCTTGGGCACTACCTGTACTTCCCGAGAAGGCATTCATTTGTTTTGAAGCTACCATCGACGTGCCAGTGTCAGATTCAAAAGTAAAATCACCACTTCGATTTGAAAGTAAAGACTCTACATAATATCCAGTAAGACTTGCATCATCTTGTACTTCATAAAAACTCGATTGCTGGATTTGTGGACGCACTAGACGATCTTTCGCTCCATAAGCAAAAATGGCTGCAGAAGTTAAAATCGATATGGCGGGAATAATCCACCATGCATGTTCCCTTTTATCTTTTCTTTTTAATAGGAAATACATTAACGGTCCAATGAGAATGATATATAGAATAACGATTGCCACCATTATGGATGTGGACACTTGAAATGACGGAAACAACTCATTAGTTTGCCCAACATCGTACACCATTTGTTCTTTCATCCCTTGGTATCCATTGTTCATATTGGTTGTCGATATCATGCCTACATTGGCTTTCTTAATTAATTCAGTCAAAAACGCTGTGGCGCTACTTTCTTTAGAGAATGGCTCATCTCCGATAGAAAAAGCAGTTTGAATAATCGCGCCTTTACCAATTGAATTCACTGCTGAAAGTGGTTGGTTTTCCGATGCCCACAATACACGCGATGATTCATTTACCGTGGCATTGAAAGCTGAAATATCCTGAGTAAATCCTTTGTTCTTTGTTAATGTTGCAAACACTTCTTTTGGTATTTGTATCCGCTCGTCTGATAAAGTCAGAGGTAACTCTGAAGACAAGAGCCCCAGTTCAGCTGATGTATTTTCGGAAGCCCCTACAATCACGACACCACCTGTTTGCACCCATTCCAGTATGGCCTTTTGGGCATCTGCCGGTAAATCGGCTAATACAAATTCATCCACTACTAAAAAATTTGCCACGCCGTAGGAAGATGCGTCCACCGGAAATTCAAAATCTTTTAATTGAGCTAGGTGAATCACTTGTGTATCGGACATATTATTTAATTTAACTGCAGAAAATGGACGAAGACGATCCGCACTTTCCGTAAGCGTTAATATAAAATTAGTTTCTTGACCATAAAACGTTGGTCGTAAACTTTTATTTCCTTTGTATTTCACTTCTTTGTCTTTTTCCCAGCCACCTTCATAAAAGTAAAACATTTGATTAGAGTTTGTTCCCCCTGAGTACATGTACTCATCAGATAGGCCAGATAACGAAAGATTGATGGTTTTTGTTTCTCCTTTGCCGATCGTAAATGGAATGGCTTTAGCTGAACCCACCGCATATGATTCCGAATAATCAATGACTAAGTCACCTGAAAATTCATCTCCATTGTTTACGACAGTCATAGAAAGTGGCAAACCTAAGCCATACTTCACTTTATTTTGGAAACCAGCTGTCGCTTTAACTTCTAATTCCGGAGCTGCCATTGCCTCCGTAAATGGTGTAAAACTAAATAAAATCAATAGTATTAATGCGAAACACCAGCGAATATTCTTTTTCATTTTCTTTCCCCCCATGCTTCTATATATATTAGTACGAAATGGCTAAAATTTAGTTCCGAAAAATCAAAAAAATCATGATAACTAAACGTTACCATGATTTGAGAGTTTTCGTATATAGGATTCTGCAAACGGTACTAGATAATCAATCACTGTTTCATCAGGGTTGAGCTTTGCATGATGCAATCCATATGGAGAGTCCACTCCTGCCCAAAACAGCAGGCCAGGGATTTCTTGAAGAAAATAGCCAAAGTCCTCACCCGTCATGGCAGCATCGCATTGTATCGCAACAGTTGATGGATCTTGATCAGCAAATGATAAAAAATCATTGGTCATTTCTTCTGTATTGAATACTTGATAATATCCAGACCCATAATCAATGTCGACTTTACATTCAAATGCAATTTCAGACGCTTTGCACAATGCTTCTATTCGTGACTTTACAGTCGCCATCGTTTCAGCATCCATCGTACGAATTGTACCTTCTAAGCGTGCATGTCCTGAAATAATATTTTGAACGGTTCCTGACGTCATTTTGCCTATTGTTACGACTGCCGAGTCAAGTGGATTAATCGCTCGACTGACAATCGTTTGTAATTGCAATAATAAACTAGCAGCAGCGACAGACATATCTTTTGTGCGATGCGGATATGCCGCATGTCCTTCGACCCCATGGAGATCAATAAATAACTCGGAGGTGTTGGCAAATAATAGACCAGGACGCGTTGCCACCGTACCCACCGGATACTCTGGTGCAATATGAAAAGCCAAGATTACATCAGGAAACAGATCAGCATGTTCCGATTTTAACCATTCTCTCATAGGTAGAGCACCACCTGGACCTTCTTCTGCAGGTTGGAACAGAAAAAGCATTGAATCTTTAATGGGTGATTCAATAATTTTCCGCAATAACCCTAGCGCTACTGTCATGTGAATATCATGACCACATGCATGCATGAATCCTTCATGATTTGACTCGAATGATAATGATGTTTGCTCTTTTATGGGAAGTCCATCAATATCTGTACGCCAACCAATCGTTTTAGATGCATTTAACCCTTGAACATGAACAACGAATCCTGTTTTCCATTTCACAATGGTCAAGCGTTCTTGATTCAGTAAGTAAATCTCTTCTAATAAATAGGCTTGTGTCTTATTTTCTTGAAAACCAATTTCAGGAATTTGATGTAATTCACGTCGGATTTGTTGAAGAGTTTTCATCATTGGCCTTACAGTTGACGAAGTTCTTGCATGATTTCTGTTTTTGATTTTGTCTTGTCATCAATCTCTTTAATAAACTTAGCCGGCGTTCCAGCAACCACTGTATATGGAGCAACATCTTTTGTCACAACGGCTCCAGCTGCTACCACGGAACCTTTACCAATTCTAACTCCTTCTAATACAACTGCGTTTGCACCGATCAGTACATCATCTTCCACAATCACAGGTGTGGCAGATGGTGGCTCAATAACTCCAGCTAATACAGCACCTGCTCCAATATGGCAATTTGTCCCTACTGTTGCTCGACCACCCAAAATCGCACCCATATCGATCATGGTGCCATCTCCAATTGCCGCACCGATATTGATAACTGCACCCATCATAATAATGACGTTATTCCCAATCTCTACTTGATCACGAATAAACGCACCTGGTTCAATTCTTGAGTTAATGCCCTTTAAGTCCACTAATGGAATCGCAGAATTACGACGATCATTTTCAATAACCACGTCAGAAATTTGATCTTTATATGTAGATAAAGCTACTTCGATTTCAGACCATTCACCGAATAAAACTAGCGAATTTCCTTCTCCGAATACTTTCGTATTTTCTCCAAAAGATAATTGTTGCAAGTTTTCACCGTTCACATAAACTTTTACCGGTGTTGATTTCTTTGCATGTTGTATATAGGAAATAATTTCATAAGCATCCATTTGTTTCATTAATAACTTCCTCCTTCAATTAAGCAAAATATGGACTAATTGTACATGAAAACCGATAAAAACACACGGTTTAAATTGAATAATCATGCAACTTATTTGCATGTTTCCTCACAACTTCGACAAATGCCTCTACTTGTTTAAGTTCAAAAGCCGGCTCATATCCGATTAACCAAGTATCACGCGTCAATTCCGACTCTTCTGCTTGATTCGTTAAGGCAATTTTATTTATTTTTTCAAGACCACTTAACGTAATGGAAGGTAAAATAGCATAGCCGATTCCATTTAACGCCATCTGCTTACATGTTTCGATTTGATCAACCGTTATTTGACGCCTTGGACTGGATGAAAAGTGTCGTTGCCACCAGGCTTGTATTTCCTGATAGTAGTTCGAATCACTTTTGAATTGTATGAAAGGTCGATCTGTCGACAAAACATCTTGAACGTCTGTTAATTCTTGATCCACTAAATAAAGGGTATCTCGGAACAAATGAATTTTTGTCCCTTTCCATTCTGTATGCCCACGAACAATCCCGATATGAGCCTCTCCTTCATACAGTGCTTTAACAATTTCTGAACTCCAACCTGTTATGAGTGAGATTTTCGCTTCAGGATATTGCGTAACAAAATCTTTCAACACCATGGGCAACCAATTTTGTCCTACAATTGAAGCACATGCAATTTTTAATGTTCCATGTACTTTTAATGTAAGTGATTGTATCATTTCAAAAATTTCTTCTTTTTTTGCAATAGTATCGATGGCAAATTGAATGACTAGCTCGCCTGCGGGTGTTGCTGTAAGTCCCTTTTGTGAGCGAATAAATAACTGTGCTCCCCATTCTTTTTCAATGGATTGGAGTCGCTGGGATAATGCTGGTTGAGATAAAAAAAGCCGTTCCGCTGCTTTTCTCATATTTCGTTCTTCTGCTAGAATTTTGATGATTTGCGATTCATTTGTAGTCATTCCGATCTCTCCTATATTCAAGGCTATGTCGTACATTTCGTTTACTTTTTTATTATCAACAGTATTTCTTAACATAGCCAATAAGAAAAAAAGAAAGTCTCACAAGGAGACCTTCTTTAATTTTTGATAACTATTCTTTATTTTGATAGATATGTTTTTTCAGTTGTTTTAATACGACTCTTCTCGTTAAAATACCTAAAAATGTATCTTCATCGTCTACTACACAAAGAAACGGATGATTGATCAGTAGGTCGAGTCCTTTTTTAAATTTTTCCTGAATATGAATAGTTGGAACAGTTTCTTGCATCACAAGATCTACCTTTAAATCTGGCAAACGCTCATATTCAATGTGGTTGAGCCCTAAAATTGCATCTGTTATCATCTGAGTGCTTACTAAGCCTTTTAATCGATATTTTGAGTCTAAAACTGGGACGGCTGAATAGCCTGTTTTAGTTAATACTAATAATGTATGCTCTGCATTATTCCCAATTTGCACATGTGCTACTTTTTCTGATGAGATGATGAAATTTTCGATTTGCATTTCCAAAAAATCGCTGCTTGTAACCGAAATCATACACTTCTACTCCTTTATCTGTCCTTTTTGCGAACAGCATACTACTCTTATATCATATCATATTCGAAAAAAAATGGCAGATGTAAACGTTTGCACAAAAAGAAAACTTCTTCATCTAATAAGATGAAGAAGCCACATAATAAGCAATAACAATTGATATAAAAACGAGTGCTGCCACTAAAACCCAAACAATTGGATTCATCGAATAAGGGTGTTCTTTTACAACATTTGCAACTGGCGAATCTGTTGTTTGTTGTCGTCTATTTTCAAATTTCATAATACTCCGTGTGGCATACAGTCCGATCGCAGCAATGATTGTAACCACGATCAGCAATGGCCAAGTCCAAATATCCATACACATCCTACCCTTCCTTCTAAGTAGTCTTAGTATGAGTTAATCATAAAATTCTAAGCTTAAAAAGGGAATTTATTTAACCATTGACCGCCATCAAGTGTTACAATCTCACCATTCATATATGTTGCTTTTTCGGATAGCATAAAGGACGCCAAGTCCGCAATTTCTTCAGGACGGCCAAGTCGACCAAGCGGTACAGATTTAAGCGTTCGAGCTGATGCTTCTTCAGATTCCCACAATTTTTCAGCTCCACCAGTTCTCTCGATCGGTCCCGGTGCAATCCCATTGACACGAATTCCATATTGCGTTCCCCACTCAACTGCCAAAGTTCGAGTTAACGACATAACGCCAGCTTTGGCTGCAGCAGAATGTGCCACTCCTGCTCCCGCATTCCAGGCGTATGTAGCCAACATGTTAAGAATAGAGCCTTTCTGTTCTTTTTCAATCCAATAATTACCTACTGCTTGAGAACAATAGAATGTGCCGTTTAATACAATATCAATCACTGATTTCCATCCATTTGGAGATAATTTTTCCGCATGAACGATGAAGTTACCAGCTGCATTGTTGACTAGACCATCAATCCGGCCAAACATTTCGTCGGTATACGTAACCATCGCTTTGACATGATCAGGTTCCCTTACGTCCATTTGAAATATTCCTATATGACTGAAATCATGAGAAATCGCTTTTTGTGCAGCTTGTAGTCGCTCCATATTGCGTCCGGTAATTACTACATTAGCACCCTCTTCAACAAAACGTTTTGCCATATAAAACCCCATTCCACTCGAACCACCAGTGACAATAATCGTTTTTTCTTTCAATAACATTTTGACACCCCCATGATATTTCTGAATGTTCATTCATATATACATTATGCCATTCACATCTTACAAAAGTATATAGATGAAATTTTGCATCCTACATTTAGATCCTTTTTTTATATTTCCATTTTTTCAAACCTTTTTCCATTTTTTTTTTGCAATTAGCTATACATTTTGGAAACAAATTGGTATGATAGTAGTTGATTGAATGGTCTGAATTTTTCTAACTTCAAGCTTTATTCCCTTAATTCTCTACATATGCGAAAGGTGGACTTTCATGATAAAAAATAGTACAGATGAGCAACTTGCTTCAGCTATTTATTCAGTTAATCGTCATGCTAAAACAGCTACTGATAACAAATATCTTTATGAATTAAAAAGATTAACCATTGAAAAAATGATTGAAACCGGACGTGCCGAGAAATTGGGACTACACTTTGTGAAAAACCCTCGTTTTAGTCAACAGCAATCCTCCGTATTAGTTCAGTGTGCGGATTACTACTTCCATCTATTACCCAAAAAAGAAGATTTTCAAAACCTTCCACATTTAGGACATTTAGATGATGATTATCGTAATCCACAAAGACGAATGAGTTTGAATTTGGCGAAACAATTGCTTGCTGATTTTACCGGGTTACATCAAACAATCATTAAGAAGAAATCCCCACCAATAGCTTCCATCTCTTCGTCCAAAAAACAACAAATAAAAAAACGTCCCTATACTTTTGTAAGCTCTTACCTCGATTAAACATTATAGGAACACAGTTTGATCTTCGAATGATGCAAGGAAAAATTCAAATATCTATCAATTACGAAAAGCCGGAACCACATCGTTGGTTCCGGCTTTTCTTTGTAAATAAGACTAGACTAATTATGCTCTGGCGCTTATTGATGGCCTCCTGAGAGAAGCCAATCAGTAAATTACTGCTAGTCTTTGACGGACGTACACCAGCAGCAGGATGATTTGAAAAAAGAGATGTGCGTTGTGACGGATTCACAAGGCACATCTCTTTTTAATCGATCAACCATATTGTCGCAGCTGTACGTCACTGTTCACATTTAGAAACAAGGATGGACCACTTCATTATTCTTAAATCATGGAGCCGCAACCGGAGTACCTGGATGTGACAGTGATCATTATCAGTTTTCAATCAGTATAGGAGAGGGCATCATTTTACCCATTTTTACTTGTATACGATTAAGTTATTTTTACATATGACGAATCATGTTTTAAGCGTAAATGAATGATTAACCCAACCACAGTCATGACTATAAGTGTTGATAAGGCAATCCGACTTGCTAACGGACCATAGTCTTGTAGCGCATACGTTATGGTTCCATATAATACTGGGCCAATGATTGAGGAAACTTTACCTGAAAAGGCAAATAAACCAAAGAATTGCCCGCGTTTATCGTCTGGTGTTAATTCCACAATCAGTGTTCGCGAAGTCACCCACATCGAACCTAGAGAGACACCGAACATACTTCCCGCTATCCAGAACATCCATTGATCAATTGCAAAAACTGCAATAATTAATGCCGTAATCATTAAAATTGCTACAATGGATACAGCATTTTTAGACCCAATTCTCTTTGTAATATACCCAAAGATGAATGATCCAATAACAGTTGAAATCGTAGAAACAAGATAGAGAATAATGAATTGACCTGAAGAGAAACCTACGATCACCGTTGCGTAAATCGCCATCATTGCAATAGTGGTTGCAATTGCATCATTAATAAAGAAATAGGCAATCAAAAATGTGAAAACTGGCTTATGAGTTTTCATATCCTTAAAGGTTTGCATAATTTCTTTATACCCATCAAAGAATGATCCTTTTACACGTTGACTCTTAGGAATCGGTGTATCTTTATTAATAAAAAATAAAGGCAGCGAGAATAGTAAATAAAGAATCGCGGTCGGTATAAATGCTTTATGATACTCTCCGTCACTAACCATTAGATAGACGAGCAATCCCACAATCGTTCCAATATAGCCAACTGCCACACCAAAACCCGAAATAAGGGGCATTTCTTGTTTTGTACCTAAATCACTCATCATTGAGTCATAAAAGACCAGACTCGAATTAAAGAAGAATTTAGCAATGACAAAGCTAATAACGACCAAGGCATAAGACAATGGTACTCCCCAAACCAATGATTCTGATTGAATACCTCCAAAAACACCCATCATAAATGTAGCAACAATTGAAATGGAAGCAAACCAAACGATGAATCTTTTTTTATAACCCGTTCTGTCGATCCACACACCAAAAAGTGGGGAAAACATGACTAAGAAAAAGCTGGCAACGGCATTTGCATATGACACAAACGTACTAGCCACTTGCTGCCTGGCTACACTGGTTCCAATCACATCATCTGTGTAGAAAGGGAAAAACACCGTATTGATATTTGATGAAAATATGGTATTGGCAAAGTCATAAAAAGCCCATGATAAAATCGGCAATGATAAATAAAGAGCTATTGGACTCCGAGGAGTCGTTTGTTGCTTGTCCACTCTGAACACCCCGCCATCTTATGATTTATCTGCTGTATGCTTTAATCAAACTTTGCGTTCCTTCATTTTCGAAACCTTCGTTTGCTAATTCTTGATAGAGCGAATACGCTTTTTCTAGACCTGGTAAATGTATGTTCATTTTTTCCGCTTCGTCTAAAGCAATGCCCATATCCTTAATGAAATGTTTCATATAAAATCCTGGTGCGTAATCTTCTTTTAACATACGTGGAGCCAGGTTAGTCAATGACCATGATCCCGCAGAACCAGCAGTGATAGATTTCAGTACCGTTTCCGGATCAAGTTTTGCTGATTTGGCATATGTAATGGCTTCACAAGCCGCAATCATCGATGAGGCAATTGCAATTTGATTTGCCATTTTAGTATGCTGACCAGCACCTGCATTTCCTTGATACACAATGTTTTCTCCAAATAATTCGAAGATCGGACGTATCTGTTCAAATACATCTCTGTCTCCACCCACCATAATCGATAGTTTACCTGCTTTTGCTCCAACATCCCCTCCTGAAACGGGTCCATCTAAAGAATTCATTCCGAGTTTTTTAGCTTTTTTATGTAAGTCAACGGCAAGGCTCGGTGTAGAAGTAGTCATATCAATGACAATGAGTCCTGGTCTACCTTGTGCAAATATGCCTTGTTCACCGTTATATACTTCTTCTACGTCAGATGGATAACCAACCATGGTAAATAATACGTCCACTTGAGAAGCAACCTGACCAGGAGTCGGGGCCCACGTTGCACCCATTTCAATTAAATCGTCTGCTTTTTCTTTCGTACGTGAATAAATGACTACTTCATGACCAGCTTTTAGTAAATGCTTAACCAAACTCTTCCCCATGACCCCAGTACCGACAAATCCTACATATGTTTCCTTATTCATCATATAACCTCCATCTTAATCATTCATAATCTAGTGATTATAAGTTTATCAAACTTTCAAGATATAAGCATCGAAAGATTCCGAAAATAGAAATATATTTCCAACAATGAGAGACGTAGTGGGCAACTTGCTGACGGGATGGTCTTTAGAAAAATGCACAAAAAAGTAGGACACTTTCCACAAGGGAATGTGTCCTATAAAAAGGGGGAAATGAGAATGTTGCTGTGTTCTATTTTAATTTCCCCCAAATTCTTCAGCTTTAAACCTCTTCTTTAAAATATTTTTCAGAAAGATTATTTAATTCTTGAATAAACCATTGTCCATCCTGATCATCCATTAACTCTCCGCTGTATCGAACGATATCATAGACCTCATAAAAATGCTCAGTGACAATCCATTCCTGACGTTTAAACCATTCACGAATCGTTTCATTTGGTTTCCTACTAAAACCTATTTGCCCAGCTTCGTTTTCAAAATCACGATAGGCATCACGTACAATATTTGTATCCATCGAATAACTCCACGCCAGAGCTTGCCCTGTTTTTATTGGGGCAGACTCCATTTGACTTCGTTCATAATGTGCGATGTCTTGTACGATTTCCACAGGTTCAATTTTATGTTTTGACAGTCGCCAAACAACTATAGCTATGACAATTATGGACAGAATACTAATTACGGCAATCCAAGGAATATCCATTGTGGCAGTATATACCTCATTCACCACTTTTTCGCTTTCCTTATATTCCATTTCACCTTTTGATTGTGATTCGCGTGGTTCTAAAGGTCTAATTTTAGCGACGAAGATATTTCTTAGCCACTCGATCAATAACCCAAACGGATAAAATAATACTTGAAGGAAATTTCCAAACAGTGACACAAAAACTTCTCTCGCTTTACTTCCTAAACCAGCAAGTAGCCCAAATGTGATGGATGCAATCCCCATAATGGTAATGTATGAAACAAGTAATTTTGAAAAGGGCACTTGATTATCACCTTTTGAGCGAAGCCATTGTACAATCATTCGATCCAATACAAATAGTAAAAGTCCAAGCACCACTAAAATCAAACTATCTTGAATTGCTTCTTTGTTATTTAACACAGTTGCAAGAAAGTATGCAAAAGCAAAGAAAACGACAAGTAAGATAAAAAAAACACCGTCATGTGTTACATCTTCTTGGACTTTTGCAAATCGTTCTTGAATACGCCAAATGGCAAAAGCAGTTATCACGAAAAACAACCAAAAAGGAGCATTAAACAAAAAGACAGTACCACCAATGACACCGGCTACAACAACGGCCACTGCAATTTGATATCCTGTTCTACGAAATAGAATGGTGACTCCAACACCGATTAAAAATAACATGAGTACCCAAAGAAAAGGGATGGGGATAACCGCTTCATTATGTGCGAAAATAAGTAGAAAAGCCACCAACCACACATCTTGCAGAAACTTACCAAATGATTCAAATTGGACTAACTGCTTTGAAGGGAGTGTTTTTTCCATAGCACGTCACCTCCAATACTCGTACTACCAATCACATCTACATGTGCCGATTTCGTCCATTTAGCAACATAGGAAGAAATCTCTTTTGTGTCATGGGTGAAAATGATTACAGACATCGGTAAATTTTCATGCATATCAAGATGTGTCAGCATTCGCGGAAACGGCATCGTTAAATCGTTCTGTGATAAGACCGTTAATAATTCCATTGCTTTTTGGCGTTGTTTTTGTCCATCTCCCGTAGGAAGGAATAAATAAGGTGAACGACCAAATGACCTAACATTGACTGTCAATGCATATGGTATGCCCTCTCGGTAATAAAAGTCTACGTATGAAGCAATCATTTCGATTCGTTCTTCTAAATCAGAAATAATTGAATAATGATTTGCAACATTAAGGATGAGTAGAACAGATTCATTCGCTTTTTGTGTAAAGACTTTTGTTTGCAACTTCTGCATTCTTGCACTAGCTTTCCAGTGAATGTGATGGAATTGATCCGTTGGTTCATAATCTCTTGTACCGATGGGTGAAAAAAGATCTTGGAACAAGGAATGCTTGTATTCATAATCACCAGGTTTTAGTGCCGATGGATGTCTCAAATCCTTTAACGGGTATATAGATGGATATACCATTTGTTCCATACGCAACATTGGTTTATGTACCAATAATATTGAGCCTTCACCAAATAGGTGTGGAATGGTTAGTTCAAGTCCTTTTAATCGGGATAGCCCTCTTTTTTGCCCTAATATTGGCACTCTCACGGTCACGATTTCATTTGTTCCTATTGTTAACGGTACGACGATCTCAATTAACTTCGAGTGACTGACATTTTGGTCGCTAAGAGGGTATACTGCATCTAGAAATTGTAATCTCAGTTGACCATTCCAGATCGGAAGTCCGTTGTTTTCAAAGGTTAATGCCCATTCAGATTTACCACCTTTTAGCATACGGCTTCTATTTTTGTCATTTAGCAAAGTCAACTTTTTACCTACACGCTTAAAATATACAAGTTGTAATAATGCCACGATCCCGAGTAAACCAAATACCCCTGCAGCAACATATTGAATTAATATCATTGACATCAAAAAACAAAGTGCAATAACTGTCAGCACCCAATTCGTATTAACTGCTCCGAAATACTCACGTTGCCAAATCATCTTGCCATTGCCTCTACAGGTGCTTGAACTGATTCCACGATTTCTCGAAGAATGTCTTTCGGTTCATGGATTAACATCCCTTCAGCCGTCAACATGAGACGATGTGAAGCAAGTGGTGTTATCATCAATTTAACATCATCTGGTGTTACATATGAACGCCCTCTAATGTAGGCATGCCCTTGTGCAGCGTGTAGAAGCGCTAGAGATGCACGCGAGCTTAATCCTAACTCCACATGGGCATGTTGTCTTGTTGCATGGATAATTTGCAATATATAGGTTTTTATATCTTCATGGACGGATACTTTTCTCACTTCTCGGCGCCATTGTAATACATCTTCTATATCAATGATGGATGAAGTCTTCACCTCACCTGGAGCTTGACTAAATTCTTGTAGTATTCTGCGTTCTTCTTCAAACGAGGGATATGTAATTTCTAGACGAAACAGAAAACGATCCAATTGTGCTGCTGGCAGTGAAAAAGTTCCTTGTTGAGATTCAACAGGATTTTGAGTCGCAATTACCATAAATGGTTCTGGAAGTGCAATTGTTTCTCCGTCAATTGTTACTTGCTTCTCTTCCATCGATTCGAGAAGACTTGATTGTGTCCGTGGTGTCGCACGATTGATTTCATCTGCAAGTAAAATATTCGTGAATACAGGACCCGGACGCATGATAAATTCCTGAGTTTTCGGATCAAAATAACTAATACCTGTAACATCCGAAGGTAAAACATCAGGCGTAAATTGCAAACGCTTGAATTTCCCTTTTATAGCATGCGCAAACGATTTAGCCATCATTGTTTTACCGGAACCTGGCACACTTTCTAATAAGACATGTCCACCTTGAATGAGGGCGATTAACATAAAATCAATCTCTTTTTCTCTTCCTACAATCGCCTCGTTTAATGTAGCCTTTAACAGATTTAATTTAGACAAAGTACTTCCCCCTTTATATATCTGATAGTATTATAACAAAAAAACTTATATTTTTTGAATATAATGATGAATTGCACAATTTAATTAAATTAGCAAAACTTACAAATGACATTAATTCATGTTTTATGATTAAAAAAATCATAATCACTATCACATCGAGGTTCTTAGGTCGCTTTGGACGCAGAACTAGCGTAGGCGCCTTTCAAGTGGTAGCCAAAGCGAGAAGACTGGCAGTTATCTTCTGCCTGGCTTCTTGCGGGAGGCATCCACAAAGCGCCAAAGCGTTATTCTAGGGAATACTTAGTCCAGTCTATATAGATAAACTTTTTCAGTGCCCTATTTAGGGAATGAAGAGATTTGAACACTGGGTTCTGGCAGTCTCAAATATTAAACTTTTATATATTTTAATAAAAGAGGGTGCGCGCAGTGAATTCGTCACTTCACACACTCTCCATGTTTCTGATGAACCTACAGCCCTTAGTCTTCAGTCACTCACTTGGCCCTTCTTTAAGTCGCCAAATTAAGTTGAACAATAGGATAGAATAACATTCCAAAGAATTTAAAAAACTAAGCCGACTTCGCTTAGTTTCGAATAAGTTTCATTTTAATTTTTTTTCAGGAAAGTCCTTAAATTGATATAAATTTAACAGTCGGTCTAATTCTTTACTTAGACGGATTGTATTGACGTCACGAAAACCATTTTCAAGCGCGGACTGAATCATTTTTTCTCTAGTGTTTTCGAGTTGCTTTAGAATTGATTCTGGCACGCTAAGCCTCCTTTACCAAACCATATTACCATTATTATACACATTCCCCTACTTTCTTACACCCGCTAATTTCGGTAAAAATACGTTTTTCTATTAGCTTCGTGCTTCTTTTTCATATGTATAAATCAAAATGCCGCCTTGCTTAGCTACACCTCTAAAATGTTTAAAGTCTTCCATTTGAACTAATACTTCTCGGAAGGACAGAAAATCCTCTTTCTCGATCGTCAAGGAAGTTCGTGTCCCTACTCTCAATTCATTTAATTGTTGATCATAATTACTCATGTATATGTCCCCTTTACTATTGTATTCACAAAATGATTTCACAATGTATTCAGAAAATACTTTACGTCAGAAAAAATTTCATGCAAACTATTGAATATGACGGCATGAAGGAGCTGAATGTCAGTGAAAATTGCAACGGTTGGTTCACTTATTGAATTTAATAATGGTTTACAAGGTATTGTAGAAAAAGTGAATGAAAACTCGGTAATTGTAAATATTTCTATTATGGAAAATTTCGAAGAACTCGGTCTTGAAGAAAAAACAGTCGTCAATCATAAACGGTACCAAATAGTATACCTGAAAGAAGATGAGTCTTCACCGTTGCCAGATACAGAAATAGGATGATTTTATGAACATTTTTTAAAAAAGGAGTTAAAAAGCAGTTAAATTGCATCGTTTTAGGAAATCAGGTTATACTATTACCTTTGTGTCAACTCCATCGTAACCTACTTTGGGTTGGGGTTGGCAAGTTCTGTTTGAATATCCTGTTAAGGTAAGATTTATGGGAGGAATCAACGATGAAAATTTTAGCTCCTCATTTTAGATGGATCATTTTAATTGTGGCAGTTTATGCTTTACTCTATTTTACGTTTTCAAATGAAAAAATCTTTTGGTATATGTATACGTTTACCATGCTATTATTCATGGCACTTTCTTTTATTATCGTAAAAATGGAAGACGATATTCAAACGTGGGAGTATTTAATTTTTGGTATTGGGTATGGTACACTCACATATGGACTGATTGCAGCTGGATATCATTTCTTTTCTATATTCACTGATGTAGCGGTTTCAGTTGATCGATTTTTGAGTGACTTTGGACCAACTTCAGTATGGCACTATATTCTACTTATTTTGATTATTGCACCTGGGGAAGAGTTATTTTGGCGTGGTTTTGTCCAACAAAAATTAAAAACATATATGAGTCCATTTTTTGCTGTTCTCATCTCTTCCATCCTTTTTGGTTTCTCCATGGCCTTTAGTGGCTTTTGGTTGGGGGTCCTTGCAGCATTTATTTCAGGTATGTTTTGGGGCGTTTTGTATGAATGGAAAAAAAGCATGCCACTCATTATTATTGCTCATATCACCATGATAATCCTGCTGTTTTTAGTCTTGCCACTTAATTCTTGAAACTATTCATACTAACATCACGTCTACTACACTAAGGAGGAATACTTACATGAAAAAAACTTGGCAATTATTTGGAACAATACTACTCGCAATTTCCTTACTCGCTGCATGTAATACAAAAGACGAATCAAACGGGGCAGAAAGCGAAACAAACACAAATATTAAAACAGATGAAACAACGGATACACCAGAAACAGAGGAAGCACAAGAAGAAGTAGCTGAGGAAGTCGAAGATGAAACAGAAGAACAAGCTGTTTCTTCAGAAAGAGGACCTCAAAAAACACTAAACTATTCAGTAAACGATGAAACAAAAGAAGAGTCTTCTACATTAATAAATAGTGATGAACAGAATTACTCTATTTATAAACTAGATGGCTATAGTTTGACAGGTGAGGAACCGAATAAAGACGCCTTAACTTATGATGAGAATTCTGCTGTTTTTATGCGTGTTGAAACCATTTCTAAAGATGATGCAGATTATGAAATCATCGCTAATAATATGATAGAAAGTATTGCTGCAGTTACGATTGGTCAAGAACCAGTAAAGATTGTTAACAAAGAACAGTTACCTCAAGGTGAAGGCATCTCTAAACAAATTGGGTATGAAGCTAAATTTGAATTGGGTACTGTATCAGGAATTGTATTTGAACAAGGGAATCTAATTGTCCGTCTAACAATTTTCGATCAAAATAGTGTTAACTTAACAGATGCTTTCTTAAAAATGGGCGAAACAATCGGTGCTAAGTAGAACATGATTAGCAAGACTTATAGATGACAAAAAATCCGACTCACATATGTGAGCCGGATTTTTTTAATACGATAAATCTTTAATTGATAAACCTAGCTTTTTCAATAAGTGAATCGCTTGGTCTTTTTCATCTGAATCAAGAGCTTTCATGATGTCTACCAGCTGATTCTCGTGTTCTGGAAACAGCTCAGACATGAACTCCTCACCCTCAGCTGTAATCTCAGCAAATGTCACTCGACGATCAGTTGGGCAATTGACACGATGTATAAAGCCTCTTTTTTCCAGCTTATCAATAACATAAGTAATCGAACCACTTGCTAGCAAAATTTTATTCCCGATTTTTTGCAATGGTTGGCTACCTTTGTGAAACAATAACTCTAATACAGCAAATTCAGTTGGATTTAACCCCTTTGCTTGAAAAAATTGGGTAGTACATTCATGAATCGCTTTATTCGCTCGAGACAGCACAATAAATAACTTCAAAGATTGTGTTAGTTCTTCAGATTTCATTTATATCACCTTTATTTCATATATCTTCATTTACGTAAGTATAATGCGAATCGAAGAACTTTGTCAAAACTCATCGAAAGTTACAAAATATTTTGTGCGTATTTCAACTCTAACTGAAGTAAATATTCCTTAATTGGTAAGAGTGAACCTGCGTAACCGGTCAATGATTTATCTTTACCAATTACGCGATGACAAGGAATCACAATCGGTAATGGGTTCCTCCGATTTGCTTGTCCTACGGCACGGCACGCTTTTGGGTTATTTATTCGATTGGCTAGCTCCTGATAACTAATGGTTTTTCCGTATGAAATGTCAGGTAACTGACCCCAAACACTTTGCTGAAATGCCGTGCCTTCTGCATTTAGTGGCAACTCAAATGAAATCCGCTGCCCTTCAAAATATTCATTTAATTGATTTACCGTATTTTCAAATAGTTGTAGATTTTCGGCTTCTTCATATTCGATTAGTTCAGAAAAACCTTTAGGTTCTTCAAATTGAATAGAAGTCAATTTCCCACTTTCAATTTGAAGAAATAACTTTCCAATTGGACTTTCCATTGCTTTGATCATATTCGGTAGACTCCTTCAATGCATTTTCTTGATAGAATGGAAAAATAAGATGGAAAATAGCTCCTTCACACATCACACTTTCAACCTCAATACGTCCACTGTGATCTTCTACAGTTTGAACCGCATGTGCAAGACCTAAGCCGGTACCATGGTTTTTGGATGTGTAAAAAGGTAAAAAGATTTTATCCATTTGATCCTGAGTCAAGCCACTCCCCTGATCTTTCACTGATACACGTAATTGATTGTCTTTATCTAGCTTTTGTAAAATAGTGATTACCCCACCGTTAGGCATCACTTCTATTGCATTTTTCAGGATGTTCATCATCACTTTTTTCAATTCGTATGCATCACCCAAGATTAGATCTGATTCCATGTCAAATGACACAAAATCAAGTTCAATATTTTGGATAATAGCCTGAGGATACATAATTTCAACCACTTGATTAATAATGGAGGAAATCGAGAGAATTTGCAAAGAACGTTTCATTGGTTTGGCTAATTCTAAAAATTCATTGAGGATTGATTCCATTCGACTAAGTTCACCATTAATAATACCTAGATAGCGATTTCCTTCTGTAGATACTTGATTAGCGAGAAGTTGGGTAAAACCTTTGAGAGATGTAAGAGGATTTCGAATTTCATGTGCGATACTTGCCGCTAATTGCCCCATCATAGATAGTGACTGGGTATGTTTCATTTGTTTTTCTAATTGAATTTGTTCCGAAACATCTCTTATGACAATCATATGCAAATCGACATTTTTATTAAAGGTAGATTCGAATTTAATTTGTTTAATTTCACCTTTTGTTTGAATCTGTGTGATCACTTCTGTGGGCAGTTTTGCTAAATCATCATACACATCATAAATCATGGTTACGTTTTCCCCAATCAACTCTTGAGGAGAGACACCTAAGAGATTCTTGATCTGTTGATTCGCATCTACAATTGTTCCATCAACGGTCGAAAGAATGATGCCAAAAGGTGCAAATTCAAAAATAGATTCATATCGACTGTCGAAATTACTACTTGTCATCAGCTCATAATCTTGTACTCCATCTCCCAACAAGTCTATCACCCAACCTTTCTCATTATATATTTCACTATATGTTGGTACTACAACTCGTATGCTGAAATTGTCGAAAGTCCACCCCATGTACTTCAGTGTATTCTCTACAATAGACTTTGTTGTTTGAAAGTCCATTCCCTGTTAAAATAGATTGATGCAAAAAAGGAGAATGAATTATGAACATCGTATTAGCAACGTTAAATGCTAAATATATTCACACCAATCTTGCGCTTAGATGTTTAAAGGCCAGCGCACAACCTGATTTCAATGCCATCATTTCGGAATATACAATAAAAGATCCCGCTTTCAATATTGTTTCTGATATTTATTTAAAAAAACCGAAAGTTGTCGGTTTTAGTTGCTACATATGGAACATCGAAGAAACGATTAAAGTAATACGCTTACTTAAAAAAGTAAGTCCTGAGACGATTATTGTACTTGGCGGACCTGAAGTATCATATGACTCCAACTATTGGTTAAGACGTATAGAAGAAATTGATTTTATTGTAATGGGTGAAGGTGAAATTTCATTTAAACAGTTACTTCATCATGTGGATGGGCATCTCCCTCTACAAGAAGTGCCAGGAATCTGCTATTTAGTAGATGGTAAGTTTAAGATGAATCCCCAAGGACCGAAAATTGATTTGCGCGAGATACCATCTCCCTACCGCTTTCAGGAAGATATCCCTCATCTATCAAAACGTATTACCTATATCGAAACGAGCCGTGGGTGTCCTTTCTCCTGCCAGTTTTGTTTATCATCAATTGAAGTGGGTGTGCGATATTTCAATCGTGAAAAAGTAAAAGATGACATTCGATACTTAATGGATAACGGTGCAAAGATTATTAAATTCGTGGATCGAACTTTCAATATCAGCCGCAGCTATGCAATGGAGATGTTCCAATTTTTAATTGATGAGCATCGTCCGGGTGTCGTTTTTCAATTTGAAATTACGGCAGATATTATGCGTCCAGAAGTCATTCAGTTTTTAAATGAAAATGCCCCTGCCGGACTATTCCGTTTTGAAATCGGCGTCCAATCTACTAATGAGTTAACAAATGAACTTGTGAAAAGAAAACAAAACTTTGCTAAGTTAACTCGAACTGTGACGATGGTAAAAGAGGGTGGGAAAATTGCCCAGCATTTGGACTTAATTGCGGGATTGCCAGAAGAAGATTATGCATCTTTTAAACAAACGTTTAATGATGTCTTTGCAATGGGTCCTGAAGAGTTGCAATTAGGTTTCCTTAAACTATTACGTGGCACTGGGCTTCGTGTACAAGCAGAGGAATATGGCTATGTATATGTTGACCAGGCACCGTACGAAATCTTCGCAAACAACGTGTTGACTTTTGATGATATGTTACGTATCAAACAAGCCGAAGATGTTCTTGAGAAGTACTGGAATGATCATAGACTTGATCGAACAGTTGGATATCTAGTTAGTGAAACGTTTGAAACTCCTTTTGATTTCTTCCAAGATTTCGGTACGTATTGGGAAGAACAAGGGTGGTCTCGAATCGGTCACCAACTTGAGGACTTGTTTAAACGTCTGGAAGAGTTTTTATTACAAGATGGTCGTGCAAACATGGCGGTAGTTCAAAGCTTGATGAAACTAGATTATTTAGCACATCATCAATACCAACCGCGAAAACCTTGGTGGGAAAAAGAAATGGATAAGGAGTCGCAGTCCATCATTTACCGAAAAATCATTGAGAATCCTGCAATTGCCGGAAATTCATTTGCCGAGCTCGATTTACATGAACGTGAAGTATATAAACAAACATTACTCGTTCCATTTACATTGGACCTACAGAAACTATCCCAAAATGAAATAGTTTCAAGCGACGGCTATTTACTGACTTTCTTCAAAAATGGTCAGTCACCACAATTTTCATTTATTCCAAAAGAATTGGTCTAAGTCATTATAGAAAATAAAAATTCCTCAATTCATTATTTGAAGAAGCAAAAAGAGCAGGTTCCTGAGTGTGAAAATCAGGATACCGGCTCTTTTTTTTACCCAATAATTACTCGCTCTTTCGGGAAGTGGTATTTCGTCTTGATTCTACGTCCCCCGATCGTAAATAGGAATGAAATTAACCCTACCCTACCGATAAACATTAAAACCATAATGAGAATTTTACCGAAATTAGATAAATCCTCCGTTATACCTAACGACATGCCGCATGTACCGAATGCAGAAGTTATTTCAAAAACGATGGCCGTAATGGACAGAGTCGGTTCAGAAATTGATAATGCAATGGTTGCGAATAACACCATAAAAATCGCTAAAATAATTACTGCATATGACCGAAACACGTCGATCAATTGAATCTCTCGATTGAAAATTTGAATTTCATCTTTACCACGAGCAAAGTTAATTAAGAACAGAATTGCGATGGCAAACGTCGTCGTTCGAATTCCCCCACCCACAGAACTTGGAGAGGCTCCAATGAACATCAGTGCACTCATAAAAATGTTCGTTCCTTGGCTGAACTCCGTAATATCTACCGTTACTAATCCTCCTGAACGAGAAGATACCGAATGGAACATGGCTGTAAAAAGGGCTTCATGCCATGACATATCTTTTAATGAATTAAACATTTCCAACGCAAGAATGACCACTGTACCAACGATTAGTAATATCCCAAAAGTGACTGTCGTAATTTTTGTAAACAGTGAAAATCGGAAGTCTTTTTTCTTGTTTGAAAGAAACGCTTTAATCTCAATTAAAACAGGAAATCCAATTGCCCCTAAGATAATTAGAATCATGGTTATTATTTGCACAAAATAATCATTGTGAAACTGAGTCATAGAGTTTTCAGTTATTGAGAATCCACCATTTGTTGTTGCTGAAACCGAGGCAAACAAGCCATGTATAAATGCTTCTGAGAATGTATCATAAAACTGAGTGAAGTACAAAGTTAAAATGATTGCGCCGATTAGTTCTATTAATAATAAAATCTTAATTATTTCTATAATTAGGTTAACGACCCCAGACAATGAATGTTGGTTATGGTCAATCATGATCAATTGACGCTCACGTAAGCCGATCTTTTTACCAACTATTAACCAAATAAAAGTACCTAACGACATGATGCCAATACCACCGAGTTGCAGGATTACCATTAACATGACAATCCCGAATGTGGTGTACGTTTCTGAAATGTCAATAACGGATAAACCCGTAACACTCACAGCACTGACTGTGGTAAACACACTATCAATAAATGCAACATGGACTCCCTTTTGATATACTCCTGGTAAATTTAATAACACTACTGAAAAAGCAATTGCTAAGAAATAGTAAGATACAATAGCCTGTGCAGGCGTTAAGTTTCGTACATTTCGGATCAATGGGTTCATAAAAGGTCAAGTCCTTTCAAATGACACTGTAAGTCATCTTCCTATTTTAAGAAACTTTCTGAAAAAAAGAAAGAGGGAGTCTCTTTTGCATTAGAAAAAACTTTTCACGAGAAGAATATATAATTCTTGCAAACAGTAAAAAAGTGCTACTCGTTTGAGAAGCACGTTAATCACCTTTATTTTTGTTATTGTTCTCTCTGCCTTTATTATTGCCTTTTTGTTTATCTTTATCTTTATCTTTATCTTCTTTATCTTTATCTTTATCTTCTTTATCTTTATCTTTATCTTTATCTTTGTCTTTGTCTTTGTCTTTGTCTTTGTCTTTGTCTTTGTCTTTGTCTTTGTCTTTGTCTTTGACTCTGTCTTTGTCCTTGTCTCTGTTTTCGTCTCTGTCTTTATCTTTATCTTTATCTTTATCTTTATCTTTATCTTTATCTTTGTACTTGTCCTTGTCCTTGTCCTTGTCCTTGTCCTTGTCCTTGTCTTTGCCATTGTTTTCGTTTGATTTATAGTTGTCGTCAGAATTCCATTCGTCTATAGGGTGATGGTCTTTATCTTTCACCTGTTTTTCTCTATTGTTTCCTTGTGATTTCTCGTCTTTTTGAGAATTCCCTTGATATATTTGTTCATTTAAGTCTTTGTTTTTAACAGGTGGTATAGCATTCTTTAAGTTAACATCATGTTGTTTATTTAAATCTTTATTTTTATCAGGCTTAGAATTCTTGGGTGATGCATCTTGTTGGTTTGATTTCTTCTGTTTTTGCTCTTTTTCCAGTTTCTTCTCTGCTTTTTGCATTTCGATTTCAGCATGGTATTTTTGGACAGAGATCCCTTCTGTGTTTGCTGCTTCACGATCTTCTATAGATGCTTCAATTACTTGCACTGCTTGTTTTTCCGCAGTGATTTTTGGAGTAGCAGTAGCAATTGCAGAATCAATTACTTTTTCTAATGAGACATGATCTTCGTCTTTTTGATAAATCGTAATAATTTCAATTGTTTCTGTTTCAGTAGTGATTGATTCCGTTCGATTTACAATTTTTTGTAATACCCATGATAATGATTTACCTTTCCAAAAGGAAATATCTCGTTTCAGGGCTTTGCCATCTTCATTCAGCCCTCTAAATAGTTGCACGTCGCCTTCATTATCAATACCAAGTTCAATACTCGGATTGATATCGATTTGTACAAATGCAGAAACAGTTGATTGGGAGGGCAATAAAACCGAGAAAAATAAAACCATGATTGCCGCCATGGCAATGATTGGTGCAGACCAGGCAGCATTATATGGAAGCCGTCGTTTTTTCATAACAAAAAAAGGGCGGTAAAAGGCTTCTTCCCCTACTTCAATAGTAGTTGTCAGAGGTATCCCTCTTTGAAAAAGACCGTCTGGCGTCAAGAATATGCTATGTGAAGTTTTTTTCTCAACCACGATTCCTTTATGCGCGTTCATCATGACATTCGCCCTTTTAAATAATCTTTTATATAATGCAAGTCGCTTTTCAGTAAAATGACAATGGCTACAATATATTTCCGTTGACGTTCAATTGTCTTTCGTGATACTTCTACCAACTCTACTAACTCTTTCATCGGTAATTTTTTTTCGTTTGTAAAATGTCATAGAACTCCTCGGTTTCTGCTATGATTTGAGCAATTTGTATGGCTGTTTGACGGGAGTCTTCATGAGAAGGAGATACTTTAACAAGTTCTTCGAAATTTAAGCCATATGGTTTTAATAATGCTTCATATGCGGTTATTTGGTGTTTTCTTTCTTCAGCTTGCTGCTTCGCTGTAAACTGTTCAAATGAATGAGAAGATTCTAAGATGGAAAAAGCATCTTGTTGATCCCCATTTTCCGGCATCATTTGACCAAGACTTATTTCTTTTCTTTTAGATTCTTTACGCATATAGTCAATCAGTTTACGCCGAATCAGCAGATGAGCGAAAGTTAAAAATGAAGCATTTTTATCTTTTTCAAAATGTTCAATGGCTTCGTTAAATGCAAACATTGCAATACTGAATTCATCATCTTGTTCCGTAATATATCGTTTACAAACAAAAGAGGCTGTCTTTTTCATAAAAGGAGCATAAGAAGAAAGAAGATCATGTAGTACTTCTTTCTCCCCTTCTTTCGCTTGAAGAACTAGAATCTCCAATTCTGTCGTTATTCTTTTTTTGGTAAATAATCCTTGAATTGTAGCTAGTAACACAAGCTCACCCCAATTTCACACAATAGTTAAGTCCTATTGATTGTAAGGGGTTCTTGGACAAATGAAAAGTCGTATTGTATTTCATTTTGGTAACAATTAGTCAATCTGTTATTGTTGTTTTTTTGATTCTTCCGCTTTATGTTCTTGTTTAGTAGCTTTAGATTGTTTTTGTTTCTCTTTTTTCAGTGCATGTGCCTCTTTACGCTCTTGTTTCTCATTTTCTTTTATGGCTTTCTTTTCTGCTTTTTTGGCTTCTTTTGCTTTTTTTCTTGCTTCTTTGGCAACTTGCTTTTCTTCTTTAGGTACTTCAACTTTCACTGGTTCTAATGCATCAGATTTAGCTGTCTGGTCATTAGTTTCTATAGAATTCCCATCTTCAACGATTACTTCTTCTGCAGGTGGAAGTTCAGTTTTGTTTTTTTCTTCCCATTTTTTAATTGCTTTATCAATATTCTTTTGAAGAGCCGCTTTTGCTTTTGGATTGCTGATTTTTTCAATATTCTGTGCTAATGCAAATAAGTTATTACTTAAATAACCACTCGGGATGTTGATAGCAATCGTTTGAAGGTCCTCTACTGAAGTTGTTTCCTCTTTTACATTGAGTAACGCATCTTGCAGTTTTACAGTTTCAAAACTTGATGAATCTACTTTTTCAGAATCATTTGCCATGACTTGGATTGATGTTGAAGATATTAAACCAAATGCTAAAATTGCAGAACTAATTTTTATGCATTTTTTCAATGTGTTCCACCCCAAAAATGTCAATTTTTTTCATGTTCATTAAATTATTCGATGCACTAGGTGTTAATTGTGGGGGTAGAAAAAAAGTTAAAAATCAAATCGTATTGGATTGTCAGTTCTTTAGTTAATTTGAATTTGATATGAATCTTCTTTTTTATGAAGTGGGTAAAATGAAATCATAGTTAGCAAAGTATCATTAAAGTCGGCACATTTAATTCCACTGTTTTCCAATACAGCATCTGCCAACGTAGTATCAAAATTTGCCGCCCAGGATAAATAATCCAACGTTTCTTTTTTCAACTCCTAAACTTTTTCTTACCCATTTTGATTGTAGCCCTATTTCTCGTCAAATTCTTGGCAACACCAGTAGCGAGCTCTAGTTGGGATGGAAGAACGATCGCATAGATTGTGTTTACTTTCTTTTGGTTCAACTAACTCTGCAATGAATTGACTTGAAATAAATCCAGGAAATCCTGTAATAAGTGGGATATGCACTGCGTCACCTCCATTAGTTTTTATTTGAATAATACGAAAATTGATGAAATAAAACAACGTCTATTCAATAATATGAATAGACGTTGTTATAATTAAGATGAAGTTTTTTTTGCACTTCCACGCGTTTCTCGGTCAAACAAACTATAAATAACTGGTATGACATAAAGCGTTAATAAAGTAGAACTAATCAACCCACCAATTACGACAATCCCCATTGGTTGATTAATTTCAGTGCCCTCCCCAATGCCAATAGCTAGAGGCAATAAACCCAGAATCGTCGTTAATGCAGTCATTAGAATCGGTCTTACGCGGACTCTTGTAGAAGATACTATTGCATCAATAGAAGACACCCCTTCTGCCTTTCGTTGATTAATAAAATCTACTAACATGATTCCGTTATTTACAACAATTCCGACCAGAATCAATATACCAATTACAGCTGTAATACTAATTGGTGTTTGAGTAATAAAAAGCCCTAATGCCACACCAATAACCATGAGCGGTACTGAGAACATAATGACAAATGGGTATTTAAAAGATTCAAACTGTGCCGCCATTACGATATACACGAGCACAACGGCCAAAATAACAGCAAGAATCATATCATCTATCGCATTATCAAATAATTCTCGATCCCCACCAAAGGTAATTTCTACGTCCTCGGGTAGCTTCTGTTTTTCAATTACTTCGTCAACTTGATCTGACATTTCACCTAAAGACAATGTGGAATCATATTTCACGGTGAAATTCACAGAACTCTCTTGGTCAACTCTGTTTATGGAAACTGGACCTGCCGCAACATCTATGTTCGCAACTTCTTGTAATTCAACAAATAGTCCCGAAGGAGTGCGAAGCTTTAATTTCTTAAGTTGTTCGATACTACTTCGATATTTTTCGTCATATTTAACATAGACGCCGTACACATCATCAGTATCAGTTATGATTTGGGTTGCAAAAGCTCCACGTGTGACACTATTCACCGTCTGAGCAATTTGTGCGGGAGCTAATCCAAAGCCAGTTGCTGAATCTTTGTTTACCGTCATTTGAATTTCATCAATCGTATTCACTAGATCATTCGTCATTTCTGTTACAGCCGGTAATTCACTTAATGAATCCTGAAGTTCAGTTACTGTATGATTTAAGCGTTGTTTATCCGTATCGGTTACTGTAAATGATAAAGAATTAGGTGTGGAACCTGCGGCAGTCTGTAAATTAAAACTTACATTAGCAACTTTTCCGATTTCTTTTAGTACGGTTGGTTGCACGTCTTCCACAAACTCAAAAATCGATCGATCTCGTTCATCCAATGCTACCAATTTGATAAACATTTCTGCTCGGTTAGATTCAGAAGACCCTTGTGACTGTCCCTGTTGTGTTCCACCAACTAAACTCACAAAAACATCTACATCTTTTTCTTTCTTGATGAGCTTCTCTATTTTTGTAACAACTTCTTTAGTTGCCGCAACAGAAGAACCGTTTTCAAGTACAACATTGACACTTACGAATCCTTCATCTGTTGCAGGTAAAAATTCTGTTCCTACTTTGAATAAACCCAATACGCCAACTCCGAGCATGACCGCCGTCATGACAAGGATTAAAAGTCGATGGCTAAGTGCCCATTTTACGGAGCGTTCAAAGTTATTGTATGATTTTGAACGTCTGCGTTTTGCTTCGATGTTCCCTTTTGGTTTTTTCATCAAACGACTGGCAAGCATGGGAATGACAGTCAATGCAACAACTAGAGACGCTACTAAACTAAATGAAATGGTTAATGCAAATTCCGTGAAGATTTGTCCAATTAAACCAGTGATAAAGATAACAGGCACAAAAACTGCCACTGTCGTCAAAGTAGATGCCGTTATTGCCCCTGCCACTTCTCTTGTTCCTTCTAAAGCTGCGGTTCTCGGATCTTTATTCATAGTTAAATGTCGTTCAATATTTTCAATAACCACAATTGCGTTATCGACTAACATCCCAATACCAAGGGCCAATGCACCCAGCGTCATGATGTTTAAGGCAAAGTCCGCAAAATACATAAGCACAAATGTGACAATGACAGAATAAGGAATCGAAATCCCAATAATAATAGGACTCTTAATACCGCGTAAAAAAACAAATAATACCAGCATGGCAAAAAGCCCACCAAATATTAGTGAAGATCCAATATTCCCAATAGCCAGTTTGACATAGTCCCCTTGGTCAAACAAAATGTCAGCTTCAACACCTTTAAACTCGTCCTTTTGTAAAAGTTGATCAAGCGATTTCTTAAATGATGTGGAAACATCCGCGGTATTAGCTCCAGATTCCTGCAATACAGACATTAACACGGCGGGGTTTTCATTGGTCCGAGTTTCTATTGTGGTTTCCTGTTCGGTAAGGGAAACTTTGGCTATATCAGCTATTGTTACATTTTTCCCATCTAACGGATTGACAGTAACCACTAAGTCTTGGATATCCTCAACAGTTGTCAACGTGCTTACAATACGGGTTGTTAATTGTTTTCCCGCTTCTGTTTCAATCGGGTTCCCAGGAAATGAAATATTGTTTGCTTGAATTAGTTGAACAATATCCGATTGTGCCAACCCTTTTTCTTCAAGTTTGTTTTGATCAAGCAATATTTGTACTTCTTCAACTAATGCGCCAGAAATATTAACACTGGCTACGCCCTCTGTTCGACGTAATTCTTTTTCTAATTGTTCGGCAATTAACCGTACATCCCCTGCATCTTCAGCTGCACGCAGTGAAAGCTGAATCACAGGAAATTGAGAAGGGTCGAATTTCATAAATCTCGGTTTTTGTGATTCATCTGGTACAGGTGTTTGATCGATACGTTGCATGATGTCTGCTTGTACATCTTCAATATTGGTTGTCCACTCAAATTCTAATAAAATGAAGTTTGCCCCTTCTTGTGAAGTCGAGTGGAGTGTTTTTATTCCTGGTAACGTAGACAAACTTTTTTCCAGAGGTTTTGTCACTTTTTCACTTACTTCAGTCGGGCTTGCACCAGGATAACTTGTAACGACAACTCCAATAGGTGGGTTTATTTCAGGAATGAGGGTGACAGGTATTTTAAAGAAAGATACAGCACCTAAAATAATAACTAAAAACATGACAACAATTGTAAATACGGGGCGTTTTATGGAAAAATCGCTAATTCTCATTCATGGAATTCCTTTCTTAAGAAAACTTCTCTACCTATCATATTCTTTACAACAAGTTACTTCAAATGTGAGTCTTTTGAAAAGTAGTCCAGTCACAATATTTTTAAGAAGTTGACTAATCACACTTGCTACATGTTGGCTTGTGAAAAATTCAACGCTCAAAATCGGATGTTTATCGCTCACATTGAGTATCTTAACGCTCAAACATATCTCATAACCAATTTTCCTTGTTGAATCAATTATAGCCAATCTTCTATAAGAAAAAGCCTGTCACATGACAGGCTTTTTTCCTTACAACAAGCTATATAATTCAATGCTGTCATTTTTATCTTGGAACCAACGCATCGCAAAATCATTTTCAAATAAAAATACGTATCGATCATAGCGATCGCGTACTAACATACTACGAGGGCTCGACATCGATTCTTGTACTTCACTTTGGTTGACAATCCAACGTGCAATTTTATTTCCGATAGGTTCCATTCTTACTTCGACATTATATTCAGCTCTCATACGATGTTCGAATACTTCAAATTGAAGTTGACCAACCGCTCCTAAAATTACATCCTCGGTATGAAGGGTTTTATAATATTGAATTGCACCTTCTTGAACTAATTGCATGATCCCTTTGTGGAAATGCTTAGATTTCATTACATTCTTAGCTGTTACACGGACAAATAATTCAGGTGTGAATTGCGGTAGTTTTTCGTAATTGAAGATTTTTTTCCCGCCGGTAATCGTATCACCGATTTGGTAGGTTCCAGTATCATGTAACCCAATAATATCCCCAGCTACTGCTTCATCCACTGTTTCCCGGTCATCGGCTAAAAATTGAGTCGATTGTGTTAATTTAAACGTTTTACCTGTACGAGAATGGGTCACAGTCATTCCACGTTCAAATTTGCCTGATACAATACGAACGAAAGCAATACGATCACGATGAGCTGGATTCATATTGGCCTGGATTTTGAAGATAAAGCCTGAAAAATCCTCTGATACCGGATTAATTACTACATCTGCATCCGTTTTACGTGGTTGTGGTGTTGGAGCAAATTGCAAATAAGTATCCAGGAATGTCTGAACCCCAAAATTCGTTAGAGCACTTCCGAAGAATACAGGCGTCATTTTACCATTTTTCAATTTTTCATGATCAAAGTCATTACCTGCTTCATTCAACAACATAATATCATCTAAGGCTTGTGTATAATATGAAGTTTGTTTCATTGAATGATCAACAGCTAACCCTCCATCTTCATCTAAAGGTAAAAAACGTTCATGTTCTTCGGTACGGAATTGTTCAATACGATGATTAAAGCGGTCGTAAATCCCTAAAAACTCTTTCCCCATACCAATTGGCCAGTTCATTGCATACGATTCAATTTCTAGTACTTCCTCTAATTCTTCCATCAATGCGAGAGGTTCTTTCCCTTGACGGTCCAATTTATTGATAAACGTAAAGATTGGAATCCCACGTAATCGACATACCTTAAATAATTTTATTGTTTGAGCTTCAATCCCTTTTGCTGCATCCACAATCATCACCGCACTATCAACTGCCATGAGTGTACGGTACGTATCTTCACTGAAATCTTGGTGACCAGGTGTATCTAATATATTGATTCGGCAATCATTGTAATCAAATTGCATAACCGATGATGTAACAGAAATCCCACGTTGCTTTTCTATTTCCATCCAGTCGGATGTCGCAAATTTACCGGTTTTCTTAGCCTTTACTGTTCCCGCATCACGAATGGCACCACCGAAAAACAGTAGTTTTTCTGTCATCGTTGTTTTACCGGCATCGGGATGCGAAATGATAGCAAATGTTCTTCTTGCCTGTATTTGGTCTTGAACTTGGTTTGTCATGAATGGGTATTCTCCTTCTTTTTTTCCTTTTCAATCATATGGACTTTTCCACTAAAATACAAGTACATTAGATGTCGAAAGAACCGATCAACTTTCGTGATCGGTTCTTCGTTACTTGCGGGATGTGGAATCTTGGAATTTCAACTTACCAGCTGACAATGCAATTTCCCCGTCACTATGAGGATATTTTGTGCGTCCAATAATTTGATAATCTTCATGTCCTTTGCCTGCAAAGATAATGATATCACCAGGTTCAGCAATCATAATTGCGTGACGGACGGCCGCTTCACGGTCGCCAATACATGCATAATTTCCATGAAGCATTCCTTTTTCTAGATCACTTACTATCGACTCATAAGGTTCTTCCCGTGGATCATCTGTCGTCAAGATCACATAATCAGCAACCGATGCTTTTTCTGCCATTGCCGGACGTTTTGATCGATCACGGTTACCACCTGTTCCTACTAAAAAAATCAGTCGATTCGTTTTGTAAGGCAGCACAGATGAAATCGCTTTTTCAATCGCGTCAGGTGTATGTGCATAATCAATAAAAATGGAAATTGGTAAATCGCTTTCCAGCTTCTCCATGCGGCCTTTTACTGGCGGGATTTTTTCAAGTTGTTCAATTATTTCTTTTAAAGAATACCCCTGCGTATACAGTGCCACAGTTGCAGCAAGTGCGTTGTATACATTAAATTCTCCCAGCAAGTTCATGCGTACAGGAAAATTGCCTTCAGGCGTTTTCATCTCAAATTGTGTGCAATCCGATTGAAGTCGGATGTTCAGACCCTGGAAGTGGGCATCTTTGTGAATCGCGTATGTCCATACAGGATAACCCGTCATTTCCTTCAAGCGTTCAGACCATGCATCATCTGCGTTGACGATGGCATGTTTTGCCCGCTCCATGTCTTGCCCCAATTGGGAAAACAATAAGCCCTTCGCTTGACCATATTGTTCCATTGTACCGTGGAAATCCAAATGATCATGCGTCAAGTTTGTGAAAATCGCAATGTCAAATTCCACTCCCGTTAAACGGCCAAGTACCAATCCATGGGATGAGACTTCCATAATCATCGTTTTACAGTCTTCGCTTTTGGCACGATGAATCATCTGTTGTGTATTAAGTGCATCGCTTGTTGTATTCGCGGAGTCATAAAGCACTCCATTTAAGTTAAATCCAATGGTCCCTGTCAATGCCGACCTCACATTTAACCCTTGCAACATGTTTTGTAAGATTCCGCTAACACTGGTTTTCCCATTTGTTCCAGTAATCCCAATCATGGTCATGTCTTTTGATGGGTACCCATAGAATTTGGACGCAAGTAAACCGATTGCACGCGTTGTATTATCAACAATCACGCAAGCAACACGTGAATAGTCCAACTCAAGATACTTTTCGGAAACAATTATTTTTGCACCACTTTCAATTGCTTGTAAAACGTAATCATGTCCATCCACGGTATAACCTTTAATGCAGATAAAAACACTTTCTGGTTGTACACTTCGTGAATCAATTGCCAAATCAAATACTTCTTTTGGAAGGTTGCCGTGAATTTCTTTTACCGGCAAACAACTGATTAAGTCAGTTGACTGCATTTTTGTTCCTCCTATTTTGTCTCCATTGGAGAGAGCACGTACGCTTCTAGTAGTGCTGCCGTATTTTTTAGTGAATCTATATGAGTGCGCTCGAATGCGTGAGAAGCCTCGATACCTGGCCCAAACAATGCATGCTTCACATCAAACCCTGCACGAATTGCAGCGGAAGCATCTGAACCATAAAATGGATAAATATCGAGTTTATAGTCTATGTTCTGTTCTTTTGCTAGCGCAACTAGTTTACGCGTCAACTCATAGTGATATGGTCCAGATGAATCTTTGGCGCAGATCGACACTGTATATTCATCAGAAGTTTGTCCGTCACCGATTGCCCCCATATCTACGGCAATATACTCGACGACTTCCGCTGGTATATTGGAATTCCCTCCGTAGCCAATCTCTTCATTGTTTGATATATAAAAATGAGTAGTGTTCGGGAGTATCAAATTATTTTCATTTATTGAAGCAAGCAATCGCAATAATAACGCTGTACTTGCCTTATCGTCTAAATGACGTGATTTAATAAAGCCAGATTCCGTTTGTTCGAATCTTGGATCGAATGATACAAAATCACCAACCTCGATGCCAAGTTTAAGCGTGTCATCCGCATTCATTACTTTTTCATCTAATCGAACTTCAATATTTTCAATGTTGCGTTCTGCCGATCCTGCATTTTTGTAAACATGGACAGTGGTTTGATGCATCAGAATGGTCCCACGAACTTTTTTACCAGAAGCGGTATGTATGTGACAATATTCTCCCTCGACCGAATTCCAGTTGAAACCACCAATCATCGATAGTTTCAAACGACCGCTTGCTTTTATTTCTTTTACCATTGCCCCTAAAGTGTCCGTATGAGCAGTCAGGAGTCTATGATTAGACTTATCTTTTCCTTCAATCGTGGCAATTAACGCACCTTTGTTTGTTTTTATATACGGTACTTGTATGTCGTCTAAAATGGTTGCCATAAATTGCATGATTTCGTTGGTATATCCAGAAGGACTTGGAATTTCTACTAGTCGTTGAAGTAACTGCACTGTTTCTTTTTCTTTGAATGTGTTTGTCATCAAAATCCCCCCAATATATTCATCATACCAAATTCTTCATGTCCTCACATCGGGAAATCATGTATGATATAGAGACAAGTATTTCTACATGAGGTGAAGAATGGAAAAATCATTAATTAATCAAAAGCGAAACCGATTATTTCTCCATTTATTTGCGATTGGTTTACTTTTTCATACTTTGTCTACCTTATTTATTCCATTTGAATTCACATCAACAATTCCTTACTTAGCTATTGTCTATTGCTTAGTTTTATATATTCTCCAAAAAGTTTCCATACCCGATCGATGTCTACAGATATTAATTCTAGGCGGATTGAATGGTTTTATCTTTTATTTCAATTTCGAATCACCTTACTACATACATATCTTGCTGTTTATTTACCCAGTCTTTGTGGCTTCATTATACCATTCAATTATACCAAGTTTAATTCTTTTACCTATTTCCCTGATTGAAATTAGTTACTTATTTACTCGATTTTTTAATGGATATCAATCAACCATTGAATTTGCAGACTTATACGTTATATTGTTTTTACTATTTTTGATGTGTTTAACAGCCATTATGCATTCTCTTTTCATTCAGAAAGCATGGAATCGAATGGTCGAACAGCAATTTAATCTAGAGCGAGCTCTTGATTCAAAAGAAGGCTACTTACACTTATTCTTCGAAAACGCCAAGGACGGAATTGCAGTATTTGACTTGAATTCACGTATCATTGAAATAAATCCCGCTTTTGAAGATATCTATGGATGGAATCGTAAGGAATGTATTGGGAAAAGAATCCCACTTGTGCCACCGAATAATACGGAAGAAGCTAATCAGCGCCTTGAACAAATATTACTAGGTGAAAGTTTTCATTCAATCGAAACGAAAGAAATGAGAAAAGATGGCAGATTTTTTGACGCACAACTTACGCTCAGTCCCATTATTAATAAAAGCGGTGAAATGGTGGCCATGTCTTTGATTACACGCGATATTTCATATCGTAAAGAGGCAGAAAAACTTATTATCCAATCAGATAAATTAAAACTCGCAGGTGAAATTGCAGCTGGTGTGGCACATGAAATCCGAAATCCAATGACCGTTATTTCTGGTTTTATTCAAATGATGAATGAAGATGATCAACATCCCTACCAAACTTATACAAAACTAATCGAGTCGGAACTTGAACGGATTAATTTAATCATCAGTGAATTTTTGGTTCTTTCGAAGCCTCATGTATCCACGGCAAAAGCGTTTGACTTGGAAAGTACGTTGCAAGATGTAGTCCTCCTGTTTAGCCCGGAACTGAATTTACGGGGAATCCTCTTGACGGAATCTTTTAGTGCACCAGATTCCTTCGTCGTTGGCGAACCCAACCAAATCAAGCAAGTGTTTATCAACATCCTGAAGAATTCCATTGAGGCTTTGGATGAAAGAGGCTCACTTGACATCACCACGAATATTGAAGAAGATGGTTTATTAGGAATCCATATACTGGATAATGGGACTGGCATGACGCAAGAAGTGGTCGAACAAATTTTCGAGCCATTCTTCACAACAAAATCTTCGGGTACTGGACTGGGAATGATGATCTCCGAAAAAATCATACATGAACATGGTGGGACAATCAAGATTGCCAGTAAGGTAGATGTCGGAACGAAAGTCTCGATTTATTTACCCACCAAAGAGCACAAAAAATCAGCGTCCTCCAACTGAATGGAGACGCTGATTTTTATTTAATCATCCTCATTGTTGTCGTCGTCATCTTGTTCTATAGATACATTACCTGAATCAGTATCCACTAAGACATCTACTTCTTTACCACCATCTACAATTTCAATTTTGTAGTATAGTTTAGAATGTTCCTTTTCAATTTCTACTTCTTCAACCGTACCGTTTGCTTGTTTTAAGGCTATTTCGATTGCTTCATCCATCGACACTTTGAAGTTTTTCGGATCAGTTATAGCGTTACTCCAATCAGATTCACTGACAGAATCATCATTGTCATCATCACTGGACTGTTCACTTTTCAATACTTCACCAGTGAAGGCATCCATATCCAGTTCATATTCAATCCCATCTTTGTGAATCTCCACTTCATAAATGAACCCACGTGATTTTTGCTCCATTTCTACTTTTGTCACGGTTCCATCGACAACTGCTAATGCTTTTTCAGATATTTCTTCATTCGTCAACTTGTCTTTTTGTTGATTTGCGACATTATCCTTTGACATGTTTTCATTGGCTCCTGCGACGAGTGCAATACTACCAAGAACTAATACACCTGTAATGATTGGGATAATCATCCACTTGTTTTTCAAATTCATCATTTTACTTCCTCCTTGTTTGTTGTTAATTTCATATTAACTGAACAACATGAGAGAACTCGGAGAGTATTATGAGAATTTGATGAGAATTTCAATCATTTTCCGAATCATTATTACGATCATCGTCTGAATCATCTTGATCATCCCATGTTACGCTGAGAATTTCACCTGACACACCGTGCACTTGAATGACGGCTTCTTGATCATCATCCGATTCGATTTCAATTAGATAATATCCACCATCTGACGTCTCTTCATAAACAATGTATTCCACTTTTCCATTTAATTGTGTTTTAGCTTTCATAATGGCTTGTTCCTTCGTAAGCAATGCTTGTTCTGCGGTCGTTTGTTTTTCAATTGTATCCAGTACAATCCCTGTATTTGCGTCAATAGAGAGAGTGATCAATGTTTCATCTATAGACATCTCTACTGAATACATCGGTGGCTCTGACTGGCTGTTTAAGACGATTCGTTCGAGTATACCATCGTATTCTTTCGTAACGTACGCAATAATTTCATCTTGCGACTTTAAGGGAACATCTGGATTTTGAGCTTGTTTCACTAACGCAATTGATATAATGTCTCCATTTAATTTATCTGCCAAAACCTCGTAATTGCCATCATTACGCTCTAGCAGGGCTTTATATTGTCCATTTTTTTGAATGATGTTCGTAACATTTCCCCCATACATTTGTTCAATACGGGATCGCATGATTTCATGGGAAATCTCGCCTTCTGTTTTTGTCAAATTAATTATAAAAATTCCACCTCCTACTAGTAAGATGAAAGTTAGTAGGAGAGGAAGAAACCACGACTTACCAAAAATCGTCATACGTTCGCAACCTTCCTTTATTCAACTCTAATTTTTAGGTAAATCGAGGATAACAATTGTCCCTACTTCCACTATGCTTTCAATTTCCATTTGGACGCCAAGACCTTTTGCTATTTCTTTTGCAAGGGATAATCCTAACCCCGTACCGCCCGTCTTACGATTCCTCGCTTCATCAACCCTATAAAATCGGTCGAAAATTTTTGGTATTGACTCCTTTGGAATACCGATTCCGCAGTCTTTAATCGTAATTATTATCGATTTTTGCGTTTCTTTTACATCCAGTTCAATTTCCTCATTACTATACTTGCGTGCATTATCTAAGAAGATAAATAAAAGTTGTTTTAGTTTTTGTTCATCCGTTTTGTATATCAATGTTTTACCACTAGTATCAACGGTTAGTAGGAACTCTCTTTGATACGCTTGTCTCATCGAGCGAATTGTTTGATCAATTAACACTAGTAAATCTGTATCTTCCCGCTGGAACGATAATTCTTTATCATAACGGGCCAGTTGAAGCATTTGTTCAATCATTTCACGCATTCTCACGGATTCTTGTAAAATCGCTTGAGTAGCTTCATTAATTATTTTCACATCACTTATCTCTCGTCGATTTACAAGGCTTGCATAGCTTTCAATCACGGTTAATGGCGTTTTTAATTCATGAGATGCATCCGATACAAATTGTTCTTGTTTTTTATAATTGCTTTCAAGAAGAATCATTGTGTCATTAAACGTTTTTTCTAGTTGAGCAAGTTCATCTTTTCCATTGTTTATCGTTTTAATTTGTACATAGTTGCCACTATCTTGAATATGTTTCATTGTCCCAATTAATTTCTGTATCGGTTGGGTAACGATTTTCCCAAGAAAGATACTCGATATCAAAATTGGGATGCTCCCTAATAACGTAACACCAATTAAAATAAACGTTAATACGTTTAAATTATTTTCAATATCAGTTAGTACTTGGATAATTTGTAATTGTGAAATCGTGCCGGATGGAGAAATGATTGGCAATGATATAATCAGCATTTTTCTGCCATTTATCGTTTTAACTTCATGTGTTTCTTTTGTCACCGCATCTAGTTTAACTGATGCGATTGTCCCCGTTGTATTGACTGCTACTTCAATTTCACCTGAATCATTAACGATTCGAACACCACCATTTGCAGGTGAATAGGCCCGCAAGACAGTAGCAGGATTCGTGGACACATTCATTTGACTTAATGCTGAAACCAAACCTTCAGATTCTGTTCGTAATTGTTGCAGCTCGGTTTCATAGGCAAGTTGGCTATAAATTAAATAAATGCCAACATTCGTAATGGATAATATCAATAACATTAAAATGGTGGAGTAGAGGTGGATTTTACTTTTTAACTTCATCTGCTTGCTCCCTTAATACATAGCCCACTCCACGGACAGTTTGGATATACTTTGATGCTTCTCCATAATCAATTTTCTTGCGTAAATAACGAATATAGACGTCTACTACATTGGTATCCCCATAATAGTCGTAGCCCCAAACCGATTCAATCAGTTGTTCACGTGACAAAACTTGGTTTGGATGTTTCATCAAATGAAGTAACAAATCAAATTCTCTAGGTGTCAATTCAATGTTTCGTTTTTTCCGATTTACGTCTCGTGATTGTTCGTTAAGGGTTAATTCCTTGAAAACATGGCTTAAGGAATGTTGTTTTTCATTCACAATGTGATCACTTTTTTTGATTCTCAAGTTTGCTCGAATACGAGCAAGTAATTCTTCCATTTGAAAAGGTTTCGTAACGTAATCATTTGCTCCTAAGTCAAGACCAGATACTTTATCTTCCACACTATTTTTGGCGGTCAATAAAATAACAGGTGTATGATTTTCATCAGATCTAATGCGACGTAAAACATCGAGTCCTGACAATCCTGGTAACATTAAATCGAGTAACACCAAATCCCATGATTGTTCACGGTAAGATATTAAGCCATCTGTTCCAGTATTAGCAACGCCAGTGACATATCCTTCAAACTCTAGCTCCAATTGAAGAACACGGGCGATATTTACTTCGTCTTCTATGATTAAAATTCGTTCGTTCATCGTGTGTTCTCCTATTGCTTTCTTTATTTTAATTATCCAATTCTTAAAATTGCTCTACTTATCGGAGAAACGACTTCACAAGCTTCACTTTATTTTTATATGGTGGAAATGCGACATTCACGGAAAACTTGGTACTTTTCTTTAAAATTGATTTAGCGTGGGTGAAGGCTTCAAAACTATATTTTCCATGATATGCATTCATTCCGGAAGATCCCACTCCCCCAAATGGCATATGTGAACTACCTACATGTGAAATGGTATCGTTTATGCAACCTCCGCCAAAAGGCAATTGTTCTAAAAAGTATTCAATCGCTTTATCGTTTTCACTAAATAAGTATGCGGATAATGGTTTTGGCAATTTTCGCACTTGGCTAATCGCGGTCTCTAGACGATCATACGATATGACAGGTAATAATGGACCAAAGATTTCATCTTCCATGGAAGGGCTATTCCAAGAAACTCCGTCTATTATTGTCGGCTCAATATAAAGATCATCTGCGTCCAGATTACCCCCCGCTATTATATGTTGACCTTCTTGCTTGATTAACTGTCGTAGGCGATCAAATTGTTTTGCATTGATGATGCGTCCATAATCCGGACTTGCCTGAACATCTTCTCCGTAAAAATCTTGGATGGCTTGCATGAGTAAATGGATGAACTCGTCTTTCACGGTTTGCTGGACAAGTAAATAATCCGGTGCAACACAAGTCTGACCTGCATTGACAAATTTCCCCCAAGCAATGCGTTTCGCAGCAACAGCTAAGTTAGCTGTGTGATCAATAATCGCAGGACTTTTGCCCCCAAGCTCTAATGTAACGGGTGTTAATCGTTCAGCGGCTGCCTTCATGACCACTTTCCCGACGGCAACACTTCCCGTAAAGAAAATGGTATCAAATGGTGCATGAATGAGTATGGAAGTTTCTTCACGTTCCCCTTCCACTACACGCACATAATTCGGGGTAAATGTTGATTCAATTATTTTGCGAATAATGGCTGCAGTATGGACAGCTGATTCCGAAGGCTTCACGATGGCACAATTGCCACCAATAATTGCTCCGATTAATGGTTCCATGACGAGTTGAAATGGATAGTTAAAAGGCCCAACAATCAGTGCCGATCCATAGGGTTCCCGTACAATAAAACTCTTGGCAGGCATTAAATGAAGAGATGTTTTAACCGGTTCTGGCTTCATCCATTCATCTAAGTTTTTAATCATGAAGCCAATACTGTCTAATACAAACCCTATCTCTGTTGCATAGGCTTCAAATTCACTTTTATGCAAGTCATCATAAAGAGCCTGAAGGATTTCTCGTTCATGATGTTGAATGGCTTGTTTTAAATTACGCAATTGTTGTTTTCGAAATTCTGCAGACCGGGTTGCACCTGTGTAAAAAAAGTCATGTTGTTGCGTGATCATATGTTCGACGTCTTGTGCTGAGAAATTCATGTTTTCACTCCCATCATCTATCACTCTATTTTACTTATTTTAGCGGGTTATCCCAAAGCACGCAAAAAAGACACCTGTAAAACAGGTGTCTAGAAAATTGTTTTTTTCACTTGATCTTCTTTTAACATTTCAACTGCTTCTCTAAAACGCATAGAATGCACATTTTCACGTTCACGCAAGAATCGTAAAGAATCATTTATATAAGGATCATCTGAAATATCGATTAACCATTGATACGTTGCTCTAGCTTTTTCTTCCGCTGCAATATCTTCATATAAATCTGCGATTGGATCGCCTTTTGCTTGAATATAGGCTGCGGTAAATGGAACACCTGCTGCATTATTATAAAATAATGCATGACCATGAGATACAAAATGCTCGCCGAGTCCCGCTTCTTTCATCTGTTCTGGAGTGGCATCTTTCGTCAGTTTGTAAATCATGGTAGCAATCATTTCTAAATGAGCGAATTCCTCAGTAGAAATATCTGTTAGTAAACCAATGATTTTATCTGGAATCGTATAGCGTTGGTTTTGATATCGTAGGGCAGCTGCTAATTCGCCGTCTGCACCCCCATATTGCTCCATCAAATATTTCGCCAATCTGGGATTGGTGTCCCTTACCACTACTGGATACTGAAGTTTCTTATCATAGATCCACAATAAACTCGTTACCTCCCTCTATACTTGCCATGGCCAAGGTGTGCAAGATGCCTGATCACAAGGGCGGGGTGTTAGATTGGTTAGTGGTCCATATAAGGCTTCATAATGTTTTCGAATTTTTTTGGCATATGTCGTTTTTTCGTATAGCTTTTGACATCCTTCAAGGTCATCTGGATGGGTATGCATGTATAAATCCCACTCGATTACATTAAAATCAGCAATTTGCAGTTCATGCATCAATTTTCGCTGTTCTTCGCTCATGAAATACCTTCTTCTTTGGAAAATCCATCAACTAACATCGGCCACACAGATCCGTGGAAAAATGCATCAGAAGGTGAATACTCAGCACAATTTACAGGTTGAAACAGCCACCAGATTGGTGGTGGCAATACAAAAAATTTGGGATGTCCACCATAAGGGACATACACACCTCGATACCAAGATGTATTCATTCTCACACTCCTCATGAATAACTTATGCTGGGCAATGAGAGATGTGTTAGGCAATTACGATAACAAGTCATCAATCCATTGTTGAACAATTAACCCTTCTTCAAATGTCACAAGTGTTGATTCATTGCCGTTTTTCGCTTGATGACAAGCATCCCATAAGGTGCTCGTTGTGTTAGGCAATTGTATTTTTTGTTCAGGTTGATCAATTTCACTCATCCAAAGTTCCGACCAATTTTTTATGGTAAGTACTTTTTTACTGCCAAAAATTTTAAATAATAATAACTCTTCTTGTCCTATACCAGCTAATCCATTAATGAGTATCGGGATGCCCGAGTCTGTATTACCAAGTGCTGTAGTACCATTTTCACATAAAGTTTGATCTTGCGGAAAGACCGTTTGATGAGCCGAAAAAGAAAAATTCCCGAAAAGTCGATACATGATTTGAAAGTAATGTGGAAATACTTCTCTTATAAACCCACCTTGTGAACGAGAACCAATCCATGGATTTTGTTGCCATTTCCTTGGCCAATGCGGGAAATATGTATGAAGTTCAACACGAAGAATATTCCCTAATGTTTCGTCCGCTACTTCTTTCATTAATGTTTGAATAGCTGGGCTATACATAAGTGGAAAATGCATCGCTGTAAGTACGTTTGACTCTTTCGTGCACTCAACCATTTCCACACCACTCTCTACATTATGTGCCAATGGCTTTTCAGAAAGGACATGACATCCGTGGTTGGCAGCGAGTTTTGCTAGTTGGGCATGACTATTAGGAGGGGTTCCAATATACACCCAATCAGGTTTTGTATCGAATAATTCTACTAAAGATGTAGCGATTGGCAAATTATATTTTTTCTGTACTTCTACTAATCGTTGATTATTTTCATCGAAGGTACTTACGATTTCACAATTAGGATTTACTAAAAGTTGGTTAATGATACGTTCACCAACTATGCCAGTTCCAATAATTGCAAATGTTGTCTTTTTCATAAAAAACACTCCTCTAGGTAATAAGACTTTTGGGTCGTCGGTTTTCAGGTCTTTTGATGTATTTATCATATAAAGTCGTTTTGCATCGTAACTTTTTAGGGTAAAGAACAATCAACTCATTAGAACGGTATAAAAGGAGGAAATGGACATGATTAAAACAGAAAATTGGTGGGAACCTATTTTTTCAGGAAATTTAAGCTTAGGAATTAATAAAGAACGATTAAGTGAACTTGAGGAAGAGTCCTTTATTTATTTTAATGATACTGAAGAAAACGATACCCAGGAACACTAAATTTGAACATACAGATAATGAAAGTTATTACATAAAACCGCTTCCCCTTTAACTACTAGGAGAGGCGGTCTTTTTTTGTTCAAATAAATAAAACATGAGGTAATAAACAAACGCACTGATAACAGACAAAATCGCGATAATTGTAAAAGTCCAAAAGAATCCAAACCACACCGTCATCGGAATGGAAAGCGGAGCGATCATACGTCCAATCGTATATCGAAGACTAGCTGCTGCAAAATACTGCCCTCGCATATTTTCTGGGGCTAACTTAGAAATAAAGCTCTGCTGTAACCCAACGATCATCAACTCCCCAAACGTGAAGATTGCCATGGCTAATACAAAGATCCAGAACAAATCGAATATAGAAAAAATGACCATCGCAATCGTATATAAAATGGAGGACACAAAAAACACATTCTTTTCACTGAAAGAAGAAACAAATCGAGTAACGGCAACTGTCAGTATCGCCACTAGCAAACCGTTTTCTGATATTAATAGACTAAATGCTAGTTCTCCTGTTAACTTAACTTCATTGCCAAACCATGTACCAAGTGATTGATTACCAATCACTTCTTTCACATAAACAGGTAGTAACAAATCCAATTGCATAAATGTTTGAGCACTTAAAATTCCTGCAATAATGAACAGTAAAAAGAGTTTATCTTTCAAAATGACTCCATAATCCTTTACCTGTGTTTGAATCGCATACATAAATCCTTTCGGCACATCATTTGCTAATTGCTCTGGATTAATCGGCAAAGTCTCTTTTGTGAATTTGATTAAAATCCATGCAAGCAATATGCAAACAAGACCTGAAGCTACCATCAATCCAAATCGATAACTGAAAAAGAAAATGCCTCCTAAAATTGGACCAACAACTACTGCAATATTTACCGAAGTATAAAACACTGCAAAAACGTCACTTCGATGTTCTTCTGGAACAACATCAGCGACCATCGCTTGACTTGCAGGCCAATACAGCGAACCGAAAACACTTGCAATTGTAAAGGCAATAAACCCTAAACCAGGTGAATCCAGGAGTGGTGAGTTAGCCAAGGCAAATAAGAAGAATGCTCCTCCTTGCCCAAAAGAGGATAATACCATCATCGTTCGTCTACCAAACTGATCTGCACAATATCCACCGACTAAATTAGCAGCTACTGAAAAAACTTGTGATAGAATCAGTAATAAACCCGCTGTAGTTTTGCCAAATTCTTCAGCAAAATAAATGGCAAGGAACGGAAAAAACATCCAAAACGTAATGTTCATAAATGCTTCTCCAATTAACCTTGCTTTCAAACTTCGATCCCAATCTTTTATTCTCATGATGTTTTCTCCCTAAGATGTATAACTTTTAGTAGTATTCAAAAAGGTGCACTTTCAGCATCCTCCCTGCGACCCCAACAAACATTTGCCTGACTTTTTGAACAACTCTAACTTTAAATATTTTAACATGAAGGTCAGTACCTTTTACATACTAATTTAGACTGAGTTATTCAATGCTTCTCCATAAATAGAGGGAAGCGTAGCTTAAATAAGGTGACCACTTTGGAAAGTGTGCCGAAATTTCATCAGCTTTTGGCTTTTCCACAAGATTCCACTGCTTTTTCAAAGCATTTTGCAAACCGATATCTGCCAGTGGGAATAGATTTGGTCTGCCTAAACCGAACAACAAAAAGCTACCAGCTGTCCATGGGCCAATTCCACGATACTTCACAAGTGTTTGCATAATCCGTTCATCCTCTTGATGTGCTAACTCCTCAAGATTAAGTTCCCCACTGGCAATGGCCTGCGAAATGCCAATCACATATTCTGCTTTCCTCGTGCTAAATTGAAGTTCACGCAGCGTTTCAACTGTTAATTGAGCGATTATTTCAGGCTGTGGATAAAACCAAACGCCTTCTACTTCTTCACCAAACGTTTGGACAAAACGTGTGGTCAGTGTATGGGCAAAGGATAGGTTTAATTGTTGATGAATAATGCTCTTTACTAGCGTTGCATACAAAGAAAATTCCCGAATGATCGGTGTCCCACGATGCTCTTCAAAGAGCTTGGCTAAATTAGTGTTTGCAAAATGGTCGTGAATGGGTTGTAAGGAACGATCAAAATGAAATATTTCTTTTATAGATTGTAATTGTGATTCGCTAAAAGTTCCTTCAATCTGAAATGATGGGTTGTCTGTTGTCCCAGTAGCTTGGATTTTACAGATTTTCTTTTCATTCGTTTGAACTAAAACAAAACGTTGCTCTTTATTCAAAGAAATTATTGGGTCCATTGAAAGCCGTTCTAGTACACGTTCGAAATCATATGGAAAAGGTAATTGCAAATTTACTATCATAGTATATTTCCTTTCTATTCAGATATATTAGATTAGCAGATTATGATACGATATAGTAGTCCTTATTCACCATGAAAAAGAATCAGTTTATTCTATAAAGTATAATTGAAAAACTGATATCCGCATAAATTTTTTTTGTAAAGGAGCTATCGATCATGCAATTATTAGTATTACGATTGGATTACAAACTGTCGACGAAGTTAGAACAGGATAGTAAAGATTTATATAATGCTTCAAATAGAGGGAAAGAAACACCTCTCCCTCCTCATATCAGCCTATTTTCATTTGATCAAGCGAATCCAGTGGAACTAAGCCAACGCGTACAGCAATGGTGTAAGACTCAAAAACAAATTGATATTTCATTATCATCATTAGGCTTTTTTAAACAACATGGAACATTCTTTGCCGCTCCAGTTGTCACAAAAGAAGTTGAAACTTTCCACCGTGACCTGTATTCGATGATTTCAAATTTACATACACCTGAAATCTCTCCTTATCTACCTGGTCAGTGGGTACCTCATGTGACGCTGATCAATCATGTCCCGCTTACAGTTTGGGGTCCTTTATTCCAAAGAGCTAGTTTAGCGTTTGAACCACTTGCAGGGAAAGCTGTGGCTCTTGAATGTTGGACAATCGTGAACAATCGTGCTCAAACCGACTGGACCTACTTTTTACAATAATCCAGGCGAATTTCTTTATTAGGGCATTGACTATTATTCTATAGAGGCTATAATAGAATTTGTCCTAGTAATAACGATCTTGTAGCTCAGCTGGGAGAGCGCCACCTTGACAGGGTGGAGGTCGCTGGTTCGAGCCCAGTCGGGATCATACTCTAATAACCCATTAGTATTAAGGGTTTAAAGATAAAACACCATCTCTTTTGAGGTGGTGTTTTTCATTGACTTTGGGTCAAAGTGACCGAAAAGTGACCCTTTTTATTTTGAGTGACCAAAAACAAAAAGCCCTTCCACAAGTCACCGTGGTAGAACTATTTTTAATTAATTGAAATAATTAAAATTATACGTCACCTTGAGAATGTCCACGGTGTTATTGTCTAAAGTTGCCCATACCTCACCGACTTGATCACTAACAGAGGAATATTTTTCAGTACCGTCATTTTTTGCTACCACATTTAAACTGTCCCGTGGAGTAATGCCCACTAATGCAAGAATGTCTTTTGGCTCATTCAAAATAAACTTGTTTCCATATATCAGAAGAATAAAAATTCATTCTAACGACCACGTTTTCAATCATATGAAATTTCGTGTAATAATCATCTAAAGTTTAATCGTATGGCAGGTGGATTATCGTTATTTGGTTGACTGAGAGGACTAGCGCCTTCTCTTTTTTTGTGCAAAAAAAACCACTATTTAGGGTGGTTAATATATAAAACTTATTCCATTATCATTAGTGCTACAATGTCTGGTATTGCAATTCGATGTTCACCAAAAGAATCTTCATAACTTAAATATTGTGTACTGATTTCTTGCACAATGCCACGATGAAATGTGTATCTGTCTTCTGCTCACGAAGTAATACGCGTCTCAAGTTTGCCAGTTAAGGCACGTTGAACCTCTTCTTGCATGATCTGTAGGTCATATTCGTCTAATTATGGTCTTTTCACTTTTTCATAGTTCTCTTCGTCTTGACGCAGCACTTTTAAATGCTCCGGCAACATCATTGCTGTCCATTTTTTATTTCCGCGATCAGTATACTATGCTGCATTGTAAATTCCCATGAACTCCTATTGAAATTCTTCCTGGCTCATATCACATTTCGTTCCTTTTGCACGACTGGAATCAATGCAAGTATGTTATCAATTAAAAAAGTGCGTCTATTGTTTCTCAAGAAACAATAAGCTTGGAATGAATCACCGAAAACCTTTAAGACCTTTAATCTTCGTTTCGTAACTTCCCCATTCTTAGGCATATACATGACATCAATAAATTGCCCATTAAGCATTGACTTTAAAAGATTATCTCATTAACCCCTCAATTAAGAATGTATGTTTTATTTAAATGGAAATAATTCCCAATAAACAAAAGGACCACTATGTTTTATGTCTTTTCTTAGTCAACTAAAGCACCCGTTAGTTGAATAAGATATTATAAATTTTAACTCAATATTATATACTAATGATAAATTTAAGGGAACCCATTATATTAGGGTTTCCCATTCTTATTGCAATAACTCAATCCAATAGTAGATTAAGTGACAGCAACTATCGAGTATTAGCTTATGATATTCACTATAATTTATCATCTTAATAAACGATATTATTAATTACCATTCCAATGATAGATTAGTTGCACAACGCCTGAAGAAAACGTTCTTTTATTAACCATTTTTAAGTTTAACCTCTGTTTTATATCAATAAACATCGGTTTTCCTTCTCCCAAAATAACAGGGTGAATAGATAATCTAAATTCATCAACAAGCCCTAAATTTATAAAAGTTGTAATGAGGTTTGCTCCCCCGTATAGCCAGATGTCTTTACCAGGCTTATTCTTCAATTTATTTACTTCTTCAAGAATATTTCCATTTATAAATCTTGCTCGATTATCAGTCCCTATTTGTGTTCTGGAAAACACATATTTCTCTTTACTATGAACCAAGTCCCAAATTTCTTTTTCGCTATCAGCGTCTTCAGTTTTCGGAATATATTGTCCCCATAAATCGTAACTTTTTCTCCCATATAAAATAGTATCAATTTGATTCAAGAAATTAGTGAACCCCATATCAGGATCCATGATGCACCAATCAACTTCTCCATTTTCCCCTTCAATAAAACCATCTAAAGTAACAGCTAAATCTAGAATTATTCTTCTCTGTTTTGCGTTATTTGACATAGCTCTTCCTCCTATTATCATTCAGATATTGTTATATTGTTTCTTCTACCCGATGAATAAAGAATATCCAGCGAATTTATATAAACGTTTTCATTTAATAAGTCGGTGCAGAACTCAATACTGTTACCTTTCCAATTTGCCCAATTATTATTTCTGCCTTTCCCCACATTATTTTTGTTGGTGTTTCTTCTGCTACTGGTAATATTGATATTAACAATATTGGCACTATTAATAATAGATAACAAGAATTGTTTTTTCATGATGTACTATCCCCAGTTTATTTCTCAATATATTCTAGCTAAACAAGTTCTACAAAGCGGGCATCAATCCCTTGTTGGATCGACGCCCCTTTTAGTTGCGCCCAATTGCGGAAGAACGAATATTAATTCTTTGTATTAATTAGCCTTGATATTTATGATACGGCTCACCGTAACATATTAAATTGAGTTTAATAATATTTAAAGCTTATCCACTCGGAAACAAGCAGTTATCTTGTTCAAGGATGTGCAAAACCAAATTTTTTTCAATGTTCTTGTCACAAAATACCCTTTCCAATCGCCTTATTAGTAAACAAAGAATGGAGTGTTTTTTATGAAACAGTATGATGTTGCAATTGTTGGCGGGGGGATTTCAGGGTTAGTAGCATCTATTTATCTAGCCAAGGCCGGTTACTCTGTGATTCTTTTGGAAAAATCCAGACAATTGGGCGGGCGCGGTCTGACAACAAGAAAGAAGAGGGCCATGCTGAATTTAGGAGTGCACGCTTTTTATCAGGATGGGGTAGGTGAATCTGTTTTAAAGGAATTAGAAATAATTATTCAACAATGATGAGATTTTAATGGATAGTACTTACACTAAAGAACTGTTAATCTATACGCAATAAATTTAACAAGCCAAAAGTCTACAATTTATTGTACATAACAAAGTTTTTTTGTCTTGCTTATTTTCCTTTACTCTAAAACTTCATTTAATTATGGTGCGGTTATTCAACTTTAACAGCATTCTTTTACATAGACTTTACTAAAAAAGAGGACACCCAAACAGCGTGATGCTGTCAGGTGCCCTCGTTGAATTTCAATCATATAAGTATACATCCTTCTTTAGTCATTAAACCATTACCGTAAAATGAGAAACAAAGGCTTGTTCTTTTTCAATTTGCAGCGCTTGAATTCTTGCAATTTCTTGTTTTCGTTCTGACGCACAACTAGCTAAATCAAGTTGTGTGATCGTATTGTGATCGATTAACGAAGCGAGAGTATCTGCATCCTTTAGTGCACTATTTACTCCATAGGCACCTGTTGGTGTCATCGTATGTACCGCGTCACCAATTAATGCTACCCCTTTCTCACCCCAGTTTTTACTCGTACTACTAAATACATCTAATAACACGAAATCTTTCCACGAAGTAATATTCTCCCGAACCGTTTGTTCCAGCTCAGGAAATGCATGGATTAACTGATCTATAAATGGCGTAAATGGTTGCTTCCTCAATTGTGCATATGAATCCTCTTCAATACTCCAACCGATTTGAATAAATCCTTTTACCTGTGTAAATAATGACAACTGCATCTCACCAATCAATGCCATTTTTATGGACGGTGTCCAGTTTTCTGGTGCTGGAATTCTTGCCCAAAGCAAATCATATCCGTGATTACGGATTGTATAATCAAGATTTGCTTTTTTTCGAACGGTCGAATAACGACCATCCGCTCCAATTACAAGTTCACTTTCAATTAATACTTTTCTTCCATCCTGCACAGCTTTGACTCCGCAATACAACCCATTCTCGTCTTGTACGAGCTCGTCAACTTTCGTATTCAACATAAACTGGAACGAAGGACATTCCTTGGCTGCTTCAATTATGACTTGCAATAAATGGGCTTGCGGCACGTGTATGCCTAGATGCCCGACATTTGGATCTGGGTAAATCGTTTTAAACAGCTCACCGTTATGCCAATACTCAAGCTGTTCCATCCGTAATAGTCCGAGCTTTTCAACGCGGTCAAATAAATAATGCTTTTTTAAAATGCTTTCTCCTTCTTCATTTAAATGCTCCCCGCGAAACGTTTTACCGATTTGATTTGTTCTCTCGATTAACATTACTGAAACATTTTTCTTGGCTAATAAATAGGCAAGAAGTGCACCTCCTGGACCTGCTCCCACGATACATACATCTACTTTCATCGTCACCGTTCCTCACTTTTACTTCAAATAATTGATATTTAATAATCCAATCTTTTCAAGCTCCTTCTCATAATAGTATCATCATCAAAAACAAATTGTCGAACTGATGAGCTTGACTGATCATGTACAATGAAGAATGTTGAAACTAGCAATCTTGCCTTGTAATAACATCAAAAACATGCTATACTATGTAAATAGCGTTGATTTGACGTCCAACAATCTCGATTCATTATTATAAATAAATTGTTTAACCGAGTCGGTATCATTGGGTGCCAAACCCACGAGAATCTTTAAGGAACGAAAGATTCTTCCAAAAAAAGCATCATCTCTTTTGAGATGATGCTTTTTTCTATGCAAAAATCACACTATTCATGCTTCCCAAACACCGCGTTGCCACTTATCTACGAACTGTTCGAAGGTCAACCCATAGCGTTCTCTAATTTTATGATAGACAAAATAATGACCTAGCGTTTCAATAAGACGGTCTTCCATTTGTTTTCCTCCTTGTTAAACGAATTCCTTAACTCATACAGTTTATTCACTGAAGGGTTGTCCATAGACATTTAAGGAAAAAGTTATTTGTGTAACTAGGATGGGCAACTCGACTTAGTGTTTATACCTACTGTAAGAAATACCTGGCAATATGACGCCAGTTCTTATATTGTGAATGGAAACTTACCATGACCACTGTTACATCCAGGTTCCCAGGTAGCTATAGTTGTCTGAATGCGGCACTAGGATCTAATAAAAATGGGGTGCGCGAAAATCTTAGAACACTGGCTTGGTTCATAGTAGTACCCAATTTTATGCTTCCTTATATTTAAAAAAAGATCTCAATGGAGTAAATCACCATTGAGATCTTTCGATTCTATTAATGTAATCATAAATATTGAATGTTGATACGACGGAACGTGTGCTCCACGACACCGATAAAAACACAATTAAGTTGTTGTTCCTTCAATATTCGTCTCAGGAGCCGTTTCTTCTGGTTCAATATCTGCAAATGTTTCATTTTGTTCCTCTAAGTCACGTGTGCGGTGTGCAATTCGTGAAGATGCAGAAGCAGCAATACTTGCAACTAAATCATCCAAAAACGTATGAACGCCATTCCCTACTTTTGTATCTAATTTTTTGATGATGCCTATTTTGTTTTTATCTAAGTGTCCAAATGTCGTGACTGCAATGCTACCGTATGTAAAGACAGAGCCTAGAGCAATCGTTTCATCCACCCCAAATAACCCTTCATCGGATTCCACGATCTGTTGAAGTGGTGATGATAGCATTTTCTTCTCGGCCAATTCATCTAGTTCAATCCCAACTAAAATAGCGTGCTGCATTTCCCTTTTTTTCAAGACACTTTCTACTGACACTATACAGTGCTCAAGCGTTAATCCAACATTATATGCAATTTGCATTTCGAACACAATTTTCGCCACTTCTTCAGTCGTGACCCCGCGTCGTTCTAATGCTGCTTTTGTTGCTTCATACACTTGTCTTGAGTGAATACGCCCTTGATTTCTATCCATGACCCCAGCTCCATTCTTTCAACACTTAGTATCGTTATTCATCATTATACCTTCCTCCTGCATTATGGTACAATTTCTGTAGCAAGATTCAGAGGGGGTACTGTCCGATGTCGAGAGGTACAGTTCAAGACGTCACGTTATTTAGTGACGCCTTACAAGAAGATATGCAACTGCTGATTTATATACCAGCAAATTATTCACCACTTTATAAATATACAGTGTTAATTGCTTCAGACGGGAAAGATTACTTCCAATTAGGGAGAATCCCGCGAGTCGCTGATGAACTTCTTGAAAATAAAGAAATTGAAAACATGATTATTGTAGGTGTTCCCTATAAAAATGTTGAGGATCGCCGAAAAAAATACCATCCTTTAGGTGAGCAGCATGATGCGTACTTACGTTTTCTAGCACATGAGCTTGTTCCTTATTTAGATGAAAAGTACCCAACTTATCAAATCGGCATGGGTCGAGCACTCGTGGGCGATTCTCTAGCGGCAACAGTGTCCTTACTCGCAGCCGTTAAATATCCAAATATCTTCGGAAAAGTTATTTTACATTCCCCAATGGTGAATGAAGACGTTTTATCTAAAGTTGAAAACATTCGAACACCCCATTTGTTCTCGGTTTATCACATTATTGGCACCCGAGAAAATGAAGTGAAAACAACCACTGGAAAAATCGAGAATTTCTTAAAGCCGAACCGTGAGTTGAATTCTTTGATGAAAGAAAAAGGGTTTTCCTTGTTCTATGACGAATTTGAAGGAGACCATACTTGGAAGCATTGGCAACCGGATTTAAAACGTGCAATCAAAATGAATTTCAGTCTTTAATCGTAAAGAATCACATAGTGTGTACATATTGTTGAACAAACTTGTGCTCTTTTATATACCGATATCTGAATTTCTCACTTTCTAACACTTTAAATTAAATTAAGTCCATTAACTTTGCTATAATCAATGTATGCACTTACACAACTAAAAAGGAGGTTTTTATGATGAAATACGGAGTCGTTGCATTCCCATCAAAAAAATTACAAGATTTGGCTAATTCCTACCGCAAACGTTATGATCCACATTATGCTCTCATTACTCCCCACATGACGGTTAAAGGAGTTTTTGAAGCAGATGACACTGAAATCGAAAAACTAGCTAGCGAAATTGGCGACATTGTGAAACGTCATAAACCTTTCAAGCTGCATGTTAGAGGATTGAGCTCATTTTCACCAGTAACAAATGCTATTTATTTTAAAGTAGCACCTACTGAAGAATTGTTGAAGCTTCAAGAAGATCTTCACACAGAGGAAATTGGTAAAGATTCGGAATATGCTTTCGTTCCACATATCACAATTGCTCAAAAAATGTCGTCAGGTGAACATGATGATATTTATGGTCAATTAAAAATGATTGGTGTCGATCACGAAGAAATAATTGACCGACTACACTTGCTTTATCAACTAGAAGATGGCTCTTGGACGGTTTATGAAACATTCCGATTGACTGGAGCTGGGAATTAATTGATAACAGCTAAGCGTGTTGAAACTGAAGAAGAAAAAAACGATGCATTTCTTGTTCGTCAGCAAGTCTTTGTGGCAGAACAAGGTGTTCCTGTACATTTAGAATTAGACGATTTTGATCAATCTGCAGTCCACTTTGTCGCTTATGATCGCGAATTACCAATCGGGGCAGGCCGTATTCGTGAACCTGAACCGGGCATTGCAAAAGTGGAACGTGTCTGTATCTTGCCAAACTATCGTGGAAAACATTTAGGGAATTTAATGATGGAGAAAATGGAATCATATGCAAAAGAAACAGGTTTGACATCTGTCAAACTCAATGCCCAATCCTATGCAGTTCCTTTTTATGAAAAACTTCAGTATGAGATTACATCACCAGAATTTATGGATGCTGGAATTCCCCATCGTGCAATGAAGAAAGAATTGTAAAAAAAGCACTTGTTCATTTGAACAAGTGCTTTTTCTTATTCTTTTTTCTGATTCATCATGGAAGCAATCTCATTTAGATTAAGCTTATTTCCTTTTGAGATAACTGACTTAACGATTTGATCTTCAAAATCACTTGAAATCGACTTCCCAGCAACCTTAGATACTTTACGCACAATTTTTTTCACTTGTTTTTCATCTGAAAAATCAGCGTATTGTATCGCATTTGCTAATGCAAAAACCTCATCCATTGAAACTCCGGTTTTTTGCTCGATTTTCTTAAAAAAAGAGTCGTGCATTTGTTCTCCTCCTATCATACATAACTTCTACCTACGATGATTAATAGGATGAAAAGTACAATAATGAGGACAAATGTTGACCCTTGATTAGGTGCCTTAATAGCATGCATTAGTGCATATTCACCGTAAGGATAACAACTATCGTACATATTGATGCTCTCCCTTCCCATTCGAACTAGAATATGCAAGAATGTTCAAATGAAAAGGGCTTATTCCTCAGGACACTTTCCCTTTGGATTTAAAAATTAGAGCTGCGATAACTCCAAAGACGATTGCTGCACTAATTCCCGAACTAGTTACCTCGAACATACCCGTTAACACACCTATTAGTCCGTGTTTTTCCGCTTCTGCCAAAGCACCATGTGTTAATGAATTACCAAAAGACATAATTGGGATCGTGGCTCCTGCTCCTGCAAAATCGATAAATGGTTCATATAAACCCAAGCCATCTAGTACTGAACCAATGACCACCAATAAACTTAATGTATGTGCAGGCGTTAATTTCGCTACATCAAAAAGAAGTTGACCTACTACACATATTAGTCCACCTACTACAAAAGCAATAATGATTGAAAATATCATATTGTCACCTCAATCCATCGACAATTCAACAGCGTGTGCAATACAGGGAATGGACTCGCCTTGTTGAAATGATAATGGGGATAGTAATGCACCTGTTGCCACAAGTAAAACTTTTTTCCATTGTTTCTTTAAAAGTTCTGCATAAATCGGACCATAATAAACAGTCGCTGAACATCCTGCGCCACTTGCCCCTGATAATAACTTATCGTTATTTCCGTAAAATTCTGCACCAGCATCCCGGTATTGATCAACAAAATATGAAGACACCCCACTAGTACGGATTAGTTCTTTCAAAATGGCTGATCCAGTTTTACCAAGGTCTCCTGTCATTACAAAATCGTAGGAAGTTCCTTTATTTTGCGATAGATGAAATTGAATCGTATCGAATGCCGCCGCTGCCATTGCACTTCCCATGTCTAGTGGGTCTTTTAATTCACAATCAACCACTTGTCCAATCGTCGCAGAATGCACGTAAGGTTTATCACTTTGATAGTGTGAGAGTACTCCAAAGCCTCCACCAGTCACCGTCCATTGTCCTGTAGGAGGTTTTTGTGCTCCATATTCAATCGGGTATCGAAATTGTCTTTCAATCGCATTGTGCTGACTTGCCGATCCAAATAGTATTCGTTCCATATGATTTGTTTCAAGAAAAAAACTTGCCGTAATTAATGTAGAAATGCTAGTTGCACACGCTGAAAACATCCCCATGAATGGAGTAGCTAATTCTCGAGCTGCAAAATTTGTAGGTGTCATTTGATTGACCAAATCTCCTGCTAAAAAAAGATCGATATCTGTCGTTTGAAATCCACCTTTCATGATAGCCAGCTTGCATGTTTCTTCTATTAAATAGGCATGTCCTTTTTCATTCGTTTCTTGACCAAATCGTTCATCATCATATACAAGGTCAAAATGTGGAAGAAATGGACTTTGTTTTTCAAGTGGTCCCACTGCAACAGCAGTCGATACAATACTTGGCTTAGAAGCAAACTGATATGTTCGTGCATTTTTCACCAATTGATGACCCCCACTTGGACAAGTATTGTTTTGATTAGTGCTACAACGAATGCTGAGAATACCCCATACACAATGACGGATCCAGCAAGTTTAAATATGTTTCCCCCAACTCCTAGGATAAAACCTTCTGATTTATGTTCGATCGCTGCAGAAACAACGGCATTCCCAAAACCGGTGACGGGAACAGCTGAGCCTGCTCCACCAAATTGTCCGATTTTCTTATAGATGCCCAATCCCGTCAAGACCATAGCTATAAACACCATCGTCGCAACAGTGGGGTTGCTTGACGTTCGTTCTGTAAAAGGGAAAAAATACATGTACATGAATGAAATGATTTGACCAATCCCACAAATAATGCCGCCAGTAAGAAAAGCGGTCAAACAATTTTTCAAGACGGGACGCTTTGGTGCAAGTTGATCCACCGTTTGTTGATATGTTTTAGCATCCATTACGTTGCCTCCTTCGAAAGTGCTTGTAACTTATCAAGGTCTTTTTTCACTTTATCTTTTTCAGGTTGTTCTTCAATGATTTTCTTTAGCTCCCACGATATTTTCAAATCACTCGATACGAATACCTTGTGATCTGGAAATAGGGATTTCACTTCTTTTTCGAAAGACTTGGTGATTTTTTCTTTACTGAATTTTGACAGTGGTTTCACTTGAATTGTCACGACAAGTTCATGATCAAAAAAAACAGCTGATCCTTCACTAATCTTTTCTTGGTCAGCTATGAATTCTTCGAGTTTTTCAAGTTCTTGTTGATTGTCTTCCACATGGTAGGAAGTAACTTGAGGTCTTTCAGAGCAACCACCAACTAACAGTAAAACGCAACTAATGAACCATAATTTTTTCATGTCACAATCACCTTTTCTCCTAGTATGGTTTTTTTCACAAACTTTATGTATTAATTGGTTTCCCCGCCCTGCTCTTATATCACAAACGACATACTTTATAAAGAACGAAAGAGAGGTGAAAACAAAATGGGATGTGGGCGTAACTTCGATTCATCGTCTTCTGGTCATGGCTTTTCAAACAAAGGATGCATTTGTGATGTAGTTCGAGCAATTAAGGACATTCAAGATGCAGCAACCGATAATGAATGTGCAGGATGTCAAAGTTGCTTTATGGAGCCACTTGGAGGAATGGTAAATCCTTCACGTCATCAAGCAGATACTCGTGTATTCATGTTATTAACAAAAGACGGTACACCATTCAAAGCATTTTTCCGTCACTTCGATCGCTTTGACAATGGTCATGGTCACGGTGGTGATAAGGATAAGAAAGACAAACACGATGATAAAAAAGAAAGCTGTTTTTCAATATTCTTCCGTGTAGAAGAAATATTTGATGGTTGCTGTGCAACTCTTCGGGTATTAGTGCCCTTTGATCGTAAAGATGATGAGGTAAATTTAATTGACAAAGATGGAAAGCTAGATCTTAATGAGATTTGTAATGTTCGTGATTTCCGTCTTTCCAACAGCTGTGTTACAGTTGATTTGAATTGTTTCTGCGGAATTGAATGTGTAGCAGACGTATTTCTAGGTGTTTGTGATTAATTAATAAACACTTCAAGCGTGCAGTGTCTAATAAGCCCGATTTCCTAAAACTAGGAAGTCGGGCTTGATTTATGGATTTTTTTAGTTTGTGAATATTGATAGAAATCATGTGTGTTTTTTTGATGTACCCATCACATTAATAAAAGTGACTAAACGCAAAAAAACACCCACTTGCTAAAATGGATGTTTTTTGTCGTTAAAATCGAACAGGCAGGATTTTTCCTCCCCACCAAATTTCTTGAATTTCTTGAATTTCGACAGCGATTACTTCATTACCAGGTGATTTAATTTGAACACTTGATGGAAATAATTGATCAACAAAACCAAAAATTTGATCTCCATTGTGTAAATGAAAACGTAGTGGTTTATACACATATTTTGCGAAATCTGTCGATAAAAACCGTAATCTTCTCCACATCACTGAGTCTGTAACATCCTCGTTAGGTTCTTTACCTGTTTGAAGTTGTTCAGTTTTAGCCACTTCTTTAACTTCATCAACTGCTTTTATTACAGGATCAGGAAATATGGACGTACTTTCTTCTTGCCAATGTGAAACTTTTTTAATATGTCTATACACCGGCGGACCTTGGACAAAAAGGAGCGGATCATTTGCCAATGACTAATACACATCCTTTTTGATTTATTTTATGCGGTTGGGTTACTGAGTGTGAAAGCAACGGAAACATTGAGGAATTGTGTCGAAGTTGCCGTATACGTCAATCTAACCATTCAATTTACTGACACCCCTTTTTATCAAACTGAAATCATGAGATGAGTTCAGAGTTGTGAAAGGAACATAGTGGCTAGACCTAAGTATATCAATATACTTATAATGTCATTCAGTGTTGTAATAAATGGACCAGATGCGACAGCGGGATCAATCTTCATTCGATGAATAAGAAGTGGTATAAATGAACCCGACAACGTAGCCACAAAAATGGAACCAAAAATGGCAGCTCCTACTAACAGCCCAAGTATCAAATCATGTTGACTGAAATAAACAATTCCCACTCCGATCACAGCACAAACAATTCCAGTTATTAGTCCTGTTCCAGCTTCTCTGATTAATAACTTTATTTTACTTTGCTCTGCAATATCCCCTGTAGCTATTCCTCGAACTGCAACAGCTAATGCTTGAGTTCCGCTATTACCGGCCATACCTGCAATTAATGGAAGAAATACAGCTAAAATTGCCACTTCATCTAATGTTTCTTCAAATATGCCCATTAAATTAGCAGTTAACATACCCAGAAATAGTAAAATAATTAACCAAGGAAGTCTTTTTTTAGCAGCTGTTAATGGTCCTTTGTCAAACGTATCCATTTCTGAAACGGCAGCTAATTTCGAGTAATCGTCATTCGCTTCTTCCTCTAATACATCCAATATATCGTCGACTGTAATAATCCCAAGTAAATGGTTTTGGAAATCGACTACAGGAACGGCTAAAAAATCATAGTCTTTGATCATTCTAGCTACTTCTTCTTGGTCTTCACTTACAGATACACTAACAACACGCTCATTTCGAATAAATTTAATCAACGTATCTTCATCTGCGATGATTAAATCGCGTAGTGACACAACTCCTGTCAACTGATGATCATCATTAACTACGAAAAGATAGTAGATGGTTTCGGCTACAGGTGCTGCATTTCGCAAGATAGTCATAGCAGAACGTGCAGTCGAATTTTCTGGTATCGCTACATATTCTGTCGTCATAATCGAACCTGCTGTATATTCATCATAGTGTAGCAAGTCCTTAATTTCTTGAGCCGACTCATCATCCATAATGGTTAAATAACTTGCAACTTGATCTTTATTTAATTCATTCAACACATCAACTGCATTATCTGCATACATTTCGGATAACATATCAGCAGCATAAGTCGTTTCCATTTCTTTTAAGAATGGCTCGTATTCATCATCATCTAGTTCAATGGACTGGAAAATTTCCGCCATTTCTTTTGGAGAGAGATACTGATAGATTATTTGCCTGCGGTCAGGACCAACCTTCTCAAAAAATTGTGATTGTTCATACGGATGTAAGGATAAAAACACTTCCCTGAATTCATCCACTTGATGGTCATTTAATAATGAGTTTAATTGTTCTGTATCAACTTGGTTTTCTTCATTACTATTACGATCTTCTAGCATGTATACCCCCTCCTTTCTATATGATGTTTTCATTTTAATATTTTTCATTGTATCGGTTACACTTATAATATGGCAATACATTAATTAGGAGATGATTAATTTGGCTTATGACATAATCGGTGACATTCATGGATGTTTCGATGAATTAAAGACTCTAATCATAAAGTTAGGTTATCAACCGAAATCAGGTATTTTCGTTCATCCAGAAGGTCGTCAACTTGCATTTGTCGGTGATGCTACAGATCGAGGTCCACAATCACTTGCCGTCCTAGAATTACTATTCGCACTACAAGATGCAAACGCCTTAAATTATTCCCCGGGAAATCACTGTAATAAACTTTACCGCTTTTTTAAAGGAAGTAATGTTCAAATCACACATGGTTTGGAGACAACTGTCGAAGAGTTCAAACACTATCCAAAAGAGAAACGCCAACAATTCCGAAAAAGATATATTGCTTTTTATGAGGCGTTGCCTACTTACCAATCACTTGATCAAGATCAACTTGTAATTGTTCATGCCGGAATTCGAGAGGATTTGTTAGGAATACCAATAAACAAAAAAATTAAAACGTTTGTGCTATATGGTGATATCACGGGCGAATTTCTTGCTGACGGTCGACCTTTACGAAAAGACTGGGCTAAGCATTATAAAGGTTCTGCATGGATCATTTACGGACATACACCTATACGAAATGTCCGTTTTAAAAACCGTACCGCTAATATCGATACTGGCTGTGTTTTTGGTGGGAAATTATCGGCTCTTCGCTACCCAGAAATAGAAGTTGTTTCGGTACCTTCACTCCAGCCTTTTATGGAAGAAAAATTCCATGATTACTTGGACTAAGGAATTAATTTTTGGATGTCTTCAGGTAGTGAACTAGTAAAGGTCATCTTTTTACCACTCAGTGGATGCGTAATATCCACTGAAGCACAATGAAGTGCCTGACGATTAATACGGTCTAATTTCCCTCCATACAAATCATCTCCAACTATTGGATGACCGATATGTGCTAAATGCACACGAATTTGATGTGTTCTCCCTGTGTGGAGTAGACACTTCACATGCGAAAAATCTGCATACTGACGGATTACGCTTACATCGGTATGCGCAAATAGTCCATCTTCACGCACTTCCCTTTCAATAATACTACTTCCTTTACGACCAATTGGTTTGATGATTTCTTGAGTAGTTCGTTCAAGCTTGCCATGGACTATGGCTTCATATGTTTTATTCATGACATGGCCATGATTCATGATGTGATGAATATGCCGATTTTTCACCAGACACACAATACCTGATGTATCGCGATCGAGTCGTGTCAAAATATGCACGGTAGAAGGAATCGACATTTGTTCATAATAATAAGCGATAAAATTTGCCAAAGTTCCTGACGGATGTTCCCTGGAAGGAATCGTGCTTTGGCCATGAGGTTTATTGACAATCAATAATACGTCATCTTCATAGATAATTTCAAGATTTCCTTTTTGTCGAATTAAACCTAAACTTACTTCTTCAAAAGGAAAAATGACGGTCACGATGTCTCCTTTCGAAAGTGGATGCCTAACCGTCTTTTCGTGACCATTAACAAGTAGGGAACCCCCGCCAAATTTGATAGAAGTTAAAGTTCGTTTTGATATTCCCCATTTAGATAAGGCCTCCCGTAGTAAGACCTCCTCGATTGCTTCAAAAGTAAGTTGAAATTGTTTACACATCGCTGTCAATGAACGAATCGTGCACGCGAGTCCAAAATGGGAACGGACGGAACCTTGCAAATCGCACTTTTTCTTTGGCAACACGGTATTGGATAGATTTGACGTCTTTATGCAGCAATTGTAAATGATCGATTGTCACCATAAAATCAGGAGCTTTTACTGGCTTCAACACACATACATGATGTGCAGGTAGAACAAGTGGTGCTCCCACTGTGCGGAAGACACGGTTATTGATGGAGGCCATTTCAGTTAATTGCATCGCTTCGAGTGAAGGATGAATCACAGCACCTCCTAGAGCTTTATTATAGGCTGTACTCCCTGAAGGAGTGGACATACAAAGGCCATCGCCACGAAAGCGTTCAAAGTGGCTATCATTGAGTTCTACGTCCATTACTAACGTCACGTCGGGTGATTTAATCGTACTTTCATTTAAAGCTAGATAAACACTTTGCTCTTCCGTATTTCGATAATTTATCGTAGCTTCAAGAAGCGGATACTGAATGACTTCAAACTGATGCTTAGCAATTGAGATGACCAATTTCTCGATTTCGGAAGGTTTCCAATCTGCATAAAAACCTAAATGACCAGTGTGAATCCCAACAAATGCTACGGTTGATAGTTGTTCACGATATCGATGAAAAGCATGAAGCAATGTTCCATCTCCCCCGATAGAAATAACGATATCCGGTGATTGTTCATTCCACTCTAAGCCGAAATCAGATAAATAGGTTTTGGCACGGTCCATCAGTTCATTCGAGTATTCATCATTACGTGATTGAATGGCAAATTTCATGAACGGTTCGACCTACTTTCTTGAGAGTTTGAAGGGAAATTAGCATTTCCCGTTTCTTTGTATTCACTAAAGTATTTTTGTGCTTCTTGGATTTCATCCCGAATAAGAGACATTTCTTCATCTAAACGAAAAGCAGCTTCTGCAGCACTTTGCAAACGATTTTTTATTTCTTTAGGGAATTTCCCTTTGTATTTATAGTTTAAAGAGTGTTCAATCGATGCCCAAAAATTCATCGCCAGTGTACGAATTTGAATTTCTACCAATATATTCTTTTCACCATGAATTGTCTGTACTGGATACTCCACGATCATGTGATATGACCGATAACCGCTTGGTTTTTCTTGCGAAATATAATCTCGCTCTTCAATCACTTTAATATCATGCCGATTCCGTAATAATTCTACTACGGTTTCAATATCATCTACAAACTGACACATCATACGTAGTCCTGCGATATCTTGAAGTTCATGTACAAGTCGCTCTGAAGGTTCAAATATTATTCCTTTTTCGAGCGTTTTATCATAAATACTTGCGAGTGGTTTTACTCTACCTGTAACAAATTCAATCGGTGAGTTTGTATTTTCATTTTCAAATTGTGTTCGCATGCCTTTAAACTTTATCTTCAATTCATCAACTGCCTGTTTATAAGGCTCTAAAAAACGTTCCCATTGCCCCATGAATAAATCCTCCTGCCACTGCCAAAATAATTAATATATAGCTAGTTGTTCTTTAAATGATTGTTCTACTGCTGCTGAAAATTCAGAACCGTAATTATGATTTCCTTCAATATTAAAAATGAGCATCGATAGTTCTTCTCGGAAATGAAGGAGTGAAATTTCGGTGTCGCCCCAAACTAAAATGGGTTCGGTTTCTGCACCCAGGCTATCTGCAAGGAGCGGCCACACCGTTTGAGGAAATTGGACATATGTATAGCCTTCTGAGTCGTCCATGATATAAATAAAGGCATTGTTCTCGGAATCAGTCAATAATTTACCAGCTGCTTTCACTGCATGCTTAATTGGGGCGTCTTGTAACAAAAATCGAATGTCCGCCCCATATTGAACACCGCTATCAACGATATATAATTTACGCAAAATACACTCGTCCTTTCTAGCATTACTTACCACATATTTTATCACAGCTGCTCACATGTTGCAGTTTGCAAATTTTTTAGGATAATAATGATAATAAGGGAGTGAAGGAAAATGTCGATTCAAAAAGAAATAGAATTTAAAAACCTATTAGAAAAAGACGAGTTTCATCGATTATGTAGTGGCTTTGATATTTCACCGAAAGATTTCCATACTCAAACCAATACTTATTTCGATACCATAGATTTCAAGTTACGTAATGCTTCAATGGGGTTTCGTTTAAGAGTGCTTGAAAACCGCAATGAATTAACATTAAAATCACCAGGTGACAATGTTCATACAATGATTGAAATCACACGTTGTATTGATACACAAGAACGTGATCAAATCCTGGATCTCGGGACGATAAAAACCCACTCATATGACGAATTTAAACAGTTACCAGATGCACTGGAGGCATTTGGTTCATTGCGCACAAAACGTGCAGAAGTGACATATCAAGGTGGTTCGCTCGTTCTCGATTGTTCCGATTATTTGGGGCATACTGATTATGAAGTGGAATATGAAGTAACTGATGCAGAAAAAGGTCAACAAATTTTTCTTTCATTGCTGGGGGCATATCAAATACCAATACGGAATACACCCAAAAAAATCGCGCGATTCATGAAAATGGCACAACAAAAATAAAGTGTATGAATGTTCTAAAACTCACTTGATAAGTGTTGGAATTGTGAAAAATGTTGAAAGTCCGCCGACTGAAAGAGATTGCAAATTCAATTTGTTTGAGAAAAAGTCGTTAGGTTGATAGAATGAGAATACAGCTAAAGCAAAGGAGTTCATAACATGACCCGAAAACCTATACTTCCTTACGAGGAAATTGGTCCGGATAAATTGTCGCAACTTATTGATGCATTTTACGAAAGAGTCGCGGCACACCCAAAGCTTAAGCCAATATTTCCAGATGACTTAACAGAAACTGCTCGTAAACAAAAACAATTTATGACGCAATATTTAGGCGGACCTAATATATATTCGCAAGAACATGGACATCCAATGTTACGTGCTAGACATATGCCCTTCCCCATTACACCAGAAAGAGCCCAGGCGTGGTTAGAGTGTATGGCGGAGGCAATGGATGAAGTGAATTTAGAAGGTAAAATTCGCGAAGATTTTTATCATCGTCTTGTCCTGACTGCTCACCATATGACGAACAGAATAAATCCCGAGGAGGAAGTTGAGTGACTAACTTGCAGATTCCTTCCGAAACGATTGTTTCTTCAAGTTCAACAAAGCCAATGGAAATTTATGCATTTATTGATCCGTTATGCTCTTCTTGCTTTGATTTACAACCGATTTTAAGAAAGCTACAAGTCGAGTACGAACAGTACTTTACTTTACGCGTTATTCTTAGCACTCAGCTTTCTACTCTTAATTCATTTTCTAAAAATCTTTCGATTAATGAGGATGATTTTATCCACCCTGCCCTCCCTTCCGTTGCCATTAAAGCGGCTGAACTTCAAGGGAAACGAGCTGGTATTCGTTTTTTACTAAAATTACAAGAACAATTATTTTTAGATACAAAAAATGTAGCGAACTACTCTAGCTTGATATCGATTGCTGAACAGGCACAATTAGATGTTGAGGAATTTAAATCGGATATACATTCAAAAGAAGCCATCCATGCCTTCCAGTGTGATCTTTACATTCGACGTGAGATGGATGTCACTGAATCCCCAAGTATTGTTTTTTTCAATGAACGTATTGAAGATGAAGGCCTAAAAGTATGTGGGATTTACTCCTACGATGTATATGAGAAAATTTTAGCTGAGATGTTGGATTTCCAGTTAAATCGCCAAGAACCGCCTTCACTCGATGAGCTATTTTTAAGATACAATACATTATCTACTAAAGAAGTCGCATCTATTTATGGCGTTACGAATTATGCCGCAGAACGCGAGTTAAAAAAGCGAACATTACTGCAACAAATAGAGCGTATTCCATTTGCTGGTACCACTCAATGGAGACTGAAAACCTTAACTAAATAAAATCCACTTGCCTGAGACTCTTTGATAGTCGAAGGCAAGTTTTTTATGCGCAACACAAAAGAACCGCCTACTCCTTTTATAGAGTGGCGGTTCTTTTTTTACAAAGGGGATGGGAGAAATGTTCACGTTCAAACAAAGGGGTGTAAGTTTGTATGTGATTTATTTCACATCTAAACGATATCATGCCATAATGAATAAATCAATCTTTCACAATCTATTTCACAAATTTGTCATAGAGAAAGCGTTTCCATTACTAAAGAGCCTCAATCATACAGTTTATTTATTACTATTTTAATATAAAGATAAGTTGAAGAATCATGTTGAATAAAAAAGGTGAGAGTATAATTCCCCATGCATGCCGCAAGAGCTAAAATGTACGATTATCAAACCAAGATAGTATAACATAAATTAATATAAAAAAAGGGCTGTCTAATAAGTCCCTAAAATAAAAAAGGTGAAGAAAAACGAGTCGTTTTTCTTCACCTTTTTTATTTTTTCACTTACCCCCTCGAAATTAACTGGCGGATGCCTGTTACTTTCAATAGGTTGTGGGCTAATGCCATCAATCCCAAATTCTGTGTGGACCTTTTCGAGGCCCTGTAGTAAAAGTCTGCACAGCGACCGATTGCCTTGATGTAACCAAAAACACTTTCTACGTCAATTTTACGTTGCGCGTAGAAAGTGTTTTCATTTCACATTCAAGGGCTGCTTTTACCTTTGCTTTCATTTCCTCAAAAATAGGGTTCCATTGTCCTTGCGATTGCCTTTGGCTTTTGTACAGAGTGCTTTTAACGGACAATCTGAACAGTCTTCGCATTCGAACACTGCGAGACCCCGCAGTGGAGTGGAGCGAAGCGACCGAGGAGGCTCACCGCCCGCCCCGCGGAAAGCGTCCTCCTGTAACGGAAATCAACAGCGTCATTTTTATATAAAAAGAGGGCTGCCCTTAAAAGTCATTTTCTATGACTTTTGGGACAGCCCCTTTTTTTCTTATTTTAATAGCAAACTTTCTAACTCGACAAGTTTCTCTTCAAATACTTTACAAGCTTCTTCGATCGGTGTAGCAGATGTCATATCGACTCCAGCTTTTTTCAATACTTCGATTGGTGTATCTGAACAACCTGCTTTTAAGAAATCATTAATATATCGATCCACGGCTGGTTGGCCTTCTGATAAAATTTGCTTACTTAACGCAACAGCTGCACTGTAACCTGTTGCATATTGATAAACATAGTAATTGTAATAGAAATGAGGAATTCGAGACCATTCTAGACCAATTTCTTCATCAACCACTAGGTCTTCTCCAAAATATTTTTTATTCAATTCATAATAAACTTCCGTTAATTTATCGGCAGTTAAAGCTTCCCCGTCTTGATCCATTTTATGAATCAAATGTTCAAATTCAGCGAACATGGTTTGACGGAAGACCGTTCCACGGAACCCTTCTAACCAATAGTTTAATAAGTAAATACGTTTTTGCTCATCTTCGATTGTGTTTAACAAATGCTCATTTAATAATGCTTCATTACATGTTGATGCAACTTCCGCAACGAAAATCGAATAATCACCGTATGTAAACGGTTGATTTTCACGAGAATAATAGCTGTGTAAGCTATGGCCGAATTCGTGCGCCAAAGTAAATAGATTGTTTACGTTGTCCTGCCAATTCATCAAGACATAAGGGTTTGTCCCATACGCACCCGATGAATAAGCACCAGAACGTTTCCCTTTGTTCTCAACTACATCAACCCATCGATTATTCAATCCTTTTGCCGCAATCGACACATACTCTTCACCAAGCGGCGCAAAGCTCTTTAACATGATGTCTTTTGCTTCATCGTAAGGAATCTCCATTTTCGCTTCTTTGACAAGTGGTGTGTACAAATCCCACATGTGCAAATCATCAACGCCTAGTACTTTTTTACGTAAAGATACATAACGATGCAATAAGTTTAAATTCTTATTCACTGTGTTTACTAGATTTTCGTAGACTTGCTCTGGGATATGATTTTCAGACATAGCTGCATGACGAGCAGACGTGTAGTTACGTATACGTGCATTCACATTGTCGCGTTTAACATTTCCAGCTAGTGTGGATGCAAAGGTGTTGCGGAACTTTCCGTATGTGCCATACATCGCACGGAAGGCATCTTCACGTACACGACGGTCTTCACTCTCTAAAAAGCGTGAATAGCGACCATGAGTTAATTCAACCTCATCCCCATTCTCATCAACAATCGATGGGAACTCTAAATCAGCATTGTTTAACATGCTGAAAGTTTGAGAGGATGCATTTGCCACTTCTGATACTTGTGCTAGTAATGCTTCTTGTTCTGCTGGAAGTACATGTGGCCGCATCTCATTGATTTCTTTTAATACTTGTTTATATAATTGTAGACCTTCATGATCGGCTACGAAACTTGTTAATTGGTCTTCTTCTAATGACAAAATCTCTGGTGTCATGAATGATAGACCAGTCGATACTTTCACAAGTAACGTTTTAATACGGCTATCCATTGCTTGATAATGACTATTAGTTGTATCTTGATCGTATCTCATATGAGAATAGGTGTATAAACGGTAAATACGTTCTTGCACTTCATCTTTATAAGTCAATGCTTTAAATAATGCATCTGGACCATTTTGAAAAGTCCCTTTAAAGGAATCAGCTTTCTCCGCCAGTTCACTTACTTCTTTGTATTCTTTTTCCCAAGTTTCATCGCTTACAAAAATGTCTTCAAGTTTCCAAGTTAAATCAGTTGGTACTTCACTTCTCGTAAGCACTTTGTTTTTTGCTTCTGTTGTCATTTGCAATCCCCCTCGTATCGATTTAATTGAAAAATCGAATAACGACTATATTTTCTCAATTCTCACAACGTTTTGCAACTATTAGCTTATGAAAATGATTAAATAAATTTATTTGATTCATGGGTTGGTGTGTAATCGACTGAAAAGTGTGGTAATCAAGCTCAAGAAGAAACTCACAATAACGACTGACAACTTCGACTGCTTTGTTACGATTAAAAACTTTACAGTGATTAACAGTAAACATTTCTATCCATTCTTTACTTACATATTTCAAATCAATTTTACTCCGACTAAGTCCACAAACCAGTGCCATCTGCCATTCAACAAGATGATCTTGAATCGTTTCAGAATCTTCGATTGGAAAACCAATATACAGAGGCAAATTTTCTGGACGGATTTGCTGTACATAACATTGTTTCAGAAAACGGTCTTGGGCTCCGAATTTACTGGAAAAAATCCGATTTCTTAAATATCTTGCTCGCTTTTGTTGAAAAATATGCCAATACCGTTGTCTATCTGGGATTGAAAGTGGTTTTACTCGTGCAAACGGAAAAGTTTGTTGATCGACGGACAAGGAAAGTACCTTCGCAACAAATGCTGTCCCACCAATATGCATCAACTGTGATATGTAAACAAATTGCTCAGTTGTTGTATCATAAGTGATGATTGTTGCTCCGGTTACTTGGTGCTTGTTAATAAAGGATTGAACGAATTTGGATAGCTTTACATACGAGATTCCCATAGATAATTCATGAATATGATTTGGTGTGGAAAGCAACCAAATTGAAGGTAGGTTAATACTTTTATAACCTTGGTTTCTTTTTGCTACATCTTCACTGGAAATCACACTGCATTGAAACTCAATGGCAAACCTTTTACCTTTTTGTTGTATTAATAAATCTGGTCTCTGTGCGATTTTCGGCAAATATGCCTCGACTGCCACTTCACAACCTGTACGTGCAAAAAATTCGGTGAGCTGTTGTTTTCCTTTTAAATGTCCGGGGGATTCTCTTTCTGAAAATGAAGTTAAACAGTTGTTTATTACAATATGAGCGAAATGAGGAATCACGACTTTGCCAATTTTTAAGCGAAGTGGATTTTCGCATTGGGGGCATGTAAATTGACTCGTGTTTCGCAATTGTAGTAATTGTTCTCGTGACATATGTTGTGTGATTGTGAAGACTTCTGAATGATCTTTAACTGCGGTTAAAATAAACATTCCTCCTTTATCCCATTTTATGAATATTCAGTTAAAAATGCAAAAAAAAACCTCCCCGTGAAGGGAGGAGTTTAACTGAAATGTCTTATGATTTGTTCAAAAACTTCATCGGCCATGATTTCTTTTCCGTATTCTTGCATACGGTGGACAGTGACAGTGGATCTAGCTGTATATTCCGTAAGAATACTTAGCATATTTTCTATTTCTTCTTCATTAATCAATTCAGCGTCTGCTTTTACATAAAGGTAATAACGGTCTTTATAAGCGAATAAAGACGTTGATACGTACGAAGGCAATTCAATACGTTTAGCTAAAGGAATTAAATCTTCAAAATCATTTACAAAGAATGTAAACTCTTCCTGTGATTCTTCAGTTCCAGCAAAAAGACCACTATAGTCATCCACAGATTCCTCATCTGTCGAACTTTCTGACATATTAGAGAAGTATTGACCCTTATCATCCATTTCAAATGGTGAGTCCACCTTCTTACCATCACTACTAATTTGTGCTCGAGTTACTGTTACTTCAAGTCCTTTATCCATTGCATGAACTTGAATCCAAAGTGGACCTTCCACTTCAAAGTCAGATTCGTCATTAATTTCATCCATCATTTCCCAAAAGAGTTCTTCACTTTTATCTCGATTAAACCAAATTTCATCTCGGCTGAAGCCTCTTTTTTCAATGTCGATGTATGAAATGTAGAATTTGACTGTGTTTTCATTAATACGTTCGATATCCATTTTACACATCTCCCTTCTATCGCTTAATAAGGGATGCCCCTTTCAAGCAACACTTCAAGCCGCTTCCGATACAGTGTCTGTTTCTATTGTATGACGGTCCAGAAGAAATGAAAAGGATATACTTTTATACTCTGGAAAAATACATTTTATAGAATAGTATATGAGATCGCAATCATTAGCAATTAGAAAATGTAAAATGACTGATCATTCTTCTCATCTTAGGTAAGAAGAAGAATCAATCAGTCATTTTTATTGTCAATTAATATTCTAATTTAGTTAACCATGCGTTGGGCTTCAAGCAATTGATAAGCACGAACTTTTCGAGGTAAGAACCGACGAATTTCATCTTCATTATACCCTACTTGTAGTCGTTTTTCATCTAATATGATCGGACGACGTAATAGTCCAGGATGCTCTTGAATTAACTCATATAAGCGTTGAAGAGGTAAGCTTTCTACATCAACGTTCAGTTTTTGGAATATTTTAGAACGAGTAGAAATAATCTCGTCTGTGCCATCTTCAGTCATTCGTAATATTTCTTTTATCTCGCTAATACTTAGCGGTTCCGAAAAGATGTTACGCTCAGTATATGGAATTTCATGCTCTTCTAACCATGCTTTCGCTTTACGACATGACGTACAGCTAGGAGAAGTAAACAATGTTACCATCATAGGAACACTTCCTTTCAAATATATAAACAAGTTTAATCTATTGGTACAACTATTTGTTTAGAATGACTTTAATATAGGTTGATAAATTTTATTATACACTTATTTTGACCAATTTAATATAGATTATGAATAAAAAGTCAAGTATTTTAATTGAGCGCCATGATTTAGTCATAAAATGTTGATATCCTTACGTTGTTGAATGATTTCTTTTCTTTACATTTAAAATATACCCACACATTCACTTTTTTAAACATACCAGTTAGACATCTTTTGCAATTCTCAATTAGGAAATGAAAATGACAAAATTCATCCTTTCTCTTCATTAATTATACGTATTACACTTGGAAAAGGTTTCATTTTCAACGAAAAAAAACTCATTTTTCTTTAATTTTTTCAATCTCTGGGCATTAAAGAAAAAACGATAAGTTCATTGTTTTAGCAAAGCTTATTATCTCTTTGCATAACCATATCGTAAATCGCCATTATTGGGCTAAGATTTACAAATCAATACTTGGTAATTATCGAAACACCAATGGATATTATTATCCTCAATATACAACAAAAAAACGAGCCTTCCTTCGATAAAATCAAGGGAATGCTCGTTAGTTATTGGTTTACATTGTACTGAATTAGATGGCTCAATCTGCCTAGGAAAAAGTAGCGTATGCAGCGTGAAGACCGGTAATGATTTTCTTCCTAGCTTCTCTTGGGAGGCGGCTATAACACGCCAAAGCGAGTATTGTAGGAAATACTTAGTCCAGGCTATAATTTCTGGTGGTCTTAAAGGCAAGTGGGTTTTTAAAGATTAAGGTGTGTAATCCACTCCAGGTGAATATTTGTTTCCTGCATTCCATAATAAATACTCTTTTATTCCAGCCTCGTTTAATGCTCGAATCTGAGCTTCGACTTCAGCAGCACCATATTTTAAATAGTTTCCTGATCCTAAATAGGAAGCTGTGAAATCTTGTAACCAAGGTCTAGAAATTGGCGGATTTTCAAGCTCAGCCATTTTAGCGTTCTCCATGAGGGCATATTCTTTTACTAGACGATATGGTTCTAAATCCGGTTTTGCAATGCCAAAGTAAGATGTCCAGTGACTTGGATAGATCATTGAAGAGATGACATCCACATTTTCAGAAATTTTCCCGAAATTTTGTCCAATTCCTGGTGCTTCAGGCAATGTTGCTGTATATCCGAAGATATCGACAGATACTTTGACATCATACGGTTTTAATTGCTCTCGTGCATAGACAACAAAATCTGTTACAGCCTGCACACGACGCTGTACAGAGTCTAATTCGGAGTTCTCATAATCTCCCATCGAGTATGTTAATTCATTTTCACGGTTCTCAAATCCTTCAGGGAATCGCACATAATCAAATTGAATCTCTTGGAATCCCATTTTTGCGGCTTCTATTGCAATGGCTACATTATGGTCCCATACTTCCTTCATGAACGGATTCACAAAAGATTCACCCCGACCATTTTTCCACACTTCCGAGCCCTCGACAAACGACAGTTCAGGCTTGGCTTTAGCAAGTTCAGAATCTTTGAAAACAACAACGCGTGCAATCGGATATACCTGTTTCTCTTCAAGAACTTTTAGCATAGCTTGTGGATCCTTTATATATGAATTTCCGATGTTTAATGGCTTTAATGGCGAGTCATCTGCTGGAACGTATGTTAGATCGCCGAAATCATCTTTGATATCAATTACCATCGCATTTAGATCGGTTGTATCCATTAAGTTCAATAAACTGTTAAATCGTTCTCCACCAGCAGAATGTCCTGTAACGTAAACACCACGAATGGCATCTGGATATGTAAAAGTAAAACCGGAATCAAATCGGAATAAAGTAGAGTTTGCAACTAGTCCTTCGTCAATCGATGTAAATCCAAATGTGCGTTCCGTAAAATTCGCTACCGTATTTCCTTCTTCAGCAAATGCTGCAGATGAAGGGACGATTAAAGCAGCGACTAACACACTGGTTCTGATCCATTTTTTCATTGCCATAATAGTAGTATCATCCTTTCTATACAAATCCATTTTAACAAGCAGTCTCATACATTAAAAGGTTAAAAAGACATAATTACAATGAAACGCGCCATTCCCTACACAAGGAATGGCGCGTTCTCACTTTAATTCAAACAGGGGCATCCCCGCTGAACCTATCTATTATTATACGCGTGCAGCCGATGTTAATTTTAATGCTTCAAATTCACGTTCAGAACAAAATACAAAATGTCCAGGCGTTACTTCACGCATTGCAATTTCTTCACCGTCTTTATAGTTATGTGATGCCGGATCATATGACTTACGTACGCGCGTACGCTCATAGTTAGGATCTGGAAGTGGAATTGCTGATAATAGTGATTGTGTATATGGGTGTAATGGATTGTTATACAATTCTTCAGCTGGTGCTAGCTCAACTAATTTACCAAAGTACATAACGCCAATACGGTCAGAAATGTATTTTACCATCGATAAATCGTGGGCGATAAACAAGTACGTTAAACCTTTTTCTTCTTGTAACTCTTTTAGTAAGTTTACAACTTGAGCTTGTATGGAAACGTCAAGTGCAGAAATTGGTTCATCAGCAATAATGAATTCAGGATCTACTGCTAGTGCACGTGCGATACCAAGACGTTGACGTTGTCCACCTGAGAATTCATGTGGGTAACGGTTTGCGTGTTCTTTATTTAGTCCAACCGTCTCTAGAAGTTCATGCACACGGTCTTTTCGCTCTTTAGCTGACTTCGTCAACCCATGAATATCTAATCCTTCAGCAATGATATCCATTACTTTCATACGCGGGTTAAGTGATGCATATGGATCTTGGAAAATCATTTGCATTTTACGATTAAATATCTTCAAATCAGATTTTGATTTTTTTCCATGTACGTTTACGCCGTCAAATTTCACTTCACCAGCTGTTGCATTGTATAGACGAATAATAGAACGACCAGTTGTTGATTTTCCACAACCAGACTCCCCTACTAAACCAAGAGTTTCCCCTTTGTAAATGTCAAAGCTAATATCATCAACAGCACGCACTTCATTTGGTTTACCTTGGTTGAAATATTGTTTTAAGTTTTTAATTTCTAGCAACTTTTCAGCCATCAGCGCGCAACTCCTTCATAATAGCGACTTCCAGGGAACTTTTTCATGCGCTCAATAATTGATAATGGTGGATCAACTTCAGGTGCATCAGGGTGTAACAACCATGTGGCTGCAAAATGAGTGTCACTCACCTTGAATACAGGTGGAGCTTGCTCTAAATCGATTGCAAGTGCATATTCACTTCGAAGTGCAAATGCATCCCCTTTAGGTGGATCTAACAAATCAGGTGGTGTACCCGGAATTGCATATAATTTCTCTTCAGCCGTATCAAGTGATGGCATAGAACTCAATAAGCCCCAAGTATAAGGATGTTGTGGATTATAGAAAATTTCATCTACAGTTCCCATTTCAACAATACGACCACCATACATAACCGCTACACGGTCTGCAACGTTAGCTACAACCCCAAGATCATGAGTAATGAAAATAATCGAAGTATCGATTTTCTTTTGTAAATCTTTCATAAGCTCCAAAATTTGAGCTTGAATCGTCACATCAAGTGCAGTTGTAGGTTCATCCGCAATTAAAATTTGTGGATTACAAGCCAATGCAATCGCAATTACAATACGCTGACGTTGTCCACCCGAGAATTGGTGTGGATATTGTTTGATACGTAATTCAGGTTTCGGCATACCAACCATACGTAATAAGTCAATTGCCACTTTTTTTGCTTGAGTCTTCCCTACTTTTTGGTGCTTCAACAAAGGTTCAGTGATTTGACGACCAATTGTCATAGTAGGATTTAAAGATGTCATTGGATCTTGGAAAATCATCGAGATATCTTTCCCACGTATTTTTTGCATTTCTTTATCTGAAAGCTTAGTTAAATCTTTTCCGTTAAATAAGATTTCACCGCTTTTAAATTCTGAACTTGATTCTGGTAAAAGACGCATAATTGCTTTTGTTGTAACTGATTTCCCAGAACCAGACTCACCAACAATCGCAAGCGTTTCCCCTTTTAGCAAATCGAAGTTAACGCCACGGATGGCTTGAACTTCGCCTGCAAAAGTATGGAAGGAAAGCTGAAGGTCTTTTACTTCTAAGATTTTTTCCATAGTCGCTTTCCTCCTTCTTAGTCTTTCATTTTCGGATCAAATGCATCACGTAATCCATCACCCAATAGGTTAAATGCAACCATCAATAAACTCAAGACAAGGGATGGGTATAACAGAATATAAGGTTGGAATTCAAGCAACCGGAATCCATCATTGATTAATGTCCCAAGTGATGCTGCTGGTGGTTGTAAGCCTAAACCGATAAAGCTTAAGAAAGCTTCAAAGAAAATGGCACCTGGAATTGTAAACATTGTATTGATAATGATTACCCCTAGAATGTTTGGAATTAAATGTTTAGCAATAATACGGTTGTTACTTGCACCTAAAGTACGAGATGCCAGCACGAATTCTTGATTTTTAAATTTGAGTATTTGCCCACGCACAATACGCGACATCCCAATCCACCCGGTTAAGGTGATTGCGATGATGATGGCCGTAATCCCTGGCTTCATTACCAAAATCATTAGAATAACGACAATCAAGTTTGGAATACCAATCAAAATTTCAACAACACGTTGCATAGCATCATCGACACGACCACCGTAGTAACCTGAGATTCCTCCGTAGATTACACCTACAACCAAATCAATAAACGCTGCAACAAACGCGATGAATAATGAGATTTGTGTACCTTCCCATAGACGTGAAAACATATCACGCCCTAAACCGTCCGTACCAAACCAATAATATTCGTCTACTTTTTTCCGTTCATATAAATCCATTTCTTTACCACCGACAACCCCAACTCCATCCATGAATCCAAGTTTTTCAATACCTTGAACTTTTGGTGGCAGGTTCGCATGAGTAATCGTTTGCTTTTCCGCATCATGCGGACTTAAGACTGGTCCTAGAAATGCCATGACAATGATTAATACTAATAACACCATACTAACAATAGCGGCTTTATTTTTACGAATCCGCAACCATGCATCTTGCCAAAAACTTAAACTTGGTTTTGAAATTTTTTCTGCCTGACTACTATCAATGGTTATTCTTTTAAAAGATTCAGTAGGTAGTTTATCTAGATTTTGAGTCATTAGCTGTTACCTCCTGACAAACGAATGCGTGGATCGATAATTCCATAAAGAATATCGACGACTAAAATAACAAAAATCAAGAATACTGAGAAGAACAATGTTGTCCCCATGATAACTGAGAAATCACTTACCATGATGGCTTTTACAAATTGTTCACCAATTCCTGGAATCGCAAAAATATTCTCAATAACTAGTGAACCAGTTAATAGACCAGCAGCTAAAGGTCCCAAAACTGTTACAAGTGGAATTAATGCATTACGGAAAGCGTGTTTAAATGCGACTTCAAAACTACTAGCACCTTTTGATTTGGCTAATGTTATGTAATCAGAACTTAACACTTCAATCATTTCAGTACGAATAAAACGAGCGGCTGTTGCAAGTGGTCCCATTGCTAAAGCAATTGATGGCATGATACTGGACTTCCATCCGTCATCCCATAAGGCAACAGGGAGTAATTCCCACTTGATCGCCAGCCAATATTGCAGGAATGTAGCGAAAACGAAAGAAGGGATCGAGATTCCGATAATAGCGATAAACGTACTACCATAATCCCATATGGTGTTCTGTTTTAATGCAGCAATCATACCTAAGATGATACCGATGGCTACACCAAGAATTAACCCTTGTGCACCTAGGATAAACGAAGGTCCTAAACGGCTAATAATTAAATCCGTTACATCAGCACCCTTAAATTGATATGAATTCCCTAAATCACCTTGTACCAAATTCAGCATGTATTTTCCGTACTGAACTGGGAGAGGTTGATCCAAACCATACTTTGCCTCTACTACCGCAAGCTGTTGAGGGTTAAGTTTCGAAGCGGAACTTATAGGGGAACCTGGTAGCGTTTTCATCAAGAAAAATGTTGCAGTCGCGATCAGGAAAAGAGTAATGAACATATAAAAAACACGTTTTACAATATACTTAGCCATCTTTGCACCTCCTAAAAGAATATATACGTTATCAATCTATTATATACAAACAAACTACATTTGTAATTATCAAAATCAAATTTAAAAAATGAATTTTTAGTTAATTGCCTCTCATTTAAAAAGAGAGTATATGGTCCAATTGGATACCATATACTCTCTCACTATGAGATTTTCTAATTCGAAAGTAATAGATTACTTACCTTCGATGTAAGCCCACTTGTAACTATAATCTCCACCGAATGAGTGAGTAACTACACCTTTTACGTATGGTTTAACAAGTGACATAGTTCCACGTTGGTAGATTGGTGCAATAGCGAAATCTTCTTCAATAAGAAGTTTTTCAGCTTCAGCCATAGCCGCCCAACGAGCATCTGCATCAAGTGCTAACTCGCCAACTGCAGAGTTAACTAGTTCATCATATTTAGGGTTAGAATATGACATTTGGTTATTTCCGCCATCTGTTAACCATAAGTTCATGAATGTGTATGGATCTTGGAAGTCAGGACCCCATCCAGCATTTTGAATATCATAGTCTTGGTTCGTATCAAGATCTAAACGAACAGCAAATGGTACTTCTTTAAGTGTGATTGTTAAACCTTCAAGGTTAGTCTCTAATTGATCTTTGAAGTACTCATCCATTTTTTTAGCAAGGTCAGAGTCTCCACCTAGAATTTCAAGAGAAAGTTCTGTTTTACCAAGTTCTTCCAAACCTTTTTTCCAAGCTGCTTGAGCTTCTTCAACATTGTGAACAGCCATATCGCCATTTACAGCACGGAAGTCTTCACCATTTTCAGTGAAAGTGAATTCAGCTGGTACTAAGTAGTTAGCAACAACAGAACCGTTATTTAGTACTACATCAACTAAATCTTGTTTATTGAAACCTTTAGCGATTGCTTCACGAATGTTTACGTTTGCAAGAGGTGTTTTCTCACCATTACGCTCTTGGTTGAATTTGAAGTAGAATACAGCTGTATCTAATTCTCGAACCAAATCAGGATCATCAGCATATTGCATTGCTAGGTCACCAGAAAGACCAGCGCGATCTTTTTTACCAGTTGTGTATAAGTTAACAATAGTTGCAGTTTCTTTAACTACGTCATAGTTAATTTCAGTAAGTTTTACAGTAGCTGCATCCCAGTACTGATCATTTTTAACCAATTTCCAAGATAATCCAGTACCATCCCAAGCTTCTAGTTTGAATGGTCCGTTAGATAAAACTGTTTCAGAATTTGTAGCATAAGCGTCACCTTGTGCAGTAACGAAAGCTTCATTTAATGGTAAGTAAGTTCCGAAAGACATTAGAGATAAGAAGTAAGGAGTTGGTTTTTCTAATGTTACTTCAAGAGTTTTTTCATCGACTGCTTTAACACCTAATTCAGTGTAATCAACAGTTCCTTCAGAAATAGCAGTTGCATTTTTAAGTACACCAGACATCATGTATGGACCGTACTCAGATGCTGTATCAGGATTCATCGCACGTTTCCAAGCGAATTCGAAATCTCCTGCTGTTACAGCAGATCCGTCAGACCATTTAGCATCACGGATTTTGAATGTGTAAACTAAACCATCTTCTGAAATTGTAGGTTCTGCTTCAGCGAGAGCAGGAACAGCTACGTTTTCTTGATTCAAGCGGTATAAACCTTCATTGGTATTGTTTAGAAGGTCAAAACCAACTGAATCTGTTACAAGTGATGAATCCATTGTTGGAATCTCAGCACCCATGACTAGATTAAGGATTTGATCTTCCTCAACTACTGGTGTTTCTGTTTTTGGTTCTGTGCCAGCATCTTTGTCTTCAGTCTTTGGTTCAGATGTTGCTGGTTTCTCATCTTCGCCACAAGCTGCTAAGAAAACGCTAAGTACTAACATAAGACTTAATAGCCAAACTAATTTGCTCTTCTTCACTTAAAACGACCTCCTTAAATATTCTGAAAAATTGGTACAAGCTTAATTATACATATTCTAAAAAATCTGTACAGTCTTTTTTTGAATAATTTTTACATTCCTGTAACAAGTATATTACAAAGACATATCAAAACCTTGATATGATAGGATTTTTAAAGAATTGCGAATTATTAATTCGTTTACCGAAATTTTGATTTTTTCCGTCAATTCTTCTACACTATGAAAAGAGTGAGGTGGATTAGATGAAAAAGAAGATGCTATATTTTGTAATTGCACAGATATTGATTGTTGCATTAATGTTACTATTTTATAAAGAACTGTCACTTACCTCTTTTATAAATATGTCATTTTTTGTTGGAGGAACTCTCGTTTTTATTGGTTTATTAGTTTACATCGTATCAAACGGATTTTTCGACATTTTTACAATGAGTATGCGAAAAGTTTTTACATTCAGACGAAGTTTAGTGGATGTTGAATCGATGCGTGCTCCATCAGAATTGTTAGATTTTCCGACGCTCCCATTTTTTCAAGTTGGTGGCAGTGTTTTAGGAGTAATGTTTATTGCATTATTTTTTTATTATTTTATTTAAATAGTGCTTGATTTTCGACTTTCTTCTATATTATAATGACAAAAAATATATACAAGAAACGCTAAGACAAAGAATAGTACTTTTGTGTGGGAAACCCAGAGAGTCTGTGGTTGGTGAAAACAGATCTTCCCTTCAATCGGAATGGACTTTCGAGCTTGATTTGCGAAACCGAAATCGGTGTAGCTTATCACGTCCCTTCACGTTACGAAGTTAAAGAGGCCAAATATTATTTGGCAATCTGGGTGGTACCACGGATTCACACATCATTCGTCCCTTTTACTAGGGAGAGTGATGTGTTTTTTTATATGAAGGAGGAAAAACAGATGAAGAAAATCTTTTCAGGCGTCCAGCCTACAGGAACGGTAACACTTGGTAATTATATTGGTGCTTTCCGTCAATTCACTACATTGCAAGATGAATATGATTGTATTTTTTGTATTGTAGATCAACATGCGATTACAGTACCTCAAGACCGATTAGAGCTACGTAAAACCATTCGTTCGTTAGCAGCCCTATATTTAGCTGTTGGTATCGACCCTAAGAAAGCGATTCTCTTTATTCAATCTGAAGTTCCTGCACATGCTCAGGCAGGATGGTTGATGCAATGTATTTCCTATATCGGTGAACTTGAACGTATGACTCAATTTAAAGATAAATCCGCTGGTAAAGATGGGGTATCTGCTTCATTGTTAACTTACCCGCCACTTATGGCAGCAGATATTATCCTTTATCAAACCGATATAGTGCCTGTAGGGGACGATCAAAAACAACACGTTGAATTAACACGTGATTTAGCAGAACGTTTTAACAAACGCTATAATGACGTTTTAACGATTCCTGAAATCAGGTTACCGGTTAATGGTGCGCGCATCAAGTCCCTTCAAGACCCACTTAAGAAAATGAGTAAGTCTGATCCAAATAAAAAAGGTACGATTTCTTTACTGGATTCTCCTAAAGAAATCGAGAAAAAAGTAAAAAGTGCCGTGACCGATTCTGATGGTGTTGTCGCATTCGATGTAGAGAACAAACCCGGTGTATCCAACTTGTTGACGATTGAAGCTGCGTTGACGGATGTGACGATTGAATCATTAGTAGCAAAATACAATGGAGTCGGTTACGGGGACTTCAAAGCATCCGTTGCGAACGCGATTATTAACCATTTGACTCCAATCCAAGAGAGATATGAAGCACTATTGGTTTCTGACGAGTTAGATGCCATTTTGGATGAAGGAGCAGCAAAAGCAAATGCAATCGCTTCAAAAACCCTTAGAAAAATGGAGAACGCGATGGGCCTGGGTAGAAAACGATAAAGGTCAACACAATAAATGACCCGACAAATAGTGCGAAATCTGGTGTTTGAATAATAAATCGCCATACCGTTTGCCACCTATAGCCAAGAGAAAAATAATTCATATATAAAAGTATTTGTAATAGGCTCATCACAATAAATATGTAACTAATTCCAAACAGTATCCATTTAGTCATACCAAGCATCCTTTTACACCACTATATGAATACAAGGGTCTCTATTAGTCCATTAACAGATATTTTCTATATTTAAAAAAGCTTCATCTCAATAGGAGATGAAGCTTTTCTTATTGTGCTATTTGATTGGAGAGTCTGCAGATACCGCTACAGTATCCCAACCGTTTTTTGAGCCACCTGCGATATCGTAGTTTAGAACACGTTTGTTAGCAGCTGTTATGCTGTAACGGAACAGAGTCGGAATGACGGGAAGTTCTTCACTCATAAGTGCTTGCCAATCTTTATAAACTTTTTGACGATATTCCGTATCAAATGCTTGTTCAGAAACACCAGCAGCTAGAAGGTCATCGTTTTTCTGATTAGTCCAGCGGGTGTAGTTGAACATTGCATTACGACCATATAAGCCTTTCATATCGATATCGGAACCAGTACCCCAAGCAGCTTGGTAAATATCGATTGCTGGATCATTTGCTTCTATGCGTTTATAAAATGAATTGTACTCATGTAAACGCCCTTCCAATAATTCAACTTTAATGCCTACATCCGCCCAGTTTTGAATATAGTGAAGAGCTATCGGTTCAGCAATGTCAGAACCTGACATGTTTGCAAATGTTAATTTGAAATCATTACCCTCTGGATCTTCTACAAAACCATCATCATTTGTATCTTTATATCCCGCTTCAGCTAGTATTTCTTTTGCTTTTTCCGGATTATATTCGATTGCTTTCGCATCGAAGTCATGATATCCAGGGAAAGAAGGCGGAATTAATGTTGAAGCTTGGAAACGTAAACCATGATATACCTTCTCCCCAACAGGTTCGTTATTTAGTGCTACAGCCATCGCTTGACGTAATTGTTTGTTTTCTAATTTGGGGTTATCCATGATGTTTTCGCCTTTTATAGCATCCCATTTCCCAAGGTTAAACCCAATGTAAGTATAGGACGAATCAATTTGACCAAGTAACTCAACGTTTTTGAGTTCTTCTACAGCTAGATATTGATCTGCGGGAACATCGGCGATATCAATGTCGCCAGTTCCCAATGCACTTACTGCAACACTTGGACTTACCACTTTTAGAACAATCGATTCTAGAGCAGGGATGCCTCTCCAGTAATCATCATTACGGACGAATTCAACTGACTCACCTGGCACCATCTTATTGACTTTAAATGGACCAAAGCCGATTGGTGTAGTACGAATTCTGTCTGATTCAACGATTTCACCAATTGTCATATCACCTAAGTAATGACGTGGCACTGGGTATGCCCAGAAACCTGTTGTTAAGGATGGGCTAGCAATTGTAAATGAAATCGTAAGTGTTTTATCGTCATTAACTTTAATACCAGAAATCGTATCCGCTTTACCCGCATGATATTCCTTCATACCTTCTACCATTGGAATTAATCCAGAGTAGCGAGAACCTTCGTAGTCTGGGTGACCAAGTAACTCATAAGCATAAAGTAAGTCATCTGCTTTTACTGGTTCGCCATCGTGCCATTTTACTTGATCTTTAATTGTTACAGTAATGCTTTTTTTATCTTCAGAAATTTCAAATGTTGCTGGACCTTCATTTGTAATTTCATAATCTGAATTAGTGTATAACAAACTTTCATCGAAGAACTGAAGTACTTGTGCGTCCGGTTTTCCTGTATAGAAAACATGGTTTAATGTCCCTTCAAATGGTGTATCAGAGATTAAACCAAAGTTTACGGTTCCCCCACCAATTGCTTCACCAGTTGAAGAAACAGCTGTGGGAAAAGTTAATTCTGCTTTCACTTTTTCTTTGTCTTTTGTACAAGCTGCTAAAAATGAACTAAGCACTAAGATCCAGCAAAGCATCCACAACAAATTCTTCTTTTTCAATGTTGTACTTCCTTTCTTAGGATAATCTTTGCCTCGCATCAGCCGCACGTTTTAACGCTTGGCCAATGAAATTTATACACAGCATGATGACTAAAATTAGTAATGATGCTGGCAACCATACCCACCAATTATGTTGGATAACATCTGGATTTGAGGCGTAAGATACTAGTGTTCCAAGAGATGGAACACTTTCAGGTAGACCAAATCCAAGATAAGTTAATCCCGTTTCAATCCCAATATTACCAGCTAAAGTTAACGTCAAGTTTACGATAATAATAGAGCTCAGATTAGGTAAAACTTCAAACACGATAATTTTCCAGTTTGGTGTACCTAACGTTTTTGAAGCATTTACATAATCTAGTTCGCTTTCAGCAAGTGTTTTCGATCGTATTAATCGTGCTTTTCCTGTCCATAAGAATATGGACAACATGGTGATGAATACGGGAACATTAAACACCGGGACGACTGTTATTAACACGATAATGATCATCAAGAACGGTAAAATGATGATGAAATCGATGATTCTCATAATCACGTTATCGATAATGCCACCGAAATAGCCAGATATCAATCCAACCGTTAAACCGATTAAACCTGAAATTAAGGTAATGACAACTCCTATCGTAATGGAGTTTTTTGCTCCGATTATTAATGTACCCAAAATATCTCGCCCACCGTAGTCAGTACCTAACCAATTGTCGGTCGATGGTTTGGCATAAATATTATACAGATCAATTCTATTTATTTTTTCTAAATCTAATAGGAAGGATCCAGTATAAACCGTCACAAGAATGGCAGTTAATAAAATTAAAGAATATAATGCCATTTTGTCATTTTTAATTTCACTCCACATCGTGTTTCCCAATGATGCGTAGGTTGTTTTGGGTTGCATGCTATCCGAAACTGGTGTGCTACTACTCAAATTAACTGTCATTTTTCTCCCTCCCAATCCAGTATCCTCAATCAACCCGAATGCGTGGGTCTACCCAACTTAAGATTAAATCAGATAACATGGTGCCAACAATGGCAGCAGACCCGGAAATTAACACAAGTATGTTAACTACACTGAAGTCTCGCGAACTAATAGATGATAGAAAGAGTTGACCTAAACCAGGATAGCTAAAGATAGACTCCAAAAAGATGGAACCTCCGATTAGTCCAGTAATCTCATAGCCTAAAAAAGCCGCAATCGGTAACAAAGAGTTACGGAAAATGTGTTGTGAATACACTTTACGCTCAGGAACTCCTTTAGATCGTGCAGTCTTTACAAAATCCTTGATTTTCGTATCAATAATTTCATTTCGTAAGTATTGGATAGTCCCAAATGTGGCCAGTAACGACCCTGCCATCGTAGGCAAAACAAGATGTTCCGTTTTACTTAACACATAATCCATTGTTCCTTTGTCGGCTTGTATATCAACGGATCCACCTATCGGGAACCACTGAAGTGTAAAACCGAAAATAAATAGAATTATTAAGGCAAATACGAATAACGGGGTAGCAAATGCGAGGTAGTTGTACCAAACAATTAGCTTGTCTACCCATGAATCGGTCCATCTTCCTGCAATAATCCCAAGCGGAATGGCAATTAAATAACTCACTAATAATATACTTGCTGATAATAAGAGTGTGTTGCCCAATCGATCACCAATTAAGTTCGTTACTTTCTGTTGATAAATAGCTGACTTCCCAAAATCTCCTTGAATCACATTTCCAATCCAGCGAGCATATTGCTCATGCCATGGGTCATTCAGTCCCGCTTTTTCACGTAGCTCTATAAGTCTTTCCGCATCAATTTGTGGTCCAATTTGTCCTGTTAATGCATCGCCGGGCATTGATTTAGCTAATAGGAAGATTAGAACACTGAGTATAAATAGTTGAGGAATCATAATCAGTGTTCGACGTAAAAGAAATTTCAACATTGGTATGTCCCCCTTATTGCATCGCAACGGAATGCGTGTCTGATATTTTCTTTAAAGAAAAGACACGGCCATCTTTATCGAAAAATTGATGTTTTGTTTGACGATACTCTTCTGCAATTTGATTACGAATATGTGTTTTTTCTTTGCGGTTTGCCGTTTCCAATTCAGGAATGGCAGCAATTAAGCGTTTTGTGTAAATGTGTTGAGGCTCATTGTAAATATCCTCACTTGTACCTTCTTCTACAAATCGACCTCGATACATAATGCCCATTCGGTCACACATATGGCGAATGATCCCTAAATCATGACTAATGAATAAATACGTTAAGTTAAACTCTTTTTGAATATCTTGCATAAAGTTTAAAACTTGAGCCTGTACCGAGACATCAAGTGCAGATACGGGTTCATCTGCAATAATCAACTTTGGATTTAGCATAAGTGCACGTGCTATACCGATTCGTTGACGTTGCCCACCTGAAAATTCATGTGGATACTTATAAATAATTTCAGGATTCAAGCCAACTCTTTCAATGACAAACTGTACACGTTTACGTTCTTCCTCTGATGACAATCGTTCGAAATTCCGAATTGGTTCTGCCACAATATCAAGCACCCGTTTACGAGCATTCAATGAAGAGTATGGATCTTGGAAAATCATTTGGATGTCTTTCGTATATTGTCGGCGCTGTCCCCTAGACAACTGAGTCAAGTCTGTTCCGTTAAAATTGATTTCTCCTGATGTTGCTTTATTCAGACCGATAATCGCACGACCGATTGTCGTCTTACCGCACCCAGACTCCCCCACTAACCCGTAAGTTTCTCCTGGTCGAAGTTCAAAGCTTACTCCATCAACGGCACGTACATGGTCTATCACAGTGTGGAAAAATCCTCCAAGGATTGGATAATGAACTTTTAAATCGTTCACTTTAAGTAAGGACATCGTGTTTTTCTCCTGTTTTACCTTTTGGGAAGTAGAAATTACGATAGCAAGAGCAACGTACCCAATGGTCAGGTTCTACTTCTTCTAATAGAGGATTTTCTTGATGCTCACTTCCACCAATCCATTTAATTCGAGGAGCAAATCGACATCCATTTCTTTTTAAATTTTGAATGGTTGGAACAACCCCTTCAATTACATGTAATCGACTTTTATTTGACATTTTGCTTGGGATTGAATTGAGTAAAGAACGAGTATATGGATGTAACGGTTTCTTTAATATCGTGTCTACATCGGCTATTTCGACAATTTGCCCAGCGTACATAACGGCAACACGGTCGGCCATTTCAGCAACGACTCCTAGATCATGAGTGATCAAAATGATGCCAGCCATAGTATCTTCTTGTAGAGTTTTCATCAAATCGAGGATCTGTGCTTGTATGGTTACATCAAGTGCTGTTGTGGGCTCATCTGCAATTAGTACTTTTGGATTGCATGCTAGTGCAATTGCAATAACCACGCGTTGTCTCATACCACCCGACAATTCATGCGGGTATTGTGCATACACTCGTTTCACGTATGGGATACCCACTTTTCCGAGAAGTTCTAAAGCCCTTTTTTTGCGCTGACTCGCTGAAAAGTTCGTATGATATTTCATGGATTCTTCAATTTGCTTTCCAATACGGACTAATGGGTTTAGTGCCGTCAAAGGATCTTGAAAAATCATAGCTATCTCATTTCCACGAACTTTATTTAAACTTGCATCGTTTAATCGCAATATATTTTGATCTTGATAATTTATCTCGCCGTCTATTTTAGTTCTACCTTTTGGATGCAGACCCATGATTGAAAGCGCCAATGCACTCTTGCCACAACCAGACTCCCCTACAATGGCAAGTACTTCATCTTCGTTAATAGTGAGTGTTACATCATCTACAGCTGGATAATGATAATCTTTAATTTTGAACGATACTGAAAGATTGCGAATCTTTAACACAGGATTACCCAAACTAACGCCTCCCACTTATATTTCGAGAATAAAATACTTAATTTTTTCAGTCTATAGAAAGTCTATTTTGAAAATTTATTAGAAGCACATGATAATCATTATATTAATGTTAAGGTTTTATTATTAATACAAACTTTGGTTTATATTTTGGGGGTTAAAATAATAGAGAAAAATATTCTACCTCAACTGAAAATCCACAAAAAAACCACTAAACAATTAAATGTTTAGCGGTTTTTGGTCATTAAGCGTTAACTTTTTTTAATATTATTGAAGCATTATGCCCGCCGAAGCCAAGGGAGTTACTCATGGCATAGGCAATCTCTTTTTTACGTGATGCATTCGCTACGTAGTCTAAATCACAGATAGGATCTGGATTTTCTAAATTCATTGTTGGCGGTAAGACATTTTCTTGAATGGCAAGTGCTGTGAAAATTGCTTCTATTCCACCAGCTGCTCCAAGTAAATGTCCAGTCATCGACTTTGTTGAACTCATTGCCAGCTTATAAGCGTGTTCTCCAAATACCGATTTAACTGCCAAAGTTTCGAACTGGTCATTGTAAGGGGTGCTTGTTCCATGTGCATTGATATAGTCAATAGCAGATGGTTCGATTCCTGCATCGGAAAGTGCTTGTTCCATCGCTCTTGCTGCACCTTCTCCTTCAGGAGCTGGAGCAGTAATATGATGCGCATCTCCAGTAGAACCATAACCGACGATCTCAGCATATATTTTTGCACCACGTGCTTTAGCGTGTTCATACTCTTCCAAAATAACAATTCCTGAACCTTCACCAATAACAAACCCATCACGATTAGCATCAAATGGACGTGAAGCAGTTTTCGGGTCTTGATTAAGTGTTAGTGCTGTGTTCGAGCAGAAACCTGCAACCGACATATTTGTAATCGGTGCTTCAGCACCCCCTGTAATCATGACATCCGCATCTCCACGTTCAACTACTTTAAATGCATCACCAATCGAGTTTGTACCTGAAGCACAAGCTGTTACTGTACATGAGTTCATCGCTTTTGCACCAAAATGGATTGACACTTGTCCAGCTGCCATATCTGGAATCATCATCGGAATAAAGAATGGACTTACTCGACGATACCCGCGGTCAAGAAATGTTCTAAATTGAGCTTCGTATGTCTCCATGCCACCAATACCAGAACCAATCCATACACCTGTACGAAGACCAAGTTCAGGTGTTATATCTAAATTTGCATCTTTTACTGCCATGATCGAAGAAGCTAAAGCAAAATGTGTAAAGCGATCCATTTTACGTGCATCTTTACGTTCAATATAAGTTTCAATATCGAAGTCTTTTACTTCAGCAGCGATTTTTGCTGGGAAATCGTCAGGATTAACACGTGTCATTGGTCCAATTCCCGATTTCCCTTCCAGAATACCAGCCCATGTTGTTTCAATATCATTGCCAAGCGGGGTTACCGCTCCTATCCCTGTTATTACAACACGACGTTTTGTCATGATTTTATTCTCCCCTCATGTATAAACTAAATTTCAAGTAGCAAGTGACTGTGATTCAACCTCAATCATCTCGAATGGTCGGAACTTATTATCCAATTATTCAACTGGACAAGTTCAAAATCCCTTTATTTGCCCCATTTCATGCAGATTGCTCCCCAGGTTAAGCCGCCACCAAAGCCGACCAATACAATCACATCATCGTCTTTTATTTTGCCATTTAATACTTCTTCTTTAAGTGAAATTGGAATGGAAGCTGAAGAAGTGTTACCAAATTGATTGATCGTTTTGGACATTTTTTCCTCAGGCAAACCAAGACGTTGTCTAGATGACTCCATAATCCGAATATTAGCTTGATGCGGAACTAAGAAATTTACATCTTCTTTTGAAAGTCCAGCTTTTGTAATAACATGTTCTGCAGATTCTCCCATTTGTCTAACTGCAAATTTGAATACTTCACGACCATTCATCTCAAGGTATGGACCATTTTGGTATAAATGCTTACCTCCAGTACCATCAGCACCAAGTTCAAAGGACAATATGCCACGACCTTCAGAAACTTTACCAATGACAACTGCACCCGCTCCATCTCCAAATAATACTGCCGTATTGCGGTCTTCGAAGTTCGTAATTTTTGATAGTTTTTCAACTCCGACTACTAAAACATAAGGATAAGTGTCAGATTCAACAAATTGCTTAGCTGTAATAACCCCGTACATAAATCCTGCACAAGCCGCTGAAACATCCATAGCTGCAGCATTGGTTGCTCCAAGTTTTGCCTGGATCATCGTGGATACACTTGGAAATGGCGTATCTGGTGTAACTGTTGCCACTAGAATTAATCCGATTTGACTTGCATCTATTCCTGCATCATTGATTGCTTCTTTAGCGGCTTCAAAAGCCATATCTGACGAATCGACATCATCGCTCGCATATCTTCTCTCTTCTATACCTGTTCGTGTACGAATCCATTCATCCGATGTATCCATAAGTTTTTCCAAATCAAAGTTTGTCACAATTTTTTCTGGTGTGTGTCTTCCTAAACCAATAATTCCAGCATTCATGAGCCAACCTCATTCCCATTGTTATCTTATATTAGTACCTGGTAACAATCATAACGAATTATGTTGGATTTATCAACACATCGACAAGAATTAGTCAAACTTCTCTTGAGAAGTTGAAAAGAAACTTTATCACACTGGACCGTATATGGTATGATGTTCTTAGTAAATAGTCTGTTTAGAGGTGAATTCACATGAAATTTGTTTTTACATTTATTTGGTCATTCTTTCTTATATCAATGTTAAATTACGTTGTTAGTTCGATTAATGCCGTACCATTTAACTTCCTATTAGGTGCCATTATTTCGGTTGTTGTGACGATTCTTGTTTTCGTTATTTCTGCAATTATCCCTAATGACCCAGTAGTTCACGAAAGCCATTAATAAAATCGCACAAAATCCATGCGATTAGTGCTGGATAATAAGAAACGGTTTCAGCGAAGGATAGTCCTTCTCAGAAACCGTTTTTTTATTTTGATGTTACTACCAGTTCTCCGTTCGTTAGCGTAACCTCGACAATGCTACCTGCCTTAATCTCCCCACCAAGTAAAGCCTTCGCAACAGCGGTTTCAACATGTCGTTGAATAAAGCGGCGCAAAGGTCTTGCTCCAAATGCAGCATCTGTCCCTTCATTGACAACCCAATCTATTAATTCCTTTGAAAAAGATATGTTGATTTCTTGTTCCACTAATCGTTTAGCCAATTGAGCTAAATACTTCTCTGTAATCGTAGTAAAATGCGATCCTTTAAGCGAGTGGAATAAGACAATCTCATCCATCCGATTTAATAATTCAGGTTTGAAATGTGCACGAAGTGATGACATGACTAAATCTTCCGCTTGTTCACTGTCATCGAGTAAATACTGAGAACCAATATTTGAAGTTAAGATGACAACTGAATTCGTGAAGGATACAACACGGCCTTGACTATCTGTAATTCGTCCATCGTCTAATAATTGGAGTAAGATATTCGCCACATCTGGATGTGCTTTTTCAATTTCATCGAGTAACACAACTGAATACGGATTACGCCTTACAGCCTCCGTCAACTGTCCACCTTCTTCATAACCAATATAACCAGGAGGTGCTCCGACCAATCGTGAGACACTATGCTTTTCCATGTACTCAGACATGTCAATGCGAATGAAATGATCTTCCGAATCAAATAAATTGGCTGCTAATGCTTTAGCCAGTTCTGTTTTCCCTACTCCTGTTGGACCTAGGAACAAAAAGGAACCAATGGGCTTTGACGAATCTTTAATACCAGCACGGGCACGCCAAACAGCTTCGGTTACAAATTGGACGGCTTGTTCTTGACCTACCACGCGTTCTTGTAACGTCTCTTTTAGACGAAGGAGTTTATCGCGTTCTCCTTCAAGCAGTTTAGTAACGGGAATGCCAGTCCATCTCGCTACAATAGAAGCAATTTCTTCGGATGTTACTTCTTCACGTAACAACCGATTGTCACCGCTAGTTTCTAATGACATTTCTAGTTTGGCAATTTCTTTTTCAAGTGTCGGCATCTTGCCATGACGGAGTTCCGCCGCTTTATTTAAGTCGTAGCGGTTTTCAGCATCCTCTAAATCATGACGATATTCATCGAGTAACTCTCTCTTTTTTTGGATATATTGTAGCGATTCTTTCTCATTCGTCCATTGATTACGCATGGATTCACTGGAAGATTTAAATGATTCCAGTTCATCTCGCAGATTGGCTAAACGCAGTTGGCTTGCTTGATCCTTCTCTTTCATTAATGCTTGCTCTTCAATTTCAAGTCGCATGATTTTCCGTGTCACTTCATCAAGTTCTTGTGGCATCGAATCAATTTCAGTTCGAATCATCGCACACGCTTCGTCCACTAAATCAATCGCTTTATCTGGTAAGAATCGTTCGGTTAAATAACGATCGGCTAACTGTGAAGCTGCAACAATCGCACGATCATGAATGCGTACCGCATGATGCAATTCAAAGCGTTCTTTTAATCCTCGTAATATGGACACCGTGTCTTCAACTGACGGCTCGCGAACTAACACTTGTTGGAATCGACGTTCAAGTGCTGCATCCTTTTCAATGTACATACGGTACTCGTCAAGTGTTGTTGCTCCAATACAATGAAGTTCTCCGCGTGCTAACATCGGCTTAAGCATATTGCCGGCATCCATCGCCCCTTCTGATTTTCCAGCACCAACAATGGTGTGGATTTCATCGATGAATAGGATAATGCGTCCTTCACTGTCTTTCACTTCTTTTAATACTGCTTTCAAACGCTCTTCAAATTCTCCACGATATTTTGCTCCTGCGATTAATGAACTCATATCAAGCTCAAAAATATCGCGCTCTTTTAATCCTTCCGGAACATCTTTACGGACAATTCGTTGTGCTAATCCTTCCACAATTGCCGTTTTTCCTACTCCCGGTTCTCCAATAAGAACCGGGTTGTTTTTGGTCTTTCTAGAAAGAATTCGAATGACATGGCGGATTTCCTGATCGCGACCAATGACAGGATCCATCTTTCCATTTCTAGCTTGCTCTACTAAATTGCGACCATATAACTCAAGTGGACTTTTTTGTTCTTGCTGTTGCATCTATATCTCACCTCATAGTTTGACCTTTTTTGACTAATTACTTTTATTATAGAATGCCTATTGGAAATTTGTAAAGAAATGTGATTGGAGCATTCTAGTAAAATGTCTGTGTCACGAATCGCTTCCGCTAGATTTAATCGGCATCGATTGCGTTATAAACAATATGAAACACTTCTTTTTCACAAAGAAACCAGGTTAAACTCAACTGTTGTTTATCGTACATTTTGCACTGCCGCACGTTCCGCATGAGCTAACAAGTATGAAGACCTCATACTTGTGCTTCTCATTCTCCACGCTCATGAGGCTTGCTCCTGCGCAATCTCGTCGCAGAAAAGCTGGGCTATGTTAAAATGCACTCTTTCGTGTTATATACAATTTCTCAAGCCTGCTTTAAATTAGCCAACACAAAAGCTGCACCTTCTTATTAGGAAAAGCATTTTTTACTTTTTCTCATATCCAGCGTAGGTGCTTTTCAAGTGGTAGACAGAGCGAGAAGGCTGGCAGTGAATTTCTGCCTGGCTTCTTGCAAGAGGCATTCACAAAGCGCCGAAGCGGGATTATAGGAGATACTTAGTACAATCTAAAATGGTGAACTTTGCCTCTATATTGAGTAGCAAAAGCTTTTGAATACTGGAATTGGATTGGCCCTAATTTAATAATTTATATTTCACAAAAAAATGCTCCACTGACTGTTCATCTTCAACAGTTAGTGGAGCATCATTCTTTTTATCGAACACCGAGTGCCATTTTGGCATAACGGGACATATTATCTTTTGACCAAGTTGGAGTCCATACAATTTTGACATCTACTTCTTTTACTTCTGGTAGCTCATACAAAGCTGTTTTCACTTGGTCAACAATCATGGGTCCCATAGGACAGCCCATTGATGTTAATGTCATTGTTACTACTCCAAAGCCATCTTCCGTTAAATCCACATCGTAGACAAGCCCTAGGTTCACAATATCAATTCCAAGCTCTGGGTCGATTACAGTTTCTAATGCACCCATCATGCTATCGCGCATATCTTGATCCATGTTCATACCCCTTTCTACTTCTTATGTTCATCATAACAAATGTAGCTTACTGAGACAAATGGTGTGCAATGAAATCGGTTGCAGTAAGCATCCCATGTCTTGAAACCGCATGACCGGCTTTTTTATCAGTCATAAACTGTAGACGCTCTGGATCATGTGCATACATTTTTTTCATTTCATTAAAGAATGTAAATGTCGGTTCATATGGAACAGTACTGTCCTGAACACCATGCCAAAAGAATACCGGTCGTCCATTTAATGCTTCAGGGTTTAATGTAATGTCAAAATTACTTAACGTTTCTAGCATTTGTTTACGTTCAATATCGGTAATTGGTAGCTTGAATCCACCAGCCTCAAATTGAGCCATCTGCGCTTCTGCTAAATATACATAGCTTGGAGAACCCATCATGACTGCTGCCGAATCGATCCAAGGGTACACATTTAAACAACCTAAGGTCTCGATTCCACCCATTGAGGTACCTGCAAGCCCGATCTTTGTATCATCTTCTATTAAATGCCTATGTTTTAACTCGTTATGTAAAAAATTCACTTCTTCAATCGTTGTCAAGATAGTCTCCCAAAAGCGTAAGGACAATTGGACCTCATCTAATGATTCATCTCGCTCGCCGTGCAAATGGGCATCCGGTAACAAAACACGCATCCCTTTTTCCGCTAATTGATAGGCGTAGTGTAGGTTATGTTCTTTCGCACTTGTGAAACCATGAAGAAATATCACGATAGGAACTTGTTCATTTCTAACCTTTTCTTTATATACATGCAACAGCGGGATATGTCCCCATTGTTCATTTTCTACTATCATGTTCTCCACATCCTTCACTTCGATTCATTATTATCGTAGCAAAATAGTTGAAAAAGTTCAAAAATAAGATTGATTTTTTTGACGAAAGGTTATAAGTGGCGATACACTTTATTTTAGAGAGAAAGGGGCTAAATGCAATGCAACCACATTTAATTGTTTTAGACTTGGATGGAACCTTATTAACTGATGAAAAAATCATTTCAGAAAAGACTTTACATACGTTGTTTAAGGCAAAAGAACAAGGTCATGAAATTATGATTGCAACCGGCAGACCATACAGAGCTAGTGAAGTTTACTATCATCAACTAAAAATGCAAACACCGATCGTCAATTTTAATGGGGCATTTGTTCATCATCCGAATGACCACACGTTTAAGCCAATTCATGAACCCATTAAACTAAATGTGGTGAATGAAGTCATTGATGCCGTTCATGACTATAAATTCTATAATATTATTGCTGAAGTTTTGGATGATGTCTATCTTCATCATCATGATGAAAAACTGCTGGATATCTTTAGTTTCGGTAAACCTCAAGTGACCACTGGCGACATTCGCCAATATTTAAAAACAGATCCTACAAGTTTACTCATTCATGCAGAAGAACAGGAAGTTGCTGGAATCAGACAACATTTGCACGATGTCCATGCTGAAGTAATTGATCACCGACGATGGGGTGCGCCATGGCATGTAATCGAAATCGTACGCAGTGGACTTAATAAAGCGGTTGGATTAACGCACGTTTCAAAACATCTAAATATTCCACAAGAACGCATTATTGCTTTTGGCGATGAAGATAATGATTTGGAAATGATTGAATACGCAGGAACAGGTGTTGCGATGGGCAATGCCATTTCACCACTTAAAAGTATTGCCAATGAAGTAACTGGGTCTAATAATGAAGATGGTATTGCAGAATTCTTGCTTGAAAGATTAAAATTATGAAAAAGAGACATTAGGGGGATTCAAATGAGAATATTTGCTGACAGTGCCTGTGATTTACCGAAATCCTTTTTTGATACAAATTCAGTAACACTGATTCCATTGCGTGTCCAAATTGAGGATACAGAATATCTGGACGTTTTGACCATTGATTCTACTCGTGTTTATGCAGAAATTCGCAAAGGGAAACAACCGAAAACATCGCAAGCTTCACCCGAACAATTTATCACATTGTTTGAAGAGCTTGCCAAGTCTGGTGAAGAAGGATTATATATCTCTTTCTCATCTGAACTTTCTGGAACTCATAACACCGCTGTGATGATTCGCGATCAAGTAAAAGAAGATTATCCAGAATTAAAGTTAACAATTATTGATTCAAAGTGTGCCTCTCTTGGGTATGGCTTACTTGTAAAAGAAGCTGTACATTTGAAAAAGTCTGGCGAAACGTTAGATCGAATCGTTGAAAACATTCGTTTTAACGCACGACATATGGAGCATTTATTCACAGTCGAAGATTTAGACTACATGGCTCGAGGTGGACGTGTTTCCAAGACAAGTGCAGTGATCGGTGGATTATTAAATATTAAGCCTCTCCTCCATGTAGAAGACGGAAAACTCATACCTATTGAAAAGTTAAGAGGTCGAAAAAAAGTTTTGAAACGCATGCTTGAATTAATAGAAGAGCGCGGAGAGCGTTTTCAAGAGCAAACCATCGCGATTTGTCATGGCGACGATGAGGCGTTTGCACTAGAAATGCAAGAAATGATTCAAAATGCGTTCAGTCCAAAACAAATTGACATTCAAATGATTGGATCTGTAATTGGTGCTCATGTGGGACCTGGTACTTTAGGCGTGTTCTTTTTAAATCAATTACAGCCATAAGAAATGGAGCGTACGTGCATGAAAAAAATTGTCGTGATCGGAGCTGTCGCTGGAGGAGCCACAGTCGCTTCACAAATTCGGTATTACGATAAAGAAGCTCAAATTGTCATGTTTGACCAGGATGAAACGATGTCATATGGTGCGTGCGGGATGCCTTATTTTATTAGTGGAGAAATTGAACAAGCGGATCACTTGATTGCTGCTACGCCAGAAGAATTTAAAAGTAAACGAAATATTGAGGTTCATTTAAAACACCGTGTAACGAATATAGATCGGCAGCGTAAAGTGATTGAAGTACTTAACATCCATACACAGCAATCTTATGAAGAACCCTATGATGCACTTATTCTATCCCCTGGTGGAACGCCGATTGTTCCAGAAACGCCCGGATTAGAAAGTACGAGCATGTTCACATTACGGAATTTCAGTGACATGAAAAAAATCAATGATTTTATTAAGAAAGAAAATCCGCAAAGCTGTGTGATTGTTGGGGCTGGCTTTATTGGACTTGAGATGGCAGAAAGTTTTACTAAACTTGGAATGTCCGTTTCCATTGTGGAAAAATCACCTCAAGTAATGAACATAATGGATGTCGATTGTTCCGCTTTGGTCGAGCAGGAACTACAAAGTCATGGTGTACGAGTTTTTAAAAACACGTACATTTCCAACGTCAATGGACAGAAGATCGAACTTGAAAACGGCGAACAATTAGAAGCCGATTTCATCTTAATGAGCATCGGAGTTTCACCAAGTACCGAATTGGCTGAAAAAGCTCAATTAACTATTGGTGAAACGAAAGGCATACACACAAATGAATACATGCAAACCAATGATTCCTCCATCTATGCAATCGGAGATGCTGCGGAAAATATTGATTTCATTACCGGTGCGGCAAAACGCGTTCCTTTGGCCTGGCCTGCTCATAGGCAAGCTTACATTGTTGCCAAGCATCTTTCTGGCGAAAAAATTCCTTTCAAAGGATTGCTTGGCACATCCATTTGCAAAGTGTTCTCTCAATCAGTTGCGCTTACTGGGTTAAATGCGAAAACATTAATTGATCGTCAAATTGACTTTGAAACAATTGTTCAAAAATCTAAGTCAAATGCTGGTTATTATCCTGATCATGCGGAAATTTATTTAGTAATCCATTTCGATCCATCTACTCGAAAAATTTTGGGTGCTCAAGCTGTAGGTGGAAAAGGCGTTGACAAACGGATCGACGTTTTATCAACCGCCATATATGCCGGGCTTACAATGGATGATTTACAAGCACTTGAACTAGCCTATGCTCCTCCCTACTCTTCACCTAAAGATCCAGTGAATATGGTTGGGTATCGTGCAACTTAAAATACAAAAAATCGCTTGAGGCTGGATAAGTCTCAAGCGATTTTTATTTATTGCTGGAAATTACTTTTCCTCGACCCTGTTATGCTTTCTTTGTTTCCCCTTACGCCATACTAGGTAAATAAATCCCATAAATAAAAGATACACTAAAGCAAGAGCAGCTAAATAAGATTTATTTATCCCTACTTTATCTTTTACTGTGTAGAACTCTGCTATTTCTCTATCTATGACAAGTCGGTAATTGCCATCGTCTCTTTGACGCAAAATATCACTCTCGAATAATCCGCGGAGCTCTTGATTATCTCCAATTATTTCTTTTGAAAGGTCAAAGCTTTGTGTGCCGCTTGTATTGTTAATGGCAACAATCCATGTTTCCTCATCGTTCCATCGTTTATAAATCATAAATCCGTCTTTATTATGCAACATTTCCATCTGGCCCGTTCGAAGCGCTGCTGAGTTATTTCGAAGGTATTGAACATCCCCGATATATTCGATTAACTCCTCATCGGTTTTAAAGTTCAAGATTGGATGTGACTCTGGTGGTTTTTCCCCGTTCACAGCAATTTCTGAGCCGTATGTCATGATTGGTACACCCGGAATCGACAGTAATGTTGCCATAACCATTTTCCAGCGCATAGGTGGAAACATATTTTCTTCAGCCGCATCTGCTGTAAAACGGCGACTTTCTAGTGAGTCCGTTCGATTTATTACAGATTCTTGTGTTGTAAGTTCTGACAATTGTAATGTATCTAAATCCACATTTTTGAAGATATTGCGGAAAACATTTTCTTGTTCATTTAACAATAACGCATCAAATTTAGCGTTACTCTCTTCATTACTGATTACATATAAATCCTTATTCACTTCTTTAAGAGAATCGATCATTTGATTTATAATATTTGTATTGATTCCTTCGATCGCGGTTAAACGAATGCCATCAACGTCGTATTGTTGGACAAACGTACTTGCTGCCTCTTGTACAGCTTTTTGTACATCTTCATTGGAGTAATCCCATGAAATGGACCCATCTTCATTGTTAATCACCCAAGATGATTTTGCTGAATCAACTGCCCACACATGGTCAGCACTGACATTTTGCATAGGAAAGTCTACAATCACTTTCATTTGGTTATCATGAGTTTTTTCGAGCAAGGTGTTCATTTCTTCAGATGTTCCAAAATGACGTTCAATCGTGGAGTAATCCAAAACTCTTTTGCCATCATATGTTTCTGTTGAAAATATGGGTCCGAGAGAAATCATTGTAAAACCAAGTTTTTGAATGTGGTCCAATTTATCTGCTACTCCCAATAAATCTCCACCTGCAAATGCATTCGGTTTCCTCGTATCCACTTCGAAATCATTTTCAATTGTTGTATTAAAGTATCGATCGACTAATAAGTCATATATACTTTCGTCTTGTATGGTTTGTTTTTCCGCAGCTTGTGTTGCAATCGGTGGGATCAAACTTATACTTAACGCTAAAGTAATAGCTGTTTTTATCCATATTCCTATCTTCACGTGAGGTCCTCCTCTAACGAATCTTCAATCGTAATTTTACCAAACAGAGCTAAGACTAGCCATGAATAATAGGGAAATACCTTAAATTTACGTCTAAAGTGTGAAATTCAAGTTTTTTACAATCAACATAGAATTGCCATTAAATAAGAAACAAACATTAAACTGAACCCAAAGAAAAAACCATTTCATCTAAAATTCAGATGAAATGGTTTTTGGTTTAGTCTTATAAGTTCGTGCCCATTGGCAATATGAAGAAACCTAAGAACATGGTAATGAACAAGAAGACAAACAGTAATACCCAGAACATTGTTGTTGGTTTTTGTTTTTTCATTCGTGTCAAGATCATTTCCATCATTCCGATGACTAAAATACCGCCTAAGAATTTAAATCCATACTGCATACCCATATCTAATTTCATTCCATCAATGAATAGTGCTACACCTGTTAAAATAATGAAAACGTAGAACAAACGTAAAATCATGTGTGTGATTTTTTGTCCTTTACTGCCTTTAGCCATGATAACTGCGACAAAAAATAAAATGATGCCAATTGCCCAAGTTGCAATGTGTAAATCAATGTTAGCTAAAAAATCCAAAATCGTCACCTCTTCTAATTATTACTTAATCTACTATATCGTAACATATCTTGCATTCTTATAAGAACTATTAAGATAAGAGATGTTGACCATTCGATGAACTTGTTATTCAAAGCGATTAACTAATGTACCAATTCCCTCGACCGCCACTTTCACTGTGTCTCCAGCTGATAAGAACTTAGGTGGATTAAAACCTTTCCCCACTCCTGATGGCGTGCCTGTCAAAATCACATCTCCAGATTCAAGCGTAACAAGAGCAGAGATTTGTGCAATTAGTTCTTCAACCGTAAAAATCATATCATTTGTCTGGCCATTTTGACGAACTTCATCATTCACCTTTGTCACAATGGTCAAGTTTTGTGGATCTGGCAATTCATCTTTTGTTACCAAATATGGTCCCATCGGACATGAACCTCTTAAACTTTTCCCAAGAAAATATTGTTGATGTTTTGATTGTAGATCACGTGCTGTTAAATCATTGGCAATGGTATAGCCAAATACATGGTCATATGCTAATTTCTTCGGAATATTATCGCCTTTTTTACCAATCACTACAGCTAATTCACCTTCGTAATCATATGATGATGTCACATCCGCATGTATTGGCAACGTTTCTTCATCCGCAGCAATCGATGTAGGAGACTTCGTAAATATCATTATGTTTTCAGGAGCTTCCTGTGAACCCATTTCTTTTGCATGCTCTGAATAATTACGACCAATTGCAAGAATATTTTTCGGGGTACGAGGAATTGGCGATAGCCATTCAATGCTTGAGAACGAAAGCTTGAACTGTTCTGGTTCTTCAGAATTCAATGCAGTCTCTGCCAGCTTACGCATTTGTTCGACAAAATCCATTCCTTCTTCAATTCCTTCAACAATCTTTTGAGGGAAACTTGGAAACACTTGGAGCGTCTCTTGTATCGCTAATACATCCCAAACTGCTTCTTCTTTTTTGACCTTTGGACCAAAACGAACTTGCCCTTCATAGCGATAAGATAGAATTTTCATTCTCTGACACTCCTCAGAATTTAGAATTTGTTTTATTCAGTCTACTTTACTTCGACTTATTTTTCATCCATTTTTTCACTCTTTTTTCCATACGTCAGTCGTTTCCAGATTGCTTCAACAGGTCCTTGTCTATATTTAGTGAACCAAATTTCTGCACCTATTATTTGAATGATGAAGATTCCAATCGCCAACCAAGTTCCGGTCAAGACATCTATTTTTCCATATAAGCCAAATCCATAAGAGTAGAAAATGGTCGTTGCAATAATAGATTGTGACAAATACGTTGTCATGGACATTCTTCCTACTTTTGCAACAGGATTAAATAGCTTTTTGAACATAGATAGTTGACACAAAAGAGTAATCAACCCAGCGTATCCAATGGCTACTATTGGCCCTCCAAATATATCTTGGACAAACATATAGTAAAAGTTTGGTTCAAACACAAACGGTAATGCTTTTATAGAATAACCTACGCCCAATGATACGATCGTCAGTACCAGCCAGAAAACTTTCTTCTCGGATGTCCGCTCAATTAATTTTCCTTTAGCAGCTGCCGCTCCAATTAACATATAGGGTAAAATGGTGATCCCGATTAATATCAATGACCCTGATTCAAGATTGGCGTAACTCCAATCAGCGGCTCGTTGGATGAAAATATCTGACCAGGAACCTGAACCGAATGCAATAATTGACGATTCAATTTCTTGTACGCCCGCATAATACCCCTCACCCATTACCCCTACTAGATACATAAGAAATGCTAGTACCATATTTGGTATGAGGTAAAGTGTGAGTGCGATGCTGAGTAACCAGATACGAGACAAACGGAACAGCCAGATGGCGATAAATCCACTAATCGCATAACTAATTAATATATCGCCTGACCACACAAGAAATGCATGAAGTATGCCTAATATTAATAACACGGTCAATCTTTTAACTGCCAAAGTTGTAAATGATGCACCACGTTCCACCGATTTCGTAAATTGCATTGTTAACCCATAGCCGAAAAGAATGGAGAATAACGGGTACACACTCCCTTGCAGGACAATATCAATCCATTGAAATGTACTAGCATCCGTTAGATTCGTATACCATGTATATGGATTAATGTAGTAATATGGCGTATGAAAAGCGAGCATATTGACAATAAAAATACCGAGTAGCGAGAAGCCTCGCATCATATCAAGCGCGACCACTCGTTCATTTAATTCAGTAGGTCTGACATTCACAATGAATCCTCCAATAAAATCGTTTGATTCGCATCAAACAAATACAATATTTTCTCTTTAATTTGTATGGATAAGATGTTCTCAATTGCTTGTTGATATAGAGATAATTGCATGCCATAGCGATGGTGCATTTCGTGTAAAACAGACGACTCTGTTATTAGAACCCCATTAATCCGGTCAGTCTTGTAATCAAGAAGTACCCATTGACCATCTGCTTCTTGGAATAATCCATCTGCAATTCCTTGTAATATTTGTACATCTCCATCTTCATCTTTCAACGCATACGTAAATGGCACTTCTCGTAAGAATTGTTTAGCTTGACGTAACCTCTCAGCAATCTGTGATTGTAGAAATATCTGTATTGCCTCAACTTTTATAGACCTTGCTTCGTTTGATGTGACCAGTTGTTTGTTTTCAAGTTCACGGATGAACTGCTCAATGGATGATTTACTCGGCTCGAGATGGATGTCCACATGTTGCATCGCTGTATGCATCGCTGTTCCAATTTCTGCTGATGTCAGTCTTTGTTCATCTTGTTGTAGAAACGCTGGTCGCTTATAGACGGTTGAAATGGCTTGTTGAACTTGTGTTGGTCTAAAGTATTCAGGTTCTTCTTCTTTTCGTAATTGGTCTAAGCGTTTAAGCTCACTTACCGACTGTTTCGTTCGTTTGCCAATGGCACGTTCAAATGAATACACGGTATTGAATCGACGTTCCACTTCTGCATAGATTTGTTTTGAAACTACTGTTGTTTCGGTTGTTTCATAATCGGTTATAGGTGATTTGCTAGACATTTCTTGACGTAATTGATCTACATGAATCGTTTCAATCGACCATTTTGATGGATCCGAAACAACTCGATTGTTTGGTATGCCTTGCCACTTTGCAAAGTCAGGATGTCTAGCAATTGCCGGTCCGATCCAATCCAGAAATCCCTTGGCACGCGATCGTACATACTCTGGTAACATGTCTCCGGCATTAAACGCGATATCTTGCCATTTGTTTATGGACTTTTGTGCATCTTTCACTGTTGCAATTAATATTAATTTCTCTTTTGCCCTAGTCATCGCAACATAAAGGACCCGCATTTCTTCAGCTTTCAGCTCGAGTTGTTTCTTTTCTTTCACAGCTAAAAAAGGAAGCGATGTGTAGGAAATTCGTTTATCTGGATCGACTGCTTTTACCGCTAATCCAAAGTTTTGATCAAATAAATACAGTTGATTGAAATCCATTTGATTAAAATCTCTACCTAAACCGGCAATAAATACATAAGGGAATTCCAGTCCTTTTGAAGAATGAATCGTCATGAGACGGACCACGTTTTCTTTTTCACTCATGGCGCGCGCTGTTCCTAAATCATCCCCACGTTTTTTCATCCGATCAATAAATCGTAAAAAACGGAATAAACCACGGAATGAGGATTTCTCATAAGACATAGCACGGTCATGCAGCGTCCGTAAATTCGCTTGTCTCTGCTTGCCATTTGGCATGGCACCGACCATTTCGTAATAGTGAGTATCCATATAAATTCGCCAAATTAAATCGGCCAATGATCCTCTACGTGCTAAATTTCTCCATTCTTCAAATTGCTGAAAGAAACGCACTAATTTTTCTGCAGTATGTGGAGCAATCCCACTTCCACCTGTACGTACAAAGATTTTCAACGCTTCAAAAAATGGCTCTTTCGGTGAAGCCAAACGAATATGTGACAGTTCGGACTCTGTTAATCCGACGAATGGAGATCGGAGTACAGATGCCAAAGGAATATCTTGATACGGATTGTCAATAATCCGTAGCGTATTTAACATAATCATTACTTCAAGTGCATCAAAATATCCTTTTGATAAATTAGCATATAATGGAATCCCAGCATCTTTAAATTCTTCCGTTAAGTCTCCTGACCACGTCATGGACCTCATCAGAATGACGATATCTCTGTATTCCAAGAGACGTTCACTTTTTGTCCAAGGATCAAACACCTTCGTTTGCGCATCCATCAGTGATTGGATTTTGTTAATAATATATCGTGCTTCCCACTGTGATTTCTTCAATTCTTCTAGCTCAAGCGTTTCTTCATTGTCAGCCTCTTCATCACTACTAACTTCTTCGTCTTCCTCCTGTTGTGTAAGAATGATGAGCTCAACTGGTTCATCAACCTCTGGATAGGGGGCCCCTGGCTTCAAGGCAGCTGCATCGTCATAATCGATTTCTCCTACACGCTCGCCCATAATTTGCGAGAAAATAAAGTTCGTTGCATGAAGTACTTCGGGACGGCTTCGGAAATTGGCGTTTAAATCGATTTTCACACCTGAATTTCCTGCTTCAGTTGTAAACTTTGCATATTTATTTAAAAATAACATTGGTTCGGCCAAACGGAAACGATAGATGGATTGTTTTACATCTCCCACCATAAACATGTTTCCATTTGCTTCCGTTCCAGTTTTGACGATTTGCAGAATTGTTTCTTGTAAACGGTTGGTATCCTGATATTCATCGACTAACACTTCTTTGAACTGTGCTGTTATGTCTTTTGCAATGTTAGATGGAGAGAGTTCACCATTTTCTTCATTGGTCAAAACTTGAAGAGCAAAATGCTCAAGATCGGAAAAATCCACTAATCCTCGTTCATTTTTCGCTTGACGATATTGTTCACCGAACGATATTGTCAATTCAACTAAGGTCTTCAATATCGGATGCATTAGTCTCATTTCTTGTAGTAATCTCGCAGGCGTTCTCGTAAAGTATGAATCTTTTACATCATTAACTCTTTTTTTCAGTAAATTGCGTTTGTCTTTTGCGTTTTTTACCAGTTCTTCGTCATACGTATCTTTTCGGATGCTTGCTGCTTTGGAGAATTTCAAGTTTTGGAAGTAATCAAATGTTGACTGCCAAGACTGTGTTGAAATCCGACGAATCGCTTCAGCGATCAATAGTTGGTCTTCCTCCACCGTTTTCCCAAATGGAGCTGGACCAGCCGGTTGCAAGGCATATTGACGAATATCTTCCGTAATGGCATAGGCTTCTTCAAGCGAATGTTTAATCGTTAGTTTGAGGGCATCCATAAAAGGCAAGTCATCAATAATAAAGTCTTCCGCTACATCATAACTTTCTGGAATCGCCAATAACCACTTCTTCGGATCCGGGTGTACACTTGCGGTATCAAACAATTTATCAATAAGCGTTTCGATCAATTGATCGTCGCGGTCAGTTGTAAAACTATCTGCTAGTCGATACATGGCTTCTGGATTCTCTGCTTTATAGGCATTCTCTAAAACCTCCGCTAACACATCGTCTCTTATGAGGGCAGCTTCCGCTTCATTCGCAAGTCTGAAACCAGGATCAATATCCAGTACATACGCATATTGCTTCACGATGGATAAACAAAAAGAATGCAAAGTAGAGATTTGAGCTTTATTTAATAAGCTCAACTGTCTTCTTAAATGACTTGAAGTCGGGTCTTTTACGAGTGCTTTTTCCAACGCTTCTGCCATTCGGTGTCGCATTTCGGCTGCGGATGCATTCGTAAATGTCACAACTAGTAATTCATCGACATCGATCGGGTTTTCTTCTCGCGTTATTTTTTTAATCAACCGTTCAATTAGTACAGCCGTTTTCCCTGAACCAGCTGCTGCTGATACGAGAACGTCACGCCCTTCAGCATAAATGGCTCTCCACTGTGCATCTGTCCAGGTGACGTCTAGTGGTTTAGTCGGTATTAACATCCGGTGTGACCTCCTCTTGTATTCGTTTTGTTACTTCTTCGGCTGTTTCCACCGCTAGCTTGCGATACTTTTGGTCAGGATCAGTTGGATCAAACTGACAGACGCTTCGGAAACTGCAGTAATCGCAAGCTGTTTTGTTTTTCTTTTGATACGGCAATACACGTGTATCACCAGCGAGCATTCCATCTCCCGCTTGTTGGTGCTTGTGTCGGACAAACGTGCGTAAGTTACTCATGTCTTGGGGTGATACGACTTTTGATGATGCTTTAGACAACGAACCATTAACGTTGATTCGTACAGGGATGACTTTAGAAAATCCTTGTATATGCGTGTCCATTTCACTCAACACGTCCGTATCATCAATTAATAACCCACGCATTTTATATTTCTTGAATATTTCTTCTGCAATATCCATCTCAGATAATTCTTGATTTAGTTTCAACATTGGATTATGCACATGAACGTATAATACACCGGCAGGGTCTGCCTCTTGTCCTAGCAAAATCTCGGAATTTGTTACGGCAACGTCCAAATATGTGAGCATTTGCAATGAGATCCCATAATATACTTCGTTTAAATCCAGTTCTTTAGAAGATGATTTATAATCCACGATGCGTACATATTGTTTTCCATCAATTTTTGCAGCGTCCACTCGGTCGATTCTTCCCCGCATTTTCATTGCATGTCCATTTCGTAGAGGAATCTCTAAAGATGGTAATTGTTCTCCTGGACCAAAACCAGCTTCAATGGCAATCGGAGCAAATGTTGAAACACTGGCATGATCGCGTAAAGTGGTCATCGTGCGTTGGACAATTTGAACAAGCTTACGTTGAATATACTGATATCTTCTTGTACTCAGTAATATTTGATGGACAAAGTATGGCGTTATTTCATCCACTGCCTGTTTTGCTAATGCCCAAGCTTGCTTCGTTGAAAGTTGTGCCCATGATAGATGGAGTCTCTGCGTTTCGTCGGAAATCCATTTGAGTGCAGCATGGAATAAATCCCCGATTGCGGGTGCTTCCAGACGGTATTCTCCTCGCTCTTCCAATCTCAAGCCATATGTCGCAAAATGGGCGAATGGACAACTGAAATACTTTTCAACTCGAGACACACTCGATGTAAATGAGTCCCCGTATAAAGCATTAGTCGTCTCAGGACTCAATCGTTCCGCTTGTATGGGCTTGTTGATTGGCCGGACAACACGTTCAAAAATGGATTGCCAAAATGGATCATTCTCGTAATAGGCAGCAACAGCACGCCACTCTTCTTCCAAGCTTCCTTCAACTGCCGCTTGTTTTAATTTTGTTGCGATTGATGGTAGTGTTGCACGTGGATGTTGAATGTAGTGACTAGAATTATCTTTTAGCACAGCAGGATCAATCACTGCTAGTTCCGTTTCGACTTTTGGCAATAATTGCTGGAATCGTTTTATATATGTCGATGGAAGCAGAGCTTTTCCTTCTTCATCCGCAACTGCATACGAAATAAAAAGCTTCTCTGAGGCAGTGGTTACGGCACGGTACGCCATATACGATTCATCCATCAAACGTACTTTCGATGTTGGAGCTAATTCAAAGCCGATTTGCATAAACCATTCGCGTTCCGTATCTGACAGTAGACCATCTTGCTCAACGCGTTTTGGGAAGACACCATCGTTGACCCCAATGACAAATGCCGCTCGGATATTAGATAAGCGAGAGAGATCTACTGATGCGACTAACACTTGGTCTATGGATGGTGGGATACGCGAGAATTCCAGCGTGTCAAAACCTTCTTCCAGCAAGCTTAGGCATTCTTTCGGTGTTAATACTTCATCCCCAAACATCAAGACAAATTGGTCTAAAACATCTACCCACTGTGACCAAGCTTGATCATGTTCTGTTGCGAGCAATAAATGACCAAATTCGTTTTCTTCATCCTTCAAAATTTGCAGTTTCTCAAAAACATATAACTCTTCCATCAATTCAAATAGAGCTTGGGCAATTTCTCTGCCTGTTTTATTGTTCTTCAATTTTTGAGCGAAGTTTTTTAGAGGTTCCATCACTAAATTCCGAACAAATGTAATATCTTCTTGTAAAGCTCGTTCATCATCCGTTTGCATTTTCGAATGAAATTCAAGTCCACGATACTTTTTCACATGCCAGCGTCTCTCATCGGCCCATCTATCCCCATATATGCCCTGTGAAAGAACAAAATTCTCTAGTCGATCCGCACGTTCACGCCAAATTTCCTTGTTAGCTTGCAGCGGGAAAAATAAATCGGTTTTAATCGCTCTAAAGATCGGTTCGTATTGATAGTCGCTTAAAACTGCTTCAAATGCTGAGCGACTAAATTCGACCAAAGGATGATGTAACATGGCTTTTTTTCGATTGATGAAAACAGGAATATCGTATTGAGCAAAAGTAGTTTCAATCAGCTCATCGAATACTTCAGGTTGACGATAAAGGATGGCGATGTCTTGATAACGCATTTGTTCATCCCGTACGAGCCGTCTAATATGTCGTGCCACTGCATGAACTTCTGCTCGACGACTGTCTGCTTCAATCAAATGGACATGTTCATGATCATCAATTTTTGGAGCCGGGTAGGTATGTAAACATGCTTCAATATGTTTCAATTCATTCGTCACGAAACGCTTGTTCTCATGTAAATGGACGCTTGGTTCTATCTCCACCGAGAGATCCCGTGCCATTTCTTTTAAACGTTCTGCCGTTTTTGCAGCATTATTGAATAATGATTGATCATCCATTAAATCAAGGATTTCATCATGAACCGGAAGGGCAATCGTGACTCGTTTCGCGTGCTTCATCAACTCGCCTAAGATTTCGTATTCACGCGTCGTCATACTCACAAAACCATCGACATAAATATCCGATTCTTTTATCAGCTGTGATTGATGAATTTGTTTGGAAAGTAATGCGAAGTATCCTTCACTATCGATGTAAGCCGTTCCAAGCCGCTCTTCTAATGCGTTGAGCAATACAGACAAATCATGTGCCTTGTCTTGCAATGTACGCGGGGCTTTTACTTGTTTAAGTGATTCTTCTAAAGAATGCAAAGTGTCACAGTCCAGGCAATACCTAGTAAACTCTTTTAATAACATTTCCATCTGATTTGTAAAACCACGTTTATTAGCGGCTTGATTAAAAAGAGTAAACTCTTCTTTATGTTCTTCGAGTAATCGGCGTATTAACATACGATAGCCAAATCCACTAATCTCTTGTCTACTGATCCCACCGGTTTCTTGTAATACACGCCAAGCTAGTCGCTTAAAGGTAGAAACTTGTGTACGAATGATTCCGTTTAACTGCTCCATTGTTGATAACGCGTATTCTGTTGAAAATGACATTTGGTCAGGTACGATAAAGAATATAGGGGTCCCTCGTGGATTTCTTACTGACATTTCAGCAACCTCATGTCTCATAAAATCGGACTTCCCTACTCCTGCTCGTCCAGTAATCAATCGAAGTGACACATTCAATCCCCCTTTAGATTATGTTGATCTCTAGTTCTATAAATTTAGCTATATAAACTACGCTGTTCTTTATCGTACATTTGCATTTATTACAGATTAAGTGCCTACTTTAGAAGTAATCACATTATATTTACTTATTTATAAATATGGAGCAAAACTGTGAACAGTAGGATTTAACATAGCCATTATTTAACTACAGCAGCCTACTTTTTAAAAAATATAAATTAAAAGAAAAGCACAAGTGCCCTTTATAGTGCGAAACCTGTTTACTTTCGTTTCCGGACGGCTTCGGACTTACTTTTGCTATATCGTAGGCAAGGCATTATGGGCACATACTTCCTTTTCTTTTGGTTGTCTTATCCTTTATGATTGATTTAAAAATTAAATTGATTGTAGTGGATGGCGGCGACTCCAGCGGGAAAAGCGCGACAGTCGAGACCCCACAAGGAACGGATTGTGCGCAATCCGTTTGCGACGAGTAACCGCAGGAGCACATGTTTTCGTAGCCACCGAGGAGGCTCGGCCTCGCCCGCGGAAAGCGTCCGCCTGTTTCTGCTTCGCTACGCTAGCTTCGAAACATGAAAGTGCGTTGGAACGGAAATCAGTGGGATCAGTTACCAGAGCCTACTTAAAAGTACTCGGAACACTGGGTTCATATCACACAAAAATGTTATGCTTTCTTGTTCATTAAAAAAACCCGAGAATCTCCTACCTCTATTGTACATAACAACAGCTAGAGGTGGAAATTATTCGGGATGTTTACCAGTGAAATTCATTGTCGCTGATTTCAGTGGCCAATACCTCGCCACCACTTTTCCAACAATATCTTCTTTTTGCACAAACAAGAAATATCGACTATCTAAACTTTGGATACGATTGTCACCTAGAACAAAGTAAGTACCTTGTGGGACTCGGGTCTGCCCCGAGAGCGTTTCGAGTGTAAAATCTTCCGTGAATCGATTTTCGGGGTTCATAAAAGCTTCGTAAGACGTTAAAAATGGTTCCTTCACCCGCTTGTTATTGATAAAAAGCATATCATTATCATAGGTAATGGTGTCTCCTGGCAGTCCAATTACCCGCTTTACGTAGTCTTCATTATCTACATGAAAAACTAATACGTCCAAGCGATTAATTTCTCCAACCGTATAAGAAATCTTACTGACTAAGACTTTATCCTTATTATGAAGCGTAGGCATCATCGATAGTCCAGAAACTGTATAATTCGTTATAAAAAAAGAACGAATTAGGACAATGACAAGAATTCCAATAACAATAGCTTTTGCCCATTCCCATGTTTCTTGTTTCAATGAACTCAAACCGTGGGCCCCTTCCCTTCTTGTCGTTCTTTTTGAGCTAATCTATAGTTCGCTTCTACACGCATATTGAGTCGACGTTCAATTTGTTTACCGACTAACCATAAAAGCATAATCACGAGCAGGACAATTCCTGTATGGATGGGTTTCGTTAGTAATTCCTTTATGTCATGTCCAATAAAACTAATCGTGAAAATCATAACAAATTTACCTGCCAGCAAAGTCCACAAATAGTTTTTCTTTTTCATGTTGGATAAACCCGCAACAAGATTGACGAGGGCGGAAGGTGTAAAAGGAAAACAGAGTAATAAAAATAATGGTCCAAAGCCATGCGTTTCAACCCAATGGATTAATTTTTGAACGCGTTCATACTTTGTGATAAAACCCAGTAACCGAGCACGACCATATTTTCGAACGATTGAAAATACCACATAAGAGCCCATGACAGTACCTACCCAAGATAATAAAAACCCTATCCATAAACCATATGCTGAAGCATTCGCAATAACGAATGCAAATAGTGGTAAAAACGGTAAAAAAGCTTCTAAAAAAGGTAAGATTAAACCGATGAGAGGTCCAAGCGAACGGTATTCTCCTGTTAGTTCTACTATATTGTCTGCATTTAGCCAATCGAACATGTACCTCATCCTTATAAAAATTAATAGTTATCTCCTAGTTTCCCCGAGTAGCTCACGTATCAAACATATTGATAATGAATGATTAGATGCAGAACGGACATTTTTTCGCATGCATTTTCGTATCGATGGAGCTGATTTCCAGAAAACACTAACGTTTCGCCAATTTCCAGAGTCACTTCTTCCGTTTCCAAGATAATATTTACTTGTCCTTCTACAAGTGTTAATGTTTCTTCCACCCCCTCCATATGAGGTGCACTTTCGTAAGAACAAAGGGGATCCAATTCTATCCTGTACAACTCCCATCCTCGATCAGGGTCAAATGGAATGATGGAAAATACGCGGTAACGCCCCTCTTCTTCGGTTAAAAAAGGAGTCTCTGATGTTTTAATTTTTTTGTGCTTGATTTGGGTGGTTGTAATAAGGATGAAAAACTTATTTTTAGTCCATCTGCAATTTTCCAAATGGTTGACACCGTGGGGTTGGATTCCCCTTTTTCTATTTGAAAAAGCAAAGCTTTACTAACGTCCGTTAACTTGGCAATTTCATCTAAACTCATCCCTCGTTGATGTCGAACTTTTTTTAATTGCATCCCTAAATTACGTCTTATTCCATCCATTACTTTCACCTCTCGTTGTTTATTTTAACATACAGATGTATAATCTATTAAACTTTAGAGCAAAGGGACGTGTTGCAAATGACTTTTATGAATGGCATTCGAGCCGGTTCAAGTATTGCCATTGGCTATTTTCCAATTGCCTTAACATTTGGCTTGCTGGCGAAAACAACAGGCTTGTCCATGTGGGAAGCAACGGCTATGAGTATTTTCGTATTTGCTGGGGCTGCACAATACATATCTTTAACGTTGATAGCAAAAGGCGTCGATCCCATACTGATCGTCCTAAACACGTTTGTCGTGAACATTCGTCACTTCTTAATGACGGCTTCACTTAATGAAAAGATGCAACCGGATGCTGCTTGGAAAAAGGCAATCTATGCATTTGGGGTAACGGACGAAACATTTTCAGTTTTAGCCACTCGCAAGGAAAACAATATCCGAACTCCTTTTGCTGCTGGTGTCATTTTGGTTTCTTATGGGAGCTGGGTTGTATTTACATCAGTTGGTCATGTGATTGGAGCAAACTTACCTGCATTCCTTAAAGCCGCCATGTCCATTGCTTTGTATGCTATGTTCGTTGGCTTACTCGTGCCCTCAATGAAAGGCAATCGAAAAGTAGTTTATCTAGCTTTATTTGGAGCCATCATCCACTCACTCCTCGGTTGGACTGGTTTATTATCAACAGGATGGGCAATCTTAGTGGCCACACTTGGTTCTGCCATATTGGTGGAAATTATGTATACACGTATCGAGAAACGTGTAGCGAAAGGAAGTGAGGCTTAATGGAAAGTTGGTATTGGTGGATGTTACTTGGTATGGCACTGGTCACCTATATCCCACGTGCGTTTCCGTTAACCTTTTTAGAAGGCCGAGAATTGCCTCCCGTTGTTAGCGGCGTGCTACGAAATATTCCATATGCAGTTCTTGGTGCCTTGATTTTCCCAGCAATTCTATTTGTCCAAGAAGGCAATTTATTATTTGGTCTAATCGGTACAATTGCTGCATTTGCAATTGCTTTTGCGGGAGCCAATGTAATTATTGTGGTGATGGGTACCATCGCAGTCTTGGCGGTCTATAGTTTATTTGTTGGATAAGTCTTTGTTGTTGGTGAAGAAGTAAGGTCGATTATCTCCCTGATGATGGTTATTGTAATCCTTAATGATTACTAATTGTTCCCACTTTAATACTTGGCTTTGTTTGAAAATGCTGTTGATATTATATAAAAAAACAAAAATGTGAATATGCGCCTAGCACAGCTTTCTGCGACGAGCTTGCGCAGGAGCACGAAGAATGAGATTCACCAGTATGTGTTCTTCATACTTGTTGGCTCATGTGGAACGTGCGGTAAGCGAATATGTACGATTAAGAACAATATAATTAATTTTTCTTAATACTTATCCCCATGCATATCCTTTCATTTTCAACATATAATTATCAGAATAGTTTTACTTTTTAAAAACTATTGACGATTTATTTCGAAAAGTGTAAAGTCATAATCAATTCTTGCAACAATTTAATAGCAACACATCACTTTCTTATCCAGAGAGACTGAGGGACTGGCCCTTTGACGTCTCGGCAGCGGGTTCAACTTAATTGTTGAACACTGTGCCAAATCCTGCAAGCGTTTCTGTCGCTTGAAAGATGAGAACGAGATGGTTTTCCGTAATTTCGGAGAGCCTTCTTTTTCTTGAGTATGAGAAAAAGAAGGCTCTCCCTTTTTTTCGTTCAGATTTAGAAAGTTGATGCGCTATCTTTTGCTTGCGGAATCAATTGTAGACTCACGAGGAAGGCCCCCTTCTTCCATCGTGAGCTTAATTGCAGAATAAATCTTCTAGGAGGAACAGCCATGATTGAATTTTTAAAGGCCACGAAATCATTTCGGACGGCCAAACGGGAGGTGCATGCGGTCCAAGATGTGTCGCTTACGATTGAGCAGGGCGATATTTACGGAATTATTGGGTTTAGTGGAGCAGGTAAAAGTACCTTGCTGCGACTTGTCAATTTATTGGAAAAACCTACCGCTGGTTCAGTAAAAGTTCAAGGAACCGATATTACTACCTTGTCGCCAAAAGAGTTACGGAAACTGCGTAGACGCATTGGAATGATTTTTCAAAACTTTAATTTGTTCACGTCAAGAACTGTGGCAGGCAATGTGGGCTACCCTTTGAAACTGGCTGGCACCTCTCGACAAGAAGTTCAAAGACGTGTGGCTGAATTACTTCAATTTGTTGGATTATCAGACAAAGCAAATGATTATCCCGAACAGCTGTCAGGTGGTCAAAAGCAACGAGTTGGAATTGCAAGAGCACTCGCAACTTCACCAGATATTTTGATCTGTGATGAAGCAACGTCCGCTTTGGACCCTGAAACAACCTCAGACATCTTGCGACTGTTAAAAAAGGTCAATGCCGAATTTGGCATTACCATCTTGTTAATTACACACGAAATGCACGTCATTCAGACCATCTGCAATAAAGTGGCGATTATGGAAAATGGGAAAGTACTTGAAAATGGCTCCGTGTTTGACACATTTACTAATCCACAACACGAGACAACTCAAAACTTTATCCAGTCGGTTCAACAGGATCGTCCATCTTCTACTCTTTTGGAAAAGTGGCGTTCTAATGGTGGAACAAAATTGTACCGCATTGTTTTCAAAGGTGAAATTGCCGGAGCACCCCTTCTATCTCGAATCACGCGAAAGCACGGAACTGATTTTAATATCGTTTATGGAACAGTTCGAGAACTTCAGGAACAACTATATGGAAATTTACTCGTATCGTTTGATGGACCAGAATTGGCTATACAACAAGTCATCTCGGAACTCTCTGAACTAACGGAAATCAAGGAGGTACAAACAGATGCAAGTTGATTGGCAAACCTTTTGGCCACGGATCGTAGAAGCTACCGGTGAAACGATATTCATGGTCATTGCTACCCTTATTTTAGGCTCAATCCTTGGTATATCCATTGGTTTACTTTTATTTGTTACTCGAAAAGGAAACATTTTAGAGAATAAACTCGTTTCGATGTTACTCAATCTACTTATTAATTTTATACGTCCTATTCCATTCATTATTTTCTTGGTGGCGATTAGTCCTCTGACTCGCACATTAATCGGAACGACCATCGGAACATGGGCAGCAGTATTTCCAATGACAATCGCCGCATCATTCGGCATTGCACGAGTTGTTGAGAACAACTTAATTAGTATTGATCCCGGTGTGATTGAAGCAGCTAAGGCAATGGGAGCAAGTCCTTTCCAAATTATTTTCACTGTATTGATTCCGGAAGCTTTGGGACCACTTATTTTAGGATTAACATTTGTTACTGTAGGTCTCATCGACTTCTCTGCCATGGCCGGAACAGTTGGCGGTGGCGGGCTTGGTCATGTTGCCATGACGTACGGATACCAACGTTTTGATGGCAGCGTCATGATTGTTACAGTTGTATTGCTGATTTTACTCGTTCAACTCGCTCAGTGGCTTGGAAACACTTTATCCAGAAAATTTTTACGACGTTAACACAGAAAAGCGGAAAGCGCCACTCTTGCCTGACGCCGGCGCTGGAAGGACCGATTCGAAGCTTGCTTTCGCATGAGGGCCTGAAGCTTAGGTGCAGGCTGGCGCTTGGAGCTAGACACAACGAAAAGCGGAAAGCGCCACTCTAGCTCGACAAATTATGATTAAAAAGGAGAATTCATTCATGAAAAAATTACAGGTATTAATATTGGCGATTGTGACCGTATTGGTCTTATCGGCTTGCTCTGGAGATGCAGCAGGAAAAGATGGTTCCACAGTAAAAGTTGGGGTGACTGGAACGGATGGTCAGGTTTGGGATATCGTTGCTAAATTAGCTAAAGAAGAAGGGATTAATGTAGAGTTTGTGGAGTTTGCAGATTACACATTACCAAACCAAGCACTCGCTAACGGTGAAATCGATTTGAATTCATTCCAACATATCGCGTTCTTAAGTGAATTTACAAAACAAGGTGGATTAGATTTAGTACCAATCGGTGCAACATTAATTGCTCCAATGGGCATTTACTCTGAAAAATATGAAGACATCGCTGATATTCCAGATGGTTCGAAAATTGCGATACCAGATGATCCATCGAACCAAGCACGTGCATTAAGACTTCTCGAAACAGCTGGACTTATTGAATTAGCAGATGATTTTGGATTATTCGGCGATCCAACTAAAATCACTTCAAATCCTAAAAACCTAGATATTTATGCAATCGTCGCTCAACAAACACCTCGTGTACTGCCTGACGTTGCCGCTTCTATCATTAACAATGGAGTTGCTGGTCAAGCAGGATTTGACACAGCGAATGACCCGATTTACTTGGAAGATGCAACAAATGAAAATGTAAGACCATATATTAACGTCTTTGCAGCTCGTGCTGAAGATGCAACAAACGAAACGTATTTAAAATTAGTTGAAATCTATCACCATGAAGATGTTATTGCTGCTGTGAAAGAAGATACAAATGGAGGATCTCTTGTGGTCGATTTAACTCAAGAAGAACTTCTTCAAGCTTACAAGGAACTGGGGGAATAAAAATGACAACGACAATTGATTTGAAATCACGTATTTTTGATGTAATTGATAGCCACGCTGACCGAGTGATTGCACTCGCAAAAGAAATCCATGCCAAACCTGAAATTGGTAATGAAGAAGTGTTTGCTAGTGGTGTATTATCCGAGTATTTACGAGAATTTGGATTTCAAGTAGATCTTAGAGTTGCAGGACATGACACCGCATTTTATGCAGTGAAGGATTCCGGGATTGAAGGCCCTACCATTGCATTCTTAGCCGAATATGATGCACTCCCTGGTTTAGGTCATGCATGTGGTCATAATATTATTGGAACAACAAGTGTGGCTGCAGGCATCGCGATTTCTGAAGTTATCGCAGAAACGGGAGGAAAAGTAGTCGTACTAGGCACACCTGCAGAAGAAGGCGGCCCGAATGGTAGTGCGAAAGGAAGTTTTGTACGTCATGGTTTCTTGGAAAATGTCGATGTTGCATTAATGATTCATCCTTCTGGAAGAACGAGTTTAACTGGACCGACTCTGGCAGTAGATCCACTCGACTTTCATTTTTATGGAAAACCGGCCCATGCATCGGGCTCCCCTGAAAAAGGGATAAACGCGTTGGATTCCGTCATCCAACTCTTCAATGGCATCAATGCACTCCGTCAACACGTTACAAATGATGTCCGCATCCATGGTATTATCACTCATGGTGGAGATGCCCCGAATATTGTACCTGACTACGCATCAGCAAGATTCTACATTCGTGCAGAGACATGGGCAAAGGCTGAGGCCGTTAGTACACGCATTCGCGCAATTGCGGAAGGTGCTGCATTAACTACTGGTGCTACCGTTAAAGTCGAGCGTTTCCAAAACGAAGTTCAAGACTTTGTTTTAAATAATGTGTTGGATAGCGTTATTCATGAAGAATTGGAGTCACATGGTGAAGTTGTTTACTCTGAACGCGGACGTGGTTTAGGATCAACGGATGCCGGTAACATTAGCTATGCGGTTCCAACTGCACATCCTCATATCAAAATAGGTCCTGAGGATTTGATTGCTCATACGAATGAATTTCGTGAAGCAGCAAACTCTGAACTCGGCTATAAAGGATTAGTGACTGGAGCTAAAGCACTTGCTGGTGCAGCTTATCGATTATTGAGCGAACCAGAACTGCTTCATCAAGTACGTAAATCATACGAAGTGGCTCTTGAAGCGAAGAAAGATGAATAGAAGATGATATTATTCGAGCGGCTTTTGGCCGCTCTTATTATTTATTACCAGAAAGTATAAAAATGGGACTACTACTAAGTCAGTGTTCAAAGCTTTTCCTACCCTAAATACAATAAATACTTTCGAATTATTAGTAGTTATCTTTAATCCCGTACAAAAAACGTCTCTCCACAAATGCGGAAAGACGTTTTTCTTACTGCTCTTCTGTTTTTCCGCGTTGCATCATTTTCGTAGCATACCAGAAGCCAATAGTTAGTGATAAGGCATCAACTATGTAAAGCCTCCATGTATGCGTATATCCTGCATAAACTGAAGCTGTTATTAGAGCTACGGTTAAGATCAACGCTACATAATGAGAAAAAGTAATGCGTGTGAATAAGATAACTAGTAATCCTGGTAAGAAGAAAGCTAGGATAATTTTGATAAACATAGATTCCACTGGTGTTCTCCTATCTTACGACCAATAAGCCAAGGCGATGATGATCATGATGATAAATCACATGTTGTCTCAATCGCACTTCACCTTGATGATCGAGTACTTCAAGTCGACAATGTGCCGCATTTATTTGAATCGCTTCGTACAGTTCTCGTTCGTTTGATACTGTTTGTCCATTTACTTTGCGGATACACTCGCCAATGATCAATCCCATTTTGTCAGCAGGTGATTCCGGTAAGACACCGGCAATCATAACTCCAGAATCCTGTGGTACTACAAGATATCTTCCTTGTTTCTCCTGCAATGCAAAGTAGATCCACACACCTAAACGAGCCAGTGCACCAACAGCTAAACTAACCACTGCAAAAATCGGCAACCAAATCGCGGATACTGCAAGTATGATTGTGGCAATTCCAACGCCACTAACTGCATTCCCTACTTTTGGATAGAAATAGATTGGCAATGTACGACGAGCTTTTTGCTGGAAAGCAATCACAATCGGCAATAAAACCAGACCAAATGATTGGTTCCCCAGAGTGAATTGCGGCCAGTACGGAAGAAAATCCGGGATAACATTTCCTGGTACCACTACTAATACAGGCAACATCCATAATTTTTTTGAAAGATAACCAGCTGCTGTTATACCGCGGTCAGATTTCTCGAGGATTGGAGATGCTGATAATGCGCCATTTTTGCGAATAAGAATTCCCTCAACGATGACAGCCGCCCCTATTAATAAAGCAACAGGTAAAGCCAACTCAAGCCAATTTGATTCACCCTGCCACTCGAACGACAAAATAGTAAATGTAGCCCCCGTTTTAGTTCCGATCCATAACGCAATAATTGCAAGAGACGCTGCAATTATTGGTGATCCTAACTGAAAAATAAATACGGCTACAAGGATAACACTAATTACACTAAATGTTACAATCCAATCTGTTGTCAGTGTTAATCCGATTGCAACACTGAGTATTGATAATAGTAATGTATAGAGCCACGTATCTTTAAACATGCGAATGGTTTCTGTCCATCCCCATAAAATACGCGTTCGAAAAAAGCGACGTTCTCTTTTTACTCGTACATATCCAAGTAAGATAGCGAATGCGATCGCCACATAAAATAATGGATTAATGAACAGTTTCCCAATCCCTTTTACTATTTCTATAATAATCTCTTGCCACATAATACTGAACACCACCCAATCAACGGTTTGTGTATTTCTTTCCATTGTAACAAACCATTGATGGATTGCGTATAGGTTTTTTCTACTTTTGAATAGAATGGAATAAATAACCTAAAGATTTTTGTAGTTGATCATCATATTTCTTATTAGATTTATTTGCCAAAATCGTCTCTCTAGTAGATTGAAAGAAAACGGTATCCATTGATGCATTTGCCTCTATTTTCTTATCTTGTTTGAAAGCCAGTACGGCATTTGCTGTGTTTTCATCAAAATAGCCATCGACACGTGTAACATCGTAACCTAGTGCTTTCAAAACTTTTTGTCCATAAATAATATCTTCATTCATATCTCCTACATGATACGAACCATCGATTGGCAGTGGTTCAAGTTGATATAGTTCGCTTGCCTTTACTTTATAATCTGCCTCAATCCCGATCCCATGAATCCATTGTTGTTTTGGGGTTAACCATTTGTGTGATGATAATTTCATTTCCCCGCCGTTTGTTAATTTCCATGTTTCTTGTACGGTCCCCTTGCCAAAACTCGTACTACCCGCGATGACAGCACGTTGATTGGCTTTAAGTGCCCCACTTAGTACTTCACTTGCAGAAGCACTGCCTTCATTTTGTAATAAGATAATTGGAATTTTCTTCATTACTTTTGAATAGTCATCTTCTTTCATTGCCTCTACAGGCAACGGTTCAAGTACACCTTTAGGGTCTTGCATGTAAGCAAAAATTTCACCAGTCTTCAGCATGGTTCCTACAACTTGTTGAACACTATGTAAATATCCCCCTGGATTGCCCCGTACATCGATTAATAAACCATCAATCCCTTGTTTTACAAGTGTTCTCGTTTGTTCTTCCCATTCTTCGGCCGTTTTTTCTCCAAATAGTGAAATCGTCACATAGCCGATTGCTTGGCCATCTTCTTCAATGCGTTCACTTGTTACAGTTTGAATTTGTAGTGCAGATCTTTTCATAGTCAATTCTAGATGTCGATCTTCGGTTTCACGAAAAACAGTCAACGATACAGTTGTTCCTTTTTCACCTTTTATGACTGTTAGTAAATCAGATAAACTCTTTCCTTCTACTCGTTTTCCATTTACACGCACAATTTCATCATATGGCTTCACTCCTGCTTTTTCTGCAGGTGATGATTTCATTGGTGTTACAACAATAAAATGACCTTTATTCTCCATTATTTCTATGCCAATCCCTACGCGCTCGTCCGAAAGTGATTCTCTGTGAGACGTGGCTTCTTCCTTAGTCATATATTTGCTATATGGATCACCAAGGGTTTCAGCCATACCTCTTAGAGCACCTTCAATCAGTTTTTTTTCTTCAACTGGATGGACTGAACTTGCCAAAATGCGTTCATATGCCTCATCGATTGGAGAATATTGACTAACCGAAGACGTACTTTCCTTGTCTTTTTTAAACGGTGACCAAAAAACAAGTAAACAAAGAATCAATACAACTAATAAACAAAATAAAAAAACCCGGCTTCGTCTCAAATAAAATCGCCCCCTACATTCTTCGTTTCATTGTATGAACGAGTAGGCAATCTTAGGACAAGAAGAAACCAGATTTGTTATTTCGTATTTGATAATCCGAGATGAATTGATCAACTCACCTATTCCCCCTACTTATTGAGTAATTATTCAATAGCAGAAAGTAAATCCGCAAGCATTTGGTCATCCATTGGTCCTTGGATTTTATTTTGAATATTTCCTGAGGAATCAATGATATAAGAGGATGGAATCGTAATAACTTCAAACATTTCGCCGATCTTTCCGTCCTCATCCATTGGGATTGGGAAAGTCAAGCCGTAATCTTTTACAAAATCCACCACTTTACTCTCACTGTCTCTATTAGTTAAATTGACCGCTAACATTTCAACATTTTCTTCTTCCGCAAAATCTTCATAGTAATTTTGCATATGTGGCATTTCTGCTCGACAAGGATGGCACCAAGTCGCCCAAAAGTTTAGAACAACTTTTTTTCCTTTATAATCTGAAAGCTTTACCGTTTCCCCTTCTAGTGTGGTGAGTTCAAAGTCTGGTGGGACATCCCCTTTATTTAAGCCTTCTTTTGCCGCCACACGGGTCATATCTACGCCTAGTTGTTCATTGGTCATAGACCTTTCCCGATCAATATTATTATTCACCATATTCCCGATGGCAATTGCAATTAATACAGCCAACAAGACCAGGCCAACTATTTTTTTCTTCATGGAAGTTCCTCCGTTTAATCTATTTGGTACTCCGATAACGTTTGATGTAATTGTATCATGAGCTTCGCGATGAAGTAATCTATTTACCATCAAGTGATATCCTTTTAAATCTTGAAAAGTAAAAGACCAACCATAAAACCCACTCCTAGCGAATGAGGTCACTGAAAAAGTTCACCATTATAGACTGGACTAAGTATTCCCTTTAATACCGCTTCGGCGCTTTGTGGATGCCTCCAGCGAGAAGCCAGCTATCACTTGAAAGCCGCCTAGCTGAAACTGCATAGGCATATTGATACCAGCAAATTCAGCAAAATGTATAAACCACTATCGATCCTGATTATATACTTCGCCAAATCAATGTACTTGTCGAATTTTATGCAAATGCAAGTAGCCATATATGTCCATATTCGCAGTAATCATCTACTGTATTATGACCATATTTAAGAAATCAGAGTAAGCAATACGAAAGAAAAAGGCGGCATTTCGTTCAAAATGAACGATATGTCGCCTTTTAATATTTAAATTTACTTACAAATTTTATAAACGGAAGTTTTTCTGTTTCCTCTAGTAAATAGAAAGGAGTGAATTTTAATGTCGATCAGAATGATACATAACGAATCGGATTCACAGCATTTGAATTACCTTGCCATGAACCTACATGAATTTCAAAGTGTAAATGTGGTCCAGTTGAATTACCTGTGTTACCCATTTTAGCAATGAGTTGTCCTTTTGAAACATGCGTACCAGAGCTTACATTAAAAGCACTTAAATGTGCATAAACGGTTGTGAAAATTTGACCATCAATAGAGTGTGTAATCATGATTACATTACCAAAACCATTCATAGTTGATGCATATGAAACAACACCGTCGGCAGCTGCCACAATAGGTGTACCAATATCATTCGCAATGTCACTACCGTAATGGAACTTCGCTCCAAAACCTACGTCTCCCCTAGGGCCAAACGTGGATTTGAAAACACCTGAAGCAGGGCGTGTCCAAGTACCTGAAGATACGACAGGTGCAGAGACGTTTCCATTGCTCACACTATTACTGCTTGCTTTAGAAGCTCTTGCTTTAGAGGCTGCTTCTTGTCGAGCTCGTTCAGCAGCTTCTTTTTTCTTGCGCGCTATTTCCGCTTGTCGTGCAACTTCAACTAATCGTGCTTGTTCTGCAATGATTTTGTTTTCGACTTCCTTGCTAACTTCTATTGCCTCTTCGAATTCAGCCTCAAGCTCATTTTTTTCTTCATATAATCTTGCTTGTTCAGCTTCTAGTTGATCTACTAATTTACCTTTTGAAGCTTTTTGAGAATCAAGATCCGCTTTAAGACTCACTAACTTATCTCTGCTAGCTTCTTGTTGAGCCAATTTGTCCTCAACAGAAGTTTTTTGCTCTTCAAGTAATCCTTTATCATTCGCTTGTTCTTCTAGAATCTTACGATCGGCATCCATCAATGTATTTACTGCAGAAAAACGGTCAATAAAATCAGCAAAACTACTTGCTCCTAAAAGAACATCTAAGTAACTGACAGATCCACCGCTTTCTTGAACAGCACGTAAGCGTTCTTTGATTAATTCATCTCGATCAGCAATTTTCTTTTCTAAAATGATAATGCTTTTTTTCAGCTCTTCAATCTCAAGGGTTGTGCGATTAATTTCACCTAGTACACTATCTATTTCGCTATCAGTTTCAATAATTTTGCTATCGAGACTTTGAATTTGTTCAATTAATTGCTCTTGTTTGCTTTGATTTATTGTAATATCACCTTTTTTATCCGTAATCGTAGAATTCAATTGGCTCTTTTTCTGTTCCATTTGTTTTTGTTCATTTTTCAAATCTTTCAATGAATCCGCCAATGCAGTCGGTTGTGCCATGAAAACTGAACAGCCTAATACCGTTGCAATGGTTATCATTGTCCATCTAGATTGTTTTTCTCTCATGTTCTGCCCCTTTCAAGCTCGCGATTAAACGCGTAAAAACTTACGTACTGACATAAAGCTTCCCCAGACTCCGATAAAAATGCCCATTAGCAATATGAGGGCGTTCACTTGGAACAAGAATGGAGTAAGTGGTAATAAATTAAATAATTCGCCTACTAAATAGGGCTGAACCAATTCGTATAAATTAATGTAGAGTACCGTCACAATTACAATTGGCAGAATTGCACCAAGAATTCCAATCCAAATGCCTTCTAGGACAAACGGAATTCGAATAAACCAACTAGTTGCTCCCACTAGCTTCATAATTTCAATTTCACGACGACGGGCAACTATTGTAATGCGTATCGTATTTGAAATTAAAAACATGGCCGTAAATAATAACGCTAAAATTAAGCCCAGTCCAATATTCCTAGCAAGATTTAAAAAGCTAAATAGTTTATCAATCTTGCCTTCTCCATATTCAACTGAATAGGTATTTGGAAGTTGGTCAATTTGTTTTGCCAATTTCTCTGTTTCTTGCGGGTTAGATGCCTTGACATAAAACGCGGCTCGAAGGGGGTTGTTCTGATCAGATAATCCCATTTTCCCACCAAAATCTTTAATCAAGTCTTCTAATTCTTCTTCTTTAGTCGAATAAACGATTGTTTCGAGACCTTTAACGTTTTTTATATCTTGTTCTAATTTTGTAATCATCTTTTCATCTGCCGTTAACTCAACCAGCACTTTTACTTCAACATCTTTTTCAAGATCATCCGCTACTTTATTAAGATTCATCATGATCATGACGAACACACCAACTAGAAGTAAAGTAACCGTTACGGCACTTGCAGATGCAAAACTCATCCAGCTGTTTCTTCCTACGCTTTTAAAACTTTCACGAAAGTGACGGCCTAATGTTCTAGCTTTCATAGCCATAGTCACCTCCGGCTTCGTCACGGACAATAAGTCCACCTTCAACTGCAATTACTCGGTGCTTAATTGTATTTACTATTTCTTTGTTATGAGTTGCCATGATAATCGTCGTTCCTCGATTATTGACTTCCTGGAAAACTTTCATAATTTCCCATGACGTTTCGGGATCCAAGTTACCTGTAGGCTCGTCCGCAATAATTACTTTTGGCGTGTTTACAATCGAACGCGCAATTGAAACCCGTTGTTGTTCTCCACCAGAAAGTTCAGTTGGAAACATGCGTGCTTTATGTTTAAGTCCCACCAATTCCAATACGTCCATTACACGTTTACGAATTACTTTTGGAGACTCTTCAATTACTTCCAATGCAAAGGCTACGTTCTCATATACATTTAAACGAGGTAATAATTTAAAGTCTTGAAACACCACCCCGATTTGACGTCTTAAGTAAGGGACACGCTTCGATTTTAAGGTTGCCAAGTTAATGTCATTAATGAAGATATCTCCACTAGTTGGGCGTTCTTCTCGATACATCATTTTAATAAATGTCGATTTACCTGCCCCACTTGGACCTACGACATAAACAAATTCACCTTGCATTATTTCTACATTTAATCCGTTTGCAGCAACAATGCCGTTTGGATATTTTTTATAAACATTTTTCATTGAAATCATATATTTGTAACCACCTATTGTTTACTACCTTTCGTCAGATTTTTTCCGACAAATTCATTATAACAAGTAAGTCGACAAAATTTCATTACAGTACTATTACAAAAGTTCGTGCAGAAGACTTACAGGACGAAAAAACCATGTCAAAGGACTTAACGTTAGATAAGGGAATTTGACCTATTAATCACAAAATTCGGCACTAACACCAGGAATCCCTTCTTTTTTTGAACATATTTTTGACATAATTTAAAAAAGTACTGAAACAAGTTAATACTCGATAGCGATACTAGAGGAAACGAATCGAAAAAACGGGTATAAGTTATGTATGAAATGAATGCTGTGTTGCTAATTGACATTAATGCTCGACAAAAAAAGACCCCTGACAAGAATCGTCATGGGTCAATTTGTATTATTATTTTTTATTCGCTAACCATTCTGCTACAACTTCTGCTTCGGCACCCTCAATTATGTTTGGTGGCATTCCGCCCTGGCCTTTTTTAATGACAGCAAGTATTTCTTCTTTTGACAGTCGCGCTCCAACGTCAGTTAAAGCCGGAGCATTTCCTTGCCCTTCTAAATTCCCACCATGACACATCGTACAATTCCCTTGCACAATTTTTTCTGCATCACCACTTTGAACTACTTCTCCGCCTTTTTTGTCATTTTTTACGGCTGCATTCTCGTCGTCCCCACCGCCACACGCCGCAAGCATTAATAACGAACCAAAAATAGCTGCTAATAATTTCTTATTCATTCTTTTACCTCCTGTAGAATACATTTTTAATCTAACTTAAAGTATACCAAATTCAAGAACGTTTGAAACCTTCACCGAGGACCTCATAGGCATCCGAAACAATGATAAAAGCAGCTGGATCAATGGATTTTACGACTTGTTTCAATTTCGTAAATTCAGTTTGATAAACGACAACAAGTAAAATGGGACGTTCTTGTTCCGTATATCCTCCAACTGCCGGAAGCTTCGTCACTCCACGATTTACTTCCATATAGATAGCATCCCGTATTTCTTCTTGTTTATTCGTAATTATATAAACCATTTTCGATTGGCTGAATCCAAGTTGGATGATATCAATTGTCTTTGTTGTGACAAATAAGCCAATTAATGCATATAACCCTTTTTCGACATCGAAAACAATCGCAGCAGAAAGTACAATGAGTCCATCGATCAACATGACACTAGTTCCAAGTGTAAAACCTGTATATTTCGCTATAATTTGAGCAGCTAGATCTGTACCACCTGTTGATGCACGACCACGGAAGACAATCCCTAAGCCCGTCCCTACTGATATACCACCAAACAAAGCCCCAAGCAATGGATTAAGTGTGGCTGGTTCCCACCCTGCTGTTAATATAACAATTAATGGCAACGTTAATGTCCCCACGAGCGAGCGAGCACCAAACTGTTTCCCCAAAAAAATAACTCCTGCGATGAATAATGGAATATTAAATGCATATTGCACAAGACCTGGATTCCAGTTAAATAATCCTTTTAAAATCGTACTAATCCCGCTTACTCCACCCGATGCAACTTCATTTGGTAATAAAAAGACGTTAAAGCCAACTGCAATAATTGCCGCGCCGATAATAATATATATATACTCCAAAACGGAAGCCAACATTGGATGTGGCTCTTTCCGATATTTACGATTCATCATACGACCTACTTTCTTAATCTGTAAAATTTCCCTTCAGAAGTATAGCAGACACAGTGTAGCGTGTGAAGTTCACCCTAGTGAATCACTAAAGAAATCTTACACACTGTTTCATTGATCTAAAATAGCTTTTCATTCATGAGTCACATATTCCATACTAGCAGTACCGTTTCACAGCAAGATTTTTCATCAAAAAAACGAGCACCCATATAGGATGCCCGCATTTGCTAGTTAATTCATTCTAGAACGTAAATAGCTATTGATAAATAAATCGATGTCACCGTCCATAACACCTTGGACGTTACCACTTTCTGCATTAGTTCGATGATCTTTCACCATAGAATATGGATGGAATACATATGAACGTATTTGACTTCCCCATCCGATTTCTTTTTGGTCACCACGAATTTCAAGCATTTGTGCTTCTTTTTCTTCTATTTTCAACTGATACAATTTTGCTTTTAAGTACGTCATAGCTTTTTCACGGTTCTTGATTTGAGAACGTTCTTGCTGACAGGTAACGACAGCTCCTGTTGGTAAGTGAGTAATACGAACAGCAGAGTCAGTCGTGTTAATATGCTGTCCACCCGCTCCACTAGCACGATACGTATCAATTTTCAAATCTTCCGTACGGATTTCAATTTCAATTTCATCATTAAATTCAGGCATTACTTCACACGAAGCGAAAGATGTATGTCTTCTTCCTGATGAATCGAATGGAGAAATGCGTACAAGACGGTGAACGCCTTTTTCAGCTTTTAAATATCCATAAGCATTATGACCTTTAAATCCTAGAGTTACGGATTTAACACCCGCTTCGTCTCCTGCCAAGTAATCAAGCGTATCAACTTTAAAGCCTTTTTTCTCACCCCAACGTTGATACATACGGAGTAACATAGATGCCCAGTCTTGCGATTCAGTACCACCCGCACCGGCGTGTAATTCTAGGATTGCATTGTTTTTATCATATTCTTCACTCAATAACAGTTGCAACTCGAAGTCATTCATTTTAGCTGTGAATTCTTTCATTTCGTTACCAAGTTCTTCTTGTAAGTCTTCATCAGTTTCTTCGCGCAATAACTCAAGCGTCATCTCTAAGTTTTCTTGCGTATCCACTAATATTTTAAATTCATTGACAATTTCTTTTAGTGCATTACCTTCATTAATAACCGTCTGTGCTGCATTCTGATCATTCCAGAAATCGGGCATAGACATATTTTCATCCAACTCCGCTATACGTGCCTCTTTGTTTTCTAAGTCAAAGAGACCCCCTAAAGTCGGTTAATTTTGAAGCAGTTCTATCCAGTTCATTCCGTACATCTGATAATTCCATCATTTCATAATTCCTCCGTTATCTTTCAACAGCTCCATGGCAATTTTTGAATTTCTTGCCACTCCCACATGGGCATATTTCGTTTCGTCCTACAGACGTTGCAGCACGCACTGGTTTTTTCTTAACTGGTCCAGCTTCTTCTTTCGGGTTTACAGCTTGTCCTTTTGCCACTTCTTCACGTTGTAAATTGTTGCGAATTTCAGCTTTCAACGCATATTTGGCAACGTCTTCTTTAATCGAATCAACCATGGTTTCAAACATGGCAAATCCTTCATTTTGATATTCACGTAAAGGATCAATTTGTCCATATGCACGCAAGTGAATTCCTTGACGAAGTTGATCCATCGCATCGATATGATCAATCCATTTCGTATCAATTGATCGAAGTAAAATAACTTTTTCGAACTCACGCATACGTTCAGCCGTCATTTCTTCTTCTTTTTCGTCATAGTGTTTGTACACTTCTTCTTTAATTAACGCAATAATTTCATCCGCTGATTTACCTTCTAATTGTGTGCGTGTAATCGTCCCATCATCCAAGAAGTTGGCTTTAATATAATCTTCAAGACCTTTGTAATTCCATTCATTCTGCTTTTCAGATGTTGTATGAATGGCAACTACTTGCTCAATGACTTCATTAATCATCGTTTCGACTAAATTGCGCATATTATCTGTTTCTAAAACTTCTAGACGTTCTTTATAGATAATCTCACGTTGTTGACGCAAAACATCATCGTATTGGAGCAATCGTTTACGGGCATCAAAGTTATTCCCCTCAACACGTTTTTGTGCCGATTCAACTGCACGTGTCACCATTTTAGACTGGATTGGTTGAGAATCATCCATCCCTAAACGAGTCATCATCGCACGCATATTATCTGAACCGAATCGACGCATCAATTCATCTTCCATTGATAAATAGAATTGGGTAACACCAGGATCACCTTGACGTCCAGAACGTCCACGAAGCTGGTTATCAATACGGCGAGATTCATGACGTTCGGTACCTATTACAGCTAAACCACCAACGTCAACGACTCCATCACCAAGTTTAATATCCGTACCACGTCCAGCCATATTGGTAGCGATTGTTACCGACCCTTTATGACCCGCCGTTGCGATGATTTCTGCTTCGCGTTCATGATTCTTCGCATTAAGTACATTATGGGGAATCCCATGTTTCGATAATAATTTCGAGATAATTTCAGAAGTTTCAATTGCAACTGTACCTACTAGAACAGGTTGTCCTGCTTTATGTCGTTCTGCAATATCCTCTGCTGCTGCTTTGTATTTACCTTCCATTGAAGCATAAATTAAGTCGGCACGGTCATCACGGCCAATTAATTTATTAGTTGGAATAACAATGACGTTCATATTGTAGATATTACGGAACTCTTCTTCTTCCGTTTTCGCTGTACCCGTCATACCAGAAAGCTTTTCATACATACGGAAGTAGTTTTGGAACGTAATCGTTGCCATCGTCATCGATTCATTTTGAATCTCCAGGCCTTCCTTCGCTTCTATCGCTTGGTGAAGTCCGTCTGAATATCTACGACCTTTCATTAAACGACCAGTAAATGAGTCAACTATCACAATTCCACCATCTTGCACAACATAATCGACATCATTATGCATACTTGCATGTGCTTTTAACGACTGGTTGATTGCGTGATTTAACCCAACATGTGTCAAATCAAATAAATTATCGATTCCAAATGCTTTTTCAATTCGTTCAATACCTGTTTCTGTTAACACAACGCCTTTTGTCGATTCATCATATGAATAATCCTCTTCTATACGAAGAGTACGTACTAATGCATTTGAATGAATGTAAAGTTGTGCAGACTTAGCCGCGTTACCTGAAATAATGAGTGGAGTACGTGCTTCATCTATTAAGATTGAGTCAACTTCATCGATTACAGCAAAGAAAAGCGGACGTTGTACATGTTCTTCTTTGTATAACACCATGTTATCTCGTAGGTAATCAAATCCTAACTCGTTGTTAGTGGAATACGTAATATCAGCTGCATACGCTTCACGTTTTTCATCTTTATTCAAACTGTTAATATTTAGACCAACTGTTAATCCTAAGAAATTATACAGCTGACCCATTTCGACTGCATCACGACTAGCTAAATATTCATTGACGGTTACAACGTGTACACCTTTACCTGTCAATGCATTTAAATAAACTGGCATTGTTGACGTTAACGTCTTCCCTTCACCAGTTTTCATTTCCGCTATATTTCCTTCATGAAGTGCCGCAGCACCCATGATTTGAACACGGAATGGATACATACCAAGTACACGTTTAGCTGCTTCTCGAACTACAGCAAATGCTTCTGCTTGAATATCAGACAGTGTAGAACCATCTGCCAAACGACCTTTAAAATCGTCGGTTTTTGCACGTAATTGATCATCAGTTAATGCTTCTATCTCTTTTGCAAATGCCTCTACTTTATCGGCAATTTTTTCAAGTCTCTTTAAATCTTGTTTATTTGTGTCAAATACTTTTTTTAATACACCAAGCATTAGAATCACTTCCCATATAGTCTCAACGTCTATTTTACCACTGCTGCTATAGGGGTGCAAATTACGAACTTTCATTAAGGCTAGAATGCTATATTTTTATGCCTATCCGGCATCTCATTAAGTTATGAAACTATTCACTTTTACCATTGAAGCTATCTGTTAAATTTGTAAACATTCTTTTGCGATTTTGTATGCGTAAATGCACTCTTCTTCTTTTTTAAAATCAAGATGCATTCTTTAACATATCCATTAATAATAAGCTGAGCGAGTGCTCAGTTGTAATTATCGTAGGTCACGTAGGAATAATCGAGGATGACGTAGGAAAATAACGATATGACGTAGGAATTATCGTCATTCATGTAGAAAACTCCCCGTTCTCAATCATATTTACCTAGATCTACCCTTTTGTTATCGTGCATTTGCGCTGCCGCACGTTCCGCATGAGCCAACAAGTATGAAGATCACATACTTGTGGGTCTCACGCTTCACTCTATTGCGGCCGTGTAGGCGCAAATGAACTCTTCTTCTTTTTTAAAATCAAGCAGCATTCTTTAACATACCCATTAATAATAAGCTGAGCGAGTGCTCAGTTGTAATTATCGTGGGTCACGTAGGAATAATCGAGGATGACGTAGGAAAATAACGATATGACGTAGGAATTATTGTTGTTCAGGTAGGAATCTCTCCTGTATTGGAAGAATTTTAATAACAAAGCTGTACGAAAACAACCTGTTGTTTATCATGCATTTGCGCTTCCGCAGGTTCCGCGTGAGCAAACAAGTATGAAGACCGCATACCTGTGGGTCACATTCTTCAAAATTTGCGGGAGTTTACGCGCAAATGCACTTTTTCGTTTTTAATTCAATATGGGAAGCGTTCTAAACATAGTCATATTTCAATAGGCAGCTCAGTAGAGGTGGCCACCGAAAAAGTCAAAGCGAGTCTTTCCCGATAAATCAAGGAAAGGCTCGCTTTTAATTTGTATACACTGGACTTTATCGCCAAGGCAGAGAACCATCCTAGGCGCCTTCTGCCTTCCCGCAGGAAGCATCCACATAGCCCCAGAGCGTTATTTCTAGGGAATACTCGTCAGTCTATCCTGGTGAACTTTTTCAGTGCCCTCTATTTAGGTTAGGAAAAGCTTTGAATACAGGATGCGTGGTGGACTTACAAAAAAAAGCCCTCAAAATTGAGGGCTTCCACTTATATTTATTAATTCGTTTCAATTAAACCGTATTTGCCATCTTTACGCTTGTAAACAATATTCGTGCCGTTTGATTCAGCATCAGTAAAGACGAAGAAGTTATGGCCGAGCATATCCATTTGTAAAACAGCTTCTTCTTGATCCATCGGTTTTAATTCAAACTGTTTTGTTCGTACAATATGAACGTCATCTTCACTTTCATCTTGATAAGCGGCTTGTTCAGGGGATTGAGCGTAAGCAAAATAGGCTGCTGCTCCGCCTTCACGGTCTCTATACTTACGATTTACTTTTGTTTTATGTTTACGAATTTGACGCTCTAGCTTGTCGACGATTAAATCGACGGCTGCATACATGTCATTGTGTCGTTCTTCAGCACGAAGCGTTAAATTTTTCATTGGGATTGTTACTTCTACTTTAGTCTGACTGTCGCTATATACCTTTAAATTGACATTTGCGTTCGCTTTAAAATCTTCGTTGAAATAGCGTTCTACTTTGTTAATTTTATTTTCAACATGATCGCGAATCGCAGGAGTTACCTCAACGTTTTCACCGCGGATATTAAAATTTAACATTTAAACTCCTCCTTTAATTAAGGCTATGTATACCTTATTCTACATATCCCCTAATTTATCCTGCCACAAACTAAAAACTTTTACATTTTGTCGAATGAAAGAGTTTTTTCTGCAAGTCATGCTCGAATCAATGTGATTGCGTTCACCTCTTGTGCACCCGCTTCTTTAAGGATAAATGCAATGTGACGTAGTGTGGTGCCGGTTGTATATAAATCGTCAACTAATAATATGGTTTGACTTTGAACATCTGCACATACTGAATAATTAATTTCTGATTCGATTCGTTCTTTTTTTGATTTCTTTATTTGGGAACTGTTTGTAATTTTCGTTAAGACTTGTGTAAATGGCACTCTTGCAGCTAATAATAATTGATCTACTTGTGAAAAAGTTCGACTTTTTAACATATCCTGATGAAGTGGGATGGGAACAATGAGATTTTTGTTTTTCTTTAGATGAGAAAAGTCAGCTGCAAAAACTTTTGCCAGTTCCACGTCATGCTGAAATTTATATTGTTGATAAACTTGTTTCATCCACATGTTGTAAGAATAGATCGATGTTAATGAATCGAGTGCACCTTCGTATATTGTTCCAATCCAGTCCGTTTCATGCTCTTTATCGGTCGCTTTTTCAAATTTACTTTTGCATTTTTCACAAGTGGTCTCAGATTGTTTCATGGTGAACAGTCGTTGCCAAGAAGGAGCTTCTAAAAATGGAGCTGAACAAATTAAGCAATTCATGGCTTTTCTCGTTTCGCATTATGTGCTCTTATTATGGATTTCGCCTGATCCATCTCAAACGATATGCCATGATGAAAAAACACAAGATCACCTGTCGGGTACTCAATCGAGCGACCTACTCGACCACCAATCTGGATTAAAGCACTGCTCGTGAAAATGGCTTCGTCCGCTCCAACTACTGCGACTTGGACGTTTGGAATGGTAATCCCTCGCTCCAAAATCGTAGTTGTTAAAAGGCCAGGAACTTTCTTCTCACGCAATTTCAGTACCTTCAATTTGCGTTCTGCATCTTCCGCATGAACAGATACAATCTCCTTATGAAGCCGTTGAAATAAGGGGGTTGCTTGTTCCATTAATTCAATTGTTGGAAAAAAAACGAGAAATGGTAGTTTGTTATCCAGACATTGTTGTGTCCACTTTTGTAATTTAGGCGAAAGCTTCTCTTTCTTTATATGCTTACTGTAGTTCCATAAACCATCAAATCTTGGAACTGGTAAAGAAAATCCGTGAAAACGTTCAGAAATAAGCGATATATTTTTCACTTGTTGTACTAACTCGTCAGAAGGTGTGGCGGTAATATAATGAACGACTGCTTGTTGTTTCTTTGCTTTTTGAACTGCATATTGCAAAGCTTCATCCATCGTGAATGGAAACGCATCTGCTTCATCTACAAATACGACATCAAACCCTTCTTCAAAACGTAATAATTGATGTGTTGTTGCAATGATCAATTGTGCATAGTTTGTGTTTTCAGGCGCTCCACCATACAACGCATGTATCACTGTATTCGGAAAAACCTGCTGAAATCTTGGAGCCAGTTCCAAAACGACATCTGTTCTCGGAGTTGCTATACAGACTCGTTGGCCATGTGTCAGCAATTCAAAAATTGCTGGAAATAATAGCTCCGTTTTTCCAGCTCCGCAAACAGCATGGACTAAATGGCTTTGATTCGTTAGAACGCTGTGTAGCAACTCTCGTGATGCTTTAGCTTGTAAAACAGTTAACGTACCAGTCCAATTAAACGTGTGTTGACTGGATGATTCAACCAATGGGCCAGACCAAGTGATTAACTCTGTACAACTACTGACTCTGCCCATACGAATACAATGTCTACAATATTGACACGGTCCATTACATTTAGCACATTGAAACGTAATCAACTTTTTGTTTCCGCACCGACGACATTGATTTTTTTCTTTTTGACTGATAAGGGAATTATAATTCGACTGAATGCCTTTGTGGGGGGTAATAAAACCTTTGCGGATAAACATGTCGATAACCGTTAAAGGAAATGGGGTTTCCTCCTTCAACCAAATACGACCAGATAAAAATTCTTGTACTTCTTTCATGAGCATCCCTCCTATTCGGATTGACCTCATTCCTACTCATTGATTTTATCACGAAAAACGGAAAGTGACACTTGCGCTCGACACCGAAGTTGGAAGGTCCGAAATTGAAGGCGTGCCCTTCTTGTAATGAATAGTAATTTACTCTGTATAGAGTGTTTACTTAAATAAACGTAACTTTTCTCGTCATTTCCTTAATGCAAAAATAAAAGCCCCACACTAGGCGAGGCTTGTTCACAATTATTCAATTACATCTCCGATGAAATACACACTGGTCACCCGCCAGTTTCCATCCTCTTTTGCAAAAACAGTGACTTGTCGACCAGTTCTGTCAACTTTAGCACCGGTTGTCTCTTGCTCCATTGAAATAGACAAGGATGCAAAAACTTGTGCTTGATTTTTATTGTATTTAATAACAGTAACATCTTCGGCTGTTCGGTTTACTTCATAATTTTCAAAAGCAGCTTTAACGTCCTTCTCTTCTTGTTTGTAATCAAACCCTTCTGGTTCTTTTGCGATTACTGACATGTATTTCTCAAGATCTTCTTCGTTAAAGGCTTTTAAATAAATATCAAATGTTTCCATTAATGCTTTTTTCTCTGCAGCTGGTACGTTTTGTGCTGCTTCGATATCTTTACCCGTCATGCTAAATCCTACTTCAGACGGAGCTTGATCTGTCACACCGTGCTCTAACGCATTGTTTTTTCCTGAAGACGACTCTCCATCAGATATTGAACCAGCACCTTCGCGATTTTCTTCGCCTGCACAAGCTGACAACAGCAGTAATATCAATGTAAGCATAGTCATATATTTAAGTTTCATTAAGTTCGTCCCTCCTACACGGCTATTTTGTCATAAAAAGTCGAATATGACAATAAATAAAGCCGGACATGTGTATTGAGACGAAATCATATAAGGAAAGTTTCTCTGAGAAACTGAAAAAGGGTCTACTTCATTTCCCCTAACCTAAAGGAACCTTGGAGTAGCTTACAAACAGAAAACCAGCAAAAAAACCCCCACAAGCATGTGCTCGTGAGGATTGATTAAATGAATTATCGTACTTCTACCCAGCCATTTTTGATAGCTGTGACAACTGCTTGTGTGCGATCGTTTACATTCATTTTTTGTAGAATGCTTGATACATGGTTTTTTACGGTCTTTTCAGAGATGAATAACGTCTCACCAATCATGCGATTGCTTTGTCCGTCGGTCAATAATTGTAATACTTCACATTCACGTTTAGTCAATAAGTGGAATGGACGACGAATTTCTGATTGGTGGAACGTTCCTTTATTTTCACGCTCGCTTAAGCGGCGGAATTCCGCAACTAAGTTACGTGTAACTTTAGGATGTAAATAAGATCCTCCTGTAGCTACCACTTTAATAGCTTGTACGATTGCATCTGCATCCATTTCTTTCAGCATATATCCAAGTGCACCCGTTTTTAACGCATGCGTTACGTAGGACTCATCATCGTGAATTGATAACATGATGACTTTTGCTTCAGGGTATTTAGCCATTAGTTCGCCTGTAGCATCAACTCCATTTTTACGGGGCATGTTGATATCCATTAAAATCACTTCTGGTGCATATTCCTCATATAAATTAATGGCGTCACTACCGTCTCCGCCTTCAGCTACTACTTCAAATGAATCTTCAAAATCTAATATTCGTTTTACTCCTTCACGGAATAATTGGTGGTCATCTATGATTATTATCTTTGTCATTTACATTTCCTCCTAAATTTAAGCACAGCTATTATTCTTTTTCCTCTTTCAAAGGAATTCTAAACATCATTGTTGTTCCGTTTCCAGGAGAAGATTCAACAATCATTTCACCTTTTAGCAAATCAACACGTTCTTGCATCCCCAATAATCCAAATGAGCTCTCGCGAACGAACTTTGGATCGAACCCTGTTCCATCATCTTTTACGGTAATCGTCACCATTTGTGTGCACCATTCAACCTTCACCTCAATGTTCTTACTTTGGCCGTGTTTGGTTGCATTGGTCACAGATTCTTGGATTAATCGGAAAATGGCTATTTCGTAGTTGGTGATGATACGTCGTTGATCACCAATGGAGTGGAAGTGTATTTTGCACCCTATATTATAATCTTCGATAGTCATTAAATATTTTTTAAGTGTCGGTACTAAACCCAAATCGTCCAATGCCATTGGTCGCAAATCATAAATAATTCGACGTACTTCAGACAGAGCACTTCGAACCATGACTTTCAAACTCGAAATTTCGATGAGAGCCTGATCGACCCCTTTTTCGCGATATGTACGTTCAATCAAGTCCGAGCGAACCAAAACATTGGCCATCATTTGAGCTGGACCGTCATGGATTTCCCGAGACAATTTTTTTCGTTCTTCTTCTTGTGCCTCAATAATTCTTAATCTGTATTCTTGTTTTAACTTTGCATTTTCTAATGCTTGTCCAACTTCTTTTAGGTCTGAAGTTAAATAATTCATCACGACATTTGCTTGCGTTGCTAATTGATCCGCATGCAAAATGGATTCGTTTAATTCCGTTAATCTTCTTTCCAAATCAGCACGCCGTTCCCGCAATTGACGTTCTTCTGTTCGATTAATTGAAAGTTTTATTTGCAAGTCATTCGCTTGTTCATAAGCTTCACGTATTTGTTCTTCTGAAAACGTGTTAAAATGCTTTGAGACATCTCCTAATCGTTTTCTCGATAAACGAGTCTCTTCTTCTAGAATATCTCCATCAATTAAAACTTCTGCTAACTTTGAATGGACGATTTCTAATTCTTTTTGCATTTGTAATAAACTCTGGCGATTTTGTTCACTTATTTTATAGATATCATTTTTCGAACTATCCATCGTTTCGACCATTTGACTAAAAATATAATCTAATGAATTGATATCAACCTTTTTAGCAGTCATCAGGTATTCTCCTTTTTAAGCAATATACTGATGAATGACTGTGCATTCATTTCTCTCTATATAGTATTAGTCATTAATGCACATATTCCTGCAAGGACTGCATCAATTATACCACTAAGCATTAAAATAAATATTAAAATTACATGACAACTAGATGTCAATAGGAGTGAGTTTCCTTGAGGAAAGATTACATAACAGTTAAAGGATTTGGATCATCAGAAATCATTATTCAAAAATCGCGTTTCCTAACTTATGTAAACCGAGCAGAAAGCGAGCATGATGCTCTAGCTTTCATTGACGAAATAAAATCGCAACATAAATCAGCGAATCATAATTGTTCTGCATATTTAATTGGCGAGCATGATTCCGTGCAAAAAGCCAATGATGACGGTGAACCAAGTGGTACTGCTGGTGTACCAATGCTAGAGGTTCTAAAAAAACAAGGGTTAAAAGATACAGTCGTTGTGGTCACTAGATATTTTGGTGGCATTAAATTAGGCGGTGGTGGATTAATCCGAGCATACGGTAAAGCAACAACAGAAGGGATTGAAGCTGCGCAAATCGTAAAAAGACAATTACATCATTTAATGAAAGTATCTGTCGAATATTCATGGCTCGGTAAAGTTGAGAATGAAGTCCGCAGTTCATCCTATCCACTCCAACGCATTGATTATGCAGATTCCGTCGATATATTTCTATATGTACCAATTGCGTCGGAAGAAACATTTATTGAATGGTTAACCGAAATGACCAATGGGCAAGCTGTTATTGAACGCAACGCACCAGATTTTCTCGAGTTTGACTTATAATCCCCTCATAATAAGTCAAATAATAAACTCGAAAGTAAGATTACAAGCGATCAGGTTATATTCTTCTCACATTATCTGAAAAAATTTTCCTTTGAGGAATACGAAAATCGTTGTATAATGAGGAGTACTGTCGTTAGATATGAAACATTGTGCTAACTTCTTGCGTCTTATGGAACAGGTGAGGAAGTATCCCACTAAAGGAGAATCTATTCGTATGAAAAGAAAAGAATTCAAAACAACTAAAACAGGCTCAAAAAAGTCTTTGATAATAAAAATATCCATTATGGTTCTAGCTTCCATACTAATTTCCGGAACTGCCTACGGGATTATCTTGATGAAAAAAGTCGAAACTGCAGCAGATAATTCGTACGAAGCCGTGGAAGACCGACAAGGTTCTAATCTTCGTGAAGAAGTGGTGAAACCTGTAGAGGATAATATATCTATCTTATTTATAGGAATAGACGATAGCGAAACTCGCAATCAAGGTGCAGATTCTAGTCGATCAGATGCTCTAATGCTTGCAACATTAAACAATAAAGATAAAACCATAAAGTTAGTCAGTATCCCACGTGACACATTGGTGTACATCCCAGAAGTAGGATACAAAGATAAAATAACACACGCTATCGGACATGGTGGCACAAAAACAACAATCGAAACCGTTGAAGGGCTTCTTGATGTCCCTGTTGATTATTATGTACGTATGAACTTCAATGCATTCATTGATGTAGTAGATGCTCTTGATGGGATTTATGCAACTGTTCCCTACGATCGTTTGGAAAAAGATGAATTTGATGTCTACTCTGTACAATTAAAAGAAGGTTATCAGAAACTCGACGGACGTGAAGCTTTAGCATTAGCTCGAACACGTAAATTAGATAGTGATATTGAACGTGGTAAACGTCAACAAGAAATACTAGCTTCCATTATCAAGAGAGCATCTTCAGCATCTTCCTTTACAAAGTATGGGAATCTGATTGATGCGGTCGGTGACAATATGAAAACCGATATGACTTTTGATGAAATGAAATCGTTCTTTGCTTATATCAAAAAAGGGATGCCTCAAGTAGATACGCTGACACTTGAAGGATATGATGACATGTCAACTGGCACATATTACTGGCTACTCGATGACGAATCACTAGAAGAAACACAAGAACTTCTACAAAGTCATATGGGATTAAATCCAGGTTCGTCAAGTTATTCAGATAACAGTACTGAAACAGATTCAAACAAATTGGTTTTAGAAAACGAATAAGCATACCTAAAAACCGACACATAATTACTGTGTCGGTTTTTTGTTTATATAATTTACTCTGTGGATCAATCCTGTTGTATATCGTGAATTAGTATTATCCTCACGCTTAACGCTCTTGCATGAGGCTAAGCGCAATTGTACTCTCTTTTTTCAATGTTAGAGTAAGTTTTGGTTTTCTGGGCATACTGGTGGAGTTGGTTGAATTGGCACTCTGTTTATCTATTCCCTCTTCAATCCGGCATTTGCATTGTGTTAATACATAATAAAAAACCCCATGCATCTCTGCATGAGGTTTAGTCATTTGCTTATCATTCGAACAAAATTGATTAAAGGTTTGTAGTTCTTGCCTGCTAGTCCAACTGCTTCAACAAATAATTCTATTGCTACCAACATCACTGCGATTAATAAAATCGCGCCCCATAAGGTTGCTTGTGAGAAGATCAATGCTGCTACTCCAAATAATGCTGCAAAAGCATAAATAATTAGAACGGTTTGACGATGTGTAAATCCTACATTCAATAAACAGTGATGTAAGTGAGACTTGTCCGGCGCAGAAATGGGTTGTTTCATTCGTACGCGACGAACGATGGCAAAAAATGTATCAGAGATCGGTACTCCAAGCATGATAATTGGAATGATTAATGAAATTACGGTAATGTTTTTAAATCCAAGTAAAGCAAGTACTCCAATCATATATCCAAGGAATAAGGACCCTGAATCACCCATAAATATTTTTGCTGGATGAAAATTATAGAATAAAAATCCTGCAGAACTTGCAGCAAGCAATGCTGCCATAGAGAACACGAACATGTCGCCCATCATAAAGGCCATTCCTGCTAATGTAACTAAAGCAATCGTAGAAACACCTGCAGCCAAACCATCTAGACCATCAATTAAGTTAATGGCATTCGTAATTCCAACAATCCATATAATGGTCAGTGGAATGCTAAAGTAGCCAAAGTCTAATTGTCCACCAAATGGTAAATTAATAAACTCAATTTGCAAACCACCATAAATCACGAGACCAGCTGCAATAAATTGCCCAAGGAGCTTCGCTTTAGCAGTAATTTCAAACATATCATCAAGTGCGCCTGTAATGATGATCATAAAAGCACCTAATATAATATACAGGGCAGTCGGATCTTCGGGATGTAACACAAAATAACCAATTAAAAACGCACCAAATATTGCGAGACCACCTAAACGTGGCATAATTCGTGCGTGTACTTTTCTATAATTCGGTCGGTCAACGGCGCCCACTTTGAACGCAATGGCCTTCACCACTGGAGTTAACAGTATTGAAGCGACAAATGCCAGAACCAAAGATAGGTATAGCATGTCATTCCTCCTTATGTCGTTACAAAATAATATAAATAGATAAATCCATATGTATTATATCATGAAAACTATTATGGTAAACAATATTCGTCAAAATTAATGTTTCCTCCTATATTATGTCCTAAATCGAGTCTTCTAAACCCAATAAATTAATAGACGTAAACGCCATCTTAGAAGTTTCATAGTAATTCTCTCAATTTTTTGTTAAAATAATCTCGTGTCTAGAATTCGAAGGAGCGGGAAAACGATGATCTCACTTTTTAAACGTTCAACCGAAACAAGCGAACGTCAATTAAAAAAATATAGAAAATTGGTCAATCAAATAAATAGATTAGAAGAAACATACGCACAAATGTCAGATGAAGAACTACGTGCCATGACACAGACTTTCAAAAATAGATTGTCTGATGGTGAAAACATACAAGCTATTATCCCAGATGGATTTGCAGTCGTTCGTGAAGCGTCAAAACGTGTATTACATATGCGTCACTTTGATGTCCAATTGATTGGCGGGCTCGTATTAACTGAAGGTAATATTTCAGAAATGCCAACGGGTGAAGGAAAAACACTAGTCGCCTCCCTCCCCTCTTACATTCGTGCATTAGAAGGAAAAGGTGTGCATGTGATTACGGTCAATGAATATCTTGCACAGCGTGACTATGACCAAATTGGCCAAATTCACCGTTTTCTAGGTCTGTCAGTAGGAATCAACTTACCAATGATGCAATCAGAAGCAAAGCAACTAGCTTATGCAGCTGATATCACCTATGGTGTGGGGACAGAATTTGGATTCGATTACCTTCGTGATAACATGGCAGGCGATCATTCTCAAAAAGTTCAACGCCCTTATCATTTCGCAATAATTGACGAAGTGGATAGTGTGTTAGTAGATGAAGCAAAAACACCCTTAATAGTAGCAGGGAAAATGTCTGCAAATGCTGATTTACACATGATATCAGCCCGTTTAGCCAAACGCTTCAAAAAAGAACGCGATTACGATTTTGATGATGAAACGAAAGCTACATCGTTGACAGATATCGGCATCGAAAAAGTAGAGAAAGCATTTGGGATTGAAAATTTATATGAACTAGAACATCAGTCCCTCTTTCATTACGTCATTCAAGCCGTACGAGCACATGTCATGTTCGAACTTGACGTCGATTATATTGTAAAAGAAGACAAAATCTATTTAGTAGATATGTTCACCGGACGTATCATGGATGGACGAACACTTTCTGATGGCCTTCATCAAGCAATTGAGGCAAAAGAAGGCGTCACAATTACAGAAGAAAATAAAGCACAAGCACAAGTAACCATTCAAAACTACTTCCGTATGTACCCTTTACTTTGTGGCATGACAGGTACAGCAAAGACGCAAGAAAAAGAGTTCCGGGAAGTATACGGAATGGAAGTTTTACAAATCCCGACGAATCGTCCGCGAATTCGTGTCGATCACACCGATCAAGTTTTCGAGAAAATCGATCAAAAGTATATAGCTGTAGCAAAAGAAGTGAAAAAACGACATTCAACTGGACAACCCGTACTTGTCGGAACCACTTCCATTCTTCAATCTGAAACAGTGGCCGACTATTTGAAAAAAGAAGGTTTAGTCTTCCAACTGTTAAATGCCAAAAGTGTGGAACAAGAAGTTTACCTGATTTCCCAAGCTGGACAAATGAATCAAATTACCGTTGCTACAAACATGGCGGGGCGTGGTACCGATATCGTTCTTGGTGATGGTGTAGCAAACATTGGGGGCTTATTTGTCCTAGGTACGGAAAAACACGAAAGTCGTCGGATTGATAATCAATTAAGAGGACGCTCTGGTCGACAAGGTGACCCAGGGGAATCTCAGTTCTTTCTCTCATTAGAAGACGATATGTTTAAACGATTTGCAAAAGATGAATTAGAGAAGTTTAACAAAAAAGTAAAAACTGATAGTCTCGGCCTTGTCCTCGGAAAAGACGTTCACGAACTGACAGAACGTACACAACGCATTGTTGAAGGTTCACATTTCTCCATGCGCGAATACAATTTGAAATTGGACGATGTGATTAATGAGCAACGTAAGGTCATCTATTCTCTTCGTGACCGAGTACTAGATCGTCATGATCTACTTGGACAATTGAAAAATATGGTTGAGGAAACGGTTGATTTCGTCATTGGGGAAAGTTGTTCTGAAGACGAAGCTACTGATCAATGGGATTTTGAAAAAATGGAACGTACGATGAATCAACTATTACTTGAACCGATCAAGCTCGATCGTAAAGTGACCCATAGTAAAGACGTTAAAAAACAAGTTCAAACTCAAATTACAGATTTACAAACATTCATGGATGAGTTTAAAGAACAACATCAAGTAATGGATACCATTCCACGAGTCATGTTAGCATACATTGATTCTACTTGGGTTCGCCATTTAGAATCGATGACTCGCTTAAAAGAAGGCATCGGATTGCGTGCGTATCAGCAAGAGGATCCAATGCGTATTTATCAAAATGAGGGTCTCGAAATGTTCCAGATTCATTATCAAGAATTGCGACGTTCTATTGCTTCAGAAATAACTATCTTCATGAAGAATATAGCTTTACAACAGGAGGCAAACTAATGGGACTCTTTTCGTTTTTTAACAAAACCAAAAAAACGGGTACGGATAGCACAGTTCAATCAAATGAACTCATTCAGGACGTCTCAAATGAGTCTTTGGAATCATCGGTGGAGACTACTCTTTCCTATCACCCTGAATGGGATGTTCCAAAAGAACAACAATATGTATTCAGCTTTTTATCAAACGAACTTCCTCCACTGAAACAAGATCAGATTTCACTTTCGGGGTTTGAAATTGATGAGGATGGACAATCAGGAGAATGGCTTGTAAAAGCGTTCTTTCGTTCTTCTTTAAATAAACCAATCACATTAGGCAAGGTAGAATTAATCCTTCTCTCCGATACTGACAATGTAGTGGCAGCTAAAGAATTTGATTTAGCTGAACTGGGTGAAATACCGGCACGAAGTGACCGTCCTTGGATATTTGCATTTGAGAAAGAGACTCACATTGTTTCAGATATGCCTGTTGAAGGTTGGAAAATAGCATTTAATGTACAATCTCTTGTTCCCCATCAGGTAGATTTAGACCCAGCTTGGGAAGAAGCATTGTCACAAGAACAAAAAGAGGAATTATCAAAACTTGTAACGTCTCTGCCATCACTCAAAGAACGTGAAGTGAATTTTAGTGGTTTCCAAGTTATACCGCAAGAAAGTGGCGATTTAGCAGTGTCACTCTTTATTCGTAATGGTCATTCCAGACATATAAATCTAGAACAACTTCCTTTAGAGGTTTTAGATGCAAGTGGTGAGATCGTCGCTCGTGGATCATTTAGCTTGGACAATCTTGAAGTAAAAGCGAACACATCTAAACCGTGGACATTCATCTTCCCAAGTCAGATGATCACAAAAGTAAATCCAGATCTTTCTCGCTGGGCTGTCAAAGTGATACAAGAGTAACAATTCCTTCTAAGCGTCCTTTCTGAGGACGCTTTTTCTATGCGGAACTTATATAAAAATGTAGACAAAAAGAATCCATTGAGGTGGACCCTCAATGGATTCTTTTTTGCGCATCAACCAAGCACATCTGAAAACTTAACCTATATTCAAAAATCGGGAATGGTTACTACTCACTTATTTTAACACAATTTTGTTTATTCACAAGAAAAAGAATTCACATTTCGTGAGAAAATTAACCATTTTCTATCTAATTATTGATTCAAAGTCCGATATAAGAAGATAGAGAAATCTACACGTGTGATAAGTTGTGATGGACCAAATTTGCCTCCACCAATTCCCATGGTTATATCATTCTCTGCTAGAGAATTAATGGAATCATAAGCAAAGCTGCCTTTCGTATCGCTGAAGTAGTTTTTAGTACCAGAAGATAACTTAAATCCACGTTGTAAGATCGCTGCCATTTCAGCACGAGTCAATTTTCCGCTTGGATCAAAATTTGCCCCACTGTCTTTCCCTCGAATGACGCCAGCATTTGCCACGGCTGCTACTTCTTCATAGAACCGAGTACCTTTTGGCATGTCTTTAAATCCAGGATCTACAACATTTTCTGTTGATAGATTCATTGCTCGAGAAAGTAAAATAGCACCTTGTAATCTTGTTAACTCTTGATATGGTCCGAAATTTCCATCGCTATAGCCACCGATGACTCCACGGTTTACTAAATCACCAATTTCTTTTTCTGCACGGAAAGATAATCCTGTGTCTTTAAATAATGGCTCTCGATATTGATCGGCATATATTGCTTTCATATCATCGAACAGGATTGTGCCTTTCGTTTTAGAAGTCCCAGAAGGTTGTGCAACATAGATTTGCGTTAATTTCACAGGACCTGGTACGTTCTGTGGAATTGCTGCTGTAACGAAGTTCCAACCAATCCATTTCAGACCATTTTCAGGTGTAAAATCAATGGTATGTCCGTTACCGTTTCCATCTTCGATTCGTCCACGTACCCACGAGTTACTTGCATCCCCGTATAGACGTAATCCAATAGATTTCGGTAACCCACCTGTAGTTAAGACATTTTTAGTATCTAAATATGCAGCAGAAGTACCTGATTGGTTCATGAAGTTATAGTCCAACTTAATTGCACCTTTCCCTTCATAAGCAGGCTCCTTAGATGAGTTCATGCTAATGGAAGCTGTACCCATTGTTGCAGAAGAAGTCCAATTCGTTATACTGTCCATCGTATCCATCGATAATGTTGAGCCACTGATCGTTACTGGAATCGTAACTTTCATGTTTGCAAGTGTCGCTGTAATGGAACCTTTTGTTTCAGTATTTGTTGCTTTAAATTCTCCAGTTGCAGAAATGGATCCAATTCCAGCACTTGCTGTCCATTTTACTAATGAGGAATCAAATATTACATCTCTGTTTTGTGCATCAAGTGCTTTTACACTTAATTTTTTCGATTCACCAATGCGTAAATTTAATGTACTATCGACGGGCTGAACCTTAGAAATGTGGTCTACTACCTCAAACGGAATGGATTTCTTTGCTGTTCCGTAAGTTACATCAATTGATCCTTTACCCGCTTTGGCTGCAGTAAATGTCATGCCTGAAGTTGTAATTAAACCAGTTGGTGAACTCAGGGAGAAACCACTTGGCGATGTCATCACAGGATTGTAGTATTGGTCCATTACATTTCCCGTTGTTATTGAACCTTTCGTTCCTTTTAAATAAACACCGGGTTTGGCAATTTGTGCGGTTATAGTAGTAGCCTGACCCGCAGGAGCTGTAGAAAGTGCATATAAAACTGTAGAAACGGCACGTTCCCTTCCATCTGAAGGTCGGTTAAATAAAGAAACGTTTGTATCACCTGGTTTACGAACCGTCATGGCTGTCGATCCTCCACCATCAAGGTTTAATGCACGGTGAGCCCCCAATGATGCCAGGTACTGTGCAAACTCGTTTAAGCTCATGCCTGTACTGTATCCACTTTGGCGGCCATCTACGGTCACCATCCATACTTTTTTACCGGTAGCATCAATAGCAATTGCCGTACGTGGAGCCCTTTCACGAGCACGGCTACTATTCGGGTCCATCGATAAAGCGACTTTTCCATCTTTCACCAACATTGGACCAGAAGTTAGCATAAAGGAAGAGTTCATCCATTGTGCATCAATATCTGCAGAAATCGTAACTTGTTCTCCCATTTGCATTTGCTTCAATGCTTCCATTGCGGTTCCGTGTGCGGATAATACAAAGCCGTCTTTCGGAATGGTTGTAATTTCGTCGGTGCCGTGTGGGCGAATATGTGACACAGTACCGGTTACTGTCTTGCCAAATTCCAAATCAGTTCCCTCGATAACCCCAGAGAGAACAACTTCCATTCCATATGGATTCGTCTTTGTCGTTCCGCCAGGGAAAATCGGTGTAAACAAAATCAAATTATCGTTTGAACGTTGTTTATTTGTACTTGTAATGGGTGTTTTGATTCCATTATGCGTAAGGGATAAATCTAAATTGTATGTATCAATTTTAGCTGTCCCTGTCGCATCAATACCGAACGCTAATGGTTCATTTACGTATTGGTCTTCCCCTGTTGCAATAATTCCCGCATTCACTAGTTTGTTTCTGTAGGAAATTAAATACATAGGCAACAGATCTTGACTAAAGAACGACCCGTTTATGGCACCTGCAACTTGCTTTCCAGGGCCAGTGTAGGCATTAGCTTGAGCCGTTGTGAGAGCTAACCTATTTAAAGGATTGGGAATTCCTACATCAATGGTTGTATAGGGATCGTTTAAGTTTGCGGTTAACATTCGTATGGCTTGAGGATTAGAAGAAATGGTTTCCTGATTGAACTGATAGTCAACTCCACCCGAGATTTTTTGTTGATCTGTAATAGCCGCAAGGGAAGTTGTTGGGAACACCAGTAGTAATACCAATGCCCAAATCGCGATCAATCTGTTTTTTTGTAAGTTTTTCAAGATAGTAGTTGTCCTCGCTTTCCTGGTAATCTATGTCTATTATAACAAGTGCTAGTTTTATAAGCATTATTAGTTAGGCATATTAATAGAATTGAGCCGTATTTCCTAATTTGCTCCTAGTAATAGTAGATTCAATAATCTCTATACGTAGTCAAAGACAATATATTAAGTTTGTTTTTTACCGAAATAGCCACAAGAAAATCTAGAGTTTTTTATTAATTCACTGACATTTAAAGAATTCCAGGTGCTTTGGACGCTAAACTGCTACACCATGGTCTAAGAATAAAAGAGGGATGGGCGGGTGACTTCGTCACTCCGCCCATCCCTCTTTTTTCAGACCATCCTGTGGCTGATATGCGTCCGTTGCCCCCTTGCATTCTGTTAAGTCACAGTGATTTTGATTTGAGCAACTAGTGAATAGATACTTCCTTTAAAGATCAATCGGTCAAAGATGAAATTTGATCTCCCACTACTTTCCTTGGTTTAGTGACAGCTCTGTTTTCCAATTGTGTTGTCGATTAAGCTCATTAATTTGAAGTAGCATATTAGTGTTTTATAGTGAATACTTAATCTAGTCCTTTTCAGTAGTCTGAACAAAGTGTGAGGGGGCTAATTAGTTTTGTTTTCCGCTACACTACTGTTAGAGAAGCGTGGCTGTCTTTTTTATTTCCATTCATGTTGATTTCTACCCGTTCGCGAGCTGCTTCTACCCGTACATCATCACTTTCTACCCGTTCACGCATGATTTCCGCCTATTCATTTGCCTAGGCAGAACCAACGTATGGGCCTTTCAAATGGTAGCCGGAGCGAGAAGACGGGCAGTGATCTTCTGCATGGCTTCTCGCGAGAGGCATCCACAAAGCGCCGAAGCTTGAATAATAGGAAATATTTTATATTGGTGAACTTTTTCAGTGCCCTCATTTTAGGATAGGAAAAGTTTTGAAAACTATATTCAATGTAATCCCCCATTTTATACTTTTTTATATGTCAAAAAAGCCCGCTGGAGTTGATCCAACGGGCTTAATGCTTTTTAGTTGATGGTTCTTAGATTGGAACTGGCGAACATTAACATTAACTGAATTTCCGATAGGCATTTCGTGTGGCTTGTTCGAGTTGCTCTAATGAAAAGTTGTGCTTTGCATGTTGATAGAGTTTCTCTCCCATGCTTTCAATGTCCCCTGACAGTTTTGACTCATAAAGTTTTCGTAAATAATTAGCCACTTTTTCAACATCACCTGTTGGTGCGATATAACCAAACTCTTGTGATGGTAATAGAGCACTAACTCCACCAACGTCGGTTGTTACGACTGGAATTTTAGCACGTGCAGCTTCTAGTAGGACCAATGGGAAACTCTCACTATCTGAAGTAAGTAATAGACTATCAGACACTTTAAGACATTCATGAATATCTTGTCTAAACCCTGCTAAGTGAATATAATCTCTGTCATCACTTAACTTTTCAAGATGATTTCTCTCAGGCCCATCACCAATTGCATATAGTTGAATTGGGATTCCTTCATCACGAAGCTTGTTAACAGCATCAAAAGCTAGTGGATGATTTTTGATCGGATGATAACGAGCTACCATTGTCACAACAAAAGCATCCTTATTCAAACCTAGTTGCTCTCTAGTTACGGGTAACCCAACAGGCTCAGCAAATGAGATCCCATTATAAATAATACTGATTTTGTCTGATTTTATACCAAATCCCTCTAGCATTTCACCAAAACGATGTGAAACCGCAAAGAAGTGATCAATTTTTTTGATGACACGCATATTAAGGGAAGTGAATATCTTGCCCTTGATGCCACCTTTTATAAAGTCTTTTGTTGGATCACTATGAATGGTCGTAAACCAACGGAACATTACAAAATTCTTAAGTAAATACGTAAAGAAATTTGCTCGTGGACCATGTGTATGAACGATATGAATATGATTCTTTTGAATAAAAGACGAAAGCTTTTTTAAAAACGAAAAATCATAACGTGACGTTTGATTGAATACGACCGTTTGAATACCCGCTTTGCGGGCTTCATTCGAAAGTTGACCTTCTTGCAGGACACCTAACACAACTTCTTCTTTTGAGAATTGTTGAAGCAGTGTGATCAGGTGATTTTTAGATCCACCTGTTTCTCCTCCACTAATTAGATGCAAAATGGTCATCTAGTAGCTCTCTCCTTTTTAGTAACCGCCAGTAGAAATGCCGCTGTCAGGAAGTAGAAATACATCGTAAACGTTTTATCTTCCCATATGTTATAGATTAAGCCACACCAGAAAACCCCGATTAATCCGGCTACCATTGGAATGGCATAGGGTGACGATTTTCGATACTTCCAGAACAAGACAAGCATTCCAAGTAAGAATACGGCAAATAACAAGACACCAACAACGCCAGTTTGGGTAATGATTTGGATATATTGGTTATCGGCATAGATATCATACCCAATGTCATAATCTTTATAAATTGGAGACGAATAGGATTTTGAAGCAGAATCGCCAAATGTAGCAAATCCAGTCCCGATAATTGGATAGTCTTTGAAGATTTCAAAGCCTTTTGCAACGATATATAAACGGCCTGTTGTCATACTTTTTTCTAGAGTACTTTTATTGAATGTCTCTGTTATACGATTCTTTTCTACTGCAAATCCTTCAACCTCTGCAGGACCAGTCCGTTCAAAATTACCGATTTCCGTATTACTACTGATCCATTGAGAAATATTTGTAGCAGGAATCATCACGAGAACAAAAGAAAGTCCCACGACGACTGCCGTTTTTACCAAGAATTTCCAATTGCGTGTATATAAAACATAAATAGCCAACCCGATTGCAAAAGCAATCCATGTTCCTCGGCTATAGGTAAGTATCCACACACCTGACATTAGGACAAGTGAAATATTCAATAGCCACTGGACTTTATTTTTAGGAAGTAGCATTTTCAAATAAACGGTCAAAATCGCTGATATGGTCAAGAATACAGCCAAAACATTCGGGTTATTAATCAAACCATAGATTCTAACTTTGTTGTTTGGTGATAAGGAGCGATTAATCCAAAACTCGGGCATCCATGCCGAACGCATCGATAGCTTTTCTACTAAACCTTGAACAACGAGAATCATTGCGACAATAAAAGTGGTCCACAAGAACATTTTGATATCTTGTTTTGTGATGCCAAGTCTTTTGACTATATACAGAATTAAGAATGTAATGGCAAACGCACGAAGTTGGAACACGATCGCTCCTAAACTTACTCCTGTTATGAATGCAGATATTGCACCTACGACCAAGAAAGCGATAAAAGCCCATTCAAACTTCTCAAATTTGAAAATTGATTTTGGATTCGTTCGTGAATTCCATAACACACGAAGGAACGCAGCAACAATAATTAAATCTCCTACTAACTTCAGAGATGGATTGATTTCAATAATAAATGATCGTAATGGGAAATAGAATAATAATAGGAACATAGATTCTTTTGGCTTCATAAAAGCTAGTATCCCTATAATCACTGTACTTAAATAAGCAATCATGCTTAGTGGAAGAACTAAAGCAAGAATCAGAAGGATGACACCAACTCCTACTACCTTCCATTGTTCATTAAAAATTGATAACTTCACTACATAACATCCTTTCTATACTTCTTTCAAATTAAAAGTATATCATATCCAAACACTTCGTTCTCATCCTTTTTTTACACATTAATCGTTCAATGATTTAAATATGGCATTAAGGTGTCTCAGGGAAAAATGTGCTGGTTAATTGTTGATACCACAATCGATATACGGGATGATCGTAGGTTGACATCCGGACGACCATATCTGTACCTTGATAAAAAATCATGCTATTTTTGTCCAATCCATATCGTTTCGCATAATCCATATACAGATTAAATGCCTCGACACCATCTTCTGCTTGGAAAGGTGCATATGAATCAATTTCAATTGTAATTCCACTTCCATATATTTGAGCATTGATAAATGCACGGTGTAAGCGTTCATCTTTATTGGCGACAGACTTTCTAAAGGCATTTGGCTGTAAGAATGCCGCATCAAATCCATAAGACTGCCAATTTTCAAAGTTAGTAGACGTAGCATGTGGTGCATAAATAAAGAATTTATCCTTGCTATGAATGGTTTGTGCAAGACTCGAGATTAACGTTGCATCCTCTGCCACTTTAATCGTTTCGTTCATCCAATAAAACCCTTTGAAATTCAAGTTCGAATAACGTTCCTCTTCTAGCTTGTCCATCGTGCTGGTGATAAACCATTTAGCAATGTCGTATCGAGAATATAAATTATTCGCAATTTCACGTCCATCCAATGTCATAAATGGTTCCGTTCGTTTTGGATATGGTATGGCGATATAAACGTCTGCTTTACGATTTTGGTACTTGGCTGCCTCGTTCAAGTTATTAAGTGCTCCGGAATCTGCAAATGTTCGATCAATCTGCGATTGCCATTCAGCATAGTTCGCTTTATTTAACGCATTTTCTGCAAATTGACCGCCTTCATAACGTAGACCCAGTATGATATATGTATCGAACATCGGTTGGTTGGTATAATTTATCGTTTGGTAACTTAAATAAGGATTGAAAAAAGATGGTGTAAACGTATTAACTTCTCCAACTCCATTGTAAATTAAAGCACCCGCTTTGATTCCAGTTTTATCCGCACTGGCAATGGTCTGAGAAAATTGTTTATATCTATTGCTCGCAGGGTGAATAGTGCTTTGTTCATATTGCTTGGAAAGGGCAAGTGCCTCTTCTATAGAAGGAACTTTATCTACAACCTCCCCATTCACCTTTATCTCATACGCAATGGGTTGATGGAAGACGCGTGATAAAAAGGCTGTGAATTGTGCCCTTGTCACTTTTTCAAGAGGTCTAAAGGTTCCGTCAGAATATCCAGTAGTTACCCCACGGTATAAGATTGCATCAATGTATTCATAATACAGATCCGTCATCAGAATATCCTTGAACTTCGAAGTATTGTCTCCAGTAAAATCGAATGCGATAGCTAAGGCTTTTGCCATTTCATTGCGGGTTAAAAATTCAGTAGGTTTGAATTCCCCTTCAAATGTTGAAAACCACCCTTGACTAAGTGCAATTGAAACTTCTTTATACCCTGGTGAAGTCGTTTTCATGTCCTTGATTTCATAAGGTTGATTCCCTAGTTCGGATAATTCTAAAGCTCGAACCATCATGACGGCAGCATCTTTCCGTGTAATAACGATTCCAGGTTTAAAATAACCATCTTTGAAGCCATTGATGACCTTATGTGATGTAAGAAAATTAATATCTTGATAAGCCCAGTATTTATACGAAACGTCTTTATATGTATTAGCGTAAGACGAAGTAGAAAAAAACAGGGTGGTTACCAAACAAATGGCGAGTAAACTGGAAATTTTTTTCTTCAAATTCATGTTGTCCTCCTAATCTTTACTAACCAAACTATTTAATTGTCTCAATATTCACGGAAAAAGTAAAGGAAACAAATAGATAGCATATATAAGACTCGGTTTGCATTTGGCTGAGTTTGCAACCATAAATACACAAAAATGCCCTGTTACGATTTATGTCGTAACAGGGCGAATAAAAGATGCATTTATTTTTTTGCAGAAGCTACTTGAGTTACTGTTGCAACACGTTTAGCACCTATGTATTTTGAACCCCAATAATGAGGGTCATTTAATTTTGCAATTGATACACCTTTACTTGATGAAGAGTGAGCGAACTGACCTTCCCCAATATAAACACCTACATGAGATACACCTTTACCAGATGTATTGAAGAAGACTAAATCTCCCGCTTGCAGATCTTTTTTCACGACTGATTTTCCAGTAGCATACATTCCAGCAGATGTTCTAGGAAGCTTAACTCCTACTTTATTGTATACGTAACCTATGAAACCTGAACAATCGAATCCTTTAGCAGTAGTGCCGCCTCGCATATAATTAACGCCCATAACACCATTAGCTGCTTCAACAAGTTGTTTTGAGTCAATACCACTTGATGCGTCTGCTTGGTTTGCTAACGGAGCTAGTACTAATAATAGTGCGATTGTAATCATCGAAATGACTTTAAGCAACTGAGACTGTAATTTCATAAATTTATAATCCTCCGGTTTGGCCCATGGCTACAATTTTCTGAAAATTTTATTAAGCTCAGTTTAGCACGAAATAAACCTAATTATGGTTACAATTATGTAACAATATCATTACATTTAGTGTCATCAAGAATCGACATTGTAACATTTGTAATTTTTATACCACAGTGAGAGATAAAAATAGTTCATTTACTCATTATTGAAATCGATGTTTTGAAGGATTCTTGAATGCTTTGAACGCTTGACTACAGTAACTTTTTGAAGGACTGTCGCAACTTTCTTGAATTTGGTCGCAACTTCTCGGCTTTTTGTCGCAGCTTTCTTGAGGATTGTCGCAACTTCTCGATTATTAGTCGCAACTCTTCATTTTCGGATTAATCTTTATGAGTTCGTTAGATGACTTGAACAACTTTCCCGGAATATTTGCTTGCATGCCCAAACGTACACATCCATGTGGAGAAGGCGCAACTTTACTCCTTATCTCAAGAAAAAACCAGCCAAAATCTTGCTTTGGCTGGTAGTTGTACAAATTATGATTGATCACTTTAATAAATACTTACCGAATCCGTCTGTTCCATTTCCAACATAACTAATATTGCTTCCTGAAGGAATCACGTCTACCGCTTGTTTAGAAGTCTCAAAAATCACTTTGGCACCAGTTGGCAAGCTAGAGAATTTCCAATTGCCATCTGCAGAAGGATCGATTGTTTTTTGAACTAAGATGTAATCAATAATCGCTTGACGATTTTCGTCAGGGTATATTTCAATAGATGTTGCATTACGTACACCCGGGAATGCGCCATTTGCTCGGTAGTTATTGGTAGCCACGATAAACTCTTGATCTAATTTGATTGACTTGCCATCGAAATTCAAGTTCTTTATACGGCTTGCCTTTTCATTTATCAATTTGCCATCCACATCATATTTCGCTGGTTGCGTTACATCGATTTCGTAGGTCACCCCATCGATCACATCATAGTTATATGAACGGAAGTCCGTATTAATCAATGATTGCTCACCCGTTTTGTTGGCATCAATTTGATTGAATTGTCCTGCAGACATCTCCAACCATTCCTTTACGTCTGCCCCAGTCACTTTCAATGTGGCAACAGTATTGTCATACAGGTATAGATCCGCTACATTTTTAATGGCTAACTCGCCTTTAGGGACGAATGTGTAATATTCTGGATCGCTTCGTGTACCCGCCTTAAATGGTGCACCTGCAGAAAGTACTGGCAGGTTTCCATTAGCAGTTCCTTTAAGCTTTTGTTCAACATACCATTTTTGTGCATTTGTAACGATTTGAATGGAAGGGTCATCTTGTACCTGTGAGAAGTAGCTATGAATGTCAGCAGTGGTTGTCCCAACCGCTTGGCGAACATATTTAATGGTTCCTTCATGAGCTGCTTTAACTGAGTTTACAACAGAGGCATCAACATCGCTATCATCTTTTGCGATGGTGCGCACTTCAGCTTTCGAAGAAGAAACTGCCCAATCATTTCCTTTTTCTTCAAATTTAAATCGATGACACCTAAGTGACTTCCGAATTTACCTGGCATCACCACAGGAACCCCATTAATCGTGCCTTGTTCAACATTAACTCCAGTTAACGAGGCATCTACTTTACCTGGGAATACTTGATGGGCATGCCCTGTAATGATTGCATCGACACCTTCAACCTGTGTCATTAAATACGTGACATCTTCCTCTCCTTTTTCATGAACCATATCCCCCATCCCTGAGTGAGAAAGCACAACGATTACATCCGCTCCAGCTTTCTCCATTTGCGGAATAAGAGTTTCTACTGCATCCACCGAATCGTCTACAGTCACTTTACCTTCTAAATGAGACTTGTCCCATTTTAAAATAGCCGGGGGAACAATACCAGTTACGCCCACTTTAATGGTTGTTTCTTTTCCTTTTGAATCTTTCGCTTTTTTATCTACTATTACGTAAGGTGTATACATATTTTTCCCTGTTTTAGCATCTTTCACATTTGCATTTACATAAGGAAATCCTGCATCATCTAGCACTTCATTCAAATAGGGAAGTCCATAGTTGAATTCATGATTACCAAGAGTGGCTACGTCATAGTCTAGTAAATTTAGTGCTGCGATAGACGGATGCACTTCTCCATCTTTTAATGTTTCAACGGATGCTTTGAATGACCCAAGTGGTGTACCTTGAATTAAATCCCCATTATCGAATAATAATGAATTGCTATTTTCTGAGCGTGCCTTTTTAATTAATGTAGCTGTTTTTGCAAGACCTAAGCTGTTCGAAGGTAAATCTTTGTAATAATCATAGTTAACGATGTTTGTATGGATGTCCGATGTACCAAGAATTCGTAGGGACACTGTCGTATTTGCCGTAGACGGTTTATATTCTTTCAAGAAACGTTGAACAATTGCACGCATCTCACCTTTACTCATGTGTTTGCCAGGTTTTACAGTGCCATCTGCGTATCCCAACAAAAAGCCCATTCCAACACCTTTTGAAAGATCTGTACGCAAACTTCCACTGATTTTGTTTTCATCTTTAAATTTCTTCAAGTTATTTATTGGGTAGGCTTTTTCTGAATCAATGCCACGTACTGCAATCACAAATGCTTGCTCACGATTAAGTTTGCCGTTCGGATCAAACTTGGAGACTGATTTACCTTTGATTAACTTTAACTCAATTGCTTTTTCAATATACGGTTTTAATTCTGCTGGAACATCATCAAATTTAATTGTTTTACCTGTTCCAAGTTCAACGCCCATTGCAGAAATTAATGACTTCACGTATTCTCCCCGTGTTACTTCAACATTTGTTGAAGCTGATGCTTGTCCTACAGTTAATCCACTCACTGCTAGCGACATCGCTAATGCTGATGCAGACACTTTTTTCCACATTGTCATTTATTTCTCTCCCTTGATCCCAAATAGTGAAACAATTCTATTCTACCAAATAATTGTTGTCGAAATATTAAGCCAAAGTAATTGTTTTCTAAATTTAATTATCAAACTATTATGCTATTTACTATGTACATTAAATATGCCAGTTGAGATGGTCAAAATATCTTCTCAACTGGCAATCAATCTATTGCTTATTTAATTCTCCGGTATTTAAGTTAAACCAGTATAGTGACTGATCATTTACTAAGAACTGTTCCACACCACTTACTGCATGTTTTCCAATATATTTGATGGATTTCACTTCCTCGTTCCAATGTACTGGGATTGCAAAATTCAAATAGTCGATTGCTTGTTCAATTGATAGATCTAATGGTTCATCATCAAATGATTTTGTCACGACCGACTGGATTTTCCAAACATCTTTGATTCGAACAAGTTTGATAGTTGCTTGATGTCCTTCATTAATTATATTTGAAGGTATGGCAGATTCAACGATGATCGATGTATTCGTTAGTGTTTTCAGCGTATATTTCAATCCAAAATCAAAGTCCGATTGTACATTAGCACCATCGCAATAGTAACAAGAATCCAGATAATCAGTTAACGCTTTTGTTAAGTATGGTTCAACCGTAACTGTACTCATATCTTCTCTGATATCAGTTATTCGTTGATTCGGGAAATTGGCTTCCAGTCCTTGAACAGCTATCATTCTGGTTTTTCTAGTAGCTTCATTGACAGTATTCATTACTTCAAAATCATTGTATTCAGAACCTGGTACCTTTTTATAAGCTCTGTGTAAAAAAGCGGCCATTTCTTGTCTTGTTATAAATCGGTTTGGTGCAAATTTTGTAGCAGTAACCCCTTTTGTAATTCCTTGTTCGGATAACGCGTGTACAAATGGTTTAAATGCTTCCGTTACATCAGTATAAGGAAGCGTAGGACTTATCTTGATTTGATAATCAAACGCTGATGAAATAATTTTCGACATTTGTCCACGCGTTAAAGAATCCATCGGGCGAAATGTGCCATCTTTAAATCCATCTATTACACCACGTGCAGCTAAAGTCTCAATGGCCTCATAATAATGATCCGATGTATTCATATCAGAAAAATCTCTTCCATCTTCATATGTCAATCCAAGTAAATGATACAACATATAGGCTGCATCTCCCCGGGTCACATTCTTTTTGGGGTGAATCAATGCGGAATCATTGGAGTAATCCGCTTCATAAATTTCTTTTAGATACATGGAATAAATAGGCTCGTAGAATTGACTACTCATGGTAAGATCTGAAAAAACAGACTGCCGATTACTTGCTGCAAAAACACTGGATGTCATACTCGCAAATACTAGAGTCCCAATCAACATAATCGAACATATCTTTTTCATAGTTTGCATTCATCCTTCCTTTTAATAGTAAGATCTTTGTTCACGTCATCGTCATCGTTTGGATGCATCTTGTGCAATAAATAATCCAATCTTTTGATTTTGTTTCCAAATGCGATCCCAGTATGCTAATGGAACAGGACGGTTGCTTACATACGGTGATATTTCAATTGTTAATGAAGGCATCTTTTTTTGATCAATAAACCAATCTGTTGAGGCACCTGTTCCTTGAAGGTACATAGGTGGAACAACGTTATATCCTGTTATCCTTGAAACGCTCCGTGCAAGAGTAAGGTCTCGAGTTGCTTGCGCCCCCTTCTGCCACTGGAACCAGTAAATAATTTGTCCAGACGAATGGTAAGAAATATATGTTTTAAATGAGTGCTTTAATACAAAATCACGCAATGCTACGGACTCCGGTTCACTAAATGCGCGTGGTCCACGGTACCCCATAAAACTCGGCTTCTTTACATTCGGACTATTATATTTCCATCCCGTATCAAAGTTATCATTTAAATCCACGCCACGAACATTTGCCTTCCACCGTGCAAAATTGCTACTGCCATTTATCTTCGTTGCTAGTGCCCCGTTTTTCACAGCTTTAGCTCCAGCTTGGACTAATGTGACACCATCTGGATTCATCATCGGGATAAACCATATGGAGACCGCATCCAATGTGGACTTCACATTGTAACCCGCATACTTGGTCTTATTTAAATAATGATAACTATAAGTATCTAGCATCTCCAATACGACATTAGTCGACATATGTTCACGAGCGTGCATGGAGGCATCAAACAACACTTCTTTCTTCCCATTCCCTAAACGAATGGCATAAATAGGACGTCCTTCAACTGATTTTCCTATTTGTTCTAACTTTGTAAATTCCGGATACATCGCCGCAAACACTTGAACCAAATAGCTCATTTCTTCATGCGATACATTTTTCTTAGGACTTAATAGATTCGTATGAACGAACTGAGAGAAATCTACTCTTCCCTCTTGTCCAAAAAAGTTAATTACTGCCTTTTCTTTTACCAAACCATAAATATCGACAAAAGACCCTCTTGAGATGGAACCGATTTTCACGCCATCGACACCTAAAACATCTATTTCTTTTTCAGGTAGAACTTTAATCGGAAATTTTGCTTTAGCTGGTCCTTTTACAACTGGTTTTTTCGCAGTAGAAAAAGTGCCAAATTCAGGTACATAAACGATGCGCTCACCAAACTTTACTACATGTTTTCCATTTGATGATTTAATCCGTGTCCAACTAGTACCACTAGCAAATGTCCCTTTTTTAACTAATTGGTTATTTTTCATTTCATAATACGGAACCGAATCGCTCATTACTGTAAAATAAAGATCATTTGAAGAAAATACCGGGTTAGCCATCTCAGGAGGAATATATCCTATTTGTCCGGCAATATCGACTTCGTAATACCCATTTTTAAGGGATTGTACATTTAAAGTTAATGGACTGTTGGCTGTAACTAAAACAGTACTGTCTCTAGAAGTTGCAGTGAATACAGAAAACGGACTCACCGTCTTTATCGTTCCAATTGAATTAGTATTTACTGATGGAACTTCTATTGACACTTGTTGAATGAACTGTCGATCGATAAATGCGTTTACTCCCCCCACACTGATCATTGCACGTTGAGAGGTTGTACTATCTTGGAACGGAAGGTTTCGCCCATTCATTTTTAGAAGACCAACTTGTTCACCGTCTACATTGTAAAATGGAACTTCTTCTGCGATGATTTGTCCCACATTTACCACTTCTTCTGCCAAAACAAAACTGGGGAAAAAAAAGATACTCAAAACTACTAAAAGTGCTAATTTACGCAATTAGTTATCCTCCAATTACTTTTCTTTTAAGTATACTTGCGAGATTCCTATAAGGGGAATACAGCTAAATACCCTTTTCTCTAAATATTCTACAAATTCCTACAATCTTCTTGAGTACTATGAGAGAGAAAATGAGAAAAGACCGATTTCTCAAAAGAAAATCGACCTTCTCTATTAAAATGCCATTAAATTTAGTAGCAAACTCATAAATATATGAAAGTACAAAAAAACTCCTATGATGGTTTACACCATCATAGGAGTTCTTATGTTGAGTGAATGCTGTTATGAAAACATCATTACTCTTTAAATTATTACTTAGTTAAAGTTACTGCTGCTTTTTGAGCATTTCCTTGAACGTCAGTAATATCTGCATTTGCAGCATCAACTTTAACAGTAGTTAATTTAGCTACTGTAGTTGCATCAGCAACTGTAAGAACTAATTTACCATCAGTAGTTACAACATGTGATGTAATTGGCACATAAGCACCTTTAGTATCGAACAATTGAATTTCATCTGAGATAGTTGCAGCAGAATCTACTGAAACAGCTTCAGAATAAGAAATTGTAAGTTTAGTTAAGTCAGTTGCTACAAATGATTTTGCTTCTGGTGCAGCATTATCAACAACAGGTACCAATGCAGTGTATGCACTGTTTACTTTATTATCTAAAGATTGAACACCAGTAACACGGAAGATTGCTTTTGCATCATTAGCAGTTACAAAGCCAGCTGGCAATGTGATGTTTACAACTGATTGATAATTTGCATCGCCAACGTTACCTGCGAAAGCAATTTTTGTATCAGCTGGTAATGTAGAACCGTTTACTTGGTAAGCTGCCGGGTTAAGAGCAGAACCAGTACCGATAGATTTCACTTTTGTACCAAAGTCAACAGTAAGTACGTTTGGTGTAGTAACTGTTGTATTTGCGATTACAAATGAAGTTTCGATTGGAGCTGTTACACTACCTAGATCCAATGTGAATGAATGTTTAGCGTTTTTGTTAGCAGCTAATGATTTATCAGTTACAAATCCTGTAGCTAATTCAAAGCTGTATTTGTCAGCTTTAAGACCAGATTGGAAAACGAAGTTAACTACTGATTCGTCTTCGCTGTCAATTGATGCGCTTGCGATTACAGTGTTGTATGGTAAGATTTCACCTTTAGAGTTTACTACTGCAATATTAGAAGCAACAACAGATTGAACATCTTCGTTGAATTCTACTGTGAATCCAGTAACTTTGTTATCTGCAGTTACAGTTGCTACTTTAGATACAGTTGGAGCTAATGCATCTTTTGTAAGAGATACAGTTTTTGTAATTTCAGCAGTGTTTTTGTTACCTAGAGTATCTTCTAATGCTTCTTTAGCAACAGTTAATGTTACAACATCAGAGTTACCGCTCTTGAATAGGTAAGCATCGTTGAATGTTACAAAGAACTCTTTATTGTTTTTAGGGTTAACTGTTACTTTGCTCACGATATTAGTATTGAATACGCCAACTTTACCAGTTACTGATAGTGTGTCGCCTTTCAATGCTTTGTCAACAGTTACAGTAGCAGTGTTTTCACCAGTAGCAACAACATTTGTTACTGAAGGAGCGATGTTGTCAACAGTTAAAGCAAGTTTAACAGCTTGAACAGCTTCAAGGTTACCAACAACGTCAGTAGCGTTAACAACTGTTACATCATATGATTTAGTTGCATCTAGATCTACAGCAACTGTTGCAGTGTTACCTGAAACTGATGGGCTGTAGTTAGCACCATTGATTTTAACTGTATCAATAGTTTTCACATCTTCATTGAATGATAATGTAATTGTTTTGATGTTGTTTTTAGTATCAGCAACTGTAGCTTTAGCTGACTCTAAAACTGGAGCTGCAGTATCGTTTACTGATACTTTTTGGTTAGCAGGTGTCACAAATTTACCTTTAACATCTTTAACTAATTCGAAAGGAACTTTAACTGTGTAGTCACCTTTGAAGAATGTAGTAGCTGTTAAAGTAAGAGTTTTACCATCTGCACTTAATGATTGAGTAACAGCACCAGGAGCGTTAGCTTTATCTCCAGTTACAACTGTGATCAAATCATCTTTGTTTGCATTTTTAAGAGTTTTTGCATCTAATGCATTGTTGAAAGTAAGAGTAATAGTTTTTGCATTTACTCCTTTAGCTTCAACAACTGAAGTTACTTCAGATTTAACTGGAGCACCTTCTGCACGGAAAACAAATAATGCAAATTCTCCACGTGTTACATCAAGAGTTGCACCGAATGCTTGTGGTGTTTTACCAAGTGTAATTTCGTTTTTAACTAATGCATCAACATACTCATCAAATGTGCTGTTTACATCGTTGAATTTGTTATTAACGCCAGCGCCATCTAATTTGTAAGCTAGAGCAATAACTTTTGCCATTTCAGCACGTGTAATGTTTGCTGCTGGAGCAAATTGTGTTGCACTCTTACCATTGATGATTCCTTTAGCGTTAAGTGCGTTTACTGCACCTTTAACACGATCGTTCAAATCAGTGAAAGCTGATGCAGGAGCTTTTGTAGTGTCTAATTTAAGTGCGTTAGCGATCATTACTGCTGCGTCTCCACGAGTAATGCTTAAATCAGTACCGAAAGATGTATCTGTTTTACCTTTTGCGATTCCGTTTTCTACTAAGTAGTTAACAGCCTCTGTGTAGTTTTTGTTAACGTCATTGAATGCTGCAGATGCAGTTGGTACTAATACTGATGCTACTAAAGTAGCGGTCGCTGCAGTTGCAACGAATTTTTTGTACGACTTTGGTTGGTAAGCCATGTGTAGAATTCCTCCCTGATTTGGATATCATTTTAATCACTCTATGAGATTCATAGATTCAGCTTAAATTGTATCAGCATATTAAAAAATATGCCACTAATATCTTAAAATATTCGGAAATATCGTGCTAATTACGAATATTACAAGTTAAATTGACATATTAGTGCAGATGACAATTCAACTCTTATTCCATTCTACCAAAAATTACACAAATTTCAACTATTTTTGCGTTTTAGTTCCTGTTATTAGATAAATGAGACAAATAGATTACATAAAAATGAGTTTTTGTCTTATAACTACAAAATATTGGTTCTATTATTACCTTGGTAGAAATGCAAGATTTTACTATCTATGCATCATCAACTATTAAGTCAGACATTTATAGATTCATTGAAAATGCACACTTTCAGAGTATATTACTCTACCCGATTAAATATTCCTTCATTTCACAAAAAAAATCGAATTTCTTCTTTGGATCTTGCCCAAGGAAGAAATTCGATTTTCATTAATTTTTTGAGTCTCCTAGAAGATAAACATCAAATCCTGCACTCTCCCATTTCTCACGGTCAATACAATTCTTCGTATCAATAATGATGTGGTTTGACATGTGTGATTTAATTTCTTCAGGATCAATGTCTCTAAAGGCTTGGTGATCAGTCAAGATTAAAATTGCAGATGCTTTTTCCAAAGCCTCATGTTGATCTTGTGTTTGTTCAGGTAAATTGTTGTTTTTAATATGAGGATCAAAAGCAGTCAAGTTCATTTGACGCTCACGTAGTTGTTCCACCACATCCACTGAAGGACTTTCACGCATATCGTCAATATTTCCTTTAAAAGCTAATCCAAATACAGCAACTTTAGGATGTTTCACACCTTTAGCATTCAAAATATCTGCTGTTAATTGAGCTGTATATGATGGCATTCCATCATTTGTTTTACGTGCTAAATGTATTAATTTTGCTTGTTCCGGATCAATTTCAACCAAGAACCATGGATCGACCGCTATACAGTGTCCACCTACGCCAGGTCCTGGGAAGTGAATGTTTACTCGTGGGTGGAAATTTGCAAGCTTGATGGCTTCCCACACATTGACACCGATGTTTTGAGCTATTTTTGCTAATTCATTGGCAAAGGCAATATTAACGTCACGATACGTATTTTCCATTACTTTTACAAGCTCAGCAGTCGTAGCATTCGTTTCGTGCATGGTACCTTTAACAAACGACTTATAGAGTTCAGTTGTTTGTTTGGCTGACTCTTCATTAATACCACCGATAATACGATCATTTGATACAAGCTCCTCAAAGACTCGGCCAGGAATGACTCGTTCAGGTGAATGCGAGACAAAAAGTTCCATTCCGAATTCTAAGTTGGCTTTGATTAGTTCAGGCATCATGACATCCTCAACTGTTCTTGGAGGAACCGTTGATTCTAAAACGACCAAGTTGCCTTTCTCAAGATACGGGACGGTCGATGCTGTTGCCATTCGTACATATTCCAAATCAGCCGTTTTATCCGCTTTGATTGGTGAAGGTACTGCAATAATAAAAACATCCGCTTTGATCGGTTTTGTCGATACCGTTAATGAACCAGAATCAATCGCTTTGTCTAAACGCTCTTGTAGACCGTACTCTTCTATATGTAATTTCTTTTGTTGAATCATGGTAACTGTTTTTTCGTTAACGTCTACACCGTGAACTTGATGTCCGTGGTTTGCAAACATAACAGCAGTCGGTAAGCCGATGTAGCCAAGTCCGACTACGCATATGGATTTTTTCATGAGTTTCTCCTTTTGTTGAAAAATAGATTACTTCTATTTAGTTAATGTTCAAAACGTGGGAAGCACTAGACTATTTCTTGCTATTTTTTTCCCACTAACACACGCCATAAGAATATTGGCAAGTTTAGCTGACGTTTGATTCGAGATGGATTACTAGCTAGCCTGTACAACCATTCTAACCCAAATTTACGGAAAAATGCGGGTGCTCGTTTTACCATTCCTGAAAACACATCAAAACTACCACCAACACCTTGGAAAACAAGAACGTTTGGCAGGTTTATCATGTTTCTTTTTATCCATAATTCTTGCTTAGGACTGCCGAGAGCCACAAATATAATTTCCGCACCACTCGCATAAATACGGTTAACTAAAGCTACTTCATCTTTTTCATAGCCATTCGTGTATCCAGCTACTTTTATTGAAGGTCTGTCTTTTTGTATTTCAGAAATGGCCTTGGTCACCACTTCTTCCTTTGCCCCATAAAAATAAACGGGATGACCATTAGATGCTGCAAAGTCGAGCAACCTGCCCATCATATCAACCCCAGTGACGCGAGAAGTAATTTTACCACCTTTTAATTTTGACGCTAATAACACACCAACTCCATCAGGTATTTGGAATGTCGACTCATTAATTAATGTTTTCACTTGTGGATCACGATTCGCAGTAATTACTTTTTCGGGATTCACGGCAATGATTGTCGACTGCTCTTTTCGAGCCATACGGGACTTTACTTCATTTATAATTCCTTCATATGATAATGGCGATACATCCACGCCTAAATAGGTCTCTTTCACTATTAACACCCTCAATTCGTTCACTTTCAATTGATATAGTATAGCAGATTCTTTGATTAGTTGCATAGGGTCAGTCATCAGTGATAAAATTTGGACAGAAATGCTTTCACTCTGCGTGAAAGCATTTATTATGGAAATAAAAAAGATAAGTTATTAGGTTTAGCTCCAAAGCGTCAGCTCGATTTTTAGCACCGATACGAGTACAGTGGCGTTTTCGCTTTTCTAATGAGGAGGACTACTATTGAAAATTGTACTATCCGGCTTTTATGGTCTTGGAAATACAGGTGACGAAGCGATATTAAAAGCAATCGTAGATAATTTACGTAGCGAATTAAATGATCCCGAAATCACGGTGTTTTCTTTGTCGCCCGATCAAACGGCAAAAGAACATGGAGTGAAATCCGTTTATCGTGGTTGGAGACTTCAAAATAAAGAAAAAGTCAAAGCATTGCGAGATGCAGACCTTCTGATTTCCGGAGGCGGTGGTTTACTCCAAGACACCTATCCAACGAAGTTTTTATTTGGACCACTTCCTTATTATTTACTAATTGTGTTCTTGGCTAAACTCTGCGGAGCAAAAGTTATGTTTTTCTCACAAGGAATTGGCCCCGTCACATCAACTTGGGGAAAGATTCTTATGAAGGTATTTGCAAATATGGCTGATTTTGTAACGGTGCGCGATCAGTATTCAAAAGAGTACCTACATTCACTTGGTGTAAAACGTCCCGAAACAGTGGTAACCGCAGATATTGTCTTTGCTTTTCAAGGAACAGAAGATACAACGGCTTATGATTCACTTGATTTGACTGGGAATGAAAAATTAATTGCAGTCGCACCTCGACCTTGGTTTGAGCATGAGGACGAATATATAGCGAAAATGGCATGGGTATTGGATCATTTAATCGAGCAACGCAATGTGACGCCCGTTTTCGTACCAATGGAACCTCCATACGATACGAACGTTTCAATTAAGATTCAAGCGAAAATGAACCATGCTCAGTCCACAAAGTTATTGGGCGAGAATTTTACACCAAACCAATTTTATAACTTCATTGGGCAAACCGAAATGACTCTTGCCTTGCGGTTGCATGCACTAATCTTTGCAGCACTATCCAATGTTCCACATATCGGTTTGAGCTACGATCGCAAAGTGGAAAGTTTCCTAAAAAGATCCGGCATGTGGAAGCATTCGTTTCCATTAGAGAACTTTTCGAAAGAAGATTTATTGGGACAAGCACTATATGCATTGGATTCGAAGAGCGAACTACAAGACATGATGAAACCAAACGTAGACGTGCTACGTCAAGAAGCTAAACGAAATGTCACGCTATTACAAGAAAAATTTGGAGGAAACTAAATGAAAATTTTACTAGTCACTTCATATGACTACCCTCACCTGGGTGGATTATCTACTCATTTGGCTACATTGCAAGCAGGTCTAGAACATCGAGGACATACAGTTGATATCGTATCCTTTAGTGATGTACCTAGCTGGAAAAGAAATTTAATCGCTCGCGGGCCTGCCTTCATCCTAAACAAAGTGAAAAAAGGTTCTGGCTATGTATGGTCGTTGAAACGCAGAAAAGATTTTCTTAAAAACCTTGTTACCAAACGCATTTCAGGGGATTATGACATCATTAATGCGCAAGATGTTTTTGCTACGATGGCTTCATTGACTACTGGAATCCCAACCGTAAGTACGGTTCATGGATATTTGACATATGAGGGTATTTCCAAAGGTTCGATTGTTGAGGGTTCTGAGCAAGCACAAACATTGATGTCTGAAGAGCGTAATGCCTATAAATCAACAAAAGCAGTGATTACAGTAGATACACGAATCAAAGACTACATCAAACGTGAAGCTGATGTTGATGGAACGATGATTAAGAACTTTATCGATGTTGAGTCATTTAAACCTGAAATCGAGCGACGTCGTGAATTCCGTGATAAGTACAACTTCAGCCAAGATGAGCTGATTTTCTTTGTGCCACGCCGATTAACTCGTAAAAACGGAGTAATTTACCCGGTGCTTTCATTCCCTCCAGTTTTAGAAAAGTTCCCTAATGCGCGTATTGTGTATGCAGGAACTGGTGAAATGTTTGAAGAAATCAAAGCAAAAGCTGCTGAACTGGGAGTAGCTGATCAGGTGACATTATTGGGTGCAGTTGCCCATAAAGATATGGTCGAGTATTTTGCGTTAAGTGATGTTGTTTTAGTTCCTTCTATTTATAGTGCAGGCGTGGAAGAAGCCACTTCAATTTCAGCATTAGAAGCGATGGGTTCTGGTGTTCCACTGATTGCTTGTGCAGTTGGCGGTTTAAAAGAAATCGTCGATCACGAAAAAGATGGACTACTCGTTGAAGAACGTAACGAAGAAGACCTATCGAATGCTATGATTCGTCTGTTAAGTAATAAACAAGAGGGCTCTCAATTAGCCATTGCGGCACGTCAAAAAGTAATTGATGAATATTCACATTTCGCGGCTTCTGAAAAGTATGAAGCGATTTACAAACAAGCAATCTCTAAATAATATAAAGCTCCTTGCTACTAGGCAGGGAGCTTTTCTAAGTAGGTGTATCGATCGATGAGTAGTTTGAAAAAAGCCGCATTGTGGACGACAGGGCTTGCGCTATTATTAAAGTTATCTGGATTTGTTCGCGAAGCCATTGTTTCGCGTGAGTTCGGTGCAAGTGCCGAAACGGATGGATACTTTTTAGCATTCGGATTCATTACCTTAGTTGTTGCGATGATTTCAACAGGTTTTAACAATGTGTTTTTACCAATGTACGTAAAGTCTCGTAAAGCTAAGAGTGACATGACGGATCAAAATGCGAATGCATTATTAAACTGGACAATGCTGATTTTTATTGCCGTGAGTATTTTAGGTTGGGTATTTGCCTATGCATTTGTTCCATTCCTTTATGGCAATATGAAACCAGAAATAGAACCATATGCCGTTCGAATGACACAAATTTTCTTTGCATTTATGACTATGATTGCGTTAACGGGGTTACTCGATTCGTATTTACAGTCCCGACGCATTTTTGTTCCCTCTCAACTGGCCAAGTTACTAGCCACTTTAATGGCGGCGGTCTTTGCCCTTTTATTTAGCGGTACATGGGGGATTTATTCCCTTGTCTATGGTTTTATATTCGGAACGATATTGGGTGTTTTGATTCAGTTATTCTTCTTAGGAAAATCTGATTACAAGTGGCGACCTGATTTTGCGATGGAAAGTGACTTCAAAAAGGCCTTTGTCATATTAATCATCCCTTCCCTTCTCAATTCCGTAGTTGGGCAAGTAAATTTATTCGTGAATAAAGCTTTTGCTTCTGGCGTAAGTGATGGTGCAGTATCCTATTTAAACTATTCATCCTTACTTGTCAGTATCCCAAATGCCATTTACGCTACGACACTAGCAGCGATCATCTTTACGTTGATGAGTGAACAAACTGATGATTTCGCTAAATTTAAAGATACGTTCTTTAGAGGCATGGAAATTTCATTGGTCACTCTGCTACCCATTGCAATTGGTTTGCTCGTCGTAGGTGATGCAGCCATTTCGTTTGTCTATGAACGTGGGAAATTCACTTCTACGGATACTGAAAATACGTATGTTGCTCTCTTATGGTATTTACCGATTATTGTCTTCCAAGGGATGCAGCTAATCTTATCGAAATCTATGTATGCACGTGGGAAGACTGCTATCGTATTTCGCATAAGTGTCACTACAATTTTAATTAACTTCATATTGAACTGGTGGTTAGTAGATGATTACGGGTATCCTGCATTAGCTTTCGCAGCATCTATAGTTAGTATCTACTACTTCACCGTATCCATGATTGTCGTTTATAAAGATTTAGGAAGGAATGAATTTGGACGCTTTGCTCGCATGAGCATTCGTGTCATCATTCCTGCTATCCTTATGGGAGTAGTTGTATGGGGAGCGAAAGAGCTGCTACATGCAGAAGAATGGTATTCATTGATTCAGTTAGCCGTTCTAGTACCTATTGGGATAATCATTTATGCAGGGGCTTTAAGAGTTACTTACCCTACTGGATTTAATAGAATGTTAAGTATGGTGCGAAGATCTAAATAATCGATGAGTTTCAGAGAAAAAGTCACGTAATAAAGAAGCAAGCCTATCCTCAATATATCGAGAATAGGCTTGCTTCTTTTTTGATTAAGCTATATTGATTTGGATGTCAACCAAATGCCAAAGCAGAACGAGCGTATGCGCCTTTCAAGCGGTAGCTGGAGTGAGAAGTCTGGCAGGGATTTGCTGCCTAGCTTCTCGCGGGAGGCATCCACAAGCACCAAAACGTGAATTATATGGAATAATAGTCCAGTCTTATTATCGTCGTCATTTTCAGTGACATCGAATGGAGGATTAGTTCAGTTTATTGACTAGGTCAGAACGAATCCATCCGAAATCAGCAGGTGGAGCTTGATCAGATAGTACTTTATACCAAACAAAACCATCTGAACCCAATTTCTCCTCTACAATTACCAGAGGATATCCGAAACTATTGTTAACACCTAAGTCTTTTGCTTTATACGTGAATACTGTATTCCCAGAAACCACTTCAGGAGTAGATCGCACATTAATTGTGCCATTATGAGATGTCATGGCAATTTTCTTCGTATTGAGCCCTGTATCTTTATTTCCTAACAAAACATCTCCTCGCCACATATACTGGGCAATTTTCGAACCCCAGTTTGGATCAGAGGCATAATGGACATTCATTCCAGACGTTTTATTCCCAGGTGCCAGTCCTTTAGCGTATAGTCCAGTAGGCGGTCCATAATTTAGATTTACGTAACGAGTAACGAATGCAATAATACTATCTTGCGGTTTTGCATATCGTTCCCCATCCTCTGGTGATGAATCAAATACTTTAATCCCAAAAAGGTTATTCTTTGTCTGAGCATTACCACTCATACCCGAATCACTTTCATGCATAGCCGCACTTAAAATAAATAATGCATTTACATTGTAAGTATTTTCAACCTCTTTTAAAAATGTACCTAAACCAATTAATTTAGATTTAGTTAGAGCCGTAGGATATTTGGTAGAAACTGTTTGTAAACGATCCATAATATATGTATCTAGTTCACTAGCAGTGTAATTTGTTTTTGCACGTGCAGATAAATACTGGAAGTATGGATAATGCTTTCCTGCTAGAGACCCATTTTCTTTGTAGAAATTAACACCATCTTGTGAATAGTACTTTTGTAAATTCGTCATAAATGATGGTGCTGGACCTACTTGATAGCCACCAAAACCAAACGAATTTTTCGCATGATTAAATGTGAAATGAGTTAATACACCTGTAGATGATGGCGTATAGTAATCTTTTGAGGTAATTAGTTCTTCAGGAATATATTCAATCTCGCTTTGTTTGGCAAAACCGATAGTTCCCCCCGCTTGAACTTTAACATATTGATCTGTCGATTCCAGCAATACTAATTCTCTACCATATTGAACATAGGTTACTTGTTTTGAACTGGTAAAAGAACTGTCCGAGTATATAACTGTTGGCGAGTCTACTGTCTTATGTTTCGCATAAGCAAGACCACTTTTTATTTTAATAAGTTCATTTCCTTTATACAATCCTTTTGCAGCTGAATTATTCGTAAATGCAGTTAAAGCTGAAGCGTAGCTTGTATATTCTGATAACCCTTTTTCTAATTTGCCATCTTTGATAATGGCATTATAGTATTTTGTCGGGTCAATAGGTACTGGGTTTGGATTAGGATTTGGCTCTGGTTCAGGTGAAGACTGAGATTCTACCAATTCCAAATAACGATAGAGAACAGCGGCTACTTGGTCACGTAGGGAGATTCCTTTTGGATTGAAGACAATCGTACTTGAAGATGATTGCCCTTTCATTATGTTTGCCGAAGCATTTAGGATCGCGGCCTCAATTCCACCCTCTAAAGTAAACTTATCACTGTCTGCTATCGTCAGATTTTGACGATTTACAGTTAAATTCTTATATGCAATTACACGTGACATGGTCAATGCCATTTCTTCACGTGTAATGGGTTTGGAAGGCATAAACTCTGAATTTAATGTACCTTTCATAATTCCAGTAGCTTGTATAGCACCAATTTTAGGAGCCAGCGCGGAACCAGGCACGACATCGATAAAGGTAGAAGTTGCATCAGGAAGTTGCAATGTACGTGCGATAAATGCAGCAAACTGATCGCGTGTCACTTCCCCTTTAGGACGGTAATCATTTTCTCCGTATCCCTGTAGAATTCCTTTTTCAATCATGGCTCTCATTTCTTTTTCTAAAGTCAATCCAGTTAGCCCATCGTTAGCAGACGCTGTTGGCAGTCCTACCAGGCATAATAACAACATAATCAAAATTATTCGTAGATGTTTTTTCATTGTTTCTGTCCTCTCCCCTTTTGTTGATTCTATTCTATCAAAAAAATGCGAAAATAGCATAAATATTTTAGAGTTTCATGTTTTATAAATGTAAAATTGGGTAATATAAAAGCAGGCACTCATTTTGTGAGAACCTGCTTAAGTTAAGAATTATTTAGTTGCACTATAGATTGCAGCAGAAAATTCTGCACGAGATGCATCTTCATTTAGTTTAAAGTTTGCTGTTTGGAAAACCTTAGTTTGATCGATTGATTTCAGAGCAATAATAGCATCATGTGCCCAATAGCTAGAAGGAACATCATGATAAATGGATGCAGCTCTTACTTGAGCATCTGCTTTTTCTTGCAATTCAAATGCACGATCAACGATGACCGCCAATTGAGCTCTTGTTAATGTTTCATATATACCAAACGTACCATTAGAATATCCTTTTAATATGCCCACTTCATTCATTGCCGCGATATCAGCTGCAAAATCATTAGATTTGGCAACGTCGGTAAACTGGACTGGATGATTTGCGTTTAGATTTAATACTCGATTCAACATAGCTGCTGTTTGCCCACGTGTGATCGAGTTTTCAGGTTTGAATGTTGAATTTTTATATCCATTAATTACGCCATCTTGACTTAACGTCAGGATTGCATTTAATGCGGGATGGGATAACGGAACATCTGAATACACATCACTCATTGGTTCTGATGTTGCAACTGGTGTTGTTTCTTCATTCACAACACGTTTTGCTCCAACATAATACTTGCCCCAATATGAATCATTAATGCTTACTGTTGCAATTCCTTTAGATGATGTAGCTGAAATAAAATTACTGTTTCCAACATAGATTCCTACATGAGAAATTCCAGCACCTAAGTTATTGAAAAAAACTAAGTCACCTTGTTGTAGGTTTGATTTTGAAACTGCTGTACCTGCTCCATATTGTGAAGCTGCAGTACGAGGTAGATTTACATCGAATTTTTTATATACATATGATGTGAAACCAGAGCAATCGAAACCTGATGGTGTTGATCCACCATACTTATATGCGATTCCACTTAATGATTTGGCGTAGTTCACGATTTCGTTTCCTGTTGATGCACTGGCTTGAGTCGTCATAAAGGGCGCCACTGAGAACAGTAACACAGCAATAATCATCTGAATAATACGTTTCTTCATTTTCCACCTCAATAAATTTTATAGATTCTAAATGTATATCTCACATTTGAATCTTTCTCTAATAGTTTTAACAATCTAATTAGTATTCTAACAAATTTCTCTTTAAATAGACGTTACGGTTTCATTACAGTTGTGTAACAACACTCACTATTTGACATATTTCGTGAAAATAAAAACGCCTGACAAGTTTTTCCCTTGTCAGGCGTTTCATTATTGAACTTGATCTGTTTGAACTCTTGATAAAAATGCTGCAAATTCAGACCTTGTCATATATTCATACGGTCTAAACGTGTGATCTGTATACCCTTTTGTGATACCAGATTCAATAATCGATAAAATATATGGGTAGGCAGCCATTTGAGTAGAAATGTCAGTAAAACTGGATTTTGCATTTTGTTGATGTTCCAACTTAAATGCTTTTGAAATTAATATGGCCATTTCTGCTCGAGTAACTTTCTTCTCCGGTCTAAATGTACCATCCTTATAACCTGTTATAATGTTTTGTTTGACAGCCTCTTGTATATACCCAGAAGCAAATGATTGAGCTGAAACATCTTTGAATGAAGTAGCAGTTTTTGCTTCATCATATCCGAGTGCACGGCCGATTAACGCTGCCGCTTCTCCTCTTGTAATTTCATTATAAGGTTTGAAACTCCCATCATCGAAACCATTTATCTGTTTTTTATTTGACAGATAACCGATATGCTCGTTAAACCATTGTGTACTTTTAATATCAGTGAAAGATGGATTATCAATTGTTACAAATTGTCGCTCTTTTATTACTTGCTTGTCTTCCGACAAATACGTGATTGTTACTGGATATGTACCTTTTGTATGGTAAATCGGATATACACCATCAACTAATCGGACGCGTTTCCCGTTATTTTCAACGGTTACATCGGTACGCGAACTTTGTAAATCCAGTGTTACTTTACCGGTTTCTTTCTTAGTTGCAAATGTAGGCGCTCCAGGAATCACTTTTTCATATTGGACTAATCCGTATCCAAAAATATCATCCCTTCCACTTTCACCTAGATCTTTTGCTAAATACCTAAGTAATGTGCGTAATTCATCATTGGTCATCGTTGGAAAACGTTCTTTATATAACGCTAGAACTCCAGTTACATGTGGTGCAGACATGGAGGTACCAGACATTTCGGTATAGCCATCTTGTTTACCGTCGATAAAATCCCATTCAATCGGATACGTACTAAAGATCGCTCCACCTGGTGCAGCCACTTCCACTTTGGGTCCTACTGAACTCTCAATTAATTTCGTCAAGTCGGGATTTACCGCACTGACGGCAATAACACTCTCATATTTTGCTGGAAAGGTAACCGTATCTGAAGATTTCACTCCTCGATTCCCTGCAGCACCTACCAATAGTATCCCTTGATTATATGCCTTATCGAGAGCAATCTTCATAATCTGATCATCAGTAGTAGTCGTAATACTTATATTTAAAATATCAATTTTTTGGGCGATCGCCCACTCAATTCCCTGAATAATGCTATTAGTGGTTCCGACACCCAAGTCATTTAACACCTTAATACTGTATAAATCCACTTGAGGGGCAATTCCTTGAACTCCTGTATGATTAGAAAGAGCTGCAATGACACCTGCTACATGTGTGCCATGACCATTATTATCGTCATAAGGAATGCCAGTAGTACAATCCGGAGCAATTGAACAGATCCCACCTTTGACATGTAGATCTCGATGCTCTGTATCAATCCCCGTATCCAATACGCCTACTTTTACATTTTTCCCTGTGAAAGGCATGGTAGAACTAGGCGATACGTTTAATTTTGCAAGTGACGGGAGAACGGTATCGGATGCGGTCCGATATGTTTGGTTTTGTTCAACAACCAAATCTGGAATTGCTTGTTTCAATAAATGCAGTTCGTCCGTTGTCAGTGAAGCTCGTATAATGTTTAGGGTTTCGAATTCCTCGATAACTTCAATTTGGTATTGATTCATCACCAAATTGAGCTGTTGCATATGTTTACTTGAAATGAAATACTCCCCTTGTTCAACATTTGCTGCTGTGTAAGTAGGTAAAAATGTAGTAGATATTAGCAAAATTGCAAGAAATCCCTTCAAACCTATCCCCATATATTAAACCCCCTTATTCTCTAACTATATCAAAAAATGTCCCAATGAGATAATCTCATCAGGACAAATATCTAATTATCAACTTAATAATGTTTGATAGATGGTTTTGTATTGAATTTAGTGTAAAGTGCCGCAACTTCTGGACGCTTTTCATAATGATAGTAATAATCAAGTGTACCTAGGAAAATAGCTTTAGCAATTTGTTCTCGTCGAGTGGCTGATGCAATATAGGCATTATCCGTACGGTTATCAATAAATCCGATTTCAGCTAATGCAGAAGGAACCGTATTTTCTCTCAACACGGCGTAGTTACCAGGCTTTACTCCACGATCTCTCAAACCCCATGCCTCTAACATACGTTCATGTACATAAGTAGCGAGTGCTTTTGATTGATCTACATTCTTATTATTTGCTGCATAATAGAATGTTTCTGTTCCATTAGCCGAACCATTCAATGCATTGGCATGTACACTGATGAAGCTGTTCGCTTTATACTTGCTTGCAAAAGCAGCACGAGTATCCAAACTAAGAAAGACATCTGTTTCACGTGTCAGTTTAACTTGAATAGGTGTTTGCTGGAAATACTTTTTCACGCGAAGACTGACGTCCAAGACTATATTTTTTTCCTGGAATCCGTATCCTCTCGCTCCAGGATCATGTGCACCATGACCTGGATCGACAATTACCAATATATCGTTCAATGGTTCTTTTACAGGTGGTAGTTCTAAATCAATTGGTTCTTTTGGATATTGATCTGTAGATCCGATTGAAGGTTGATCAGTGGATAAATAGCTCTTATGGAAGAAACCAACTTGATTATCCCCTTTTGCATACACCCATTCACCTACAGAGTAATAAACATCGACTGGATACCCCGTAAAGAATTTTTTTGTCGAATTGTATCCCGAACCTGGACCTTTACGGAAATTCAAACTGTCACTTGCACTAACATTTACGTACATTTTGGAAGAAGTTTCTTTAATGCCACCCGCTCGGAATTCGGCATTGATCGCTCGTGCAAGGAAAACCGCAAAATCGCCACGCTTCATTTGTTGAGTAGTACCAAAATTGCCTTTCCCGACTCCTGAAGAAATTCCTTTTGACATTAACTCATTGGCTGCATCATTTGTCGTTGCTGATTGATAGCCAAATGCGCGTGAAATAAGTAAAGCCATTTCTCCACGTGTCAATGTTTGATTTGGTTTAAACGTGTTGTTATTGTATCCGAAAATAATACCTCGTGAAACGGCTTCATTGATATATCCGTAGGCAAAATTAGAAGTAGGGACATCGGAAAACTTGTTGGAGTTACTTTTGCTCGATAATTGGATAGAGCGGCCAATCATGGCAGCTGCATGAGCTCTTGTCATTGGTGCATCTGGAGAGAAAATATATGCTTTATCCGAAGTTGGAATATCTCCTTCAGCTAAATAATAGATTTCCTCATATGCTCGATGAGTGGTCGTGATGTCAGTAAACACAGTGGCAGCAGATGCAGAAGAAATAGAAAGTGCAGTTATGCTCAAAATACTGAGCACAAATAATAACCCGATTTTTTTCACTAGTACATACTCCTCTTCTTTGTTGTAATCGCATCGTAACATAAAATTTGGTAAGTTCCTATAATGCTATTGGTCTAAAAAATATAAGATATTTTGTAAGTTTATTAGAAATCGTGTCTTTAGTTGGTATTCTATGTAAAAAAAAGGAACAAAAGGCTAGTTAATAGTCCTTTGTTCCCCTACTGAATTTAATACTTAGTTGATAAATTCAATATCTTTCAAGAAACTATATAGAATTTTAGCAACTTCTGCGCGATTTGCTTGATTTAAAGATTTGTACGTATTGTCACTGTAGCCATTGATGTAACCAGCTTGTAATACTTTCTCAACATGTGGACGCATTGTAGCACCGATTTTACTGTAATCTTTAAAGCTAGAAATATGTTTAGAGCCATCTTTCGTTACTTTATCTTGACCGATATAATTAATCGCCTTGCTGATCATGATTGCCGCTTCCCCACGGTTAATTTCTTGATATGGACGGAATTCCCCATGATTATATCCAGTGGCGATACCAGCATTTACTACTGCTGCAATTTCTCCATTTTTGTTAAATGCTTGTTTAGGTGAAACATCTTTGAACTTAACGTCAGAATCAGTAGAAACCAATCCTAAGCCACGTGCTAATATCGCAGCAAACTCACCACGTGTAATGGCACGATTCGGATCAAATGTTGTTGCAGTAGTACCGTTAACGATCATACGAGAAGCTAGTTTTTCAATGTTTGCTTCTGACCAGTTGGCGCCTTTATCGACATCTTTAAATGTTTTGGAGTACTTCACTAATGTATAAGTAGAGTTTCCTGCACGGTACAAATTGGCCGATTTTTTATTCGCTTCAACGAATGTCGGTACCGAGCGAACTATACCATCAACAACTGTTACACCAACTGTTGTCAAAGCATCCAATGGATTCGTTCCAGTAATCGAACGTTGCACCGGTTGTGGGAAAACATCCAAGACGATTGTTTTTCCATTACCAGTAACACTCACTTCAAACTCAATGGAAGATGAAAGTGTATCAAATCCATTAGCAACTTGTGTTGGTGTAGTCACTGCAAGAACCGTAACGTTAATAAATAATTCCGCTGAAGTAACATTTAATTGTGCTGCTAGATTTTGAAGATTTACAGCTGATACTGGCAATGAGTACGAACCTACAGCAGAACTAATAACCAACACTGCATCTGGATTGTTCTTATCCAAAGCATTGAAAATCGTTCCAGGAACCGCTACATTTGTTGTACCTACAGGAAGGTTAACTTTCAGTTCATCAATAGGTTTTGAGCCATTAATCAAATCAATTACAGCTTGAGGATTATTTTCGATAGTATCAGGTTCAATCGTTATTGGTGGTGTTGGTCCTGGTGGTGTTGGTCCCGGTCCAGGTCCTGGTGGTGCGAATATATCATCTACATCTTTTTGAATTTTAGAAATGATTGCTCCCGAATTTGCAGGAACTTGTAAAATATCAAGAACTCCTTGTGGAGCACTATTTATTCCGTTTTTCAATATACTTAGCAAACTTTCATAGAAAGCATTTAAATTTGTACGATTCACAGTGTCTGCTTTTTGTACCAATTCACCTGTAACATTTTGAATATACACTAATAGTTCGGCTACTGTTCCTTTATCAGATAAACCATCAGGAGCATCTTTAATAAAAGTATTAAATCTAGCAGTTAACTCCGACTTCAATTGAGTTTCACTTGTGTACTTGAATGGAGCTACCAATGCTTGCATATTCGGTGTTAGTGAAGCCTTGTAATCAGTTTGGATGAAATCACCCATATATTGATGAAGATTTGCTAGAACAATATTGAACACTATTTTTTGATCTGCATTTAAACTAGCATATCCACTTGCTAATTTACCAGCCACCTCATCAATCGTAGCTGCACTTGTTTTTTCGGCGTTTACTCCAACAGCCAATACTGGCGTTAATGCTATTGTTCCGACCATTAGTCCCTTGATTGTTTTCATTGTACGTGAATCTTTCTTCATCGAATCACCTCATATATTATTTTCATCATTGATTTTATTATAATCTAATCCCTGTTAATTACAATTAAAAGATTGGGAATATATACCCTATTAACTATTAATAGATAATCTAATGTAATATTTTTGCAATCCATGTTAACATCTAAAGATAAGTTAATGGAGGTGCTCATCTTGAAGAAGCATAAGAAGAAGATGAAAATTTGGAAAAAAATCCTTTTAGGTCTGATAGTGATTTTGTTAGCAGTTGCAGCTTATATACTCTATCTGTTCCAGTTTAAAGAGTACGATACAGTGGACTCAGAAGTAACTGAGATTACGAGAGAAACTTATAAAATTGAACTTCCTGACGGTTCCGCAATAGAAATGGATGAGAATGGCAATATTATTGAAACGAGTGGAAATGGTTCATCAGATACCGGTTCTACAGACGGAACAACAAACGATGGTTCTTCATCAAATTCGGGCACTGTTACAAATGGAAATTCTGGTAACACAGGCACTTCGGGTTCAAACGGCTCTACAACTGGAAATTCCGGTTCAACTGGGAACGGGAACGGTTCATCTGGCGGAACAACAGGCAGTAACAATGGAACTGGAACTGGAACCGGCACTGGCACTGGCAACAACACAGGATCTGGTGCGACGGTTGCATCCATTAAATCGAAGTACGAACCAGTTATGGCCGATCTACAAGCACAAGCAAACGGTCGCATTGATGCCCTAGTTGGACGAGCTTATTCCGAGTACCAAGGGAAAAAAGAAACTGGCGATTCAATAAACTATGCTTACTTCTATAGTAAATATACTTCTGCCGCTGCGGAACTAGAAGCACGTACGGATAAGGTATTTTACCAAGTACTCGCAGTAGTTGAAAAAGAGCTTGTAGCCAATGGGTATGGCAAGACCCACGCACAAAGCTTTGTGACCAAGTATGAAGCCGAAAAAGAAGCAAGACGAAGTTCCCTACTTGATAAAGCAATGAATAGATAAAAGAAATCCTGGCCGACATCATGTGGTCAGGATATTTTTATCGAATTGAAGTAAAAAAGCCCACTAATTTAAGTGGACTTTTTTCGCTTAGATCTATACTTTTTTATTAAAAAAATCACTAGTAACACCAATGCTGCACCAAAGGAATCTAGCAATACATCATGAATCGTTGGAGTTCGACCGCCAGTTAAAGATTGGTGATATTCATCAATGATTGCGAAGATGACCGTGACAGCAAAAGCAAGGAAGAACTTTCGAATCGCATAATAAATGGCTGCTGCTAATGCTCCAAAAATGAAGACATGAGCACCTTTTCTAATTAGAAATTCAACGAACGCATGATAACCTCTTTCCTCTATTGATACGGTAGTCCCCCAGTAAGGAACTTGCAAAGTAGAGAGAATTCCTTTCAATGGTTCATTTGGTAGATAACGTTTTAAATCTGGAATAAGTGATTGCTCTTCGTAAGTTTGGCCCGAAGAATAAAAGAGAGCTAGTAAAATAAGAATTAAAAGAATGTATTTTTTCATGTTTTTAGTTTAACATATTTTTTCCATTTATACGGATTTTTTTCATCCTTATTTTTCATAATATAAGCGACAGTCAACCATATGGTTACCACCTAGTAAATTATATTTATTTACTAGAAAACATGTGTACCCAATAGATCTGACCGTTCGTTTTCTTAGCGATGCCAGCTCCGATATTTGTGTAGCTATTGTTTAATATATTGGCTTTATGACCCGGAGAATTCATCCATGCTTTTACCACGTCTTCTGGTGTAGGTTGACCATAAGCAATGTTTTCTCCGAAGCTTCGATAGCTGTATCCAAATCGTTTTGCCATATCCCACGGTTCACCGTAAGTTGGAGATGTATGAGCGAAATAATTGTTGTTAACCATGTCCTCGGCTTTAACTTTAGCAATCTTCGATAACGGTGCATCAATCGTAAGTAACGGAAGACCCGCTTTTGCCCTTTCAATATTCACTAACTTCGCAGTTTCTGTTGCGCTATCAGAAACAACGGGTGAAGAATCCACATACATTTTCTTCGCGGTGTCATACTTAATGACACCCGAGTCTCGTTTTTGATCCCACGTCATGGCTCGATCGACAAAGACGGACATTTGTGCTCGGCTAACTTTACCGTCCGGGTTAAAGGTATTCCTTGTCACCCCTTCGGAAATCCGTACTTCTGCCAGTGTTGTAATGTACGGATGCCAATGGTTTTTCGAGACATCCTTGAAACTTGCTTGATGATTATCATCCATTTTGATTTGATAACTATTGACTAATACTTTCGCCATTTGTGCCCTTGTTAAGGATGCATCCGGATTAAACTTCGTGGCATCAGAAAAAATGCCTTTCTCCGATAATGCTCGAATTTCTTGATACGCCCAGTGCGTTGAAGGAACATCTTGATAACTTACTTTATAAGTTGAATTAAGTGGAATCTCAAGGGCACCCGCAATAATTTTCGCGGCTTGTGCACGAGTAACACGGTTTTCCGGGTCAAAAACTCCGTTACTATAGCCATTTATTATTTTTGCATTTGACAACTTATTAATTGATTCATATGCCCAATGTGATGTTGATACATCAGAAAAACCAGTAGCCAGTGTACTTGTAGGAATGAACAACATGAATATCAATAAAAAACCAACTAGAATTTTTAGTCGTTTCATTCTCTCACTTCCTCTCTATTTTTTACTACTCTATCAAAAATCTGATAATTTCGAATGAGTAAAAAGAGGCAGGAAGATGGCACTATTGGGGATTAACAGATATCCAGTTGCGAGGCGCTAGAAAATGAAATCTATAACTATACCTGCCATTTGCCAGTCAAATGGCACCAATTCAAGCACATGTATCGGGCTAGTTTTTGCTTTGTCCAGATATAAAGGGTGCTTGTTCAGAAATATGTCCGCCTTATACAGATATCTCGTATTCTTGTACAGATATCAACTTGAGTTATTCAGATATCACCGTGCGATGCGCTAGAGAATGAAATCTCTACCTATACGCGTCATTTCAAGCAGTTTATATTTTGTAGATCCCCACTTCTCTCAATATGTCGTTGCATTTTCCATGATTGCGGGAGTTATATTGATATCACCATGAGTCTTCACGATACACACTCGCGAATGCTAGAAAACTGTCCAAAAAGAAAGCCCCTTCAATTTGAAGGGACTTCCTTTTTATATTTCCACTTTATTAATAAGCACATTTTTTACTAATCCACTGAGTATTTGGGGTAATTCGACAAAAGCACTTTGAATATGAAGTCGTTCTGTCCGTTTGTGTGCGTCTTTACCGAAAGGTCCGACGTTAAGAACCGGTGCACTGAGTTGGCCCATTTCGTCAAAAGGAATGGAGTACGTATCTCCATAAACTGGTGTGTTTTTTTCAAAAACTTGCCATCCACCTGTGTCATCAGTGTAGTTTACATAACTTAAATCTGAGATGCCATTAAAGTAATGCATTCTTTCAACGGCAAGATTGAACTCAGATATTCCAAGTTCTTTGATGTAGTTTACACATTCCTCCACGAGTGGATTTTCACTCGAATTAACTGCTGGGTAATATGGAGGTGCAAACAATAACACCATTGCCGGTGCGAGTTCCTGACATTGAATCATCAGTGTGTCGACGATTCGAAAGGATTTTTCACGGTCATCCCACTCCATATGATCACGGACCGTTGTTTTCACGCTATCCACATAAGCTTGCCCAAATTTCCGAACGGCATGTTTTAATAATTCTTCGTAACGCAGGACAGTAATATTACCGATTGGTTCCACGCCTTCACGTGTGCAAATGACCTGATAATCTTGATTACAGGCAGTTGCCGCTTCCGTTGCCACTTTTTCAAAAATGTCCATGACGTCAGCAGCGTTTTGTTCCAGCAAGAACACATTGTATAGTGCGGTGGCCCGGTATGGTGTTTGGGCTGAATACTCCATTTTCAAATCCTTCTGTTGGAGAGAGACGGGCAATGGCGTTTTTTCTCCGAGAACGGTCTCTTGAAATAATGGATTGAATTCCATACGTTGTGTTAAATAGGAGGCAATATAGTTTGCATTAATTCCGCTTAACGGTTCCCCTACATGCGTTTCCATCCCATAAAATAAAGCGGATGGCATAATTTTCCCAATACTTCCTGAATAAATATAGTATTGCTCATCACCAGGTTGTTGAGAAAATACAGGCTCGCTGTTCAAAAATAATTTATATGAAAGATGATGTAGTTCGCGCAGATCAATTAGTTTGGAAACAGCCGCTCTCATTCCTGAGCTGTTCACTTCTTCATCTGGGACGCTCAGTAGCATCAAATTGATAGGCCAATTTTCTGTTGACGCTTTTTCCATCAAGCCCATATGCAACACAAGGCCCATTTTCATATCCATCGTACCTCGGCCGAACAAATAAGCACCTGATTCCAAGTCAATCCTTGCGTCCTCTGGCAATTCGTCTTTCCTTTCATGCAAAGCTTTCGTCAACATTTCCGGTTCAAAAGCCAATGCTTCAAGGTCTCCATATTCCTCGGTATTAACAGTATCAAAATGACTAATCAGAACAACGGTTTCGGTTGCTTCCGGATGTTTATACAGTGCTGTCAAAAACCTCCGTCCATGGTCTGCGTCAGTTAATTCGATTAAATCAGGATGGTCTTGGAAGTAAGGAATGTCCTGTAATTTCGATTGAACCTTGAATGGGAATTCACGCTCACCATCAGAAGAAGTCATACTTTTCCAGCTGACTACTTCGCATAGTAGCGACCTTAGGGCTTCGGGTGTATACCACAAAAGTTCCTTCATAAAATATATCCCCCTAGTGTGAAATTTCTAGATCTACTGGTATTACGAACTATATCAACTTTTTGTCAGGAACAATCGTACGTTCTTCCCTTAACGTGGCAATGAAAGATTCCATACGATCCATTCCTTTTTCTAATACTGGCATGGCATACGCATATGAAATCCGGATATACCCTTCACCATATTCACTAAAAGCACTTCCTGGAACACAAGCAACTCCGCCTGACTTTAATAAATGCGTCGCAAAACTAAACGAGGTCAAGCCGAAGTCTTTAATAGAAGGAAAAATGTAAAACGCACCATTCGGTTTAACGACATCAAGTCCCATCGCCCTTAGACGACCATAGACATAATCACGGCGAACGATGTATTCTTTATTCATTTCAGCAGGTACATGCCTACTATTTCCAAGTGCTTCAATTGCTGCGTATTGGCTTGGGAGTGGCGCACATATTGAATTGTATTGGTGAATTTTAATGCAATGTTGCATGAGTGCTTCTGGTCCTAATAAAAAGCCAATACGCCAACCAGTCATCGAATGCGATTTTGATAACCCATGAATGACAAATAAACGATCTCTTAGTTCAGGATAGCCAGCAAATGAACGATGCTCCCCGACAAATGTATTTTCACTGTATATTTCATCGGATAATATAAAGATTTCTTGTTCCTTCAATACTGCTGCTAATTGATCCATTTGATCATGGTCAATGGTAACGCCAGTTGGGTTCGACGGGAAATTGAACAAAACAGCCTTAGTTTTCTCTGTTATCAAACCTTTTAATCGCTCGGGAGAAGGTTGAAATCCTGTATCGGAAGTATCTAGATACTTTACCTTTGCACCGCACATTGTAATAATCGGTGCATAGCCTGTATAACAAGGTGCTGGAAGAATCACTTCGTCTCCTTCTTCCAAGATTGTGCGAAAGACGGCATCGATTGCTTCGCTTGCTCCAATGGTTATGATAATTTCAGTTTCAGCTTTATAGGAAAAATGATATTTCTCGTTAAAAAAACGACTAACTGCATGACGCAGTTCAATAAGACCCGCGTTATGGGAATATCCTGTCAAATTATTAGTGATTGCATGAATTCCAGCTTGTTTGACGCTTTCGGGTGTTGGAAAATCAGGTTGGCCGATGGTTAAATTTACTGCATCAGGATAATCGACGAGTTGATTAGAAAATTGACGAATGCCAGAAACTGCGATTTGGGTAATTCGTTCATTTATTGTAAGGGGCATGATTCACGAACCTTTCTCATTATAATAAAAAAATCTTCTTTCATTATAAAGCATATGCTGGTAAGTTACTTATCTTGCATTAATTTCTCCATACTAGTTTATGTGGAGTATAGCCTACAAAACTTGTCGTGTATAGAAATATTCTTTATATAATTCTGTATTTTAGTAACTTTTTCGGATGCTTAATGGTAGCATGTAATAGGGTTATTATTCGTGTGAAATCCTGCTATTTTGACAACTGCCATAAATTATGAATCTTTTTTGCAGTTTATCCGTATAATAAGTAGAGAATATTGAGGAGGATTATATTGTTAAAAAATCCTGGAATCGCAGCTGTATTAAGTTTCTTTTGGACCGGAGTTGGGCAAATCTATAATGGGCAAATCATAAAAGGTTTACTATTAATTGGCTTGCAAATACTCAATTCTGCATTAATGTTTGTATTAATTGGTTTCATTACTTTCCCGCTTGTGTGGATATGGGGAATCTATGATGCTTACAAAGTTGCTGATCGAATGAATAGAGGGTCATATTAAGTACTTTCATTTTGATTATACGATGACAAAATCCGTCTCATTCTGAGACGGATTTCTTTGTTTTGTATTTATTCCATATGTCTTCTACAGCCCCTGAGCCGAAAAGAACGCCTGTAACAATAAGTACAAGACCGAGGATATGTTGCTGAGTGATTTTTTCATTTAAAAATATAGATGATCCAATCAATGTAAACAGAGTATTTAAATTCATAAAGATCGCAGCCTTTGATGGGCCAGCTTTTCCAATTGAATAATTATAAAGCATGTGCCCTACTGCAGTACCGAACACGGCACTACCAATGAATGCAATCCAAAAAATTGGGGGCACATTAATAAGGACCTTGATTTCCCCAGGTTCTTGTATCAAACTGATTACAAATAATATTGCTGATCCGACCAAGAACATATAAGCGGTGAGTAATCTGGGATCTATTGCTGAAGCAGCTTTACTAATTACGAGGTAACTAAATACTTGGGTGAAAATCGACAAGAATACCAACACATCACCGAGAGATATCCCCGACGTTCCATCTCCAGCAGCAAGTACAGTTGCACTTACTCCAATCAAACCTAAAACTGCACCGAACCATTGCAAACGAGTAGGATAATTTTTCATAAATAATGAAACTAAAACGGCTGTCAATACTGGGCCAGTTCCGAGAATTAATCCTGCATTGGAACTCGTTGTCATAGTTAATCCTAGTGATAAGAAATAATGATGACAAACCACATTTAAAAAGGCACCCAACACAATATATTTCCACTCTTGCTTTGTCGGTTTTCTGACCATTTTAAGCACGGCTAATATTGAAAACACGACTACGCTAGCTAAGAATATACGAAAGGCACTCGTTGTAACAGGACCAACTTCACTTACTAAAAACTTGACTGCTGGTAAGTTAAAGCCCCACAAAAACATGACGAAGACCAAGATGCCATAGATTTTCCATTGTTTCACTGGCTTTCACCTCACCATTTATTTCGGATTCAAAAAATCATTAGGTAATTAATTTTAAGTACTTGATCTGATTAATCCTTTTTATCATATGGTTTGATCTTTTGAAGAATGTTGATGACCTGATTCATATCTTCATTTGTAATGTCACCAAATGTTTCATTGTAATAAGCGTATACAATTTCATCCATTTGCTTAACAAGTGCTAACCCTTCATCTGTCAAAGTTAAATAGACACTTCTGCGATCCATATCATTTCGCTCTCGTATAATGAATCCTTTTTGAACAAGTTTTTCACTCGTTAACGTGACATAGCTATTTGTAGTATTCATTCTTCGTGCAACATCTGACACCCTGAGTGTGCGGTCGTCTTCTAATGCACGAAGTACTGTGAATTCACTAAATGGGATATATCCTTCAAATTCGACAGCAAAATCCTGTCGAACTGCACGTACTAAATATCGGAACGAACGTGTGAATTCAAGTATTAATTCTTTACGATTTTCCATTTCGAAACTCCTTCAAATTAAAATAGTTGAATAGCATAATCAGACGCAAATATTACGCCACACGAAATGAATTGTCAACAAGAAAAACGCAAAACGCCACTCTAGCTCGACACCTGATGCTTGCAGAACCGTATCAAAAGCTTGCTTTCGTATGTGGAGAAGAAGATTAGGTGACAGCTGGGGCTTGGAGCTAGACATATGAATCTGATATTTTCTTTTTGAAAAAACACAAGATTTTATACTGGTTTAACCTAAAAAAATCTACTTAACGAGAGTTAGTTAAGTAGATTGTGCTAGACAATATTGATAAATTTGTGCTGTGACAAGGCAATCGCCCAAGGCATCATGTGCATGATGCTCCAGTTGTAAATATTGTGCTAATGTTGTTAATTTATGATTCGGTGATGCTTTTATTACTTTTCGAGCCAGTTTTAATGTGTCAATGACTGTATATCGCGGAATATCCAGTCTGTCATCAAGTCCATATAAAAACCCCATATCAAATGATGCGTTATGTGCGACAATCGGAAGATCCTCCATGAAATCAATTAACTGAAGAATGACCCGCTCGACTTTTGGTTCATTTTTCACCATGTCATTTGATATCCCAGTTAATGAAGTAATGCGTGTCGAAATAGGGCGTGAAGGATTGACTAATTGATTAATCACACCCACTTTTTCATGATTTCGAAATTTCACAGCACCTACTTGGATGATTTGGTCAGTCCCTGCGCGTAATCCGGTAGTCTCAAAATCAAGTACTACATAATCTTTCACTTTTTTTACAGAAGGATTATATTTTTTAGGAGTCGGTGTTTTTTTAGTTGCCCAATATTGCTGACGCGACTTTTCTGTTAATAAGTCTAGCCCTGTTTTATTTTGATTGTTCATATCATGTCCTCCGTACTTATAAACTCTCTTTATAGAAACTATATACCCTTTTTCATAAATTGTTAATAGACTATTGACTAATCAATTAAATTTACTTACGATAATTTGTGTTAACCAAATAATATTTTTAGTTTACTAAACCATTGGAGGATGTAAAATGAGAAATGAAAATTTAAAAATGTTAATTGTCACTGCTTTATTCGCAGCGATAATCGGGATTATGGCACAAATAACAATTCCGCTTCCCCTAGTCCCAATTACCGGTCAAACACTTGCGATTGGATTAGCCGCAACAATTTTAGGAAAACGTTACGGGACACTTTCAGTTTTGGTTTATATCTTGTTAGGTGTAGTTGGAGTTCCTGTGTTTAGTATGATGGAGTCAGGACTTGGGGTTGTTTTTGGTCCACGAGGCGGTTATATTCTAGGATTTATTCCAGCTGCATTTATTATCGGTTGGTATATTGAACGTCTTGGTTTGACTATGACTCATGCAGTCATCGCAAACATCATCGGTATGATCATCACATTAACTTGCGGTGCTGTCTGGTTAAAATTCAGTGCAGAGCTTAGTTGGATGGCAGCATTAACCGGTGGAGTCACTCCATTTCTTATCATCGGTGTTGTCAAAGCCGTATTAGCTGCATTTATAGGCATTCTAGTACGTAAACGCTTATCTTCTGCAAAATTACTACCAGCCAGCATCGCATAGAATATTGAAAGAATGTCGTCCATCTACCCATTAAGGAAAAATCCTTTGTGGGTAGATGGTGTTTCTTTTGATATTTAGAAGAATCCATCCCTTTAAAATTAGTAAGAGCCAATCCTGCCTTAATGTTCAACTTCTTCACTTTTATTTACATGCATAAAAAAAGAGATGAATATGCTGCTAAAGAGGTTAATGGATGCGGGTGTTTGAATTTATCAACTTATTAAATACTCAATTGCTAACGAGCAAGAGGCCGTAAATTTATCTGTAGAGCTTGCAGAATCTTTATCTTTATAATGACTTCTTTATTCTTCTTTATAACCAAATTTCCGCATATACTTATTACCCGGGAAATATTTGGAGTGTACTGTCATTTGTAAGTCGAAATATGATATTTATCATGCTTTTTCCATCAAATTATCTAATTCACCCTCTTTTTAATGACAATATATTAATCAATACCATGATTCTCTTTCAGATAACGAATTCTCTCATTTCTAGATTTTGGGTAATTTCGTGTCAGCGCTCCAGTCAGTTTTCTATTCTTTTGAGGGTATGGTCTTTCTTTTACAATTCATTTAAACGTGCACGAATTGTTTTATTTATCGTTATTATTAACAATATATAAAATCAAAAAATGAGAATCCCTTAATTGGAGTTCTCATTTTTGTTAATAACCACAATTAATAGTTTTCGCACAAAACCCCCTGCAGCCGCTGAATTCTGCAAGGGGTTTATCTATAAGGAGGTCATCTTATAGCCAAGTTATTGGTACCTAAAACAACTTGTTGTTTTGCGGTACATTTGCTCGATACTTATCATGATCAAGTTTTTCTTCATATTCGTTAGTAAGAACATTTTCTTCACTCTCACTCAGTGTATATTCTTCCCCATCTCCACGATTGTTAAACGTGCGGGGATCTTTTTCAAAGTCATGTTTCTTATCGTCAAATGAAGGGTCCGATTCTACAACGCTACCAAATGGCGCAGGTCCTAAATTCGGATCCGCCCCCGGAGATTGAAAACCATCCGTTTGTTGTTCATTTGTAATGGATTCATTTAGTGTTGGGCGATTTTTTTGCACCCAACTGTCCTCTTGCATGGAGTGACCGATATGGTCTTTCTCTCGTGTCAGGTATGGATCTGTGGAGAAAGTCTCTCCACGTGCAAATCGATCTTGCGGTTCATCCAAACGTGTTTCTGGTTCATTTACAAATTGATTAGTGGATGCTGTAAATCCTTGCTCTTTTGCATAATCACTTTGTGGTTCTTCTCTATTACTCTTAGAAGTCATGTCACTTCTTGGCTCGTCAGCACCAAAAGTAGTGGTATCATTTATGTTTGCTCGTGCTTCTTCACTAACGAGCGGTTCTGTTTCATTAAAACGTGATTCTACAAATTCTGTACCTGTAGTAGTCGTGTATTCTTCGTTATTGTTTACAAAAGTATTTGTCCCATCTTGTTTTCGATCCTCGAATCCAGGTTCTACTGCTAGGACTGGTCGTTCTTCTCCATGATAAGATTCATAACTATTACCTGAAGTGCCAATGGTGTCATACTCTTCTTCAAACTCATTTTGATTGGATCCCACGACTTCATTTAAAGTGGGTGACTGATCTGTGAATAATACAAATCCACCACTCGCCACATCTTGAGCGTAACGATTAGTTTCTGAATCAGTTAAATCCAACTTTTTCAATCCTTCTTTTATTGCGTCATCACCTGTAAACCAAGATTTAAACTTGTCTATAAATGTACCTGCTTCATGGGTAGATACATCAGAATATCGATTAAGCGTATGCATTTGATTACGGTCACTTGAGATGACATGAATATCACTTTCCGCGTAACCTTGGAGTTTCATCTGTTCTAATCTCTCATACATTTCGTCTTCCGTTCGAGCTACTTCAATTCTACGATTTGACTCTGCATTCATGTGAGTGCCTCCTCATAATGGTTTACACTCTATCTACCCCACCATGAAATCAAGTTAAACTCTTTTGATAGTATTTAATCGGTTTGTAATATAGACAAACAAAAAAACCTACATGAATGTAGGTTTCATTATCATCATTTAAAATTCAATGCTTGCGAAAGATTTCCAGTGATATGAATATCTTTGAAATCCAATCCAAGATGCACAGCCGTCAGTGCGATTTCGGGGCGAACACCGGATAATGATGTTTTAACACCTGTTATTTTTAAAGTATCAATTAAATGGAAAATTTGCATCGCAACCATTGTATCAAGTACATTCACACCGGATATATCTATATACAAATGACTAATACTTTGTTTGCTACATTCCATCAGTGTATTTTCAAGGATATATTTTGCTCGATTTGTATCGATTACTCCTACTAATGGAAGCAAACCAATGCCAGGTTTTAATTTTATGACAGGTGCACTTAATTCGTTAATTATTTCTTGTTGGCTAATTAGTCTTTGTGTTGCGATTTTCTCATGGACTTCAACAAATCTTATCATCACTTTTCCAAAAACTTTTAATATGACGTGAATCCAGGAATATGCGGCTTCATTTGTAATGTTTCGATTTTGTATTTTAGCAAACTCTTCGATCATGTGAATATATTGAACTTGCACATTTAAAAATTCGTTTAAAATCGTATGTACGGGTGTTGATTGATGTCCTGAATCAGAAGCGATTTCATTCACCCATTCTTCAAAACTATCAAAGAAGCTTTCTTCACTCTCCTTAAATATTTGAATTAAATGTACGTGAAAGCTGAAATTTTGTTCTTTCAAGCGAGTTATTACGTCGGGATCATTCGATGCATAAACTCCAGTTACTGTAGTTTTGTCAATCGAGTCATACCAGTCATTTGTTAATTGTCGAGTTCTTTTATATAAATAATCGTATAGGTCTCTGTTTTGATGCATGCGGGTGATTCTCCTTCTCATATTATGTCCCTTTCTGATAAGATACGTGGAAAGGAGCTGATACAATTGATATTCGATTTATTGTCGTCACATACCTCTATTCGTAAATATAAAAATTCACAACTTTCTAAAGAACAAATAAGTGAACTCATCTCTGTTGCACAACATGCGGCAAGTTCTCATTTTGTCCAAGCTTACAGTGTGGTTTGGGTAACTGATGAACAAATCAAGAAAAAAATAGGGGAATTATCCAAGAACATGATTCAAATGGAAACAGCAGGAGCCGTTTTAGTGTGCTGCGTTGACTTCCAAAGACTTCACGTTGCTGGATTGATGAACGATACTACCATTGTAACGGATAGTGCTGAAAATGTACTAGTAGGTACTGCAGATGTTGCCATTTTCGCACAAAATTTAGCTATTGCAGCAGAGTCAAAAGGATATGGTATTTGCTATATAGGAGGTGTTCGCAATAAACCTACGGAAATTAGCGAATTATTAGATCTTCCAGAACGTGTTTTCCCAGTATTCGCCATGACAGTGGGTGTACCTGATGAACAACATGAAGTGAAACCTCGGTTACCTGTCGAAGCCATTTTACATGAGAATGGCTATGATTCGGAGAAATACCACTCTTTATTATCCGCTTACGATAAAACCATGGAAGAGTATTATGAAACTCGTGGATCCAACCAAAAATCAACCAACTGGACCAAATCGATGGCTGATTTCTTAAAAGTACCTAGACGAACACATATAAAGGGTTTCTTAGCGTCGCGTGGCTTTACTTGGAAATAACATGTAAGTTTAAACTTGGCTAAAGTCAGCTATTAATTTTCATTAACAAAGAGTGCATTTACGCATTGCATGCCGTAAGATCGTGAAGAATAGGACCTACAAGTGTGCAGTTTTCATTTTTTTACTCATTCTGAACCATCTGCCAGCGCAAATGTACATTAACCAACAGAATTTCAGAAGCCGTTCTCACACTTATTGGTGAGACGGCTTTTTTAGTTTCAATCTATAAAATTCGGAAATAAATTTTGGAAAGCATTACATCAAGATTATTAAGCATACTAAATATACGTATACGTTAGGTTGTTTGTTTTAAATAACTTGAAAACGGGTATGGAAGAATCGCGGGGAATACCTTGCATCTTGTCGAATGGCATCTCAGGTACACTGAAAGAACTAACTTGAATAAAAAAGGAGCATGTCATGGATATTCATTGGACTCACCTCCCCCTTATAAATATGCTCCAAATTTATGGACCATCTACTCAGCACACATCAGGAATCGAATACGATTCACGGGAAGTACAGTATCAGTCTGCATTTTTTTGTATTATTGGAGAAGAAACCGACGGCCACATCTACATAGAAGAAGCAATCCAGAATGGTGCTTCAACCGTTGTCGGTTCAGACAAAGCACAAATTGAATCTTATGTACATGCATACCCTTATGTTACCTTTTTGCTTGTCCACGATTCACGGGAAGCACTTGCTCATGTAGCTGTTGAATTTAATTTTCACGCGTGCGATGAATTAATCAAAATAGGCGTTACTGGTACAAACGGAAAGACAACCGTTGCTACTTATGTCCGTGATTTGTTTAATTTAGTGGGAATCCCATGTGGAATGCTTGGAACGAATGGTATTTATACCTCAACTGAAAAACTTTCGATTAAAAAAAGTACACCAACTACACCGATGTCCTCAGATTTGCAAACAGTCTTTAATCTACTTGTTACATCTGGCGATAAAGCCGCTTCGATGGAAGTATCGTCCATCGCTCTTGATCAACATCGGGTAAGTGGGTTTGAATTTGATGTTGCCATTCATACAAATTTTTCGGAAGAACATATGGAATATCATAAAACTTTAGATCATTACAAAATGTCCAAACTAAAATTGTTTAAGCAATCAAAAGCAAGCGTCATTAATTTGGACGATTTTGGAATGGGGCAAGACATTTTACAAGTCGTCCAAAAACCATTTTTAACGTACTCAAAGAATGTCGACTCCTCAGCTCACTTAATTTGGACAAACATTCAACACCAATCAGACGGCATGTCGTTTGACCTTCTTTACAAAGGCGAATCACATCGGATCAGCGTTCCAATTTTCGGGGAATATAACGTAGCAAATTTAGTATCTGCAATTGGGGCTGCTTTATTAATTGGCGTATCCCTAGAGGACATTCTGTTTGCTTTACCAAAAATGCAACAAGTTGACGGTCGTTTTCAAGTGATTCATGGGCCTGAAAGTAGAAAAATTGTTCTCGACTACGCTCATACACCCGTTGCACTAGATGCGATTATGAAGGCTGTTAGAAAACTACCGCACAACCGCTTAATTACATTAATAGCTGGAATTGGGATTCGAGATTTTGCCAAAATGCCAAAAATGGCAAAAACAGCAGAAGGTAAAGCTGAAGTTATAGTCGTAACAGTCGATCATCCTGGAAATAATAATCCATGGGTAGTGGTGGATGCTGTACTTAGCGGCTTCGAGGAACCTTTTTTACAAGAAGTCCATACAGCACCTTCTCGAAAAGAAGCAGTTATTAAAGCCTTGGAAGTTAGTCAACCTGGTGATATCGTCTTACTCACAAGTGGCTGTATAAATGGTTGTCAAATTGTTCGTGGCGAACATATCCCTCACTCTGACGAACAGATCATAAATGATTTCTTCAGTAAAACAACGTTAAGCGTATAGTGTTATGACGAATAGTGTCAGGTCACTTTCACATTCAGGTTCTCAGTTAGCTATGGATATGGATGCCTCAATGCTGAACAATAATCTAAAGAATAAAGAGGTGGGCGCTATGTGATTTCCTCACTTAGCACTCACCTCCTATTTCTGATTATCCTGCACTGGGTTCGGGGCAGTTTGAATTATTTAGTTTTTAAATTCAATAAAGTTATTGGCATATAGCCAATAGTTTTAATTTAGTTATCACGTTGTTTACGTTTCTTTGCAGCGTCGATATATGCTTTAAAAATACGTTTTGACGGCTCATCTCCAACAAGTGCGAATTCCTCTGGATGCCATTGAAAGCCAAAAACAAAGGTATGCTCCGTACTTTCCATGCCTTCAATAATTCCATCCAAAGCACGTGCAACGACTTTAAGTGGACTTCCAACTTCATTGCATGCTTGATGGTGATACGAATTCACTTTGAACTCTTCAACTTTTAGCATGTCGTACATCATACTATCTTTATCCAATTTCACAGGATGCGAACGATGAGTTCGCTCTGATTTTTGTTTATGCTGCATCACAGGTTCTTCACGTTGAGAGTGAATACTTTGATAAAGAGATCCCCCTGTGACTACGTTTAACATATGCAATCCACGGCAAACGCCAATATATGGTTTATCTAATTCCAAAATTTTCTGTACAAGCGCATGTTCCATGGCATCTAAACTTGGAGTAATCTTCCCCAAATGAATATGAGGGTCTTGACCATAGTAGGAAGGATCAATGTCTTCCCCACCGGTTACAAATAAAGCATCAATTTGTTCACATAATGAGTCTAAATCCTCGTCAGGTAAAACTGGAATTAAAACCGGGATTCCTCCTGCTTGTGTTATAGTATTTGCATATACTGGAGGCATAAAATAATTGCCATCCTCTCTTACTTCTGCTGTAATACCAATTAGCGGCTTCATCTATATCAGTCCTTCTTTTTTCATTTATCCATCATAATATATACCCTAAAGAAACTACTTAAAACGTTTTAAACTTTCCAATATTATCCTATCTTTATCGACTATTAATTTCTTCCATTAATTTGATAGAATAAATCAAACAAGAGATTCGATTGAAAGGATGCTATCACATTGATTATTCGTAAAATGACAAAACATGACATTCCTAGTTGGATAGAAATGAGAGCAGATTTATGGCCGGATTGTCCCTTACAGAAACATACTGAAGAAATTAATGAGCAACTGAACTCCCCCCAAACGCTTCAAGGATTTATTTTGCTCAAAAATTATCAACCTGTCGGATTTATTGAAGCAGCCATCCATCAAAATGCACATAACACTTATGGACGGGCTGGATATATTGAAGGTTGGTTTATTAAAGAAGAATTCCGACTGAATGGTCATGGAAAGCAATTAGTTCAAGCTGTTGAGCAGTGGTCAATCGCACTAGGATGCGAACAAATCGCTTCAGATGTGGAAGATTTTAATGTAGGAAGCTTTTTTGCTCATACCAAACTAGGCTATATTGAACAATTTCGTGCAGACGGTGAAGTGAAATTTTTAAAATCGCTAATCAGATAAGTGAGGTTCTAAAAATAAAGCACTAAATCTCATGAAATTCAACGATGCCCCTACCCCCAAGCGTTGTTACTTTCACATAACTTAACTTCATCTCCCTAAACAAATGTCCACCTCTCTTAATTCTTAGTGAATACGCTAATAGTCAAGAGAGGTGATAAAATGGATAAGAAAAATAATTGCAGTAAATGTGGAAATAATCACGGTTGTCGTTGTTCAAGAGGACTTAGGGGATTTCCTGGACCTCAAGGTGATTCGGGTCCTCCTGGAGATAAAGGTCCTGCTGGTCCACGAGGAGCTAGAGGAATACCTGGACCTAGAGGTGCTCAAGGGATTCCTGGAGAAACTGGTGAACAAGGGCCGCCTGGGTGTAAGGGGGATACTGGACCTCAAGGACTACCTGGACCTAAGGGACCACCTGGATGTAAGGGAGATACTGGTGGACCTAAGGGACCGCCTGGACCTGAAGGACCACCCGGTTGCAAGGGGGATACTGGACCTAAGGGACCACCTGGACCTGAAGGACCACCCGGTTGCAAGGGGGATACTGGACCTAAGGGACCACCTGGACCTGAAGGACCACCTGGTTGCAAGGGGGATACGGGTCCTAAAGGACAAACTGGACCTGAAGGACAAACTGGACCTGAAGGACCACCTGGTTGCAAGGGGGATACGGGTCCTCAAGGAATCCCGGGTGATAAAGGGGATTCTGGCAATACGGGTCCCCAAGGAATCCCGGGTGAACGTGGTCCTCGAGGATATATGGGATTCCAAGGTTTTAAAGGGGATACTGGCGATACTGGCCCTCAAGGACCTAAAGGATTTCCAGGTCTCCGTGGTGAGCGGGGTCCTCGTGGTCATATGGGATTCAAAGGATCCAAGGGGGATGCAGGTGGTATTTCCCAGTATGCATATATTTACAATACGGAAGAACAATGTTTTGATGAAGAAGGAGATATTTCATTCGACCATCATGGCATTCTGACCGATGGAATCAAACACACCCCGGGCGATTCGATTATCTCAATTCGAGACGAAGGGGATTACGAAATCTATTATCAAATAACCAGTGATCAAGCGAACAGGCTTACACTTTTTGCAAATAATGATCATGAATTGGCAGGAACCACATATAGTCAATCATGCGGAAATTCACCAAACGTAGGGAATATGATTATTCGCATCCAAGCATATACCGATTTAACGCTTAGAATCGAGGCGTACGGCCCTGAACACCTCATCTTACCCTCCTCTGATTGTTGTAAACACACAATCGTAAATGCTGCTATTACAATAAAAAAATTAGATTAAAAAGAAAAGTTACCCTCGTGGTAACTTTTCTTTTTCGTTTGAATCGACTAATGAAGGGAATAACTGATGTATGAAGAATATTAGGAGGTAGATTTAGATTATGACAAAAGATAAATATGAAAAAATTCATCAAGAAATCAAAGGACAAACACAGGAACAACAACCCGGTATTGAATCGAAGATGGACCCGGAACCTATTTATGATGATGAAAACTACAAAGGTTCTGGTAAATTAGCAGGAAAAGTTGCACTGATCACGGGTGGCGACAGCGGAATTGGTCGTGCAGTTGCTATCGCATATGCTAAGGAGGGTGCAAATATTGCCATTGCCTACTTAGACGAACACAGTGACGCTGAAAAAACAGTAAAGTTAATTGAAGCATATGGAGGGAAAGCCTTACATATCGCAACGGATCTAAGCGATGATGAAAACTGTCACGATGTGATAGACCAAGTAATTACGGAGTTTGGTCAATTAAATATATTGGTGAATAATGCGGGTAAACAATTTCCTACGGAGGATTTTTTGAAGATTACACCGGATCAATTACAGGAAACTTTTTCAACTAATATTTTCTCAATGTTTTACTTAACGCAAGCTGCCCTCCCTCATTTATCCAAAGAAGATGCAATTATCAATACGTCGTCTGTTACTGCTTATAGAGGATCGCCACATTTAATCGATTACTCTGCAACCAAAGGTGCCATCACGACATTCACACGATCTTTAGCATTGAACTTAGTTGAAAAAGGCATTCGCGTCAATGCCGTTGCACCTGGTCCAATCTGGACGCCACTTATTCCGGCTACATTTGATAAAGAAGAGGTGGCAAAAGCCGGGGATGACACACCTATGAAGAGACGTGGACAACCAGCTGAGAACGCCCCAGCCTATGTATTTTTAGCCTCCACGGATTCAAGTTACATGATCGGACAGACCCTTCATGTGAATGGTGGAGATTTCATTACTTCGTAAATCAGGAAAGCCCATCGATTTTGAGTCGATGGGCTTTCTCTGTTTTTTCTTTCTTATCGTTCACAAGCGATGAAATCTTTGTCACGATCACTTTTCTTGTTTAAATCGTACAACTTCAAATTCACAAATGGTTTATGCTTTGTAGCTCCACCTACATTTTTTACATTTGAAGCACGAGAAATCCCGCCAGGATAAACCTTGTTTATTTCAGTACAATTTTTATAAGTCTTCAGGTTTACTTTAGGCGTCGCTTCCACTTGTGTTGACCCAACATATCCACATACCAGACTTATTATTAGAAGCATTGCAATTCCCTTTTTCATCAAATAATTCCTCCATCAACAGTAATTTCCAATATCATACATTAAATTACTATTACTTGTCTATAGAAGTAGCAATACAAAATCGTAAGAGATTACTTTATAAAAATGAAAAACCCGACGGAATTACATCTCCGACGGGCTAAATAGTTTATTTTACAGCTGCTGTTAAATAAAACTCATTAATGTCTTTGTAATACTTATTCAATGAATGAGTGGACACTCCGTACCATTCCGCGATTTCTTTGAAACTCCAGTATGGTCCATCAAATAACTGGTGTTCTTGACCAAATCGAATGGCACCCGCAGCAACAGCTGCTTCTTTTCGTGCATTAGGCTGGTTAACGACCAAGTAGTCTTCAACAATGTTTACTAGTCGTTTCGGATTACGATTTTGTTTTTCCAGACGGTCCATGATTTCGAGCAAAATCCCCGCTTCAAAATCTGTAAATTCCCCCCCACCATAGCCATTCGATCCGAGAAGTTCCCAGAACTCTATAAAATGGTTTTTCAAGAAATCCGCTGCTTCTTCTTTATTAGCGACAGCGTTGTTTTTTGCATAAGTCTTCATCACGTCACGATGATCTAATGGAATAAAGATCAAACTTGAAACAGCCAAATAGTGTAGATCTTTTAGGCTGATATCTGGCAAGATGAAGCAGAAGAGATGAACGCCAACAGGTACTGGCTTTTCACTTTCCCGTTTCAAATGAAGTAGTTCGTTCGTTAGGATATCTTTGACCAACATATAATCCTGTTCGATTTCCATTACTTCACCAAGTAGGACAGTAGGTGTTTTCCATTGTTCCAATACCTTGACCACTGCTGGGCGAACTGTTTTTTTCTGTTGCTTTTCGATATATTTCAACCAAATGTCAGGTTTTTGATGGAAGAAGAATTCATCTATTGCAATTGCTTCTATCATTTCTTCGTCCAAGAATTGTTGTAACTTGAATTTCCAATCATCCATTACACTTAATAGTGCAGAGTAATCTTTTCGTTCTGGATATTCATCATAAAATGATTGCAATAAACGATCTAACTCTTCTGAACGAACATCTTCGACAGAGACCGCTTCTTTTCGCTCGCAACATTTCTTATATTTCTTTCCGCTGCCACATGGACACGGGTCATTTCGTCCTACCATTTAAAACACGTCCTTATATTTAAAAAGTCTACACTCTAGTGTAACATGCATTGAGTCTCGTTTATAGGGGGCGAAGGACGTGGGACAAACGTAAGAGAAACAACAGACATTTTGTCGTTGCAGGACAATGTGGAAGGTATATCTTGTGTGAGTGGGCTATTCCTCTTTAAAATTTTTTAAATCGGCATCAACCGTGATTTAATCGGCATGGATTGAATTTTAATCGGCATTATTCTAATTTTAATTGGCAATAACTGTTACTCATTCGGTTTCGCCCAATATTTTCCATTACAATCCCGCATAAAAACCACAACTCAATGAATTGTGGTCTGCTTTTTACATTGATTTATGACTAAATGGACACTTCCCTTTTATTGGCTCAATATCATCACCAATAAAGAATTGTTTCCACTCATTATGATTTGGATCACCAAAATGGCTTATATCTGGATGTTTCGGCAATTGATCCCAAGCTTCTACTCGTTCGCGCACTTTATCGCGTGACATTATTCCTCCCTTTTCCGTGCCTTCAAGTCCTTGAAATATTTTTCTAGGTTGGAATCCAAGAACCATTGAATTTCCTAAATGACGTGTCTTCCTTTGCTTATAAGCTGGGGCATTGCCAAATACGAAAATGGGTTCCCCTTTAAAACGGAAGTCCCAAAGATGGTGATTTGGATCACGAGGTGCTTCAGTTGGCCATTCAATCGGATCTACTTCGTGTAAATACTGTAAGATATCCCAAAACTGTTTGCGATATTGTTCTAAATTCCCTTCAACTTCAAATGGTTCAACAAAAACAAATAATCCATGTCGTTTATGTTTTGGTTCTTTAAATAAGTCGAGAAACCCTTCGATGATTTTCGGTAGATTAGTCCAGTCATCTTGCAGGATATAGCCGTAACGTAATTCCCCTTTTAACTCTCCACTCATTCCGAAATAACAAGGAAATGTTTTATCGGTCACTGTTTGATGAAATGTTTGATATTCATGAAGTAACCATTCGGGTAAATCCGTTCTAGTTGAAAAATCGTCTTTCGTTAATAATGCTTGTTGTTTCGTTAACATGAAATCTCCTCCACCGAACATTTTTTTTCACATGTACTAACGAACTACCCATTACAAAGTCTTTCAAAACAAACGTTGTCACATTTAAATATTTACTTTTCATGTTAAATATTTGAGAAATCGGGAATAACATGAGAAACAATACATATCCCATGGAGGAAAAACGATGAACCAAGAAAGTATAGATGTATTTGAAACAAGTTGTCACAGTGAATATGATATCTTACGTAAAGTAATCGTATGTGAACCACAATTTATGTCGATTGATGAAGTTATTAATGATTGTCAAAAACAATTTATTGATCAAAATATCAATGTTGATCGTGCTTTAAATCAACATCAGGAATTTGTTGAAAAAATGCGTTCACAAGGGATCGAGGTTATTTCTTTATCTGCGAATGAAACGTATCCTGAACAAGTTTTCACAAGGGACATTGGCTTTACTCTAGGCAATCAAACATTTGTGGCTGAAATGGCCAGTTCAATTCGCCGAGGGGAAGAAACAATCTTAGAGAAATGGTTAGACACGCACCACTTACCTTTCGAAAAATTATCGGAACATTATATTGAGGGTGGCGACGTTATTATCGATGGAAACACCATCTTTGTTGGATTAGGTGATCGGACAAGTAAACATGCCATTTCACATCTACAAACTGATTTGCCAGACTATGAACTTATTCAGATTCCATTTGACCCAAAATATTTACATTTAGATTGTATCTTTAATATTCTTTCCCCCACAGATGCCCTGATTTTCCCGCAAGCCCTTAGTGCCGAAACGGTAAAAATGCTGGCTACACGTTATCACTTAATTGAAGTGAGTCCAGAAGAACAATTTACGATGGGCACAAATGTCCTTTCTATAGGAAATAAAAAAGTGTTTAGTTTACCGATGAATAAAAATATTAATGAAAAAATGCGAGCTGAAGGGTATGAGATTATTGAAGTGGATTTCTCGGAGATTATTAAATCTGGGGGTTCATTTAGATGTTGCACCATGCCGATAGAACGTGGGTGATTTTTACATGCTGAATATCAAATGCAACATGACTTGTACTTTTTGAAATATGGCATATTAAACCATCAAAACCGCCCGGAGCAAATGCACCGGACGGTTTTATAAATTGGATAATGCCAGGCACTTCACGATAAAGTGGCAAAAGGGCCTCAAAACACTTCCTTATAGCTTCATGCACTGTTCAATGGCTTTTTTCAAAACGTGTGCACTAATGGTGCAGTCATTTAGGCTTGTCCATTCGGCAGGATTATGACTGACTCCGTCTTTACTTCTTGCAAAAATCATTGCTACTGGGATTTGTGCACCAAAAATCATTGCGTCATGCCCTGCACCGCTCACCAAATATTCTTTATCCATGTTCATTTCATCAAATACATGATTTAAGATTCCCGTCATCTCTTCACCAATCGGTACTGGTGGGGTTCGCATTTTTTCAGAAGTTGTTACTAGAACATTTCGCGACTTGCCAATTTCGTGGGCTTTGTTCACAACATTTGAAACGATTTGATCACGTGAATGTGCTTCTATATCTCGAATATCCGTTATCAAGGTGACTTTACCTGGAATTACGTTTGAGCCATTCGGTTCGACGAGGATTTTCCCAACCGTTGCAACGCTGGTACGATTAACCAGTGTCGGTGCTTTTTCAATATACAAGAACAATTCGGATGCAGCTGTCAATGCATCTTGTCGATCGTCCATTGGTGTATTTCCTGCATGTCCAGCTTTCCCTTCAAAGATAATTTCTGTCCAGGAAGGACCTGCTATTCCCTTTACAATTCCAACTGGCAAGTTAGCTTTTTCCAACTTTTTCCCTTGCTCAATATGTACTTCGATAAATCGCTCGATCCCTAATTTATCTCGTGTAGCCGTCGAAAATCCTTCCAACGTTTTCCCTGTTGTCGCCAGGACTTCTTCGAATGATAATCCGTTCGCATCTTTTAAGGTTACTTGATTGTCCATATCCAAGATGCCGGTGATCATGCGACTGCCTGTCATTCCACCGTCAAACCTAGTTCCTTCTTCATCCGTAAATATGTATACTTCATATGGTTTTACCGGAGTAATTCCCTGCACTTTCCACGCTTCCACGACTTCAAGAGCAGCGATGACACCAAGCGGTCCGTCAAAATGGCCTCCTTCAGGTACACTGTCTACGTGTGAACCAGATGCAATTGCAGCCACATCATGATTCTGTCCCTCGATACGACCCACCACGTTTCCAGCACCGTCTTGCATAACCGTCATTCCTGCTTCCTTCATCCATTCCATCACAAGTTCTTTTGCTCTTTGCTCCAATGGTGAGAACCCAACTCGAGTCACACCGTTTTGAGCAGTTAGTCCGATAGTCGATAACTTTCCTAGCCTTTGTGCAATCCGTTCCCCTGATATCCCATCTCTAGACCATGTAGAATCATAATCCGCAAGCAATGTATATGCCAAATCAAATGACTGTGTCAAAATTTCATTCCCCTTCCTCTATCTGATTATTTACTAGAATACTCACTAATTTAATTGTTTGTAAATAAGATATTAGACATTTCTTACTATTAAATTTTTGTAAGCCATTTCATTCCTAATTTATGTATATGAAGTGGAAATATATCAGAATCTCGTGTTATGTCAGGATAAAATCCACCCTACCAAAGAGGTCAATGATAAACTCTTCTGAAGTGCAAAACTCGAAAGCGAGCCACTAACAGTAATTAAAAAAGAAAGCAAATATGCATCGCATTTAGCGGTGCTAATTTTTGTGTGATTATTTAAATTTTGTAGATGAACAAAATAAAAGTGAAGCTGGTAATGAAATAGTTCTAATATTTTACAATTTATATGTTAATATATCAAAGGCAAGATATTTAATGAATATTACAAAAAATATAAAAAAAGTATAAAAGGGGAAATGGGCAGATGGAGTTTAGAGGTGCAAGTGTTTACGACCAAGAAGATTTTTTAAAAAATTATATGAAGAGAAGAGAAAGAGAGAATAGTCCAAACAATGCTATCGAAAGCCCAATCATATATGAACTCATTGGTAATTTCAAAAATAAAAATATTTTAGACTTAGGTTGTGGAGATGCCTCATTTGGCAAGGAATTACTGAATCTAGGTGCAGGGTCTTATACTGGAATAGAAGGTTCTGAACAAATGGTTGCCTCCGCAAATATGAATTTGTCTGGAGCAAATGGGACAATTCGTAACGATACAATGGAATCTTATAATTACCCAACAGATAAATTTGAACTCGTAACTTCTCGTTTCGCAATACACTATGTTTCAGATATTCATTTACTGTTTCATAATGTGTATAAAACCTTAAAAGATAATGGTCAGTTTGTGTTTAGTGTTCAACATCCTCTCACTACTTCTTCCTTTTTAAGCAAACAAACAGGGGATATACGTAGTAACTGGATAGTTGATGACTATTTTCTCGAAGGAGAAAGAAAAGAACCTTGGATTGAAAAAATAGTTATAAAATACCATCGAACAATTGAACTTTACTTTAAAGCCCTTACTAAATCTGGTTTTTCAGTAGTTGATTTACGTGAAGGAACACCAAAACGTGAACATTTCACCAATGACGAAGAGTTCGAAAGAAGACTAAGAATTCCGGTCGTACTAGCTTTTTCTTGTACGAAGTGAACAGTTAAATATATAAACAAAAAACGCTTGAGTTCCAAGCGCTTTTTATGCAATTTATATTGTGAACTTCGCATAGTATCGCTATTCACAGGTCAATTAGTTACGTTACACACCTCTGAAGAGAACCCTTTATGATAAACGTACGTTTTTAAATTTGTAAATGTAGTAATATATTTAAAGGCGGCCATTCGTTCAAAATTGAACGAATGATCGCCTTTTCTTTATAAGACAAATGCATCGTTGACGATTACGTAAGTCTTTTTGGGTCTTCCTGGACGGCCGGATGATTCTTCTCCAACGACCTCGAGTAAGCCCATTTGTTCAAGTTCGTTCAAGATTCGGCGAGTGTTGCGATCTGTGTTTTTCAAAAGGCTGGTTATCAGTTCACTACTGAATTGGGTAATGCGTTTTAAGTTCAGAAAATGATAGATTTTTGCTGGAATGATCGGTGTGTAGTCATTCTCCTGAAGTGTTTGCTTCCAATGGTCAGGTAGATTTTCTACGGTATAATAACTCGTATGCTCTTTGGAATAGTCGAGGACTTTCTTGTCTTCGTCGACAAAAATGATGCTTGTGTCATTTTCGGCTGAATCTTGTAAGAAAGCAATATCAACATGCCTCCCAGCCTCGTATACGGTATAGCCCGAACCAATTCCAACCATTAATTTCTGTGACATTTGTAATTCAACCTCTTTTACTACATCAACAAATGATTGTGTTGATTGAAGCAATTCTATATCCCCATACGTCGTATAAATATGAAAACGTCCATCCTGTTGATCGATTAAGTTGCCGTTTAGCAGTTCGGAGACATGGACGAGATGCAATCCCAATTGAAGATTTCTTCTTCGCTCGTCATATTTATGCAATGTCCCAATACTAGCTTCTGAACCTTTTAATTCAATGCCAATAATGGCGACTTTTAGCTTTTCATATATTTGGGTATTTGCACGGGAAACCAAAAAATTGAGAATCGTCTGAATCGCCAGCTGGGAAGGAACAAGACGGTAACAAGGGACACCTAACTCAACCAATGCGTTGTACACATTCAATAAACAGGTCAATGCGACTTCAGTATTTCCACTTTCAAAGTGCTTCACATGAAAATCAATTAATTCATCGTAAGGTTTGTAATGTTTATATGGACATAATTCGAGCGATAAATCTTGCAGTGAAAATTCATTCATTATGAGCTCGACCGTTTTTATATCCACGGTATCCAGACTCATTCGTTTAACCAATTTTCCTTTATCATGCACTACCTGCATACAAGTGCCGAGCAGGCTTATGCCATGTAGTGGTGGATAACTTGCCTCTTCTTCGGTAATCCAGCCATGATTGAGTGCATAATAATAAGGATTTTGGCCAGAAAATATCCATTGCGTCACGTCGTATCGATTTTTGTTCAATATGGATTGAAGCTGATCGGGATGTGAGTATTCAAACTCGATCAATTCAATGCGTGAATCTTTTTCCGCTACTTTTCTCATCTGCTGTAATGAGTCATTGGGTCCTATAGCACCTATTTTCACTTTCATACAAATGCTTTCCTTTCCTACATCTTCTAACTAGGCAAGACATTCGTATTTTTATTGAGTAATGGATAATGGCACGCAACAAAATGATTCGGTAAAATTTCTTCGTATGCTGGATCTTTTTGTTTACACAAATCAGTTGCATATGGGCAACGCGGATGGAAATGGCAGCCAGAAGGAGGATTGCTTGGATTCGGAATTTCCCCTTCGATCAACAGATGCTCTTTCCGAAAACGCGGATCGGGTATCGGGACCGAATCAAGCAGTGCATGTGTATATGGATGCAATGGTCTCTCGAAAATTTCATCGCGCCCAGCAAGTTCCACCATTCGCCCCAAGTACATAACCCCTATACGGTTGCTGATGTGACGGACAGCCGGTAACCCATGAGCAATAAAAATATAAGTCAAACCTAGTTCTCTCTGAAGTTTCTTCAATAAATTTAAAATCTGTGCTTGAATCGAGACGTCCAGAGCGGATACAGCTTCATCACAGACGATTACTTTCGGCTTTAAGGCTAGCGCTCGTGCGATGCCTATTCGTTGACGTTGTCCACCACTGAACTCATGAGGATATCGTTTTAATTGATGTTCACCCAATCCTACAAGTTTCATTAAATTCACGACTTCTTGTCGTAATGACTTACCCTTGGCCAATCCATGAACCACAAGGGGCTCACCAATAATTTCTTCGACAGTCATTCTTGGATTTAATGAAGAATACGGATCTTGGAAGATTACTTGTAAGTCACGTCTGGCTTTTCTTAATTCTTGCTGGGACATCCCTGCGATATCTTGGTCTCTAAAATAGATATGACCTTCCGTAGCATCGAGTAAACCTAGAATCAGTTGTCCTGTAGTGGATTTCCCACAACCTGATTCCCCAACAATACCGAGTGTTTCTCCTTCATATACTTGAAAATTCAGTCCATCGACGGCACGGACTTTTGAAGTCGTCTTTTTTATGAGACCTTTCGTCATATCAAAGTGTTTTTTTAAGTTTTGAACTTTCAATATTACTTTATCTTCTACAGCTTTACTTTCAGCAACTTCCTTTTCGTTCATAATCAGCATGTCATTTCACCTCCTAAACTTTGATGCAGCGTTTTGCGTGTCCTTCATTTACGTATTCAAGAGCTGGATGAATTTTGGTACATTCAATATCAGCTAGGGGGCATCGCGGATGGAACTTACAACCAGACGGCATATTTGCCGGATTCGGGACAGTACCTTCTATTGAATACAAATCATCCACCACGTCGTGTACTTTTGGAATCGATGCCATCAGTCCTTTTGTATAGGGATGAAGAGGATTCTCGAAAAGTTCATAAATCGGTGCTTCTTCAACCACTTCTCCTGCATACATAACAATTACTCGATCCGCAAGTTCTGCCACCACACCTAAGTCATGTGTAATGATCATGATACTCGTATTGGATTTTTCTTTCAGGTTGCGCATTAACGTCAGGATTTGCGCTTGAATGGTTACATCCAATGCGGTGGTTGGCTCATCCGCAATCAATAGCCGAGGGTTACAAGACAATGCCATTGCAATCATAACCCGTTGTCGCATCCCACCTGATAATTGGTGTGGGAAACGCCCCATTGCTTTTTCTGCATCCGGAATTCCAACCAGTTCCAGCATTTGAATTCCACGAATATTTGCTTGTTGCTTTGTCATTTTAAAGTGAACAATCAGTGTTTCCCGTAGTTGATAACCAACTGTAAATACAGGGTTAAGTGCTGTCATTGGTTCCTGGAATATCATCGAGATTTCATTTCCACGTAATGCCCGATAATCTTTTTTGCTTAATGTGCGCAAGTTTTTGTCTCGGAATGACATTTCCCCTTCATATACTTCACCATTTGGTGGTAAAATCCCCATCAAAGCTAGAGATGTAACACTTTTACCACTACCGGACTCCCCTACAATCGCCAATGTTTCGCCTTCGTTCATATTGAAGGTCACACCATTTACAGTTGAAATAAAGCCATCTTCAGTTTTAAAGCGGACTTTTAAATCTTTAATGTCCATCAATTTCTCAGCCATGATATCACCTCCCGATTAGTCTTTAATTTTCGGATCCAGTATGTCTCTTAACCAGTCACCAAGGAAAATAACGCCAAGCACTGTAATCGTTATCGCTACACCAGGGAAAGTGGCTACCCACCAGCTAGTCGCAATGTATTGTCTACCATCACTCAACATTAGACCCCATGAAACATCTGGTGACTGAATGCCTAATCCCAAAAAGCTCAAACTTGCTTCCAGGATGATGGTCGATGCCACATTCAATGTAGCAATGACGATAAATGACGATATGACATTCGGTAATATATATTTTGTAATGATTCGATAATCTTTAGCTCCAATAGCTCTCGCTGATCTCACAAAATCTCTTTCTTTGACGCTGAGTGTCTCACTTCTCACCATGCGCGCATAAACCACCCATGATGTTCCCCCAAGGACTAATATCAAAGTGCTTAGACTTGGTCCCAAAACGGCAAGGATAATTAACATGAATAAAATATTTGGAATGGCCAGGAAGGAATCGACCGTTCTCATGATAATGAAATCCCATACTTTCCCGTAGAATCCCGCTACCAATCCAAAAAACATTCCGATAATGCCTGCCAGAATGACTGAGCTGATTCCAACCAACAAGGAAATGCGGGAACCATAGATAATGCGGCTCAACACGTCACGACCTAAGTTATCAGTCCCAAGTGGATAATCCATGCTTCCTCCATCAACCCAGAATGGAGGGAGCAAACGGTGAACAACATCTGTTTTGGCTGGGTCGTACATGGCTATGAATGGTGCCAAAATAGCCATAAGACTGACTGCAAGAACGATCAACAGTCCCACAAGACCTGTTTTACTTTTCAATAATCGGATTCCCAGTTTTCTCATTCGCTTGCCGTAACTGGCATTTGTAATAACAACTGTCTGTTCTGAAATCGAAGTCATTTCATAGCCTCCTTAATCGTATTTGATTCGCGGATCTAACATTCGATACATTAAATCTGCAATTAGGTTACTCATAATAACAAATATAGCAATGAGGAATGTCGCTGCCTGGACAACTGACATATCGCGTAAATTTACGGCTTGAACCAGAAGCTGACCCAATCCTGGCCATGCAAAAACGGTTTCTGTAATAAGGGTTCCACCGATCAATGTGGAAGTTTGCAATGCCATTATCGTCACAACTGGTATCAAGGCATTTCGAAATGCATGCTTGTTGACGACAATGCCTTCTTTCAATCCTTTACTGCGAGCGGTTCTAATAAAGTCCTGGCCTAAAATTTCAAGCATGCTCGAGCGAATAAGACGCGTCATCTCAGCTGCAATACCAGTTCCCAGAGTAAGTGCCGGCAGGATGAGATGCTGAAATCCATCTCTCCCGGAAACCGGGAAAATCTGAACATTGACGGCCAGGAATAATATGAGCATGATTCCCAGCCAGAAGCTTGGCATCGCTTTCCCTAAAACCGCACCACCTGTAATAAATAAATCAAAAAAGCTATTTCGCTTTACTGCGGATAATATTCCTAGTGGCACAGATATGAGGATGGCTACAATCATCGAGGCAAATGCCAATTCAAACGTTGCAGGTAATCGTTCCAACACAAGTGCCATGGCATCCGTATTGTATCGGAAGGAGTCTCCAAAATCACCTCTTACTAAATCCCCTAAATATGTAAAATATTGAACAGGCAAGGGCTCATTGAATCCTAGTGCTTCTCTTAATGATTCACGTTCTTCTTCTGTTGCTGTTTCAGGAAGCATCAAAGAAACGGGATCCCCGGTTACTCTTACCAACAAGAATACAATCAGTGTAATGAGGAGTAATACGGGTATGGTTTTTAACAGGTTTTGAAATAAATATTTCATACGTTTGCGCCTCCTCTTCTCAGGTTCCGGATATGATAAAAAAAGAGGGGATTAGTCCCCTCTAGTTATTTCAATGTAATATTGTCCACGTAGAACATTTCATCCAAACGGGGCTCAAATGAAACTCTATCGTTAACACCATAAATGGACTCCAATTGGTATAGATAAATCTGTGGTCGATCCTCAGCAATTAATTCCTGCGCTTGTTTGTATTGCTCATTACGTTCTTCCAAATTCATGTTTGATTCAGCAGTTTGCAACAACACTTCAGTTTCTGGGTTATCGTAGTCTGTTTCACCAACTGCTTTATCCTTCTTCAAACGATCAAGTGCCAAAGAAGCATCAAACATTGAGTTTCCGTAACCGATAAAGAATAAATCTCCGAATCCTTTTTCCTGGTATTTTGCATTGAATGAACTCCATTCTAGGAATTCAAGGTTAACCTTAATCCCGACTTCCTGTAACATTGCTGCCATTAACTCAGCAGTTTCTTTATCTTTTAAATAACGACCATTCGGTGAACTTAATGAAAGTTCAAGACCATCTGCATAACCTGCTTGTGCCAGCAATTCTTTTGCTTTTTCAGGGTCATATAAAGTTTTACCAAATAAGTCTTCATTTGCACCTACGTTACCTGGTGTTACTCGTGTACGTGTTACTTTGCCTGCTCCTTCAAGCAATGAATCTACAATTGCTTGCTTATCAATCGCTAAATCAATCGCTTCACGAACAAGTGGATCGGCAGTTGGACCTTCTCCTCCAGTACGGGCAACAAGCATCATGACTCGTTGAGTTGGGGATTTCATGATGGATACTCCATCCGTGGCATCAATCCGTTCCAAGTCAGTTGGTGGGATGTTTACGGCAATATCAACACCGCCAGTCAATAACTCGGAAACACGTGTTGAATCCTCAGGAATGCTTCGGAACACAACTTCTTCCCATTTAGCTGGCTCGCCAAAATAGTCCGCATAAGCTTCAAGAGTCAAACGATCATCTTTCTTCCACTCTTTAAATTTATAAGGGCCAGATCCAATTGGTGCTTCCATGAACACTTCCCAACCTTCACTTTCGATATAATCTTTTGGTAGGATACCAGAACCAATTCGAGATAATCGGTTTAAAAGAGCAGGTTCGGAATTTTCAGTCACAATATCAAATTCGTAATCGCCTTTCACAACAACTTCCTGAATTTGCTTGTAAGAACCGTGTTCCAATAAAGTATCATCTTTTGCAACGCGTTCAAGCGTGAATTTAACATCATCAGCAGTCAACTCTTCACCGTTGTGGAATTTAACGCCTTCTTTCAATTTGAAAGACCATGTTTTTTCATCTACGTTTTCCCAGCTTTCCGCTAAGTCAGGCAAGAATCCTTCTTCCCCGCCATTTTTCACTAAGTAATTGAACATATTGACGTGAACAGCTTCTGTGCTTGTTGTGTTGTGGTTATGGATATCAAAAGAAGAAAGATCTGTTCCATTTGCGATGACCAATGTTTTTGATTCACTTGATTCAACAGGTTTATCACCCTTAGCTCCTTCTTTTTCGCCATCTGAACAACCCGCTACCAACAGCGTAAGAATTAAAAACAATGCACTTAATTTTTTCTTCATGTACGTTCCCCCTCTTCCCCTTGTAAATATTTATGAGTTAAATAGCTTAAAACCGTCATCCCATAACGCATTGCTTCTTCATCGACATTGAATTTGGTTGTATGAAGTCCTAATGATGTCGATTCCCCGGTTTTCGTTCCAAGATTGAAGAACACCGATGGCACTTCTTGTGAAAAGTAAGCAAAATCTTCCCCACCCATGGATGGGTTTCTATATATCAATGCCTCTTCGCCAAATAACTCGGATATCACTTCATGAAGAAGGACTTTAGCAGATTCATCATTTTGAACAGAAGGAGTAACACGGTCATAAGTTAATCGAACCGTTGCACCAAAAGCGGCTGCTACATTGGAGGCAATTTGCTCAATTCGTTTTGGCATTTCCTCTCGTGTAGCGGGAAGTAAAGTTCGTACCGTCCCGTTTACCGTCACCGTATTTGGTAAGATTGTAGCTTTCGTTCCACCTTGGATTTGTCCAACACTTAATACAACAGAATCGAGTGGATCAATTTGGCGACTCACGATTTGTTGAAGTGCAACAAGCACTTGTGCCGTAATCATAACGGCATCAATCGCTAAATGTGGATGAGCGGCATGACCACCTTTCCCTGTCACTTCAAGTTCGAAAATATCAACCGCCGCGCCACTGAATACCGCATTGGATGTACCGAACTCACCAACTTTCAGGGCTGGAGCGACATGAAGTCCTGCCATTAGGTCCATCGGTGGGTTTTGCAGTGCACCAGCATCAATCATCGCTTTTGCCCCGGCACCGACTTCTTCAGCTGGTTGGAAAATCAATTTCAATGTCCCTCGCTTAAGTCCGATCATCGAGTAGACTTTTGCAACTCCGAGTAAATTGGTCGTATGGACATCATGACCACATGTATGCGCTACATTGGCATTGATACTTTTGTAGTCTTCATTAATTTCGTCAGGCATTGGCAATGCATCCATATCAGCACGTAATCCAATGACCGGACCAGGAATTGTCCCTTTCAGCACTCCGATGACTCCCGTTCCACCAACACCCTCTGTTACCTCGTAACCCCATTCACGCAAATACGCTGCGACGATAGAAGCCGTACGTGTTTCCTGAAAAGCAAGCTCTGGATTTTGTCGCAAATCCCGTCGTATGACGACCATTTCATCAAATACAGCGTCAACCGCTTCGACTAAAGCAGGATGCAACTCTTTCACTCGGTCAAACGGTTGTTGCGTTTGTAACAGGTTCACTCAGGTCAGCTCCATTCTCATTCATCTTTTCTTCAAATTTAAATACTAGCGCAGCCATCAGTTTGATGTTTTCGATAAAATCATCAACCCGTATATTTTCATTTGGTGCGTGTGTATAAGAAGCAAAATGTCCAACGCCGAAGGATACAGAAGGTATACCGAATCGTTGGCATAAATCAAACATGGGTCCTGTCCCTGGTGTATTTGGAATTACATTGGGAGGCAGGTCGCAATAGGTGCCAATCGTTTCAATAACCGCTTGAGCCAGTTTTTCGGAAGGATGGGTACGTGCAGCTTCTTCCGATCCAAAAACACGGATTCCGATGTCATCATAACCGTGAGTATTTAGATAAGTGCGTAAATCCTCCAATAATTGATGAGGGTTTTGACCAGGAACTAATCGGAAATCAATCTTGGCAAATGCTTCAGATGGCAATACCGTCTTAGACCCTTCTCCTGTATAACCCGATTGAATGCCACAAATATTACATGTCGGTTCGTATATGTGTTTCGCTTTCAATTCTTCACCGGTCAACCCATTTACAAATTTTTCGATTCCCAAGTGATCCAATGTTGATTTTTCTTCCAAAAGATAGTGAGAAAGCAACTCTTGTTCTTCTTCCGTAATGGGAGTGATGGAATCATAGAAACCTGGGATGAGAACTCGATCATTCGGATCTTTCAATAAATTCAATGCCCAAATCAATCTCCAAATGGGACTTTCAATAATTGAAGCTTGCGCTGAATGTAGATCGGTGTTTGCTCCTTTGATGAAAAGTTCTACATATAACATGCCTTTTACGCCAAGTGATACTTGCAAGCGATCATCCGCATCACGATACCCAAATTCCCAAACGCATCCATCCGATTGAATTTTATCTTGATGCTTATCTGCAAAATCAGCTAAATGAATACTTCCAATCTCTTCTTCGCCTTCAAAAATAAACTTGATATCAATTGGAAGTCCACCAGTTACTTGCTTGATGGCATGGATTGCAGCCACGCGAGCGATAAGGTTTCCTTTATTGTCCGCGACTCCACGGGCATAAATTTTTCCATCCTTGAATGTTGGTTCAAAAGGAGGAGTATCCCACAGTTCAATGGGATCTTCTGGTTGTACATCGTAATGATTATAGAAACTTAAAGTAGTTGGCTTCGTACCCTTTAAATGTGAGTAAACAACTGGATATCCTCTTGTAGGTAATAATTCCGGTTTAGTTTGAAGTGCTTTGTCAAACAGGTCTTCAATGAAATCTGTACTTTCCTTCATCCCGCGATTTTGTGCAGCTACACTTGGAATCCGGCAAAAATCAGTTAACCATTTGATATATTCGCCACGTTGTTCTTCAATAAATGCAAAAATTTGTTTGTCCAATAACTTAGTCCTCCTTTTAGGAAAAATACCTTAATTAATTTCTTTAACACTACTTAATTCTAAATATTTTGTCAATGTATTATTTTACTATTTTAAACATATTGATTTATCAGACTTATTGTGGTTATCTTATTACTATTAAATGAAAATAGGGAGATGAATAGGTAATGTCAGAAACGTATGAATTTTTATCCGCGCATATACAACAAATTCAAGAAGATTTGATTTCCATTGTAAAAGCGGAGTCACCCAGCCTACAGAAAGAACTGGTAGATAAAACAGGAAATTTGTTAAAGGATATTGTCCAAAATAGACTTGGTAGCAATTACATTTGTACCGTACATCCACAGGAATACTATGGCGATCATCTGCAGTTTGAAAAAAAAGAATCGGAATCCTCCAAACCGCGTGTATTATTCCTTAGTCATTTTGATACGGTATGGCAAGAAGGTGAACTCCCTATCCGCTTCGATGAACAATTATTGTATGGACCTGGTGTATTTGACATGAAAGCTGGGTTACTCTCATCTATTTGGGCAGTTACTTCATTGGAAAAAACGCTCGATACTTTACCTATTTCACCCGTATTCCTATTTACCTCCGATGAAGAGACTGGTAGTTTGTCTTCCCGCGACTTAATTGAACAAGTGGCGAAAACATGTGATGCCGTTTTTGTCATGGAACCTGCAGAAGCCCATACGCACGCACTGAAAACGGCACGTAAAGGAATTGGCATGTATCAGTTGGATGTACAAGGTGTCAGCGCCCATGCCGGGAATAATCATGAAGATGGAGTTAATGCCATCTTGGAAATGACTTATCTCATTCAGCAACTGCACGAACTGACCGATTATTCAAAAGGAACTACTGTTAGCGTTGGAACCATTAAAGGTGGAACAACTAGCAATGTGGTTCCTGAACATGCGTCTATCGAAGTAGACTTCCGCATGACATCCCTTGAAGAAGCGAGTCGGCTCATGCAAACAATTGATCAATTGAATCCGAAGAATCCGCTTGCCCAATTGACGATTACGGGCGAACTAAATCGACCGCCTCTCGAAAGAAACGAAGCAAACCGAAAATTATACGAACTTGCCAAAATAGCAGGTAAAAAGTTGAATATTGATCTCAAGGAATCCAGTGTCGGTGGAGGAAGTGACGGGAACTTCACGTCTGCTCTTGGTATCCCTACTATTGATGGCTTGGGCATTCCAGGGGATGGTCCCCATGCGAGACATGAACATATCCGTTTTGATTTATTTGCGCAACGTTGTGCTTTGGTTGCAGAACTATGTATCACCTATGCACAAAATCTATCCGTTGAACAATTGGAAAAGAAGACCCCTCAAACATCGTAAAGTTTCACATTCAAAATCGGAAAAGGAGTTTAGAAAATATGACAAGCACTCTCACCGAAACGAATTTAGATAAACAACTCATTCTGTGGCGTCGTGATTTCCACCAACATGCTGAATCAGGTTTTTTGGAGATGCGCACAGCTTCCATTGTGGCTGCCTATTTGACTCAACTTGGCTATCCATTAAAGGTGGCTTCGGAAGTAATGAAAGAAGACGCTCGAATGGGCGTACCTTCAAAAGAAGTTTTGGATAATCACTATAAGTGGGCGCAGGAAAACGGGGCAAACTTGGATTGGTTACCGAAGTTTGCAGGTGGGATGACTGGCATCGTGGCGACTCTCGAAACCGGGAAGCCGGGTCCTACCACTGCATTCCGCGTTGATATGGATGCGCTAGATATCCAGGAAGACCTATCTGTAGAACACATTCCTTTTAAAGACGGATACGCTTCCGTAAATGCCAATATGATGCATGCTTGCGGACATGATGGACATACAGCCATTGGTTTAGGTTTGGCAACTTTAATTATGGAAAATAAAGAATCGTTAGTCGGTACAATCAAACTGATTTTCCAACCTGCAGAAGAAGGCACTCGCGGAGCAAAATCAATGGTTGAAGCAGGCGTAGTCGACGATGTCGATTACTTTATCGCCACCCATCTGGGAACCGGGATCCCTTCAGGTAGTTTTGTTGCCGGCAAGGCAGGATATTTAGCAACAACGAAAATGGATGTGACATTCAAAGGATTTGCTTCCCATGCAGGTGGCAAACCAGAGGCAGGTCGAAATGCCTTGGCTGCGGCAGCTGCTGCGGTACTCGGAATTTATGGTATTCCCCGCCACTCAGCCGGTGCGTCACGCATCAATGTTGGTGTCCTGCAAGCTGGCAGTGGTCGAAACATTATCGCCTCATCAGCTTTCCTGAAACTAGAAACTCGTGGTGAAACGACAGAAATTAATGAATTTATCCAGGGCCAAGCACTCGCAGTTTTGGAAGGCGCTGCTAAGATGTATCAAGTAGAAGTTAACGTGGATGTTGTCGGCGGAGCATTAAACAGCGTGCCGAGTGAAGAGCTTGTGGAACGCGTAGCAACTTGCGCCAAATCCAATCCGGCATTTACGGAAGTAATCGATTGGTCAAGAGGAGCTGCTGGATCAGAAGACGCAACATACTTCATGAACCGCGTCATGGAGCTAGGTGGTCAGGCAACCTATTGTGTTGTTGGATGTGACATTGCTGCAGGTCATCACAACGAACGCTTCGATATCGATGAATCATCATTACGAATTGGTGTAGATGCCTTATATCGTGTTGCTGTTGAACTGAATTCATAAAGCAAGTCCTTGCCAATCTCCTGCGGGTATGATTCTTTCAGGTTCAGAGCCACAATTGTTCCCCAAATTGTGTCCCAAGTCACTGATACATAACACTCTAGCGGAACACCTGGAAATCCCCGCAAAAGTAAGCGGCTGGCAGCATGAGAACACAAATATCTCCCAAATAACTGCTCAAATATCTATACTGCATGATTAAAAAGAGACGGGTTAGTAATTTAACAGGTTCTCTTGAGAGGTGCAAAATTTCAAATATCCCTGTAAATAGCTATTTAAAAAGAAATGGGATTAGCATCGCAATAAGCTGTAGCTTTGCATTTTTGTCATTTTCTGATAGAAAAAGATATAAAAAAGCACTGAGATTATATACTCAGTGTTTTTTTCGTTATAATTTTTAGTCAGCTGTGTTTTCTATTCCCTTCTTTAACTAAAGCACGCGTTAGTTGGATAAGCATAAAATTCCCGACGCCAATCATTAACAGATTGAAGCCTTAATCATTTCAATTTCCCCATTTTCTCCGTCAACAGAATCAGTACCCTGTTCACAATTTTCTTCATTTTTCCACTCAACTATATAGTTATTTTTTTAAAGTTCTATTGAAAGTATTTTGACCCTGCCGATGTGTCCAGTGTGTTGTTCGATAACACTGGATTTCGCCTGTTCTTCTGATACTTTTAATTCTGCACTATTACAACCACTTACAATAAAAATCAGTAAGACAATCATACTAGAAACTATTTTCTTCATTTTTCCCCCTCAACCACATAGACTTTTATTTTATTATCAAGGTTTCAAATAATTCCGTGTTCAACTAAACTGCCCCTTTAGTTGAACAAGAAAAAAGAGCCGTCTAAGCAGCTCAGCGATCAGACTTTATCAGTTCAATTAGGTTTTCTTCACTAAACGCTAAATCAATTTTAATAAATTTTGATTCTGTCCAACTGCCTAGATAATTGTCCTTTCTTTTCCTGCCCAATAGTATCACCTCGATTTGATAACTTTATTGATGTTTAATTTAACAAAACTTATATGGATTTTATTTTCAACTAAACTCCCCCGTTCGTTCAATAAGAAAAAGAGCTGTCTACGCAGCCCCATGATCTTTAACTAAAGCACCCGTTAGTTGAATTAGGATATTATTATCCTTAACCAAAGATTTGTGCAGTAATAGCACATAACTCTTTATTCCTATATGGCATATTAATAGAGTTCTTTATCATTATCGGGGGATTACTAACTTTTACAAATCCGCTTTTCTCCAATAATAACATTAACTCGTCTTTATTGGATGGCACATCAATTCTTAACTTTCCTTGATGATTAAGAACTAACCTATCGATTATTAAAGCTGCTGTATGTGAATCTGGTGCTACAATAGGTCCTATTAATAGATTTACTGGTCCTAATATGGATAATCCAAATCCAATAATCCTCCCCTTCAGATTTCTAACAACTAAACAATGTTTTGATTGATTTATCCTGTTAAGAAGTAATTTTCTTCTCTTATCACCAAAAGCAGCCGAATCTAATTCAATAATTTCATTAATATCATTCTCACTGTACTTCTCTATAGTAATTTCTCGATTATTAAATAATTTAGTTGAAATATAATTATCATTTAAATACTTATGTACATAGTCTACAGTATTAAAACCCAAGTTTTCATATAAGGGTTTCCCATCTTCAGTTGAAATTAACATTATTGAGGTATCTTGAGAAACACTGTCTATACATTTCTGAGTAGCCATTTTTCCTAAGCCTAAACCTCTATATTCTTCATTAACAATAAACATTCCAATTGAAGCTAAATCAGTGTCATAAGGAATTATTGCAGCACTTGAAACAACTTTGCCCACAGCATTTTTATGTCCGCTATTTTACCAGATGACATAACAGTTCTAATTTCATGTTCATCATAATCCCAGCCAACTGATGCAGAAAGTTCTATTAAACCTAAGACATCATTTTTATCAAATTCCACTAATGCTAATACTGTTTTATTGTCTGTATGCATTAGAAATCCCCCTATTTTATTTCTATTCTTATCATAATTTCGCATCTAGCCTTGTTCAACTAACCTGCCTCGTTAGTTTAATAAGAGGGTGTATAAATTCTATCGGTGTCAGTGTCTATAACAAATTCAACTTCTATTTCGTTATCATAAATAACTTGATCAAAATTATGAATCCTACAAAACACATCAAGAAAGTCTCTTGTTTCATAAGTTAGTACTTTTGCTTGAAGATACTTTTGTCTTAATTGCTTTTTAGAACATTTTTTACCTGTGAGTAAAGCTTGATGAAAATAACCGTCTATTTCAATAATCAATAATCATCACTGCTGTTTGCTAAACAGCAATATAGCTTAGATTTTTTTATTTTGTCTCAATTTAACACGAACTGATATTGCACTAACCTGCCCCGTTAGCCATCCATGCAGCAAAAAACCACCACAGAGTATGAAAATTGGGTCAGAGACGCTTATACAACAATCGCGCCCGATTGTCGAACAAAAAATGTAAGATTTCTCACTTTCTCATTTAATATTAGTTTTCCAGCCTTTTTGTAGTTGTTTTCGGATGTAAACAATTTGTCCAATATGGTAAGCGTTATGCGTGGACATATTTCCTAGTAACCCCCACCACTTTGCAGTCTCTGGGAAACCATTCACTTCACTTTCTACCTTTTCTTCAGTTAGTAGATATTGCCACTGAAGCAGAACCTTTAGGAGGCACTCTTTTAAGTCAGCAAATCTTTTATTTTCCGGAACAATAAAGCTTTTATTATTATCATCTATTGGCCCAACAGCATTCACATGAGATTTTTCGTACCTCTTTTGCCATGTCTCATTCCAGTAAAGTAGATGTTGTACAATTTCAGCGATACTGTTACTTTCATCGTTGGGTTTCCAAAACGCTTCTTCCTCTGACAAGTTTGCTACCGATTCCGAAAACGGAGCGTAAAAGCTAGGGTCGTTCGCATTTGCTAACAACTGATCGACCAAAACATCTTTAGCATGGGACATATTAGTCACACTCCCTTTTAATTATATCTTTTCTTTTACGGTGCTCTTTTGAATTCTCCAGCTTTCTTCCGTTAAATGTTCCAATTGTTGAACAAAGCTAGAACATGTTTCTTCAACTAAACTGCTGCTTTAGTTGAACAGAAAAAGAGCCATCTAAGCAGCTCAACGATCTTCAAGTAAAGCACCCGTTAGTTGAAGAAGAACTAATGGTCTCTACTCTTGATTAAAGTGCAATAACTTATCTAATGGTATATCTGATTCTTTGAAACCATATTTCGTTAACATTATTAGTTCTATCGCTTTTTCAGGGTTTTCTTGATAAAACTTTAAAATCACTTCACAATGTGCCAATGCTAAGTGTTCTGTAAGCATTCGTGCAAATTCACCGAGTATTTCTCTATGTTCATCTTTAACAGATTCATCAGAGAAATATGTAGCAGAGACATAGTTTGCACGCTGGTCATCTTCTTATAAATTAAATATGGAATTTCAAAATCATCAAATGTGGCAGGTCGAAATTCATCTAAAATGGCTAAAGTATAATGTTGGTCACTAACTCGAACATCCCACACTTCAAAGTCCCTTAATCTAAATTTACGTTCAAAATAATCAATCAAACTTATACGTCCCCTTTCAATTTATTTGACTGCTGATAATCTTTCCAAATTACATATTCTTATGGAACTAACCTGCCCTTTTAGTTCCATAAGAATATGGCTGCAATCAGCTAGATGATCTTTAACTAAAGCACCCGTTAGTTCAACAAGACGAAATATTCAAAGCATAATAAACGAAACTTACCCTCTGACCATTCATTTCGAATTCTTCACTACTAGTTCCTATTCTCTCAAATCCATTTTTCTCTAAAACTCTTTGGGATGCTATGTTATTAGTTGTTGTTTTGGCTTTAATTTGTTTTAGGTTTTCGTCAGTTACTGTTTCTACTAATATTTTCAATGCTTTATTAGCAATTCCTTTGCCAGTATGTGCTTGTCCCACCCTATAACCGAGGTAACCGATTTTATCCGATTCATCAATATCCACTAAATTTATTCTTCCTAGAATTGAGCTTTCTTTATCTTTAATTAAATAGAAACATGAACCTCCAAGAACTTGTTCTTCAAGTAAAGTTTCATGTCTTTTTTTAAAAGTCTCAGGGTTATAGTATTCATCTCCACGCGTCGGTACCGTTTCCTCGAAAAAAGTTCTGTTTTCAAGTTCAAAATTAAATAAATCTTCTGCGTCTGTAACATGCAATTTTTCAATAAATACACCCATTTGTACAAACCACCATTCATTTTAATAGTTTTCTTCTTCAACTAAACTGCTCCGTTAGTTGAATAAGAAAAGAGCAAATTTAGCAGCTCGATGTTCTTCAATTAAACCACCCGTTAGTGAAGAAGCACTTTGTTATTAACTATCAACCCATGCTTTAAATATATCTAAAATTTCACCTAGTTTTCTGGTCCACCATAACCCGCAAAGTGTAATCCATAGCGCCCTTCTTCGTCATCTTTAATTTCACCATGAATCCAGTCCGTTTCATTTCGATCAATAAACACTTTTTCAAATTTTTTTCCCTCGACATCCGTATTTTCTACTCTGATCCATACCATCCAACCGGGGTTATCAAGTGTTTCAATCTTTATATTATTATAATGTTCCCAATCACCATCACATTGATTAACAAACCATTTTTGTAACCAAGTTAATGCATCCATCTAAATTCCTCCAATTTGTTAGTTCAATAAGAAAAATGAGCTACCATAGCAACTCACTGATTTTCAACTAAAGCACCCGTTAGCTTGAGAAGTTACCAAAGATTATTTGTCTGTTTTTGTAACATCAATTCTAATTTTTTTCTATACTTATTCTGATAGGTATTTCTCCACATTTTTTCAATATTTATTTTACTAATGATATGTCGCACTTTGTCATTTTCGTTGATTAACTTATTGCGTTGTACATCATCAATATATGCTTGAAACCATTTGTATTGTTTAAGAAACTCAATGTTTTTGTTAATTTCTTCTTCTGTAACATCTTTCATAGAAGAAAAAATAAGTGTTCCAATTGAACCTATCAGTTCGAGTAAAATTCCCAATAAATCTTCCTCCTTTGTTAATAAACACCTTTAGGTTACTAATTCGTACTTATAAACTAATCTGCACCTTTAGTTCAATAAGAAAAAAGGCTTTACTCCTTCTTGAAGTAAAGCACCCGTTAGTTGAACAAGAAGGACATTCATATTGAATGACAATGAAAACAAATACTTTATTCTATTACTTGTGTCTCCCAACCATCATAACAGGAGGAATTTCCCCCAAATTTAATTGCTAACTCTGTTAGATACTTAGTTGTTTCGAAAATTTTATCAGGCAGGATATAACATTTTTTCCCTACTTTAAACAGAAACAGTTCTTGTTGATTTTCTTCGTCTTCAACCAATTGTGGTTCATACAAATCATATCCCTTATTACTAAGTCTTCTGGCAATTTTATTAATTGAGGACTCAGATTTTAAGAAAAAATAATGTTCCAAATAATGTTCTTTTTCAAAATTTGAACCTTCCTTTTTTAATGCATTAATTGTTTCAAGGTCGCGAGACTCTCTTTGTCTCAATTCGTTTATTGTTTCAGTCATAATCTTCACCTATTTTCAATCTTAATCAAACTTTTTTCTCTATTTGACAATATTCTATATTTATTAAACAATTCCTTCTTCAACTAACCTGCTCCGTTAGTTCAATAAGAAATTTCAGTTTAACTCCGAAACTTTTCCGAAAAAAAACTTATTTTTGATTAAATCTATAAGTCTTCCTACTAAAATATAACTTACTAAATGAATAAAAAACGCCCATTTTGTATAATGAAATATAGCACTATTTGTTTCTTGACGTTGTAATTCAATGTCGATAATAGAGCTAAAGCCGTTATGAAACAGTATATCTAATACGGGATTAAACATTAATAACGGATTAACAAATTCAACCCAAACTAAATCAAAAATTATCGAAACAATAGCGCTTATGCCAAAAACTAATGTAATACTAAACAGTTTTACTTTTCTTTTCATATAACCTCTCCTTCTTTTTGTCCTTGACGAATTTCCTTTATTGAACTAAACTGCCGCATTAGTTTAAGTGTAATCCTTCACAATCTCATAAAGTTTAAAAATCACCTCCATTAGCAGGCCTTGATGTGTAAATTAATTTAAAACCTTTCTAATTATTTCTTCATATCTCAGGATCAGTCAGTTTAACCGAATTGTAAAACAAACAATATGTAGAATGAATTTAGTTTTCCCCAAAAATAATAATAGCTAGGAAAATATTTTATCTCTATACTTATATTTAAATCCATAAAAGGAGTCAATTATGTATATTTGGGATATTAATGCACTTGTTACAGCTTTAAAGGAAGATTCCTTTACTGAAAAAAAGAAGAAAAGTTATCGAGTAACCTTTTGGTTCATACTAGCTATTACTGTATTATCTTCACCGATAGTTAATAATCCTTTTTCAATGAATAAATATGATATTATTGATTTGATTTGTTTTGTTGTCATCAATGCTATCGGTTTATTTGTACTATTTCGTATCTATAAAAATGGAAATAAAAAAGAGTTTTTTCTCCCGTTTATTAGTTTAACTATCCCTATTTTCCTAAGATACATATTACTTTTTATCATTTTAACAGTAATTGGATATACTTTTATTTTTCCGTTCTTACCTTATTATTCTCTAGAAGAAACAAATTTAATGGATTTAAGTATTTCAATTGTAGTTGAGTTTGTTTATAACCTGTTGTTCATCCATTACTTTAAGAAGATTTTTAACTGATGCACCTTTTTAGGTGCTTTTTTTATTACAGGAATTATTCCGATAGCTCCATGACTGCTTATGTACATACTCAACTAAACTGCCCCGTTAGTTAAATAAGAAAAAAGGCTTTACTCCTTCATGAAGTAAAGCACTCCGTTAGTTGAATAAGAAATTCCAACTCTAACTCACGTAATTGCTTTGACCATTTACACTTAACGCGAAATCAGTGGTAAGAAATTACTAATTTTGTTTTTGGAATCCATACCTATATAAACCAAGCAAAAGAGGAAACATGATAATAATTGTAAAAACAGAAACAAAAATAATTCCTCCTTTTCCTAGTTCAGCATCTTGAAACCCATAGTAAAGTGTAGATACAATTACATCTATTACAGTAATTATGAATATGATTTTCCAAAAAGATTGCGAAAAGAATTGTTTTTTATATACATAACCATAAAATCCAACTGTGTTAATAAAAGCAATAATCGTGCTCGCAATTCTTAATACAGTTTCTACCCAACCATATTCATTTTCTAAAAACATTGACACTATCAACAAAACGAACATTATCCAAAAATAAATTTTCCAAAGCATCCTTATACCTCACGTTTCTTAAAACTATTTTTTCCCCAGAATACTTGACTTCTCAACATATATGTAATTTTTTCCTTATTACTAACCTGCTGCGTTAGTTCAATAAAACTAACTTTGCCTAAGCAGCCATGTTATCTTCACCTAAAGTACTGGTGAGTGAAACAAGAATAACTAATTTTCATTATTATTTTTATGCAAATCTTCTCTTAGTTTTTTTAGTTCTTCTGCTTGTTTTAGTACATTATTAGTACTCCAAATAGCTATTAATTAACAGGAATTTTGGCCGCCTTACAACTTTTATTGTAAAACGACCAATTTGACCAAAAACTATACACCTAGTAATGAAACTTTTAAAGTAAGAAAGCAGAAATATCAATAAACAAAAGAACTACCAATTTGAGTGCGAATTGATAGTCCTTTTGTGTTATGATTTTAGTTTTTGCACCTCAGAAGAGTACCTGTAGTTAGTAATTCCCGTCTCTTTTGTTTTTACTTCAAGGACCCAGGTCTAACATTCGCAGGGATCGGACAAACATAGGGCTCTTTTGCAATTAACTGTTGATGCTCTTTTTGAACCGCTTCAAGAGCAGAGGAGTTTTGATAAAGTTCGATTGCAGCCCCTGCCATAGCTTCGGCTGCACGCAACATCCCCTTGTGTGCAAATGTGCTGATTCCTTGAGCGGTCATTTGCCATGTATGCAGTGGTGTTCCCAATGCTGAAGTTGCCGCTGAAAGTTGAGCAGTTGGCACAATCCAGCTAACATCAGATACATCTGTTGAACCTGCCATGATTTCGTCTGAAGCGACATATTCCGAAATGGAATCAGCTAAATATTTTCCTTCGAATTCACTTCCGTCACCTCTATACCCGAATCCTTTATTCAAGTCGTAAGAATTCTTCTTTTCCCCTTCATTTAAAGATTCCCAGATGCATTTGGCAAAGGACTGCTCTTCGGCAGTTTCAGGTTCCGTTCCTACTAGATGTAATTGTCGATCAAGAACTTGTTCGAGTGAACGGTTCGGTCGATAATTTGAACAGGCTTTATCAAACTCGATTGTCATCTCCGTCCCTGTCATTAGTGCCGCTCCTTCAGCAATCTTGCATACCCTCTTATATATTTCATCCACTTGATTTACTTTAGGTGCACGGATCAGATACAAAACTTCAGCATCTGCTTGCACCACATTCGGTGAAAAGCCTCCCGTATTTGTAACCGCATAGTGCATACGCGCTTCAGGAATCACATGCTCTCGCAAGTAATTGACCCCAACATTCATTAACTCGACTGCATCCAGAGCACTTCGGCCTAAATGTGGAGAGTTCGCAGCATGGGATGAGATGCCTTTAAAACGGAAAAATACTTGATAGTTAGCAAGTGATGACAAACTCATAATGCTGTTTACCGGTGAAGGATGCCAAGAAAATGCAGCATCTAGTCCATTGAAAACACCTTCACGAACCATGAATGTCTTACCAGATCCGCCTTCTTCACCTGGGCATCCATAGAATTTAACAGTTCCTTTGATTAGTTGGTCTTGCATATAAGCTTTTACTGCAAAAGCTGCGGCCAACGCACCCGTTCCGAGTAAATTATGACCACAACCGTGACCGATGCCGTTTGGAACAAGCGGGATTGCCTTGGCTACATTTGCCTCTTGACTTAATCCGGATAACGCATCGAATTCACCTAAAAATCCAATCGTCGGGTTTCCTTTCCCAAATGTTGCAACAAATGCCGTTTCAATTCCTGCAACATTTCTCTCAACTTGAAACCCTTCTTGTTCCAAGACATCCGCCATATATTGCGCTGACTCAAATTCTTCAAACCTGGTTTCCGGATGGTTCCAGATAAACTTGCTAATCTCTTCAAAACGCTCTTTATTGCTTTTAAGATAATCCTTCACAGAAACGGTCTTAGTTGTAATGGGTGCCACTTCCTTTAAGTTATTTTTCTATTAGCATTGCTAAACTAACCTGTTGTTGATCGTACAATTGCGCTAGGCGCAAATGCACTCACTCATTTTCCATTCAATATCAACAGCAATCTATTACATACATTCTATTATACATATTTATTGCTCCATTCGGAATATTCAATTAATAATCTCCGAAAAAAATAGACTAGTACTAGTGAACAATCAAGATAGAATTAATGCAAGAACTACGAGAATTGGTGTGTTTAACGGAGCGAATTGACAAATTGCAGATGTGGGATAAAAACTTTGAACAAAACCGAATCTACCACCAATTTTGATAGTGGTAGTCCTTCGATCTCTATTTCATTGTTTTAAAGAGAATCGGATAAAACCGATATACATCCTGAAATACTTGATTTCAAGTCGTCATGAGACCAACTCGGGACATCTCCATGTTCAATTGCCAGTGCGTGTGAAGCAGGAATGTGGATAAAACCGGATGGGATATCCATGTCATTCGTTTGCACGTAATGAAGTCCCTCATACATTACGTTGTTGCATAGATAAGTTCCGGCAGTGTTTGAAATCGATGCAGGATATCCTAACTCCCGTAGTTTCTCTACCATCAATCGAATGGGTAATGTTGACATATATCCCGCTGGACCGTCCAGTTGAATCATTTCGTCTACAGGAATATTCCCTTCATTATCTGCCGCACCATCTTTAATATTTATCGCAATTCGCTCGAGCGTGATTTTAGAACGTCCCCCTGCGAGACCTAATGAAATGATTGCATCGGGTTTCACCTCTTTAATGAATGATATCAATTGTTCACCCGAAGATTTGAAATCGACAGTCATCGTCTTCCCGACAATTTGAAAATCCCCAATATGTTGTCCGTTTAATTCTTCCACAATCTTCATTGTTGGATTGAGCGTAAAAGATAAAAATGGTTCAAAACCTGTTAGCAATAAAGTCTTCAATTGATTAACCTCCCCATGGTTACTTTATTGTAACTTAGATAAAAATATTAATCGAAATAGAAACCAATTTTATAGATCGTCCAATCTAACTGAACAATTTCCGAGAATATAATTATCTAAATATTTATGCTACAAGCACTATTTAGATAACATAATTTTATTGTATTTAGCGGTTTTTTATTGACCAATAAGCCTAATTCCCCTTATAATTTCTCCTTGTGAGCATTCACGACTATTTTCGCAAGGAGAATTAATTTTCATGCTTCCATTAAAAGCATCTCATTTTTACGGAAGAAGGACTCTAAAATCACGAACCTGCATCTTGCAATCTTCCCAATCTCAATTCATTTCTCTCCTTTACATTGCATGGAGAAGAAATAGAGCATAGAACCTGGAGCCTCTCATTTAGGGAAGCTCCTTTTTTCTTGATTGAGTAACCCTTTCTTTCTAGCAAAAAGCACTATTTACTAATTTACCATTTAGTCATATGTAACATATTCAATTTGAAGATGTGTGATACTTGTTTAAAGTGGGTATCACTACTATATAAACAAAATTGCTACCTACATGGAGGGATGAAGATGTTAAAAGGAAGTGGTCGTTCATTACTTATCGGAGGTCTTGCCACCCTAGCTTATGTGTACTTCACAAAATCCGCAAACAGAGACAAAGCAAAAACGTCGATAAAAAACACAAAAACCAAAGTATCTTCATTTTTGGATTCAAGAAATGTCAAACCAACAATGGAAACCAAAGCCGGACACTCGGATCCAAATGACCCGGATGACAACCGCATGGTGGAAGAAGGTTCCATGTATAGTGTTCAGTATTATAATGATGCTGTACAAAACAAAACTCCGCAGTCTGGTGCAAAACAGGCTTTTCCAAAATCTCAAAAACAGAAAATGCCGAAAACCGATGAATCATTGTATGAAGACAATAAGGATTCACCTGCTAAACAGGAAAACACGGATCGAAATTCCCCAAACTAAATAAATGTGATTTTATGACAACACGAAAACCCTTCTATTAGATTTTTCTATAGAAGGGTTTTTTCTGAGTTGCCAAGGTAAGTTGTTAGTTTACATACTTCCCGGTCTTAGGAATCGCGATTGTATCAAAATCTTTCGCAAGTTTAGGCAAATTTTCATTTAACCACTCTTCTTGAACAGGAACACCATGCCCTGTAACAGCACAACTCGGTTTTAATTGTGCCAGCTTTCGAACAGACTCCCATGCTGCTTGCCAATCTGGAGTTAAATATCGTGGAGGACCATGGATTTCCAAATGTTGAGTCATTACATTGAAAAGTGATTCTTGTTTCACTGTTATGAAAGCATCTCCAGCGATTAAAGCCCTGTCGTCTTCACGAAAAAGCGCAATATGGCCTTCTGTATGTCCAGGTGTATGAATCCATCTCCATTTCGGTAAATATGGAATTTGTCCATCACCAGGAAGAGCCTGCACTCGGTCTCCTAAATCAATTGCTTCAATTGGATACATAGAAGATATTTTCGCAAGTATTCCCCCATCTACGGTCGGATCTGGGTCAGGATAATCCTTTTTACCCGTCAAATAAGGAAGTTCCAATGAATGAGCATAAACCGGGACATCCCAAACTTTTAACAGTTCAATCAGTGCACCTATATGGTCAAAATGGCCATGCGTCAATATGATGGCCTTAGGTTTGGCTTCTCCAAATCTAGAAGTTGCCGCTTTAATAATCATATCAGCCGATTTGGGTGTACCTGCGTCGACTAATACCCAGCCTTCTGCCGTTTGAGGGGAACCGATAAAACATATATTGGCAAATTGAACAGTCAAACTATAAATGTCATGAACGACTTCTTTCCCGATCCCACTTTCAACTGTAGTCAATGGAATAAATCTTTCCGTCGAAGAGCTTTCCTTCATTTGAAAAAGACCTCCTTTACTATTTTTGTGATGCAATGACTTTACTATTTCCTAAAAGCACTCATTTATGTTTTCAGTAAAAAACCGTGAATCCAAATGGAATCACGGTTGCCGTTAGTAACTTATCTCCCACCACTCTCATTTACATGATGATTGTTTTGACCATCTTTCACTTTAAGTTTTTCCTTCTCTTGCTCACTTAACTTATTTAACTCTCCCTGTTCCGGTTGATCTTTTAAGTTTAATGATTCTTTTTCATCTTTCGACTCGTTTTTCATCACATTCACCTCCCTCATTTTGCTACTCATATTCATTTTTCCCTAAAAGTAATATTTCTAACATACATATTCACATTCTTAATCATCTACTTCTCTCTTTTATTAATATGAGTTTTACAGAAACTTTACAAATCCGTATATTCCAAATTTACTAGATGATAATTAGTCTTTAAATGTTGTTAAATCAACATTTTTAAGAACATTAGTAAATTTACAAATAAGTTCGAGGTCATACATTAAGTCAAAATACCTATCTATTAAACGTAGATATTACCCACATACTAATGGTAAACTATTAGTTATATATGAATATTCATATATTTCTAATACCATAACCTAAAAAATGGAGGATTGACGCATGTCTAATCAATCAAAAAGGTATCAAAAGTTCGTCGCAACAGCAGCTGCTGCAACTCTAGTTGCATCTGCTATGCCAATTGCTGCTTCTGCAGCATATAGCGATGTTCCAAGTAGTTTGAAAAAAGCTGTAGATTATTTAACAGCACAAGGAATTGCACAAGGGTATAACGATTCAACCTTCGGTGTCAGCGATTCAATCAAACGTGGCGATGCTGCGAAAATGATTGCAACTGCAGTTGGTTTGAATAGTTCAACTGCACCAAAATCTCCTTTCAAAGATTTAAATTCACGTGTCGAAGGAGCAGTTAACGCGTTATACGCAGCAGGAATTATTAATGGGAAAACAAAGACTACTTTTGCACCTGATGAATTGATTACACGTGCAGAGATGGCGAAGATTTTAGCAAACGCTTACAAATTAGACGGAGCGGGTGTTAAAAACACATTCACAGACGTGAATGATCATTGGGACTCTTATGTTAATGCACTTCTCAAATCAGGTTTAACTAAAGGGAAAACAGCTACGACATTCGGAGCAAATGTTGAATTGACACGTGGCGATATGGCGTTATTCATCTACCGTGCAAAAGATCTTGTCACTTCTGACAAAGAAGCTCCAACACTTACGTATACAGGTTCAACTAACATTGAAGTCGCATATAGTTCCAAATTTACACTGCCAGTCGTAACTGCAAAAGATAATAAAGATGCCAACGTGGCAGTAACAACAACCATTCGCAACAGCAACGGTGTAGTAATTACCGAAATCGATACAACAAAATCAGGAAAATACACTATTACATATAGTGCGCAAGATAAGGCTGGAAATAAAGCTACTAATCTAGTAATCACAGTAACTGTAGCATCTCAGGTTGTTGTTCCACCTGTTGATCCTCCTGTTAATCCGCCGGTTGATCCGAAACCATTCACACTTTCTTTAATGCACACAAATGATACACATGCCCATTTGGATAACGTGGCAAAACGGATCACTGCGATTAAAGAAGTCCGTGCAGTAAAACCGGATGCACTTCTTTTAGATGCCGGCGATGTATTCTCTGGAACATTGTATTTCAATGAATTCAAGGGACAAGCTGATCTAGAGTTCATGAACCTTGCAAAATACGACTTGATGACTCTTGGTAACCATGAGTTTGATCTAGGATCTACTCCTGAAGGACATCAAGCACTTGCTGAATTCATCGAAGGTGCCGACTTCCCTATCGTCAGCTCTAACGTGAACTTTTCAGCTGATGACAATTTAAAAGATTTATATAAAAGCGGTGTAGCTGTAGACCCTAAAGGTGGAGCAATTCACAACGCGGTGATTAAAAACGTAGGCGGTCAAAAAGTTGGATTTATTGGTTTGACGACTGAAGAAACAGCTGAAATCTCTAGCGCAAATGATGTTACATTTAAAAATTACATCGATTCTGCAAATGCAGCAGTTGATGCGTTAGAAGCTCAAGGTGTTAACAAAATCGTAGCATTATCCCACCTTGGATTTGACGACAACCCAGCATTTGATAACGACCAACTTCTTGCTGCTAATGTTGATGGAATCGACGTAATTGTTGGTGGTCACAGCCATACACAATTAAACGCTCCAGTTATAAGTAACAAGGATGAAAACGGTAAAGCGAAAGATCCAACAATCATCGTTCAAGGATACCAATATGGTGATTTCCTTGGCACATTGGATGTTACTTTTAATAAAGACGGTGTAGTAACTGGTAATGCAGGTTCATTAATCAAAGTTGCTGATAAAGTAGAGGACGAAGCAGCAGCAGCTTTACTAGCTCCATATTCTGAACAAATTGCTACAGTGAAAAACACTGAAACTGGTGCAACTGCAGTAACAGTTTTGGACAACCCTCGTTCAACTACTGACAATGTGCGTGCGAACGAAACAAGACTGGGTAACTTAATCGCTGACGGGATGCTATGGAAAGCGAAACAGTTTAACGAAAATGCAGTAATTGCCATGCAAAATGGCGGTGGGATTCGTGCTCCAATCGATGCTGGTCCAATCACACTTGGTGACGTGTTAACAACATTGCCATTCGGTAACACATTGGCAACAATGACACTTTCAGGTGCTGAAATTAAAGCTGCTCTAGAGCACAGTGTAAGCCAATCACCTAAGGAGAGCGGTGGCTTCTTACACATCTCTGGTATGAAATTTAAATATGACAATAGCTTAGCAGCTGGTAAACGCGTTACTTCGATGAAAGTCAAAAATACGGACGGATCATTCACTGATATCAAATTAGATGCGAACTATGTAGTCGCGACAAATGCTTTCACGGCTAAAGGTGGAGACGGTTTCGATGTTTTCAAAAACGCTTATGAAGCAGGTCGGGTAACGGATCTTGGTGCAGCTGACTGGGAAAATCTACGTGACTATGTGAAAGAATTGGGAACAGTGGATCCTCAAATCGAAGGACGTATCGTTCAAGTGAATGGAACTCCATTTACCCTATCTTTAATGCATACAAATGATACACATGCGCATTTAGACAATGTAGCTAAACGCATCACGGCAATTAAAGAAGTCCGTGCAGCAAAACCGGATGCACTTCTTTTAGATGCCGGCGACGTATTCTCTGGAACATTATATTTCAATGAATTCAAGGGACAAGCTGACCTAGAGTTCATGAACCTTGCAAAATACGACATGATGACATTGGGTAACCATGAGTTCGATCTTGGTTCTACTCCTGAAGGACATCAAGCACTTGCAGAATTCATCGAAGGTGCCGACTTCCCAATCGTCAGCTCAAACGTGAACTTCTCAGACGATGCAAACTTAAACGGTCTTTATAATGATTCAACTGGTATCAATCCAGCTGGCGGTGAAATATATAACACAGTGATTAAATACGTTGATGGTCAGCGTATCGGATTCTTCGGTTTAACTACTGAAGAAACTGCGGAAATTTCAAGTGCGAATGATGTAACTTTTGAAGATTACATCGCTTCAGCAAATGCAGCAGTTGACGCATTAGAAGCTCAAGGTGTCAACAAAATCGTTGCGATTACCCACCTTGGATTTGACGACAATCCAGCATTTGATAACGACCAACTTCTTGCTGCAAATGTTGATGGAATTGACGTCATTGTTGGTGGCCACAGCCATACACAATTAAACGCCCCAGTTGTAAGCAACAAGGATGAAAACGGTGTAGCGAAAGATCCAACAATAATCGTTCAAGGATACCAATACAGTGATTTCCTAGGTACATTGGACGTTACATTTAATAAGGATGGTGTAGTAACTGGTAATGCAGGTTCATTGATTAAAGTGGCAGATAAAGTAGCGGACGCAGAAGCAGCAGCTTTACTCGCTCCATATTCTGAACAAATTGCAACAGTAAAAAACACTGAAACTGGTGCTACAGCTGTAACAGCATTGGACAACCCACGTTCAAGTACTGACAATGTGCGTGCAAACGAAACAAGACTGGGTAACTTAATCGCTGATGGAATGCTATGGAAAGCGAAACAGTTTAACGAAAACGTTGTAATTGCCATGCAAAATGGTGGCGGGATTCGTGCTCCAATCGATGCTGGTCCAATTACACTTGGTGACGTGTTAACAACATTGCCATTCGGTAACACATTGGCAACAATGACACTTTCAGGTGCTGAAATTAAAACTGCTCTAGAGCACAGTGTAAGCCAATCACCAAAAGAAAGTGGTGGATTCTTACACATCTCTGGCATGAAATTCACATTCGACAGCCGTTTACCTGCTGGAGGACGTGTTAAATCTATGAAAGTTGAAAATGAAGACGGTTCTTTCACTGAAATCAATTTAAATACAAATTATGTAATCGCAACAAATGCATTCACTGCTAAAGGCGGAGATGGATTTGATATCTTCAAAAAAGCATATGAAGCAGGTCGTGTAACAGATCTTGGTGCAGCGGACTGGGAAAACTTACGGGACTATGTACAAGAATTAGTTACAGTAAATCCACAAATTGAAGGACGCATTCTTGACGACGCAAAAGCTCCTGTTGACCCAACCGGCCCAATTGAAGTGAATGCTGTGAATTTCTCAGGAACTGAAGCAACTCCAATCACTTATGATCGAGATGTTATCGTGACACTTGATAACACTGCATTACTTCAAAACGCAATTGTTAAAGGCAATCTGGTATTCGAAGGAACAACAGCAACTACTGAAATTTCATTCTTGAACATTCATGTTGAGGGCGATCTTGATTTATCAAACATTGATTCGGATAAAGTGAACCTGGATGGCATTCAAGTTGATGGAAACATCTTATTCTAAAAAACAAAACCTAAATGATTGGAGAGTAATATATGACGTTTCTAAAACAAAAAAAGACTGGCCTGATTGGGCTAGTCTTCATCCTATTGCTTAGTATCATCATTCCGTACTCAGTGAATGTTGCAAATGCCGCTGAAGTCAAAACTGTTGCTGATGCCATTGCCAATAACAGCGGTACAGCTACGGTTCGCGGATATATTGTAGGACATATTAATGATACTACTACAGTTTCTAAGACTAATTTAAAAGACGATTTCAACTTTGCAATTGCGGATAATGCGAACGAAACAAATGTTAATAAAATGTTGTTTGTGGCAGTAACTGCAAGTTTCCGCGATGCATGGGGATTAAAATCAAACCCGACTCATATTGGGAAACAAGTAGATGTTTCCGGTAATTTAACAGCTTACTTTACTAAACCCGGATTAAAAGATACGAATTCATTCGCTTTCTCAACTCCTGAAGCGCCAATTGAAGTAACACCTATAACACCTGAAAAAGCAATGAATTTCAAAAATGTAAAAACAAACAAAATCACGATTGGAAAACCAAGTGTATCTGTTACAGTGGACAATACTTCTGTAATTACGGAAGGCTTCTTTGTAACAGGCTCATATGCTGAATTCCATGGACAAGGCTTCAAGACTAACAAACTAACGTTAAAACCAGCAGCATCTGATGCAATTTTTGATTTTAAAGGAACAACTTCTGGGCAAGTGACTGTAGACGGACCGAATGTTTCAGAAATCCGTGGTGCAGAAAACATCCAGGCAATCAACTTTATCAACGGTGCAGATTCTGAAGCAATCGACTACACGAATGTTTCAGGTCAACCTATCGATTACCCTGTTGATCCGAATGCAAATAAAGCACCAGTCTTATCTGCATCATTCCCGAACAAATCGGTGAAAATCGGTGAAACTGTCACAATTAACCTAGCAAACCACTTCACTGATGCTGATGGAGATGTGTTAACATACACGTCAACATTTGGCAAAATTACAAACGACGTATTAACACTAACTGAAGCTGAAGGCAGTTATATTGTCGCTGTGACAGCAACTGATGGAGAATTTGAAGTTACAGGTACCTTCTCATTAAAGGTTTCTAATACAGAAATCCCTCCATCAGATGGTAACTATTACCAGGGTGCTCAAGGCCAACAAGGACAAGCATTAAAAACTGCATTGCATGACATCATCAGCACTCAAAAAGTGTTATCTTACACACAAGTATGGGATGCACTAAAACAAACGGATGCGGATCCAAACAACTCGAACAATGTAATATTGTTCTACTCTAAAGTATCTAGTCCAAAAAGCAATAACGGCGGAGGCGTAACTAACTGGAACCGTGAACATGTTTGGGCAAAATCTCACGGTAACTTTGGAACGTCAAATGGTCCAGGAACGGACATTCACCACTTACGTCCAACGAATGTTCAAGTAAATAGCTACCGTGGCAATCTAGACTTTGACAACGGCGGCACTCCAGTACCAGGCTGTAACGGTTGCTTAAAAACAGGTAGTTCATTCGAACCACCTGACAGCGTTAAAGGCGACGTTGCTCGTATGCTTTTCTACATGGCTACACGCTATGAAAAAGGCGATCGAGTAGACCTAGAACTTAATGAAAAACTTAACAACGGCACAAATCCATACCATGGTAAACTGTCTGTATTGCTAAAATGGCATGAACAAGACCCAGTCGATGCATTTGAGGCGAACCGTAACAATGTCATCCATGACATCCAAGGCAATCGAAACCCTTACATTGATCACCCTGAATGGGTAAAATCAATCTGGGGTGCAACACCAAACGAAGTAGAACAAGCTTCATAATCAATTTCCCTGCCATCATCGTGATGGCAGGGTTTTTACATAATTAGCTTCTCCCTCATTAAGAAAGACCTAAAAAAAGGAGACCAGATCCTTTATCGTGAGTGAAGCAGGAATCATCCACAAAGCGCAGAAGCGAGTATTAAAAGGAATACTGAGTCCAATCTATTATGGTGTACTTTTTCAGTGACATCTATCTAGGGTAGGAAAAGCTTTAACAACTGGGTTCAAGACCAAATTTCATACTTCATATGATAAAAAAGGGCTGTCGTTTTTGATAAACGACAGCCCTTTTAGTTCACGATTAAATTAAACTTTCTGCTAAAATTGCAGTTTTTTCTTTCTTTGCCACAGAATACTGACCAACATAGTGACACCGAGTACAACAAAACCTAACATGAACGGATATAAGATATTCACATCATATAATACCCCTGCAAGCAGTGGTCCTACTACGTTTCCGATACTCATATACGCATTATTCATCCCCATCGCAAAGCCTTGCTCGTTACCAGCAAGTTTCGAAATTAACGTATTCAATACCGGTCGAAGAATCGATGTTGCGAGGAACACGACCAAGGTGATCATAAAGAAAAACACATACGTTGAAGCAAATAATGAAAGGAAGAAACACACGGCAGTTAAAGCAATAAAAACATTTAAGATAACGCCTTCACCGAAACGTCTAACCAAGCGATCAACAACCAACAACTGCATCACTACACTGACGATTCCCGTTGACGTAATCATTAACGCAATTTCTTTTGGCGTGGCATTAAATTGATTATCTACAAACAGTCCCAACACCGATTCATATGCCATCAATCCGAAGCTCATGACGAGTGTGATGACAAGTGGAATAAAATAAGGCTTATGAACAGATTGCGCTAATTTCTTCATCATCGGTTCTTGATCGACTACCATATCTGCACTACTTATCTCTCGGCTTTCCTTCAATACAATCACCGAGAAAATAACCGATACTAACGATACCAATGCCGATACCAATAATGGAAGTTTTAAGTCAAAGTCCGCTAAAAATCCACCAATCCCTGGTCCAATTACAATTCCTAAAGACATTGCTGCAGAAATATAACTATTCCCTTTCGCGCGTTGATCCATGGTTGTAATATCCGCCACATAAGCAAAAATCGCGGGAATCAATAATGCAGCACCCACTCCACCAATTACTCGGGACGTGTAGAGAACCCAAATCGAATCAGAAAAGTAAAACACAAACATTGATATTGTCAGCCCGCTAAGACCAGCGATAATCATTTTGCGGCGACCAATTTGATCCGCCCACTTCCCTGCAATGGGTGACATTACAAACTGGGCTCCCGCAAATATCGCAATCATTAATCCCGCAGCCATCCCACCTTCACCGATTGATACCAAATAAGCAGGTAAAATTGGAATAATAATCCCAAAACTCCCAATCGCGATAAACATATTTATCATTAAGACAATTATTTTCTTTCTTTGTTCAGGTAACATTCACAATCCTACTCTCTTTTTAAACGCTTAATCTATCTAACCTTAAATCAGAGCAATTAGTCAATAGAAAAGTGCTTATAGAGAATACTATATACAGGAATGTTTGACTACTTAATTTCCATGTTGAAATTCTTGTGATCCTCTATAAATAACCGTTAAGATTTAATTTATAGAAAACTGACTATAAAACGCTCCTGACAATCTTTCATGATAAACTAGTACTAACAGAACAGGAGTGATCACCACATGCGCGTAGCCATTTTCGACTTTGACGGAACACTGTATCCGCAAGAAACATTCACATTAATGATGAATTATTTGAAGAAGCACCCTGTCCATTCATCAAAATATCAATCATTTTACCGAGCGTTAATGAAACCATACTTAGCCTATAAAATGAAAATGTATCCTGAAAACAAAATGAAAGCAAAATCGATGCAACTGTATTTAAATGTTTTTAAAGGCATGCACCAACGAGAAATCGAGCAGTATTTTGAAGATATGTCACAAGGAATGCGTAATGACCTCAACTCGAAAGTCGTCGATCGTTTGGAAAAGCATTTAATAGAAGGGGACCATGTCCTACTCGTCTCTGGAGCATTTTCACCAATGCTTAACGAAGTAACGCGTGACTTTGCCATTCATGAGGTGATTGGAACAGAAATTCCAATCCGCAACGGCAAAATTGATACCAACACGGAGATTTATCACATACAAGGTGAACGCAAAAATGAAATGATCGAAAAAGCACTCCAAGGTCTTGACATTGACTGGGAAAATAGCTCTGCATACGGTGATAGCATTTCAGATATTACCGTCTTAGAGCTGGTCGGAAACCCCGTAGCAGTCCGCCCAGAATCACGCCTTAAAGCGGTGGCAGAAGAACGTAAATGGGAAATCATTTGGTAGTACATTTAGGAAGCGACCTTTCATAGGTCGTTTCTTTTTATTTATCCGAGTTGAACATAACCGAGCAGTTGCTCAGTTGTAAAAAGCGGGCTTAACGTAGGAAATAAAGACATTCACGTAGGAAAAAAGCGAGGTCACGTAGTAAAAATCATGATCCACGTAGGAATTCCAATTTCAACCCTACGTTCCCGCATACTTCCCTGCACAAAAACACCCTTCAAACGCAATGTTTGAAGGGTAAAACTACACATAATTAGTTATTCTTCCATAAACCCTTTTCTTCGTGCTGCGGCTTCATCTAATATTTCTTTTCTAAAACCATCAATCGCTTCTTGACGATGAGCATTTCGGCGTCTAATTGCATCACGTTCCGTTCCCCCCGCAAAGAGCATCATCTCCTCTGCAACTTCCACTTTCCCCATCGTATTCTTCTTCATTTCTTTCGGCTTTTCAACATTATCAGATCGATCATCCGGATTTGGAGTGTTCCGTGCCATCATGATTCCTCCTTCATTATAATAAAATCTCACAAAAAATAGCTTACCCAGAAGTTAAAAACCCATCCCTCAAAATGTCAGAATGACAAATTTGGACACAAGAAAGTAACACCTACTAAGCCACATCAAGAATCCATATGATAAACTAAAGAAAAAAAGGAAGTTTTAAATGAAACGTTTTATATTTGTCATTCCTATAATGGTGATCGTCGCAGTAATGGCTATGTGGTATCTTAACAAAGAGTACACTGATGTACCCTTTTCCTCACGTATTCTCATCGTAATTGGTGGTACTCTTGTTTCCGGCATTATTTCTTTCTTCTTAATGAAAAAAGATGTACACCACATCGACGATAAGCCGACTACTAATACCCTCAAGAAACGCTAACAAGTGGCGTTTCTTTTTTCTTTAGGGCGATATGTTAAAGAGTGCTATTGATTCCGGAAATTTTGCGCCTTGCTAGCTGCAATGTACGATATTCAACGCAATAGGAAAAAGTACGGTTGTTAAAATACGGTCCCATACAAAAGCCGGCAGCAATCGCTACCGGCCATATTTTATGAATTTTGATTTCCTTTTAATTGTTGTTGGGCTTGTGCTACTAATCGCTTCGTAATTTCCCCGCCAACGGAACCGTTAGCACGCGATGTAGCATTTTCGCCTAGTTGTACACCAAATTCTTGTGCAATTTCGTACTTCATTTGATCTAATGCTTGTTTTGCACCTGGTACAGCTAATTTGTTACTTGAATTGTTGTTTGCCATGTTGCTCACCTCCTTGTGAGAATAGAATGTGTCATTCAAAGAATTCCATACACTCAGTTTAAATATTTTGTTTTATGGAGATGAAAATCATAGTTTAACGCGCTTTTTTGTCTTCTTGTTCCCAATGTCTTAGTGATGGAGTCGGGTCATAAGCCCATTCAATCCGCCCATTATACTTATACATACCGTAGTGAAGATGTGGAGGAAATCTTCCTGAAGTTCCCTTTTTCCCATAACCAGAACTGCCTACATACCCAACGATAACCCCAGGCTTCACAATGTCTCCTTCTTTGACCTCTTTATTGAAACTGGATAGATGAGCATAATAATGATACGTATTATGAATATCACGGATCCCTACTCGCCATCCACCAAATTCATTCCATCCCATAATCTCGATAACACCGTATGTCGTCGATCTCACAGGAACACCATATGAGGCAAATATATCCGTACCTTCGTGCATACGGCGACCACCCCAACCTCTAGTGTCTCCCCATGTACTCCGATAACTGTAGTTGTTTCCTACAGGAAGAGGAAAAGCATGCTGATCGAGATTAATGGTCTCAAAATGCTCATAGATTCTTGCAATAACCAGTATTTGTTTGACCGTTTCATCTTTTTTGTAGTAATCCATAATTGCCTTTTTAAAATCTTTTTCAGTTGCCCCATATTTACTCAAATAATTTGCCATCGTCAACATTACATCGTCATTATTAGCTGGATCTGCTAACCCATCTCCATTGCCATCTTCGCCATTCCCCCCAAAAAAATCAATGGCTGCGGGAATCGTATCTTCCTTATACGGATTTAAATCACCTGCCCAAAACTCATCGGAAAACTGAATCGCGATTGGACCTTCCCGCGTCGGAAGATCGTTACGCACTTGTTGAATATTTCGTTCAAATTTGTCCACAGCTGCCAAATAATACCATGGTAAATCCAAGTTTGAATAATTTTGATAGTAACCCATGCGTTGCTTCAGAAGTTCCTCTGTTGTCGGGTCGGCTTCAGCAGAACCCACAGTAGTAAAAACCATGTAAATCACAGCGAAGGAAAGCGGGTATCGAAACCATGAAAACAAACAAAATACCTCCTTTATTGATACGTTACTTAGTTTTCTCCAAATCACATCGTTTCATGAATTGTTTTTTAGTTACAATTTCAAATGCTTGAATGCATGAACATTAAATAAAAAAATGGCCGTTTTATACGGCCACTAGTTACGAATGTGAATGCCTTGCGCTTATCAAATTCACTATAAATGACTTACAGAATAAATATGCTACAAAAATGCCAACAAAATCAACACCGACATCAAAGAGTCTCCCATTACGGTTAAAATACAATTGAAGTACTTCAGAAAATGCTGCAAAGATTCCCGTCAATGCGAAAGCCTTTCCAAAATTTCTCACCCATAATAAATGGAGAATATACAAGATCCCAAAAGTAAACACATGCCCTGTTTTTTGAATCAAATAAAACTCATTCATCAAATGAACATCACTGGTGATTAATAAATCCATAAAATTCGGAGCAAACTCAAAAGTAAACTGAATTTCCTGGTCATACAAAAAAGCATGTGCGTCCGAAGTACACGTCGCCACAAAAATAAACACAGCCCACAAAAACGTAAACAGTGGATAAACAACCAAAATAAATAACCCCTTTAAAAAATGCTGTGAATATTGAACAAAAAACGAGATTGTGCCTATGTGCACTAGTGCAAATGCACAAAATACGGTCAGTTATAACATAAAAATTAAAATGTGCCCCAATTAGCATATCCAAAAAACATATAAAGCAGTTAAACAAACAAATAAATTTAGTTCACATGAAAGGGCCGTCACAAGACAAACTAAAACGAACCTTATAAAAGAAAGGGATGATGGATCTTGGGTAGAGACGATCATAATAAGCAAAGCAATGGCAAAAACACATTACCGCAAACGCCGAAAAACCTTAAAATTGAACCAGGTCGAGTGAAGGAAGAATTGGCGAGTGAATTTGCTGAAATTGGTGACAAAGCCTTAAAAGGATTAAACAAATCTACTCAATATCTCACAAAAGTGAGATACCCGAAACATTAACCCTTAAGGAGGTATAAATTTGGAATTAACTCGAATCAAACAAATTGTGAATTCGCCTTCAGAAACTGAAGTCATCTACAACGGGGTGTCTGTATGGATTGACCAAGTACACGAAAACGGAAGAATGGCCACGGTGCATTTAAGAAATGCAAATGAAGAACGATCAGAAGTAGATATCGAAGAGTTGGAAGAAGTCATTCACTAGGAAAATCATTAATAAAAGCGGCTGAAGATTTAATATCTCAGCCGCTTTTTATTATTTAACTATGTTACATAATGCCGTTATTTTGAATACAAAACGAAAGAATGTATTTGCGCCTAGCACAGCTTTTCAGCGACGATCTTGCGCAGGAGCTACGATAACCAATACTATAGTGAATTTCTTCATTAAATTTCCACAAATTCACTTTTCAAAACTTCGATACTATGAATCAAGTATTCATCGCCTTGAACTTTAATGGTATAAGCCTTTGTTTTGTCATACTTAAACTCTTGTTCATTAGAAGTGAAGAAGAACATTTCGGCCGTGTTCACGACAAATGTGTTAGTATCAATAGCTTTAACACTGGTGATAGTATTTGATTGAAAGTCATAATAGTAGGACACTTCTAAAGCGGCGTGACGTTCTATATCGTCAAAGTAATCCGTTTGTATTTGACTTCCAGTTGGAAAATAATCTGCAATGTAAGAGAAGTCTTGATAATTCAATGCATCCTCAAATACATAACGGAAAGAATCAATGAAATCCGTCAGAGGGATTTCATGTTCTTCTTCCAATTGTTGCAATTCCTCTGCTTCCTGCTGTTTGGCACGATCCGTAGCAACTTTTTCTTGAATATGGGCAAATTTAATATGAGCTGTGTCAGATTCAACCTTTACTATATCCCCTTTAACAACAGCGTTATTTTCATTTTTTGCTTGAGCTGTTATTTCGACTTTGCCATTAAAAGGGACAGGACCAATTGAATTCATTTCTTTTACTGTTTTCCCTGTAGACTTCCCATTAACCCACAAAACAGCATCTGATATGTCAGAAGTAACTGTGATCATGCCAGCTTCAAATGATGGCGTAAAAACAAAGACATTACGTCCATCGCCACTTACCTCAATAGACCCTTTTGCTTCTATTGGAGAAAATTCGCTTGGGACAGATGCACTCCATGAATAACTACCTGGTAAGAAATTCCCGACAACGACGTTTTCTCCCGTTGCCCCAGTAACAGTTTTATCGTTCATGACTATGGTTGCATTATCCATTGGTATCTCAGTTTCCACTTTTACTGGATGGACCAAGAAAGAAATACGATCATACAGACCAAAGAGAATAGGATCATTTACTACGGAGATAAATTTATTCCCCTCTGAATCTTTAATAATATTGGACAAACTTTCTGTTTCCAGTTGTTTCACTTCTGATTTCATTTGATCCCGAATATCTTCCCAATCTTGATCTTCTACAAATGAATAAAACCCTTCTTCATCTTTTACTACGTTGTCCGCCACACTAAAAAACGATAAAAACAGTGCTTGTTCATTCTTTATGTATGCCTGATTCATTTCGTTAATGGTTTTCGATACATCGTATTTTGATTTTAAGAAGAGGTGCCCCCCTAATAATCCCAGTAGAAAGACCGTCACTGAAACGATTCCTGCGATTCTTAATTTTCGTTGTTTCGGGGTTATTGTACTTCTTTTCGGTTGATTTGGTGCTGCCGCACGAGCTTTGGGTTGCTCTACCACTACCTCAAATTTATTCCCGCAGTTAATACAAAATTTTTCTGAACCTTTTTTTTCGACACCGCAATTCGAGCAATTTTTCATAGGCTTAAACCTCCAAATATCTTCCTTAATGTAGTAAATATACCATGAACAAGATTGGAATTGTATGTAATATACTTGTAAATTTAGTGAATATGACTCATAAAGTGGATAATCTTATGATATTATTTAACTATCAACATCAAATATACTAACGGAGGAATAAAATAATGAGTGATTTCCAGAATAAAATCGGTGGGGGCTTGAACAAAATTCAAGGTTCGATCCAACAAGGGAAACAAAAACTGCAAGTAGCACAAGAGATAAGTCAAATTCAGCAATCTGTCTACATACTTCGACAAAAACGCCAAGAATTAATCGTTCAAATGGGCAGTAAGTTGTATAAAAAATTGCGTCTCAATGAAATGAATGATTCGGATTTCCAAGGGATTACTACTGATATTGAAGCAATTGATAAAGAAATTTACAATCAATCAATCACGATGGAAGCGCTAAGATCATCTTCTCAAGAGGCATATATGTGTGCGTCATGTGGAACGGAAGTAAAACCATCAGATAAGTTTTGTGGATCATGTGGTACACCAGTAGTCATTCCAGAAAAAATGGAAGAATCGACAACACCTTGTCATTCATGCGAAGAAAATATCCCAAGTTCCGCTGTGTATTGCCCTTGTTGTGGCCACGCAACGGCTGCATTATAGGAGGGGTACTATGTTTTGTAAAGAATGCGGAATGAAACATCCTACATACACGAACTATTGTCCAAACGATGGACAGGATATGCAACAAGTCATTCCTTCTCCAGTAGAACATCGAACTGCAGGATTTTGCGCAAGTTGTGGTAACACAGTTGAAATTGCTGCACAGTACTGTCGTCACTGCGGTGAATCCCATAGTACGATGAAATTGGGGAATGTTAAGAAAAGTCCTATTGCACAAGTGCAACAACAACCTTTCAAAATGCCTACATTATCTAGTGGCATGACTTCAAAAAAATCACTGACTTCAATCTTGATGGCAGTTGGATTATCGATTCTTTTGACTTTGGTAGCAGCGTTTATCATCAAATCGCAAGCAGAGAATTTTATCATTGAAAATTCAGATGGTGAAATATCAAAATCTGATATAAAGCAAGTAGAATTCTTGAGTGAGATGATCAATGATGCAACTGGCATGGAAATTGACTTCCCTAATATATACAACATGTTTACGTATGTTTCCCTCTTGCATGGTGTTGATTTTGAATTAAGCGGTGAAGTAAGTGCTGAAGAAGATGGAGAATTTTATAAAGCAGATGCTGAACTGAATGTACAAAATATTACGCTATCATTCTTATTTATCATAGGTATTATCTTAATCATTGGCGGATTATTCCTTGGTTATTTAGTTAAAAGAAATGGCCTATCACTGGGTGAGTCTGTCCTTGGATTCAGTGTTTTGTATGGCATATTCTTACTAATTTCATCTTTAATTGCAAGTTTTACATTTAAAAAGCAAATTGATGTATTTTACACTGAAGTGGACCTTAAAATGAAAGGGTCCTTCCCCCTTATTGAATCATTTATAGTTGGTGCCATTCTTGCTGCAAGTATCGCAGGTTTAGCAGCATTAGTTATGGTTTACGGTAAAGACGTAGTCGCTTATGTACAAACCAAAGCAACTTATGTGCAATATTTAGTGTATTCGACGTTGATTTCTTTGGTTGGTATTACCATTTTTACAGGCATTTATTTTAGTATATCCGGAAAATACTTTGAAGGAGAACTAATGACTGAGCAAACAACGAGCTTGGGTACTTTATTTGCAGGTCCAATGGGTTTGTGGGGGTGGAATTTAAGTCATTTAATACCATTGAACTTCACATCATTTGATAATGGGAATGAGTATTTCTCACTACATTTATTTAGCTCAGTTAAGAGTTTAAGTGAATTAGAAGATTTGAGTATTTATGAAATGGTCAGTACTTTATTTTTCATTGAAGATGGTCTTCCATTATTATTAAAAGCTAGCATACTTATTCCAGTCTTAATTCTCATACTTGCCGGATTCTTCCTATATAGAACTCATGGCTTGCATTTGATTGAATTACTTAAATTCAGTGCTATTTATGGGATTGTCATGACATTTACTAGAATTTTCTCAAGTATTGAGATCTCTACAGAGGTTGGTGGGGATGAGGTTTTCGACATTGGTCAATTCATGATGCAAATCCAACCAAATTTAATTCCAGTCTTTATCATTTCAACATTATTTGCACTTGCCTTCATTAGTATAGGTGGATATTTAAAACGATATGTAGGAGAAAATGCATAATGAATGCTTGTCCGAACTGTCATCATCAGGTTAAACAAAGAAGTGGTTTTTGTCCTAATTGCGGATCTAATTATCACATCCAAAAGAAAAACCTAAAGGCTTAATATGGATCATCATTGGTACCTTACTAGCCGTTGCACTCTTTATTACACACGGACAGATAAAAGAAAAAACCGGTGCGTATTCGACCATATATGAATTCGAAAAAATACTGACTCAAAAAGATGAACGAAAGGCATTAGCCTTATTTAAACCTCAGCTTCAAAATATGTCATCATCAGAGTCCGTCATGAAAGAGTTCCTTGACTATGTTGAAAATGAATCATATTGGGAGACAACGGTAAAAGATTGGAAAAAAACTGCAATACGTGAGAGAAACAGATATGACGCGATAGAAAGTGTAGATGGGGACCGTCTCTTCACTCTTGAAGAAACCGGATCATTTCTGGGGATTTATCCTACATATGAAGTGATCATTCACCCCTACAGCTTACATGTTGCATCATATGTCGAAGATACAAAAGTAACATTTAACAAAAAAATAAAAGCTCTTAAAAACTCAGAAGACTTTCAGAAAATTGGAAGTTTCCTCCCTTCTTATTCAGATCAGGAGATTAGCTATTCGGTAAAAAGTAAGTATGGTGACATTGAAGATTCCATATGGTTTACAAGTGCAACAGAAGAACCCAATGAAGTATATCTTGAGCTACCAATTGAAGCAGCGACAATTTCCGTATTTTCGAATGAACAAGATGCGATAGTCTTCATTAATGGGGAAAGTACTAAAAAAACAGTACGTGATATTGGGGAGATCGGTCCCCTGCCAACGGATGGCAGTATCTCCATACACGCAGAATTAGATGATCGTGTTTCATATGCCGAAGACATCTACACAGATGGTGAATACGAACTTTGGTTTGATGAAGAGTATGTAATGGAAGATGAATACACGGAATATGTGGATGATGTAGCGGTGCCAACAGAAGCGGAGTTAGATGATTTATACGCCGCTTTCCAACAAGCAGCCGTGGCTGCCATCAATGAGCGTGATTTCTCGATTGTCGAATACTATTACCATCCAGGAGGTATATCAGGTCCGGAATCTGCAAGTTATATTGACTATCTAGATTCAAAAGGCATTACTGAACAACTTATTGAAAGCGAAGTTGTCGACTATGAAGTGACTGATGAAGGCATCATTCTCCATACATTCGAATCTTACATGATATCTTATCCTGATAAATCAGATGCACAAAAATCATTCAATACTGAACATTTACTCGTAAATGATGGTGAAGAATGGAAGTTTTATAAACTTATCACTACTACAGAACTATAAAGAAAGTTCCATCTTAAAAAAACAGATCCCTCTTCACTTAATGTGAGGAGGGATCTGTTAACGGTTAATAGTCTTTCTGCAAAAGGAATAATCTCCGATGAAATCATTCCTTTATGTTTTATTTCTTATGTAGCTTTTACATAATTAGTAGATTCGTAATCATCAGCTTTTGAAGCATCAATCATTAGGAAAATAGCAGTAATGATATGCATAACCATTCCGACAAAAGGTATCCACGCTACACAAGAAGTGATTATGCCTAAAATGCTGCCTGTTGTATCGCCACCATCCTTTTTGGTCAAAACTAATGTGACGATATGTAATGCCAACATCACACCTAACGGAATCCATAATAAACCTAGAATAATTGTTGCTCCAAGAATTGGAACGCCTAAAATTGCTTCCAGACCACCACTAACCCATTTTAATATTCTTGTTGTCGAAATAACTTTGCACCAGCCTTCTTAGCATTTTGAAAAAAGTAAAATACACGTCCTCATACCACTCTATGAATTTATGCTTAGGAAAATGACAGCTAACTTGATTATGATTACCCTTCAACTAAACCGGCATACTCTCACCCTTTTTTTATGATAGTGAAAGCCCATCACGAAAATAAGGCATCAACAAACCAAATCGCCAATCATCTTTCATTAGAATCTTCACCTTTCCTACATTTATAAAATGCACCTATCACACGGTCCAGTTATTGGCTCTTCCGTTTATTTTACCGTTAGTTTCGATTTCTACTCGTTCGCGTGTGATTTTTACCCGTTCATCCAACCTTTCTAACCGTTCAAAATAACTTTATACCCATTCATACTTCATTTGTTCCCGTTCACCTATTTCCCCCCATAAAAATACCCCTCAAAACACAGTTTGAGGGGGCTAATCTACTTATTAAATATGCATCGTAATGATTTTTTCATCGGTCATTTCTTCGACTGCGCTTCGTGGTCCTTCTTTACCAACCCCACTATCCTTTACCCCTCCGTAAGGAAGAATATCTGCACGGAAACTTGACACATCATTAATATTAACTCCGCCAAACTCCAGCTCTTGTGCCGCTCTCATGGCAAGATGTAAGTTTGATGTGAAGAATCCAACTTGCAGCCCAAATCTTGAGGCATTCACTAATTCAAAGACTCTGTCAATGTCATCGTAAGGCACAATGCTGATGACAGGTGCAAATACTTCTTCACACATCACTTTCATGTCTTCAGTAACATCCGATAAAATCGTTGGTCTAAATACTGATCCTTCCCTTATACCACCGGTAACGACACGAGCTCCTGCTTCAACAGCTTCTTGAACCCATTTTTCAACGCGTTGTGCTTCTTGGATGCTGATCATTGGTCCTACTTCTGTTGCATCATTTTCTGGATTTCCTACTACAATCGCATCTGCTATTTCTTTTGCATCACGCAGGACTTCATCATAAATGGATGAGTGAACATACACGCGTTGCACAGAAATACATGCTTGACCAGAGTTAACATAGCCTTTTGTGACACATAGTTTGACTGCACGTTTCAAATCGGACACGTCATGATGAATAATATTTGGAGAGTTACTTCCGAGTTCTAACGTAACTTTTCGGATACCCGATTCGCTCTTAATCACTTTCCCTACTGTCGGACTCCCTGTAAAAGTGTACATAGCAATTCGTTCGTCTTTAAGGAGGACAGGTCCGATTTCATGACCATAGCCATTTACTACATTTAAGTAACCAGCAGGTAATCCTGCTTCAAGTAAAATCTCTGCCATCTTAATTGCCGAAACCGGTGTTTTTTCAGCAGGTTTTAACACAATTGTATTCCCCGCAGCAATAGCTGGGCCTACTTTGTGAGCAGTCAAATTAAATGGAAAGTTAAACGGTGTAATCGCACATACAACACCGACGGGAACACGGATTGAAAAAGCCATTTTCCCTTCATTTCCAGGCTGACCTTGTATCGGTAACCCTTGTCCAGCAATTCGTTTGGCTTCTTCTGCAGAGTTAATGAATGTTTGAATGCCACGATCCACTTCACCTCGAGCATCTGTGATCGTTTTCCCTGCTTCTCTACAAATAATTAGAGCAAGTTCCTCCTTCCTTTCTTCGAAAAGTTTTGCCGCTTTCATTAAAATAGTATAGCGATCTGTCGTTGATAGTTTTGCAGTCTTAAATACTTTTACTGCATTCGTAATGGCTTGTGTAACAATCGCATCATCTGCTTTCGCAACATATGCATATGGTTCATGGGTGTATTTGTTCTCAACGAGAAAAGTCTCCTCACTATTGACCCATTCACCATTAATTAAATTGCCGAATACTTTTGTTGGTTCTCCATCAAATTTGGTCACTAGTTCTCCTCCAATGCCGATTTGTTTTTTTCGTGAAATTACATTTATATGATTCTCTAGCTAGTAATATATGTTGTTCATTCATTTTATCATAAGCCTTTTCAGTTGAAGCTACTGAAGCCTTTAAGTTAATTACTAGTCAAACTAAAAACCAGCAACAATATGGTTGCTGGCTCCTTCCTATATTGGGTTTATTCCTGTTGGCAATCACTTTATTCCCTTGTAACCAATATTTTCAGGATGACTGATAAAGCAAAGAATCAATACACTAATCCATGGTAGGTGAGATTTTCTCAACTTCCCGCTCTTTATTCTCGATTTTGGCAGACAACAATCCTAGGAAAACACCTAATATAGCCCCACCAAGAACTTCAACGGGTTGATGCCCGAGAAGTTCCTTGAGTTCCACTTCTCTCTGGACATATTCAAAACTTGGGAAATCACCCGATATGGCCACAAAACTATCTTCCAAATCATTTACAAGTTGTGCAATTTCCCCCGTATGACGCCTAATTCCTTGCGCATCATACATAACAATCGTTCCAAACACGACAGCCACCGCCGTTTCCGTATGACGTGTCCCTTTATTCGCTGCTACATAGGATGCAAGTGCCGCCACACCTGCAGAATGTGAACTCGGCATTCCGCCCGTCGTAAACGCTTGTTTCCAATCCCATTTGCCTGTCAACTTTTTATGTGTTAATACTTTCAAACCTTGGGCAATCCCAATTGCGCCCAATGCCGTGATAATTCCTCGATTCATATTTTTCATCTATTTCGCCCTCCAATTATCAATTAACGCCATGTGTCTTATATGTATCTCCCCATTTTTTACCCTATTTGTCCCAAACTTATGCGGAATTCCAGAAAGTTTTTCAATTCACTCACATATTATTTTTCAAAGAAGGTTCATTCTGACTTTTCGAGCTTCACGTCTGAAAACATATGTAGGCGAACAAAAAACAGCTGATAGTATAAACCCAGCTGCTCCTGCCTACCTATCAATAATCATAAAACCCTTTTCCGCTTTTTCTGCCAAGATGCCCCGCTCTCACAAGTTTTTTTAGCAAAGGTGGAATGCGATATTTTGAATCCCCAGTTTCTTGTAAAAGCGTTTCTTGGACTAACATTAAGGTGTCCAGCCCGATTAAGTCCGCTAACGCTAATGGACCGATTGGATGATTAGCTCCGAGCATCATGCCTTTGTCAATATCTTCAGCTGATGCCGTGCCTTCGCCGAGTACAAATATGGCTTCACTAAGCATTGGCACTAAGATCCGATTCACTACAAACAACGGTGCATCCAAAATGGTGATTCCTTCTTTGCCAATTGATTCAGTCAACTGAGATATCACTTCATACGTTTCATCTGATGTATCTGCACCTCGTATGATTTCCACAAGTTTCATGACAGGTACGGGATTAAAGAAATGCATGCCTACAACGCGATCCGAGCGACGAGTGGCCGCACCAAGTTCAGTGACACTTAAACCCGACGTGTTTGTAGCAAAAATCGTCTTGTCCACACATAAATTGTCTAGTTCGGCAAATACCCCTTTTTTTACATCCATATTCTCAACAATCGCCTCTATTACTACATCCACTTCTCGCAATTCAATTAGATCAGTGGTGAATGTAATCTTTGATACCACATCAGCTATTCCTGATATGTCCTTGTTTTTCTTCTTATATATTCGACCTAAATTTGTTTTGATGTTATGTTCAGCTTGTGCCAATACTTCGTTACTTAAATCGCGTAAGATGACTTTATAGCCTGCGGACGCCATTACTTGAGCAATGCCATTTCCCATGGTTCCTGATCCCAGTATACCTATTTTCATCAATTCCACTCCCTATGAATACAGCTTTGCGGCGTTCATAAAAATGCATGGATTTCCACATTGATGCCACCTATGCTTCTCGAAGTAAGTTCTTCAGCACTTTTCCACTGGCATTTCGTGGGAGACTATCAGTGAACATGACTTCTACCGGTAATTTATAATTGGCTAATTTTTTTGAGCAAAATGTGATGATGTCTTGTTCGCTTAACTGTTTTCCTTCTTTTAAGACCGCAAAAGCTTTTGGTACCTCGCCAAGAACTTGATGTGGCACCCCCACAACTGCCGCTTCCAAAAGTTCGGGAATTTGATACAGCACTTCTTCCACTTCAACCGGGTACACATTTTCACCACCGCGGATAATCATATCTTTTTTACGGTCAACGATATAGAGCAGACCATCTTCATCAAAACGACCTAAATCACCGCTATACATCCATCCGTTTCGAAGTGCCTGTCTTGTCGCCTCTTCATTTTTCAAATACCCTTTCATTACTTGAGGACCTTTCACCACGATTTCACCAACCTGCCCGATTGGAAGTGGATCTCCAAACTCATCCACTACTTGTACTTGTGTCATCGGTAATGGTTCACCCACTGAGCCTACTTTCTCAAGTGCATGATGGTCTTTTAGCGACGTTGCAGCTGGAGAATTTTCTGTTTGACCATATAGATTTTGAACCTGCACATCAGGATAAAGCTCTTTCACTTTTCGAACCAGTTCATACGGCATTGGTGCAGCTCCATACGTAAAGAGTCGTAGATGCGGTAATTCTAACCCAACCATTTTAGGTGTATTTAATAGAATGCTATACATCGCTGGGACGCCAAAGAATATCGTGATTTCTTCTTGTACCATCGTCTTGAGTGCTTGTTCCGGTGAGAAAGCCTCTTCTATTACCATCGTTCCACCTGCGTAAATAACGGGAATGCAAAAAACATGACATGCTGCACAATGGAATAAAGGGGTGACTACTTGCATTCGATCTGAAGATGTCAGACTCATCGATTCTCCCCATATTTGAGCAGTAGCTCTTACAGCACCAGCTGTCAGCATAACGCCTTTCGGTTTTCCTGTTGTACCTGATGTATAGAAAACAACCGTTGTATCATCATCTTTCACATCAACTTCCTTAAATTTTATGGATGAATCGCCTAAGACAGCTACTAAACTATCATCACCACCGACCAGAAGATAATCGTGGAAATTCTCAAATGTGTCCTGTATTTCATTCAATAATGGATTGAAACAAACATCATAAATCAAGAATTTAGCTTCCGAATGTGTGAAAATATAATTCACTTCCGTTGCCGTTAATTTAGTGTTTACTGGCATGACGGTAAATCCACCTATTTGACATGCGTAATAACATACTAAAAAATAATCCGAATTTGGTAAATACACGGCGATAATGTCTTCTTTTTGATATCCTTTTCCTTGAAGATAACCGGCTAATCGTTTCGCTTGCTCATAAAACTCCGAATAGCTTGTATCGCGCCCTTGAAAGGATGTGATGATTTTATCTGGTTGTTGTAACGCAATAGCTGCTAATTTTTCAGTTACGTACATCTCTCAAAACCCCTTTGTATTGAAATGATGGCACTTACTTAACGACCTTTATTAAATAATCAGCATAGATTTCTTGTAGCTCTTCCATGGACTTGCCGCCTTGTGGGCTATACCACTGTTGAATCCAGTTCATCGACCCCAGTAAAATCATCCGTGCAATTTTTGGTTCCTTAATGGTGAATTCCCTATGAGCGATTCCTTCTCGTATCACTCGGTCAAACAGTCCCGCATATTCGTGGCGTATCACCAAGATTGGATTTAATTGTTCCGTCGAGAATGTCTGATCCGGCTTAATAATCATGTTAAACGTCTCTTTTTCTTCAATCGCATATTGAATATGTGTAGCAATCATTCTTCGTAACTTTTCCTCATATGAAATACATTCATTTAAATGGCTTTCCAGTTCTTCTGTAGCTTGTGATAATACCTTTTCATGACACTGGAAAACTAAATCTTCTTTATTTTTAAAGTAGTAGTAAAGTGAGCCTTTCGTCATTAAGAGTTCCCCAGCGATTTCTTCCATCGTTGCCCTACGGTAGCCTTTGCGGTTCACAATCTTTACAGCAGATAAGATAATTTCTTCCTTTTTCTTCAATAATTTCTTCTCCGAGAGTTTCACTTAACCCCCTCCTTTGACTCAACTCTTATAAACCGAGTTTCTTGGCGATGATTGTCTTCATAATTTCAGTCGATCCAGCGTAAATACTTGCTACCGGAATATCTCGGTATCTTCTAGCAATCTCGTATTCTTCCATGTAGCCATATCCACCGTGAAGCTGCAAACATTCAGCGGCTACGCGTTTCGCCATTTCACTGACCCACCATTTGGCCATCGAAACTTCTTTGACAATGTCTTCTTCCGTTAAATGACGAGCCGTTAACTGATTTACATAGGTTCTGCCAAGGTCAATTTCGGTAGCCATTTCGGCAATCTTGAATTGGGTGTTTTGAAACTTGCTGATTGATTGACCAAATGCTTTTCGGTTCTTCACATAATCCATTGTGATGCGTAGCATTTCTTCCGCTTCGATTTGGCACTGTATCGCAACAATCAAACGTTCTTGTTGGAGATTTTCCATTAAGTAATAAAACCCTTTTCCTTCTTCTCCGAGTAAATTAGCGACTGGCACCCTGGCGTCTTCAAAGATTAATTCACCAGTATCCCCACTATGAATACCGATCTTATCCAGTTTTTTACCACGTGAGAATCCTTCCGTCCCTTTTTCCACAACAAGTAGGCTCATCCCTCTGTGTGCAGGATTTGCTTGAGGATCTGTCTTGCATACGACCACTGCTAAATCAGCCGTCAGACCATTTGTAATAAAGGTCTTTTCGCCATTTAAAATATAGAAATCTCCCACGCGACGTGCAGTAGTTTTGACGCCAGCTAAATCCGATCCAGCACCTGGTTCAGTCATCGCAATTGCAGTTATCAAATCTCCACTAATACAGCCAGGCAACCATTTTTGCTTTTGTTCATCCGTTCCGAACATCGAAATATAAGGGCTTACAATATCAGAATGCAAACACATACCACTAGCAAGTCCTTGTCCCACACGTTCGAGCTCTTCAATTAAAATCATCGAATAAGAAAAATCGAGCCCCAATCCGCCATACGCTTCATCCACCCATGGACATAGAAATCCATTCTGTCCCATTTTGAGCCAGAAATCTCTCGGAATCTCTCGATCTTCTTCCCACTGGTTAAAATATGGATACGCTTCTTTATCTAACATTTTCCGTAAAGACTTACGAAACAAATCATGCTCTTCTGTCATAAAAGCTACTTTCATCCTAAGAAACCCCATTTCGTCGATTATGTTTAGTTATCAGAAAATTCTTTCTTTATTCTTAAGTATAGATAGACATTGCTAAAAGTAAATGCATTTTTTAAACAATGTTTAAATTTTGAATAAATTATTTGATACGTAATGGTATGCAGACAATCTGTTAAATACCCCACTTTAATTTGTTTGATTTTTGAACTCGATATGAAAATAAGCCGAATAAAAACATGACAATTCGATATTTCAAACAAACTGATTGTCCTTAAATGGACGATTACTTTAAGGTGTTCCACTAGCGAGTGACTCCTTAAACAGAAAACGTGGCAGTTGCACTGACAAATCAACCATTTCAAGGGTGATTCCTACGTGGAACGAGATTTTTCCTACGTGAGCGCCCATATTTCCTACGTCATCGTCGTTTATTCCTACGTAACCCTCGATTTTTACTACTGAGACTTTGCTCAATCCCCTTCCACGCCTTTGTATCCATACACCAATGTTTCCCAATTCGTGACGGACACAGAGGCGCCCTCACCATAATAAAATAACACCCCCCATTCAAATGAAAGGAAGGTGTTATTAATAGTCTATTGAATTAAAACCATTTGAACATTCTAATAAATATTGATGTTTGTTATTCGATAATATCCATCCTCATCAATGACAATGAAATAATCTTTGTACCGTTCATAACTATACCATCCCCCAGAAGCATCCATAAAATCGAAGACCTCAAATGTGCTGACCACTGCGTAATCAGATTCAATCACAACATCTGTGACTTCATTGGAAATGAAATCAAAGAAAAATCCTTGACCCGCAATTTCATCAAAATAATCCGTCATTTCCCAGTATACTGGGCTATCATATAAAATCATATCTTCAATGTAATAATAGTCCTCATATAGAAGTGCCGCTTCATAGGTATCCCTAAAATAAATAATAAAATCAGACAGACCCGTTTCTTCAAAGTAGAACGTATCGCCTTCCTCATTGTCTTTATAATAGGAATCTGGATCATACGCAACATCATCATAAAACGAAAATACACTTGCCACTTCAGTAGCGTCCATCGGTGAAGTAGACCACGATCGTAACAAGCTATCCATTGTGTACATTGGAATGGAAAAACCAATGGACTGATCCGCAATCAAAATAGCCGAATTAATCCCAATTACCTTCCCGGTTTCCGCATCGAGGAGGGGACCACCACTGCTGCCAGGGGAAATTTGTGCATCAATTTGGTAAACATTTTCGTATTGGAAATCCGACTCAAATGATCGGTCCAAACCCGTCAGGTATCCAATAGAAGCCGAATTTTCTAACCCTTGAGGACTGCCCAAAGCAATCACTTCCGTACCAATGGCCGTCTCACTTAACTCTAACTCAAGCGGTTGCATCCCTGCATAATCATCCACTTGGATCAACGCCACATCATACTGATCCGAGATTCCAATCACTCGACCCGTTGTTTGCTGGCCATTCACATTGCGCAAAACCACTTCCGTAAAGCCTGCAACAACATGTGCATTCGTAATTACCGTCCCTTTTTCCTCAAACAAAAAACCAGATCCGAATCCAGAATCCGTAAAAATCGTGTAAACACGTGACTGAGAATCCTTAATTATCTGAGTCTTATCCTTTTCCTCTTTTTTCACGACTGATTGAGCTGCCTCTTCTGACTTCTCCTTTACAACAGGTACATGTTCTTTTTGTATGATGGTCTCGACCTTTACAATCTTTTCAGGCGGATGAAGTGCAATCGATAGTCCAAATCCAATGCCCCCTATGGCTAAAATGGAGGTGACTATCGCAATTACCAGCAACAGAGTCGGTTTTCTTATTTTTACATGTTTCTCTTTAATTTGTGTGCCACAATCTGAACAAAACATCGAGTCCGGCTCATTTTCCAACCCGCAATGTATACAAATCAACACGTCTCTCCTTCCGATTATTCCTTGACCTTATCCCTTACAATATTCATAGGTAAATAGACATATTCGGGTAAGTCTCGACAAGAACTAATAGGAGAAGACCTTTTTTTGAGAAAAAAAACAATACACCCAATTTTAAAAAAGAAGACGGCTTAAGTTGCTAATTCAGCCGTCTTCTTTAATTGGTTATCGAAGATGTCGAATGTCTTCAGGATCTTCCGATTTATTGTCTGTCATGATACCCATTTCTTCGATATGTTCTTTGGCTTCTTTATTACCCAATACGTAAAGAATTGCATAAATCATTTTCTGTGATGCATCATAACGATCGTTTTCGGGATCATGGTGATATTCAAGGAAAGGAATATGTGACCGTACATACGTTTCTAAGTCATGTTCATATTTTTTCTCAAATACTGCTTCTAAAGCCTGCACTTCCTTTGCTGTTGCTTGAATGACAAAACTCGTGCTTTCCACTGGCTCTGGCAAAATACTTTCACTGTTTATGTCAACATAATAGGTTCTTTTTTCTTCTATCATTATTCCATCTCCCACTGTTTGTTTATTTATCTTTTACCCATTAGAGACAAAACAAAACTCTCTGAAGGTTCAAACAAGGCAAGAATAGTCACAAAAAACCTCCAACAGGAGAGTGTCCTATTGAAGGTGAATACATGTAAATTATGATTAGAAATCAATAAATGTGACTCAAGAGATTAAACTAACTCGTCGACTTTTTGAGTCATGGTACCGTTCTGTTTTAGGTTAATATGCCAAGAAAAAGCTTTCTCCAGAATATGCGGAGTTTGGCCGCCACGAGTCAACGCCTCTTGGTAATACGCCCATAACTGCTCGCGATACATCGGATGAGCACAGTTTTCGATAATCAATGGCACTCGTTCGCGTGGGGCAAGCCCACGTAAATCAGCATATCCTTGCTCCGTTACAACAATATCCACGTCATGTTCAGTATGATCAATATGTGAAGCGAATGGCACAATGCTCGAGATCTTACCATCTTTCGCAATCGATTTGGTTACAAAGATAGAAAGACGTGCATTGCGTGCAAAGTCTCCTGATCCACCAATCCCATTCATCATTTTCGTCCCAGACACATGTGTCGAGTTAACATTTCCATAAATGTCGAACTCAAGAGCTGTATTAATCGAAATAAGTCCGAGACGACGGATAATTTCTGGATGATTCGAAATTTCTTGCGGACGCATAATCAATTTGTCGCGGTACTTCTCGAAGTCTCCAAACACCTGCGCCATCTTTTCTTCTGATAAAGTGATAGAACAACATGAAGCCGACTTTACTTTCCCAGCATCAATTAAATCAAAAACCGCGTCCTGTAACACTTCTGAGTAAACATCCAAGTCCGTGAATTCCGAATCAATCATTCCATGCAATACGGCATTTGCCACAGAGCCTATGCCCGATTGGAGTGGAGCCAACTTATCGGTTAGACGTCCTTCACGGATTTCTTCTCTCAAGAATTCTAGTAAATGTCCTGCCATCAATTGCGTATCCGCATCTGGAGCCACAATCGTAGACGGCGAGTCAAGTTGATTTGTAAAGACAATCCCTCTCACTTTTTCTGGATTGATTCGAATACCGGTTGTTCCAATGCGATCGTCAGGATGCATCATTGGAATCGGTTGGCGTTCACCTTGCTTGCCGGTATCGTAAATATCATGAAGACCCTCAAGCATTTCAGATTGTGCCATATTAATTTCCACAATGACATTCTTCGCGTGTTCCGCAAAAATAGAAGAATTCCCAACAGACGTCGACGGAATAATCATGCCATCTTCCGATATTGAAACCGCTTCCAAAACGGCAAAGTCAATCGGACCGATAACTTCAGAACGAACAAGTTCAGCCGTATGTGACAAATGTTGATCAACAAATAACATGTCCCCATTATTTATTTTCCCTCGCATAACAGGGTCTGCTTGAAACGGCAATCGTTTTCCTACAATACCTGCTTCCGCAAAAGCCGTGTCAATATCGGACCCTAAAGAAGCCCCTGTGAAAATGTTCACCTTAAATGTCTCAGTTTCCGCTCGCTTCACAAGTGCAAATGGAACCGCTTTCGCATCACCTGCACGCGTAAAGCCACTTAAACCAAGTGTCATACCGTCTGTAATCCAAGATGCCGCCACTTCAGGTGTCACAACACGCTCCTTGAGAGCTGGATGTTTAATACGTTGTAATTTAGTTTCCATAGTATAGTCCATAGTAAAACCTCATCTTCATAACATTTTAAATAATTCTAACAAGTAAAGTCATAATTTAGACAATATATGTAGAAATCAAGATTTTTTCGTGCGAATTAGACAACCACATGTATAAGCCAGCACATCAGAAATCGAGCAACTTACGGAAATAGCTCGCATACGACTGACTCACTGGAATTTTCACCCCATCATCCATCAACAGCAAGAATGTTGAATGAGAATCCGGATAAACTTCGCTAATATGTTGGACATTCACAATGAACGAACGATGACATCGCACAAACAAATCATGCGGCAATACAAATTCAAATTCCTGTAAAGACTTTCGGTGCGTTCCTGAAACTCCATTGGCCTCAACATGCGTTTTTCGTCCCCGCACTTCCATATACTTAACTTCCGCAAACGGCACCGGCTTCCACCCATCCTGTGTCTTCACCGTTACCACAGATTTACCCTCAGTAAACGCTGGATAAATAGCCGTCACACTCCCTACAACCTGCCCATCACGATGAAACGGAACCGCCATTCCATGATACGCTACACCAAACACATGTCGATCAATAAACTCCGACACCTTGTGCCCAGTAGTAAGTGCCTTATATGCAAGCGAGCCATCCTTCACGAGATCACCCGTTTTTATCTTCAAATCCACTCGCACACTTGGACGAAAATACACATACTTTGTCCTATCCGAAACCGCAATCGAAATCTCATCCGAAAACAGCTCCCCTATCACATCCAACATTTCATGATCTTGAACTTCCTCCATCATGCTGAAGCACCTCTCCCATTACCCATCGTTAAACTTTATCCCTCTATTATAACGGTCCTTTACACCGAAAGGAAAAAGCCCGTTTGGAAACGCAAGAAAAAGCAATTCGGTAATACAAGTCCAGCAGCTCTAACATTGATATTAATAACTATAGTAGTAACTTCCACAAAGACACCGTTATCGTAACAACCCGTTAAAGAAATATCTTTCTAACATCAAGCTCAAATATTAATCACTCTTATTAATAGAGTCAGCCTATCTATTATTCATACCGCCACATATACTACTAAATCTTGAAATAAAGGAGGTGAAAAAATAGATGAAAGATAGAAATGAAAATTGTAAGCATTCTAAACACAAAAAATATATCAATAAAAGTGATGACTCTATCACAAATTATGACCATAAGTGTCATGATGCTAACGATGAACATGAACTAAAACCTTGCAACAATCACAAATGTAAGTGTTGCAAAGGACCAAAAGGAGATCAGGGATCTAGAGGGTTAACTGGAGCTACGGGGGCTACTGGTAACACTGGACCGATGGGACCAAGGGGACCTTCTGGTAACAACGGGGCAATGGGAGCTCCTGGACCTGCCGGCGCGACTGGCGACATTGGACCTGTTGGGCCTGCTGGGGCTACTGGCTCTTCTGGACCGATTGGATCCATTGGACCTGCTGGGGCTACCGGCGCTACTGGACCGATTGGACCTACTGGAGCTACTGGTGCTACTGGACCTGTTGGACCTACTGGAGCTACCGGCGACATTGGACCTGTTGGATCGATTGGACCTGTTGGACCTACTGGCGCTACCGGCGACATTGGACCGATTGGATCGATTGGACCTGTTGGACCTACTGGAGCTACCGGCGACATCGGACCGACTGGACCTGCTGGGGCTACCGGCGCTACTGGACCGATTGGACCTACTGGAGCTACTGGAGCTACCGGCAACATTGGACCGATTGGACCTGCTGGAGCTACCGGCGCTACTGGACCGATTGGGCCTGTAGGACCTACTGGAGCTACCGGCGACATCGGACCGATTGGACCTGCTGGGGCTACCGGCGCTACTGGACCAATTGGACCTGTTGGACCTACTGGAGCTACCGGCGACATAGGACCGATTGGACCTACTGGAGCTACTGGGGCTACTGGACCAATTGGACCTGTTGGACCTACTGGAGCTACTGGACCAATTGGACCTGTTGGACCTACTGGAGCTACCGGCGGCATTGGACCGAATGGACCTGTTGGACCTACTGGAGCTACCGGCGGCATTGGACCTGTTGGACCTGCTGGGGCTACTGGCGCTACTGGACCTGCAGGTATACCTGGAACAGGTGCAATTATTCCGTTTGCTTCTGGTCTCCCTTCGACACTCACTACCGTTTTAGGTGGTGTCCTTAATACGTCAAGTCTTATTGGTTTTGGAAATTCTGCTAATGGGATTAGTTTACCTGGGGGAACAATCGATCTAACTGGTGCTGGAGGTACACTTCTCAACTTTGCTTTCTCTGTTCCTCGTAGTGGAATTATCACATCGTTATCTGCATACTTCAGTACGACAGTAGGATTGAATCTTACTGGATCAAATGTAACAATCACTGCAAGATTATTCAGATCAACAACACCAAATAACATTTTCAGTCCAATTCCGGGTGCTAGTGTAAATTTATCTCCAACTCTCAATGGTACAGTTTCAATTGGAGAAATTAGCCGTGGTATATCTTCTGGATTAGCAATATCAGTAACGGCACAAACACGTTTATTATTGGTGTTTTCTGTAAGCTCAACAGGACAAGATATTGCAACTACAATTGCTGGTTATGCAAGCGCGGGACTAGCAATTACTTGATTAGTAAAAAGTATTTACCGCTCAAACTAGGAAGGAAACCATATCGGTAAATCTTCCTTTTATATTTCCAGCTAATATACTGTGCTATAACATCATCCAATTCAAGATAGGTTTCCGAATTGCAAAGAAGATTGTTTAATAGGAGAAAAAAGACTATTTTGCTATCGTTACATTTAATAAGGATCGAATATACGATAATGAATTCCACTATACAATTTAACAATCTAACGACTCAATAGATTCCACAAAAAAACCCTCAAAAAGAAGTTTGAGGGCTTAATTAGTATTGGTCTATCACATGTTTATTACTTACTTTTCACAGTTTGTGTTTCTTCAAGTGCATACTTCAGTACTTTTGCCAATTCCAGCATACCGTATTTGCCGGCTATTTTTTCAGCATCGGCATTATAATTCGTGTTTGTATTTACATCGTATGTGAAAATTTCGCCTTGTGCATTGCGAATAAATTCAATTCCTGCGACTTTAATTTCATTCGCCGTTAAAAACGACTCGAATTTCTCAACAATCGATTCTTCGATATGATCGAGAATCTGGAACTTCGGTTGAGCTGTCACAGTTTCAGTTTCTCCTACTGGGCAAAATAGGTCGCCAATTTGACAGGCATCCGCCGGGCAAAGTTCGAAACCTTCCGATGTATCCACTCTAACTGCATAAACAAATTTACCATTCACAAACTCACAGCGTGTAATATATGGCTCTGGCGCTTGGATATATTGTTGAATTAGGGTAATGCCATCAATCGGTTCTTCAAAATCTGGTCCTTCCACATAACTGCGAAGACCTTCAAGGGAATGAAAAAGTTGTACGCCAAGTCCTTTACCTGCACGATTATGTTTCGTAATAAACGAAGATTCGCCCAGCACAGCTGCAGCTTTAAGAATCTGGTCCTTCCCAACCGCTGCAATAGTTTTAGGCGTTTTAATACCCGCTGCTTCTAGTGCCGTATATTGCAGCACTTTACTAAGTTCCAATCTTAACGCATTGCTTCCATTAAATACTTTACGGTCATGGTGCTCAAGCCATGCCAAAACAGCAGAGGTCAATTCAGGAGCATAACGATGATCACGTGTATGGGAAGAAGCACTCATTCGGCTATAAAAAATACCTTCAGGCGGTGCTTCAGACAAATTGACTGTCCCTTCATCCAAATGCCACTCTTCATATGGTACCTGCAATTCTTCAAGGCGGTTCGTCAAATGGACCGTCCATTCACTATTTTCATGTATGATATACACTTTACTCATATAAAATCCCTCATTATCGTTTATTTTTTCACTAGTAACCTTTGCTTTTCTACTAAAGGCATTACTTTTTTAGAGAATTGTTCCATCTCTTCAAGCTGTGGCGAAAACTGAAGGAGTAATAAATCGACGCCTGCTTCCTCAAATGCAACAATACGTTTCGCAATCTGTCCAGGTGTGCCGATTAAGTTCGGACGAAGCCCACGATTGGACACGGAATAATCATACAGCTTTACTTGTTGCTCTAGCTGGGATTTGCCGACAAAGTCGTTATATCCCGAATACCCACTGTTTTCTTTCACATCGGTAATTTTCGCAAGCTCAGCCTGCACTTCTTCTTCCGTATCACGGCAAACAATGTAAGCAGCCATTCCAAATGATTGGAACGGTTCCCGTCCTGCCTCCTGACGTTGCTGTTTCATGCCGTCGATTTTCTCCTTAACTTCTTCAACCGTTCCTCCGTGCATCACGTAGGCATCGCAGGAATTAGCAATTACTTCTTTCCCACGCTTGCTTTCGCCCCCTGCATATAAGATCGGGTTCGGGCGCTGAACTGGTTTTGGCTCTAGATGGGCATTTTGAATGTTATAATACTTACCGGAATAACTGAAAACATCTTCGGTCCATAGCCCCTTCAACACATCCAGAAATTCTTCCGTACGATCGTAACGTTCATCATGCTCAGTAAAGATCCCGCCATATTGTTTCGCTTCTTCTTCCCACCAAGCAGATACAACATTTAATGTAAATCGGCCATTGCTAATCTGATCAATATTCGCAGCCATTTTAGCTGTAACCGCAGGATTATGGAATCCAGGTCGTACAGCCGTCATAATTTCAATTTTCTCCGTAACCGCCGCAAGTGCTGCCGCAGTAGACCATGCTTCCAGTGAATCAGATTCGGGACCTTTTATGTCATTCAAATATAATTCCGCTATTAGTGTAGTATCAAAGCCCAACTTCTCAGCGGCTTGCGTGACTTTTTTTGCATATTCGAAAGTAGGAGGCATGTTTTCATCCTCTACATTGCGCAACCATCCACCAAAAATAGGCAACCAATATCCATACTTCATCTACATTCCCTCCAGCTCTATACATATCTCTTTTAAAACGCAAAAAAACCTCTTCAATAAGAAGAAGTTACACAAGCCTTCATCTCATCTCTCAGAGCACATTGCTCTGCTGGAATTAGCACCTTACTGACAATTGTCAATGGTTGCTGGGCTTCAAAGGGCCAAATCCCTCCACCTCTCTTAATAAGAAAATATTCAATTAAATTAATCCTATAGTAAAACTAGGTTTTTTGTCAATATGAATTTTTAGATTATTAAAATATTATAAGAAGGGTACATGGGTGTGAAATGATTTTGAGCGTTAAATTATTCACATGCACACTATGACATGGATTAAATGTCTCATTGTCCAATTCGATTTTGATGAAATAGACCAATCACTAATAAAATTAATCTCAGCTAAATCATCCAATTTCTCTCGCATTTATATGGAAGAATGCCTATAATCGTTAAGACTCATAATATTTCATAAACCGAAGGAAAGGTGTGTTCTCACTTTGACAACATTGCGTGAAAATAAACGCTTGCGAACAGCGCTTCTTCTCGGTTCTCTTGCAGCTCTTGGACCGCTTACAATCGATATGTATTTGCCTGCGTTTCCTACAATCGCAAATGAATACAACACGACGGCATCGCTCGTTCAGATTAGCTTAACGGCTTCTCTTTTAGGAATAGGCTTAGGACAACTAGTGATTGGTCCAATGAGTGATGTAATCGGTAGACGAAAACCGCTCATGATATTTTTGATCCTGTATTTCCTTGCATCACTCGCTTGTGCATTTGCCCCAACCATCTCTATTTTCATCGCAACTCGGTTCATTCAAGGCTTTTCAGCCGCAGCCGGTTTGGTATTATCGCGAGCAATGGTTCGAGATCTATATAGTGGACGTGAATTGACCAAGTTTTTCGCATTGATTATGCTCATAAATAACCTTGCACCTATTCTGGCACCCGTTGCAGGGAGTGGCATACTTAGATTCACCGACTGGTCAGGGGTATTCTTTGTACTAAGTGCCACTGGCATTCTGCTATTGCTGATTGTGTCGTTCAAACTGAAGGAAACATTGTCTGTAGAAAAAAGAGTTCCAAATAATATTGGGCAGACTTTTAGAAACTTCCGTTCACTCATTGTAAACAGAACCTTTGCAGGCTACGCGCTTACGCAAAGTTTTATGGTTGCCGGAATTTTTGCCTATGTATCTGGTACACCCTTCGTTTACCAAAACATTTATGAGACTACACCTCAAACATTTAGTCTGCTATTTGGGATGAACGGAATTGGGATTATGATTGGTACTCAGCTGGTGGGCCGCTTATCCGACAGAATATCTGAAACTCGTTTTTTACAAATAGGCTTGACGATTTCGAGCACAGCCAGTGTCTTTATTTTAACTGCTGTCCTACTCCATGGACCGCTCATTTCAGTTGTCATTCCAATTTTCTTTTTTGTTGCATCTATCGGGATCATATCGACTTCGTCATTTTCGCTGGCCATGCAGGCACAAGGTCATATTGCAGGCAGTGCAGCCGCGTTGCTTGGACTACTACCGTTTATCATGGGATCAATCTCAGCACCACTAGTCGGAATTGCTGGGGAAGATACAGCAATTCCAATGGGGGTCACCATGTTCACAGCTAGTTTCCTCGCTTTGACATCCTATATTCTGTTGGTGAAAAGAACACAGAAAACGCAATGAACTACCTAAGAAATAACTAACCTATCCACTCATGGCCATTACCTGTAACCATAATTATATGGTCTTGGGTAACGGCCTTATTGTGTTTTCACGGTTTACTCCTGTTCATTTTGATTTCTACCCATTCATGAACACTTTCTAATCGTTCGTACACCATTTCTACCCGTTCACACTTGATTTAACTACTCCGTCCAATTTCTTCCACAAAACACCTCTCCAAACGAAGTGTGAGAAGTCTAATTGGTTGTTTTCGCTACGCTACTGTTAAATAAGTGAGGCTTATTGTTTCTAACCGTTCAATTTGATTTCTACCCATTCGGGGGGAGTTCTACCTGTTCATGAACCCTTTCTACCCGTTCGCTCCCCGTTTCTACCCGTTCACACTTGATTTATCTCCACACACCCAATATCCCCCATAAAAACACCCCTCAAGACGTAGGTGTGTGGGGTCTAATTGGTTGGGTTTTGGCTACGCTGCTGTTAAATAAGCGTGGATATTTTTTATTTCGTTTTCCCCAATTTCCTTCACAAAAAAGACATCTTCAATCCGACGAGCAGATTGGAGATGTCTTTTTCACGATTTGGCAATGGAAGCAAGTTCTCTTATGCCCTATTTGTTTCATCCTTGCGTGTTTGTTGGAACTTATCAAACTTGTCCTGCTCTTTTCGATCCATTGATGAAATTGCACCAATCACTGGAATGTTAAGAAGTTTCTCAATCTGTTCTTCGGTCTTTATTGTCGTATCCAAATACTCAAGCAAGAACGCTATTCCGACACCCAACATTAGACCGACTACCATGGCAATTGCCATATTTAGCATCTTATTCGGTTTGATCGGTGCCTGGTCATCTGATGCAATTGCTTGCGATAAAATACTTACATTGTCGACATTCATGATTTTTGAAATTTCACGTTGGAACACTGATGCCGTCGTATTGGCAATATCACGTGCAACAAATTGATCTGGATCCTGGGCAGTAATTGTGACAACTTGTGATTCTCCCACACTCGAAACTGTAATCTTTGAATTTAAAGCTACTGTTGTGAGCGTATCAAGTGCCAGTTCATTACGCACAATATCCAAAATTGCCGGACTTTTAATAATGACATTATATGTATTGATCAATTGTAGATTCGTTTGAATATCACCAACATTTAAAGTCGGGGTCTCAGATCGTTCTTGATTGACTAAAAGTTGGGTCGATGCTTGATAAATGGGTGTGATAAAAAAGTAACTAACGATTCCGCTGATTAGTGTCGCTAGAATAGTCAGAGATAGAATTAGAACAACACGTTTCTTTAACGTCTGAAATAATTCCTGTAAGCTAATAGTTTCTTCCATAGTTCAGTGAGTCCCCCTAAATTTACAATAAGTGTTCACATTATAGCATGAATCCAGTTGGGAATTGTCTTCTTATGTCGGAAACTGTAGATAATATGTTAATACTGTAAAAAAATAGCGACTGAAATGGATTCAGTCACTTTTTTGATATTCATGCAAATTCCATTTTGTCAGTTGCTAACAAACCATACATTACTGATTTTCCCATTCGATACCTCGTACATCGCAATGGCTTCCGTTTCCACACCATTTGCCCGTCCCGTCACATGTTCATGATCAATGACAATCGTTCCTTTGATTACTCGAGACAAAAGGGCTGCATGCTGATTCGGGTTTTGTTCGAAAAGTGCGGTGTATCTCTCTCTCATTTTGTCAATTCCCTTATATGTCACCTCATTCGCGGGAAATGTTCGTACTACCACTTCATCTGAATATGCCTCGAGGAAAGCTTCTATATCTTGAGCATTATAGGCATCCAGCTGACCCTGTGCCAAAGTTCCCGGTAAACTTGTCATGTTCTAATCTCCCTCTTGTTATAAATAATACTCAATCGCTCCATAGCCAAAATAGACCGAAAGTAGCGATAAAGCTGCAAATACCACAGATTCGACCGCTCCACCCGTTCTCGTGGTGAGTGGAAAACGAATTCTAACTTTAAACGGAAAAAACAACTTAACGCCATTCTTTGTTGCCATGTCCAATACAATATGGCTAACCATCCCTATCAACAGCCCGGTTCCTAACGATTCATTCGCCACAAACGATTTCAAGAGAAAACCAATAAGCAATAAAAACAGCAAACTGTGAGTAAACGATCGATGGCCAAAAAGCATATTGATCACCTTTGATATCACAGGTAAAGTTCGGCCAATCGTACTTCCTCCATGGCAAATATCCGGGATCAATGCACCAACCACACCCGCTCCCACCAATAGAACGGGTTCATAATTCGTTACATTCGCTAACGCTAGACTAGCGGCCAATCCACCTAAAATGTGTGTCTTACCTGTCATAAAAATCCAAACTCCTCTTACAGAAAATAATTTCAGGAACTGCACGTCCTCCCAATCATTTTACACTATTTGAATAGACGACAAATAGACACCTTTTTACATATATTTCACTACGTAACGTTGTGTTTACAACTAGAACCACACGACACATTTAGACATGCAAAACGGTAGGTGATGGAGATTACGTATATGAAACTCCTTGGTTCAATGACCCCCAATGCTTTGCTGTAGAAAGTAATAGCAAAAACCCCTCCTCAAGTTTGAATTTTGAGGAGGGGTTTTGATATCTTTTTAAGTTTAGTTGATTGGCACGATTGATGATTTTTGGAAGTCCGATACCGCTTCCACTAAAACCAAAGTGGATTCACGTACTTCATCTATAGAAATATCCGTTTTAGTAACTTGTTTTTGTGCAATTGCTATTGCTGCAGTTAACTCATCGCTTGATTCTTGTAAATAGGTTCCTGTTGATGTACCAGCCACTGCTAAATCTCTCAGAATTGTAGCATGGGTGATTTCCAAAGTAAGAACTGATTTGACTAGGTCATTTACTGCTTGCTTTATCTTTTTAGCGGACACTTCAATGTCGGTCTTTACTTTCGGGGTTGCCGCAAGCGCTGATTCTAATGCATTAACTTTGGTCTCGACTTCTATATAAGCCAAATCAGTCGTTAAACCTTTGCTAGCTGTGTAGTCTTTTATCGCCTCTCCTGCTTCTGTGATCACTGTATTAGCGGTATCGATTGCTTGTTGTAGTGCTGCAATCAATCTCTCGGTCTCAGCTTCTAATGTCACGATGGCAGTTGATAATTCAACTGTTGCTGCTTCAATGTCTGCTAATGATTTTGGTGTTTCTGCTAGTACTGATGCTAATGTTGCTAACTTAGTTTCCAAAGCTACATAGATCGGGTCAGTTGTTAAACCATCAGCAGCGGTATAAGCAGCTTGTGCATTTGCCGCTTCTATCATTAACATATTAGCGATACCAATCGCTTGTTGCAGGTTTGCAAGCAAAGCTGTCTCCGTTTCTAATGCTACGATGGCAGTTGATAATTCAACTGTTGCTGCTTCAATATCAGCCTTTACTTTCGGTGTTGCAGCAAGTGCTGATTCCAATGCAGTACGCTTCGTATCCACTGCCACATAGACCGCTTCAGAGGCTAAACCATTAGCATCCGTGTAAGCCACTTTTGCAACTGCCGCATCAGAAAGGACTGCATTAGCGTTACTAATGGCTTGTTGCAGGTTTGCATTCAATGCCTTGGTTTCAGCTTCTAATGCTTTGACTGCATTCGATAATTCAGCTGTTGCTGTATCAATATTTGCCTTTACATTCGGTTTTGCTGCTAGCGCTGATGTCAAAGATGTAATCTTAGTCTCCACAGCCACATATGCCGCGTCAGTCGTTAATCCATTAGCAACTGCAAAAGCTCCTTTTGCAATGCCGGCATTGGCTATCGCTGCATTAGCGTTAATGATTGATTGTTGTAAACCTGGATTTACAACGAATTCAAAACTTTGCTTCATATAATTATTTGCATAATCTCTTACCCAATGTGGAACAATTCTGAATTTGCTTGCAGGTTGAATATTTAAGCTTTCTAATACTTGAATAGTCATCTTGTTTCCTACTGGTGCACTCGCTGTATTGGATACATATTGTGTATCCTCAAAAGTTCCATCGCTTGAGAATTCTACAGTATAATTTGGCACTTCACCATTCCATAATTTTTCACTTGCATTCAATGTAATTTGGCCTTCTGAATAGGATCCGCTAGTAAATTCTGGTGGTGTTTCATCAACTACTAAATCCATGGTTTGCGTAGCCACTTCTACCCCATCTATTTTTAGATGATAGATTAATCCAGCAGGTGTAGATTCAGTTAAATCGGCATGTGGTGTCAACTTAAGCCCAAAAACTCCTTGACCGATTTGTATTAAACTCGTTGTGGATGATAAAGTCAATTCTCCAGTCACTTCATTCTTGTTGTTTAAAACATTGAATGCATTTGTCGTTGAATCATAGGATAAAGTTTGGACTTCATTTCCTCGTTTAACTTGAACAAGATCTTTAATATTTCTTTTCGAGTAATAGTTATTAAATCCCGTCGTGATTTCTACACTCATATCTGATATTCCAATTGAATTAATAAAAAGTTGGGCTGCAGGCATGATCTCAAAGGTATACGGACTCACAACCGATTGTTTAAAGACTTTTACTGCTTGATTTATTTCAGCGATGGTATCAATTAGCTCAATGTTTGTTGCCTTAAGCAGATCATACACGGCTTGCGCCTCTTCAATTGATGCGTTTAATGCGTCTACTGCTGCTTGAGAATATTGGCCATCCTCAGTTCCAATCACCGCTGCATCTAATAAAGATGTAGCATTGGTAATCTCTCGGTTTAAGTTCATTCTAGAGACTTGAATTTCCAGAGCAGTTTTTGCTTGGTTCAAAGCGTCTGTTTTAGATTTAATGTCAACCTTCACTTTTGGCGATGCACTAAGTGCAACTTGCAATTCAGCTACAGCCGTTTCCGCCGTAACATAGGCAGCGTCAGTTATTATACCTCCAGCATCCGTGTAGGCTGTTTTGGTTGTATTTGCATTTGTGATTGCTGTATTTGCAGCGTCAACTGCAGCTTGCATTTCTGCATTGACTAGATTCTTTGTCTCAGCTTCCAATACGGCTACCGCCTGCGTCAAGCTGGCTATAGCATTTATAATATCCACCTTCACTCTTGGATACTTATTGAGCGCAGCTTGCAATCGGCCTAAAGTTGTTTCAACTTCCACGTAAGCTGCATCAGTAGCTGAACCACCATTAGCTGTATGGGCTGTTTTTGCAATTGTTGCATGTGTAATGGCTGTACTCGCAGCTACAAAGGCTTCCTGCATTTCATGGTCAGCATCAACACTAAACTCTTTTATGATCAACGGATTACCCCACATATCTTTAAAGCCAGGTATCGTGAGTGTATACGTAGTACCAGGTGTGATATTCATATTCGCAAATTCAGGACGGGCTGGTTGCAGAACCTCGATGATAATCTGATTTTCACCCTGCTGACTCACAGCGATTTCTCCCCAATTTGCATAGAAATACCGTGACATAGTGTAAGACTCCATTACTTGAGTGACCATCCATATAGTAGAGGGATTCTGATTAATATTAATATCAGTTTTGATTTCCTCACTGATAGTCAGCGTTATACGATATGGTGAATAGGTTACGCTCGTTATCGTTGGTGGTGTTGTATCGACATGTTGCATAAAGATCTCTTCTGCGTTATTCAAGTCGGAAATCGCCATCTCCACATCGACTCCCTCAGCAGTAGAGGAATCATGCACAGCTTGAGCATCAGTTATCGCGGATGTAAAAGCATCTACCACTTCTTGAGGAACTTGACCTGCCCCAGTCCCTACAGGCGCACTATTTACCAATGTCGTAGCGCTTATAATTTCCAAGTTCAATGCTTGCTTATAGAAAATCGGTGTCTCTTGTATCAGTGCGATGGTTCTTGATTGAATATCAACCTTTACTTTTGGCGATGCATTCAGTGCTGTCTGCAATGCAGTTACAGTAGCTTCAAAAGTAGTATAGGCTGCGTCGGTTGTTAAACCACCAGCAACTGTATAGGCTGTTTTCGCTGCAGCTGCATTTGTGATTGCTATATTTGCTGCTTCAATTATTGCTTGCTTTTCTATAGCCAAAACAGTGGTTTTTTCATTCAAGTCTGCTATCGCTTCTATTAAATTGTCGGTAGCCAGCTCAATGTAAGTTGTCACTTTAAATGTTGTGTTCAAAGCCGTTTTTAAATTAGAAATTGCTGATACTACTCCAGCGTAAGTTTTGTCGGTGGTTAACCCAAATGCATTGGTATAAGCCGTTTTCGCTGCTTCGGCATCTGCAATTGCTGCATTTGCAGACTCAATTGCTTGTTGCAAATCAGCTTTCAATACAGCGGTTTCATTTTGCAACACAGTAACGGCAGTAACTAAATTGGCCGTTGCGGAGTCAATATCCGCCTTTACTTTAAAAGTAGCATTCACAGCAGTTTCCAACTCTGCAATTGCGGTTTCAACCGCTACATAGCTAGCGTCTATCGTATACCCATATGCTTTGATATGAGCTGTTTTCGCTGTATCGGCATTTTCAATTACAGTATTTGCAGTTGCGATGGCAGCTGCCATTTCGGTGATCATTGTTTCGGTAGCAGCTTCTAATGTTACAATTGCAGCGGTTAGACTAGCGGTTGCTGCATCAATATCTGCTCTTACTTTAAATGAAGCATCCAAGGCAACTCGTAACTCTGCTTCAGCCGTTTCAACTGCCACATAAGGGGCGTCTGTCGTTAAACCATAGGCTACTTTAAAAGCAGCTTTAGCTGGAACTGCATTGTCAAACGCAGTATTTGCTGAAGCAATCGCAGCTTCCATTTGAGTGATCAGGACTGCCGTTTCCTCGTTAAGGACTGAGACTGCTCTTGATAAATTAGCCGTTGCTGTTTCAATATCAGCTCTCACTTTAAACGGTGCATTTATCGCTGTTGCTAAATTTGTAATTGCCGTTTCCACTGTCGCGTAGCTTGCGTCAGTCGTTAACCCGTAAGCTGCTGAATACGCAACTTTTGCTAAGTTGGCATCTGCAGTTGTTAGATTTGCAGAATCAATGGCTTGTTGCATTTCGATTTTCAAAACCGCTGTTTCATCGGTAAGGGCTGTAACCGCACTCTCTAAATTCGCTATTGCTGTTTCAATATCAGCTCTTATTTTAAACGTAGCATTAATCGCTGTTTCCACTTCTGCGATTGCTGTTTCCACCGCGACGTAGCTAGCATCTGTCGTTAATCCATAGGCAGCTGAATAGGCTGCTTTTGCTAAATCTGCATCTGCTACTGCTAGATTTGCAGACTCAATGGCTTGTTGCATTTCGACGATGAGGACTGCTGTCTCATTGTTAAGGACTGAAACTTTACTCAATAAATTAGCTGTCGCTGTATCTATAGCAGTTCTTACTTTAAATGGCGCATTCACTGCTGTTTCCAATTCTGATATTGCTGTTTCTACCGCAACGTAGCTAGCATCTGTCGTTAATCCATAAGCAGCTGAATACGCCGCTTTTGCTAAATCTGACTCATCAATAGCTATATTTGCAGAATCAATGGCTTGTTGCATTTCGGTGATTAGGATTGCTGTCTCATTCTTAAGGATTGTGACTGCACTCACTAAATTTGCCCTTGCTGTTTCAATATCAGCTCTTACTTTAAACGGTGCATTCACCGCTTTATCCAATTCTGACCTAGCGGTTTCTACAGCAATGTAGCTAGCATCTGTCGTTAAACCGTAAGCTGCTGAATACGCCGCTTTTGCTAAATCTGCATCCGCTACTGCTAGATTAGCAGAATCAATTGCTTGTTGCATTTCGATGATCAGGACGGCCGTCTCATCATTAAGGGCTGGAATTACACTCACTAAATAAGCTGTCGCTGTATCAATATCAGTTCGCACTTTAAACGAAGCATTCACCGCTGTTTCCAATTTTGCAAGAGCCGTTTCCACCGCGACGTAGCTCGCGTCTGTCGTGTATCCGAAAGCAGCTGAATATGCAGCTTTAGCTAAATTGGCATCTGCGATTGCCGAATTTGCAGATGCGATTGCAACTTCCATTTCAGCAACCAAAACTGCCGTTTTCCTATTTAACTCAGGTATAGTATCCAGTAAATTTTCAGTGGCTAGATCAATATAAGTCTTCGTTTTAAATCTTGCATTCAATGCTGTTTTCAAATCTGCAATTGCTGATACTACTTCTTTATAAGTTTTATCGGTTGTTAAGCCAAATGCATTCGTGTAAGCCGTTTTCGCTGCTTCGGCATCTGCAATAGCAACATTTGCAGACTCAATTGCTTGTTGCATTTCAGTAATTAAAACGGCGGTTTCGTTTTGTAACACTGTAACGGCACTAACTAGATTAGCAGTTGCCTCATCAATGTCCGCCTTCACTTTAAACGATGCATTTACCGTAGTTTTCAACTCAGCAATAGCGGTTTCAACTGCAATATAGCTCTCGTCGATTGTAAACCCATAGGCTTTGATATGCGCAGTTTTCGCTATATCGGCACTATTGATTGCAGTATTCGCGTTCGCAAGTGCGGCTTGCATTTCAGTAATCAGGACTGCTGTCTCTTCGTTTAGGACTGTGAATGCACTCACTAAATTAGTGGTTGCTAAATCGATATCAGCTCTCACTTTAAACGATGCGTTCAACACTGTTTCCAATTCTGAGATAGCTGTTTCAACTGCAACGTAGCTCATATCTGTTGTAAATCCGTATGCGGATAAATACGCAGTTTTCACTAAATCCGCCTCATGAATTGCTATATTGGCGGAAACAATCGCTTGTTGCATTTTTGTAATCAGGACTTGTGTTTCTGCTTTCAATATGGAGACTGCACTCACTAAATTAGCCGTTGCTGCATCAATATCAGCTCTTACTTTAAATGAAGCATTCACCACTGTTTCCAATTCTGAAATAGCAGTTTTTACTGCGACATAACTAGCATCTGTCGTTAATCCGTAAGCAGCACTATATGCAGTTTTCGATAAATCCGCATCTGCGATTGCTACATTTGCAGACTCAATCGCTTGTTGCATTTCAGTAATCAATGTTGCGGTTGCTAATTCTAAAGTGGTAATTGCGTCAATTAAATTTGCGGTTGCCGCATCAATATCTGCTCTTACCTTAAATGAGGCATCCAAGGCAACTTGCAATTTGGCTTCAGCCGTTTTAACTGCCACATATGGGGCGTCTGTCGTTAAACCATAGGCTACTTTATAAGCCGCTTTCGCTGGAACTGCTTTGCCAAACGCAGTATTTGCTGAATCGATAGCTGCTTGCATTTTAGTAATAAGGACTGCTGTTTCATTGTTAAGAACTGCGGTTGCACTCGCTAATTTAGCCGTTGCTGTATCTATATCAGCTCTCACTTTAAACGATTTGTTCACCGCTGTTTCTAATTCTGAAATTGCGGCATTTACTGCGACGTAGCTTGTGTCAGTCGTTAATCCGTAAGCTGCTGAATATGCTGTTTTGGCTACATCAGCATTTGCAATTGTTAAATTTGCTGACTCCATTGCTTGTGCCATTTTAGTGATCAGGACTGCTGTTTCATTGTTAAGGACTGCGGTTGCACTCGCTAATTTAGCCGATGCTGTATCTATATCAGCTCTCACTTTAAA